>NZ_KE386600.1:86676-226555 GCF_000427885.1 Glycomyces tenuis DSM 44171
CGTGTNNNNCGCNTGGATCTGNNNGNCGATGTGCCGCAGCAGGTTCGTCTTGCCGCACTCCGAGTCGCCGAGGACCAGCAGGTGCGGCTCGGCCTGGAAGTCCAGGTAGACGGGCTTGAGGCCGGCCTCGTTGAGGCCGATCGGGATGCCCGGCTTGGAGCGGTCCACGGCGTGCAGGAAGTCCGCGACCTTGAGCTCGCGCGGCAGCAGCCGCACCGGCGGGCACGGCGCCGCTCGCCAGGCCTGCTTCACCTTCTTGACGAAGTCCTCGACNCCNGGNGNNAGGTNGTCNCCGTCCCTGATNCCGTCGATGCGCGGCACGCCNGCNAGNANGTGCAGNTTNTNGNNCGACAGGCCGCGGCCGGGCCGGTTCTTCGGGACGTTCGCGGCCTTCTTGCGGTCGATCTCGGACTCCATGTTGTCCGAGAGCTTCAGCTCCAGCTTCAGGCCGAACATGTCGCGCATGTTCATGCGGATGTCGCCCCACCGGGTGGCCGTCACGATCACATGGACGCCGTAGGCCAGACCCCGGTTGCCGATCGCGCGGACCTTGTCCACGAACGGCTCGNAGTCCTCGCGCAGGGTCATCCAGTTGTCGATGACCAGGAAGATGTCGCCGTAGGGGTCCTCGGCGAAGCGCCCGTCGGCCTTCATGCGCCGGTAGGTCGCCATGGAGTCGATCTTGTTGGCGGTGAAGAACGCCTCGCGCTCGTCCAGGATCGTGGTGACCTCCTGGATCGTGCGCCGCACGCCCTCNTCTTCCTGGCGGCCGAAGACGCCGGCGACGTGCGGGAGCTCCTCGATGCCGCGCAGCGTGCCGCCGCCGAAGTCGAGGCAGTAGAACTGCACCTCGCGCGGGGTGTGCGTCAGCGCCAGCGAGCCGATCATGGTCCGCAGCATCGTCGACTTGCCCGACTGGGCCCCGCCGACGATCGCCGTATTGCCCTGCGCGCCGGAGAGGTCGACGATGAACGGACTGCGTCGCTGCTCGAACGGCCGGTCCTCGTCGCCGAGTACGGCATTGAGCTCCCCGTTGAGCGCGAAGCCCATTATCGGTCTCAGGCCCCGGACCGGGTCGACCTCCATCCGCGGGAGCAACTGGTCGAGCGTGGGCGGCTCGTCCAGCGGCGGCAGCCACACCTGGTGGGCCGGGCGGCCCACCCCGACGGACCTCGAGACCAGGACGTCCAGTTCGTTCGGTGGCGGCGATTGAAGATCATTCCGGTCGGTGATCGCGCCGCCGACGTAGGCGGCGCGGAAGCGCACCAGGTCCTCGGTGCCGACCTTGAGATAGCCGTGGCCCGGCTGCTGCGGCAGCTCGTAGGCCGCGCCGGAGCCGATGACGGTGCGCGACTCCTGCGCCGAGAAGGTCCGCAGCGCCACCCGGTAGGACAGGAAGGTGTCCAGGCCCTTGAGCTTGCCCTCCTCGAGACGCTGCGAGGCCAGCAGCATGTGCACGCCGATCGAGCGGCCGATACGGCCGATCTGGAGGAACAGGTTGATGAACTCGGGCTTGGCCACGAGCATCTCGGAGAACTCGTCGGCGATGACCAGCAGCGTCGGCATCGGATCGAGCGGCTGCCCCGCGGCGCGGGCCCGCTCGTACTCCCACCGGTTGGTGAAGTTCCCGGCGCGGCGCAGCTCTTCTTGGCGCCGCACCAGCTCGCCTCCGAGGGCATCGGCCATGCGGTCGACCAGTTCGATCTCGTCGGCCAGGTTCGTGATGACCGCCGAGACGTGCGGCAACTTGTCGAGCGAAGCGAAGGTCGCGCCGCCCTTGAAGTCGACGAAGACGAAGTTGAGCTCCTCGGAGGAGTGCGTGGCGGCGAGAGCGCCGACGATGGTGCGCAGCACCTCCGACTTGCCGGAGCCGGTGGCGCCGATGAGCAGGCCGTGCGGGCCCATGCCGCCGACGGCGGCCTCCTTGAAGTCGATGCCGACGATCGACCCGTCCGCGCCCAGTCCGATCGGGGCCTTCAGGTAGTCCTCGATCGGCTTCTCACGCCAATGACTGCGCGGCGTGAACGTATCCACTCCGAATCCCAGGATCGCGCCGAGGCCGACGGACTGGTCGAGCGGACCGACCCGCTCCGGAACCGGCTCGCTCACAGAGGCACCAGAGGGCTCGGCATCCGGCCAGGGGACGAACTCCGGCGGTTCGACCTCCGCCCAGCACCGCGAGACCAGATCGACGATCTCCGAGGCGCCGTCGGTGAAGGGCTGATCGTCGGCCGAGTCCTCTTTGAGGAACGGCTGCGACACCCGGAACCGCGTGCGGCCCGACAGCGCCCAGCCCGGTTCCGACTCCGGAAGGCGCCGCGCCAGATCCGGGTCGATCAGCGAGTGCTCAGGGTCGGCGAGGTGAAGCTCTACATAGGAGGAGAACAGCTCGCGAAGCCGCTGCGCCAGGTCGTCGGGCCTGCGGGTGGCCACCGCGAGATGCACCCCGAACTCGCGGCCGACGTTCGCCAGGCTCTCGATCCTGGCCGCGAACTTCGGGATGGCGCCGGCGAAATCGGACCACTGGTCGATGAAGACGACCAGATCCGGATGAGGCCCTCCCGGGAGGGACACCCGGTGGCTGCGGAAGTGCTCGGCGGAGACCAGGCCGTATTCGCGGAACAGCCGTTTGCGCTGCTTGACGATCTCGTGAGTCCGCTCCAGCACGGCCATCGCCGACTCGGGTTCGTCGTCGCCGACGACACCCCGCACGTGCGGCAGCCCTTGCAGTGAACCGAGCTTGTTGGCGCCCGATTCGAGGAACTCGAGCTGAAGCTCGTGCGGGCTGTGCGTCAGAGCGAGGGAGCAGGCGAGGGTGCGCAGCAGGGTGCTCTTGCCGCTGCCCATCCTCCCGACCGCCAGCAGATGGCCGCCCATCCTGTCCAGGCTCACCGGCATGGTCTCCCCGCGTTCACCGCGCGCCACGACCTGACCGAGAGGCACGATGAGGTGCCCCGAACCCTCCCAGGAGGTCGCGCGGAGCCCGTGCTCGACGGTCATCTCGAGCTCGCCGGTGAGGCTGCCCAGGCACAAGCGCGAGCCGCTGTCCAGATGGAGGCGGGGAGCCTTGGACTGCACCCGCGCCAGCGGGATCGGCTCTTCGAGCCGCCCGACCTGCGTGGGCGTCTGGCGCCCGGTGCGCTTCGGCACCTCTCGGCTGACGTACTCCCACAGGTCCGTCGTGGTGATCACACCGTCGTCGCCGCCGTCGGCCTTGCCGGTGCGCAAGCCGTGCACCACGGTGGAGGTGAAGACCGACTGCCCCGGAGAACCGGAGGAATCGACGGCGCCGTCCAGCGCCTCCTGCACGGCGTCGGTCGCGGTGAGGATGAAGACCCCGCGCCCCGAGGCCAGTTCCTCCAGCTCCCTGCCGATGTCCGGCTGCGGAGCCGCCTTGATCCCGTCCTCGGCGAACAGGCCGGAGTAGCAGCAGTCCAGGAGCACCACGATCGACTCGGCGTCGCTGTCGGCCATGCACTCCTTGACGAACGACGCCGAGATCGAGGTGGACGCCAGCCCTGAGCCGACATTCGTCTTCGGGACCGCGAAATGCAGTCGGCGCCGCCTGCTCCGCACGCCGTGCCCGGAGAAGTACAGCAGCACCAGGTCATCGGGGCGAGCCTCGGAGAAGAGCCGTTCGATGGCCTGTTCGACGGTCGGTTTGGACTCGTTGACCAGGACGTCGTCGTCATCGATCTCGAAACCGCCGATCCGGGAGTCCCTGAGCACTTCGGCGAGCTCGACGGCGTCCGTCTCGGGGGAGATCAGTCCGTTGAGGGCAGGGTCGCGGTAACTGTCGTTCGCCACCAGCAGTGCTCGTCGGCTCATGCGCCCTCTTCGAGCACCTTGAGGATCTCGGTGGCTGCCTGCTTGACGTCCTTCGGCGGCAGGCCCTCCATGACGATTTCGCGGTCGGCCCTTCGCACGGTGACCGAACCGGCTGACGACCGTTGCAGAGCGGCGATCACGACATCGGCGATCGCCTTCAACGCCGCCGCGGACAGCAGGCCCGAGACGACCAAGGTCCCGATCTGGAGGGCCGCACCGGATTTGGCGCCCTCTGAAGCGGCGGCGGTCTGCGCCGTTCGCACCGACGCCCCTCGCACCGACCGCAGGTCGGCCTCGATCTCACGGCACCAGCGGTCCAGGCTCGATGCCGATTGCCCGTCGGCCGCGGTCATCGAGATGATCACTTCGTCTGCCATCGGCGAAACCTCCTGAAGGGGGACTGCATGCCATTATCACCGACAAGCAGGTGCGGCGGGTACCGCGGAGGACACTCGCGTGGACGACGACTATGAGCCGCTCGTCCGGGTGACGCGGGCGTAGCCGGCCCGCGTCGCGGCGATACCGGCGAGCAGTGCCGCGAGCGCGCCGAGCAGTTGGACGCCCTGAGCGGCGGCGACCCCTGCCCCCTCGCCGCCGAACAGGTTCTCGATTCCGGCCGGCGTGGCGGCGAATCCTATGGTGAAGGCCGCTCCGAGCAGCGCGCCGACGAGCGGTGCCCAGCGCCATGGGGCGAACGCGACGAACAGCGTGCCGATCAGGAGAAAGACGATCTCCGAGCGGGAACTGGAATCCGTGTTCTCGCCGCCCGACGGGAGCGCGACCGGGAATTCGACTCCCGACAGCCAGAGGACGGCGACGCCCGCCGCGCACAGCAGCAGCCCGCCACAGGCCGCCCATCGGGCGGGGGTCCGGGGCGCTCGAGTTCTCTTCTCAACCATGGGCTTCAGCGTTGTGCGCCCGTGCCGCTATTCCCGGATACGCGTTCTGACGGATGCCGGTGCTCGCCCGCTGGTCCGGCAGGCCCGCCGTCCGGCGGCGCCTTCGCCGAGCCGTTCGACGCCGCACTCGAACGCGAAGCCCCGCAATGGGCATTCGCGAACGCTCGGGCGCCGTCAGCTCCCCTGCCCGGCGGGAGAACGCAGAACAGAGGTGACCGGCTCGCCTTGTCCGCAGTGCCGACATGGAGCGCGCCGACGCAAATGGTAGGCGTAGGCGGCGGCGCCCAGAGCGGGGCCCCACAATGGCCACAGCACCATTGGGCCCGTGATCCCCCACGCCTGAGTGTCGATGCCGTCGAGCAGCAGCGAGCGGACCTCGCCGACGCCCGCCGCGGTGATGAAGACCGAGACGATCGCCGCCGGAATCAGCGCGAACGACGGCGGCACCGGTCGTCCGGCCGCGAACCAGATCCACCGCGGGAAGACCTCGCCCCACCGCCGGACCAGCCCCACGGTGAGGACCGCGCCGCCGATCGCCATCGAGGCCATCAGCAGATCGCCGACGATCACCCCGGAGCCCTCCATCTCGTCATAGAACTCCTGTGGAATCCCCAGCGGGCTGCCAGCGGCCATCGCGAGCCTGGAGAGCGCGTAGACGGCGGGAACACCGGCGGCCACGGCCACGGCCCACCGGCCCCAACGCAGAGCCTGCCGCGGGGCGGTCCACCGCGCGACCGTCCCGTCGCGGCCGCAGTTCGCACAGGCCTGTCCGGTGCGCCGCCCGTAGGCGAGCGCGGCCAAGCCCCACAGCAGACCGCCTCCCACCATGACGAGCAGATGCAGCCGCGGCCACGGAAAGAAGTCGGCGACGCTGCCCCCTCCGGGCACCCCCGTGAACACGAACACCGGAGCGACCAGTATCCGGGTGACCAGCATCAGCAGCCGGAGATCGGTGACCACCACGGTCAGCGTCAGCGCCGCCGCCCATGCGAAGGCCATCACCGCCATTCGGGCGAGACCGCGGCCGACCGCCTTGGCCATCACGACCCCCACGGCGGCGCCGAGCAGCCCGAGGAGGGCGATCACCGGTGCCGTGGTCTCCACGTCGGCGCCGGCCAGAATCGAGTAGTCGGCCTCCGGGTCGTTTTCGCGCCCGAACGGAAAACCGGCACCTCCGAGCGCCCAGTAGAGGCCGAGCGCGCCGTAGGCCAGCGACCAGGCGGCCGCCGCGTGGGCGGACCACCGCGGCCAGCCCGACCGCCAGGCCGGCGATCGCTCCCCGCGATGCTTCGCGCTCCCGTCGTGAACCGCACTTCTCCGCATGCCACAGGCCTCCGTCGCCGAGTCCGCGCCCGTTCTCCGCGGGAGAACCGCGGACGATCCGTCGTTCGATCGCTCCAGCTTCGACCCGCCGGACCGCCGCGCGGTCACCCTCGTGAGCGAACCGGCTCCCCTGCGCGGGTGATTCGCGAGCCCTTGCCGGCGCAGCGGCTGTTCGACGGGGAGGAAAGCGCCGTTCAAGCCCGACCGTCGCGCGGTCTCAGGTCACGATCCGGCCCTCGGCGGGGGAGGAGGCCGCGCCGTCAGGCCGTCGACTCGGCGGTCGCCGCGGTCAGTTCGGCGCCGTGCGATCCTAGAGGCATGTGTCGCAGCATTCAAACCCTGTTCAACCTCGAACCGCCCGCCACGAGCGACGAAGTCGCCGCGGCGGCGCTCCAGTACGTCCGCAAGGTCAGCGGCTCGTCGAAGCCGTCGCAGGCCAACCAGGAGGCCTTCGATCGGGCGGTGGCCGCGGTCGCCGCGGCCACCCAGGAGCTGTTGGACTCCCTGGTGACCAAGGCGCCGCCGCGCGACCGGGAGGTCGAGGCGGCCAAGGCGAAGGCGCGCGCGGCCGAGCGCTACGGCAAGGGGTGACGCCGCCGACCGTCGTGGTCCGCGACCGGCCGATCGAGACGGCGGCGGGGTTCGCCGGACGGCCATGACCGTCCGCGAAGGGGAGCTCGGCGGGCTGCCCGGTTGCGGTCGCGTCGGCCTGTGAGGCGCATGTGCAGTCCCGTTGCGCAGCGGTACCCGTACCATCAAGTCCGTGAGACTCCCTCAAATTCGGGTGGGCTCGTCCGCGATGAACGCCTCGGAAGACGGCGAATCCGGTATCCGATACCGCGCCCGCCCCTTCGTGTGCGGAGCGATCGGAAACTGGACTCCGCCGCTGGTCGCGGGATTGACCGAGCACGCCCCGACGGCCCTCTCCGCCTTCGTCGGGCGGGACGACTTCGTCCTGTTCGGTTCCGGTCGCACCGACCGGTGGCGAGCGACCGGCAGTGTCGGACACCGCTGGGGAGCCCTTGCGAGCGGACCTCCTCCGCGCCATTGGCGCGACGCCTCCGAGGGGTGGATGTCGGCCGGTGCCGAGATCAACGAGGCGTACGTCGCCCTCCACGCCGACGCACTGGGGATGCAGGACCTCTACTACCGCCGGATCGGTGACGCGGTCTACTTCGCCGGCCGGATGGAACCGCTGGTCGACATGGACGATGCGCGGCTCGGCATCAACTGGGGAGCCTGGGCCTCGACCCTGGCGCTCACCGCCCCCATCGGCGAGGACACGCCGTTCGCGGAGATCCGCCGCCTCCGGGCCGCCAACGCCTGGGTCCTGCGCGACGGCAGGCTGTCACTGGAGTCGTTCGAGCCCTCGTGGATGGCCGAGGAGCTCGATCCCGCCTTCGGGGCCGCGGACGCGGTCGACGCGGTGGCGGGCTCGCTGCGGTCCACCAGGCGGACCGTCATCGCCCTCAGCGGCGGTTGGGACTCGCGACTGCTCGGCATTCTGGCGCGGCGGCGGCATTCGCGCATGCGGGCCTGGACCACCAGCCCCGATGACGGCCGAGACCACGACGTCGAATACGCCGGACCGGTGGCCGAGGCTCTGGGCATGAAGCATCATGTGCTGATTCCCGACGCGGGCGCGTGGGTGAGCGAACACGCGGCCGTCCGTCGCCGGGTCGAGTTCCAGACGGTCCACCACACCTGGCTCATGCCGCTGGCCAGGGCACTGCACCGCGACGGCGCCCCGCTGCTGGACGGTCTCGCGGGCGACGTTCTGTTCAAGGCCTCGTTCGTCTCGGACGCGCTGGTCGACGAGCGTGATCCCGAGCTCCAGCGGCAGTGGTTGTGGGAAGGGCTCGAGGACGGCCGGCTCCGGGCCGACGACCTGCTCCGCCCGGCGGTCGCGGATTCGTTCATCGACATCAACCGGGACGCGTTCAAAGCCGCCGTGGCGCCCTTCGCGGGGCATTCCGCGGCCGTGACGCTCGGCAAGCTGCACACGCGCGCCGCCCGTTCGATCGCATCGTCGCCGTTGTGGGTCCTGGGGCCCGAGATCAATGTCGAGCTGCCGTTCCTGCATCCCGACGTCCTGAAGGCCGCGGTGCGCGTCCCCTTGAGTTCCAAGGTGAACGGCGAGTTCTATCGCCGCATGGTCGAAGCCGCCGACCCGCGGATCGCGGCCCTGCCCTCGACCAATGACGGCCGGCCGCTCGCTCCCGCCGGAGCGCGACGTCAGACCAGCCCCGAGAGCCTCAAGGTGCTCACCGACCACGTCCGCTCCTGTGAGATCGTCATGGGCCTGTTCTCACCGGAAGGCCGGGAGGCAATGCTCGACGCGGCCCTCCGGGGCCCGGGGAGTGCCAGGAGGAGGAAGTTCAAGATGTTGACGTGGGCGAGCCTGTTCGCGGACTGGCTGCAGCACTACCGATCGAAGCTGGTGCTCGAGGACTTCCCCATGGACCGCGCCGCGCGTTGAGTCGCGCCCGATACCGCCTTGCCCGGGCACGGGACCGGCGCGACTCCCATGGCCCCGCCCGAGCGCCTCAGGCGGGGCCGACGCGTCCCGAAACGACCACCGCCGGGGCTACAGGTACCCCCAGCAGATCGTGTAGGAGAGTTCAGGGAAGTCGGTGACCTCCTCGTAGGCCCAGCCCCAGCCGTTGCACCAGCTTTCGCCGTCGACGAGCTCATTGGTGCGGCCGGTGACGTAGACGTTGCCGTCGTCGCAGTCGGACACGAACTCGAAGTACGTGTAGTCGGAGTTCATGGACAGGCAGTCGTCGATCTCGGCGTACGCGGCGTCGCCGCTGGCGTAGATCATCTGAAGGCACAGCGTCACATCCAGATAGGACTGCCCGGTGGAGTAGGCGACGCCGTAGATGTAGTAGGTCGAATCGCTGCACGCGCTGGTGCTGGACTCGTCTTCGAGCCGTTCGATGACCTTGAACGCCCCGTCCTGGCAGTCGATGATGTTCCACGGGCTGCTCGGAGTGGAGGAGCCGTAGACGCAGTCGTCGACCTGGGCGTGGTACGCGTCGTCGCCTGCGATCGCGGTGTAGCTCAGGCACAGCACGCGGTCGGCACCGGTCGAGGTGACCGCGGTGTCGACGGCGGCCACGCCGTCGCAGGCCGTCAGGTCGGTGGTGCCCTCGATGATGTCGACCGCCTCGAAGGTCCCCGCCCCGCAGGCGGTCGCCTCCAGGTCCGGGGTGGTCTCGTCGCCGTAGTCGTAGAAGCAGTCGCCGACCACGGCGTCCGCCACCGGGTCCGCCACGGCCGCTTCGGTCGGATCGGAGCCGGCAGCGTCGCTCGTGGTGCCGGAGTCGGCGCCGGTGTCCAAGGCGGTGCTCTCCGGAGCGTCGGAACGGTCCAGGATGAAGACGAGACCGGTGACCCCCAAGCCGATCACCAGCACCGCCCCGAGGACGATCCCGACCCAGCCGGCGACCGGTATCCCCGAGCCCCGCGGCGGCACGGGCGCGTACTGCGGCGGCATCCCGGGGGCGCCGCCCTGGTACGGCCCCGCGCCCGGGTAGGGCCCCTGGCCGGGCGGGGGCGGCGGGTACCCGATGTTGTGGCTCGTCTCCGGGCCCGGGGCGTACCCCATGGCGGGAGCCGGGTTCGGGCCGTAGCCGGGAGCGGCGCCGGGGTCGGGGTGCGCCGGGGTCTGGCCCGGCACGTAGCCCGCGCCGGCGTCTGCCGGCGCGCCGTTCGGGTCGTAGTCGGGGCCGTGGTTCGGGGGGAGGCCAGCGCCCGGGTCGTAGGAGGAATTGGGGTCCATGATGCGATTCTGTCAGGTCGACGCAAATCCTCGCAGTCGCCGACCGGCGGCCCCGCGGGCCTCTGCCGACGAAGCCGAGTGTCGCAGCGGTACCAGCGGCTTCCGGTCACGCAAGGCGATTGCGGCGGCCGCCGGTCAGGCCGGTCATCCGGGCCGGGGCCGCCACCCGCGAGCGGTAGAACTTCAGCGGGCTGCCGCTGACGGCCTCCTTGTCGCCTGCGCGCCGTTCCGCGGTATGGACGGGAGTTGAACCCGTCTGCGCGAACCTGCCACACCACCGCTTCCTGTCGGCCGGAAGCGCTGCCATGAGGGCGCGGCTGTGTCATCCGCGATTGCATGCTCTCCGATTTCCCCGCGGCGCGGGGAGATCATTTCGCATCCCTGTTTTGCACTATCGAGATCCGGCCTTACCGCTGCTGTGTCCCCACTGGCCTATGTCACCGAAACCGGTTTTGCCACAACGGAAAGAGAAGTCGCCCTTCGTCGGCTGAATCATTATGCACATGAGACCGGGCCTCGCGGGAAGGCCGTCGGCGTTCTCGCGGGTCCCGCAGGCCTTCGACGCCGAGGCCGTGCCGGATGTCCGGGTGCGCCTCACGAAGCCCTTGCGGCTTTGCGCAACTATAAGAGGAGGTCTTTTCGCAGGTCAAATTCAGTTACCAGGTGGTAACTTGTACGTTTGGGAGCGCTTCGCATCGCGTTGTATGCGTATTCCTCGACTGTCGGGTAGTGGTCCTATGGTGTCGAGCGAGCCGTCCGTCCCCGTTTCGCGCCGCAGATGGGCCGATTGGTCCGATTGCGGGGCGGGCCCCGGCTCGGTCGATCGGACGAGGGTGAAACCGTCTGAACGATATCGTGACCGTGGTCACAATTACTGGCGTCCGGGATCGATCGGAGGTGAACGCGGTCATCCGAGTGCCGTATTCGGCTGCGGCCGCAGCCGTCCGAAGGCGAACCGCAGGTAGGCGGAGACGGACCGGTCGTCCCAGGCGCCGCCGGTGAGGGCGATGTGGCCGTCGGGTCGGATCAGCACGAGTCCGTCACGGTCGACACCGTAGAGCTTGTGCGCTTCCCCGGTGGCGTCGAGAAGCGCATGCGCGTTGTCGCCGTGGAGCGGCCCTGCGAGGATGCGGTGGGTGCGGACTTCGCCGAATCGGCTCTCGTCCACTCGCGGCGCGGGGCGGGAGCCGAAGACGAGCAGGGTGAAATGCGGGCCGCGGAACAGGTCGAACAGCCGCACGTCCGCTCCGGTCGCCGGGTCGGTGCAGGAGGCGTCCGGGGCGCGGTCGCCGGCGCGGATGCCGAGCGCCTCGTCCAGGTCGCGGGCCAGGCCGCTGCCTCGGTAGGCGATGCTCAACTGGCTGACATCGCTGAACGGGTCCCGGCCTTGGAACGTGCCGACGATGCGTTCGGCCACGCGCGCGGTGTCCGAACCGCTCCAGTGGCGGCCTCGGGCGGTGGTGGAGGCGAGCACGTGCTCGGCGATCGGCAGGCGCTCCTCCTCGTAGGTGTCCAAGAGCGCCTCAGGGGCGCCGCGCAGCGCGTACGCGAGTTTCCAGCCGAGGTTGTAGGCGTCCTGCACACCGGTGTTCATGCCCTGGCCGCCGGCGGGCGTGTGCACATGGGCGGCATCCCCCGCCAGGAGGACGCGGCCGTCCCGGTAGCGGTCCACCATGCGGATGTTGACCTGGTACGCCGACAGGTAGACCGGGTCGGAGAACCGCACCCCCGGCAGCCCGACGCGCTCGGCGAAGATGGCGGCGAAGGTCTCGACCGACACCGAGGACGGGACCCGGCCGCCGCCTTCGGGCAGGGGCGCGGTGAAGAACCAGGTGCCGCTCTTGGGCATCGGCGCCAGGGTCAGCATCCCGCCGGGACCTTGCGCCCACATGTGCGCGACCGAGTCGTCCAGGCCGTCGACGCGGAGGTTGCCGAACAGCATCCGCTGCCGCTCCCATGTCTCGCCCAGGAAGCTGATTCCCGCCAGTCTGCGCACGGTGCTGCCGCCGCCGTCGCAGCCGACCAGGTACCGGGCCCGGAGGTCGTCGCGGCGCCCGCCGCTTCGGACGGTCGCCGTGACCTGGTCGCGGTCCTGGGCGAGGTCGATCAGTTCGCGGCCGAGCTCGACCCGGGGTCCGAGGGACGCGAGCCGTTCGCGCAGAGCCGCCTCGGTGCACTGCTGCCCCACCATCAGGCTGCCGGGGTAGGGCGCTCCCGGGATCGGGGGCGCGTCGTACATCACCGCCTCGCGCACCACGTTCCCGTCGGCGTCGTAGAAGCGCGTGGGCAGCGGCGCCTCGGCGTGCTCGGTCAGACGGTCGAGCACGCCGAGGTCCTCGAACACCTCCTGCGTCCGGGCGCGGACGCCCCGAGCCCGCGTGCCGACCGGGTGAGCGGCGGCGCGGTCGATGATTCGCACGTCCACGCCCCGGCGGGCGAGGTCGCACGCCAGCGTGAGGCCCACCGGTCCGGCGCCGGCGATGAGGACATCGGTCGTTACTGGGGGTTCCATGGACATCCGCTCCTTCACAGCGGCCAATGAGTGACCGCTTGCCCATTATTAATGGGCGATCGCCCACTTGTCAACACGGCTCCGACGACGCACGCCGAACGGGCCGACATCCGCTCCGGCCTGGTGCACTACCACTTCGAATCGCTTCAGGCGCTGTTGCGGCAGGCGGTGGTGGAGGCGATGCGGCCGATGGCGGAAGGCACCGCCGCCCTCCTCGCCGCCGCCCCGGACCCGGCCCGGGCCGTCGAGGCGATGCCGGCCGACGTCGACCGCTGCACCGGCACCGATCCGGCCTCCTTGCTCTTCATCGAGGCCTACCTCGCCGCCACCCGCGACCCGGTCCTGCGCGACCAGATATACGACCTCATGGCCGAGCTCCGCGCCGAGCTCACCGCGGTGCTCTCCCGCTCGGGCCACCCCGCCCCCGAGGCGACCGCGATCCTCGTCATGGCCGCCCTCCTCCTCCACAAAGGCCTCGACGCGCGGCTGTCGGCCGCCCGACTCGCGCCGGTCCTGCACCGAATCATCGAAACCCGGAACGGAGCAGACCGATGAAGGCCGTCATCTGCGGCGCCGGCATCGCCGGCCTCGCCCTCGCCCACCGCCTCCACCACCACGGCTGGGACGCCCACCTCGTCGACCACGCCCCCGGCCCCCGTGCCCAGGGCTGCATGATCGATTTCTTCGGCCCTGGATACGAGGCCCTGAACCTGATGGGCCTCGGCGACGAGCTCCGCCGATACGCCAGTCCCGTCAAGAAGTTCCGCTATGTCGACGACCGCGGCCGCACCACTGTCAGCGTCGACTACTCGCTCTTCTCCAAGGCCCTCGACGGCGACCGCGCACGAGGTCTCAGGCGAGGTCCCAGTCCCAGTCGGTGATCTGCGAGCGCATGAGGCGGACCGCGGCGGGCATCCGGTCGTCGTTCACCCAGTGGAGGCTGAGCGTGCGGTTGCAGTGCGGGTCGTCGACGCCCGCCCATGCGACGCCCGGGTCGGGGAGGGCCTCGCGGGCGATGGCGGGGAACAGGCTCAGGCCGAGCCCGGCGCTGACGAGCATGTAGGTGGCGGCGGTCTCGTCGGTCTCGCAGATGACGCGCGGTTCGAGGTTGCGGTCGGCGAAGAGCCGGTCGAGAAGGCGGCGCTGCCACTGGCCGGACCCTGTGATGACGAACGGCTCGTCGGCGAGGTCGTCGATCGGCACCCGCGGTGCCCCTGCGAAGCGGTGGTCCGGCGGGGTGGCGAGCCAGACCCGCTCCACGTGGACCACGACCGAGGCGAGGCGCGGGGCGCTGACCGGCTGCGAGGCCAGGCAGAGGTCGACCTCCTGGGCGCGCAGGGCCCGCCCCATCTCGCCGGGCGCCATCTGGTGGAGCCGGATCTCGACCTCGGGGTGGGCGGCCTTGAACGCGGCGAGCGGGCCGGTGATGGGCAGGAAGGTCTCCGAGGCGAGCCGCACGCTGCCCGCGCCGCCGCTCGCGGCCTCCGCCACCGCCCGGCGACCCGCCTCCAGCGCGCCGAGGGCGCGTTCGACGTGGTCCCTGAAGACCGCGCCGGATTCGTTGAGCCGCAACCGCCCCGCGCGGTCGAACAAGGGCGTCCCGAGCTCGGCCTCCAGGCGGGCGACGGTCCTGCTCAGCGCGGGCTGAGCGACGCGCAGCTCCGCCGCCGCCCGGCTGAGGTGCTCATGGCGGGCGACCGCGAGGAACTGGCGCAGCGCGTTCAGGTCCATGATGTCCTCCCATACCGGCAGAGTTATAACAGCATAGCGATATTGGTCTTTGTTGCCGTAACCGCACAGTCATAATCTGGGCTTCATGGAACGACAACCGACCGTGGCCGAGAGCCCGCCCGATGCCCGGCCCCGGACGGCCGTCAGCGGCTGGGTGCTGCGCGCGGTGGTGACCGCGCACCTGATCGCGGGCTTCGCCCAGCCGGTGTTCGCCGGGGTGTACCTCAGCGGCGACTTCGACGGGCTCTCATGGCACGTGATCGGCGCCGATGTCACCTCGTACCTCGGCACCGCGCAGATCGCCGCCGCGGTCGCGGTCTGGATCCGGGTGCGCCGGGCGTGGCCCTTCGCGGCGTCGCTCGCGTTGAACGTCGGGGAGGGCGTGCAGTACTTCGCCGGCCTCGACGGGGCGCTGTGGCTGCACCTCCCCTTGGGCGTGGCAGTGGTCGCGGGGCTCGCCGGGATGTTCGCGGCGGTGTGGGCGCGGCCGCTGCCGCGCCGCCGGAAGGCGGGCTCCGATGACTGAGGGGATCTCACGGCGGCGGATGCTCGGGATCGGCGCGGGGCTCGGCGCCGTGACGGTCGGCGGCCTGGCGCTGTCGGCCGGCTGGGCGCGCCGCCCGGCCGCGACCGGGGCCGAACTGCGCAGCGAGGTGCCGCTGCCCGAGGCGTTCTCGGTGCCGCTGCCGATCCCGCCGGTGCTCGCGCCCGTCGAGTCGACGGCCGAGGGGGACCGGTACGAGATCGCGCAGCGCGAGGTCGAGGCGGAGATCCTGCCGGGATTCTCGACTCGCCTGTGGACGTACGAAGGCTCGTTCCCCGGGCCCACGATCGAGTCGCGGCGCGGGGTCCAGACGACCGTGCTGCACCGCAACGAGCTGCCGGTGCCGACGGTGGTGCACCTCCACGGCGGGCGGACCCCGGCCGCCTCCGACGGGTACCCGACCGACCTGGTGCTCCCCGGGGAATGGTCCGAACACAGCGGACACGTCGGCCACGGCATGGCCGACGACCGCGCGGTGGTGACGAACGTGCAGCGCGAGTACGGATTCCCGCTCGACCAGCGCGCGACGATGCTGTGGTACCACGACCACCGGATGGACTTCACCGCGCCGGCGGTCTGGCGGGGCCTGGCGGGGATGCACTTCGTGCGCGACGACGTCGAGGACGCCCTCGGCCTGCCGGGCGGCGACCACGAGGTGCCGCTGATGATCGCCGACCGCGCCTTCGACGCCGACGGGCAGCTGGCCTACCCCTCGCTCGACCCGACGCTGACCGGTGAGCCCGGCGTCGAGAAGCCCTACCTCGCGGGCGTCCTCGGCGACGTGGTCCTCGTCAACGGCGCGCCCTGGCCCGCCCACGAGGTCGACACCGGACTGTACCGCCTCCGGGTCCTCAACGCCTCCAACGCGAGGCACTACGAACTCGAGGCCGTCACCGACGGCGGCGAGATCCTCCCGCTCGTCCAGATCGGCGCCGACCAGGGGCTGCTGGCGGCCCCGGTGCGCCACGACCGCCTCCCGATCGCCCCCGCCGAACGCTACGACCTCCTGGTCGACTTCGGCGGCCTCCCGATCGGCTCGCGGGTGCGGCTGTCCAACCGCCTCGGCACCGGCCGCACCGCCGACGTCATGCGGTTCGACGTGGTGCGCGAAGGGACGAGCGCCGCGGTCCCCGAGACGCTCGCCGACGACCTGCCCGAATGGGACCGCTCGGAGGCGGCCGTGGTCCGCGACCTCGCGTTCCGGGCCGGACGCCTCGACTGGGACGGCTCGGTGGGGGCCATGATCCGCGACTTCGATCCGGACAAGCACCACGGCTGGCTCATCGACGGCCTACCGTTCGATCCCGGCCGCGCCGACGTCACCGCCCGCTTCGGCGACGTCGAGGTCTGGCGGCTCATCGCCGACGTCCACCACCCGGTCCACGTGCACCTGGTCGGCTTCCGGATCCTCTCGCGCGGCGGGGGCGAGCCGCTGCCGCACGACGCGGGTCTGAAGGACACCGTCTCTCTGCGGCCGGGCGAGTCGGCGGAGATCATCACCCGCTTCGACGGCTACCGGGGCCGCTACCTCTTCCACTGCCACAACGCCGAACACGAGGACATGGGCATGATGGCGAACCTCGAGATCGTCTGAACGCGCCGGTCACCGAAGCCCCCGGGCGCCGACGTGACGAGGGTTCGACACGAGCGCCCGCTCGAGGACGGTCTCGGCGATGCGGGCGCGGGTGAGCGGTGGTGGGCTTCACCGAGGACCGGACCTCGGTGAAGCCGCCGCTCCCGCTCACGCCCTCACAGGGGGTCGAGGCGGAGGATCGCGCCGCCGAGGCTCAGGACGTACAGCTCACCGTCCGGGCCCTCCACGAACGACACGATCGATCCGACACCGATGCGGCCGCTGAACTCGACTTCGTCTCCCACGGTGCCGCCCTCGATCTCCCGCGCCCGCACGATGCCGAGGCAGAAATCGCTGAACACATACGCCCCTTGCAGTTCGGGGATCGCGCTGCCGCGGTAGACGAACCCGCCGGTGACCGAGCACGCCCCCTCGGAGTGGTCGAATTCGAACCACGGCGGCCGGTGGTCCGCCGGCTCCTGGCCTGAGACGGGAAGGGTGCCTTCCATACGGGCCCAACCGTAGTTCTCACCGCCGGTGCTGGAGGCGGGCGCGAAGTCGATCTCCTCGCGCTCGTTCTGCCCCACATCGCCGATGTAGAGGTCGCCGGTCGCGGCGTCCCACGAGAACCGCCAGGGGTTGCGCAGTCCGTAAGCCCAGATCTCGCCCCGGGCGTCCGGATCGCCGACGAACGGATTGTCGGGCGGGATCGCGTACGGCTCGGCGCCGGAGGGATCGATGCGGAGCAGTTTGCCCAGCAGCGTCCCCAGGTCCTGCGCGTTGTCGTTCGGGTCGAAGGAGCCGCCGCCGTCGCCGAGCCCGATGTAGAGCATCCCGTCGGGCCCGAACGCGATGTGGCCGCCGTTGTGGTTGGAGAACGGCTGCTCCTGAGTGAGGACGGTCCGGCGGGTGTCGAGCTGGATCTGGCCGCCCTGCACGGCGAACTCTTCGATGGCGGTGTCGCCGTTCAGGTCCGTGTACGAGATGTAGAAGTGCTCGAAGCTCGGGTCGAAGGCGATGCCGAGCAGGCCCCTCTCGCCCTCGGTGGTGGTCTCGTCGCTGATGTCGAGGACCGGGTCGCTCAAGCCGTCGTCGCCGAGGACCTGGACCGTGCCGGTCCGGTTGGCGATCCAGATCGCCCCGTCCGGTCCGACCGTCCCGGCCGTGGGCGTCGATCCGCTGGCCACCTGCACCAGGCCCGCATCGACCGGGCCCGGGTCCTCGGTCGGGGTCTCACTGGGTTCCTCGCCCTCGTCGCCGCATTCGACGCCGTTGAGCGTGAACGACTCGGGCTGCACGGCGCCCCCGGAGACGATCATGCCGAACAGCTCCCTGCTCTGCCCGGCCGCGACGGCGGCGTTCCAGCCGACATCGGACCCGGTGAAGGCCGGCCCGGTCTGGCTCCAGTCGACATTCCAGGCGCTTTGCACCGCCGCCCCGTCGGGCAGGTCGAACGAGAGGGTCCAGCCGTCCACGCCTTCGGTTCCGGTGGTGAGCGAGACCGTGACCTGGTGCCCGCCGCCCCAGTCGTTGACGACGGCGTATTCGATCGACTCGCAGGCCGCGGCGTGCGCCGGGTTCGCCGCGACCACCGCGATCGCGCCGGCGACGAGCGCCCCGGATGCGGCGACGACAGCGGTGAGCCGCCTCGGACGACCTCGCGTGGCTTCCATGTGACGGCCCTCCTCCGGTCGGGCGCGCACGGTCCCGACCCAGTGGCAGATGTGGTCTCTTACATCGATAATAATCGATGCCACTGGCGTCTGGCGTGAGGCATGCCCCAGGCCCTGCAATGGGAGACTGCGGGCCGTGCGGCAGGTCTCGACGGGACGCGGAACGGCCGGTGGTTCGACCCTCCTACCGTTTGCCGTACTTCCTGTAGAACTTCGCCACGCGGCCTTCGTCGTCGAGGACGCGGCTCTTGCCGGTCCAGAACGGGTGCGAGGCCGATGAGATCTGCACGTCGATCACCGGGTAGGTCCGGCCGTCCTCCCACTCCACCGTCTCGGTGGACGTGGCCGTGGACCGCGTGAGGAACGCGTAGTCGGCGCCCTTGTCTCGGAAGACCACGTAGTCGTAGTCGGGGTGGATGCCCTGCTTCATTCCCGGTTCCCTTCCTCGATGTCGAAACAACCCGCGAACGGGTCCGCGTATCCCCGCCACGCGTCCTCGCCCGCGGCGAGCTCGCCGTCGGTCAGCAGGCAGGAGTCGAGCACGGCGGCGAGCTCGTCCGCGTCGCAGTGCAGGCCGACGAAGGCGAGGTGGATCTCGCGGTCGCCGAAGTCGCCGTCCCAGTGGAGGTCGGCGTTGACCCGCCGTTCGGCGCCGACCTCGTCCCATTCCTCGTCGGGGGTGGCGGCGAGCCAGCGTCCCAGGTCGCCCATCGAGACCCCGCCGCCGCCGGATTCCCAGGCGATGGCGGCTTCGGGCCGGCTGGCGAGCCACAGGTGGCCGCGGCCGCGCAGCGTCCGCTGGACGAGTGTCGGCAGGGCCGCGTGGAAGCGCTCGGGATGGAGCGGGCGGCGGGCCCGATAGACGGCCGCGACCACGCCGCAGTCCGGTTCGGGCTCATGGACGCCGACGGCGAAGCCTTCGAGGCCGCGGCCGTAGAGGTCGGGGCCGTTCGGGTCGAAGCGGTCGGTGCGCCGCAGGCGGTGTGAGAGCCAGGCCGGTTCGGCGAGGTCGAGGACGTAGTGGCGGGCCCAGGGGTTGAGGCGTTGGAGGAGCACGGACGCGCGCGTGTGCTCGAAATCGGGCTCGGAGCCGGGCGCCCACAGCACGACGGTGTCGGCGTACTCGATCTGGCGGGCGGCCACCTCGGCGACGCCCCTCGTGTCGTCGTCGGCGGCCTGGAGTGAGCGGTCGGCGAGGTCGTCGGGCGAGTCGAGCGTCTCCAGGAGCGTCTCGGCGTCGCAGACGGCGACGACCGAGTCGAGCCGGACCGCGTCGGTGACGGGGCGGCCCTCGACGAGGCACCAGGAGCACACGGAGGCGACGGACTCCGGTTCGACGGCGGGCGGCAGCGCCAGGACGAGGTCGCGACCGGGATGCGTCCGGGCGAGGCGGACGAGGGCGGGGAGCACGTCCTCGCGGAGGGTGCAGGAGACGCATCCGTGTTCGAGGGTGACGTGGGCGTCCTCGATGACGCCGCGGCCGTCGCGGACGATGCGGTGGAGCCGCCCGCCGTCGGCCAGGCCGGTCAGGTCGTGGGCGACGACGATGACGGCCGGGTCGGCCTCGATGAGCATGTCGGCGGCCGCGAGCACGGCGCACGGCGAGAACCCGGTGAGGATCGTCAGGGCGGGTCGCAGGTCGGCGGCCTGGTGCGCGTCGGCGCCGGGCTGGGCGAGCTGGGACATGGGACCTCCATTTTATTGAAAACGATTGTCATTATAGTATCGGTGTCGAAAGGAGGGCCACCGTGTCCAGACACTGCGATGTGACCGGCGCCGGACCCGGCTTCGGCAACAACGTGCCGTGGTCGAAGCAGAAGACCAGGCGGCGCTGGAACGTCAACTTGCAGCACAAGCGCTACTTCCTGCCCAGCGAGGGCCGGTATGTGCGGCTGCGGTTGTCGGCCAAGGGAATCAAGATCGTCGACCGCGACGGGATCGAAGCGGTCGTGCGGCGCATGCGCGCCCAGGGAAGGAAGGTCTGAGATGGCGTCCAAGAGCACCGACGTCCGGCCGGTGATCAAACTGCGGTCGACCGCCGGCACCGGCTACACGTACGTCACCAGGAAGAACCGCAGGAACGACCCGGACCGGATCGTCCTGCGCAAGTACGACCCCGTCGTGCGCAGGCACGTCGACTTCCGGGAGGAGCGCTAGTGACGATCCGGAAGCGTGAGCACGGCAAGGAGGAGCGCTGATGGCGAAGCAGAGCGCGATCGCGCGGCAGCGGCGACGAGAGGCCCTGGTGGAGCGGTACCGGCCTCGCAGGGACGAACTGAAGCGGATCATCTCGCATCCGGACACCGACCCTCAGGTCCGCGCGGACGCGGTGCGGCGGCTCCAGCGGCTCCCCCGCGACTCCTCGCCCTCGCGGCTGCGGACCCGCGACGCGGTCGACGGGCGCCCCCGGGCCGTCTACCGGAAGTTCGGGCTCTCTCGTGTCCGGCTCAGGGAGACGGCCCACCGGGGCGAACTGCCCGGCGTCCGCAAGTCCTCCTGGTAGGGAGGCGTCGTGGTGGGCCCGGACGGCGGCCTTCGGCCGGTTCGGGGACGCACGAGCCGTTCGAGCCCCGCTTCGAACGCCGAGACCGGCGGCTACCGCCAGCGGGAACCGGCCCGCTTCGCAGCACTGACCACCGAAACAGAGAACGAGGAGACCGATGGACGCTGGAACACTGTGGAGTCTCGGCGACTACGCCGCCGCGGGCGACCGATGGGCCGAGGCGAGCACCCGGATCGCCGAGGCGTACGCGACACCTGATCTGGCGGTGCTCGACGTCGCCTGCGGCCCCGGCTCGCTCGCCGTCGCCGCCGCGGCGGCCGGCGCCGAGGTGACCGGACTCGACGCCGCGCCCGCCCTGCTCGAGCTCGCCCGAGCGCGGGCTGATGCCGCGGGCGTCGGCGTCGAGTGGATCGAGGCCGACATGACCGCCCTGCCGTTCCCCGACGACGCATTCGACCTGGTCGCCTCGGCGTTCGGGTGCATGTTCGCACCCGAACCGGAGGCCATGGCCGCCGAACTGGCCCGTGTCTGCCGCCCGGGCGGGCGCATCGCGGTCCTCGCGTGGACTTCTGAGTCCGCGTTCGGGGCCATGGGCCCGCTGGCGGCCTCCTATCTGCCGGGCGCCGGTGGCGGCGCGCCGGTCCACCGGTGGGCGCGGGCCGAGAGCATCCGCGAAGTCTTCGCGGGACTCCCGGTCGAACTCGATGCCGCCGTGCGCACAGTGGACGTGGTCTGGTCCGATCTGGACCAGGCGATGGCCGAGATCACCGAGGGCAACCCCGCCTGGATCGGGATCCGAGCCACCGTCGAACCGACCGGGCGCTGGCCCGAACTCGAATCCCGGCTGCGCCGACTCCTCGCCGACCACGGCCGCGCAGAGGACCGGTTCACGCTCCCGGTCGACTACTTGGAGACCGTCGCGACGAAGGCTTAGCCGCCTCGCGGGCGTGCCGCGCCTCCGGCCGTCGAGGACGGCCTTCAAGCCGACATCACCGCCCACGGGCGCTGCTCGACCGCGCCCTTCGCGGCCGACCTCCGTGCCGCGGCGGCATTCGGGCCGCGGTGGATCCGGATCCGTGCCCGCGTCTGCATATGCGCATCTCCTTGGTTTTCAACGTCACAAGGAGCAGTGCACGGCCGCGACCTGCGGTCGAACCACACCGATGGAGTTCAAGGCCAAATGAGACTCAATAATGAGATCGGTTTTCGTTATCATGTAGGCACGACGCCCCCGAACCGACGAGGAACACGATGACCCCCGCCCGAAACCGCCTGGCACTCGCCGCCGCCGCGGCGCTGCTGCTGCCACTGGCCTGGCCGGCCCCGGTCTCGGCCGAGCCCGTCGAGGACCGGACCGTCCTCTCGACCGGGCATGTCGACGCCATGCAGGTCTACATGAACGGCGACCGCCTCGACCTGCGCGTCAAGGACGACACCGGCGACGCGACCCGCTACCACGAGCCCGAGGACGTGCTCCTCCAAGTGCTCCCGGAATCCGAGTTCCCCGTTCCCGAGGGAGCATCCTGGAGCTTCCTGGGCGACGCCGGCGACCCGATGTGGATGCTGCCGCTCACCCAGGACCCGAACCTGCTGTGGCCCGGCTGGAGCACCGAACCCCTCGCCAGAGGCCAGTTCCAGGACGACGAGCTGTCCATGGAACTCGTCGACGTCTCCGGTCCCGGCGACGTCGTGCTGTGGACCGTCTCCAGCTTCGGCGAGCCCCGGCCCTACGCCTCGACCCGCGACGGCCTCCCCGACGCGATCCCGGTGAACGTGCCCGCGCACGTCCACTCCTACTGGGCGTTCACCGCCGAGGGCGCGTACACGCTCACCTGGCAGGTCGGCGGCACCCTCGCCGACGGGACCGAGATCGCGACCGAGGAGATCGACTACCACTGGCATGTCGGTGAACTCGACGACCCCGATGACCCCGATGACCCCGGCGACCCCGACCTGCCCGACCTCGACGGCCGCCTCGTGCTCGACGAGGGCCACGTCGACGTCCTCGCGCCCGCCCTCGAAGAGGGCGAACTCGCGCTGCGCACCAAGGACGGCACGCGCCTCCACGATCCGACCGACGTCATCCGCGACCCCGACGAGGTGGTCTTCCACGCCACCCCCGACTCCGAGACCGTCCTGGGCGACCGGTTCGCGAACCCCGGCTACGCCGAGGTCGGCGCTCCCGGCGACACCCGCTGGCACCTTCCAGACGTCCAGGAGCCCGGCGTGCTCTTCGCGGGTTGGGACACCAACGGGGTTCCCGGCGGCGCGCTCGAAGGCGACGCGATCGACCTGACGCTCACCGACTTCGCCGGGCCCGGCGAACTCGTGATGCTCACCGTCGACGACTTCGGCGACGCCGACGTCGAGGTCGACACCGAGGACGCGCTGCCGCAGACGATCGCCACGCGTTCGCGCACCCATGCCCACATCAACTGGTACTTCAGCGAACCGGGCGTCTATCGGCTCACCTGGCAGGCCCAGGCCACCGCCGCCGACGGCACCGCGCTCGAGTCCGAGCCCCGCGACTACCTGTTCGTCGTCGGCGAATGGCCCGGCTCGGACGATCCCGATCCCGATCCGGACCCCGGTCCCGATCCGGTCCTGGAGCACACCCAGACCATCACCGCCGAGGTCGACACGGACACCGGAGGGCTCGTCCTCAGCGTCGACCCCGACGACCGCACCGTCACACTCCCGGCGATGACGCTCAGCCCCGACGCGACCCGCTGGACCGCCGAAGGCGAGCTCCGCCCCGTCACCGTCACCGACACCCGCTCGGCCGACCCCGGATGGAACGCCGTCGGCCAGGTCTCGTCTTTCAGCTCCGCTGAACAGAGGCAGGGCGCCTCCGGCGACGCCGAGTACTCCGGCGCGCACCTGGGCTGGACCCCCAGCCTCACCTCCGCGAGCGACTCCCAGACCGTCGCCACCGGCCCGGGAGTCGAAGGGCTCCTCGACGGCGGCCCCGGCCTGGCGACCTCGCAGCTCCTCGCCTCCGCCGCCTCCGGCGAGGGGACCGGCACCGCAGTGCTCCAGGCCGACCTCCTCCTGGACCTGCCCACCGACGTCGAGTCCGGCACCTACACCGCGCTCGTCACCTTCACCGCAATCTGAACCACCCGAAAGGAACTCCCCACGATGCGAACCATCGCGAAGCGCTCTGCCGCGGTCGCGGTCGCCGCTGCCGCCGCAGCGCTCGCCGTCGCCGCTCCCACCGCCGCCCAAGGCCCGACCTCCGCGCCCGCCGTCATCGACGAAGGCCACGTCGACGTCTTCGGCGTCGCCTACGAGGACGGCGCGCTCGACCTCCACATCCACGACGACGAGAACGACGCCGAACACGCACCCTCGGAAGCGCTCCTGCGCGTCAACGCCGCCGCCGAGACGACCGTCCCCGCCGGATACGACTTCCTCGGCACCGTCGGCGACGACGTCTGGATCCTCCCCGACACCAATGTCGAAGGGCTCCTGTTCGCGGGCTGGGCCTCCGAAGAGGTCCCCGCCGGCGCGTTCGTCGACGACACGCTCACCCTCACCGTCCACGACGCCTGGGGCGACGTCGACCTGTACACCGTGGACGATCTCGGCGACCCGACCGTCCTGTTCGACTCCGACGAGGGGCCGGGCTCGTGGGAGATCGGCGCGGGCGGCCACGGCCACCTGAACTGGGCCTTCGGCGAAGCCGGGTTCTACAGGCTCACCGCCGAGGCCGAGGGCGTGCTCGCGGCCACCGGCGAGACCGTCTCGACCGGCGAGGTCGACTACTGGTTCTACGTGGCGGACTGACCATGAAGGCCGCCACGATCAAGGCCGGCGCCGTCATCGGCGCCGCCGCAGCCCTGGCCTTCGCCGGTCGGGCGCACGCCGCCACCATCTCCTCGGGGCATGTCGACGCGCTCTCGTTCACCTACGACGACACCGCGAACACGCTCGGCATCGAAGTCCACGACGAGGCCGCGAACGCGGCCCACGACCCGGCCGAGGTGGTCTTCGACGTCCACTCCGGGCACCTGGTCGACCGCCCGAGCGCCACCGCGTGCCGGTTCGACGCGGGCGACAACTGGGTCATCCCGCGCACCGACACCACCGGCCTCCTGTGGGCCGGCTGGAGCACCGAGGAACTCGAGCTCGCCGACTTCGGCGGCGAGCTCAGGGCCGAACTCGTCGACGCGGTCACCCCCGCAGGCGGGGACGTCTCGGTCTACGACGCCACCACCGGAGCGACCCGCTTCCACACCGACCCGGCCTGCGAGGCCCCGGGCACCGACATCACCGAATCCCACCACCACCCGACCTGGGTCTTCACCGAACCGGGCACCTACGAGCTCACCTTCCAGGTCAGCGGCACCCACACCGCCGCCGGCGCGGTCACCTCCGCGGAGCACACCTACACCTTCGACGTCGGCTGACACGTTTCCCTCCCCACTGCGGGGCGGCCCGCGCGTACCCATGCCCGGCTCACCGGCCGAGCCTGCCGGGCCGCCCCGCGACACGACCCGAAAGACCCCCGTGAGACCCACCTTGATCACCGCCGCCGCCGCGCTCGCGGTCCTCTTCGTCGCCGCGAGTCCCGCGGCGGCGCAAGAGGAGCCCGCGCCCGCCACATGGGGCGTCAACCCGTCGAGCCAAGACGGCCCGGACGGCCGCGCCGCCTTCGACCACACTCTCGACCCCGGCGAGACGGTCATCGACTTCGTCGGCGTCTCCAACTTCGGCACCGAACCGATCATCTTGCGGCTGTACGCCTCCGACGCCTTCACCAGCGAGTCCGGCGCCTTCGACCTGCTTCCGGCCGGCCAGGAGCCGGTCGACGTCGGCTCCTGGATCGGATTCAACCAGTCGACCATCACCGTCGAGGCGCGGACGCGCCTCGACGTGCCGTTCGCGCTGACCGTCCCCACCGAAGCCACCCCCGGCGACCACGTCGGCGGCATCGTCGCCGCCCTCGCCGAGGAGTCGACGGACGCCTCCGGCGACGACATCCTCGTGGAGCGCCGCGTCGGCGCCCGCGTCCACCTGCGCGTCTCCGGCGAACTCGAACCCGAACTCGACCCCGGCCTGTCCCACCTGACCTACCACTACGACTGGAACCCGGCCGCGCCCGGTTCGATGACGTTCGACTACGAGGTCGAGAACACCGGGAACGTCAGGCTCCGAGGCGAACTCATCGCACGCGTCAAAGGGCCCTGGGGCCTGCTCGAACACGAGACCGTCATCGCCGAGCTCCCGCAGATCCTGCCCGGCGACCGCTTCGAGGGCACGGCCGAAGTGGACGGACTGTGGCCGCTCGCCCGCCTCGACGTCGAGCTCCTCGTCCGGCCCGAGGCCGCCGACCTCGCCGACGCCGAATCCCGCATCCCCTCGTCCGGCCACGAGGAGCACCTGTGGGCCCCGCCCTGGCCGCAGGCGGCCGTCCTCGCCGCGCTCGTGCTCCTCGTCCTCATCTGGGTGAAGACCCGTCGCAGGAGGACCGCCAGGCCCGAGGACACCGGCCGCTCGGCGGCCGCGCCGACCGATCCCGAACCGACCACCTCGGACCCCACCGGAGATCCCGCGGCCTCCGAGGCCGAAGCATCGAAGGAGACCTCCGCATGAAGCGGACCCTGACCGCGATCACCGCGGCCGCACTGCTCGCCGGCTGTACCGGCACCGGTGGCGACGCCGACGGCGTTCAAGTCGTCGTCACCACCGAACTCATCAAGGACTGGGCCGAGGCGGTCGGCGCGGGCCGCGTCGACGTCGAGACCGTCGTGCCCCCCGGCGGCGACCCGCACTCCTACGAACCGAGCCCGAAGGACGCCGCCACGGTCGCCGGTGCCGAACTCGCCTTCACCAACCACCTCCTCCTCGAAGACCACCCGCTCATCAAGCTGTTCGACACCAACGTCCCCGAGGACTCCCCGAACATCTCGCTCGCCGAGAACGCCGAACCCCACGGCGCCAAGCTCCTCCCGCTGGTCGAGAACATCGCCCTCGACACCGTCTGGCTCGGCTTCGGCGTCCGGGGCGAGACCGAGTCGCGATCGGCGGAGATCGACGTCCACCTGACCGGCTACACCGGCCCCGGCCAGGCCACCATGTTCCTCACCGACGCCTTCGGACAGCCCGAGATCTACTGGAACACTGCCGACGGCCTCACCGAAGCCGACGCGATCACCCTGCCCCCGAACGCCCACACCCACGTCAACTGGACCTTCAGCGAACCGGGCGTGTACACCCTCGACATGGCCACGACCCTCACCGACGAAGGCACGGTCACCGAAGAGGGGGTCGGGACCTTCACCTTCGCCGTCGGCGTCAACCCCCGCGAGGTCCGGCCCGGCGCCGTGATCCTCGACAGCGGCCACGTCGACCTCACCGCCGACCTCGACACCGGGGCGTTCATCGCCCGCGACGACGACCGCGGCGAGCTGGCCCCCGCCGACGTGGTCGTCGACGTGCCCACCAAGGCCGTCGAGCAGATCCCCGACGGCGAGCGGTTCGCGTTCCTGGGCGAGGCGGGGGCCGACATCTACCAGCTCCCGCAGGCCGTCCTCGGCAAGCACGTCCACGGCGAAGTCGACCCGCACGTGTGGCAGAGCGTCCGCAACACCAAGGCCTACGTCCAGGTCATCGCCGACGCCCTCATCGAACTCGACCCCGACGGCCGCGAGACCTACGAGGAGAACCGGGACGCCTACCTGGCCGAACTCGACGCGCTCGACGCCGAGGTCGCCGCGGCGATCGCCGCCATCCCCGAGGAGAACCGCCAACTGATCACCACGCATGACGCGTTCGGCTACCTCGCCGACGCCTACGGCATGCAGATCGCCGGATTCGTCGTGCCCAACCCGGCCGCCGAACCCAGCGCCCAGCAGGTCGAGCAGCTCACCGAGACCATCGCCGACCTCGACGTGCCCGCCGTGTTCGTCGAACCCAACCTGCAAGCCCGCGCCTCCGTGCTGCGCCAGGTCGCCGAGGACCAAGGCGTCCAGGTCTGCACCCTGCACGGCGACGCCCTGCCCCAAGACGCCCCCACCTACATCGACATGATGCGGCAGAACGCCTCCGAGCTGAGCCGCTGCCTGGGAGGAGACTCATGAGAGAACAGCTGATCCCCATCGTCGCGATGGCCGCCGCGCTGCTCGCCGCGGCGCCCGCGAACGCCCAGGAGCCCGAGGGCATCGCCGAGTTCGACACCGACGGCGCCGGCGTCGCGATCGAGGGCCCGGCCTCCTTGGCCACCGTGCCGTCCCTCGTGCCCGAGCGTGAGGACTTCGCGTTCCTCGGCGGGGCCGGGGACCTCGTCTGGATCGCCGGAGCCGGTGCCGACGGCGCCTTCCCGACGCTCGACGCCTCTGCCGCCGACACCGACCTGACCCTCACCCTCGACAAGACCGAAGGCCCGGGGAACGCCTGGCTCTACACCTTCACCGGCCCGGGCCTGGCCGAACCGCTCGCCTCCACTGCGGACGGCGGGTCGTTCACGCTCCCGGCCGGGACCACCGCCCCCGTCGTCCTCGCGGTCGACGAGCCCGGCGAACACGTCGTCGAGCTGGGCGCCCGCGAGCACGGCGGCCGCGCCGCCGTCGCCGCCGGACACGCCCAGACCGCGGCCTCGGCCACTGCCGCGTACACCCTCACCGCCGAGCCCGCGACCGCCGACGAGGCCGAGGTCATCGCCGCAGCGGACTCCGGCGGCCGGGAGGGCGGCGCCCAGGCCGACACCGCCTGCGAGGTCGTCGACGACGGCCACATCGACATCGGTCCGCGCTTCGTCGACGGGGCCTGGACCGCGCAGCTGCGCGACGACCGCGCCTCCGAATCCGTGTGGCGCGACCTCGAAGACGTCGTGCTCCGGGTCCCCGACGCGGCCCTGTTCCCGATCCCCGAAGGCGACTACGGTTTCCTCGGCGCCGCGGGCGAGGAGATCCACATGCTCCCGCAGGTCCAGACTTCGGGGATCGTGTGGCCCGGCTGGAACACCCAGGACCCCTCGGTGATCGACGGCGTCCCCGGCACGGTCGACTGGAACCTGACCGCCGTCGAGGGCCCGGGGGAGTTCACGATCTTCCTCACCGGCTCCTTCGGCGGGGCCGAAGTCCTCTTCGACTCCTCCGAGGCACTCCCGCAGACCGTGACCGTCCCCCGCAACACGCACGCCCACGGCAACTGGACCTTCTCCGAGCCCGGCGTCTACGTGATCACCGTCGAGTTCACCGCCACCACCGGCGACGGTGAAACGGTCACCGACACCAAGGGCATCCAGGTGGCCGTCGGCGACGCGACCGACCCGAACGAGGCCTGCTCCGGCGACGGCAGCGGCGAGGGCGACGGCGGTGGCGATGGAGGCGACGACGACGGCGGCTTCCTGCCCACCACCGGCACCGGCTGGCTCCTGTGGGGCCTGGGCGCCGCCGCGATCGCCGTGGTCGTCGGCACCGTCATCATGGTCGCCACCCGCAAGCGCCGGAACGCCGCGGACACCGGGGACGCCGATGCGAGCTGACGCCCTGCGCGCCGGGTCGCTCACCGTCAGCCTCGGCGGCCGCCCGGTCCTCGACCGCGTCGACCTCGCGGTCGCGGCCGGAGAGACCGTCGGCCTCATCGGCCCCAACGGCGCGGGCAAGACCACGCTGCTGCGAGCCGTCCTCGGCCTGGTCAAGCCCGACGGCGGCACGGTCGCCGTCGCGGGCGGGCGCCCCGGCTACGTCCCCCAGAAACACGAGTTCACCTGGGACTTCCCGATCACCGTCCACGGCGCGGTCCTCAACGCCCGCACCAGCGGACGCCGGCTCGCCGGACCTCGCCGCGCCGACCGCGACGCGACCGGGGCCGCGCTGGACCGCGTCGGGCTCGCCGAGCTCGCCCATCGGCCGGTGGGGGAGCTGTCCGGCGGCCAGCGCCAGCGCGTCCTGGTCGCCCGGGCCCTCGTTCGCGAACCGGAGCTGCTCTTGTTGGACGAGCCGTTCACCGGCGTCGACGCGCCCACCCAGCAACTGCTCACCGAGCTCCTGGGGCGCCTCGCCGCCGAGGGCACCGCGGTCCTCATGACCACCCACGACCTCGCGCAGGCCCGCGCGACCTGCTCGCGGCTGTGCCTGCTGAACCGCACCGTCGTGGCCGACGGCCCGCCCGCCGATCTCTCCGACCCCGACCTGTGGCTGCGCGCCTTCGGCGTGGCCGCCTCCGGCGAACTCAAGGCCCTCCTGGCCGGAACGGACTCGCGATGATCGAATGGCTCGCCGAGCCCTGGTCGCACCTGTTCATGCAGCGCGCCTTCGCGGTCGCCGCGATGTCCGCGGTCGTCTGCGTCGTCGTGGGCGCGTTCGTGGTGCTGCGCGGCATGGCCTTCATCGGCGACGCCGTGGCGCACGCCGTCTTCCCCGGCGTCGCGATCGGCTTCGTCCTCCACATCAACCTGACGTTGTCCGGGGCGGTCGCCGGGGCGGCCACGGCGCTGGCGATCGTCCTCATCAGCCAGACACGCAGGCTCAAGGAGGACACGGTGATCGGCGTCTTCTGGGCCGCCGCGTTCGGCCTGGGCATCGTCATCGTCTCGACGCGGCAGTCCTACACCGGCGACCTCGCCTCGTTCCTGTTCGGGCAGATTCTCGCCCTCGGCGACGGCGACGTCCTCATGGTCGCCGTCGTCGGCGCCGCGCTGGTGCTGGCGACGTTCGGGCTGCGCCGCCAGCTCATCGCCGTCAGTCTCGACCGCGAGACCGCGCGCGCCTCGGGGCTGCCGGTCCTGGCACTGGACATCGCCCTGTACGTCATGGTCACCGCGGCGATCGTCGTCTCGCTCCAGGCCGTGGGGAACATCCTGGTGCTCGCGCTCTTGGTGACGCCATCGGCCGCGGCCCGATTCCTCACCGACCGCCTCGGCGCCATGGTCGGCGTCGGAGCGCTGATCGCCCTGTTCGGCGCCATCGCCGGCCTCTACCTGTCCTTCTACTACAACCTGGCCGCCGGAGGGCTCATCGTCCTGGTGATCACCGGCCTGTTCCTGCTCGCCTGGCTCTTCGCGCCCAGGCACGGCCTGCTCACTCGCCGGAGGGCCCGCGCGGTGCCCGGTGACTGACCGGATCGCCGCGGTGATCGCCCTGCCGCCGAGCCCGGCGGCAGGGCGATCGAAATCGAATACGCCGTGCCCGGCATCAGGCCGGTCCGTCGGCGTGGGCGAGCGCTGAGGCGGTGCGGCGGCCGACGATCGCCGGTGCCTCGCGCACGAGGGCGTCATCGGTCACGGCCTCGACCATGAAGAGCGCGAAGTCGGTCCGCCGGGTCAGGTTGCTCGCCAGGACCGGGTCGCCCACATGGCGGCTCCACACCGGCAGGCCCTCGCTGGGGCCCTCTTCGAGGTCGCTGCCGCGCACGACCGTCCAGCGGGTGTCGCTGGCGAAGATCCGGCGGCACGCCTCCACCTGGTCGTCGATGTCGACGACGCGGAGGAACCGCATGACCTTCGCGGCGACGGCGACCATGGCCTTGAACCGCTTCGAGTACTTGTCCTCGCCGTCGCGGGTGATGTGCCAGCCGCACGAGAACACGAGGCGGGCGCCGGGTTTCGCGTAGTCCATGACGGCCTGCGCGGTGCCGGAGGAGTAGTCGCGCACGCCCCAGGGCACGAGGACCGTGAGCACGGCGTCGCAGCTTTCCACGGCCCGGGCGATGACCGCGCGGTCGTTCGTGGCGCCGCCGATCACGGTGATCCGGTCGGCGAAGTCGTCGAGTTTCGGCACGCTCTGCTCGCGGCAGACGCCCACGACCTCGTAGCCGCGGTCGAGCGCGTGTCGCACCATGTAGCGGCCGAGCTTGCCCGACGCGCCGACGACGCACATCCGCCTGCCCGCGCCGGTCTGCGGGATCGCCACCGGGTTCAACGGTTCCATGACTCGCTCCTCGTTCGAAGGGTTCCTGTACCTTTACACTGTACAGTAAAACTGTACGGTGTAAAGTACCTTGGCGGGGATCCAGCCGAAGAACGGGGAGGAACGTTGACCACCGATGCGAGCGAGCCGCCCGCGGCGCGGCGAGGCACGCTCAGCAAGGAGAAGGTCGCGCGCGCGGCCGTGGCGATGGCGGACGAGTCCGGTGGCACGGTGCCGAGCACGCGCAAGCTCGCGGAACGGCTCGGCGTGCGGGCGATGGCGCTCTACCACCACTTCCGCAACAAGGACGCGCTGCTCGACGGCATGGTGGACCTGGTCTTCGCCGAGGTCGAGCTCCCGGCCGAGGGCGTCGACTGGCAGACGGCCATGCGGCGGCGAGCCGCGTCGATGCGCGATGCGCTCAACCGCCACCCGTGGGCGATCGCGCTGATGGACTCCCGTGCGAACCCGGGCCCGGCGACGCTGCGACACCATGACGCGGTGATCGGGTGCCTGCGCTCGCAAGGCTTCACAATCGCCGGTGTGGCGCATGCGTTCTCGCTGCTGGACGGCTATGTCTACGGTTTCGCGATCCAGGAGCAGGCGCTGCCGTTCGACTCGACCGAGGACCTCCAGGAGGTCGCCGGGCCGCTCACGGCGCCGGATCTCGCCGAGGAGTTCCCGCACTTGGCCGAGATGGCCGTGGAGCACACCCTCAGACCCGACTACTCCTACGCCGAGGAGTTCGCGATCGGCCTCGATCTCATTCTCGACGGCTTGGAGCGGCGGCGCGACACCTGGCGCTGACCGATCGGCCCCAACGCCGTTCGGTCGACTCGACTGCCGCAAGCGGGAGTGCGAGGACCCCGGCTCTGTCGTACGGGCAGGAGAACCGCCCGCACCCGACCGCTTCCAAGACCTCGGACGGAGCATCCGCGGCCCACCGGCTGATCGCCGTGACCGTATCGCGCCCGGCCGGCATCACCGCGCACGCGAGCGCCATGACCGCGAAGAACGGATGCCGCCGACCCCGGCTCGAGCCGTCGCCCTCGTCGCCATGCTCGTCGGCGGCTCTGTTCGGAGCACCTGGTCGTCGACCTGTACCGTCGGTCTGTCGAAACTCTGCCCGAGGGGATCATGTCGCATGAAGTCCGGTCAGCCATTCAGCGGCCACCGCATGCTGTCGCGTGTGGGTGCCTTCCTGGAACCCGAGCGCACGGCCGTCCTGGTCCGCAATATGCGGATCATCGGCGCCTGTCTCGGGGTCGTGCTCATTGCGGGATCCGTGGTCCTGGCATCGATGAACGGCGGATTCGATTGGACGAGCTATCACAGCGCGACCGCTCGCGGCAGCAGCGGGACCGGGCTGTCCTACGAGGGCACGGGTGTCGTGTTCGGGCTCGTCTTCCTGCTCGGTCCGCTCAGCCTCGGATTCGTGCTTCAGGCGGGGGCGGGTGATCTGCTGTACCTCAACGGCACCGAACTGACGGTGGTGAAGCCGGGACGCCGCGCACCCAAGGTCTTCGACCTCTCCTGTGCCCGGTCAGAAGTGCGGTTGGACAAGGTCCCCGGGTCGCGGCCGGGCAGCGCCGAGGCACGCGAGAAGGTCGGCAGCCACCGGCCGGTCCTGGTGCTGCTCTCCGAAACCGGGCGCCGCGAATCGGTCATCGAACTCGCCGACCTGCGCTCCCGGCAGATGCGCCTTTCCTCCGAGACCCGGATGCTCGAAGCCGCCATGCGGCTCGCCGCCGATCCTGCGATCCGGCATGCGGCGGGTCAACTGCGCACGGTGCTTCGCTGGACGAAGCTGCCGGTCGTCCACGACGCCGCGCCCGACGCGATCCCGGTGAGCCCGGAGGACGCGTCGTCCGCGCCGGTCCCGCGAACCCCGGTCATCAGCGGGGTCGCAGGACCCGAGATCAAGGTCGTGGGCTCGAACCGCGGCTGACGGAGTCGGCTTTCCACGTCCCGACCCTGTGGCCGCTCCAGATCTTCCCGCGCCCCGCCAGGCGATCGAGGAAAGCATGGTGGACGCCTCCGAGCCGAACCTCCGTGTATTCCGGCGACCCCCTCGCCGACCGGGCCGAACGTCGGCGTCAAGACCGATCGCCTTCACCCACAAGGAATCACTCCCTTTCAAGGAGGGGTATTAGGGTTGCGGTCATGCCAATGCACTTCGTCGCGCACGGGACTGGCACTCCCGTCCTCGCGATCCACGGCTGGACCACCGACCACCGCCTCATGACCGGCTTCATGGAGCCGTTCTTCGCCCGCCGCGCCGCCGCACGCCCCGGCGGGCACTCCTATCGCCGCCTGTACCCCGACCTTCCCGGCATGGGGCAGACGGAGATCACCGAGCAGTACCGGGGCTCGGACGACATGCTCGACGCCGTCCAGGGATTCATTGACCACATGATCGGCGAGGAGCCCTTCGTCGTCGTCGGCGAATCCTACGGCGGCTACCTCGCCCGCGCCGTCGCGGGCTCCCGCCCCGAGCAGGTGCTCGGCCTCGGCCTGGTGTGCCCGATCGGGAAAGAGGCCCGCCACTCCAAGCGGACCCTTCCGCCCCACACCGTGATCGCCGCCGACCCCGCGCTCATGGCCGGGCTGCCACCGGCGGACGCCGCCTCCTACGGCGAACTCGCGGTCGTGCAGTCCCCGGAGACGTACCGCCGCTTCCGCGAGGAGATCGCCCCGGGCCTGGGGCTTGCCGACGACGAAGGGCTGGTGCGTGTGGCGCGGCGGTACGAGCTGAGCACCGCCCCCGAATCCGGTGCGCCGTTCGAGCGGCCCGCGTTGATCGTGACCGGCCGGCAGGATGACAACACCGGCTACGCCGATGTCTATGCGCTGCTCGAGCACTACCCGCGCGCGACCTTCGCCGTCCTCGACCGGGCCGGGCACAACCTCCAGCTCGAGCAGCCGGTGCTGCTCGACGCCTTCCTGGACGAATGGCTGGACCGCGTCGAGGAAGCCGCGGTGAGCTGATCGGGCGAACGGTTCGCAATCGGACCGAGGCGTTCGGAAGCCACGCCCGCGCAGCCATGGCATCGGTCTCCGACGCGCGTCTCGAGGGGTCCCCGGCCAAGCGCCGGAAGTGGGGCCGACGCATCCCCGAGACAATCAGGTTCGGAAGACCATCGCGGTCGCCCCGATCCGCTTGCGGAAACGTCCTGGGCGGTCACGGTTCCGACCCGTACCGGCCTTGCCCCGGCGCATCGCGCGGGCGAACTCGATCTCCCGGTCGGACCGACTCGGGCCGGTACGCGGTCACGAGGGCGTCCGCGACGCGATTCGCTTGCGGAGGAACGGAAGGACGTCGTCGACCTGCCGCCCGGCGACCAGCGCGCCGTCGCGGACGAACTCCTCCGGTCGATTCGCGAGCGCGGCGACCAGGCGATTCCGCCAGGTCGCGAGGACGGTGGCGTGGTCCCGGTGGGGGGCGAGGTCGTGAAGCTCATCGGGATCGGAGGCGATGTCGAACAACTGCTCGCGTCCGGACCCGCTGAACCAGATGTACTTGTGCCGCCCATCGGTCAGGTAGTGGATGCTCTGACCGAACTTCGTGTGCTCGCCGTGCAGATACTCCCGCCAGGTCTCGACACGCTCGTCGTCGTCGCTCACCAGGGAGAGCACGCTGCGTCCGTCGACGTCGTCGGGGATGCCCACGCCCGCGGCTTCCAGCAGCGTGGGCATGACGTCGCGAAGCTCGACGACGTCGTCGTTCACGACGCCCGCCGGGACGTCGGGACCGCTGATGATGAACGGCACCCGCGCCGACCCCTCGTACGGCAGCGATTTCTGGAACAGGTGGTGGTCTCCCATGAGCTCCCCGTGATCCGACACGAAGCAGATGATCGTGTCGGACCCGGCTCCGGTCGCGGTCAGCTCGTGGAAGAGGCGGTTGAGCTGCTGGTCGATGTGCGACATGTGCCCGTAGTACCCCGCGCGGGCGCGCTGCAGGACGCGGGGGTCGTACTCGGCCACCGCTGCCGTGGGCGACATCGAGTCCGCGTGCTCCGCCCACAGATCCGTCCAGTCGCCGACGGGCGGGTCCGGCATCTCCTGGTGGACGTACTGCTCGAACGCCCACGCGGGAGGGTCGTACGGGGGGTGCGGCCGATGGTACGACGCGAACAGGAAGAACGGGCGCTCGCGATCCCGTTCGCGCAGGAAGTCGATCGAGCGCTGCGTGACCCAGTTGGTCGGATGCGTGGACTCGGGTTTGTCCCACGGGCGGGCGACGACCGAGTTGCAGTGCACCCCGTGCTCGAAGTCGTCGGCCTCGTACCCCAGGCGCTCCCGCAGCCACGGAAGGTAGTCGTCGGCTTCGGTGAGATCGCTGTAGCGGTTGCGGACGAAATGCAGGTATCCGTCATGCAGTTCGACGTCGTCGAACCCGACCGTCTCGCGTTCGGGGAAGACGTGCATCTTTCCGACCGCCTGCGTCTGGTACCCGGCGGCGGACAGCACCGAAGGCAGCGTGACCTCGTAGTCCCACGGCACGCCGTCCTCGTAGCCGATGCGTCCGTGGTGCTCCTGACTGAGCCCCGTCAGCAGTGACGCGCGCGCCGGAACGCAGCTCGGCGTCGCCGAGTACGCGCGCGCGAAGCGCGTCCCCGTCCGCATCCAGCCGTCCAGGTACGGGGTCATGACGACCGGATGCCCCGCTCCCGAGAAGCAGTCACCTCGCCATTGATCGACGCATATCAGCACTACGTTCCGTCGTTGCACGAGAAACTTCCCTTCGACCGTTGACATCGTCGACTATATTACATACAGTACGCAACTATGTTTCGTGACAATGGCCTCAACGCGGCCGGGCAGCGCGTTCGCAACCGCAGCCTGATCCTCCGATCGCTCCTGCTGCGCGGCCCCAGCTCGCGCCAGGACCTCGCCGCCGCCACCGGCCTGACGGCCGCGACCATCAGCCGCATCGTCGACGAGACGATCCGGCAGGGGCTCGTCCAGGTCGTCGAATCCCGAGGCCCGTCGTCGGGGGCACCGCGGCTCGGGCGGCCGACCACCCTGATCGACCTCGTTCCGGACAGCGTGTTCGTCGGGAGCATCTACATCGCCGGTGAGAAGGCGCAGGTGGGTGTGCACGATGCGAGGGGCGAGGTCGTCGCGGCCCATCGTGTCGCGGTCGCCGAACCCGAGGATGCGGAGAGCACGCTCGTCGCCCTCGCCGGAGAGCTGCGCGCTCACGCTCGGCGCACGGGCGTGGCCGAGCGGATGATCCGCGTCGGCGCGACCGTGCTCGGCGGCGTCGACGAGGCGGGTTTCGTCGTCGTCGCCCACCCGAACTGGCACGACGTCCCCGCCGCGGACATCCTGCACCGCGAGCTCGGGATCCCCGTCGCGATCGGCCGAATGCAGCACGGGCTCGTGACGGCCGAGGCGTGGCTGGGCGCGGGGGTGGGCGTGCGGAGCGTCGCGGCCGTCGACGTGTCCGACGGCATCGGCGCGGCGATCTCCATCGACGGGCGGGTCATCTCCGGTTTCGACCACCGCGAAGGCCAGCTCGGCCACTTCGTCGTTCCCGGAATCGATCGAGTCTGCCGGCTCTGCGGCCTGCGGGGATGCCTGCAGGAGCAGGTCCGGGACTCGGTGTTCGCGCGCGACGCGCGGAGCGTCCTGGGCGAGACCGCGCAGGCCGACGACGACCGGACCGCGATAGACCGGCTCTACGACGCCGCCCGCGGCGGCGACACCGCCGCACGGGATCTGGTGACCGCCCGCGCCCGCCACATCGGATACGCGCTCGCGCTGATCACCGCCATCGTCGACCCCGAACTGCTGGTCGTGTCGGGTCCGAGCATCGTCAGCGGCTGGGATCTGCTCGAACCGGTCATCAACGAGGAGCGGATCCGACGCAGCCCGCTCCCGCACGAGCGGCGCACCAGCCGCGTCACAGCGTCTTCCTTCGGCGCGGACGCCGTCCTGATCGGAACGGCGTCCCTCGCGCTCCGGCACTTCTACGCGGAGCCGGAGGTCCCCTTGGTCGGCCTGGAGCCGACCCCGGCCAATACAAGTGCCCACGACGAACAGAGGAGTTTGTGACATGGGTGAGAAACGTTCGAACGCAATGACCAGACGGCAGACGCTCTCCATGATGGGAGGCATCGCCGCCGGTGTCCCACTGCTGGCCTCGTGCACCGGTTCAGGAGACCCGGACGGATCGTCCGGCGGATCCGGCGCGCTGAAGTGGTGGGACCACAAGAACGGAGTGTGGATCGAGCCCACGCTCGAGCGCGTCATGAGCGCCAACCCCGACCTCACCATCGAGCGCGAGGAGTACCCGGCGAGCGAACTGGTGAGCGCCCTCCAACTCGGGCACCGAAGCGACCAGATGCCGGACGTGCACACGGCCCACCCCAGCCTCGGTCCGATCAGCGTCCTCGTCGAGGAGGGATGGTTCCAGCCGCTCGGCGATCACGTCGACCTGGCCGGCACCGCCGTCGCCGACCGGCTCGTCGAGGGCGTCCACATCTTCGACGGCAAGGTCTACTCGTTCCCGCTCGACGACGGGCGCACACATGAGCAGACGCCGTGGGTCGTGACCGACCGGCTCCCCATGGATGTCGACCCGGAAGACGCGCGGAGCTGGGACGGGTTCCGAACGGTCGCGCGCGAGATCACGAAGGACAACGTGTACGCGATCGCCTTCGCCGCGAAGGGGCCCAACTTCCTCGACCTCAAACTGCAGCAGCTCGCATCGGCCGCGGGCGCGACGCACGTCGGCGGCATCGACTACACGACCGGTGAGTACGTGTTCGACTCGCAGCCCTTCCTCGACGCCATGGAGTTCATCCTCGCGCTGCACAGCGACGGGGCCTTCCACCCGTCGCTCGGATCGATGGGCCCGGAGGACGCCGCCCAGCGGTGGGCGGCCGGCGAGGCCCATATCCACTGGCACGGGCCCTGGGTTCCCGGAGTCGTCACGAACAACTATCCCGAACTGCTGGACATGGGCTTCGACGCGTGGCGGATGCCCGGACCCGACGGCGCGCCCTCGCCGGTGCACTTCCCGCCTCCGCCGGGCGAGTTCTGGATCTCCAGCGCTTCGCAGCGCCCGGAGGACGCGGCCCTGGCCATCGCCGCCTTCGCGACCGAGGAAACGTTCGCGGACATGGTGAACGCGATGGCGACGCCGCCGATCGACCCGTCCGCGGTCGACGCCGCCGAGGACGTCAACGAGCCCTACCGGCGGAACCTGCTCAATCTGCGCGAGGAATGCAGGTACGCCCCGGCGCCGGAGGCGCGCAACCCCGCGGTCGTGCAGGTCGTGAGCGAAATGCAGGGCATCAACCCGAACCCCGCGGAGATCCTCCAGGGGGCGCTGACCGAGACCATCGACGACTGGCGCCAGGCGCTCACCGAATACACCTCGAGCATCAGCGCCGAGCGCGACAGGGCGATCGAAGCGGTCGCCTCGGACGGAGCGGACGTCAGTCTCGACGACTGGGTGTTCCCGCAGTGGGACCCGGCGAACGACTTCACGGCGGACGACTATGCCTGAGGTCTCGCAGACGGCGGCCGCGTCGCGGACCGCGCGTCGAAGCGACCGTGACCGGTGGTGGCGCAGGATGCGGCGCGACTGGTGGATCTACCTGTTCCTGCTTCCGACCATCGTCGGATACGGGCTCTACACGGTCTATCCCCTTGTGGCGAGCTGGTGGTACTCGTTCCTGGACTGGCCGGGATTCGCGCAGCGCGGCACGTTCATCGGGCTCGAGAATTACGAGCGGCTCATCTCCGACGAGCTGTTCTGGAACGCGTTCACCAACAGTTTCATCTTCCTCCTGATAGGACTCCCACTGCGGGTCGGTCTGGGACTGGTGCTGGCGTATCTGCTGAGCAGGAAGGCGGTCAAGTTCCGCACCGGGTTCCGCACCCTCTTCTTCCTGCCGGTGGTGACCACGGGTGCGATCATCGGGATGGTCTACACGCTCGTGCTCGACTCGACCGGCCCGGTGAACCGGATCCTGACCGGCGTGGGGATCCTCGACCAGCCGATCGACTTCCTCGGCGATCCGGACACCTCGCTGTTCGCCGCCATCGGCGTGTGGGTGTGGAAGTGGGTCGGGATCACGATGATCTACTGGCTCGCCGCGCTCCAGACGATTCCTCAGGAGCTGTACGAGGCCGCGCAGCTCGACGGCGCGAACGCCTGGCAGGAGTTCCGCCGCATCACGCTCCCGATGCTGGTCCCGTTCCTGATCATCATCACGCTGATCGACGCGGTCGCCGCGTTCAACGTGTTCGACCTCATCCAGACCATGACGGCCGGCGGGCCGACCTTCTCCAGCGAGGTGATCGAGATCTTCATCTACCGCACCGCATTCGAGACGACGGTGCCGCAGCTCGGGTACGCCTCGGCGGCGGCGGTGCTGTTCGGCCTCGCCGCGGCCGTCATCGCCGTCGTGCAGGGTCTCGGCGCGGCCGCGGCCCGGAAGAGGATGGTCCGTTCATGAGCCTCTCCGAGCCCACCGTCCGGCAGCGGCCGACCGCCGCGCCCGACACGGCACCGCCGCGTCCGCGGCGCAGACCGATAGCGCGTCGCCGGGTCACCACCTGGCTCCTCACGGCGGGCCTGACCGTGATGTGCCTGATCTGGGTGTACCCGTTCGCCTGGCTGATCTCCGCGTCGCTCAAGACGCCGCTGGAGCTGTTCGGCAAGGGACTGAACCTGGTGCCCGACGAACCGCAGTGGGAGAACTACGTCCGCGCCTGGACCGACGGCGGGTTCTCCACCTACATGGTCAACTCGATCATCGTGACCGTCGGATCGGTCGCGCTCGTGATCCTCCGCAGCGCCCTCGCGGGGTACGTGCTCGGGCGGTTCGACTTCGTCGGCCGCAAGCTCATCATCGGGATCATGGTCGTGACGTTCTTCCTCCCCGAGGGCTACACGATCATCGCGGTCACGCAGATCACCGACTCGATGGGCCTGTTGAACACCCATCTCGGCATGATCCTCGGTCTCGGCGCGGGCGGCCACGTCCCGGCGCTGCTGCTGTACGCGGCGTACTTCCGGTCGCTGCCGAAGGAACTGGAGGAGTCGGCGAAGGTCGACGGAGCGGGCCACTTCCGGACCTTCTTCAGGATCATGCTGCCGCTGTCCATGCCGGTCACCGCGACCGTCGGCCTGCTGCAGTTCCTCACCGCCTGGAACGCGTTCCTGCTGCCGCTCGTGTTCACGCTCAGCCAGCCGGATCTGCGCCCCCTCGCGGTGGGCATGGTCGGCTTCGTCAGCCAGAACTACACCGACCACACGGGCATGGCGGCGGCCGCGGTCATCTCGCTCACGCCGCTCGTGATCGTCTTCATTCTCCTGCAGCGGCACTTCGTCAACGCGGTCGCCGGTGCCGTCAAGCAGTAGCCATCCGAGATCCCACTCAGCGTCATCCATCCCTCTGGAGGTCAGCAATGAAGCAGACAGACGCAGCGACACAAACTGAAGACCGCGGCGGCCCCGGCTTCTCCCGGCGCGGGCTGCTGCTGGGCGGCGCGACCGCGGCGGGCCTGTGGGCCGCCGGGGTCGACGGCACCACGGCGCACGCGGCGACACCGGACGACTTCGCGGGTGTGCGCGACCGCTGGTTCCACCTGCTGACCGGAGGAGAGGAGCTCGACCCCGACCTGCCGGAGGTGCGGGCCGTGCTCGACCAGATGGACTCGCAGACCGAGTCCCGCCTGGCGAGCATGGACCGCTCACCGGACCGGACCTGGCTGTGGCGCGACCTCGGCTTCGACGGGAACGACTGGTCGCAGTCGATCGACATGCGGCAGTCGTTCGAGCGGCTGCGGGGAATGGCGCTCTCTTACGCGGCCAAAGGTTCGGCACGCAGGGGCGACCCCGAACTGCTGGAGGCCATCGTCGACGGCATGGACTGGATGGTCGAGCACAGGTACTACGTCGGCGCCGAGCAGATCGGCAACTGGTACAACTGGCAGACCGGCACCCCGCGAGCGCTCAACCCCACCGCGAGGCTCGTCTTCGACGTCGTCGACCCGGCGCGGATCGACTTCTGGATGGACTCCGTCCACTACTTCGCCCCGGACCCGCGCGACGACGGGTCGAGCCTCACCCGCAGCTCCGAGATCGTCGCGCAGCGGGCCGCGCTCGTCGAGGACGACGCGAAACTGCGGCAGGTCCAGACCGAGATCGTGCCCGCGCTGCAGGCGGTCGAAGTCCCTGACGGCTTCTTCTGGGACGGCTCGTTCCTCCAGCACATGCACCACCCCTACACCGGCGGATACGGCCGGTCGCTGGTGCAGTCCATCTCCCGGTCGCTGCTGCTGCTCACCGGGTCGCCCTGGGAGCTGCCCGCGACCGACCTGGCGGACCTGTGGGCGTTCATCGAGGACGGGTTCATCCCGTGGCTGCACAAGGGCTCCCTGCTCAGCGCGGTCCGCGGCCGGAACATCGCGCGGCCCTCGGGCGGGCACAACGCGGGCGCGATCGCCGCCTGGTCGCTGATGTGGCTCGCGCACTCCGCCGAGCCCGACCGCGCGGCCCGGCTGCGCGGCGTCGTCAAATACACCCACGAGAACGACACCTACGGCGACCTGTTCGACACCTCGGAGCTGGGCTCGCTCACCGAGCTGTACCGCGTCCTGGACGACCCCGACATCGATCCGACGGTCCCGGCCGCGCGCAACCGGCAGTACCCGATGATGGACCGGGTCCTGCACAAGCGGCCCGACAGCACGTTCGTGATCAGCATGCACTCCTCCCGCGTCTACAACTACGAAGGGATCAACAAGGAGAACCTGCGCGGCTGGCACACCGGCAGCGGCATGCAGTACCTCCACAACGACGACCTCGGCCACTACGACGACGCCTACTGGGCCACGGTCGACCACATGCGCCTGCCGGGCACCACCGTCCCAGTCGGCGTTCCCGAGCCGGCCGAGGGCCAGAGCAGCTTCAGCGACAAGGACTGGGTCGGCGGCGTCGGCCTCGGCTCGCTCGGGGTGGCGGGCATGGAGTTCCGCACGTTCTCCGAAACCGACCAGGCCGCCGCGCCCACCGGGAAGAAGTCCTGGTTCATGTTCGACGACACGATCGTGGCCGTCGGCACCGGGATCACCTCCTCTCTGGGCGAGCCGGTGGAGTCGATCATCGAGAACCGCCGGATCACCGGGACCGGCCAACGCCTCGTCGTCGACGGGACCGAACTCGGCGACGGCGAGCAGACCGTGCCGGGGGCCGCGTGGGCGCACCTAGAAGGGCCCAACGCGACCTCCGGCATCGGGTACGTCTTCGGCGACGAGAACACCGTCCACGTCAAACGCGGGCTCCGGACCGGCTCCTGGGCCGACGTCAACCAGAACGGCACCCCCGACGAAAGGCCGATCGAACGCGAATACGCGACCCTCTGGTTCGACCACGGAGTCGACCCCGAGGGCGCCGGCTACGCGTACACCCTGCTGCCGGGCGCGACACCCGAAGAAGTCCAGCAGTACGCCGCCGAGCCCGCGGTCGAAGTCGTCGCGAACACGCCGGCGGTGCAGGCCGCGCGGCGGGGCGGCACCTTCGGGGCGAACTTCTGGACTGACGACGCGCCGGCGGTCAACGGCATCACCTGCCGCGGCAGTGCGTCCGTGCTCATCGAGCACACCGGGAATCGCCTCACCGTCGCGATCGCCGACCCCACCCACCTGCGCACCGAACCGGTGCTGCTGCGGATTCCCCGCGCGGCGAAGTCGGAGATCGAAGTGGACGACCGGGTCACCGTCGAGAGCCTGCGGCCGCACATCGAGATCGCCGTCGACCTTTCAGGGGCGCGCGGAGGGACCGTCGTCGCCGCCTTCGGGATCGCGTCATGATCGGACAGCGCGCACTGGGCCCGACCGGCCTGACCGTCAGCTCGGTCATCGCCGGGGCGGCGTCGTGGCATCAGCGTCCAGACGGCTCGGGGATCGCCCCCGAGCAGACCGTCGACCTCGTCGGAGCGATGCTGCGCGACCGCGTCGTGACGACGATCGACACGTCCAACAACTACGGCTTCGGCGGCAGCGAGAGCCGCATCGCCTACGCGCTGGGGCGAAACGGGGCGACGACGAAAGACGTCCTCGTCCAGACCAAGGCCGACCGCGCGCGGGGAACGAGCGACTTCTCCGCGCCGCGGATGCGACGATCGCTCGCCGAGAGCATGGAGCGGCTCGGCGTCGAGCACCTGCCGATGGTCTACCTGCACGATCCGGAGAACACCACCTGGGAGGCGGCCATGTCCGACGACGGGCCGGTCGCCGCGCTCGTCGCCGCCCGCGACGAAGGCCTGATCGGCGGGCTCGGCATCTCCGGCGGCCCGCCCGACATGCTGCGCCGCTTCGTCGACACCGGACACTTCGACGCGCTGATCACGCACAACCGATTCACCCTCGTGCAGCGCACCGCGGACGACCTGATCGGGCACGCCGCGGCCAAGGGCCTCGGCGTCCTCAACGCGGCCCCCTACGGCCGGGGCATCCTCACTCGCTGGCCCCGGGAGACCGACACCTACGCGTACGGGCGCGCCTCCAAGCCGATGCTCGCGGCCGTCGACCGGATCGGAGCACTGTGCCACGACGCGGGCGTTCCGCTCGCGGCCGCGGCCCTGCAGTGGTCGCTGCGGGACCCGCGCATCACCGCGACGGTCGTCGGGCTCCAGGACCGATCCGACTACGAGCGGACCCTCGAGCTCGCGGCTGTCGACATCTCCGACGAGCTGTGGGCGGCCATCGAGGCCGTGCCGCTCGACCGCGCCCATGTCAGCCGCCCCGACGCAGAAGGGCCCTACACCCGGCCGCACGAGGGTCACGATGACTGAGTTCGAAGCCCGCGCCGAGCGGCTCCTGCCGGACATGATCGCGGACATCGAGACGCTCGTCCGCGCGGAGTCGCCGACCGACGACACCGAGGCCCTCGCGCGAAGCGCCGACGTCCTCACCGCGATGGGACGCGGGCACCTCGGCTCCACTCCCGAACGCGTCGAGGTCGAACGCCGACCGCACCTGGTGTGGCGTCTCGGCGCGGGCCCGCGGCGGCTCCTACTCCTGGCCCACCACGACACCGTGTGGCCCTTCGGATCCTGGGGTGAGCGGATCTGGAAGGTCGAGGACGGAGTGATCCGCGGTCCCGGATGCCTCGACATGGCCGGCGGCATCGTGCAGGCGATGTACGCGCTGCGGCTCCTGGCCGAGACCAGGGCGACACTCGACGGCGTGACGTTCCTGGTGACCGCCGACGAGGAGATCGGCTCGCCCACCGCCAGGGAACTGATCGAACGCGAAGCCGCGCCGTGCCAAGCGGTCTTCGTACTGGAGCCCGGCGGCCCGCACGGAGAACTGAAGACCGAACGCAAAGGGTCCTCCCGCTACACCGTCCACGTCACGGGCCGCGCCGCGCACGCCGGTCTCGAACCCGAGCGCGGCGTCAACGCCGGTGTCGAGCTCGCCCATCACGTCCTGGCCGTCGACACGCTCGCGGACCGCGCAGCGGGAACGACGGTGACCCCGACCGTGATGTCGGCGGGAACGACCACCAACACCGTTCCCGCCCAGGGCGCACTCCACGTCGACGTCCGCACCTCGAGCCTCGCCGAACAGCGGCGCGTGGACAGGGCACTGCGCGAGCTGACCCCCTTCGAGGAAGGCGCGGCGGTCGCGGTCGAAGGCGGCCCGAGCCGCCCGCCGCTCCCGCCGGAGAGCTCCGCCGACCTCTTCGCGCGCGCCGAGCGCGTGGCCGCGGACGCCGGTCTCGCGCCGCTCCGAGCGATCGCCTCCGGCGCCGTCTCGGACGGCAACCTCACCGCGCACCTCGGCATCCCGACCCTCGACGGCCTCGGAGCCGTCGGCGGCGGCGCGCACGCCGACGGCGAACACGTCACCGCAAGCGCCATCCCCGGCAGGACCGCGCTCCTGGCCCTGCTCATCGCAGACCGACTCGCCGCACGCCGCCCGCGCGGCGGCAGACCCTCGAACCGACCGTCCTAAGGAGTTCAACGATGAACCTCACCCCCGACCAGCCCGCCTCCTCCGCGAGGCTCTCCCGCCGCGGCCTGCTGATCGGCGGCGCGACCGCCGCCGGGCTCTCGGCCGCCGGCGCCTCCGGACTGGCGCTCGGCCAGAACACCACCGAAGACCCGGCGACGACCGCGACCCCCGGAGACTTCGCCACAGTGCGCGACCGCTGGCGTGAGATGCTGCTCGGCGGCGACGCCCTCGACCTCGACGTCCCCGAGATCCGCGCGGTCGTCGACGGGATCGACAGCGCGGCCGAGCAGTACCTGGAGGACATGGACCTCACCGCCGATCGCGCCTTCCTCTGGCCGGACCTCGATTTCGGCCCGGACGACGACGCCCACTCCCTCCACGTCCAGAAGAGCTACGAACGCCTGCGCTCCCTCGCGAACGCCTACGCGCTCCCCGCGGCCGAACTCCACGGCGACGCCGGGCTCCTGGACGTGGTGCTCGAAGGCCTGGACTGGATGAACGAGCACCGCTACTACGCGGGCGTCAAGCAGCCCGGCAACTGGTACAACTGGCAGATCGGCGCCCCGCAGGCGCTGCTGCCCATCGCGCTGATGCTGTTCGACCAGATCACGGCTCCCCGCCTCGAGAAGAACATGGCGGCCATCGACTCCATCCTGCCCGCACCGGAGAAGCACGGCGTGAACCTGCTGTGGACCAGCCAGATCGTCGCCCAGCGCGGTGCGCTCGTCGAGGACGCCGCGAAGCTGGCCCTCGCCCGCGACGCCATCCCCGAAGCGCTCCGGGTCGTCACCGAAGGCAACGGGATCTACCCGGACGGCTCGCTGATCCAGCACTCGCGGCACCCGTACACCGGCGGATACGGCAGGGCGATGCTCAACGCGAGTTCGCGGCTGCTGCCCCTCCTGGTCGGCACCCCGTGGGCCCTCGGAGGCGAGGCCCGGGACAACATCGTGAACTTCGCGCTCGACGGGTTCGCCCCGTGGATCCGCAAGGGGGCCGTGCCCGGAGCCGTGCGGGGCAGGGGCGTCTCGCGCCGCACCTCGACCGACCACGCGGCCGGTCTGAACGGCACGCTCTCGATGATGTGGCTCGCGCGCAGCGTCGACGACGACCGCGCGCGCCTGCTGCGCGGGGCCGTCCGCCACACGATCGACGACCACTACGGCGACATCTTCGACACCACCGAGCTCAGCTCCGTCGTCGAGGCCAAGCGCATCGAGAACGACCCCGACATCGTTCCCCTGCCGCCCGAGCCGCGCTGCATCCAGTACGCGTACATGGACCGCAGCCTGCACATCCGGCCGGGCTTCACCTTCGCCCTCGCGATGTCGTCGAACCGGATCTACGCGTACGAGTCGATCAACAAGGAGAACCTGCACGGCTGGTACACCGGCAGCGGCATGCAGTACCTCCACAACGACGACGCGGCGCACTACGAGGAGAAGTTCTGGCCCACCGTCGATGCCGCCCGCCTGCCCGGCACCACCGTGCCGAGGGTCAGCCGCAGAGACAGCGCGGGGGCGAACTTCCGCAGCCAATACCACTGGGCCGGAGGCGTCGCGACCGGGACCTTCGGCGTGAGCGGCATGCAGTCGCAGATCTACTCCAACATCGACCAGTCCGCGGCCCCGACCGCGCGCAAGTCGTGGTTCATGTTCGACGACGTGATCGTCGCGACGGGGGCCTTCATCCGGTCCTCCAACGGCTATCCGATCGAATCGATCGCCGAGAACCGCCGCGTGCTCGACCCGGGCCAGCGCTTCGTCGTCGACGGCGCTGAAATCGGCGCGGACGCCGGGACCGTGCCGGTGGGCGCGGGCTCGTGGGCCCACCTGGCGGGCGCGACTCCCACCGCAGGGATCGGCTACGTGCTCGCGGGCGAGGCCAAGGCCCTGCGCGAGACTCGGACCGGTACCTGGGCGGACATCAACAAGAACCACAACTACATCGACGACACCCCGGAGACGGCGGAGTACGCCGCCATCTGGTTCGACCACGGCGTCGACCCGGACGACGCGTCCTACGTGTACACCCTCCTGCCAGGGGCGACGGCCGATGAGACTGCGGCGTACGCGGCTGATCCCGACGTCGAGGTGCTGTCCAACACGCGGCAGGTGCAGGCGGCGCGCTGGGGCGGCACCCTCGGCCTGAACGTCTGGGAGCGGGGCGCGCCCGCCGTCGACGGCGTCGCGTGCTCCGGGCCCGCCTGCGTCCTCATCGTCAAGGACGGCGACAAGCTCACGGTGGCCGTGTCGGATCCGACCCACCGCGCCGAGTCGGCGACCGTGACGATCGATCGGACCATGACGCGCATCTCGGCGGACGACAGGATGACCGTCACCGATACGAGCCCGACGACGATCGACGTCGACCTCAGCGGATCCGACGGGCAGCGGATCGCCGCCGAGTTCCGAATCGGCAACCGGGACTGACGGAACGGACGATGACAGGAGACGACATGTCCGCAAGACCCAACATCGTGTTCGTGATGACCGACGACCACGCGGCCCACGCGATCGGCGCCTACGGGAGCCGCGTCAACGAGACGCCGCACATCGACCGGATCGCCGCGGACGGCATGCGCTTCGACAACACCTTCTGCACGAACGCGCTGTGCTCGCCGAGCCGGGCCACGATCCTCACCGGGACGTACAGCCACATCAACGGGGTGACGACACTGGACACGCCGTTCGACTCGAGGATGCCGACCTTCCCGGGCCTCTTGCGCGAGGAGGGCTACCAGACGGCGCTGTTCGGCAAGTGGCATCTCGGCCACGGCGGCCTCGCCGACCCGCGCGGCTTCGACGAGTGGGCGGTCGTCCCCGGCCAGGGCGAGTACCACGACCCGGAGTTCATCCACCCCGACGGTCGCCGCACGCACGCGGGGTACGTCACCGACATCACGACGGACATGTCGCTCGACTGGCTCGACCGCCGGGACCGCGAGCGGCCGTTCTGCCTGCTCGTCCACCACAAGGCCCCGCACCGCCCGTGGGAGCCGGACGAGAAGCACGCGCACCTGTACCCCGACGGGTCCATCCCGGAGCCGTCGACGCTGCGCGACGACTACGCGACCCGCACCGAGGCGGCCCGCGCCGCCACCATGCGCATCCTCGACGACCTCGACGACGTCGACCTCAAGCAGCCGGTGCCGGAGGGCTTGACGCGGGACGAGGAACTGTCCTGGAAGTACCAGCGCTACATGTCGGACTACCTGCGCTGCGTCGCGTCCGTCGACGACAACGTCGGCCGCGTCCTCGACTACCTCGACCAGCATGGCCTCACCGAGGACACGATCGTCGTCTACACCTCCGACCAGGGGTTCTTCCTGGGCGACCACGGCTGGTACGACAAGCGGTTCATGTACGAGGAGTCCCTGCGGATGCCGTTCGCGGTGCGCTACCCGGCCGTGGTCGACCCGGGGACGACCTGCGAGGAGATCGTCACCAATGTGGACTTCGCGCAGACGTTCCTCGACCTCGCCGGGGTCCCGGACCTGCCGCCGATGCAGGGGCGGTCGTTCGCGCCGCTCCTGCGCGGCGAGCGGCCCGAGGACTGGCCCACGTCGATGTACTACCGGTACTGGATGCACGACGACGGATTCCACCACCTGCGCGCGCACTACGGCGTGCGCACCGACCGGTACAAGCTCATCTACTACTACAACCGCGGCTACGGGCTGCCCGGCACCTCCGACCGGGTCTTCGAGCCGGAGTGGGAGATGTTCGACCTCGAGGACGACCCGCAGGAGCTGAACAACGTCTTCGCCGACCCCGCGTACGCCGACGTCCGCGCCGAGCTCCGCGCCGAGCTCGACCGGGTGCAGCGCGCCGCGCTCGACCAGCCGTGACGCCGCTGCCGGCGCCCTACGGCGAGTGGTTCGGGCCGGACGCGTTCGACGCCACCTACGGATACGACCCGGCGGCGCTGCGGGCCGTCGGCGCGCCGGAGGAACCGCCGGGATTCGCCGAATTCTGGGAGGACCTGTACGCGCGAGCGGCGGCGGTCGACCCCGATCCCCGGGTGAAGCCCGCCGGAAGGCTCGACGGCCTCGACCTCTTCGACATCGAGTTCACCTCGCTGGGAGGCGTGCGGCTCGGCGGCTGGCTCACGCTTCCCGAGAGAGGCGTGGATCGGGCGGTCGTCATCGGGCACGGCTACGGCGGCCGATCGGAACCGGAGCCGGAGCTCGTGCCCGACCGGTGCGCCGCGATCTTCCCCGTGCTGCGGGGCCTGCCGGAGCGCAGCGCGATGGACCCGATTCCATTGCGGGGAGTGCACCACGTCCTCCACGGGATCGAATCGCGTGCCACTTATGTGCACGGCCTGTGCGCGGCCGACGTCTGGTGCGCGGCATCGGCGCTGCGCGCCGTCCTGCCGGACGCCTCCCTCCCGCTCGGGTACGTCGGGGGGAGCTTCGGCGGCGGGATCGGCGCGCTCGCGCTGCCGTGGGACGGCCGCTTCGCCGCCGGCGTCCTCGCGGTGCCGAGCTTCGGCAACCACGACCTGCGGTTGACGATGCCCTGCACGGGCAGCGGCGAGTCCGTCCGCCTGCACGTCGCGGAGCATCCCGAGGCCCGTGAGGTACTGCGGTTCTTCGACGCCGCCGTCGCGGCGCGGCGGATCCGGATCCCGATGCTGGCGGCTCCCGCGCTGTGGGATCCCGCCGTGCCCCCGCCCGGACAGTTCGCGGTGGCGAACGCCCTCGCGGGGCCGACCGAGTTCGTCGTGCGGTCCGCCGGCCACTCCCGGTACCCCCGTGAGGCGGAGGACCGGGAACGCTATGTCGCCGAGGTGCGCCGATTCCTCGCGCGGCGGCTGCGGGCGACGGCGTGAGCGGCGCGGCGGGCCGCTTCCCGCGGCGGGTCTACCGGTACGGGGAGGAGCCGGACCCGCGGTTCAGCCTGGCGAACGAGCGGACGTTCCTGGCCTGGGTGCGGACGGCGCTGGCGCTGCTCGCCGCCGGGGTCGCGCTCGTATCGGTGCCGGTTCCGGTCGCCGCCGGGTACCTGTCGGCCTCGGCCGGACTGTTCGTGCTGCTGGGCCTGTACGCCGTCGTGAACTCCTGGTGGAGCTGGATGCGGACCGAGCGGTCGCTGCGGGAGCGGCGGCCGCTGCCGGGCCCGGCCACCGGTCCGGTGCTCGTCGGCGGAGTGGCGGTCGCGGTGGTGGTGCTCGTGGTCGGTTTCCTGGCATGAGAGCGCTGTTCGACCCCGGGCTGCAACCGGAGCGCACACTCCTGTCGTGGCGGCGCACGTGCCTGGCGCTCGGTGCGATCGGCGCGACGGCCGCGCGGTTCACCGCCGAAGCCGCTCCGGCGGTGGCTATCGTCATCGGACTGGCCGGAGTCGGGCTCGCCGCGGTGTCGTACCTCGCGGCGACGCGGCGTTACCGGAGCGTCTACCGGCGTCGAGAAGGCCCGACCGGCCCGCTCGGGGACGCCAGGGCGCTGTGGTCGCTGACCGCGGCCGTGGTGGTCGTCGGTGCGGGATGCGGAGTGTACGTCGTGGAAGGAGCATGGACGCAATGACCGGCGAAGCAGACATGGTGCGCATCGACGGGGGCACCGTACGGATGGGCTCGGAGGACTTCTACCCCGAAGAGGGACCGGTCATCGAGCGGCAGGTGGACTCCTTCCTCATGGCACGCCACGCGGTGACCAATCGGCAGTTCGCCGAGTTCGTGGAGGCCACCGGCTACACGACCGTGGCCGAGCGGCCGCTGGCCCCTGCGGACTTCCCGGGCGTCGATCCCGAGATGCTCCAGCCGGGCTCACTGGTCTTCACCCCCACCCGAGGTCCGGTGGACCTGCGCGACTGGCGGCAGTGGTGGCGCTGGGAACCGGGCGCGAGCTGGCGGCACCCGCACGGGCCCGGCAGCGGCGTCGACGGACTGGAGGACCACCCGGTCGTCCAGGTCGCCTTCGAGGACGCGTCCGCGTACGCGGCCTGGGCCGGGATGCGCCTGCCCAGCGAGGCCGAGTGGGAATGGGCCGCGCGCGGCGGTCTGCTCGGAGCCACGTACGCCTGGGGCGAGGAGCCCAACGACGGCACGCGTGCCAACTCCTGGCAGGGCGACTTCCCCTACCGCAACACCGGCGCGAAGGGCTGGAAGGGCACCTCCCCGGTCGGATCGTTCCCGCCCAACGGTTACGGCCTGTACGACATGACCGGCAACACCTGGGAATGGACCGGCGACTACTGGAGCGCCCGCCACCGGGTCACGACCTGCCAGTGCTCCCCGGGCGAATCGGGCCGCGCCGCGGGAACCGGATCAGGGGAGCGCCGACCACAAAGAGTCCTTAAAGGAGGATCTCACCTGTGCGCTCCCGAATACTGCCTCCGCTACCGACCGGCCGCCCGCTCTCCCGAGACCGAGGACTCTGCCACCACCCACCTCGGCTTCCGGCTCGCACGGGACCTCTCCTTAGGATCCGGTGTTCTCGGATCCCCTGCGGGCGAACGCCCCGGTCGCAATGCCCGGCGGGGGCGGGCGTCGAGCCGGGGCGGCGAAATCGGAGCCGATGATTCCCGCTCGGAGCGGTGTATCGTGACCTGGAAGCGCGCAACCGCTTCCAGTCTCGACAGGAGGATCGTGTGGCCAGGTCGGGCGCAGCGACGATATTGGACGTGGCACGCCTCGCCGGAGTCTCCCCCGCCGCGGTCTCCAAGGTCATTCGCGGTGCCTACGGGGTGAGCCCCTCCATGCGAAAGCGCGTCAACGCGGCCATAGAGGAGCTCTCCTACCGTCCGAACGTAGCGGCGCGGGCCATGCGCGGCGCCACGTTCTCCATCGGCATCGAGCTGCCGCACCTGGGCTATCACTTCTTCACGAGGATCCTGCAGGGCGCGGCGGCCGCCCTCGAGGACACGCGGTACCAGCCGATCGTCGTCCCCACGGCCACCGAGACCGAACGCGACGGGCGCGCGCTCGACATGCTCGCCGACCGGCAGGTCGACGGCATCGTGGCGGTCTCGCCGCTGGTGTCGCCGGACCGGCTCGAGCAGCTCGCCGCCCGGATGCCGGTGGTGATGCTCGGCCGCCACGACCCGACCGCCGCCTATGACACTGTCACCGGCGACGACGTCGAGGGGACCCGGCTGGTCATGGAGCATCTGCTGGGCCTGGGTCACCGCCGCGTCGCGCATCTGGCGCAGGAGGGGCAGGCCGCGATGCCCGGCATCAGCTCGCCGCAGGAGGTGCGCCTGGAGCGGTATCTCGAACACATGCACCGCGCGGGACTCGCCGACCAGGCCCGCGTCGTCCGCTGCGAGGACACCGAGGACCTGCCGGAGCGTGTCGTCCAAGAGCTGCTCGCCCCGCCGCGGCCGACCGCAGTGCTCGTCGGCCGCCATGAGCTCGCCCTCAAGGTGCTCCAGGCGCTCAGCGAGCGCGGACTCTCCAGCGCCGAGGTGTCTGTGGCCGGCTACGACGACACCGACATCGCGGCTCATCCGGCGATCAGCCTCACCTGCGTCGACCAAGAAGGCGCGCGAATGGGGGAGCGGGCGATCGGCCTGCTTCTGGAGCGGATCGGCGGCCGGACCGAAGCCGCGCACCTCACCGTCGAACCGACGCTGAAGGCGCGCGCTTCGACCCGGCCGCCCGAGGAGGGTCCTGCCGGGGCGGTCTAGCCTGCGGAACCCGTAACGGTCCCACCGGATTCGACCACGTCGTATTCCACGGTCTCGCCGCTCCAGAAGTGGAAGGTGAGAGTCACCGCCCGATCCTCCTCGACCCCCTCGAAGAACCCAGGCGGCATGACGATCGTGCCGTCCTCGTACTCGGGCTGGAAGGCCTTCCCGTACTCCTGGTAGGCGGTCCAGGTCGTCGGCCCGGCGATCGAGCCGTCGTCGGCGTACAATGATTCCATTGTGGACACAATGGCACCGTTGAACTCCATCGGGATCGCGAAGGAGTCGGTCGTCCCGGTCGCGTCCGCGGCGCTCGGAGCATCGTAGGCGATGACACCGATCCGCCAGGGCATGCCGTCGGAGAAGTCGGCGTACAGGTCGGCCTGCTTGCCGTAGCCGTCGGCGCCGACGATCCGTTCCAGCGTGGCGGCCTTGATGGTGAGCTGGTCGCCAGAGATGGTGTAGTCCACCCCCTCGACCAGAGGCGTATCGCCCTCTCGAAGGCCGTCGAACTCGAGGCCGTGCAAGTTCAGCGTGAGTACGGCGTCGGTGACGGCACTGGACCGCTCGACGAACACCTGGTCCGAAGAGGCCGTACCGGACCGGGTGGTCCAGCTGGTCTGGAACATCTCGAACATCTCCGGGTGGTCCCAGTCGAACTCCCAGCGGTCGTAGTGCGGAACGACGTCCCACAGCATCACCACCAGATTCTTCTCCTTGGCGTACCAATAGGCGTATTCGAGGAACTTCAGCGTTTCGCCGTGCTGCACCTTGCCGGTCCCGTCGAAGCCGAGCAGGCTCCATTCGCCGATGATCACCGGGATGCCGTTGGCGACGAAGGTGTCATGGGTGCGGTCGTAGGAGTCGATGATGTCCTGTCGGACTTCCTCGTTGAACGTGGTGTATCCGGCTATGTTCACTGAGAAGGGCCAGAAGCCGTAGTAGTGGACGGTGGCGGCCAGATTCGGGTCGTCGAGCGCTTCGATGGTCTCGCTCAGCGCGTCGAGGTGCGTCTGTCCGGAGTTGGTCCACAGCGTCGGCAGGACCAGCACCCGTTCGGCGTTCCCGCCGCCCGAGGCGCGCACGATCCGATGGAACTCCCGGTTGAGCTCGTCCAGCAGGCCGTGCGCGGTCGCGTCGTCGACGTCGTTGAACGTCGGTTCGTTGACGCTTTCGAACAGCACGTTCGACGGGTAGTCCTTGAACCGCTCGGCGATCGCCGTCCAGATGACCTCGTACCGGGTGAGCACCTCGTCGCGGTTGGTCTGCATGTCGGCCATCCACAGCCACGAGTCGTGGTGCACGTTGACCATCACGTCGAGGTCGGCGTCGAGCGCGTAGTTCACGACCTCTTCGACCCGGTCGAGCCAGGCGGTCTCGATGGCGTAGTCGGGTGCGCCGCCTTGGTGGTTGTCCCAGGTGACCGGGATGCGGACGCTGTTGAAGCCGTCGTCGCGGATGCTCTGGAGGAACTCCGGGGTGATCCTGGGGAAGCCCCAGGCGGTCTCGTCCTCGCCGACCGAGTCGAGGTTGTTGCCGAGATTGAATCCCGGCTCCATGGCATTGACGATCTCCGTGGCCGTGGCGTCGCCGCCGGGCGGGGGAGAGGTGGTCGGTGCGCCATCGCCGTTGCAGACGACGCCGTTCAGGGTGAACTCCATGGGGGAGTCGTTGCTTCCCGACCAGGTTCCGACGAAGCCGAACGACGTCGAGTCGTTCGACGCGATTCGGGCGTTGTAGCCCAGGTCCGCGGCGGTGACCTGACCGTCCGCGGCGCTCACCTCGGCGTTCCAGGCCTGGGTGACCCGCTGCCCGGACGGGAACCGCCAGGACAGGTCCCAACCGTCGAGCGGCTCGCCGAGGTTGGCGACGGTCACGTTCGCGGTGAAGCCGCCGGGCCATTCGCTTTCGACCTCGTAGTCGACATCGCACCCGGTGGCGGCCGATGCGGCCATCGGCGCGACGATGCCGAGTCCGGCCAGGGCGGCGACCACGGCACTCACGAGCAGCACCGCCCGCCTTCGAGTGCGCAGCACTGTGCGTTGCATGGCTCTCCTTCGAAGTGGAGGTGAGGGGGCGGGTATGCGCCCGACCCTTTAAATCGATAATCATCGATTAATAGCTTAGATTTGGAGATACGGTCTGTCAAACGTTCTACAAAATGCTTCGCCAGAGCGCATTGGCCGAGACGCCTCAGGCAATTCGTGAGTGAGCGGCTGCGTCGGTCATCCCGTCAGCCCCCTTGCGCCAGTGCGGGTACAGCCCTGCCCCGCCGCGCGGCGGCGGTTGACAGCGCCCTGTCCGGGGAGGCTGACCGTGGTGACGAGATATCCCATCCGATCGCTCATCACCTTGGAGTCACTCCATGCCTCTCGCCGTCTACCTGCTCGCCATGGCCGTGTTCGCCATGGGCACCTCGGAATGCATGCTCGCCGGCCTGCTGCCGGACCTCGCCGCCGCTCTCGATGTCGCACTCGGGACCGCTGGGCTGCTGACCTCGGCCTTCGCGGTCGGCATGGTCGTCGGCGCCCCGCTGATGGCCGCCCTCGCCCGCACCTGGCCGCGGCGTTCGAGCCTGCTCGCCTTCGTGGCCCTGTTCGCGGCCGTGCATGTCCTCGGAGCGGTCACCGACGACTTCGCCCTCCTGTTGGCGACCCGTATGGTCGCGGCGGTGTCGAACGCGGGGTTCCTGGCCGTCGCCCTCACCGCCGCCGCGGGGCTGGCCGGACCGACCGCGAAGGCCGAGCCCTGGCGGTCCCGCTGTCGGGCACGACCGCCGCCACCGTCGCCGAACGGCCCGGCGGCGAACTGACCTGCGAGGTCACCGCCGGCTCGACCACGGGGCCGGGGCGCGAAGCGCCCCGGCCCCGTGGTGTGCCTCAGTCGGCGGTGCAGGTCACCGTCGGCGTTGCGGCGGGACCGGTGCTGATGAATCCCCAGGCGGCGATGGTCTGTCCGGCTTGGACGGTTCCGTTCCAGCCGTGGTCGGCGGCGGTGACGGTCGATCCTGATGTGGAGACGTCGGCGTTCCAGTGGCTGCCGATGCTCTGGCCGCCCGGCCAGGTCCAGGTGAGCGTCCAACCGTTGACGGCGTTGCTTCCGGCGGTGATGAGGAGGTCGCCTTGCCAGCCGGAGCCCCAGTCGTTGACGATGTCGATCTCGGCCGTGCAGCCGGACCCGGTCGGGGGCGGGCTGGTGGTCCCGTCCGGGGGAGTGGTCTCGTCGGGCGGGTCGGACTCGAACTGCTCGAAGAACGCCCAGGTCTCGCCCGGGAGCCACGAGTCGGCGCCGTCGCCCGCGGCCCCGTCCCGCGGGGCCTGGATGTGGCCCTCGTCGAACGAGGCCCATACGACCGGATGGTCCGCCGAGCATCCCGCGAACGCGGTCGTGATGTGCGTCCGGCTGCCCTGCGAAGGCTCGGGCGTGTTCTGCGGAGCGCAGCCGTTGTTGGCGACGAACCTGTCGCGCTGGGAGATGCCGTCGGTGAAGTTGTCGGTGGTGCCGTGCGCCGCGAAGACCGCGACGGGATCGGTGCCGCCGCTGCATCCGCTGACGAACCCGGGCGAGCCGTAGGGCGCGATGGCGCGGAACACGTCGGGGCGGGAGCAGGCGAGCGAGTAGCTCATGGCTCCGCCGTAGCTGAAGCCCAAGGAGAACAGCTGGGTCGTGTCGACGCACAGGTCGCCCTCGATGAGCGCGATCATGTCGTCGACGAACGCGATGTCCTCGCCGCCGCTGTTGGCCCAGGCGTTGTCCAGGCCCTGCGGGGCGACGAAAATGGTGGAGTCGCCGGCGAGCCGCTTGAGCCCGTAGTAGGCGTAGGCGCCGGCCTCCACCGCTTGTCCGGTCGCGACGTCCTGAGCGGTGCCGCCCCACCAGTGGAAGCCGAAGACGAGTCGGTAGGGGTGGTCGCGGTCGTAGCCGGAGGGTATGTCGAGGATGAAGCTGCGACTCTTGCCGCCGCTCTGGATGGTGTGGGTGCCGCTGGTCAGGGCGGGGTCCTGACCGCACCCCGCAGTCGCCGACGCTTGCGCGGGGGAGCTCGGCGGGGTGGCGGTGGCGGTCAGTGTGCCTGCGGCGAAGACCGCCGCCAGGGCCGCCGCGACCAGCGCGAGCTGCGCGCCTGTTCGCAAGGGCTTCATGATGAGTTGCCTTTCGTATGGTGTGCGGGATGGGTGAAGGTCGCGTCCCTGCGACTGAAATTTTCGTGAGAGGCCCCGAAAGTTAAAGTAGCCTAGTTATCGATAAATGTCTATATGTTCTTGCTCTGTGCTGTCTGGAGGCTCGGCTCCGCGTCTGTTCCAAGTCGACGAAGGCGCGCTCGCGGGGTCTGATCGAGCGGTGCGGGAACAGGTGCGGAACGTCCGGGGCCGAATCGGATTCGGTCCATATGGGAGTGGTGCGATGCCGCTGATCTTGAAGTCGCCCCGCTGAGGCCCGCGCGTAGTCCTCCTCTGTCCGCACCCGGACCCGATCGCGCCGAGCCGCAACGAGATCGGGCGCCTCATGGGCGGTGCGGCAGCGCCCCGGCTCGAATGGGGCCACCGGATGCGCTGGTCGGCTCGGCGCCGACGGCATCGAGCCGCTGCCGAACGTCTCCATTGCCGGCGCTCGCGGCATGTCCGGGCCGCGGGCCGGCGCGAAGATCTCGGCGCGCTCCCTCTGGCGTGTTGACGAGAGCATCATTCGCTACTAATGTAGCGATATAAACGTAGTGAACAAGGAGGACTCATGACCGACGTCGCCATCGTGGGAGCCGGTCCCACCGGGCTCGCGACCGCATGCGAACTGGCCCTCGCGGGCGTGTCCTGCACCATCGTCGAACGACGCGCCGCCGAACCCAACATCACCCGGGCATTCGGTCTGCACGCCCGGGCACTGGAACTCCTCGACGCCCGCGGCATGGCCGACGAACTCGTTGAACAAGGCAACCCGCTGCGGACCGTCCACCCCGCCTACGCCTCGACCGTCGACTTCGGTCGACTCGACACCCGCTACCCGATGCTGCTCGTCGTCCCCCAGAGCGGGACCGAGCAACTGCTGTCCCGGCGTGCGAACGAACTCGGCGTACAGATCCGCCGGGGCGCGGCCGTCACCGACCTGACCCAGGACGCGTCGTCAGTGCGGTTGCACCTCGACGACGGCACCGAACTGGTCACCCAGTACGTGGTCGGCGCCGACGGCGCCCACAGCACCGTCCGGGACCTGATCGACGTCGGGTTCGTCGGCGAGAGCTACGACATGCCGATGCTGCTCGCCGACGTGCGCCTGCCCTCGGGAGCCGACTCGCCTATCTCGCAGGTCGGGACGGAGGGCGCGGTCGTGGTCCTCCCGTTCGGCGACGGCTGGTTCCGGGTCGGCGCGTGGCTGCTGCGCCCCGAGGAGACCGGGACCGACTTCGCGCAGATCCGCCGCGCCTTCCATCTGATCGCAGGGACCGACTACGACATGAGCGAACCCCGCTGGTGCTCCCGATTCCTCGCCCAACGCAGACAGGCCCGCGCCTACCGCTCCGGCCGAGTGTTCCTCGCCGGCGACGCCGCGCACGTCAACTCGCCGATCGGCGGGCAGGGCATGAACACCGGCATCCAAGACGCCTTCAACCTCGGCTGGAAACTCGCCGCCGACGTCAACGGCTGGGCCCGAGCCGGGCTGCTGGACACCTACCACGCCGAACGCCACCCCGTCGGCGCCGCGGTGCTCGCCATGACCGACCACCTCACCCGACTCGCGCTCACCGGCTCCAAACTCCGCCTGGCCCTCAACCGCCGGATCATGGCCGCGATGCTCCACACGGCCCCGGGGCGCAAGCGCGTCATCGGGACGCTCTCGGGGCTCGAATTCAGCTACCCTCCAGACGATCCCGGCGCGCACCGGCTCATCGGCCGCCGCGCCACCGACCGGCGGACCGATCGCGGCCGCCTCTACGAAGTGCTGCGCAGCGGACGATTCGTGCTCCTCACCGACGCGGCCGACCCCGCCGAGGCCTGGAGGGAGCGCGTCGAGACCGCCCGGCCGCAAGACGGCCTCGGCCCGGAAGCGGTGCTCGTCCGCCCCGACGGATACATCGCCTGGGCGGGGAGCAACGCGGGCGTTCAGGGGGCTCTGATCCAATGGTGCGGCCAGGCGACACCAACCGACACGGGAAGGCGATCCGATCATGCCCCCGCCTAACGCGCAGCGGCGCGGCCACCTCGCCGACGCCGCCATCACCGTCCTCGCCGAGCGAGGCTCCCACGGACTCACGCATCGGGCCGTCGACGCAACCGCGGCCGTGCCGAACGGGACCACCTCCCGGTACTTCCGGACCCGTGAAGCCCTCGTGAGCGGAGTCGTCGAACGGATCACCGCTCGCATCAACGACCGCGTACAGGCATTCAACGTCCGCCCCCTCGACCCCGATCACCTCGAAGCCGCCCTGGTCGCCATCCTGACCTTGATGGTCAGCGAGGACGCCCGCGATGCCCTCGCCCTCTTCGAGCTCCACCTGGAAGGCACTCGCAACCCGCGGCTGCGCGAGACCTTGACCGCCTCGCTCAACGACCGGCGAGACCTCCTGCTGCGCCAATGCCGGGCCGCGGGGCTGGGCCTAGACGAAGCGGACGCCATGCAGTTGGAGATGAGCGTCCTGGGCATCGTGTTCACCACGCTCACCACCGGCACGGAGGACAAGGACCCGAAGGCGGCAGTGCGAACCGCGGTCCGGGCCCTGCTGAGCCGGCGGCTGCACCAGAAGTCCGCGGTGCCTGCCGAGTGACTGTTCGACGGTGATCGCAGTACCTCGGTTGAAGCCTCACATCGACAGGCGCCCTTCGGTGCGCCGCCGGGGACAAGAGCCGACTATTGCGGGCCGTCACGGGATCCGGCCCGGGCTCGATGGCGCGCATACACCGCTTCGGAGGTCCGCGCCTTTCCGCGGGCTGGGCGGCACAGCCCTGTAGCGGACACGGGAGTGCCGAAAATCGCTTGCCGCCGTTCGCGGGGCGTGACAGACTTCGCGACCATGACGCCTGCATCACCGACACTGCGCAGCGAGCGGCTCGTCTTGGAGCGGTATGTCCACGCCGACGAGGAGGACTTCGTCGGCCTGTTCATGGACGAGCGCGTCTCGCGCTACATGGGCGACGGGCCCGAACCCGAGGAGCAGGTGCGGGCCCTGTTCTGGCGGGTCTTCACGAACGTCTACGACAAGGGCGCGTTCGACGTGTGGGCCGTCCGCGAGCAGGGGGCCCACATCGGCCACGCCGAGATCAAGCCGACCGAGGTCTCCGGCGGCCACGAGCTGATCTACGCGCTCGCGCACCGAGCATGGGGCCGCGGGCTCGGCACCGAGCTGGCGAAGACGATCACCGGCTACGGGTTCGATGTGCTCGGGCTCGAGGAGGTCCATGCCACGGTCGCGTCCGAGAACTCCGCGTCGCTCGCCGTCATGGCGAGAATCGGCTTCAAGCACATGCGCGACAACGACAACGAAGACGGCTCGGTCACCCGCGTCCTGACGCTCGCGAAGACCGACGCCCACTGGTACCAGCCCGCCGCGTAGCGGGCTTCGGCGGCCGATGTCCCGGTCGACGCTCGCGACGCGGCCGTGATGGTGCGGGGGCGTTGGCGTTCCGCGACGAACGGTCGTGCGGGGGTGCTCGGAAGCGGCCGCGGGCTTGGCACGCTCGGAGCGCGCCTGCGAATCGGCGGTCGGGCGAGGGTCAGCCGGCCCGCCACGCCGCTTCAGGGCTCCGGTGGTCACTGGGCCGAGTGCCGCGGAGCCGTTTGAACGCCACGCTCAGCGCGAAGGCATTGGCGTAGCCCACCTTCCTGGCGATCGCGTCCACGGTGTGGTCGGTCTTCTGCAGCAGGTCCGCTGCGAGGGCGATCCGCCACCCTGTGAGGTAGGCGATCGGCGGTTCGCCGACCAGCGCGGTGAACCGGCGGGCGAGCGCCGACCGCGACACTCCCGCCTTGCCCGCCAGGTCCGCCACGGTCCACGGGTGAGCGGGCGCCTCGTGCAGCAGCCGCAGCACGGGCCCCACGACCGGGTCCTCCAGTGCCCGGCACCAGCCAGGGGCCCCGGCCTCCGGGTCATCGAACCAACTGCGCAGGACGGAGACCAGCATCAGATCCAGCAGCCGGTCCAGTACCAACTGCTGTCCCGGTCGGTCGGCGGCGACCTCCTCGACCACCGCCTCCACCGACGGATAAGGGCCGCCCTCGGCCGGCACGACCAGCACGGGCGGCAGGGCTTGCAGTAGCCGTTCGCTGAGCTCTCCTCTGCGTTCGAAGGCCCCGCTGACCAGCACGGCGGCGTCGTCGGTCGGCATGCCGCAGGTCCGGACGGGCCCAGAGGCGCTCTCGATGCCCTCGGCCCCTGGGCAGTAGTCGGCGCTGGTCACCACCACCGTGGGCGCGGTCGCAGGGTCATCGGCCACTGTGTAGGGCGCCGCTCCGCGAACGAGGGCGATGTCGCCGACGCCGACGGGCACCGGCTCGTGCCGGTCGGGAACGATCCATGCCCGGCCGCGCAGCATCATGGCCAGCGTCAGCGGGGCGCCGCCGGCCATGCGAAGGGCCCAAGGCGGTCGCATGACCGCCTGCCGGAAGACCGCGCCCCGCGCTCGTACCTCCGCCAACAGCTCCGACACGGCGTCCATGCCCAGAGTGTAGACGCCCAGACATCGACTGGCCTCTTCCGGACATGGATCGTCCCAGCCGTCGCCGGTTGAATGGGGTCATGCCTGAGCAAGCGATTCTTGTCATCGGCGCGACCGGCAAGTCCGGCCGCCGCGTCGTCAACCGACTGCGGGCCGAGCGACTGCCGGTCCGCGCCGCCGCCCGCAACGGCGAGCACCGTTTCGACTGGACCGACAGCGGCACCTGGGATGCCGCCCTGGAAGGGGCGCGGTCGGTCTATATCGTGCAGTTGGACGGCACGAAGCTCGTGCGGCCCTTCGTCGAGCGGGCGGTGACGCATGGGGTGCGGCGGATCGTGCTGGCCTCGGGTCGTGGGATCGACGACCCCGGTTATGCGAACGACAGCGGCGGCACGCTGGAGGGACTCCTCGACAGCGAGGCCGCCGTGCGGGAGAGCGGTCTGGAGTGGACGATCAGCAGGCCGGGGTGGTTCGCGCAGAACTTCAGCGAGGGTTTCTTCGCCGATGCCGTCCGCGCCGGTGAGTTGCGCCTGCCCGCCGGGGACGGGGCCGCCAGTTTCGTCGATGCCGAGGACATCGCCGCGGTGGTGGTCGCCGCACTGACCAAGGACGGCCATGCCGGCCAGACCTACGAGCTGTCCGGGCCCCGGGCGGTGACCTTGGCCGAGGCGGCCGCCACGATCTCCGAGGCCGCCGGCCGCGAAGTCCGCTATGTGCCCCTCTCCGTCGAGGACTATGTCGCCGAACTCGTGCGGCAGGGGCTCTCGCCGACGGACGCCGCAGCCTTCGCGGATGTCGTCGAGCCGCTCAGGAAGGGCCGGGACGCGTACGTCTCCGACGGTGTGCAGCGCGCCCTCGCCCGCCCGCCACGGAGCTTCGCCGAATTCGCCGAGTCCACCGCCGCCGCGGGCGCCTGGTCGGCCTGACCGCCGCGCCGCAGCCGACCGGCGCCAGCGGTCGCGATCGGGCCGGCGGAACCCGTCGGCGAGGGCGGCTCCGCGGGTAGGCCCCAGGCCGGGTGGAACCGGTAGGCGGCGCCGCCGTGCTCATCGAGTACGGCGGCGCCGGTCATCGAGGCCCGTTGCAAGGCGCGCGGCTCCGCTTCGCGAGCGGCGCCGCGCGCTTCCGCGACATCGCGATCGTCAGGATGCGGCCGCCAGGAGCTTCGCGACCTCCTCGACCTGGGCGGCGGTGAGCGGCCCCTTCTCGAGGGCCCCCGCGTTCTCCTCGACCTGGGCGGCGGTGCGGCAGCCGGGGATCGGGACGGTGGCGTCGCTGACCGCCCACAGCCACCCGAGCGCGCCCTGGGCGAGAGTGCGGCCTTCGCTGGTGAGGACGTCGCGGACGGCCTCCAGCCGGGCCAGGTACTCGGGGACGGGCCGGCCGTCCTCGAACAGGGTCTTCTCCCCGCCGCTGCCGCGGATGTCGTCGGGGCCGACCTTGGTCTCGGCGGTGTACTTGCCGGTGAGCAGGCCCATCGCCAGCGGGCCGCGGTTGATGCAGGCCAGGTTCAGCCGCTCGCAGACCTCGACGACGTCGGTCTTGCCGCCCTTCATGACCGAGAAGTCGTGCTGGACGGCGGTGCAGTGCTCGCCGCCTGCCCCCCATGCCTCGGCGCGGTCGGGGAAGTCGGTGCTCCACCCGTAGGCGCGGATCTTTCCCGCTTCGACCAGGGACTCGAGCGCCTCGAGCTGCTCGGCGGCGCTGTCGACCGGGTGGTCGTTGAGGTGGAACTGGTAGAGGTCGATGTAGTCGGTGCCGAGTCGGCGCAGGGACGCCTCGACCGCGTCGCGGAGGTATCGGGGTCCGTGCCCGGGCCCGGTGAAGACTTTGGTGTCCTCATCGAACCGGTTGCCCCACTTGGTCGCGATGACGACCTGGTCCCGACGGCCCTCCAGGGCCCTGGACAGGACGCGCTCGCTGTGTCCGGCGCCGTAGAGGTCGGCGGTGTCGAAGAAGGTGACGCCGAGGTCCAGAGCGCGGTGGACGGCGCGGACCGACTCGTCATCGTCCACCTCGCCCCAGCCGAGGGCGGTCCCGTCCGTGGTGAAGAACGGGCCGCCGATGGCCCAGCAGCCCATGCCGATCCCGCTGACTTCGATGCCGCTTCTTCCGAGTGTTCGTCTCATCATGCCCTCGACGCTAGAACCTGGAGCGCACTCCAGGTCAAATCCTGTTTCAGGATTTCTTCGTTGCGAGGGCCGGAAGGTGTCGCACCCGGGCACGACAAGGCGAGTCCCGAACGGGCCGATGGCGCAGCAGTGCACAAGGCGACGCCTCATTTGCTTCGGCGCCCTCGGTAGTAGTACTCGGGTACCTCTCGGCTTGCTCAGGTTCATGCGGTGAACCGATGATGGCGCGTTCGGCGGGCCGTAGCGTCGGAGACATCATCCACCCCTTGACCTGACGTGGATGTCCTTGCAGATCCCATGACTTCGGAGCTTTAAGTGACCAAAAGGGACTCCATTCGTTTCCGATACTCCTATAACGACCTCACCCGGAACAAGGGCGTCAACCTGGCGCTGATCGTGATCCTGGTGCTCAGCGCCTTCCTGATGGCCACCGGCGCCATGCTCATCGAACGCACCCTCAGCTCGATGAGCGAGTTCTTCGACGAGGCCGCGCCTCCGCACTTCCTCCAGATGCACAAGGGGGAGTACGACCCGGCCGAACTCGAGCGCTTCGCGTCCGAGCACCCCGAGGTCGACGAGTGGCTGATCGAGGACATGCTCGGCTACGACAGCGCCGCGATCAGCTGGGAGCGCCCCTCCACCGGCGAAGGCGGCGACCTCTCCGAGAGCCTCATCGACAACCTGTTCGTCACCCAGAACTCGGAATTCGACTTCCTCATCGACCAGAACGGCGCCATCCCCGAACCCGGCGCCGGCGAGGTCTACGTGCCGGTGGCCTACGAGCAGCAGTTCGAGCTCGAGGCCGGCGACCTGCTTCGCGTGCGGACCGCCGAGGGCCTCCATGAGCTGCGCGTCGCCGGCTTCGTGCGCGACTCGCAGATGGCCTCCTCGCTGTCGCAGTCGACCCGCTTCCTCATCTCCGAGGACGACTTCGCGGCGATGTCCGCGGCCGGGGGCGCCATCCCCGAGATCATCGTGGAGTACCGGCTGACCGACACCTCCCTGGCCCAGGCCCTCCAGTCCGCGTACGAATCCGACGAGGCCCTGCCCAAGAACGGGGAGTCCGTCACCTACGACCTGTTGCTCATCATCAACGCCATCAGCAACGGACTCGTGGCCGCAGCGCTCATGTTCGCCGGCCTGCTGCTCGTCGCCATCGCGCTCCTCAACGCCCGCTTCGTCATCCGCGGGACACTCGAGGACGAGGTCCGTCAGATCGGTGCGATGAAGGCGATCGGCCTGCCGGACCGCACCATCCGCGGCCTGTACCTGGCGAAGTACCGGGTGATGACCCTCATCGCGTGCGCCGTCGGCGGCGCCCTGGCGATCGCGGCCGTGCAGGTGCTCACCCGCACCGTCCAGGCCAACTACGGCGAAGCCGACGTCGGCCTCCTCACCGTGCTCGTGCCCGTCGCCGCGTTGGCGCTGGTCTACGTGTTCGTCGTTGCCATCTGCCGCAGGATCTTCGGCAAGGTCCGCAAGATCGAGGTCGTCAACGCCCTCGTCCACGGCAGCACCCTCGACGACCGCCAGACCGCGCGCCGCGCCAAGCGCGAGGCGAAGCGGGTGCGGCGCACCAGTCTCACCAGGTTCGGCGGTACGAGCCTCAACCGGCGGCTCGCCCTGCTCGACCTGCGGGCCGAGGCGCGACAGTGGGTGCTCATCCCGATCGTCATGTTCCTCGCCGCGGTGCTCATGACACTCCCGATGAACCTCCTCAGCACCTTCTCCGACCCCGAGTTCATCACCTATATGGGCTCGCCCGAGAGCGACCTGCGCGCCGACCTGGAGCTCTCCGAGGACGTCGACGCCGTACGCGGAGACCTCCTCGCGGCGATGTCGTCCGACGAGCGGTTGGACAACGTGCGGGCCTTCGCCAACCTCCTGTACGAGACCGAGGGCGAGGAGGGCTGGGAGGTCCTGCGCGTCGAGGTGGGCGACTACTCCGACTCCGCCATGCCCTTCATCGAAGGCGGCCCGCCCGAGCCCGGTGAGATCGCCCTTTCGGCGATGAACGCCGAGAAGTACGGCCTGGCGACCGGGGACGAGCTCCTCGTCCGCCTCGACGGAGAATCGTCGAATCTCACCGTCAGCGGCGTCTACCAGGACATCACCGGCGGCGGCCTCTCGGCCAAGATGCAGGGCGAGGTCGACGCCGGCGCGGCGAGCTACACCGTCTTCGCCGACACCGCCGAGGGCGCCGACACCGCCGAACTCGTCTCGGAGTACGCCGACGCGTTCCCCTCTGCCAAGGTGACCCCGATGCGCGAGTTCATGGAGCAGACGCTCTCGTACATCACCGGCGCGGTCCGCAGTGCCGCCGCGCTGACCTTCGCGTTCGCGCTCGGCGTGGCGCTGGTCATCACGAGCCTGTTCCTGAAGCTGCGGCTCGCCAGTGACCGGCAGAAGATGGGCATGCTCTCCGCCGTCGGCTTCTCCACGAACGAGATCATCGCGCAGGCGCGGGGCAAGACCCTCCTCGCCGTCGTCGTCGGCACCGTCCTGGGCACGGTGTTCGCGACCACCGGTGGCGAGAGCATCGCCGGGTCCTTCCTCTCCTTGGCGGGGCTGGGCATCGTCGACTTCCAGTTCCTTCCGAACCCGTGGCTCGTCTACCTCGCCTACCCGCTGCTGCTCATCAGTGCCGGATACCTCGGCGCCGTTTTCCTGACTTCGCGCCTCCGCGGCGCCGACAAGAGCTCATGGCTCAGAGGATGAAAGAAGGACCGATCATGTCGAACGACCACCGCATCACCCTGGAATGCACGGACCTCAGCAAGACCTACTTCTCGACCGACCCGCCCAGCCAGGTCCTGCACGGCATCGACCTCGCCGTGCGGACCGGCGAGTTCCTCGTCGTCATGGGCGCCTCCGGATCGGGGAAATCCACACTGCTGTACAGCATCAGCGGCATGGACCGACCCACGAGCGGCAACGTCCTGCTGGAAGGCCGAGAGCTCACCTCCCTCGACGACGCCGAGATGAGCCGGGTCCGGCTCACTCGCATGGGCTTCATCTTCCAGCAGGCGTACTTCCTGAGCAACCTCAACCTCCAGGACAACATCCTGCTGCCGGCGCTCAAGGCCGCGCCCGAGGACAAGGACGGCGTGATCAAGCGCGTCGACGCCCTCATGGAGCGGTTCGGCATCGACCACGTGAAGCGCCACGGCGTCACCCAGGTCTCCGGCGGGCAGCTCCAGCGGGCCTCGATCTGCCGGGCGCTCGCGGGCGAGCCTGCCGTGCTGTTCGCCGACGAGCCCACCGGCGCCCTCAACAGCAGCATGTCCACCGAGGTCATGAACGCCCTCACCGACGTCCACGGCGACGGCACCACCATCGTCATGGTCACCCACGACCCCGCCTGCGCCGCTAGAGCCGACCGCGTGGTCTACCTCCGCGACGGCCTCCTCATCGACACCCGCGAACAGGGCCCGTGGACCGAAGACCAAGCGAAACAACGGGAAGACGACCTGTTCGCCTGGCTGAGCGACAAAGGATTCTGAACACCCTCGGAAACGATCAGCGACCGAGGCCGCAGAGCGCCTGGGCAACCGGGGCGGGGCCGCACGGCCCCGCCCCCGCAGGACGGCGGCGAGGTGCGAGTGCCGATCGAAATTCAAGCGCCGAATCCGCAGCACGACCGCAGTGCGGATGCGGCGCCGGTCGGGGACCCGAGCCGGCGAGGTCGCGACGATCGCCGAGGATCCGGCGTCGGCCCGGGGCTCCTACACTGGCCGCATGTCGCATTCCGATGGTCCCGGTTCAGGAGCCGGTCCGGTCGAGCGGCGCTTCGCCTTGGATACGGGAGTCGTTGTCGGCCGTGTCGATGGCGATGTGGTCCGGGCGCTCGGCATCCCCTACGCGGAGGCGACACGGTTCGCCCCTCCCGTCCCGATCAAGCGATACGAAGCGCCGGTCGAAGCATTCCATCGGGCCCTGGCCGCGCCGCAGCTGCCGCCGAAACTGTTCGATCGGTTGATCAGCGGCGACGACCTGGGCACGGATGAGCACTGTCAACGGTTGTCGGTCACCGCTCCGGCCGACCTCGGCGACGACGAGCGGCTGCCGGTGATGGTCTGGATCCACGGCGGCGGCAACGTCGCCGGTGCCGGCGATCTCGCCCAGTACGATCCGCGCGCTCTGGTGGTCGAACAGCGGGTGGTCGTCGTCGCGGTCACCTTCCGGCTCGGGATGCTCGGCTTTCTCGGCGACGGCGCCGACGTGCCGGCGAACCTCGGCTTGCTCGACCAGCTGATCGCATTGCGTTGGGTACGGGACAACATCGCCGCGTTCGGCGGCGATCCCGATGCGGTCACGGTGTTCGGCCAATCCTCAGGCGCGGATGCCATCGCTCATCTGATGATCAGCGACGGCGCCGAGGACCTGTTCGGGAGAGTGATCCTGCAAAGCGCCCCCTTGGGCGTCACTGCGAGTCGAGCCGCCATGACCGAGGCGATGATCGCGGCGGTCGGCACGCCGCCGCGGGACGCCCCGGTCGAGGAGGTCCTCGCGATGCAGCCGGTGGCCGAGCATGCGGCCCGGCGCTTCGGGAAGGCGGCCAGGATGCCGTTCGGTGTGCAGCACGGATTCCCGCCGGTCCCGGGCGAGGCCGATCTGGATGCGGCGTGGCGAGAGGCGGCCCGACGCATCGATGTCCTGATCGGCTGCACGCTGGACGAGACCGGAATAATCGCGGCCCTCGTTCCGGCCCTGCACCGCGTGTTCCGGGCGCCGGCGCTCGGCCGTGCCACGCGGCGGCTGCTGACCGCGTCGCTCACTCGATCCATGTACGACACGCCCGCCCGGCAGTTCGCCGACCGGCACCGGTCCTGGGGTGGTCGTGCGCATCGGTACCGCATGATGTGGCGACCGGACGGCAACGGCTTCGGGGCCGCGCACCTCACCGATCTGCCGCTCCTGCTCGGCACCCGCGAGTCATGGGAAGGCGCTGCGCTCCTGGGGTCTGCGGATTGGTCCGACATGGACCGCCGCGGCCGCCTCGTCCGTGGTGTCTGGGCCGAATTCGCCCGCACCGGCTCGGTGCCGGACTTGCAGAAGAACGACACGATCGCCTTTCCGTCGCCCTGATGGGCCTGACATGGACCTGGTGTGGTCGAGTTCGCCTGATTGTTCCGGGAGGCACCGGCCCCACTTCCGGCGCTCGGCCGGGGCTCGAGACGCGCGTCGGAGACCGATACGGACGGCCAGGACCACGCCTGCCTCCGTCGCAGTCCAGCCGAACGCCCATCCCGCCCCCCAAGCGCCTCAGGTCATCGGGGGCCGACGCTCGCGGGAACCGACTTCCTGGAATCCCTCCTGAGGCCGATGAACCTGGACGACCGGGCCGTGACAGCCCGTAATGATCACTCGCGCTTGGCGAGGGCCTCGCGGCGGATCCACTGCGGGAGTGTGGGGTTGTCGGCCGTGGTGATGACGCCGACGGTCTTGCGGACATAGCGGTCGTCGTCCAGCAGCGACAGCATGCCCGCCGCCAGATCGACGCGCGCGGTGTAGCGACCGTCGGCGCGGCCTTCGACGAGCGTGTAGTCGGTGACCGACGGCAGGTGGTAGAGCCCACTGGGCCGCACGATGGTCCAGTCCAGATCGTCATCGCGCAGCAGTGCCTCCATCCGCCGCATGTCGTCGTACAGCGACTTGCCCAGGACGTTGGTGACATATGGCAGCAGCAGCCGGTTGAACAAGAAGCCGGCATCGGCGTACGGCTGCGGTTCGACCCCGGTCGAACTGATCACCGCGATGCGGCGCAGGCGGTGTCGGTGCATCGCGGCCGCGATGTTGGCTGTCCCGCGTGAATAGGTGGTGATCGGTTCCTTCCCGGCCGGCACCCCGAGTGCCGACAGGACGGCGTCCCCTCTCGCCACGACGGCGTCGACCGCGTCCTGGTCGAGCACGTCCGCGCCGATCACGTCGAGTCGGCCATGTCGCAGCGGAAACGAGTCCGGGTTCCGGGTGGCGGCGGTGACGTGATGACCGGCGTCGATCGCCTGACGAGTGAGCAGGCGGCCGGTCGGGCCATTGGCTCCGAAGATCGCGATGCGCATGATGTTCGTCCTTCCTAGACCATGTCCGGGTGACCTGACCGGCTGACGGTCACCACGATTCGATGAGGGGGTCTGCGTGCTCGACCCGTCGCCACCGCTCGGTGAGACGTCCGAGCCGGTCGGTGTCGGCAATGCTCACCACGCTCGCGATCTTGTCGCCGCGAGTCTCCAAGACCGCCAGGCCCACCACCTTGTCGCCGAGCGTCGCCAGGACCGCGGGAAGGCCGTTGACCATGTCGGCGTGGATCGCGGGGCGGCCGCCGGCCAGTCTCCGCTTCGCCGGAGTCGGCCTGAAGGCGGCCCGCACCACCGCGGCGATCTGTTCGGGGACCGTGTAGCTCAGCAGGTGCTCGGTCAAGCCCAGCCCGTCGAAGACCGCGGTCGTGTCATCGGTCAGCAACGCCACCAGCCGTTCGGTGCGGCCCGAGGCCGCAGCGTCGACGAACGCTTCGGCGATGCGCCGGGCGGCGGCACGGTCGGCCGTGTGGACGTTGCGCGCGACCCTGACACGGCTTCGCGCCCGGTGGGCGTGCTGCTGGCTGGCCGAGACACTGATGTCGAGGATTTCGGCGATCTCGGCGTGGCGGTGGGAGAACGCCTCGCGCAGGACGTAGACGGCCCGCTCGATCGGCGCTAGGCGCTCCAGGAGCATCAGCACCGCCAAGCTCACCGACTCGCGCTGCTCGGCGGTGTCGGCCGGGCCCAGCATCGGATCGCCATCGAGCAGCGGCTCGGGCATCCAGATGCCGACCGAGCGCTCGCGCCTGGCCCGCGCCGAGCGGAGCCGGTCGAGCGAGAGATTGGTGACCGTCTTGGTCAGCCACGCCTCGGGCACCGGAATGCGCTCGGCGTCGGCGGCCTGCCAGCGCACGAAGGCGTCCTGCACGACGTCTTCGGCGTCGGCGGCCGAGCCGAGCAGTCGGTACGCGAGCGAGGCCAACCGGTTCCGGTTGGCCTCGAAGCACTCCACGGTGGCAGCGTCCATGGGCACTGCCCTAGGCGGCGAGCGTGTTCGTCGCGCGGTCGACCTCGGCGGCCAAGCGGTACTTGCGGGTGGGCATGCCGAAGGTCGGGTGGGCCGCTCCCCATGCGGCGCCTTTGAGAACGGCGCCCTTGACACGGGCGGCCTTGCGCCCGAGCAATGCCCCGGTCCTCGATCGCGCGTCGCCGTCGACCAGTTGGAAGATCGCGTCGTCGCGTCCGAGGCTGATGTGGTTGCCGATATAGGACAGCTTGACGATCGGGGCCTTGCGACCGGTCAGATCCTCGATGATCGCGGCGATCGCCCGCTTGCTCGTAGGTCCCGCCGAAGCGCAGGACATCGGCAGCGGCCGGCCGTTCTCGGCGATGGCGTAGGCGCAGTCGCCTGCGACGAAGACGTCGGGGTGCGAGAGTGACCGCATCTGGCGATCAACCGCGATCTGTCCGGTCGCCGCGACGGCGAGACCGCTGGCGGCGGCGATGGGGTGAACGGCGAAACCGGCGGTCCACACGGTCGCGTCAGAGGCGATGTCGGTGCCGCCCGAGACGACCCCCGCCGCCTCGACGCGGTCGACGGTGGTGTGCTCGCGGATCGCGATGCCGAACCGATCGAACGCCCGCAGCAGGTGGCGGCGGGCCTTGGAGCCCAGCCATCCGCCCAGCTCGCCACTGGTGGCGAGGGTGATCTGGAACCCGGGCCGGGATTCGGCGAGTTCAGTGGCGGTCTCGATCGCGGTCAGGTTGCCGCCGACTACCACCACCTTCCCGTGCCCGCCCAGCTCGTCCAAGCGCCGCCGAAGCCGCAATGCCGCCGGCCGCCCGGCGACGTGGAAGGCGTGCTCGTTCACCCCCGGGACACCGTGGTCGGCGACGGTGCTGCCGAGCGCGTAGAGCAAGGTGTCGTACTGGAGCCGGTCGCTGCCTTGGTCGCCTTCGACGTGCACGATCCGCCGATCAGGGTCGACGCCGGTCACTCGCGCGAGCCGTATCCGGATGCCGGTGCCCGCGAAGACCTTCGACAACGGCCGGTGCGGAAGTTCCTGCCCGGCGGCGAGCTGATGATTGCGCAACCGCTCGACGAAATCGGCTTCAGCGTTCACGACGGTGATCTCAACTTCGTCGGAACGGAGCTGACGGGCCAAGTATCCGGCCGAGAATGCCCCTGCGTACCCGGCGCCGAGGACGAGGATCCGGTGCTTCATGGTGTTGCTCCTGTCTGATTCGTCTGCCCCTTTAACGAGACAGCGCTCAAATCCATGACAGAACCGCTCCGGGACCCGTGCCGAGATCGACCCGACGGCCGGTGCCAATCGCCGCAACGCGAGCCGCACGCGAATCGAACTCGCATCATCGGTTTGGAAGACCACGGCGTTTACCCTGATCTACCTGCGGAAACACCTATGCGTCGCCGCATGCTCGCCGGCGGTGTGCGGGCCGAACCGCACGTCTGGGAAGGCGCTTCTCACGGCAGGTTCGGCGGGAACGCGCCCGAGGACCGGGAGCAGATCGCCCGACTGAAGACCTTCTTCGACCGCGTCCGAGAACCGATCAGCGGGGCCGGGACGGATCCCGGCCTCGCTGATCGGATCGGCCGCTACTGGACGAGCAGCTGATCCGAGCGGTGGAGCCAGCGGGCGAGATCGGCGCGCTTGACCGGGCGCTCGGCGCCGAAACGCTCAGCGCCGGCAGGGTCGATGACGCCGGACTCCACGGCCCAGGCGATCGCGTCGGCCGCCGGGTCCGAAGGATCGACGTCGGCGAAGTCAGGCGGCTCGGTGGGCTCGGGCGAGCCCGCGAGCTGCCAGAGCGCCACTGCCGCTTCGTCCCTGTGCGTCGCCCCGTTCGCATCGTCGGGCTCCGGCACGCTGCCGGGGCGGTACGCCTCGAGCACCTGCTCCAAGTCGGCGTGGGTCACCGTGCGGCGCGGCTGGAAGTGGCCGCCGGCACCGGACAGGTCGATCACCTCGTCGTGGAGCCATTGGATCGCCTCGTAGTCGGGGTGTTCGCCGTTCACGTCCGGGTAGGCCGGAGGCGGCGGCGTTCCGGGCACGGCGCGCAGTTCGTCGACCGCCACCGCCCCTTCGAGCGCGCCGCCCTCGACCGCGTTGACGAAGACGCTGAACTGCGTGACCCGGCTCAGGGTCTCGGCGTCGAGTCGCCGGTCGGCGTTGCCGGTGTCCCACGGCGCGGGGCGCCAGTCCGCGAACGGGATCGTCGCCAGGTACGGTTCGTCCGCCTCCAGCGACGGGTACGCCTCGAACGCGACACCGTCGGCGACCAACTGGAGCACCATCGTGTTGCCCGAGGCGTCGGGGTCGATCCAGACCTCGAAGTCCTCGAACGACGACCAGTCGCCCGAGACCTGGCGCCCCACGCCCGTATAGGACTGGGCGGCGAACGAGTACGCCATGCGCAGGGCCTTCTCGCCGCCGCCGACGGCGTCGCCGTCGGCCGAGCGCAGCAGCTCGATCGTGTTGGCGTTCTGCGGCACCCAGGAGTTGCGCAGCGCCGCCTGGTCGCCGTAGCCCTCGAAGTCGTCGACCGCGCCAGGCGGCAGCACGGGCTCGGGGCCGAGCACGATCGACGATGCGACGGTCCGGACCTCGGTGCCGCCGGAGTAGACGTGCAGCGTGAGCCCTCGCGTCGAGTTGTCCAGTTCGGCCTCCGGGACGTCCCATTCACCGGTCCACCACATGTCGCCGTCGCCCGGGGCGGACAGTTCGACCGTCGGGCCGCCGTCGACGCTGACCGTGACGCTGTCGGCGTCGTAGCCGGTCACCGACGCGCGCAGGTCCACCGGGCCGGTCGCCACGCGCGAGCCGTCGGCCGGGCTCGCCAGGTGGGCCGCGGCGGACGGGACCGGCTCGGTCGCGGCGTCGTGGACGCCTTCGAGCTCGTCGGCGAAGTAGGTGTACGGGTCCTGGTGGTAGGCCTGGAAGTCCGGCAGCATCTCGCCGTCGACCGGCGTGTACGGGGTCGTGTCGCCGCCGTAGTTCGCCCAGGTCAGCATGTAGGCCGTGCGGGAGGCCGACGGGTCGGCCTCGATCGCCTCCAGCACGTCGGTGTACCAGTTCGGGTTCGCGTTCGCCCCGTCCGGTTGCACGCCGCCGCTGATGCCGAACTCGGTGAACGCGCTGATCTTGCCGCGCTCCTCGGCGAGCTCGCCCATCATGCCGAGGTCGGCCACGATCCCGTCGAGGAACGTCTGGGACGCACCGGTGCCGTCATAGGTGTCGTAGCCGAGCACGTCGACGAACTCGTCGCCGGGGTAGGTGCGCAGGTACTGCTCGGCGTCACCGCCGAATCCGCCGCCGGGCGAGAAGGCGTAGAGCAGGTTGTGCACGCCTTTGACGTCCCGCAGGTACTCCACGGTGAAGCGGAAGAGCTCGGCGTACTCGCCGGGGTTTCCGAAGGCCGCGCCCCACCAGAACCACGAGCCGGCGTTCTCGTGCCACGGGCGGAAGATGATCGGGATCGGCCTGCCTTCGGCATCGATCGCGTTCGTCGCGGTCATGGCGAAGCGGTCGAGGTAGGCGCGCAGGTCGTCGTGGTGCTCGCCGCCCGGCAGCACGGCGCGCAGGGCGTCGCCGCCGGTGTCGTAGAAGTCGCCGCCGGTCGCCCAGTTCTCCATGTGGACGGTCATGGTGGGGATCGCCCCGACGTCGTGCGCCTGGCGGATGTTCTCGGCCAGCTTGAGTGCGTTCGCCTCGCGCTCGGCGGTCGACATTCCGGCCGTCTCGAGCGTGTCGAAGCCGATCACGGCCGGGTGGTCGCCGGTGGCCGTCAGGACGTCCGAGGACGTGCCGTCCTGCTCGTCGAACGACTCGCCGAAGTACAGGTCCTCCTGATGTCCGAACAGGACACCTTGGTCGTCGATGTCCCGCAGGTACGCGAACAGTGAGCGCGTCTCGGGGGTCGCGTCCGGATCGGCCAGGTCCACCTGCGGGTCGATCGGGACCGGGTCGGCCTGCGCCGGAAGCGCACCGGCGAAGGCCGAGAGGCCGCCGACGGCCAGGGCCGTCGCTGCGGCGAGGAGTCCGCGGCGCAGCCGCGGCGAGGTCGGATTCGAGTTCATCGTCGAACCTCCGAAGACCTGCTCGTCGTTGTGTGTGACATCGTCGTCCTTTCACGTCCGAGGCGGCTTCGCCTGCGGAGCCGGAGGGGTGGCGCTCGCTTGGGCGTCCTCTTATTATTAAGCCACTAAATTTAACGTGTCAAGCTTCTGATGCAACAGCGACCGCGAACCATCGCCCAGGCCGTCGACGACGGCCGAAGGACGCGGGAGTCCTCGGCGCTCGGACAGGTAGGCCGGTTCCAGTAAGGTGATCCGCACCGACACTTGCCCGTGAAACGCGCCGTGAGGAGGCCGCATTGCGATCGTTCGGCGCAGACACCCGGATGCCGACGGTTGCCGCGGTGCTGGACCTCATCCGCGAGCGGAGGACGGTCAGCCGCGTCGAACTGGCGGAGGCGACGGGCATGACGCAGGCGACGATGACGCACGCGGTGCGCAAGCTGATGGCGATGGGCTTCGTCCACGAGGTGGGCAAGGCGCGTTCGAGCAATGGCATGCCGCGTCGACTCGTGGAGCTGGTGCCGGAGGCGAGCTACCAGGTCGGCATCCAGTTCGACCGGTATACGGCGGTCGGGGTGGTGATCGACCTGGCGGGCGCGACAGTGGTCCGGCGCGACCTCCCCGGAGCGGGAGACCGCCATCCGGAGGAGGTCCTCCTCGAGTACGCCGGGGCGGTGGACACGATGCTCGACGCCGCATCGATTCCCCGCGAGAAGGTCCTGGGCATAGGTCTGGCGACGCACGGGCCCCAAGACCGGGGGAAAGGGGTCCTGCTGACCCCCCAGCCGTCGCCGGACTGGCGGGAGTTCCCGCTGGCCGCGAGGCTCCAGGAAGCGACGGGCCTGCCCGTGGCACTGGAGAACGACGCGACCGCCGCGGGCATCGGCGTCCAGGCCAAGGCGGACGCGGCATCGAACTTCGCGGTGGTCTTCATGTCGGGCGGCATCGGCGCGGGCGTGATCATCGACGGCCACCCCTACCGCGGCGCGACCTCGAACGGCGTCGAACTGGGACACATCTCCGTCGAAGCGCGCGGCCCGAGATGCGCCTGCGGCAACCGGGGCTGCCTCGACATGATCTCGGGCCCCGCGGGTGTGACGGGTCAGGCCATGAGGAACCGATCCCTGATCTCCCGTCTCGGCTTGGGCAAGGACACATTGACCGACTTCCTCGCGATCGGCAGAGCCGCCGCCTCCGGCGATGCGGAAGCCGAGGTTCTGATCGACACCTCGAAGCAGCACCTCGCAATCGCCACGATCACGCTGGTGAACCTCTTCGACGTGGGAAGGGTGGTCTTGGCGGGCGCCGCCTTCGCGGAGTTCGGGGACGTATACCTCGACGCGCTCCAGGAAGACCTCGACGAATCGGTCTTCATGCGCCACGTTCACAGCGTCCAAGTGCGACTCGCCGAGAATCCCGCCGACGCCCCTGCCGTAGGCGCCGCCATGGTGGTCCTCCGCGACCTCCTGGAATCCCCTGGCGAATTCCCGACGCCCGCCACTTGAAGCGCGCGCCCCGCCGCACCTCGTGTGCCACCGAAACCGCGACAGAGCCGGTGGCCGGGAGCGAAATCCTCCCGGCCACCGCTCGATTCAGGCGGGCCGACATCGTCAGCCGTGGCCGGCCGTCGGTGTCATCCGAGGTCGGGGACTTCGTCGCGGGTGATGACGTAGTCGCTGCCGTAGACGTGCCGCAGGTGTGAAACGGAGTTGCTGACGGTCAGGTGGTCGCCGTGCCAGTGTTGAAGAGCACCCAGCCGGTGCCGGTGGATCGCAGCCGGTCGGGGTCGGGGATGGGCCCGTTCTCGTGCAGCGCGATCGGCATGGTGTCGCCGACGATGCCGCGCATCTCGTTGTACATCGACGTCAGCGGGTCGTAGTTGCCGTCGCCGGCGTAGGTGTCCGCGCCGATGTGGTAGCCGATCATGGGGATGCCGCCGGCGTTCCACCAGTCGATGGCGCGCTGGGAGAAGTCCGGCGAGTCGGTCTCACCGTCTGGACGCTGCTGGTCCCAGCCGTCGGGAACGGTTCCGTAAGCGGTGTAGCCGAGCCGTTCGTAGAAGGCGCGGTTCCCTGTCTCGTGTTCCTCGTAGCGCAACTCGGCTCGGGAGCGCCCACGAGAGCGGATGCGGTCTTCCAGTGCGCCGACCAGCAGGGTCCCGAGGCCGCAACGCCGCAGGATCGGATGGACGGCCAGTTGCCACAGATAGCCCGCGTCGGCGAACGGAGTGAAGTCGACCCCGCCGATCGCGACCGGGGCTCCCGATGGGGCGCCGATCGCCAGATAGTCGACCTCGCCGGCCTCGGCTCGCTCCAGTTCGCCGGCCACCGCTGCCAGATGCGAGGGACCGCCCGCCCACCCGCAATCGTTCAGGTCGTCCATGGACAAGTCGCGAACCACCAGGGACAGCGTCACCTCCGCGTGCTCCACCGTCCCAGAACCGTCCGACCGGTTCCCCCGTCGCTGATCCATCACGCGAGCCTGCCAGCCCCCGGGGCAGTATCGCAACGGGCCACCCGGCAACGATTGCGGGACGGCTTTTAACCCTGCGATGTCATGCCCGTGTGCGGGGCATGCGCTGATCGCGCGGCCGCGATGTCGGGCCCGTGTTCCACAGCCCAATCGGCGAGGGCCGAGAGCGGTACGAGCAGGGTCCGCCCGAGTGGGGTGAGGCGGTACTCGACGCTGGGCGGGTTGGTGGGGAAGACCTCGCGATGGACCAGTCCGTCGTGCTCCAGTCCGCGGAGCGTGCGGGTCAGCATGCGTTGGCTGATGGTCTCGATCCCGCGGTGGAGCTCGTTGAACCGGTACGGGCGTTTCCCGAGCAGTACGACCACCAGGATCGACCACTTGTCGCCGACCCGCCGGAGTACGTCGGTGACCGGACACTGCTCGTATTCCTCGACCGGCACCGGATCGGGCAGGGAGGCGCTGACCATTGAGGGCACATCCGTGTGCGTACCGGACATCAAACTGCCTCCTTGTGCGACCGCGGCTGGTTACTGATGATGGTAGTGCTTACTGGAAGTAACTACCTGAGGAATCGATACATGACTGCTCCGCAACCGAACCCGCACAGCCCCCGCGTCATCGTCATCAGCGGGGGGACCGATGGGATGGGACGCGCTCTGGGCCTCGCGCGCGCCGAACGCGGCGACCACGTCATCGCGCTCGGCAGCAATCCCGCCAAAGGGCGCCAACTCATCGCCGATGCCGACCGGATCGGCGCCGCCGACCGTGTCGACTTCATCCAGGTCGACCTGTCCGGCGTCGAAGCCACCCGGCGGGCGATTCGCGATATCGCCGCCCGCCACCAGGTCGTCGATGCGTTGTGCCTCTTCGCGAACCGGCAGTCGCCGAAGCGCACGCTGACCCCCGAAGGGCTCGAACGGACCTTCGCCCTGTACTACCTCAGCCGCTACCTGCTCAGCCATGAACTCGCTCCACTGCTGCGCCGAAGCGCGGCCGGCGTGATCGTCAACGTCGCCGGTGTCGGCATGGACAAAGGCAGCGTCCACTGGGATGACCTCCAGCTCGAGCGCAAGTACAGCACGATCACCGCCCAGCTCCAGGCCGGCCGCGCCAATGACCTCCTTGGCGTCGCCTACGCCGCCCAGCCGAAGAACCCCGTCCGATACGTCCTGTACCACCCCGGGTTCACCAAGAGCGGCGACCTCGGTCCCTTGCCCGCCGCGGCGCGCCTCTTCATCCGCGTCGCTGCCACGTTCGCCGCGCGCACGGTCGAGCAATCCATCGCACCCGTCCACGGGTTCATCGACAACCCGCCCTCGACCCCGCTCACCGCGATCGACCGCGACACCTCGCTGCCGCTCACGCTGAAGACACTCGATCCGGCTGGTGCCGAACGACTCGCCGAAACGACGCAGGCGCTCCTCGCCGCGCTTCCGTCTGGATCCGCAATCGAATAACAGCCCATGACGCCGCGATCCCGAAACACGTCGATCGACAAGGAGAATCGCGCCTGCGCCGATATCGCCTGTCATCGCCGATCTGTTCGAACAGCTGGGACCGCTTGCCCTGGATGATCTCCCTGACCTGCGCGGATCGAAGACCACCAGGGGAACGCGGGTGCACCTGCTCTCGGCGGTCGACCACGGTCAGGCGGTCACCCTCGCCCAGCGGCATGTCGACCAAGAAGTCTATGCAAAAGCCGCTTCCGAGTGACGGCGGAACATCTGGAGCTTGACCACGGTCTGTAGTGCGCGGTCGGCCTTCGGCAGCGACCGCCCTTTGATTCCCTGACTTGAGGCCACGTTCATCGGCGCTTCCGGCTGCGCTTCGGCTCGGCGATGACGATGACCGGGTGCTGTCCGGACAGACTGAGCGGACGGCGCTCGACGAGGTTCCAAGCTGATCGCTCGGTCTCGAAGTGGCACAACAATTCCGGCGGTACCAGGCACACGAGCCGTCCATCGTCGGCGATGACCCGCCGCCACGCCGCCAGGAGCGCGGGGAAGCGCTGCACCGTGGCGACCTGGCGCCCCCAGGCCGGATTGGTCACGATCCGGTCGATGCCGCCGGCGGGCATCGGCAGTCGGGCGGCATCGGATTTCGCGAATGCGATGTCGGTGAGGCGTCGCGCGTTGCGCGCAGACGCGGCGAGCGCATCCGAGTCGAGGTCAGAACCGATGAAGTCGGCGCGGGGAGTGAGCTTTTTCGCTTCGATGAGGATCGTCCCGGCGCCGCAGCAGGGATCAAGGACGGTCATCCCCGTGTCGATCCCGGCGAGCCGGGCCATGGCCGCGGCCACCGGCGGGTGCAGGGTGCCCCGAATCGATGCGGTCTTCCAGGCTCGGCGGTGGAGGGGCGGGCGGCGGCCTCGGTAGCCGAGCAGGAGGCCCTCGGGTGAGAGCACCGCGCGCCACTCGGCGGCACCGGCCGGAGGTCGGTTGCCGCCGCTGCGGGAGACGAACCGGGCTCGGAGACGCTCGGAGAGGAACGAGCCGATCACGTCCTCGAGCTCATGGCGGTTGTAGGTTCGCCGACCGATCATCGATGCCGAGACGGCCAGGACCGGGTCGCCGCGATCGAAGTCGGACTCGATCGGCTTCAGGTCAGCGGCGTCGAGCAGGTGGCGCAGGCGCTGCAGATCCGCTTTGGCAGGACCGGGGTCCGCGGTTCGTGCGATCTGCATGAGCAGGTCATCGACCGTCCGAGGACGCTCGGCCAGGCATGGCTCCGGAGCCGTGAGCAGCACCTGACGCTTCCGGATCGAGACGACTCGGCACCCGAGCTCGGTGAGTTCTGCGGCGGCGAGGTGCTCGAGTCCGTGGACGGTGCTGGCGAAGAGATGCCGGGGTTCCGGTGTTTCGGGCGTGGATGAGCCCACCGTCGAGCGACGGTTTGATGACATGACAAAGCTCCGGGTGAGCGACCTGGAGCGGCGGGCAGCCGCACCACATCGCTAGCCACGGGGATTCCCTCTGGACGGCTAGCGGAGCGCTAACCGAGACGGAAGAAGCTGTATGTCACCGCGCCATGCTAACTCACCCGAACGAGACTTTCGCATCAGCTTGCTGCCGTTCGCGTATTGGAGAGGACAGTTGTCCCGGCGTCGTTGTCCATGACCCGGCCTGCTGGGGAAAGGCTTCCGATGGTCGAGGACGGTGTGCAGTCGCGGTGTCCCGGCGTGGGAGACGCTGACTAGACTGGGGCTGCCGCTGCCGAGTGTTGTTCCGGTGTGCGCGCCGGTTCAGGACCGGCGCGTAGCAGCCGGTGCCTGGCGGCTGATGTGAAACCGGGGGAAGCGATGACCGAGACCGCTGGCCGTTCCGGGCGTCGGCATGCCGGCGATGGGGCGGCCGGGTGGAAGCGATCGCCGCTGCTGCGCCGCGGCATGTTCGTCGCCGCGGTCCTCCTCGTCTGCTTCCTGTGGGCCATGCCGATAGCCGGGCTGGCGTTCGCCTTGGTCGAGCGCGGAGTCGCGTATTGGTGGCTGATACTGATATTCGGACTGCTCATGCCCGTGATCGCGATGGCCGCGGTTCGCGGCGCCCTCATCGCTTCCGGTCGGGGCGGCGAGGCTCCCTCCTCGGTCGAACACGGCGCCGCCGCTTCCTCCGTGCCGCCGCACCATGCCTCGGTCGCCTCCGACACCGATCCGGTGGCTGAGTCGTCCGGTGCCCCGACCCGATCGGTGATCGAGCCGCTCAGCCCGCGGGAGATCGAGGTGTTGGAGCAGCTGGCGGCCGGGCGGTCCAACCGCGAGATCGCCGTAGCGCTCTACGTGGCGCCCGGCACGGTCAAGGCGCACCTGAACCACATCTTCCGCAAGCTCCAGGCCACCAGCCGGCTGCAGGCGGTCGCGCACGCCCGTCAGGCTGGCCTGCTCGACGCGCTCGATCGGAAATAAACCCGCTGTAACCCCCGGTTATGGCCGTCCGGCAGAGGTCGTGGCGGTCGATTCCCGGCTACGTTTCGGCTCCCACACCCCGATCGCGCCAGACCGGCCGCCCCTGTCGACGGGCCCCGGTCCGGGTCCCAACGCAAGGAGCCGGTAGCCACGATGAACACCCCAGCAATGACGAGCGTCAGTCCTCCGCCGGTGCCCGCCCGGAGTGCACGGCTCGTGCCGGTCCTCCTGTCCATGTCGTTCACCGTCGTCGTCCAGACGCTGTCGATGTCCGCGTTCGTGCCGGTGCCGGTGGCGATGCTCATCGGCCTGGGATGGGGCGTCGCGATCGGCCTGGCCGCGGCCTGGATCGCGGGCAAGGCGAGAGCGAGCGCGTGGTGCGAGGACGTGCTCGTCGTCCTCGGAGCGGTCGCGATGGCCGCGCTCGCCTTCGGAGGCGGGGTCGGGCTCCTGCTGCTGGGCACCGCCCTGGACAGCTCGTCGCTGACCGGCGAGACGCTGGTGCTGATGTTCCTGCCCAGCATCCCCATCGCGATCGCCTCGAACACGCCGATAGAACTCTTCGCGGTGCCCGCGCTGCTGATATTGGGGTGGCGAGAGGGCAGGCGGCGGGCCCTCATCGTCGCCGCCTCGGCGCTGTTCCTCATCCACCGCGTCTGGACGCAGCTGGTGTTCGCCGCCGATCGACTGGACTTCGCCGCCATGGAGCAGTCGACCACGCCGCTGACCGAAACCGAGCGCCGGCAGATCGCCACCGACCTTCAGATCGAGGACCCGCGGTGGATCCTCAACCTGGTGGTCTTCGCGCTCTTCCTGCTCGCCGCGCAGTTCTCACGCGTCCGAGAGCTACAGGCGGCGACCACCTCACCCGGACCCGATGGACAGTGAAGCGACACTTTCCACCCGGCGAGAATAAACGCGACGCCGACCATCGCCGGACCCCCGCAGGGCAATACGACTGCCGGCGAGAATAGAACCAGCACAACGCGATACAGCTGTCGTGCCAGCGCCGCGGCTGTATCGCGTTGAGCCGTCCCCTGCTGTTGAGCGGGCGGTTGCCGCGGTGTGCCGGCGCCGGTTCATGCGAGGTGGGTGGTGAACCATTCGGCGGCGAGGGCGGTCGCATCGTGGGCCGCGTCCCGGTCGTAGAGCTCGTTGTGGGTCACGCCCGGCAGGATCTCGATTCGTTTCGGGCCGGTGAGCCGCTCGTACACCGCCTGGTGGTCCTCGGGGAGGGTGGAGACGTCCTCGCCGCCGACGATGAGCATCCCGGCGCGCGGCCCGACCGTGTCGGCCGAGGTCCGCGTGTCGTGCACCAGCAGGGTCCGCAGGGACATGGCGGTGGCCTGGTTCTTCCAGCGTGCGATGCCACCGCGTTCGGGATCGCCGTAGTACTCCTCGGCGATCGGGTTGTCGAACAGCACCGGTCCCTCGTGTCCCTCGGTCCGCACCACCGGGATCCGGTCGAGCTCTCCGCTCCGGTGGTGGCGCTGGAGCATCGCCGTCTGTTCGGCCAGCATGTCGTCGTAGGCCGGCATCAGCTCCCGGGCGCGGGCCGGGTTGAGCAGCCCGGCGGCGACGGCCACGAACGCGCGGACCCTGGGGTCGGCGGCGGTCAGGTTCATCGCCAGGCCGCCGCCGATCGACACGCCCATCGCCCCGATGCGGTCGGCGTCGACCGCGGGCAGTCCGGCCAGGTGGCTGACCGCGACGTGGAGGTCGGCCAGCCGATCCTCGTTGTCCTCGTGCTGCCGCGGCCCGCCGCCGCTCTCGCCGAAGCCGCGCTGGTCGAACGCGAGGGTCACGAATCCGGCCTCGGCCAGCCGCTGCGCGTAGCCGGCGTTCACCGACTGCTCTTTGACCGAAGTCATCGCATTGCTGACCACGATCGCCGGCGAAGGGCCGGCGGCCCGCTCCGGCACTCGAAGGTGCCCTGCCAGCCGGACGCCGTCCGGTGTGCGCATGCTCATCCGGTGGAGCGTGACGCCGCCCTCGATGCCGAGCACGGTGTCCTCCTCGGATTGCTCGGCCGCGGCGGTGCCTGCAGTGGCGGCGTCGAGCAGGAGCCCCGCCGTCGCGGCGCCTCCCGCGACGAGCAGGCGGCGGCGGCCGTTGCGGTGGCCGGTGTCGTCGGTGGACGCGTTCATGAGAGGGTGCTCCGTTCGTTCAGGTGATGGGGTGCAGGCGGAAGCCGGGCGTGGAGAGCCGACCGATGACGTCGGGGTCGAACAGGATGTACGGCTGGTAGAGCTCGGGCCGTCCCGCCTCCTCCAAGCGGGCCGCCTGCTCCTCGGTGAGGGCGAGGTCGAGCGCGGCGAGGTTCGCCTCGAGCTGGTGGACGTCGCGCGCGCCGATCAGGGGCGAGGCCACCCCGGGGCGGTTCGCCGTCCAGTTGATCGCGACCTGCGCCGGCGTGCCGCCGATCTCGCCGGCGACCGCGGTCAAGGTGTCGAGCACGGCCCAGTCCCGTTCGGTGCGGCGCCGCATGAACGGCGCGTCGGCGATCGCCCCGAGCCGTCCGTCGCCGGTCGCCGCGGTGCCCTCACCGCGGGTGTACTTCCCGGTCAGGAAGCCGCTGGCGAGCGGCGACCACGGGACCAGCTCGGTCCCGAACTCGGCGGCGGCCGGGAGGTGCTCGCGCTCGATGTGCCGTTCGACCAGCGAGTATTCGAGCTGGAGGGCGGCGACGGGCTCCCAGCCGTGCCGGTCGGCGAGCATCTGCGCCTTGGCGAAGTACCACGCGGGGACGTCCGAGAGGCCGACGGCGAGGACCTTGCCGCTCCGCACCAGCGCGTCGAGGGTCGACATCACCTCCTCGACCGGGGTCAGGGTGTCCCAGAAGTGCATCCAGTACAGGTCGACGTGGTCGGTCTGGAGCCGCCGCAGCGAGGCGTCCAGGGAGCGCAGCAGGTTCTTGCGCCCGTTGCCCGCGGCGTTGGGCTCGCCGGGCCTGGTCGCCCCCGAGTACTTGGTGGCGAGCACGACATGGTCGCGCGAGCCGGTCTCCTTGACGAACGCCCCCACGAGTTCCTCACTGCGGCCGCCGCCGTAGCCATCGGCGGTGTCGACGAAATTCCCTCCCCATTCGAAGTAGGCGCGGAATATCGCACGGGCGGTGTCCTCGTCCGTGCCCCATTCCTTTTGACCGAACGTCATCGTTCCCAAGGCGAGCGGACTGATCCGCAGCCCGGTGCTCCCCAGCAGTCGATAGCGCACCAGTAGTGTTCCTTTCCAAGCGGTCGGAAGTCATCAGTACGATATGCGCGGCGGCGCCGGCCGGGCTTGTACGTTCTTGACAAACCTTTTCGGCCGCAAGAGGAGACAGTGTGCGAGACAAGGTGAACGGTGAGCCGTGGACGCCGACGGGCATGCCCGACCTGGTGCTCATGGCGAGCCCGCCGCAGGCCTACCGAGACAACCTCCACAGTGAACTCAAGCTCGTCTGGTGCAGTGGCGGATACGAGATCGAGCGTCGCGGCCGGCGCTACAGCGCGGGCACTGAACAGCTCATCGCGCTGCACGCGGGCGAGGCGCATTCCGGCCGGCCGGACCTCGAGGGCGGTGCGGCGAGCGAATGGCGCATCATCTGCGTGCCGCCGACCCTCGTCGACGCCGTCGCCGATCCCGATGACCTCAGATTCGAGCCTCCCGTCATCGACGACGGCGGCATCGCTCGCCTGTTCCGCTCGGTCTTCGACTTGTTCGAATCGCCCGTGTCGCATGCGGAGCAGAGAGCGGGTCTCTACGAGCTGGTGGCCGCGTTGACGCCGTTCGCCGCCCCGGCGGAGGCGCCGTCCTTCGACCCCGTCGACGACGCGGCGCTGCGCCGCGCGCAGGACCACCTGAGCGGCCGCATGGCAGACAACGTCACACTCGACGAGCTGGCCGACGTCGCGAAGGTGAACAAGTTCCGGCTGGTGCGGGCCTGCACCGCACGCTTCGGCCTGGCGCCGCACACCCTGCACCTTCGCATGCGCCTCGACCACGCCCGCCGACTGATCCGCGACGGCGCGCGGCTGTCCGACATCGCGCATGCGACCGGCTTCTACGATCAGGCCCACTTCAGCCGCACCTTCACCCGCGCCTTCGGCCTCACGCCCTCCGCCTACCGGGCCTCATGGAAGGGCACCGGCCCCGAACGCAAGATCGCCCCCGACCTGCGGTAGACCGGGGTCGAAGCCGTCCCCCACGAAGGACACGCCCCTGGGCGCGGACGCGATCAGCACCGAGGTAGCTGGGGATGAGCGTGTACACGGCGCCGTTAATCCGTCGTAGCCGCCGTCGGTCAGGATGGTCGGCGGGTGCCCTACCCTGCCCGCTACGAGAGCTTGTCTTTTAGCCTGCGGCACTGGTCAGAGTGCCCCGCGTGTACACGAGTGAAGCCCTTGCTTGATGATTCTTGTTGCGACGCAAGAATCTCCACTAAGGGGCGTCCCGTAAGTGGGTGCTGGCGCCCGATCCTCCGATCAGATGCTTGATGGTTTCGGTGCGTTCGGGCAGAGTTCCTGGCGGGATCGGCACGCAGTCGTAGCCCAGCTCGCGATAGGTCTTGCGGTGGAGCGCCTCGAACTCGATCGCTTCCTCGAGGTCGATCCGGCGGGCCGCGCTGGGGGTGATGAACCCCAGCAGCTCAACGAAGAAGACCCGCCGTTGGTAGACCTGTTCGGCCTCGATCCGGTCGAGTTCACGCTTCAGGGCAGGCGGGACCTGGTGCCCGAGGTGCCGAGCGAGGGCGAGGGTGCAGATCGGTGAGCGGTCGTAGAACTGCACGGTGTCGGGCCGGGCCGAGGCTGTGGTCTGGCGAGCGCGCTGCAGCTGGCAGATCCGGTCGGGAAACGACGGCTCGGTCCACGGCTTGGCGACGCCTCGGGCCTGGTCGAGGGTGATGACGTCGGTCGCGGCTTCCTCGACCACGGTGTAGCCGTCGGCCTCCAAGGATCGCAGGAGGGCCGTCTTGCCCGCGCCGGGAGCGCCGGTGAGGATGAAGCGTTGCAAGGATCTGCCTTTCTGATAGGGACGAATCGGATTCGACCGCCGCGGCAGCGTGCCGCGGCAAGCACGGTGAGCTGGTTTCATGACTGGTTGGGCACATGGGATCATGCCTGCGTGAGCGGTGTGATCAGCGCGGCGGACGAGGCCATGGTGGAGCTGTTCAGCGGGCTGAGCCCGCGCCTGTTCGCCAAGCTGGTGCGGCAGTTGCGCGTGAAGGCGCCGACCCTGCGCTGAAGGGCCGCCCGTGGAAGCTGGGGTTCGAGGACCGGGTGCTGCTGGTGGCGGCCTACTGGCGCACCAAGCTGACCATGCGGCAGATCGCGGCGCTGTTCGGGACCTCGAAGTCGGCGGCCGACCGGATCATCGACGACCTCGCCCCGAAGTTGGCGCTGCGTCCCAGGAAGCGCTACGCGCCGGAGACGGTTCTGATTGTAGACGGCACCCTGGTGCCCACCCGTGACCACACCGTGGCGGCCAAGAGCAAGAACTGTGCTCCCCCGTTTTTCCGGAGAGGTTTCATTTTGGTTTCCAATGAAGCCAGAAAGGGACATAGTTCGTATGCCTATCCGGAAGTACCCGCCGGAGTCGATTTCTGTCCACATAGACAAGGGTCGGTTCTCCACCCGGGTGTGTCCACGGAATCTGGCAACCAGGGGCACTCAGTCGCACAGGTGTCGGGTGAATAAAACGCTCCCGGTTCGATCCTGTGATCGGGACTGGGGGCGTTTTTGCATGTCACGGGCTTGAGCGAGCGACGAGAATCGAACTCGCGTCATTGGTTTGGAAGACCAGCCGGTGCAGGTGCCCAACCTGCTAAAACGTTCAGGGTAGTCGTGGATCCACCTCGAACCAGCCTGGTTTCCCGTTTCCCGTGAATAGCACGCTCGTGATCTGAGCGGCCTCGCGGAGCAGGTATACGGCATGGGGCCGAGGCACATCGGTGTCTCGGAATAGCTTCAGACCTGGACAGAGCGGCTCAGGTGATGTGAAATTAAGCGATTCCCTGACTGCCGCTCGGGCGGGGAGACCCACGACGCGGCACCGTTCACGCTCGGGACATAGAGCTGCCCCGCGTGGGCGGGGCGACTAGCGTTCGGACCGGGGCGTGACCACGAGCGTCGCGGCGGCGGTGTTCGCTCGATCGACGGCCCGGGTGAAGGAGTCGCCTGAGGCTAGGGACGCCAGCAGCGTGCCGGCGAATTCGTCTCCCGCACCAGTCGTGTCCACGGCCTGGAGCGGTATCGCCTCGATATGCCCGTGCTCGGCGTCGGCCGCGAACGTCGCGCCACGTGCCCCGACGGTGATGACGACCGAGCGGGCGATCCGGCGCAGCTTCGCAGCCGCCGCATGGTCGGCGGCATCGACGCGATCGGCACTCGGCGGCTCCCCGAGCAGGTACGCGGCCTCAGTCTCGTTGACGATGAGCGGGTCGGCCAGGTCGATGATCCCACTTGGCAGCTCGGCCACGGGGCTCGGATTGAGCATGAACCTGGCGCCGTTCGCCTCGCACCAGCGGGCCGCGGCGGCGACGGCGTCGAAGGGGATCTCCAGTTGCGCGAGCACGGCGGCCGGTCGTATGCGGTCCATGGCGGCGGTGACGTGCTCTGGCGTCACCGCGTGGTTGGCGAGCGGGGCGACGACGATGCTGTTCTCGCCGCCGTGGTTCACCTCGATGAGTGCGCGGCCGGTCGGGACGTCGGACCGCGTCACCTCGTCGACCTTGACGCCTCGGCGTCTCGCGTCTTCGACCGCCCGGGTGCCGAACGCGTCGTCGCCGACGCAGCCGAGCAGGTGCGCCTGGACGTGCTTGGCGGCGGCCACCGCCTGGTTGTATCCCTTGCCGCCGACGGTCTCGGCGTAGGCGGAGGCGAGGATCGTCTCGCCGGGCAGGGCGTGCCGGTCCACGGTGACGACCAGGTCGATGTTGACCGAGCCGACGACCGCGACCGCCGGTGGGGGCGGGGTGCTGGCGGGCATGGGGTGTCTCCTCACTCGTTCGGGGCGGTCGACGCGGGGCGGGGCGGGCACGGCGCCCGCCCCGCGCGCCTCCTCTCAATCGCCGGCGACCCAGGTCGACAGCGCGCGCCACAAGGGCGCGTAACCCGTCCACTCCATAAACGGCGGAGGAGCCCAGTGCGGCGACATGTCCGAGGTGAACACCCCGGTCCGTCCGCGGCCGGCCGCGGCGACCGCCACCAGCGGGTGGCCGTTGACTTCGGCGAGCACGTCGGCGCCGTCCTTCGGTTTCGTCCGGTTGAAGCCCAGCAGCGAGGGCCACAGCTCGCCGGCCGCGCCGATCGCCGGATGCTCGGGCCTGAGCACCTTGACGGTCGCGCCCTCGGGGTGCTCGGCGCGGTCGTCTACTTCGAGGACCTCGACGGGCAGCAGATCGCCGATCGGGCTGTTGGCGTACCCGGCCTTGGCGTCGACGCCCGAGAACGAGAGGTAGCCGCCGACCATGAGCAGCCCGCCGCCGCCGAGGACGTACTCGCGGATGAGCGCGAGCCGGTTCGGTTCGCTGACGCTGGTGTTGAACACCGCCCGGGACAGCAGGAAGGTGTTCGCGCCGACGTCGCTGATGACCACGAGATCGTAGGACCGGAGCGTGTCGAGGTCGGTGGGGAACGCCGTCTCGATGGTGTGCGCGGGCAGGTGGACGACCTCCCAGCCGTCGCCGCGCAGGGCCTCGGCGTATTCGCGTCCGCCCTCGACGTACTCGGTCGTGGTGAAGCTGTCGAATCCCTTCTGGTGGATCATGTGCGTCGTCCACGACTCGCCGAGCAGCAATGCCTTCTTCATGTTCTGGCCGCCTTTCATCCGATGGTTCCGGAGGGGAAGAGCTCGAGGAACTTCCAGTCGTGTTCGGGGACGATGAGGTCGGCCTCCCGGCGCAGCCGCTCGTAGCCGGCCATGAGGTCGGGCAGGTCCCAGAACGACCCCATGGGCCAGTTCAGTTCGAGGTTCTTGTAGTTGTACATGACGTCGCTGGTCAGGCATACCGTGCCGAGTTCGGTCTCGACCATGACGACCATGCAGCCGGGTGTGTGGCCGCCGATCTTCACCAGTCGCACGGCCGGGTCCATCTGCACGTCGCCGTCGATCACCCGCAGCCGGTCGCGGACGGCCTCGACCTTGTAGGCGTACTCGGGGTAATAGAACATGCAGAAGCCCGGCGGCTCGGTGGCCTGGGGCAGCTCGTCCCGCTGCACGACGAACGTGGCGTTGGGGAAGAGCTCGTTGTTGCCGACGTGGTCGAAGTGCAGGTGCGTCAGCACGACCACGTCGACGTCGCCGGGTTCGACGCCGTGGCGGGCCAGGCCCGCCACGAGGTCCTGCTCCGCCGAGCGCGAGGCGACGAAGTCGACGCCGTAGCGGCTCTGCATCCGCGACACCTCGTCGATGTCGCCCAGGCCGGTGTCGACCAGGATCGTCTGCTCGGTGCCTTCGAGGAGCCAGACCGGCACGGGGACCATCACTCCTTCATGGACGGACCCGTCGCGCCGGACGATGTCGTTCCGGAAGCCGTAGGGCAGCCGGTCCTCCTCGGCCAGGTCCGGGTGCGCCCCGGAGTTGAGGAGCGAGACCGGGAGCGAACTCTCCAGCTCCCCTGTCACGATGTGGTGGATCTTGACGCTCATCGTCGTCCCTGCCTTTCTAATAGCCGGTCTCGTCGGCGCCGTACTCCTCGACATAGGCGTCCCAGACCTCCCGCATGAGGAAGTGGTCCGCGGCGTCGACCGGCGCGGGGATCGCCCCGGTGTCGACGAGGTAGCTGTTGTCGCTGTCCCAGGTGTCCTTCCAGTAGGCGACGCCGTCCTCGTCGAGGATCATCGACTCGGCGTCCGCGGCGTTGCCCGCGTACAGCTCGATGTTCTGCCAGTACTCCTTGAAGCCCTCGAGGGTGAGCCCGGCGGCCGTCTCCTCGTTGAGCCGGTCGGTGACGGTGGTGCCGCACGCGTCGGTCTCGGCGTCGCAGTAACGGACGATGCGGTGCATGACGTTGAGGAAGGCGAGGATCTCCTCCTCGTTGTTCTCGACATAGCCGCGCTTGGTGATGACGCCGTTGATGGGCGGCGGCGCGAGCTCGGGGCCCGAGAGCCCGATGACCATGCCCTCGTCGAGGGCCTTCGAGCGCTGCGGGACGCCGCCGAGGTAGGCGTCGCCGGTCCCGCTGAGGAAGGCCGCCAGGCCCTGGTCGGGGTCCATGTCGACGAAGTCGACGTCGCTCTCGTCCATGCCGACCGAGGCGAGCGCGTCGTTGATCTGCTTGCCCATGTCGGTCGAGAGGGTCGTCACGATCGTCTTGCCCTCGAGGCTCTCGATCATCGCGGTCCGCGCCTGCTCGCGGTCGCCGAGCTCCGCTTCGAGCTCGTCGATCGTCTGGAGCGATCCGTCGTCGCGGAGCATCAGGGACGAGCCCTCGGTGAACGGGTTCCACCCGTAGGCGTAGACGATGTCGGGGTCGGAGTTCGCGATCGACACCACTCCGGTGGTGTTGTTGACGGCCATGTCGACGTCCCCGGAGATGAGGGCCGGGGTGATGCCGTTCCAGGCCAGCGACTTGAGCTCGACGTCGAGCCCGGCCTCCTCGAACCAGCCCCGCTCCTCGCCGATGATCGGCAGGTAGGTGTCCTGGAACGGGGAGATGCCGATGGTGATCTTCGTGAGGCCGTCGGCCCCCTCTTCCAAGGTGTCGCCGCCGCCGTTGCAGCCGGCGAGCGCCAGGACGGCGACCGCCGTGACGGCCGAGTAGCGTTTCGCGGTCTTCATCGTGCGTTCCTTTCTGTGGGTGCCGTCTCCTGGGCGAGGCGATTGGCGTGCGTGTCGCTGGAGTGCGTCGGTCAGCGCTGTGCGGCCCAACGGGTGACGTGGGCGCTGATGCGGGAGATGGCCTGGTCGAGCACGACTGCCATGAGCGCGATGCAGATCGTGCCGAGGAGCACGACCGCCGTGTTCAGGGTCCGGCTGGCCTGCATGATCAGGCGGCCGATGCCCGCGTCGGCCCCGAGGAACTCGGCCGCGACGACGACCGCGAAGGCCAGGGCGCTGCCGATCCTGAAGCCCGACAGGATCTCCGGGACGATCGCCGGCAGGACCACCGAGCGGTAGACCCCGCCGCTGTCCGCGCCGAGCGAGCGGGCCGCCTGGAGGTAGACGGGCGGGACGTTGCCCACCGCGACCGTCGTGTTGACGACCATGACCATGAAGCAGGCGAGCGCGCCCAGGAACAGCTTGCCGCTGTCGCCGATCCCGAACCAGAGGATCACGAACGGGATGAGCGCCACCGGCGGCACGGGGCGCACCGCCTCGATGATCGGGTTGAGCGCGTACATGAGCCACCGGGCGCGGGCCATGGCCAGGCCGATGACCACGCCGAGGGCGGAGCCGCCGATCCAGGAGGCCAGGACGCGGCCGAGCGTCGCGCCCGCGTCGGCGAGCAGCTGCGTGTTGAGCGTGGTGATCGCCGTCCACAGCGCCTCGGGCGAGGGCAGGTAGAGCTGCTTGACCGTCTCGGTGCCGGTGGTGACGGTCCACCACAGGACGAGCAGCGCCGTGACGACGCCGATGCTGATCAGCGGGCCGAGGTTGCGTTTCGGGGCCGCGGCCGCCGGCGGGGCGCCGGGGACGGCCGCGGCGGTCTCGTCAAGCCGTGTCATCGTGGACCTCCCTGAGCGAGTGGGCGATGTCGATCCGCAGCGCCTGGAAGTCGGGGTCGGCGCGCAGGTCGAGGTTCCGGTCGGGGCCGAACGGCACGTCGACGACGCTGTGCACTCTGGCGGGGCGGGGCGTCATCACGATGACGCGGTCGCCCAGGAAGAGCGCCTCCTCGATGTCGTGGGTGACGAACACGATCGTCTTGGGCTCGGCGTCGGCGACCCTCCTGAGCGATGTCCACATGGTCTCCTTCGTGAACAGGTCGAGCGCGCCGAACGGCTCGTCGAGCAGCAGCACGTCGGGTCCGCTGGCATAGGCGCGGGCGAGGTCCACCCGCTTGCGCATGCCGCCGGACAGCTCCTTCGGGTACGCCTTCGCGAAGTCGGACAGGCCGACCAGGTCGAGGAACCGCTCGATCCGCTCGGCGCGCCGGGCGCGCGGCATGCCCTGCATGCGGGGGCCGAAGGCGATGTTGCCGGCGACCGTGAGCCACGGGAACACCGCGTCGGCCTGGAAGACCACCGCCCGGTCGGCGGCGGGGCCCTCGACCTCCCTGCCGTCGAGGCTGATGGAGCCGGCGGTCGGCCGGATGAACCCGGCGATGAGGTTGAGCATGGTGGTCTTGCCGCAGCCGCTGGGCCCGACCACGCAGACGGTCTCGCAGTGGTCGATGGTCAGCGAGGTCTCGTTGAGCGCGACGGTGCGCTTGCGGGCCGTCGCGAACACTTTCGAGACCGAGTCGATGGTTATCTGCGCCATCAGCGGACCTCCTCGGGGACGGGCGCGATGCTCGGAGCGGATGTCGAGTCGCGGACGATGAGCTCGACGGGGTACACGTGCCGACCCCCGTCGAGCTCGCCGTTCTGGTCCAGGGCGGCGACCAGAGCGGCGACCGCCTCCCCGCCGAGGGCGGCGACGTCCTGTCGGACCGTCGTCAGCCGCGGGCGGGCATATCGGGTCGGGACGATGTCGTCGAATCCGGCGACGGAGACGTCGCGGGGAATCTCGACGCCGACGGAAGTCAGGTGGTCGATCGCGCCGAGGGCCATCAGGTCGTTGGCGGCGAAGAGGCCGGTGAACTCGCCGGCGGCGAACGCGCCGCCGAACGGCTCGACGGCCGCCCGGCCGCCGTCGTGGGTGAAGCCGCCGCTGACGATGTGCGGGGCGGGGGCCCCGGCGGCGGCCCAGACCTCGGTGAAGCCGCGGACGCGCTCGCGGCTGCTCACCAGGTCCGCGTTGGCCTCGAGGACGAGCACGTCGCGGTGCCCGAGGCCGAGGAGGTGCTCGGCGACGAGTCTGCCGCCGTCGTAGTTGTCCGAGACGAACGCCGTCGCCTCGGCGCCGGGCACCTCCTCGTCGACCAGGACCAGCGGGAGGTTGCCGAGCAGGCGGGCGAGCTCGGAGTTGCTCGGCGGGGCGCCCGCGGCGTACACGACGCCGTCGACGGCCCTGGAGCGGATCATCTCCAAGGCGTGCTTCTCACGTTCGTGATCGAAGCCGGTGGTGCAGAGCAGCACGTTGTAGCCTCCGAGGGTGGCCGACTGCTCGACGCCCTGCGCGAGCTCCGCGAAATAGCCGTTGCCGATGTCCGGCACGACCAGGCCGAGGATGCGCGTCCGTCCGCTGGCGAGGCTCTGTGCGGAGCGACCCGGGGCGTAGCCCAGTTCCTTGACGGCCGCGAGGACGCGCGCTCGGACGTCGGCGCTGACCCGCCGTTTCCCGCTGAGGGCGTGGGAGACGGTCGTGGGGCTCACACCGGCGAGCCTGGCGACGTCTGCGATAGAGACCATGTGTTCCGGGCCTTTCCGTCTTGCAAAGCGCTTTGGCAAAGCGCTTTGGCTCAACCTAACGCCATCGCACGGTAGACGCAAGTCACATTTGCATAACTGCGATGAAGCGGCTGGTCACGGGGCGGTGACCGTGCGACCCCCGGCGCCCGGCACGACCGCGACATCGCGGCGACCGAAAAGAGCTGCGAGCCGAGTGGCACGGCGCAGACGGCCTCTTGTCGGATCCGTGCGTGTTCGAGCAGTGCTTGGATTCAAGACCGCGTGACATCTCCCATTGTGGAGGCGATCGCGCGGAGAGACATCGGGCGAAGCGCGATCCAAGCCCCCGCCATGAGGACGAGGGAGCCGAGGAAGATCCAGAATCCGGTCCAGTTCGCCTCGTCGGTCGCCGCGTACATGTGGTTGAGGTTGCGCTGAGCGCCGGTCGCGAGCACGAGAGCCAGGTGCGCCACGATGAATGCGACGAACGCGATCATCAACGGGAAGTGCAGCGCACGCGCGGCCTCGATGGGGAACATCCTGTTGAGCCGGGTCGCGTTCCTCGGCCACGACGGTGACATCCGCAGCCCGGTGAGCAGCGACAGCGGGGCGACGAGGAAGACGATCGCGAAGTAACTCAGCAGTTGCAGCGCGTTGTAGTTCACCCAGCCGTCCTCGGCCGGCCAGTTCAGGGAGGCGTACTGGATCGCCGCCGAGAGCGCGTTCGGGAACACGTCCCAAGAGGTCGGCACGATCCTGGCCCACTGCCCCGTGGCGAACAGCAGGACGAAGAACACGACACCGTTGACGGCCCAGAGGGCGTCGGCGACGATGTGCAGCCACAGATCGATGCTGAGCTTCTTCGGCGGGTTCTTGGTACGGATCGGTCCGGCGTTGTTCCTGGTCCAGAACATCGTCGGTCGCTGGTTCGTGCGCACGGCCCAGCCCGACTTGATCACGAACACGATGAGGAGCGCGTTGATCCCGTGTTGCCAGGCGAGCCAGGCAGGGAAGCCGACCGGCGCCCACTCGGGCAGGTGGGATTCGCCCGGGTAGGCGGTCAGGAAGTCCCGCCCGATGCCGCTCGCCCGGAACGCCTGGGCGCCCAGCACCACGATGAGCAGTACCACGATCGCGGCCGGCACGAGCCACACGAGCTTGAACCATGGACGCTTTCGGACGGCGGCGAGCCGGTCGGCTGTCGTGCTCATCGTCGATCGGCCTCGATCTTCTCGATCAGCTGGGGCACCACGGTGAACACGTCGCCCACCACGCCGAAGTCGGCGATGTCGAAGATCGGCGCGTCCGGATCCTTGTTGATCGCGACGATGGTCTTCGCGGTCTGCATGCCCGTGCGGTGCTGGATGGCGCCGGATATGCCGAGGGCGACGTACAACTGCGGCGAGACGGTGACGCCGGTCTGGCCGACTTGAGCCGACTGCGGCACGTAGCCCGCGTCGACCGCCGCTCGCGAGGCGCCGACCGCGGCCCCCAGGGCATCGGCCAGCTGCTCGACGAGCGCGAACCGCTCCCGCGACTGGAGCCCTCGGCCGCCGGAGACGACGCGCGCCGCCGTGCGCAGCTCCGGCCGGTTCGAGGCGACCGGCGTCTCGGACACCCCCTCGACGGCGGCGCTCGGGACTGCCGACACCGGCAGCGCCTCGGATCTGACTTCGGGCTCAGTGACCGTCACCGGCCCTTCCAGGGAGCCCTGGCGCACCGTCGCGATGAGCGGGCCGCCCTCGACGGCCGACTCCACGGTGTACGACCCACCGAGCACCGAGGTGGTGGCCACCGCCCGTCCCTCGGCGGCGCGCAGGTCGACGACGTCGACGATCATTCCGGCGTCCAGGCGCACGGCCAGCCGGCCGGCGACCTCGCGGCCGTCGATGGTGTTCTCCGTCAGCACGGCGACCGGCGCGGTATCCGCGGCGGCGGTGGCGAGGGCGTCGACCATCGGCGTCAGCAACGCCGAGTCGACTTCGGGGGAGATGTAGTGGCGCACCTCGGCCGCCCCGGCGCGGCCGAGCGCGGCGATGGTGCCGTCGCCGAGCGGGCCGTCGGTCACCAGGACGGCGATCGGGGTGCCGAGGCGGGCGGCGCCGGCCAGCAACGCGGTGGCGTGAGCGTCAACGGTGTCGTGTGTTGAGAGTCTGATGAGGACGAGTATGTTCGGCACGGCCTGCTCCTAGATGAGGCGGGATGAGGTGAGGAATTCGGCCAGCTCCGCGGCCGCAGTGCCGTCGTCGGCGATCTTGCGGCCCGCCGCGCGGGCGGGGCGCCGCGTGGCGGTCAGCACGGTGGTTCGCGACGCCGGTTCGGCGACGCCGAGCTCGGCGAGCGCCACAGTGTCGAGGGGTTTCTTCTTGGCGCGCATCGAGCCCTTGAACGAAGGGAAGCGCGCCTCGGGGTTGCGCTCGGTGACCGAGACGATGGCCGGGAGCTCCGCGTGGATCGCCCTGGTGCCCTGCTCGCCGGCCCGTTCGCCCGCAACGTTGTCCGCTCCGATGGCGACGGTGTTGAGCGAAGTGGCGTGCGGGAGGCCGAGTCGCTCGGCGATCATCGCCGCCAAGGCGCCACCGCGGCCGTCGGTCGACTCGTTGCCGGCGATCACGAGATCGAACCCCTCACGGCGCAGTGCCGCCGCGAGCACGGCCGAGGTGCGCAGCATGTCCGATCCGGCGAGATCCTCGTCGAGAATGTGGACGGCGCGGTCCGCGCCGAGAGCGAGCCCTTTGCGAAGGACGTCGACGGAGGAGGCCGGCCCCATCGTCAGCAGCACCACCTCCGCCTTGCGCGCGTCCTTCTCCTTGAGCGCCACCTCCATCGCCCGCTCGGTGATCTCGTCGACGACGAGGTCGCCGCCGCGGTCGATCCTCCCGGTGGCCTGATCGAGCCGGCGGTCGCCGTAGGTGTCGGGCACCTGTTTGATGAGCACGATGATCTTCATGGTCGGTTCTCTCCTTCTGCGCGCGTGGGCGCCTCAGGTGGTCTCGGGGGCGAGCACGGTCGTGATGGTCTCCTCGGCCTCCCGCACCATGCGTTCTACGAGCGCGGCGCAGGTGGGGATGTCGTCGATGAGCGCCTGCGAGAGGCCGGCCCACCAGATGCCGGCCTCGAGATCGCCCGTCTCGTAGACCGTGCGTCCGCGGCGACCGGCGACGAGCTCGCGCACGTCCGCGAACTCGCCGCCCGCGTCGAGGATCGAGACGACCTCCTGAGAGACGCTGTTCTTCGACACCCGCGCGGTGTTGCGCAGCTGCCGGAAGACGAGGTCGGTCTGGAGCTCGTCGCGGGCGACCAGCTCCTCCTTCACCCGTTGATGGATCGGCGCCTCGGCGGTCGCCATGAAGCGGGTCGCCATCAGCACGCCTTCGGCGCCGAGTGCGAGGGCGGCGGCGAGTCCGGCCCCGTTCGCGATCCCGCCCGCCGCCAGCAGCGGCACGGAGATCCGCCGGGCCGCCGCCGCGAGCAGCACGAACAGCGGAACGTCGAGTTCGCCGGGGTGGCCGGCGGCCTCGAATCCGATCATCGCGACGGCGTCGGCTCCCGCCCGCTCGGCCTTGAGGGCGTGCCTGACGCTCGTGGCCTTGTGCACGACCTTCACGCCCGCGTCGTGGTAGCTCTGCACGAACACCGCCGGGTTGGAGCCCGAGGTCTCGACGACGGGAACGCCGAGATCGACGATGACGGCCTGGTACTCCTCGTAGGGCGGCGGGTCGATCGACGGAAGTGTGGTGAGGTTCACAGCGAATGGTTTGTCGGTGAGGTCCCGGCAGATCTTCACCTGCTCCGCGAGCGCGGCCGGGGTGGGGAAGGTGAGGGCCGTGATCGTCCCCAGGCCGCCCGCGTTCGACACGGCCGCGGCGAGTTCGGCGTTGCCGATCCACTGCATTCCGCCTTGCATGATGGGCGCGCTGACGTCGAAAGCTGTGGTGAATCGCGTCTTCAACACGGTGGTGGACTCCTTCGGCCGGAGCGGGCGTGCGGCCGGGCCGACGAACGCTCGTGCGGAAATTTCTTCATCAGTATTGACTGACGAGCGTTCGTCAGTCAATACTGGCGACTGTGAACCTGAACAAAGTCGTTCCGAGCTACGACGAACTTCCGCGCCTGCCGAAGCTCGACATGCCGCACTCGTGGGCGTTCTTCGGACCCGGCGACCCCTTCGGCACGCTGAACTTCCTCACCCCCGAGGTCGTCGCCGAGGCGGCCCGCTCGGTGCGGACCGGCGAGGTCGTGGCGCTCAGCCTCCCGGCCGACCAGCCCGACCCGCCGCTGTTCGGCCGGGAGCCGATGCGGCACCAGCAGTTCGACATCGACCGCAACACCAAAGACGACGTCGTCGACAATTACTTCCCCCAGGGCTCCAGCCAATGGGACGGCTTCTACCACGTCCGGGCGCGGGAGTTCGGCTACTTCGGCGGGGTCGAGGCGGCGACGGACCCCGTCGACGCCCCCCTCGGAATCGAGCTGTGGGCCGAACGCGGCATCGCCGGGCGCGGCGTCCTCATCGACGTCGAGGCGTTCCTGACGGCCGACGGCGGCCCGGGTGTCCCCGTCGACCAGGAGCACACGATCTCGCCGGGCCTGCTCCAGCGAGTCGTCGACGCGCAGGGCGTGCGGATACGGCAGGGCGACATCCTCCTCATCCGCACGGGCTGGCCCGCGAAGTACGCCGCGCGGCCCGCGGGCGCCGAGGCGGTGACCGCCATCCCCGGCCTGCACGCGGGCGAGGACACGGCACGGCTGCTGTGGAACTGGCACGCGGCCGCGGTCGTCACCGACCTTCCGGCCGTGGAACCCGTCCCCGGAGACGCCTCGGTCGGCTCGCTGCACCGGCGGCTCCTGCCACTGCTCGGCCTCCCCCTGGCCGAGCTGTTCGCCCTCGAGGCGCTGTCGGCCGCCTGCGCCCGCGCGGGCCGGTTCGACTTCTTCTTCACGGCCGCTCCGCTCAACCTGCGCGGCGCGTCCGGCTCACCGGGGAACGCCTTGGCGATTCTCTGACACACGATCCCTCACCACGCGAAGGAATATTCAATGACGAATTTCGCAAGGAGAACGATCGCCGTCGTGGCGGTCATCGGAACGCTCGGCATGTCCGCCGCCTGCTCGGGCGACGACGGCGACGAGCCGATCAAGATCGCCGTCGTCGGCCCGCAGAGCGGGCCGCTGGCCGAGATCGGCGAGAACCAGGTCGCGGGCGCCGAGGTGGCCGTCGACCAGATCAACGAGGCCGGCGGCATCCTGGGCCGGCAGGTGGAACTCGTCGACAGCGACGAGCAGACCACCCCCGAGACCTCGGTCGCCGCCGTGCGCGACATGGCGGGCGAGGGCGCCAACCTCGTCGTGGGCATGCTCTCCAGCGCGGGCTGCCTCGCGCTGGGGCCGCAGCTGGCGAGCATGGACGTCGCGCTGGTCACCACCGGATGCACCAACGACGACCTGACCGGGAAGGACGGGGAGGACGCGCCCTTTCCGAACCTCTTCCGCACCTCGAACAACGACTCTGCGCTGATCGCGCCGCTCGCTCAGACGATCGCCGAGCGGTTCCCCGAGGCCACCGACTACTCGGTCTTCGGCTACGACTACGTCACCGGCACCACCCAGTGGGACCTGTACCAGGACGCCGTCCAGGAGCACGGCGTCAGCATGGACGTCACCAGCGAGACCTTCGTGCCGATCGGGGAGCAGAACTTCGGCCTCCAGGTGCAGCAGCTGGTCAACGAAGTGGACGATCCCGCGACGAGCGCGCTCTACCTCGGCACGTACGGCTCGGGCACCGGCAGCTTCCTCCAGCAGGCCGCCTCCTACGACCTCTCCTCGCAGTTCGACGTGATCGTGAACCCCGGCGGCTACTATCCCGTCGCCCGGACCCTGAACGGCCAGGCGCCGAACGTGTGGAACTCCTACGACTACAACTACGCCGCGTTCGACAACGAGGCGAACACGCGGTTCGTGGAGGAGTTCAAGGCCAAGACCGGGAAGCTGCCGGTCGACTGGAGCTACGACGCCTACGTCGGCGTGCTCGCCATGGCGGCGGCCGTCGAGAAGGCGGGATCGACCGACACCGCCCCGGTCACCGAGGCGCTCGCCGGGCTCTCGTTCGACACCCCCGGCGGCGAGCTGACGATCGACGCGACCACACACCAGGCCGACCCGCCGGTGGTCATCACCAACACCGTCGGCAACGCCGACGCGGAGGAGGGCGTCGAGGTCCTCGAGACCGTCGTGGTACCGCGGAGCGAGGGCTGAGTCTTGGCCGTGATCTCGACATTGATCAACGGAGTGGCCTACGGCGTGCCGCTCTTCCTGGTGGCGAGCGGGCTGACACTGATCTACGGGGTCATCGGCGTGCTGAACTTCGCGCACGGCTCCTTCTTCGTCGTCGGAGCCCTGCTCGCCACCACCGTCATCGGCACCGGCCTCCCCACGCTCCCGACGTTCGCCGTCGCGGTGCTCGCCGGCGCCGCGGCCGTGGCGGCCCTCGGGCTCGTCACCGAGAGCACCGTGGTACGCCGCCTCTACCGCGGCGACCACATCACGATGCTGCTCGCCACCTTCGCGGTCCTGCTGATCGTGGAGGGCGTGGCCGAAGTGCTCTGGGGCACCACGCCGCGCTCGATCAGCAGGCCCGAGGTCCTCTCGGGCAGCACGCGGATCCTCGGCGCGACGATCCCCCTCTACGACATCGTGCTCGTCGTCGTCGGCGTCCTGGTCGCCGCGGGACTGTTCCTGCTGATCAACAAGAGCGCCTTCGGCCGCTCCGTGCGGGCCGTCGCGCAGGACTCCGTGATGGGCGAGGCGGTGGGCCTGAACACCAAGCGCGTCATGCTGCTGGTGTTCGGCCTCGGCTCCGCCCTCGCGGGGCTCGCCGGCGCCCTGATCGCCCCCAACGTCTCGGTCTCGCCCAGCCTCGGGCACGACTTCATCCTGCAGAGCTTCGCGATCGTCATCATCGGCGGCCTGGGCTCGGTGACCGGCTCGCTCGTAGCCGCGCTGCTGGTCGGCGTCGCCGAGGCGTTCGCGGTGGCCCACATGCCGGAACTCGCGGGCTTCACCTTCTACATCCTGGTCGCCGTCGTGCTGCTGGTGAGGCCGCGGGGCCTGCTGGGCAGCGCGAAACTGGGGAGGGCGTGATGAGCGCACCCGTCCGAACCGCGCCGCGCCGCATCGCCGCCGGGCCGTCGATCCTCCCGGGGGTCGCGAGCGCGCGCTTCGATCTGCGCCCGGTCTACGAACCGCTGATCTTCCTCGTCCTCACCTCGGCGGCGTACTTCGCGATGCCGCCCAACATGCAGTACATCCTGGGCATCGCGGTGATCTACGCACTGCTCACCACGAGCCTGAGCGTCCTGTTCGGCTGGACCGGCACCTACACCTTCGGCCACGCGGCCTTCTTCGGCATGGGCGCCTACGCGGCCGCGCTGCTGAAGGACCAGGCATGGGGGCCGCTGACGTTCCTCGGCGTGTCGGCGGCCGTCGCCGCCGTCGCCGCGGTCGTGATCGGGCTGATCGGCCGCCGCCTGGCGAAGGTCGAGTTCGCGATGCTCACGATGATCGTGGGGCAGATCGCCTACCTGCTCACCTTCCGGGTGCCGGAGCTCGAGGGCGACAACGGCATCTACGGCATCCCCCGTGGCGAGATCGCCGGGGTGGACCTCGCGCCGCCGGAGACCTTCTGGTGGTACTCCGTCATCGTGGTCGCCGTCGTGATGGGCCTGCTGCGCCGGATCAACCTCTCCTCGTTCGGCGAGAGCCTCAGCGCGATCCGCGACGACCCGGTCAAGGCGGCGGCGATCGGCATCCCGGTCAACGCGCTCCGACTCGCGGCGTTCACGCTCGCCGGGGCCGTGGCCGGTCTCGCCGGAGGGCTCTTCGCCCAGCAGGGCTCGATCGTCACCCCGTCCACGCTGTCGTTCACCTTCAGCGGCCAGATCATCATCATGGCGCTGCTCGGCGGCATGACGCGCTTCTGGGGACCGGCGGTCGGCGCCATCCTGTTCCAGTTCATCAACGCGCTCGTCTTCGGCAACACCCCGCACGCCACCCTCGTGCTCGGCGCCATCCTGCTCGCCGTCGTGCTGGTGTTCCCGAGCGGCGTGCTCGGCGTGCTCTCGCGACTGCGAGGGCTGCTTTCGAGAGGAAGGAGGACGCGGTGATCGCGCTCGAACTCCGCAACGTCCACAAGCACTACGGCGGCCCCCCGGTGGTGCAGGACGTCTCGCTCACGATCGAGCGGGGCCGCACCGTCGCCGTCATCGGCCCCAACGGCGCCGGCAAGACCACGCTGTTCGGCGTGATGGCGGGGGAGCACCGCGCCACCGGCGGCTCGCTGCTCCTGTTCGGCAAGGACGCCACGCGGGCCGGGGCCAAGCGGCTCGCCCACCTGGGCGTCGCCCGCACCTTCCAGGTCGCCCGCTACTTCCTCGAGAAGACGGTCGAGCAGAACCTCGTGATCGCCCGCGACGCCCGCCGGAGCCGGTACCGCAACCCGGTCTCGCGCGCACCGCGGCCCGGCGACACGATCACCGCGGCTCTCGACGCGGTCGGGCTCCAGGACCGGCGGCACCAGCCGTCCAGCACCCTCTCGCACGGTGACCGCAAGAGCCTCGAGATCGCCATGGCGCTCACACAGGACCCCGCCGTGCTGCTGCTCGATGAGCCCACCGCCGGCATGGGGGCGGAGGACATCCCCCGCACCATCAGGCTCCTCAAAGGACTGCGCGAGTCGCGGCCCGACCTCACGGTGGTGATCACGGCCCACGACATGGAGGTGGTGTTCGCCCTCGCCGACCGCGTGGTGCTGATGGCCGGCGGCAAGGTGGCCCTCGAAGGCAGCCCCGCTGCCGTCCGGGACGACCCGCTCACCAGGGAGATCTACCTCGGCGACTCCTACGAAGGGGGATCGGCGGCATGAGCGAACTCAAGATCACCTCCCTCTCGGCGTCCTACGGCCTCGCCGTCGCCCTCACTGATGTGTCGATCACCCTGCGCAAAGGGGAGACCGTCGGACTCCTGGGACGCAACGGCGCCGGCAAGACGACCCTGCTGAAGTCGATCGTCAACGACCCCGAGATCAGCGCGACGGGCGAGGTGACGGTCGCGGGCGCCTCGCTGCGCAAGACGCCGACCTACAAGGTGGCGCGCCGCGGCGTGGCGTGGGTGCCGGACAACCGGCGGATCTTCACCTCGCTCAGCGTGGCCGAGAACCTCGACATCGCGAAGTCCAGAAAGGCGCCGGGCGATCAGCTCGACAAGGTGCTCGCCAACGTGCCCCTGGTCGAGAAGCTGCTGAAGCGGCGCGGCTTCGAGCTCAGCGGCGGCGAGCAGCAGGCGGTCACGATCGCCCGCGCCCTGATGGGCGATCCCGACTTCCTGCTGCTGGACGAGCCGACCGAGGGTCTGGCGCCGCTCATCGTCGAACAGCTGCGGACGTCGATCTCCCGACTCCCTTCGCTGTTCGATCTCGGCGTCCTGGTCACAGAGCAGAACTTCCGCTTCGTGACCGAGCTCGCCGACCGGGTCCACATCCTGGAAACTGGTCAGGCGGTCTGGGCCGGCGCCCCCGATGAACTCGTCGCCCGCCCCGACCTGATCAACCGACATCTTTCAGTTGGGGAGAAATAAATGCTCGTCGAGAAGAACGACACCGAGACCCGCATCTACGAAGCCGCCCGGGTGCTGTTCAACCAGTGGGGCTATACGGGGATGACGCTCAGGCAGATCGCCAAGGCCGTCGGCATCGAGGTGCAGAGCATCTACAACTACATCCCCTCGAAGCAGGTCCTCGTCGAGCGCCTGGTGCGCAACGGCACCGGCGAACTGCACACCTCGGTGCTCGCCGCCCTCGAAGGCGCGGGGCCGACCCCGGGCGAGCGGCTCGCCGCGGCGGTCAAGGCCCACGTCATCCATTACCTCAGCTCGACGAACGTCGTCGTCTTCTTCCGCGACAGCCTCGTGCACTTCGACGAGGGCACGCGTTCGTCGCTGCTGGTGATGCTCAAGGCCTACGAGCAGGTCTTCAAGGACATCATCCGGGCGGGCATCGACTCCGGCGAGTTCCGCGACGTCGACGTCACGCCGACCACCTACGCCATCCTCGGCATGGGCGACTCGGTCGTCAACTGGTGGCGGCCGAGCGGGCGGCTCGACGCCGCGGCCGTCGGCGAGCTCTTCGGCGACCTCGCCGTGCAGATGGTGACCGAGGGCGCGCGGGACGAGCGCACGACACGAACACCGACCGACAAGGAGCACTGATTCGGCATGACCATCACCCGATTCGACGAGCCGGCCGCGGCCGTGTTCAGGGAGGAGGTCGCCGCCTGGGTGCGCGACGCCCTCCCCGAGAAGTGGACGGCCGACCGGGCCTCGCTGAGTCCCGCGGAGGTGCAGCAGGCGCAGCGGGAGTGGGACGCGGCGCTCTACGCCGGCGGCTACGCCGGACTCGCCTGGCCCGCCGAGTACGGCGGGCGCGGCTTCGGCCCGATCGAGGAGCTCATCTACTACGAGGAGTCCTCGCGGGCGAACGCCCCCGACGGCTTCGGGCGCATCGGGCGGGTGCTCGCCGGGCCGACGATCATCGCCGCGGGCAGCGAGGCCCAGCGGGCGAAGTACCTGCCGCGGATCCTCGACGCGAGCGAGATCTGGTGCCAGGGCTTCTCCGAACCCGGCGCGGGCTCCGACCTCGCCTCGGTCGCGACGACGGCCGTGAAGGTCGACGGTGGCTACCTCGTCAACGGGCAGAAGATCTGGACGAGCTTCGCGCAGTACTCGAAGCGCTGCCTCATGCTGGTGAAGACCTCGAACGAGCTCCCGCGCCACCACAACCTCGGCTTCCTGCTGCTCGACATGGAGCAGGACGGCGTCGACGTGCGCCCGATCCGCCAGATCGACGGCGAGGAGGAGTTCAGCGAGGTCTTCTTCACCGACGTCTTCGTCGCCGACGAGGACCTCGTCGGCGACGAGCACGAGGGCTGGAAGGTCGCGATGACCGTGCTCGGCAACGAGCGCGGCACCACCGAGGCGGCCACCCGGCTCGTCGAGGCCGCCGCGCAGATCGACCTGCTGGGCCGGTGCTGCGCCGAGGGCGGCGTCGACGCCGCGCGCCTCGACGACCGCCGCGAGCTGCTGCGCTGGCACATCCTGCGCGCCACCGAGGAGAAGGCGGCCGGTCTCGACTGGTTCACGGCCGGCTCCATCCTCAAGGTGCAGTGGAGCGAGCTCATCCAGGACGCCGCCCGGCTGGGCCTGGACAGCGGCTGCACTGCGCACCGCGACTACTGGCGGCACCACTATCTGGCCTCGAAGGCGATGTCGATCTACTCCGGCACCAACGAGATCCAGCGCAACATCATCACCGACCGCGTCCTGAAGGTAGCGAGGTAACCCATGTCCACTGTCGTCGAAGAGATCGGCGCGGTCGTCGCCGAGCACGTCGTCGAGATCATGCGGAGCGGCGCGGACGCGCCGCCGGAGCCGAACGCCCGGATCTGGTCGGTGCTGGCCGAGGGCGGCTGGGGCGCCGTCTCGGCCGATCCCGAGAACGGCATGGAGCTCCGCGACCTCCTCGAGGTCGCCCGCGCCTCGGGCCGGTACGCCTACTCCACGCCCCTGGTCACCACCCTCCTCGCCGGCCGCTGGTTCGACCTCGAGGAGCAGCGCCTGGCCGGGGGCCTCGTCACGGCGCTGCGCCGAGGCGACCAGATCGTCGCCCCCTACTACTGCGAAGGCGTCGCCGTCGTCGACGGAACGGGGGCGATCGTGCCGGCCGACCCGTCCGCAGTGGAGTCGTTCTCCCTCCTCGCTCCCGTCGCCCTGCTCCCGGAGAGCACCGCGCCGATCGACGGCACCGAGCTGGCCGAGGCACGCGCCGGCTTCATGGCCGTCGCGGTGGGATGCGCCGACGCCGTCATCGAGCGGTCGGTCGACTGGGCGCAGACCCGCGAACAGTTCGGCCAGGCCATCAAGGGCTTCCAGGCGGTTCGCCACCATCTCGCGAACGCGCACATCGCCCGCGAGCAGGCGTGGACGGCCGCCATCGCGGCCGCGCACGAGCCCGAGCGGTCGGCGCGCTGGGCGCGGCAGGGCTTCTCGCTCGCGCGCACCGCGATCGAGCTCGGCATCCAGGTGCACGGCGGCGTCGGCTACACCTGGGAGCTCGGTCTCCAGCACTACCTCGCCCAGGTGATCGAGCTCGACGCGATCTTCGGAGGCGAACGATGACAGCGCTCGAAGTGGACCGCCCGGCCCCCGGCGTGCTCCGGATGCGGTTGAACGGCGCCGACACCCTCAACGCGCTCGACGAGGGCGTGAAGACGGCGCTCGTCGACGCGCTGCGGGCCGCCGCCCTCGACCGCGAGGCACGCGCCGTGCTGCTCACCGGAACCGGGCGCGCGTTCTGCTCCGGAGGCGACGTGCGGGGGATGGGCACGCGGAGCCCTTCGGAGACGAACGACGTGCTCACCTTCGGACGGCAGATCACCGAGGGCATCGCGGAACTGCAGAAGCCCGTCGTCGCCGCGGTGAACGGCATCGCCTCGGGCGCCGGTTTCAACCTGGCGCTGGCCTCGGACATCGTGCTGGCAGCGCCCAAAGCGTGGTTCCAGCAGTCCTTCGTGCGCATGGGCCTGATGCCCGACATGGGGGGCACCTACCTGCTGAGTCGGGCGATCGGCCTGCACCGGGCGAAGCACGCCCTGCTCACCGGCCGTCGGTTCACCGCCGAAGAGGGCCGCGAGCTCGGCTTCGTAGCGCGGGTCGTCGAGGGCGACTTCGACGCCGAGGCCGTCGAGTTCTGCGCCGGGCTCGCACGCCGGGCGCCGATCGCGCTCGGGCTCACCAAGCTGCTCGCGAACCGGGCCGTCGACGGCTCGCTCGCCGACGCCCTCGACCGCGAGGCCCTCGCCCAGGGCGTCCTCGCGGCGACGGCCGACCACAAGGCGGCGGTCTCGACCTTCCTGTCCAAAGGCGACCTCGACGCGATCGAATTCAAAGGAGAATGACGTGACCGATCTCGTACGCACCACCATCGACGGACGCGTCGCGCACGTCGTGCTCGACCGGCCGAAGAAGCTGAACGCCCTCAACAATCCGATGCTCGACGAGTTCTCGGCCGCGATCGCCGAGCTCGGCGCGGACGACGACGTCTCGGTGATCGTGATCTCCGGCTCGGGCGGCAACTTCAGCGTCGGCTTCGACGTCGACCCCGGCAACGGCTATTCGGACGCGGCGGCCGGCCTGACCCCCTACGCGGACTGGGCCTCGCTGCGGCGCAACATCGAACGCTGGCTCGCCGTGTGGGACACCCCGAAGCCCGTCATCGCGGCCGTCGAGGGCTACTGCATGGGCGGGGCGACGATGCTCGCCGTCTGCACCGACATCACCGTGGTGGGCGAGACGGCCGTGCTCGGCTGGCCCTCCATCCCGCTCGGCGGGGGTCTGCTGAGCCCCACCTCCGCGTGGCTGATCGGACCGAAGAAGGCCAAGGAGCTCTCGTTCATCGCCGGCAGCCGCCTGAGCGGCGCCGAGGCGGCCGCCCTGGGCTGGGCGAACCACGCCGTCCCCAGCGGAACGGTGCTCGAACGCGCCGACGCGCTCGCGGCGAGCGTGGCGAAGATGCCCCTCGAGCTGCTGCGGGTCAAGAAACTCGCGCTCAACCGCTTCCTCGATCAGCAGGGCTTCCGCGAGTCGGTGCTGATGGGCGCCGAATGGGACGCGATCGCGCACACCTCCCAGGCCACGCACGCCATGACCGACAAGGTCGCCGAGCTGGGTCTCAAGGGGGCCATCGCCTGGTTCAACGCCGGAGGCGCGGAATGAACCGCGCCCTCCCGCTCTTCGACTGGGCGTTCTCGCAGGCCGACAAGCCGGCCATCGTCACCGACGACGGCTCGTACTCCTTCGCTCGGCTGCGCGACGCCGTCCTGAGCGCCGCCGCGAACCTCGCCGACCGGGTCGGGCCGGGCACGAGGGTCGGGCTCTTCATCGACAGCACGCCGAACTTCGTCGTCCAGCAGTACGCGGTGTTCTACCTCGGCGGCGTGGTGGTCCCGCTCAACCGCGCGATGCGCGAGAGCGAGCTGCTCGACGTGCTCGACTACCTCGGCGTCACCGTCCTGGTGAGCGACACCCCGATCGACCTGGCGTCGACGCCGGTCACCGGCTTCACGGTCTCGGGCGAGTTCCACACCACGGGCGACCACGCCTCGGCCCCGGCGATGGCGGAGCTCGACGCCGACGACCCGGCGCTCATCCTCCAGACCTCGGGATCGACCGGTCGGCCCAAGGGCGTCCAGCTGAGCGTCCGCAACCTGGCCGCCAACTACGACGCGAGCTACCGCTGGATCGGCGTGGGCAGGCAGGACGTCATCCTGCTCACCCTGCCCATCTTCAACACCTACGCCCTCAACCAGGGCGTCAACATGATGGCGATGACCGGCGCCACGATGCGCCTGCTGCGCCGCTTCTCCTGCGCCAACGTGCGCCGCGCGCTCGAGGACTCCTCGCCGACCTTCCTGCCGCTCGTGCCGACCATGCTCACCCGCCTGTACAAGGAGGGCGTGGTGTACGAGCGGCCCATCACCCTCGGGATCGGCGCGGCGGCCAGCCCGGCCCAGATCGCCGACGACGCCTGGAAGGTCTTCCCGAACGCGTTCCTGTTCTTCGGGTACGGGCTGACCGAGGGGACGGCGATCGCCTCCCAGAACAGGGTCGGCACGCGGGAGGAGAACAGCGGCGACTTCACCTCGGTCGGCCTCATCGTGCCGGGCGTGTCGGTGAAGCTCGCGCCCTCGGGCGAGCCGGACGGCCGCGGCGAGATCATGATCGGCGGCGAGTCGGTCTTCTCGGCCTACGTCGGCACGACGGAGGAGCGGCCGGTCACCGACGGCTGGCTGCGGACCGGCGACGTGGGCGTGTTCGACGACGGCCGGCTGAGCATCGTCGGCCGCAAGCGCGAACTCATCATCCGGGGCGGACAGAACATCTACCCCAGTGAGATCGAACGGCTCGTCTCCTCGCACGAATCGGTGCTCGAGGCGGCCGTCGTCGGCGCGCCCGACCCCGATCTGGGCGAGGTGCCTGTGGCGTTCGTGGTGCTGCGGGACGGCGCCGCGGTCACGCCCGAATCGCTGATCGAGTGGCTGCGCCCCCGGTCGGCGGCCTTCAAGATCCCGACCGCGGTGCACGTGGTCGAGACGATGCCGAAGACCCCGACGGGGAAGATCCGCAAGATCGACCTCAGCGCGATGGCCGCCGGCGGGAAGGCGGATTGAGATGCGGCGACTGGACGGCGCCGCCGAGGTCGAACGGGCGCTCGGCGAGGAGCTCGGCGTGGGCTCCTGGTACCCGGTGACGCAGGCGGCCGTCACGGCCTTCGCCGACGTCACGGGCGACCACCAGTGGATCCACGTCGATGCGGCCCGGGCGGCCCAGGGCCCCTACGGAGGGACCGTCGCCCACGGGTACTTCACGCTCTCGCTCCTGCCGCACCTGGTGAGCGACGCCTTCGAGCTCACCGGCTTCGGCATGAAGGTCAACTACGGGCTCGACCGGGTGCGTTTCCCCTCGCCGGTGCGGGTCGGCTCGCGCATCCGCGCCCGAGCGGTGCTGACCGAAGTGGAGGGTACCGCGCGCGGCACCCGGATCGTGGTGCGGAACACGGTGGAGATAGAGGACTCGACGGTGCCCGCGTGCGTCGCCGACACCGTCGCCCTGCTGGTCCCGCGACCCTGAAGACGAAGGACGGAACCATGGCACTACTCGAACGACGCACGGCCGTGATCACCGGCGCCGCGCAAGGGCTGGGCTTCGCGATCGCGCAGGCGTGCCTCGCCGAGGGCGCGAACGTCGTGATCGGCGACCTCGACGGCGCGGCCGCCGCCGCGGCCCGGCTTGCCGGGGAGGACCGCGCTGTCGGCCTCGCCTGCGACGTGACCTCGGAGGCCGACGTCGACAGGCTGCTGGCGGCCGCGGTGGCGGCCTTCGGAGGCGTCGACGTGATGGTCAACAACGCCGGGATCACGCGCGACAAGACGATGCGCAAGATGACCCTCGACGACTTCGGCGCGGTGATCGACGTGCACCTGCGCGGCACCTGGCTCGGCACGCGGGCGGCGGCGTCGGTCATGCGCGAGCAGGGCCGGGGCGGCTCGATCGTCAACATGTCGTCGATCTCCGGCAAGGTCGGCAACCCCGGGCAGACGAACTACAGTGCCGCGAAGGCCGGGATCGTGGGCCTCACCAAGGCGGCCGCGAAGGAGGTCGGCTTCGCTGGAGTGCGGGTCAACGCCCTCCAACCGGGCATCATCGAGACCGCGATGACGCGGAAGCTCAGCGACGAGGTGAGGGCGTCGCGACTCGCAGACGTCCCGCTCGGCCGATTCGGGCGCCCCGAGGAGGTCGCGCAGGCCGCGGTCTTCCTGGCGAGCGACATGTCGAGCTACCTCACCGGCGTCACCATCGAGATCGCAGGGGGGCGCAACCTCTGATGGAACGGGCCGACCTGTACGACATGATCGCCGTGGAGAGGATAGACGGATCCGCCGACGGTGCCGAGACCTTCCGCGGCACACCGGTTTCCGGCCCCTACGGGCGGGTGTTCGGCGGCCAGCTCATCGGCCAGGCGGTCGCCGCGGCCACAACGGCGGTCGAACAGACGCGGCCCGGGCGCGCCGCGCACTCCCTGCACGCCTACTTCCTCAGCGTCGGCGACCCCCGGAACCCGATCGACTACGAGGTGGCGGCGATACGCGACGGACGGTCGTTCTCGGTGCGGTCGGTGCGGGCGCGCCAGGACGGACGGCTGCTGCTGACGGCGGAGCTCTCCTTCCAGGATCCGGCCAAGGGGCCCACGCATGAGGAGCCGCGCACGACGGCGTACCCCGAACCGGAATCCCTGCCGACGTGCGAGCGGGGACCGGCGGGAGCGGTGCACCGGACCGCCGTTGAGATCCGGCGTGTCCCACCAGAACTCGACCCGAAATCGGAGCTCGGCCCGCGGCCCGGGCAGGCGGTCTGGCTGCGGGCCGCCGCCCCGCGAAGCGGCGTCTCCGATCGGGACGGGCGGGCCGTGCTGGCGATGGCCACCGACTTCACCGTTCTCGAATCCGTCGTCAAAGGCCACGGACTGACCTTCGCCACCGAAGGACTCACCGTCGCGAGCCTCGACCACTCGATGTGGTGGCACGCCCCTGGAGCCCTCGACGAGTGGGTGCTCTACCTGCAGGAGAGCCCGTGGTCGGGCGGCCAGCGCGGCCTGGTCACCGGTCGGCTCTACACCCGAGACGGCCGACTGCTCGCCTCGGTGGTGCAGGAAGGGCTGCTGCGGATCGCGCCGTCCGCGCCGGTGGAAGGCGCCTCGTGAACGCGGTACGGGTGGAGGAGCACGGGCCGGTGCTCGTGATCACACTGGACCGGCCCGAGGTGCTGAACGCTGTGGACGCCGCCCTGACATGCGAACTGGGCGAAGCGATCGAGCGACTGGACGGCGAGACCGCCCTCCGCGCGGGTGTGATCACCGGGGCCGGGGAGGCATTCTGCGCGGGCCTCGACATGAAGGCCGTCGCCGCCGGAGCTCCGATCGCGGCGACCCGGCATCCGGACCGAGGGTTCGCCGGAATCACCGCCCGGACCGCGGGCAAGCCGCTGATCGCCGCGGTCAACGGCGCGGCCGTCGGCGGTGGCCTGGAGATCGCGCTGGCATGCGACCTCATCATCGTGGCCGAGGAAGCGAAACTCGGGCTGCCGGAGGTGCGGCACGGCGTCTTCGCGGCAGGCGGCGGTGTCGCCCGGCTCGCACGGCAACTGCCGGAGAGGATCGCGCGGGAACTGCTGCTGACCGGGAGGCTCGTGACGGCGGCCGAGGCGCGCACCTGGGGGCTGGTGAACGCGGTCGTGCCCGCCGCCGACGTGGTCGGCGAGGCCCTGCGGATCGCGCAGACGATCGCCGAGAACGCGCCGCTCGCCGTCCAGGCGACCAAACGCGTGCTGGCGGCGAGCCCCCCGAGCCCCGGTGATCCCATCGCCGATACCGAGGCCGAGCGGGTGTTCGCCTCCGAAGACGCGGCCGAGGGGATCGCGGCGTTCGCTGCGAACCGGAGGCCGCGCTTCACAGGGCGCTGAGCGCCGAGCCGTCCATCGCCGCCCAGAGATCCGCCACCACCAGAAGGAGAGAAACCCGTGACCCAGGCCCTGATCTACGACGCCGTCCGCACCCCCTTCGGCCGTTTCGGCAAGGCGCTCGCCGGAGTGCGCCCCGACGACCTCGCCGCCTCGACCCTGGCGGCGCTGCTGGCGCGGCATCCGGAGACCGACCCGGCGGCGATCGACGATGTGGTGCTCGGCTGCGCCAACCAGGCGGGGGAGGACAACCGCGACGTCGCACGGATGGCGGTGCTGCTCGCCGGGCTGCCGACGTCCGTTCCCGGCGTCACCGTGAACCGCTTGTGCGGCTCGAGCATGCAGGCGGTGATGGACGCCTCCCGGGCAGTGGAGAGCGGCGACGCCGACCTCGTCGTCGCGGGCGGAGTCGAGTCGATGTCGCGGGCGCCGTGGGTGGTGCCGAAGCCGTCGCGGGCCTTCCCCGCCACCGACGAGACCATGCACTCGACGACGCTGGGGTGGCGTCTGGTCAATCCGCGGATGCCGACGGAGTGGACGGTCTCGCTCGGGGAGTCGAATGAGGCCCTCGCCGAACGGCGTGGCATCACCCGTGCCGAGCAGGACGAGTTCGCCGTCCGCAGTCACCGCAATGCGGCCGCCGCCTGGGACGCCGGCCTGTACGACGCCGAGATCGTGCCGGTGCCCGGTGTCGCGCTCGACCGTGACGAGGGCATCCGTGCCGACGCTTCGGTCGAGACGCTCTCGGGTCTGGAGCCGGCGTTCCGGACGGGGGGCACCATCACGGCGGGGAACGCATCGCCGCTGAACGACGGCGCCTCGATGGTGCTCATCGGTTCCCAGGGCGCTCCCATCGACGCGGAGCCGCTCGCGCGGGTGACCGGTCGTGCCGTGCACGGCGTCGACCCCGACGTCTTCGGGATCGGGCCCGTGCAAGCGGCGAATCGCGCCCTTGCTCGAGCGGGTCGCAGCTGGGCCGATGTCGATCTCGTCGAACTGAACGAGGCTTTCGCGGCGCAGAGCCTGGCGTGCTCGCGATCCTGGCCCGAACTCGATCCCGCCATCGTGAACGTGCACGGCGGAGCGATCGCGATCGGGCACCCCCTCGGAGCCTCGGGTGGCCGGCTGATCGGGCACGCCGCTCACGAACTGGTCCGTCGGGGTGGCGGCGTCGCGCTCGCGGCCATCTGCATCGGTGTCGGCCAGGGACTCGCGGTCGTCCTCGAGCGGTAGGCGAACGAGAAGGAGAACGGCGTCGAAACGGGCAACGAGTTCGTCTCGCGGATGCGGCTGCCGATCCAGGGCCCGACGGGCCCGGCCGAGGTCACCGACGCGCTCCAGAATCGGGAGCCCTCAGCCGCGAGGAAATCCGCTCGGCACGGGAGCGTCCGCTGCCGTCCGGACCCGTTCGATGAGCGACAACAGCGGATTCGAGGCTTTATCGGCTTCGACTACGATCAGGCAGTCATTTCCGTTAAACCCGGCATCACCCGAATTCCAGATTGGGAGGATCGGCATGAGCGGTCAGGTGTTCCCGGCGTTCGCCGCGATGGTGCTCGGCGTCCTGTTGGGCATCGTGTTGTTCGTGCCGTTCGTGGTCGTGCAGTACCGCAGGCGGGGACGGCTGACGCTGCGGCGGACTCTCCTGTGGAGCGGCTTTCTGCTCTACTGCCTGGCACTGTGGACCTACACGCTGCTGCCGCTGCCCTCCCCGGACGAGATCGTGTGCGCACCGGCCCAGTTGCGTCCCTTCCAGTTCGTGCACGACATCTTCGACTACCCGGCCGGCTCGGCCGGAGAGCTCGCGCGCAATCCGGCGATCATGCAGGTCGCCCTCAACGTGATGTTGTTCGTGCCGCTCGGGTTCTTCGTCAGGCTCATCTGGCGGCGCGGGTTCGCCGTCGCGACCGCGGCCGGGTTTGCGACCTCCCTGGCGATCGAAACGACGCAGCTGACCGGGGTGTGGGGCCTCTACCCTTGCTCGTATCGACTGTTCGATGTGGACGATTTGATGGCGAACACGGCCGGGGCGCTGCTCGGAGGACTGCTCTCGGTGGCGCTGCGGCCCTGGCTCTCGGACCGGAGCGCGCCTGCGGAGGCCACCAAGCCCCGACCGGTCACCGTCCCCCGCCGCCTGCTCGTCATGCTGTGCGACGTCCTCTCGGTGTGGCTGCTCGGCGGCTTCGCCGGCGTCCTGGTCAACGTGTGGCGCCTGTACGCCCTGAACGCCGACCCGGCGACCCTCGACCAGGGGCCGGCGAACATCGCGGCGACAGCAGTACCGCTGGTAGTGATCGGCGCCGTCGTTCTCGCGACCGGGCGCACCGTGGGCGACCTGGCGGTGCTGATCCGCTGGGAGGGCGGCGTGCGTCCGCGCGCTCTGGGACGGCTGCTGCGCTACCTGGGCGGCATCGGCGGCTGGCAACTCCTCGTGCTGGCCTCCCCCTTGGACCTGCTGTTCGTGCTCGCGAGCGTCATCGTGCTCCTCTCGGCGCACGGCCGCGGCGGCCTGCCCGGCGTTGTCTCACGGATGCGCCCCGTCGATGCCCGCGAGGGGCACGGCGCCCCGGCCCCCAGGTGACAGGCAGCCAGAACCTTACCCACCGTGGAATCCAGGCGGCACTACTCGGCCTGCTGAGGGAGCCACCGGTAAACCATTGGTGTTCAACCGATTGGTCAGCCTCAGTTATTCTGCGGCTCAACGTCCTTGATAGAACCCGATGAAGAAAGGTGCCAGTTCACCTGCGGAAACGCCTTAGGGTAGTCGCGAATCCACCTCGAACCAGCCTGGCAACGGCCGGTCTCCGGCGGCTCAGGCGGCTGCGGATTCCCAGATCGCTCGATGGGATCGCCTTCAGCTTGGCGCCGAACGGCAGCGTCTTGTCGCCGGTGTACAGCACAGCTTCCATCAAGAAGTCGTCGCCGAGCCGGTCCGAGGTGTCGCAGCCCTTTGAAGTCGTCGTCGCGGACGACGGTCTCAGTCGAGATCGCCGCAGAGATTTACCGGATTCGAACATGAAGCGGAGTTTGCACCGCCGTGGTAACTTGTGTTCCAGCCGCCACCCCGATACCCCGAGTGGCACTCCGGCCGAGCGCGCTCCGCCGCTGCGAGGCCGCAGAACCAGGTTCGAACGCAAGCGCTCTGCGATGAGAAATACGAGGTCAGACTGTGTCACGAACATTCACCCCTGAAGACATCCGCCACATCGGCGATACGACCATTCCAGCGGTCGAATCGAGCTACGACGAACTCAAGTCCCTGGCGGCCGACGCCAAGTCCGCCGTCGAAGGCATATTCGGGAGCGCATCCATCCACCCCGCGGAGGCTGCAGAGCAGTTCAACACCCTGTGGGGCCGATTCCTCACCGTGGCGGAGGAGACACCAGAGACGCTCGATGCCATGGGACGCACCTTCGTCGACATCGCCGACCGCTACGACGAGGACGAGGCCCAGACCGAACTGGACCTCCAGGAGGCCCTGAGCGACCTGGAGGAGATCTATACCGGACACTCCGAGACGACTGAAGAGTGAGAACCCGAAACCGAGGGGGGGACTGCCATGGGCTGGTGGGACGATTTCACCGACTGGCTGACCGGTGATGACTTCGACGCCCCTGTGACGTCGGTGGAGGACGGCGATCTCGAATCGGCGCCGACTGAATCCGACGTTCGAGAGGCCGTGGAGACGCTGCGGCCGTTCTTCCTGGAAGGATACCGTCGCCAGGAGGCCTACGATCGCCACGGCGGGATCTCGCTCCAGCATGTGGGCTCGTTGGAGCTCATTTCGACCGGAGGCGGATACGCCAAGGCGTCGGGGCAGAAGGACTTCAGATCCCTCGACGGCTTCTACCGGATGTCGGAAACACTGGGCTTCCACATGCCCGCCGCCATACCGGACTCGGTGGCCGCCGACTACCCCAACGGGGAGCAGAGGCAAGCCTCGTGGGCTGGCACCACGGAGGCCGACGACGCGGAGATCGACTCCACCGCGCAGAGCATCACCGATTCGGCCATGCGGCTTGTCAACTCCGCCTACGACGACCTGCTCAACCAGTGCGACATCACGGCCATCCGGGAGGCGCTGCCGCTGCTGACCGATATCGGCACCAAGGTCGAACTGATCCACGACAACCATTACGAACGCGAGTGCCGGGAGATCCTGGAGCTCTGGAACGAGTGGGACGGCAGCGATGCCGAGGCGGCGGTCGAGGAGTTCGGCGGCAGGATCCGTGGTGCGCTCGACTCGCACAAGACCGGCATCGGAATCCTCATGTACGCCGCATCGGCCGAAGCGACCGCACAAGCAGCTTCCCTGTTCGCCGCCCACAACTATGTGGCGCAGGCGTGGGAGATGATTCGCGAGAAGCTGAATTCGTCTACTCCCTCGGAACAGGCGGTATCGAAATACGTCGGTGCGGTCGTTGTCAATCGAATCCCGTTCCTCAGCGATGGTGTGGCCACCGCGGATTTCATCGTGGAGGTGGCCAGCAACGGGGAGGTGCAATCTCCGGTCTCGAGCACGATCAGCAAGCTCGCCGACAAACTCACCGGGAAGGATGTTCCCGACGGGGAGTCCTGCTATGAGATAGTCACGGCATTGGAGGGGAACCTAGCCGACTGCGTGGACATACTCAAGGAGGCCCGTAGAACCTACTTGGACAATGCGTTGACAGACGTCGCAGAGGAATGGAACAACAAATGGTCCAATGGGATCGTGGGTGATCTCATACCGGGGTATCTCGATGCCTGATCACCGACTAAAGCATTGGGCGTCGGCCGTGACGCTCGTTCTCACCGCAACGGCGACTGGATGTGCGGACGAGGATCCCGACGACATCGTGCCGACGAAGGCCGATGGGGCCTTTGACCTGGAGGTAGTTGACCACGAGGCCTGCGAGGCGGCCGGATACCAGGAGCTGATCGATTTCTTCGCGGACAACGACATCGAGGTCCAGAACGAGGAAGTCAACGGTGAGTACCCCTATTGCAAGATCGAGATGATCTGGGCCGTCTCCAGTGACGGAGAGAACGAGAATGAGGCGACCCTGCATTTCGATCTTAGGGTCTTCGACTCCATCGTTGAAGCGCAACGCGTCATCGACGAACCCGAGAAGCTTCACATGGTGTCACACGAGTTTCGAGAAGTCACTGACGGCCAGGTCGAGAGCGTCCCAGAGCCGTGGGATGGCGGTTTCATCTGGAGTACTCTGGATACGAGTCCGGGGGCGGAGACCGAGGTGGCCGTTCGGAAGGCGAACATCGTGGTGTACGTGGACTTCGACTACGCGACATTGGATGCGCCCCAATGCGAAGAAGAGGGATGTGTGGTGTTCCCCTCAGCCCTTGTTTCCTGGATACAAGGCACTTATCTTCCCGTGGTCGAGCAGAACGTGAACGACCTGATCGGGCTCTGAGCCCTCGGGCTGCGGGTTGTCACCGAGGTCCCTGCAGTGAGGATCGGTGCAGGTCCAGCAGGGCCCTGCGGTCCACTTTCCCGTTCGGCGTCAACGGCATCCGCTCGATCATCAGGATCTGCGAATTGATCGTGAACCTTCGCAGCACTTCTTGAACCTTCGTTCGCGCCACCGGATCGTCGACCGTGCCGAACGGCACCACGAACGCCACCAAGCGGAAACCGCCGGCCCCATCGGGAAGTGGGGCCACCTCCACGTCCTTCGCCGCCGCATCCGCTCGCAGGGCCGCCGCCACCGCACGAGGATCGGCTCGCGACCCCGGAGCCTGGTCGTCGATCCGCCCGACGAACTCCAGCAGGCCATCGCCGCGTCGCCGCCCCAGGTCACCGGTCAGGTACAGACGCCCGCCCTCGTTCCACGGGTCCGGAACGAACCGCTCTGCGGTCAGATCCGGCCGTCCCAGATACCCCTGCGCCAGTCCTGCGCCGCCGATCGCGAGTTCGCCGACCGCTCCGACTGGCACCTGGTCCCGGCGCCGGTCCAACACTCGCACGATCGCGCCCCCGATCTCCGTGCCGATCGGCACGCAGGATGCCGCCAGGTCCGAGGCCACCACCCGGTGAAAGGTGGCCGCCATGGTGCACTCGGTCGGACCGTACTGATTGATGACCTCGCAGTCGAAGGCTTCCCGGGCGCGGCGGGCGATGGGCCCGGAGAGGACGTCTCCGCACGAGACGACCTGTCGCATGTCCATGCAGCGCGGGCGGGACTCGAGTTCCTCGATGAGCGTTTCGAGCGCCCTCGGAACGATGCTGAGGCAGGAGGTGACTCGTTCATGTTCGATCAGGTCCGCCAAGGCCGCCGGATCGAATATCTCCCGGGAGGAGGCCATCACGATCGTGGCGCCGGCGATGAGGGTTCCGAAGATGTCGCGTACCGAGGGGTCGAAGGCCACCGACATCATCGACAGGACCTGGTCGTCCTCGCCGAGTGCGAACTCCTCGATCATGGCCGAGAGATACGCCATGACGCCCTCATGGGTGCAGACCACCCCTTTCGGCTCGCCGGTCGACCCGGAGGTGTACGTGACATACGCCCTTCCGTCGAATCGGCCCGACCGCGACACTGATCGGTCGTCCATGTGAGCGGCCGAGAGTTCGACTGGGCGGCACGGCATGCGCACGATCCTCCAGCGGTGCAGACGCTTCTCGTATTCGGCGCTCGCGAGCACCGCGCGCGGACCGGCATGGGTGAGGATGCTGTCGGTACGTCTCCGTGGGTGACCCATGTCCAGCGGTACGTATGCGGCCCTGGCCTTGAGGACCCCGAGCAGCGCCGCGACCAGGGTTGGTCCGCGGTCGACCGCTACCGCCACGAGATCCCCCGGCGCGACTCCCGACCCCTTCAATGACGAAGCGACCGCCTCCGACCAAGCGTCGATCTCGTGGTAGGTGGTCGTGGCTCCGCCGAACCGGACCGCGGGACGCTCTGGCGCACGCCGGCACCGTTCTGCGACGAGGTCGGCAACGAGGTTCTTCACGGCCACGGCCCGTCGGTATGCTGAGCCGATTCCGCTCCGGTGGAGGCGGCCAAGACGTGCCTTTCGTGGTGCTGACGATCAAGGACTCGGTGTACCGGCGACTCTAGCGCCCGTCCGAGGGTCCGCTGCGCGACGGACCGTTCCGCCGCCGCACACCGTCCTTGGTGCTCACCTGGTGGTCAGAAGATCGGTCCGGCCCTGGTGAAGCACCCGGCATCCGATCCGAATGGATCAGCAGTGCCGCCCGAGCCGACGAAGGACTCACAGGGCTCGGTGGTGGACTGAACCCATGACACCCCGAGAGCCGTTGACCTGCAGTAGCCGGGTGGAGAGCTATCGTCAGATGCCGCCGGACGACAATTACCTTCCGACCGGTTCCGGGCCGAAAACATTGGCCGCAGAAACCAACGGTCATGCGTCGAATGCGGTGTGTGATCGAGCGTGTTTGCGCAGGTGACGGGCATGGATTGATGAACAGTCCACATAGACAGTGTTCGAATTTCCACCACAAACCATCCACAAAACTTGAAGATCTGAGGGTGCCTAGGGCTGTGACCTGCGGAAACAATTCTGGGGTGCTGACGCCGCCAGTGGCCGTCAAATCCATTGTGAAATGAGGTGTTTTCGCAGGTAGATGGTGGAGCGGGCGACGAGAATCGAACTCGCGTCATTGGTTTGGAAGGCCACGGCGGTTACCCTGATCTACCTGCGGAAACACCTGAGGGTAGTCGCGAATCCACCTCGTACCAGCCTGGCGACCGTGGCCTTCGACTCATGGACGGCCCCGACAACCCCGTACTGGACAGGATCACAGCCGATTTCGCGGCAGGGGATAGCCGGATTCGTGAGTCAAGCGGAGCTCGCGCCGCGGTAATAGCTTGTGTTTCAGTCACAACCCCGACACCCCAAGTCCCACTCCGGCCGGTCGCGTTCCCGTTCCGCGAGGCCGCAGGGCCAGATTCGAAGACAAGCGCTCTGCAATGAGCAATACGAAGTCAGGCTTTGCTGCGCAAGTTCACTCCTGATGACATTCGCCATATCGGCGATACGACCATTCCGGCGGTCGAGTCGAGCTACGACGAACTCAAGTCCCTGGTGGGCGGTCGCGTTTCCACCTCTCGGTGGAGGGGCGGTGGGGCTGGAGCGGGGGCCGTCCGGTATTGGGGTGCTCGCACCGATCCGGTGCCGCCGCTCCGAGGGGTGAGTTGACGGTGCTTCGATGACCCGTATAATGGAATACGTTCTACTATTTGGCACGACACTGATGCAAGCTGGGAGCGCGATGAACGACCTTCCTACCATCATTCACGATCTTTCTCCGGATGGTCCAGGTTCGATCGTCATCGAGGACCCCGCCACGTCTCGAACTGTGGGTCGGGTGCCGGATTCGTCTCTCGAAGGGTGGAATGAGGCGCTCGCTGCGGCGTCAGCGGCTGGGCCCGCCTGGTCCGCGCGCTCGTCGCGAGAGCGCTCCGACATCCTGCACGAATGTGTCAGAGTGCTGCTGGAGAACCGCGACGACCTGGCCCGGACCATTACCCTGGAGATGGGCAAGCCGGTGGCCGAGTCACAGGCCGAGGTCGACTACGCCGTCGACTACATCCGCTGGTACGCAGAGGAGGCCGTCCGGCCCGCGGGCGATTACAGGGCCGACCCCAAGGGCGGATCGGCCATCATCACGACCCGAGCGCCCGTCGGGCTGGCGCTGCTCATCGCCCCCTGGAACTTCCCGATGGCGATGGCGACCCGCAAGATCGCGCCCGCACTCGCCGCCGGCTGCACCGCGGTCGTCAAGCCCGCCGAACTCACTCCACTCACCACTTACCTGGTGGTGCGGCTGATGATCCGCGCCGGTGTCCCCGAGGACGCGGTCCGCGTCGTGACCACGACCGACCCGGCGGCCATGAGCGCGAGTATGATGGCTGACCCGCGGGTGCGGAAGGTGTCCTTCACCGGTTCGACCGGTGTCGGCGCGGTCTTGCTCGGCCAGGCCGCCCCGCGGATCATGCGGACGTCGATGGAGCTGGGCGGCAACGCCCCGCTGATCGTGTTCGACGACGCCGACCTCGAGCGGGCCGTCGACGGCGCCTTCGCCGCCAAGATGCGCAACGGCGGCCAGTCGTGCGTCGCGGCGAACCGCATCCTCGTCCAGGACGGCATCGCCGACGCCTTCGTCGACGGCCTCGCTGAACGGTTCGACGGCATGGTCCTCGGACATGGCCTCGAGGAGGGCACCACGCTCGGACCGGTCATAGACGCCCGCGCCGTGCGTCGGATCGGCGAGCTGGTCGAGGACGCGCTCGACCGCGGCGCCGTCGAGGTCACCGCCGAGCGCGACCTGCCCGACGAAGGCCACTTCGTCGCCCCGTCGCTGCTCGACCGTGTCGACACCGACGCGCGGATCAGCTCGACCGAGATCTTCGGTCCGGTCGCGGCCGTGTCGCGGTTCTCAGACCCCGAACAGGCCCTCGCGATCGCCAACGACACGCCGCACGGCCTCGCGGCATACGTGTTCACCGAGAGCCTTGAGCGCGCCTTCGATACCGCAGAGCGGCTCGAGACAGGCATGGTGGGCATCAACCGCGGCGTCATCTCGAACGTCGCGGCGCCCTTCGGCGGCGTCAAGACCTCCGGCATCGGACGCGAGGGCAGTAGCGAGGGCATCGAGGAGTACCAGGAGATCCGCTATCTCAACCTCGACCGACGCCGCTGAAGCCGACCGTACTATGCCGAAAGACCCGCAACGTAGACTCGAAAGCGCGAGCGCCGACACCGATGGAGCGACCATGGACAACCCGGACCGCCGCTCGACGTCGTCCCAGATGTCGAGCGTGCTTCGCAGCTTCCAGGTGCTCGAGGCCGTGGCGGCCCAGCAGCCGGTGTCGCTCAAGGAGCTCAGTAGCCGCTTCCCCCATTCCAAGTCGACCCTCCAGCGCACGCTGATGACCCTCGAGGCCGCCGGCTGGATCCAGCAGTCGGCACCCGACATTCCCAAGTGGGAGATCACCACCCGGGCGCTCATGGTGCGGCCCAAGGCCTCCCGGGACACCGACCTGTACTCGCGGGCGCGCGAACCGATGACGAAACTGCGCGACCTCACGAACGAGACCGTCCACCTGTCAGTGCTCAACGAACTGTCCCATATGGTGCTGATCGACCGAGTCGACTGCAACCAGGCGATCCGCACCTTCAGTCCTCTCGGTGACTCCTCGCCGCTGCACGCGACCGCCACGGGCAAGGCCGTCCTCGCCTACCTGCCTGAACAAGAGATCGAGGCGGTCATCTCGCGCGGGCTTCGCAGCTTCGCGAACAACACGATCGTCGACGCCGACGCGCTCCGCAAGGACCTCGAGGAGACCCGCGAGCGCGGCTACTCCACCAACGAGAGCGAATACCGCGCGCAGGTCTGCGCCATCGGAGCGCCGATCTTCGAATCGAACGGCCGTCCGGTCGGGAGCATCTGCGTCTCCATCCCGCTGATGCGCTACGACCGCGCAGACGCCCCCCGCCTCGGACGGATGGTCCGCGAGACCGCCGACGAGATCAGCGCGGGCCACGCCCGCTGAGTCGGTCCACGACGGCGTCCGTTACCTGAGCGGTCGTGGCCTGACCGCCCAGATCGGGCGTGCTGACGCCGTCGGCGAGCACGCGTTCGATCGCGGCCACCACGCGCGCGGCGGTGTCGTTCCTGCCGAGGTGATCGAGCATCATCGCCCCGCTCCAGATCTGCCCGATCGGATTGGCGATGCCCTTGCCCGCGATGTCCGGGGCCGAGCCGTGCACCGGCTCGAACATCGACGGGTGGCGGCGGCTCGGATCGAGATTGGCGCTCGGCGCGATCCCGATCGAGCCGACGACCGCGGCGAGCGCGTCGGCGAGGATGTCGCCGAACAGGTTCGAGGCCACGATCACGTCGAGGCGCTCGGGCCGGGAGACGACCTCCGCGACCAGAGCGTCGATCAGGACGCTCCGCAAGTCGAGCCACGGGTACTCGTGGACGATCACCGAGCGCACGACCTCATCCCAATAGGTCATCGAGTGGATGATCCCGTTGGACTTGGTGGCCGAGAGGAGCCGGCCGCTGCGAGCGCGGGAAATCTCGCACGCGTACCTGGTGATCCGCTCGACGCCGTAACGGGTGAAGACGGCCTGCTGGTAGGCCGATTCGGTCGGCAGTCCGATGCCGCTGCGCCCGCCGACGGTCGAGTACTCGCCTTCGGAGTTCTCCCGGACGAGCACGACGTCGACCGTCACATCGGACGGCAGGCGTGAGGCGACACCGTCCAGAGACCGGACGGGTCGGAGGTTCACGTACTGGTCGAACTGCCGCCGGATCGGCACCAGCATGCCCCACAGGGTCTCCGCGTCGGGGATCTGGGGGTCTCCGACCGCGCCGAGGAAGACCGCGTCGGCACCGGCGAGCTGGTCGATGGCGTCCTCGGGCATCATCCGGCCCCGGCGGCGGTAGTAGTCGCTGCCCCAGTCGTAGTGGCGCCACTCGAGTGCGAAGCCGTCCTGGCTTGCTGCGGCGTCAAGGACACGGACGGCGGCCTCTGCGACCTCGGGGCCGATGCCGTCGCCGGGGAGCAGGGCGATGGAGTGCGAGTTCACCTCTCGTCGCCTCCGCTCGGGTAGAGCAGCGCTGCGGCCGTGTCGATCTCGATGTCGACCTCGGCGCCGACCTCGAGCCGGGCCGAGGGCTCGAAGGTGCCCTCGCACAGCAGCCGCGCCTCGCCGCGGGTCAGCACGATGTCGCTGTGCCCGCCCGCATAGACCATGTCGGCGACGGTCCACCCGCCTGAGCGCGACGACGCGGCGGTGCTGTCGCCGTCCGCTGCTACGCGCACCTGGGAGGCCCGGAAGTAGAAGTCGTGGTCGACGCCTTCGGGCAGTCCAGCGAGGTCGCCGGTCGCCTCGATCTCACCGAAGCCTGTCGCCACCACGCCTCCTCGGCGGCGGACGCCGGTCTTGTTCTCGATGCCCATGAACTCGGCCACATAGGCCGAGATCGGCGAGGTGAAGATCTCCTCGGGGGTGCCGATCTGTTCGATCCGGCCGTGGCTCATGACCACGATCCGGTCGGCGAGTTCGAGTCCCTCCTGGAGGTCGTGGGTGACGTAGATGCCGGTGAAGTCGATCTCGGCGTGGAGCCTGCGGATCTCGGTCCGAACCTCCTTGCGCAGCTGGGCGTCCACGTTGCTCAGCGGTTCGTCGAACAAGACGATGCCGGGCCTGGCGACCAGTGCCCGCCCGAGCGCGATTCGCTGCTGCTGCCCGCCGGAGAGCTGGGAGGGCAGGCGGGTCGCGAGGTGGTCGCAGCGTACCGAGCGGAGCATCTCCAAGGCGCGCTCGCGGGCCTCGGTGCGGCCGAGGCCGCTGGTGCGCAGCGGGTAGGCGACGTTGTCGACGACCTTCATGTGCGGCCACAGCGCGTAGTTCTGGAAGACCATGCCGAGGCCGCGCTTGTGCGGTGGCACGGAGAGGTTGCGGCCGGTGTCCACGACGGGTTCGCCGTACAGGGAGAGCCGACCGGACGTCGCGTCCTCGAGTCCGGCGAGAATGCGCAGCAGCGTGGTCTTGCCGCAGCCGCTCGGCCCCAGCAGCACGACCAGTTCGCCGAGCCGTATGGTCAGCGAGACGTCGTCGAGGGCCTTCGTGCCCGAGCGGTGGTCGTAGACCTTCGTGACCTCGGAGATGGTCAGCTGTTCGGCGGTTACAGTGTCGGCGCTCATCGCTTCGACCCCTTTCTGTTCGTTCCGATCGCGCCGGAGAGGGCGACGCCGGCCAGCGTCACGACGACCATGAGCAGGGCGATGACCGCGACCTGCGGGTAGACGCCGCTGCTGAAGTAGTCGTAGAGCAGGCTTCCGATGGTCTGTGTTCCCGCGGTCGCGACCATGAGCGACGCCGAGAACTCATGGAACAGCAGGATGACGACCATGGTGATCGCGACCGAGATGCCGCCTCGCAGCAGCGGAAGTTCGATGGTGAACAGGCGTCTGGCGCGGGAGGCCCCGGCGATGGCCGCGGCCTCGTTGAACTCGGAGCCGATGCTGAGCATCGAGGTCAACTGTGGGCGCATCGCGTGCGGGATCATCAGCGCCACATAGGTGATGACGAAGAGCCCGACCGTGCCGTACATCGCGAACGGCGGGTTGCCGTAGGTGAACAGCATCGCGAAGCCCATGATCGCGGTCGGGAGGGTCGTGAGCAGGTCGACCATGGTGCGCGGTCCCCGACCGGCCCGGATGAAGCCGCGCTGGATCATGGCGCTGACGAAGCCGATCGGCACCACGATCGCGACGGTGATGAGGATGGCCCTGACGGTCACGCCGAGCGCGGCTGCGACGCGCGGGTCACCGAAGACGCTCTTGACCTGGTCCAGACTGAGCGCACCCCAATCGATCTGACCGCTCCAATACGGTGAGAGGGCGACGAGGACGAGGGCGATGAGCGGGAGGACGACCAGGGCACCGAACACGAGCACCGGGATCGCGGCCATCCGCGATCCGCCTTGAGTCCGGTGGTTCGCTTTGGAGGTCACGACCTGGTACTTGCCCTGCGCGCCGATGCTGAGCCGCTGCCCCCAGACTACGAGGAATCCGGCGATGACCAGCGGCGCGCTGAGTGCGGCGCCGAACGCGTAGTCCACCGGGTAGGTCGACTTGAGCTTGAACAGCACCGTGGTCAGCACGTCGATGCCGTTCGAGGAGCCGAGCAGCAGCGGGTTGGTGAACTGGCCCAGGCCCATCAGGAGGACCACCCCGCCCGCGTAGACCATCGAAGGCCAGATGAGCGGGAGGGTCACGGTGAGAAAGGTGCGGATCGGCCCGGCGCCGAAGACCCGTGCGGCGGAGGCGAGTTCGGTGCCGACTTCCCGCAGGCTCGAACTGACGTAGAGGTACACGAAGCCGGTGAAGCTGAATCCGGTGAGCGCGACGATCCACGGCAGCGTGAAGATGTCGACGGGGCCGTCCTTGAGATGGTCGAACATCGGCAGGGACCTGAGCCAGCTGTTGACGTACCCGACGCGCGGTGAGAACAGAAAGATCCAGCCGAGGGTGTCGGCCACGCCCGGCACTATCAGGGGCAGGGTGGGGATGAAGCCGAGGAGGCGCTGCCAGTGCGGCGGGCTGGCGGTCACCGAGACCGCGAGCAGTGTGCCGAGCACCATCGCGACGACCAGCGAGCCGACCGCGAGCAGGACGGTGTTGAAGACGACCTTCCCGATGTCGGGGTAGGTCGTCAGGCGGGCGAAGCCGCCGCCCACGGCGGCCCGCACCACGAGCGTGACCATCGGGAAGAGGACGAACAGTCCGAGCAGGACCGTGTAGACCGTCGCTCCCGGTCCCTGTCGTCTCAAGAGGCTTGGCAGTCGCATCGTGCTCCGATTGTGTGGGTAGGCCGGGTCCGGTCAGCCGAACAGCGGGGTCCAGGTCTCGTCGAGGAACGCCTGCTCCTCCTCGGTGAGTTCACCGGTGTAGATGACCGACGTGTCGACGTCGAGCTTGTTGTCGACCTCGGGGAGCACGCTTGCGCTCATACCCCACTCGTGCTGCGACGCCTGGCCTTCGGGGGAGATCATCCATTCGAGCAGGACCTGGGCCGCGGCCGGGCGGTGGCTGGAGGAGATCGCACCGGTGGCGTAGCCGATGAGGACTTCGGGATCGGTGCCGACGGGGGCCTCGACCGGTGCGCCCTCGTCGATGAGGGTGGCCGTGGTGGGAGTGGTCCCGCCGAGACTGACGGCGAGTTCTCCTGCGGCCACGGACTGCGCGAGCGTCCCGCTGGAGTCGCCGAGGCGGGGCGAGAGGCCGGCGAGGTCCTCGATGAACTGGGCGCCGAGTTCCTGCTGCAGTGCGAAGAGAAACTGCACTTCGATCGGGGTGATGTCGGGGCGGGTGACTCCGATCAGGCCCTCGAGTTCGGGCTGGAGGATGTCCTCCCACCGCTCGACGGGCTGCGCGCCGGCGTCGGCGATGACCTCGGGGTTGGTCGCGATCGTGAAGGGCACGGCCGCGGTCGTGAAGTAGTTGTCACCGCCGACGGGGTCGGCGTCGCCGTAGAGCTTCGCGGAGCTCCCGTACGCCTTGGCGACCAGGTCGGACTGGTCCTCGAAGAACCGGTAATCCGAGAGCATCGCGACGTCGGCTCCATCGGTGTTGGTGCCGGCCTCGGTCTGAATGCGGGTGATGAGGTCGCCACTGGGCTCGCGCACGATGGTCAGGTCGATGTCGGGATGCGCCTTCTCGAAGCCCAGCTTGACGCGGTCCTCATAGTTGGCCATGGCGAGGTAGAGCGTCACCTTGCCGTCCTTCTCGGCCTGCTTGAGGATCTCGTTCCAGCTCATCGACTCCAGGTCGACGTCGGCGGCGGGGTTCTCCTGCCCGCACCCGGTGAGGGCCACCGCGGCGGCTCCGGTCGCCGCCAGGGCGGACCGTCTGCTCAGGTTCCAGGTCATGTCGGAAACTCCGTTTCTGTGTCGGGGTCGGTCATAGGTTGCGGATGCGGCGGGCCAGCTCGCCGAACCCGCTGAGCCCGGGCAGCTTCGCGGCGAGGTCGAGTACGGGCGCCGCGTCGTCGGCGTCGGCGAAGGCCGAGCGGAACTTGGCGAACACCGCTGCCTCGGTCATCGGGTTGGCGGGCGTCCCGAGCGGGTCGAGGCAGGTGGCCGTGGCCGTAGAGCCGTCGCGGCGGGTGACGGTCAGGGTCGCGCCGAGTTCGTGGGCGTCGCCGAGGGGTGCGACGCGGTGGCGAACGGTGTCGGCGATCGCGAGGACGCGCGGGTCGGTGAGGTGGCGTTCGGCGAGTTCGTCGGCGGTGAGTCTGCCGTGGACGGCGAGGGCTCCCAGCAGCCAGGGGAGGCTGAAGCGAGCCTCGTAGACGCTTTGCGGCCGGGTCTTTCGCCCGCTCGGTTCGAGGACCATGCCGATGACGGTCGAGGTCGGCACGGCGCATTCGATGTCGACGATGTCCTCGGCGGTGACGGTGCCGTCGGCGAGCAGTTCGGCGAGTGCGCCCAGTCCTCCGTGCGCTGAATGGCAGACCGCGTAGGGCTTGAGGGCGATCTCGGTGGTCTCCCACCGTTGCCCCAGGTCGTCCAGGCAGGGGACTCGGGTCTGGCCGACGTGGGTCTCATATAGACCGCGCGGGCCCTCGATCGCGCTCACCGGGCCGTGGACACCGTGGCGGGCGAGTCGGACGGCCCAGACGGCGGCATGCGCGGCCCAGCCGGGGTGCATGACCTTGGTGTTGGTGCCGTCCTCGAGATAGGCCATGATCCCGGCGGCCTGGCTGGCGCTCACGCCGATCGCCGAGGCGGTTGTTGCGGCGTCGATCCGGTGGAGCCGCGCGAGCGCTACGGTGGCACCGACGGTTCCGTACACCGACGTCGGGTGGAAGCCGCGGGCGTGGAGTTCGGCACCGGTCGCGATGCCGAGTCGGGCCGAGACTTCGAGGCCGACGACGAGTGCGTCGACGAACTCGGCGCCGGTGGCCCCGGCCGCTTCGGCCGAGGACAGCAACGCGGCTACTAGCGGGGCTGAGACGTGCGCGTAGGAGCGCTGGTGGGTGTCGTCGGCGTCGAGGGTGTGCATGAGTACGCCGTTGGCCAAGGCGGCGGCGCTGGTCTCGGCGCCGCGGGGCGAGCCGACCACGCTCGCCTCCCCGGGCGCGTCGGCGATGATCCCGTCAAGGTCGGGCACGGCGCCGGAGTGGCGGGCGGCGATGGCGCACCCGAGGGTGTCGACGAAGTGGAGCCGTGCGCGTTCGCGCACGTCGACCGGCAGCTCGAGCGAGGGCTGGGCCGCCCATGCTGCGATCCGCTCGGCAACCGTCGGCATCGTTTACTCCGATCCTCCGTACTACTATGCGGGACGATGTTCCGCAAACCGATACCATCCTGTCTCCCCTCAGACGTAAAGTCAAGCCATCAAATCCAGAACCAGCGAATTTTTACGCATCCGAAATCCCGCTAGCGAGATCCTGTCCCTTTCGTTGTGCTGAAATGTGGGATACAGTGCCGGTATATGAATCGAGATTCGGAGGTGTCATGCGCATCGCGGTGATCGGAACTGGAGCAGCTGGAGCCCAGGTCCTCTGGCAGCTATCACAAAGGGACGGGATCGAGGTCGAGGGCTTCGACCTCCACACCCCCGGCCACGGACTCGGAGCGTCCGGCGGCGACGGCCGGGTGTTCCGGACCGTCCAATACGAGGATCCGGCCTACGTTCCTTTGCTGAAACGCTCCGACTTCCTGTGGCGGGAGCTTGAACGCGAAGTCGGCAGGCCGCTGCGCGTGATCAACCGCGGCCTGATCATCGGCACCTCGGACGCCCCCCAGATCCGGACCTCCCTGCGAGGCATCGAACTCCACGGCCTCGACTGCGAGGTCCTGGAGGCCGGAGCATTGCGGACCAGATTCCCGCAGCAGCGATTCCACGAGGACGACCTGGGCATCGTCGACAACGGGGCCGGCACGATCTTCCCCGAACTGACCAACCTCCTCGCCGTCGACGCCGCCGTCAATCGCGGAGCCCGGATGCACCCGAATACGCGCGTCCAGGCCATCGAGGCGGACGCGACCGGCGTCGACGTCGTCGCCGCGGACCGTCGGCGCCGCTTCGACAAGGCCGTCGTCGCCAGCGGCGCGTGGGTTCGGCAGCTCGCCCCCGAACTCGGCTCGCTGGTCCAGCCGAGGAAGGTGCTTTCGGCCTGGTTCTACCCCCGCGACGCCGACCGCCTCGCCGACCTCCCGCCGTTCGTGCGCGTGGCGCCGACCCACTACTACGGGGTTCCGTCGGGCGACCGGCTCTCGATCAAACTCGGTCTCTCCGGCGCCCACCACCGCGACGTCGACAGCCCCGACGACGCCGACTACGTAGTCCGCCAAGAGAACTGGTCGCCGTTCACACCGATGCTCGAGGAGTACTTCCCGGGCATCCACCCCCACCCGTACCGCACCGAGATCTACTTCGAGGGCTACACGCGCGACGCCCGGCCGATCATGCAGCCGACCGCCGGAAGCGAGCGCGTCATCGTCACCGCCGGATTCTCCGGCCACGGCTTCAAATTCGCGCCCGTGATCGGACAGATCGGCGCGGCACTGGCCGCCGACGGCGAGATCGACGACGACATCCAGTTCTTGCAGCGCGACTCCGCCCGCCCCTGATCACCCCGTTCAACAGAAAGAGAGCAGCACATGGAGCAGTTCACCTGGAAGCACCAGCCCATCCCGGCACCCGCGGCGACCCAGGACCCCGCGACCGCGGACTTCAGCCTCGGCGACCTCACCGTGGTGCCCGGGGGACATGGCGAGGGCCTGGTAGCGCTCGGCACCACCGCCGACGGCAAGTGCACCGGCATCCGGTTCGCCGCCAAGCACGGCGCCTACTCGGGACCGGTTGTGGTCCTCCAGGCCGGCGTCCACGGCGACGAGTACGATGGTCAAGAAGCGGTGCGCCGCATGATCTCCGAGATCGACCCCGCGACGCTGCGCGGCACCGTCGTCGCCATTCCGTGCCTGAACGAAGCCGGCTTCGAGGCGGCGGCCCGCACCAGTGCCGTCGACCACGCGAACATGAACCGCATCTACCCGGGCTCGCCCACGGGCACGCTGACCGACCGGCTCGCCGACCTCTACGTCCGCGAAATCGTGTCCGCCGCCGACGCCATGGTCGACCTGCACACCGGCGGCGCCTACGGGCAGATCGCACCCCTGGCGATCGTCCAGCGAGGCTACGAGGAGCTGGCTATCGCACTGGGCCTGGCCGCGGGCAACGCGGTCGTCTGGAAGGGCGGCAAGTGGGGCGGCACCGCCCGCAGCGCCTTCCTCGAGGCCGGCAAGCCCGCCGTGACGCTGGAATTCGGCGGCGGGCGCTACGAACGCGAGGTCATGGAGCACCACCTCGCCAGCCTGCGCAACATCCTGCGCGCCTTCGGCATGATCGACGGCCATGCGGTCTACCTCGACCGCTACACCCAAGTTGACGCCACCTTCGCCCACGCCGAGGGGGGCGGCTTCTACGTCGCGGAGGTCGAGCCCGGCGACGTGGTCGAGCGGGGCACCGTCCTCGCCCGCATCGTCGGCCACCTCGGCGAGGTCCGCGAGACCGTCACAGCTGAAGAGGATGGTCTCACCGTATGGGTCCGCCGCCGCTGCACGGTCAACATCGGCGAAGAGACGATCATCTTCGGCCGCATCGAGGGCGAAATAGTCGTCACCTGAGCCAAGAAGGGCCCGGGACGCCTGGCGGATTCAAGAGGTGATTGCGCCGCCAGTTATTCGCTGTAGATAAGGAGCCTCGCAAGGCGCTCGGCTGGAGTTTCTCAGCCGAGCGCCTTGCGCGGGCGGGAACTGAGTTCAGTGGCGACGGTGTTGAGGCGGGCGCGGTCGTGAACCGATAGGTCGGTACCTTGAACCTGTTTCAACCTGTTTGGTGCTCCTGGACGATCTTGGCGAACTGCGTGGTCATGACGGGATCGCAGCGGTGGGCGCGAGTGAGGGTGGCAACTCGGTTGAGAGTCCGGGTGGAGCAGACTCAGTAGTCGTAGGGGAGGTGGCCGGTGAAGGCAGTGCGGAAGTACACCGAGTTCGCCAGGTGCGCGAGATAGCGAGCGTCAACCACCGTGGACTCGAAATAGGCGGCTTCGGGCCCGTTGTCGAGCACCTTGTGCCCCGTGATGATCACGTCGATGCGGCGCTTGAACGCAGCGGCGTCGCCCTTGAGCGCGACGTAGGGTCGGCCGCGTCTCGTTCCTTCTCCGATGATGCGATCCCCGTAGAACTCCCTTGCGGAGATCCGCGGTTCACTGACGCTCTCGTCCTCGGCGAGTAGGAATCCGTCCGGGTCGGTCGGCACTTGCCGGCCGGTGAGGATCTCGAACAACTCCTTGAACTCGGCCGCGGTCTCGGGCGAGACCAGGTCCGATCCCCTAGGAGTCCCCTCCTGCCACGCATCCATGATGATCTGCATTGCGAACGCGGGGCTCTCGTTGACCCGTCCGATATCGCCGGCCAGGGAGTCCACTCTCCAGCAGAACGAGTTGCCCCGCGGAGGTTCGGTGCGGACGGTGAAGATGTCGGTCATGGCATGGCAGGGTAGTTCGGGTGAGCAAGCGCATTTCGTGACTGTCGCGTCACTGAGATGTCATCCGGATCGGTGTTCGTAGTCGTTGAGGACTTGAACGGCTTTGGCGATCTGGGTGACCCAGTTCGGATTGCAGCGGACTTGGTCGAGGATCGACCAGGCTTTGAGCTGGGCGAACATGCGCTCGCCAGGTCCGCGGAGCCGGGCGTGCAGGCGGCTGTACTCCTTCTGCCACTTGGGCTTGTCCCGGCCCTTGATCGGCGTGGCCACCAGGTCGTGGTCGAGGCCGTCGTAGCCTTTGTCTCCCAGGGCGAACAGGCCGTGCTCGGCCAGCGGGCGCGGGATGAGCCAGATCCGGGCGGCGGCGGTGTCGTGGATCGAGCCGCGGATCGCGCCCGAGACCCACAGCAACTCACCGTCAGGATCGGCGATGGCCTGGAGTCTCAATGATGTTGTCAAGTCCTGGCGGGAGCCGTTTCTTGGAAGAGGCGGCCGTCGCGCAGGAGCGCCCAGAGCACGTTGGTTCTGCGGCGCGCCAGGGCGATGACGGCTTGGGTGTGGCGACAGCCCTCGGCGCGTTTCTTCGTATAGTAGTCCCGGTTCGGGCCGGGTCTGGTGATGCTGACCTGGGCCGACATGTAGAACACGCGCCGAAGTTCGCGACTGTAGCGCTTGGGCCGGTGGAAGTTCCCGGTGCGGCGACCGGAGTCGCGGGGGACGGGGACGAGCCCGGCCGCTGAGGCCAGGTGTCCGGCGTCGGCATAGGCGGCGAGGTCGCCGGCGGCGACGAGGAACTCGGCACCCAGGATCGGGCCCATGCCCGGCAGCGACTCGATGATCACCGCCTGCGGATGCGCGCTGAACGTGGTGCGAATGTCCCTGTCGCAGCGGACGATCCGCTCGTCCAGGTCCAACAGCGACTGTGCGAGTTCGGCGACGATCCGGGCCGCGGTGGCCTGCCCGGGGAGTTCGGTCAGCTGCGCCCGCGCGGCCTCGACGGCTGTGCCCGCGACGAGCTCGGCGCGGTCGATGCGCACGCCGCGTTTGTGCAGCCACTGCGCCAGCCGGGCGGCCCCGGCGCGGCGGATCCGCTCGGGCGTCTGGTAGCCGGTCAGCAGTGTCAGGGCGCTCTTGCTGTTCGAGTAGTCGAAGGCCCGCTCCAGGGCCGGGAAGATGCCGGTGAGCACGTCGCGGAGCCGGTTGACCATGCGGACGCGGTCGGCGATCAGGTCGCCCCGGTGCGCGGTCAATAGTGCCAGGTCGGCCGTGACCTGCGCGGGCACCTCGATCGGGGCGAAGTCGCCGCGGTGGCGGACGGTCTCGGCGATGACGTAGGCGTCGCGGGCGTCGGTCTTGGCCTCGCCCCGGTAGGCACCGGACATGCGGCCCGCGGTCTTGCCGGGCACGTAGACCAGGTCCTGACCCGAGGCGGCCAGCAGCGCAAGCAGCAGCGCCGAAGGAGCGCTGGAGATGTCCACGCCCCAGCACACCGGAGCGCCCAGGGCGAGGATCTGCTCGACGGCGTCGAGGATCTGGGCTTCGTCGTTGGTGACCTTCGCCGAGAAGCGGGTCTTGCCGTCCTCGTCGACCGCGCAGGCCCAGTGGTGGGCCTTGCCCGCGTCGATGCCGACCCACAGCCGGCGTTTCGGGGTGTCGTTCACATGTTCCTCCAGGGGAAGGGGTCGTCAGCACGGCCCGAAGAACACCCCGCCGTCATCTCCGTAAACAGCGACCGAACCGCAGATCTCAATCACCGGCCAGGGCGTCCCGGAGAACCAGGCGGCCACTCCAGGCGAGCCACTCAAGGCAGGGATTCATCAGCCACACCCGGCCCTCCCGGACCGCCTACCAACTTACGGAGATTCATCCCGTGTCGTTGATGTTTGCCGGAGGAGAACGGTCGGTCGATCTGGTTGCGGTTGATGCGGACCAAGGTGCCGTCGAGGATCACGAACGCTGCGCCGGTCCGCTTGGTGTGGCGCAGCGCGTCCCGGATGCTCGGGGCGTGGGCGGCGAGCAGGGCGATGGTTTCGCGGGTGCGCCGCCACGCGGTCGCGGCCGAGATGCCGAAACCGGTTGCAAGATCGCGCAGGGCTTCGCCTTTGCGCAGGTGGGCGAGGGTGAGCAGGGCTTGGGTGCCGGGGTCGAGGGCCCGCCAGCGGGAGCCGATGGCCCGGCGGTGGGCGCGGATGAGGGCGGCAACTCGATTGAGGGTCGAGGTGGACAGCGGGAGGGCGGCAGGGTAGAACAGCAGCCGGGGCTCTTGGTGGTCGTTCAGGCAGAAGTAGCATTCGTCGTTCTACCAGGAGCTTCTTCACGCCCTCAACCCCACCGCATGCTGAACCGGTTGCGCTCCAACCGATTACGACCAGGATGCAACAAGCTCCTTCTGGGGAAGTATTGGCGTAGCGGGCCGTTGGTGTTTTCGTCGAGCCACGCTGCCAGGGGCTTGCCGGGTTGCACAAGAACACGGGGACGTCGGTGGCGATGCTAAGGCCTAGTGTGCGGCCATTTCGGAGCCTTGATCCCAAGTCATGGACTGTTTGAGTCGGGCTGGAAGGGCTGTGACGGTCACGCCGCCGGTTCGGGCGGAAGCTGGCGGATCGAATTGGTGATCGTTGGTCACTGAAACCAACGGTCACTTGTCAATTCCGATGTGTGATCGATCGGGTTTGTGCAAGTGGCAGGCGTGGGTTCGTGGATAGTCCACATAGTCAGTGTCCGAATTTCCACCACAAACCATCCACAAAACTTGAATACCGGGGAGGGTCCAAGGTTGTGAGCTGCGGAAACGATTCAGGGTGTCGGTGACGTCGATCAGCGCCTAATCCATTATGTAGTGAGTGTTTTTGCAGTTCAGTGATGGAGCGGGCGACGAGAATCGAACTCGCGTCATTGGTTTGGAAGACCATAGTGGTTACCCTGATCTACCTGCGGAAACATCTAGGATAGTCGCGAATCCACCTCGTGCCAGCCTTCATCCCAAAACCGCTCGGTGAACGGCGCGAGATTCGCGCCAGTCCATGCAGCTGCTATGCGAGGACGGGACGACGAACTGTCGACTGCCGGATCAGCGGTGTCGAGATCAGTCCGGGGGTATTTCAGTGACGAGCTGTTCTGCCGCCCGTGGTGCCCAGGACTCGGTGAACCAGTCGAGGACGGTTGCAGGTCCAATCACGCAGTCCGATCCGTCCGAGTCACTGCACTCATCCACGCTTCCCTTGACCGAGAGCATCGCGCGATAGGTGACAAGGAACCGGTCCGAACGGGCGACCATACGCACCTGAGGGCCGTCGCTCCACTCGAGGTTCGCCGCGATCGTCCCCTCATCCCACGCCTCCGAGACCTCGAACTCCTCGGCATTATCAGGAAACGCCAGTGCGAGGTGTTCGCCATCGGTGATCCAGTCTTGGTACGCGGTCGCCGCAGCTTCAGCACTGCTGAACTCGTACGCCGTGGCACCAAAGACGATCGTTTCGCGTTCCGAACCGTCTACCACCCTGCCCAGCCGCTTGGAACAACCGCCGTCCTCGTCGTACTCCTCGAGCGTCGGCTCATAGTCGAACTCGGCGCCGAGGTCGTCCAGGTCCTCAAAGCCGAGCCATTCGCAGACACCCTCACCGGTGATGGTCTCGGGCACTTCAACCGGCGGTGCTGAGGAGTCGTCCTCAGGAGCAGGCTCGCTGCTGAAGCATCCGGCGAGCATCGTCACCAGTGCCGTCGCCAGTGCGGCGCGTCGCGCGCGTCTAGTCGACATAGCCGGGGATCAGGTCGCAGGTGAGCGCGCTCGACCAGTCGTCGTCGGCTTCGTCGAGCTCTTTACCGAACGAGCTGCGTGTGTCGAGCAGGTCTTCGAGTTCGCCTTCGCCCAGTTCCACGAGGCTGTCTCGCACCCCATTGCACAGTTCGACGGTCGGTACGTTTGCGTAGTCGGGGAAGATCTTCTCCATCAACCGGCTGACCCAGCCGCCGGTTTTGCCGACCTCCTCGCCTTCAGAGTTGAGTTCGAACCCGAAGTCGGTTGCCGCGAGCACGTCGCTGAGGAATGGGACCCGGTTGACCATGACCGTGCCGAAGAACCGACGCAGGGCCACGTCCCCGTAGTCGGGCAGGTTGATCGCCTCCTGGATGGTCGTGTGTGCTCCGGCGACGCCGTTGTACAGCTCGGACATCGCCGTGCCCTGTGCGACCCCTTCTTCGCTGGCGGCTCGGATGAGTGCCGCGAGGATCTGGCGCTGGTAGCCGGCTGCCGGGCGGAGTCGTTGGCCGAAGACCTCGTAGCAGTGGTCGGCGTCGTCGCCGTCCCATTCCTCGAACAGGTCGGCTACATCGGTGAATTCATTGCCTCGGTGGCGTTCGATGAGATCGGTCAGTGCTTCCGCGCAGGGGTTCAAGCGGTTGAGCAGGGCCTTGATCGGCCACACGTCGCACTGTTCAATGACTTTGTCGAAGGCGTCGTTGATGGCGGTGAGGTCAGCGGTCGTGTTTTCGCGTGCCGTCCCGTCGATGCGGTCATCGTCGGCCGATGACGAGGCTGCCCAGGAAGCGCGGGTCTCCTCGGCGCAGTACATGTCGGTGTCGGCAGGGATGGCGGCGGGCATGTACAGTTTCAGCGTATCGGACCACCGGTAGTAGCCGATGACCTGGGCGGCAGCCGAGCCCGGGGTGCTGCGGTGTTCCCAGGCTCCGCCGTGTTCGTAGAGGTCGCCATCGCCCTTGACGGCTTCGACTTTCTCTTTGGATTCCATGAGCAGGTGCGCATGCGGGAAGTCTTGGTAGGCAAGCGAACGCCGGTAGGCTTCCTGGAAGATGGGCTTGAGTAGGTCGATCTTCTCGCGGATGTCTGAGTCGGTCGGGACGTCGGTCAGGTCTTTGTCTGCCATGGTGGTGTGCCTTCAAGGTGGGGGTGGGTGGGCTGGAGCCCGTGGTCTATGTCGGCTGCTCGCCGTGCATGCCGGCTTGTTCCTCTGCTTCGCGGGTCGCCTCATCGAGCCGTTCTTCCTCGGCCTTCTCTTCAAGGATCGTTTCGCGTTGATCGTTGTAGTGCCCTTCGACCTCGTCCATGAGTGTGTCGAGCTCGAGGACGATGTCTTGCTCGTCCTCGTCGTAGGAGTCGGCGACGGCGACCAGGGCGCGCCCCATGGCGTCGATGCTGATCGGTGCCTGTTCGACGGCGTCTTTGAAGATGTCGAAGAGGCTGATCCAGATGGGTCCGTTCTCGTGTGTACCGAAGAGGCGGTCCTTGTACGCATCGGCCTGCTTCGCCCACGGTGTGACCTCGTCGTAGCTTTCGACGATCGCGGGGCAGGCGTTTGATCCGATGTTGCGGATGTCTTCAGGAGTGTACTGGCGGCTCATGGGGTTCCTCGGGAGATAAGGGATATTCGGAACGACGCCATAGTAGCGGGCCCTGAACACTGCGTGGGTACAACCACCGCGTCCACAGTGGCAATGTGCCGTCCTGAGCGTGGAGCCCGAAGTGGTTGGGCACCGGCTACCCGCATGCGGTCCTCTTGACAGGCTGAGCCCGCCTCGGATCCAAAGAGGATGAGCCAAAGCGGGCCCCTGCAACATGCGCGCTCTAGAAGAAGCCGTCCATCTGCTGCTGCCAGCGGTTGTCGTAGCCTTCGAGGACCAGGGCGTCAGCAAAGTCGTCTCGGTTGAAAAGTCTGTTCGATGGCGGCGAGTCCGAGGGTTTCCAGTGGCAGCGTGTAGGGGTGGTTCGCGATCCGGTCGCGTAGTGCGGTGACGCCTTGGCCGCCAATGGCTTTCAGGACAGTGGTAGTGAGGTTGCGCAAGCTCGCGAGGTTCTGCGGGGCAAAGCCCGACCGCAGGATCGAGGCGTCCTCGCCGAAGACCATGTCCCGGAGCCAATGCCATGCCTCAATACCCCAATGGCTCCTCACCGCGGCCGTGAACTCGGCCGGACGCAATGCCCGGAAGTCGCGGCTGGTCAGGTCATAGACCGTCTCGTGCGAGACCTGCCCGGTGCGCCGGTCGTGCCGCCACCGGCGTACCCGTGCGACCTGGACAGCACCGGGAAAGTCGATCCGGACCGCTCCGCCGACGGCGAGGATCTTGATGGTGCGCGTTTCGTCGCGGCCATGGCCCGAGTCACGGGTCTCCCAGGCGTTGTCGAGACTTGCCCAGGGCAGGGCGTCGACCTGTGCGTAGAGCTCGGGCCGGTTGCCCTTGCAGCACAGCAGATAGTCGAAGCCGCGATCGAGGATCGCTTGGGCGGTTTCGATGCAGCAGTGCAAGGCGTCGACGCTGATCAGCGCCATCTCCACCTCCAGGTTGTCGATGAGGTGTCGGGCAGCGGCGTTCTCGTCGTTATCGAGGGCCATGACCTGGCCGAGCGCGCGATCGGCCGAATCGTGCGCGGCGACCAGCAGCGGTTTCACCTTGCCCGGAGCGGCCCCGCACAGTCGCTTTCCATCGATGCGGACCTGGTCGTCGGGAACGAAGGCCAACTGACGAGCCGCGGCGGCCAGGGCCGCGACGCCTTCGGGAACCGCTTCGCCGAGCAGGTGGCGAAACGTGTCATATCGGGGCGGGCTCTATCGGGTGCCCAAGGGCCCGTTGATTTTTCTGGCCTCGGCTGCGGCGGGGACGGCCTGCGGTGCATCCCGCGCCCATCGCTCGATCGCAGCGATCGTGTTCCGGCCGGCGAGCATCGCCGCGCAGGCCAGAACCACCGTCGCGCCGAACGGGTGGCGCACGCCCCGCGCCGATCGCGGGTCGGGAATCCGCGCGACATGCACCGCGAAATCAGCCCACCAAACATCGAGCGTGAGAGTCTTGTCCCGCAACGGTTTCCTTCTGACGACAGATCCAGTCCATCGTCTTCAACGAGGGAACCGTTGCTCCAGTTGCGGCCCTGGCCAGCACAAACACCAACCCGAGCCAACTTTGCTTATACCCTGCGACGAGGCGCTGGACTTCGATGCCATGGAGTTCAGAGTTCTGGCGAACTCGGCTCCTTGCAGGTACTTGTCGACTTCGTGGCGAAGGACAGTCTTCACTGAATCGTGGCAGTCTTCATCGACGTTCCGGAAGCGCCGGCTAACGCCGAGGCGCGGAATGGCGACGAAGTCTTCGGGATCCGCGATGTTGACCCATCGCTGCACGCCAGGAGGTCGGGATCCCAAGTTTTCGACCGGCTTCGGCGTCAGGCGGGGGAAAATCATCGGCATCGCCAGTGGTGACCCGAGTGTGACGAGCAAGGGGACCTCGGTCCGGTACTTCCACAGGGCCTCGTAGGCGACGAGCGAGCCGAGCGAATGCGCGACGATTACGTCGGCTCCGGCGATCATGGACCCAACACGAGCCAGGATGTGCTGCTTCGGGGCGAAGTTGCCTTCGGTGCGGAGGAAGGTCGCGACTTCGCGGAAGAACAGTTCAAGGAAAGACACCGCCGCCCGCTCGTTGAGCCCAAGCGCCCGGGCCATGACAGCACTGGCGTGGTGCAGGACCGATCGGATCGGACCTTGTGGCTGGCGCGGGAGGTAGTCAGTGACAAAGGCATGCCACATGTCGATCGCATCGGAATCGAGTTCGGAAGCACCTTGCCGTCCAGAAGGTTGCAGGAGGTGGGCGTAGTAGGCGATCCGCAGGTCGACCTCTGTTCCGGACCGATCGAGATGCTCGGATCTTTGGATGGCGCTGAGCCATGCGGCGGCCTTTGATTGTGCCGCCTGTGTGGCCGATTCGGGGAGGTAGTTGCCTACACCGTGTATGCCGACGATTCGCATCAGGCGATCGCCTCGCTGGCGCCACGGTATCTGTAGACGAGTATTTCGCCGTTGGCGCAGCCAGTGATCAGTTTGTGGTCGTTGTTCAGCGCTACGGCACGACAAGCAGCTGGGAGCAATATGTATCGTCCCGGGTTTCTTGGAGGCCTTTGGTCTGTCCCGAGTTTCGTGGAGTCCGGTTGATGGATTTTCATGCCACGACGGTTGTGTTCTCGAACTCTATCGGAGTCAACCATCCCAGTTGGCTGTGACGGCGTTGGCGGTTGTGCCAGATCTCGAGGTACTCGAAGATGGCGTTGGCCAGCTCGACCCGGGTGCGCCATCGGTGGCGGTCAAGCAGTTCGACCTGCATGCGCGACCAGAACGACTCCATCATCGCGTTGTCGTAGCAATCGCCGACGCTGCCCATGGACGGCACCAGCCCGGAGTCCTT
>NZ_ATYW01000014.1 GCF_000427885.1 Glycomyces tenuis DSM 44171
CGGTGCCTGGATGTGCCGAACCAGTCGACGCAGAACGGGACGCAGGTGCAGATCTACGACTGCTGGAGCGGGTCGAATCAGCAGTGGACCTATACCGATGCCGGTGAGCTGACGGTCTATTCGGGGTCCTCGCGCAAGTGTCTGGACGCCGAGGGCGCAGGGACGGCGAACGGGACCTTGGCGATCATCTGGGACTGCCACGGCGGGTCGAACCAGCGTTGGAATCTCAATGCGAACGGTTCGATCACCAACGTCCAGTCCGGGTTGTGTCTGGACGTGTCGGGCTACGGCACGGCGAACGGGTCGCTGGTCCACCTGTGGTCCTGCCACGGGGGCACCAACCAACAATGGACCCACGGATAAGCATCGAAGGACAGTGATCTCTCATGTCATGGCTCGACCGCACCGGCACCCGCCGCACGGTCCTGGCCACCGGAGCGGGAATGCTCGCAGCGTCGGCTGTGGGCATCCCCGCGACCGGGGCCCAGGCCCAGCAGACCTTCACCAATCCGGCGATCTGGCAGGACTTCGCCGACGTCGACGTCATCCGCGTCGGCGACACCTTCTACCTGTCGGCCTCCACGATGCACTACTCGCCGGGAGCCCCGGTGCTGCGCTCGTGGGACCTGGTCAACTGGGAGTTCGCCGGCCATTCGGTGCCCCGGCTCGACTTCGGGTCCAAATACGACCTGAACGGCGGACGCGGCTACGTCCGCGGCATCTGGGCCTCCTCGATCGGCTACCGCCCCAGCGAGGGCCGGTACTACTGGATCGGCCAGATCGACTTCGCGAGCACCTACGTCTACACCGCCCCGGCCGCCGAAGGACCGTGGACGCGGCACGCGCAGATCGGGCGGTCGTACTTCGACGCGGGCCTGCTGTTCGACGACGACGACGCCGTCTACGTCGCTTACGGCAACACCGAGATCCGCGTCGCCCAGCTCAACGCCGGAGCGACAGGTCAGATCCGCGACCAGGCGGTCTTCCAGACCCCGGACCCGCCGGGCGTGCTCGAGGGCTCCCGGTTCTACAAGATCGGCGGGAACTACTACATCTTCCTGACCCGCCCCGCCAACGGCCAGTACATCCTCAAATCGACCTCCGGGCCGTGGGGGCCGTACGAGATGCGCCAGGTGCTGCTGAACCTGCCCGGCCCGATCGACGGCGGCGGCGTGCCCCACCAGGGCGGCCTGGTCGACACCCCGAACGGGGACTGGTACTACATGGCCTTCACCGACGCCTATCCCGGCGGCCGGATGCCGACGCTCGCGCCGATCACGTGGAGCTGGGACGGATGGCCCCAGCTCCAGACCGTGAACGGCGCGTGGGGGAGGGAGTACCCCTTCCCGAACCTGACGCCGCGCCCGACCGAACCGCTGACCGGCGTCGACACCTTCGACGGGGCGGCCCTGGCGCCGAAGTGGGAGTGGAACCACAACCCCGACGACGGCCGCTGGTCGACCGGCGACGGGCTGCGTCTGCAGACCGCCACGGTCACGAACGACCTGTACTGGGCGCGGAACACGCTCACGCACCGGATCCAGGGGCCCACGTCGATGGCCACGGTCGAGCTCGACGTCTCGGGCATGGCGAACGGGGACCGGTCGGGGCTGGCGATGCTGCGCGACTCCTCGGCCTGGATCGGCGTCGAACGCGAGGGCGGCGCGAACCGCGTGGTCATGGTGAACGGCATCGAGATGGACTCCGACTGGAACACGATCTCGACCGGTACCGAAGCCGCCGCCACCGGCCTGTCCGGCGGCACGGTGTGGCTGCGCGTCGAGGCCGACATCCGGCCCGGCTCGGGCCGCCAGGCCCTGTTCTCCTACAGCGCCGACGGGACCGACTTCACCCGTCTGGGACCGGGCTTCACGCTGAAGAACGCCTGGCAGTTCTTCATGGGCTACCGCTTCGCCGTGTTCAACTACGCGACCCGGTCCCTCGGCGGCGCCGTGACCGTCAGAAGCTTCACCGTCGCCACGCCCGACGGATCGGGCTCGTCCTATCCGGAGCCCGGGGTGTCCTACCACATGGTGGCGCAGCACAGCGGGAAGGCGGCCGACATCGAGGGCGTCTCCACCGCGCCCGGGGCGACCCTGATCCAGTGGTCGGTCCACGGCGGAACGAACCAGCAGTTCGACTTCCTCGACTCCGGCGGAGGCTACTGGCGCATCCGGGCCCGGCACAGCGGCCTGGTGCTCCAAGTGTCCGGCAACGGCACCGGCGCCGACATCACCCAGCAGCCCGACACCGGCGCCGCGAGCCAGCAGTGGGAGGTCGTCGACCACGGCGGCGGCACGGTCAGCCTGGTCAACCGTGCCAGCGGCCTTGCGATGGACGTCTGGAACATCTCGACGGCCGACGGCGCCCGCATCTCGCAATGGAACTACACCGCCGGCGCTCACCAGCGCTTCGCGCTGCAACGCGCCTGAGACCGCCCCGTGAGGGGTGCCGCCGAGGCCGGGAGCCCGCGTCCCGAGCCGCGGCGACCGGCGGCCCGCCGTACCGAGGCGGGCCGCCGAAACCGGGCCGACCGACCCTCACCTCTCGGCCGGCCCGGCCGATCCATCGACTTCTGAGAAAGGAGGCCTCACCGATGAGACGGACACTCCATGCCGCTTTGACGGCGGCACTGCTGCTGCCGCTCGCCGTCGCCGTACTGTTCCCGACCGCGGCCAAGGCCGACAACCCGATCATCCAGACCGTCTACACCGCCGACCCGGCACCGCTGGTGCACGACGGTCGCGTCTACCTCTACACCGGACATGACGAGGACGGCTCGACATGGTTCGACATGCGAGAGTGGCGCGTCTGGTCGTCCGACGACATGGTGAACTGGACCGACCACGGATCCCCGATGAGCATCGAGACCTTCGCCTGGGCGAGGCAGGACGCCTGGGCGGGCCATACCGTCGAGCGGAACGGCAAGTTCTACTGGTACGTCCCGGTCGTCAACGACGCGACCGGCCGGATGGCGATCGGCGTAGGCGTCGCCGACAGCCCCACCGGCCCGTTCGAAGACGCCCTCGGCCACCCGCTGGTCGAGAACGGCGAGATCGACCCGGCGGTCTTCATCGACGACGACGGCCAGGCCTACCTGTACTGGGGCAACCCGAACCTGTGGTACGTCGAACTCAACGAGGACATGGTGTCCTATTCCGGCGGCGTGAACCAGATCCCGCTCACCACCGAGGGCTTCGGCGAGCGGACCGGCGACAGCGAGCGGCCGACCCTCTACGAGGAAGGACCCTGGGTCTACCAGCGCGACGGCCTGTACTACATGGTGTACGCCGCCGAATGCTGCTCCGAGCACATCGCCTATTCGACGGCGCCCGGGCCCACCGGGCCGTGGACGTACCGGGGCACGGTCATGCCCACCCAGGGAAGCAGCTTCACCAACCATCCCGGCATCATCGACTACAAGGGAGGGTCGTACTTCTTCTACCACAACGGTGCCCTGCCCGGAGGCGGCGGCTTCACCCGCTCGGTCGCCGTCGAGCAGTTCGAGTACAACGCCGACGGCACGATCCCGACCATCGACATGACCGCGGCCGGGGCGCCGCAGAACGGCGTGTTCGATCCCTACGTCCGCCAAGAGGCCGAGACGATCGCCTGGTCGAGCGGCATCGAGACCGAGCCTTCCAGCGAGGGCGGCATGAACATCGGTTGGATCGAGAACGGTGACTACATCAAGGTCGAAGGCGTCGACTTCGGTGCGGGCGCGGCGACGTTCAACGCGAGCGCGGCCTCGGCCGGCGGTGGCGGCACGGTCGAACTCCGCCTCGACGGCCCCGAGGGCGCGCTCGTCGGGAGCTGCGACGTTCCGGTCACGGGCGGCTGGCAGACCTGGCAGGCGGTGACCTGCCCGGTGAGCGGCGCGATCGGGAAGCACGACCTGTATCTGCGGTTCACCGGCGGCAGCGGGCACCTGTTCAACGTGGACTGGTGGCGGTTCGAGCCGTCCGGGAGCGGCGGCGGCACCGGCGGCGAGGTCCTCGGGCTCGGCGCCGAGAAATGCCTCGACGTGCCGGATCAGTCGATCGAGCCCGGCACCCAGGTGCGCCTCTGGGACTGCTCGGGCGGTCCCGGCCAGCAGTGGAGCTACACCCCGGCGGGGGAGTTGAGCGTCTACTCGGGCGGCGACCGGCGGTGCCTGGACGCTTCGGAAGGCGGGACCGGCGACGGCACCGAGGTCATCATCTGGACCTGCCACGGTGGCGACAACCAGCAGTGGGACATGCGCTCCGACGGCTCCATCGTCGGCGTGGCGTCGGGCCTGTGCCTGGACGTGTCCGGGGCCTCGACCGCCAACGGCGCCCTGGTCCAGCTGTGGACCTGCCACGGCGGGAGCAACCAGCGATGGGACCTGCGATGAGACGCGGCACCGCGCGGCGCCGAAAGCATCGGATCCGGGCGTGACGACTTCAATCGAGTGAGGGAAAGAGCGGGTAGTCCGGGTCACCGGACTACCCGCTCGATTTCGTCATGAGCGGTCGCGCCGCGCCGCTCGCGGCCTCACTCCAGTGCCCACTGCTGATTGGACCCGCCGTGGCAGGTCCACAGGATCACCTGGGTGCCGTTGGCGGTTCCCGCGCCGTCGGCGTCGAGGCACAGGCCGGACTGGACGCCGGTGATCGAGCCGTCGGCGTTCACCCGCCACTGCTGGTTGGCTCCGCCGTGGCAGTCCCAGATGTGCACCCGCGTGCCGGGATCGGTGCCGTAGCCCTCGGCGTCCAGGCACTTGCCCCCGTACACCCGCAACTCGCCGGCATCGGTGGAGGCCCACTGCTGGTTGGCCCTGCCGTGGCAGTCCCACAGCTGCACCGCCGCGCCGTTGCTCTGCGAGGCGCCGGAGACGTCCAGGCACTTCCCGGCGGCGACGTTCGCCACCTCGCCGCTCGGGCCGGGCTCGGGCGGCTCGAAGTCGCCGAGCTGGGTGAAGAAGTTCCATATTTCGCCCTTGACCCAGCTGTTGGCGCCGCTCTCGCAGCCGGTGCACCCGTCGACCGGCCCCTGCTGGTGCCCGCCGTCGAAGGCGGCCCAGACCACCGGATAGCCTTCCTGGCAGCCGGAATAGGCCGTGGTGATGTGGGTGCCGGAGCCCGAGGCGGGCTCGGGCGGGTTCTGCGGGGTGCAGCCGTTGTTGCCCACGAACCTGTCGCGCATCGCCCGCGCCTGGGGCATGCTGTCGGTGACGCCCTGGATGCCCATGTAGGCGACCGGTTGGCCGCCGCCGTTGCATCCGCTGACCGGTCCGGGGACGGCGATGGCCGCGACCGCGCGGAACTCGTTCGGCCGCGCGCACGCGAGCGCGTAACTCATGGCGCCGCCGTAGCTGAACCCCAGTGAGAAGCGCTGCGACTGGTCGACGCACAGGGTGCTCTCGATTCGCTGGATCATGGCGTCGATGAAGGCCACGTCCCTGCCGCCCGTGTCGGGCCAGGCGTTGTCGATGCCCTGGGGCGCGACGAAGATCGCGGTGCCGTTCGCCTGCGCTTTGAGCCCGTAGTGGGCGTAGACGGCGCCGTCGCTGCCGCCCCCGGCGACCTGCTCGGCGGTGCCGCCCCACCAGTGGAGCCCGAAGATCAGCCGGTGCGCGTAGGTGTTGTCGTAGTTGTCGGGGACATCCAGGATGAAGCTGCGGTTGGTGCCGTTGACATTGATGTTGTGCGTGCCGCTCGACAGGTTCGGCGAGGTGCCGCATCCGGCGCTCTCGTTCGTCTCCTGCGCGGAGGCGCCGTTCGCGGTCGCCACGACGGCGAACGCCGTGGCCGCGATCGCGATCAAGGCGAGGATCCTCGATCGTATGCGCCGCCGCGGTCGCGGCACTGTCCGGGAGTATTCGTCTGGAGGCATTGTGGACTCCTTTTCCTTGTCGAACTGGGTGTGACACCCCTGGCGGGGTGGTCTCAGGCGCGTTGCAGGTTGAACTGCTGGTTGGCATCGCCTGTGAGGGTCCATTGGGAGATGCGGGCGCCGTCGTCGGTCGAGGCCTCCCACACGTCCATGGCCAGGCCGCTGGCGCGGTTGACCAGGCTGATGGTGCCGGCGCCGTGGTCGACGAGCTCCCATTGCTGGGCGGCGACTCCGGTGTCGGCCTGCTGGGTGATGTCGGCGCCGGTGCCGTTGCCCGCCGTCTGGAGGACCAGGCCGGAGTGGCGGGCGCGGACGCGGTAGTAGCCGCCGGATTCGAGGAACTCGAACTGCTGGTTGGTTCCGCCGTTCGCCGTCCATTGGAGGAGCGCGGCCCCGGCTCTGGTGGAGGCGCCCTCGATGTCGGCGGCCTTGCCCGAATGCTGCGCCACCAAGCGGTAGAACATGCCCGGCTCCACCGGTCCACCGCTGGGGGCGGTCTCCGTGGGCCGCCTGGCCAGCGCCATCGCCTGGCCGAGGTCCGGAAGCGGCTTGAGCCGGTAGGTGTAGGCGTAGTCGCGGTTGGCGAACAGCTTGTACTGGTCGTGGGGTTGCGCGCCCCAGCTGTTGTCGCCGCCGACGCCCGTCTGCTTGTAGTTCAGCCGCAGCACGACTTCCCCGCGGGGGCGCAACTGGTAGTCGTGCCGGGTGCCGACCGAGAGGTCCTCGGGGGTGAAGTGGGACGCGTTCACCTCCAGCAGCGGCTCGCCGACCGCGAGGAGGCCGCGGCCGCCGCCGTCGACGAGGGCCGCCCAGCGGACGTCGGTCTTGTTGCCGTTCTCCTGGGGCCGGATGTAGCCGGTCCACTGGTCCGTCACCGTCGAGGAGTGGACGCCGACATCGGTGCCGTTGTTGCGGTCCCAGTGGTTCTCCTCAGGGCCGCGACCGTAGTAGCGCAGTTGCTCCAGGGCACTGGGCAGGAACAGGATCGTGCCGACCTCGGGGATGTACGGCAGGCTGCCCGAGCCCGGGTGCAACGTATTGTCCACTTTGATCTCACCGTTGCCGTAGACCGTGTAGACCGTGGTGTAGGTCGACTGCACGCTCGTCGGCAGCGTGCCCTCGACGGCGATCCGCACGGAGCGGTCGGAGGGCCGTTCGACGCCGAACTCGGTCACGGTCCGGTCGGCGCCCGCTCTTCGCCAGGTGCCGTTGCGGTTCGGGTGGCCGTTGCCGCGGTCGTTGTCGGTGGGCGCCCGCCAGAAGTTCGGGATCGGGCCGGAGTCCACCAGTCGCATGCCCATCGCCTCGTACGCGGTGATCACGCCGGTGCTCTTGGAGATCGTGACGGTGAAGTCGGCGCCGGTCACGGTGACGCCGTCGGCGGTCTCCGAGGCGGCCAGCGTCGGCACCTCCGGGAGCGGGATCGGCTCGACCGGCGGGCTGTCGAAGTCGACCGGAAGCTGCTGCGCCGCGACTTCGAATCCGGCGTCGGCCCACCGCGTGGCGGAGGTGAGCTTGAACGACAACCGCAGGAAGTGCTCTTCCCCCGGGGCCGGGTCGGCCGGGCGCTGGAAGGGCACCTGGATCGTCTTGTCCGACAGCGGAGGGACGTCGAGCTGCTCGGGGGTGAGGGTGCCGCTCTGGACGGCTTCGCCGTCGGCGAGCAGCGACCACTCGCCGTCGAATTCGCTCACGTTGGTGAACAGGTGCTCGTTGGCGATCCGGACGGCGCCCCCGGCGATGTCGGCGCCTGCGGAGACGTTGATCGCCTGGTAGATCCGCTTGACTTCGGCGGCCTTGCCGGTCGGCTCCCGCTCGGTCGAGACGATGCCGTTGGCGCAGAAGTTGCCGTCGTTGGGGTCGTCGCCCCAGTCGCCGCCGTAGGCGAGGTAGCTCGCCCCGCCGCCGAGCGGGACCGGCCACCGCAGGCTCTGGTCCGCGAAGTCCCAGATGAACCCGCCCTGCAGGACCGGGTACTCCCGGATGACGTCCCAGTACTCCTTGAAGTTGCCGTTGGAGTTGCCCATCCCGTGGGAGTACTCGATGAGGATGTACGGCCGCCTGTCCCCGGTGTCCAGGGCGCGGTCCCGGATGCCGGAGGGCGTGTTGTACATCTGCGAGCGGACATCGCTGACCTGGGGCCGGTTGTCGCCCTCGTATTGGATGACGCGCGTCGGGTCCGCCGAGCGGATCCAGTCGCGCATCGCGACGAAGTTGTCGCCTCCGCCGGCCTCGTTGCCGAGGGACCAGATGACGACCGAAGGGTGGTTCTTGTCGCGGTGGAGCATCTGCGCCGCCCGGTCGATCACGGGCGCGGTCCACGCCGGATCTGAGGCGGGGTAGTCGTCCCGGACGCCGTGGGTCTCGAGATTGGCCTCGTCGATGACGTAGAGGCCGTACTCGTCGGCGAGGTCGTACCAGTCGGGGTGGTTCGGGTAGTGCGCGGTGCGGACCGCGTTGATATTGAGCCGCTTCATCAACGCGATGTCGCGGACCATGTCCTCGCGGGTCAGCGCCTGCCCGTGGTCGGGGTCGTTCTCATGGCGGTTGGTGCCGCGCAGGGAGACCGGCCGCCCGTTGATCCGCATCAGACCGTCGACGATCGCGAATTCGCGGAAGCCGATCCGCGCCGACACGATCTGGACGGCCGTGCCCGACGGGTCGCGCAGCTGGAGCACCGCCGTGTACAGGTGCGGATGCTCGGCCGACCAGAGCCTCGGGCCTTGGACGGCCTTGGCGCCCTGGGCGGTCGCGTCCCGTCCGGGCTGGACCGATCCGATGTCCACCTGCGTTCGCAGCGGCTCGGACCAGACGGGCTGCCGGTCGTGGTCGTAGAGCTGCGTCTCGACCGTGTAGGTTCCCGAGTGTCCGCCTTCGCCGTTGCGGACGGCCGCCGTGACCGCGAGGTCCGCATTGGTGAAGCCGTCCCGCAGCGGGGTGTCGAGTTTGAAGTCGCGCAGGTGCACGGTCGGGAGGGTGTAGAGGAAGACCGGTCGGAAGATGCCCGAGAGCCGGATCATGTCCTGGTCTTCCATCCAGTCGCCGTCCGGGAAGCGATAGACCTCCACGGCGATGAGGTTGGTCCCCGCGTGGACATGGTCGGTGACGTCGAATTCGGACGGCGTGTACGAGCCCTCGCGGTAGCCGACCTTGGTGCCGTTGACCCACAGGTAGAAGCCGGACTTGACGCCTTCGAAATGGAGGAGGACGCGGCGGCCCTGCCAGGCGGACGGCAGCTCGAACGTGCGCCGGTACTGGCCGACCGGGTTGAACCGCGTCGGGGCGAACGGCGGCTGGGCGTTCTCGTGCTCGCCGTTGGCGCCCCACCACGGATAGGTGAAGTTGGTGTAGATCGGGAAGTCGTAGCCGTCGAGCTGCCAGTTGGACGGCACCTGGACGGTGGCCCAGGAGTCGTCGTCGAGGTCGGTCCGCCAGAAGTCGGTGTCGCGGTCGGACGGGCGGTCGACGTGCTGGAAGCGCCAGTCGCCGTCGAGACCGAGTCGGTGCGGCGAGTCGGTCCGGTCCGCGTTCAGCGCCTGTTGGAGGTCGGCGTACGGCATGAACGTGGCATGCGCCGGTTCCGCGCCCACCGCGAAGATCCCGATGTTGTTGTTCCACTCCGGGTAGCCGTTCGGCGGATCGGTCCACGCCGGTGCGGTCTCCCCGGTCTCGGGCGACGCGGCCTCTTCGGGTTCCGCCGCCGCGGGCGTCGCCGCCAAGGGAAGTGAAGCGCTCCCAAAAGCGGCGAGACCGCCTCCGAGGACCGTCCGGCGCTGCACCCGCCGGTCTTGTTCAGGTGGGTTGGGCATCGTCTGCTCCTAACCGGATCAGGTGTGCTGGAGGGTGAATCGCTGGTTGGGATCGGCGGTGTAGTGCCATTGGGAGATGCGGGCGCCGTCGTCGGCGGAGGCCGACCAGACGTCCATGGCCAGGCCGCTGGCGCGGTTGACCAGGCTGACGGTGCCGTCGCCGTGGTCGATGACCTCCCACTGCTGGGCGGCGACTCCGGTGTCGGCCTGTTGGGTGATGTCGGCGCCGGTGCCGTTGCCCGCCGTCTGGAGGACCAGGCCGGAGTGGCGGGCCCGAATCCGGTAGTGGCCGTCTCCGGAGTCGAGGAAGTCGAACTGCTGGTTGGTCCCGCCGTGGAGCGACCACTGGATCAGGGCCGCGCCGGCGGCGGTGGAGGCGCCCTCGATGTCGGCCGCCTTCCCCGAGTGCTGCGCCACCAGCCGGTAGTGCACGCCCGGCTCCACCACCGATCCCGTTCCGAGCGAGGTCGCCCGGTAGGTGCGACCGAATTGGGCGGCGAACTCGATCAGACCGGATTCGAGCTCCTCGGCCTGGACCGAATCGCCACTGCTCTCGTCGACCAGTTCGTAGTCGCCGGTGAACATGCGGCTGCGGACCTTGACGGTGCCGTCCCGGTCGGCCTCGAGGGTGAACTCGTCGATCCGGCCGCCGCTCCAAGTGGCGCCGACGGTGTAGCCGCCGCGCCCGCGCAGGCCCGCGACGTTCCCGGTCGGCCAGGCGGAGTGCAGCGCGGGCAGCAGATGCAGCTCGCCGCTGTGGCTTTGCAGCAGCATCTCGGCGATCCCCGAGGTTGCGCCGAAGTTGCCGTCGATCTGGAACGGCGGGTGCAGGTCGAACATGTTGGGCGCGAGCCGCTCGGGGGTCACGAGCAGACGGATCAGGTCGTGCGCCCTGGTGCCCTCCTCCATGCGCGCCCAGTAGTTGATCTTCCAGGCCAGCGACCAGCCGGTGCCCTCGTCGCCGCGCAGCTCCAAGGTGCGGCGGGCGGCCTCGAACAGCTCAGGGGTGCCGCGCTTGGTGATCTGGTTGCTCGGATGCAGGCCGTAGAGATGCGAGATGTGCCGGTGGTGCGGGTCGGTCTCGATCCAGTCGTGGAGGAACTCCATGATGTTGCCGCGCGAGCCGATCCGCATCGGGGTCAGCCGGTCCCGGGCGGACAGGACCTGGCCGCGGAAGTCCGCGTCGACGCCGAGGACCTCGCTGGCACCGGCGCAGCCGTCGAACAGGTCCCGCAGGATCTGGTTGTCCATGGTGGGCCCGGCGCACACGGTCGCATCCGGGTGGTGGAGCATTTCCGGCGAGTTCGACGGGTTGGTCACCAGTCGGCCCGAGTTCGGATCCTCGACCAGGGTCTCCAGGAAGAACTGGGCCGCGCCTTTCATCGCGGGGTAGTTCGCCTCCAAGAACTGGAGGTCGCCGGTGAACCGGTAGTGGTCCCAGATCATGGTGGCGAGCCATGCCCCGCCGGTCTGCCACATGCCCCACCTGGCGTCGTCGACCACTGAGGACCCGCGCCAGCCGTCGGTGTTGTGGTGCGTGACCCAGCCGCCGGCTCCGTACTGGACGTCGGCGGTTCGGGCACCGGTGACCGTGAGGTCGTCGATCATCTCGAACACCGGCTCGAAGCACTCGGACAGGTTCGTCGAGTCGGCCGGCCAGTAGTTCATCGGCAGGTTGGCGTTGAGGGTGTACTTCGACTCCCACGCCGGGGTCATCGAGTCGTTCCACAGGCCCTGCAGGTTGGCCGGCTGGGTGCCGGGCCGCGAGGAGGCGATGAGCAGGTACCGGCCGTATTGGAACAGCAGGGCCGAGAACTGCGGGTCGTTGACGGTGTCGTGCCGGGAGATGCGGACGTCGGTCGTCTGGTCCGCCGCGGGGGTGCGGCCGAGGTCGATGGTGGTGCGGTCGAACAGCTCCCGATAGTCGGCCACGTGCCGGGAGCGGAGGTCGTCGTACGGGGCGTCCGTCGCGGAGTCGAGGTGGCCCCAGGCGATCGCCTGGTAGTCCCCGTTCACGTTCTGGTAGTCGACATAGCTCGTCCCGATTGAGATCAGCAGGGTCACGGTGTCCGCGCCGGAGACCTGGAGCGTGCCGCCGGAGCTGGATGCGCTCCCGCCTTGGACGACGGCCCGCGCCAGCGCGAGGAACCTGACCGAGCCGGCGATGCCGCGGTGGTCGCCCGATTTCCCGTCGAGGGCGATGGTGCGGGAGTCGGGGCTGGACTTCGACGCGTTCTGCGGGGTGTCGAATGTGGCGGTGAACGAGATCCGGCCGGTGGTGTCGGTGCCGAGGCGCACGGCGATGACCTGGTCGGTGGCCGTGGCGATGACCTCGCGCTGGTAGCGCACCCCGTTCGCGAGGTAGCTGACGCCGGTGGTGGCGGTGGTCAGGTCGAGCCACCGCTCGTACTCGGAGCTCCCGCCGATGCCGGGGAAGGCGAGGTCGAGGTTGCCGACGGGCTGGTAGGCGAGCTGGCCGGCGGGCCTGCCGAGCATGGTCTGGTTGATGAGGTCCTGGGCCTGGCTCCACTGGTCGGCGAAGACCAGTTGGCGGATCTGCTGGAGGGCGTCGGCCCCGGCGGGGTTGCCGTAGTCGTGCGGCCCGCCGGCCCAGAGCGTGTCCTCGTTGAGTTGGAGGCGTTCGGTATCGGTGTTGCCGAACACCATCGCGCCGAGTCGGCCGTTGCCCACCGGCAGCGCGCGCAGCCAGTCCGAGCCGGCCGATTCGTCATACCACAGCGCCAGGTCGTCGGCGGCCTCCACTGCGGGAGGCGCGGCCGATGCGGTGCCGGGGGAGGAGGCCCATTGGAGTGGAAGCGCCGCGACTCCGGCCGCTCCGTACTTGAACAATCGCCTTCGCGGCAGCTCTGCCATGTCGATCCTCCGGGGAGGCCGCCAACGCGGCCGTCACGATTTGTATCGACGACAGTCTATAAAGATTAGATCTATAGAGTCAAGACTGCGAATATTTGCCTGTATTAAAGTACTCTCCGAGAAGGAGGCGAGGTGAAACATCAGATCTATGACGCGGCACCCCACCGGAGCGTCATCGTGCGAGCCGGTCGGTCCCCCGTCCGCTTCGGCGGACGATCCAGGCCTCGGTGATGTGGGTGAACATCGCTTCGGCGGCCCCGCTCGGGTCGTGGTCGGCGATGCGCTCGTAGATGCGGCGGTGCCCGCGATTGGACGCCACGCACAGGGCGCGCTCGGTCCGGCCCACGTACCGGGCGGTGCTGGCCGCCTGGCTCTGCAGCGATCGCACGACGGCTCGGGCGATGCGGTTGCCCGAGGCCCGCATGACGGTGTCGTGGAAGTCCCGATCGTGCTCGTGGTAGGACGCCGTGTCGTCGACGAGCCGGTCCATCTGGTCGACCAGCTCGCACAGGCGGTCGAGCACCTCCTGGTCGGCGACTCGGGCGGCGACGTTGGCCATGTCGGACTCCAGCAGGCGCCGGGTGACGACGAGGTCGTCGAGCACCGTCAGGCCCTCGTCCTCGTCGATGCTCGCACCGAGGACGAGTTCGTCGAGCATGTTCCACGACGCCGAGGGCAGCACCATGGTCCCCGTGCCCTGGCGGATCTGGACCAGCCCCTTCTCCTGCAGGCTCTTCACGGCCTCCCGGACGACGGTCCGGCTCACCGAGAACGCCTGGCACAGCGCCGGCTCGGGCGGCAGCGCGCTGTCCGCCGGGTACTGCCCGCGGACGATCCGCTGCACCAGTTCGGCGGTGACCGCCTTGGCCAGATTCGTCGGCCGGCTCGCCCACGCCGGGGGCACAGGATCGCCCGCGTCGGATTGCCGCAATGCCGCCATGTTCTCTCCGCTCGCCTTCCACCGCAGGCAGGAGTCCTGGCCCGCTCGGTCAGTATACGTCATTTCATTGACATCAGACGTCATACGAGTTATGTTCACGCTATACGGCAGCGGTCGGGCGACCGGCCACCCCTTGGGAGTGATCCGCAATGAAGCAGCGAGCACTATCGGCGATCGCCGTGATCACGGCACTGGCATCGGCCGGCTGCGGCAGCGCCGCCGACCCCGGCTCCGACTCCGGCGGCTCGGGCGACAAGCTCGTCGTCTGGGATTGGAAGTCCGGCGACGAGGCCGCGGCCTCCTACATCGAGCGGGCGAAGGCCGACTTCGCCGAGCGGCATCCGGACGTCGAAGTCGAGTTCGTGGCCCAGCCGTTCGACCAGTACTACAACCTGCTGGGGACGGCCATCCAGTCCGGTGAGGGCCCCGACGTCATGATGTTCAACGGCGGCGGCCAGCTCCGGGACCGCGTCGACGCCCTCCTCCCGCTCGACGACTACGTCGCCGACGACCGCGAGCGGCTCGCCGGCTGGGAGGCGTTCAGCCAGGACGGCCACGTCTACGCGGCGCCGGTGACCTTGCAGGGCCACCCGATCTACTACAACAAGGCCCTCTACGAGCAGGCCGGTCTCGATCCGGAGGCCCCGGCGACCACTTGGGACGACCTGGCCGACGACTGCGAGGCCATCACCGACGCCACCGGCGCGGCCTGCTTCGCCCAGGGCAACAAAGAGGGCTACGGCATCCAGTTCTGGCTCTCCGGGCTGGGCTCGGGCGTGCTCACCGACGCCGAGTACGAGGCCTGGATCGCCGGCGAGCGGGACTGGACCTCGCCGAACGTGAGACGGGTCTTCGAGCTGTGGCAGGAGGCGGGCGAGACGGGCCTGTTCAACGACGGCGCGAACTCGACGGCGATGTTCAACGACATGTTCGCGGTCTTCGAGTCCGGCGAAGCGGCTCATGTCATCGGCCTGATGTCCGATGTCGGCCACTGGAAGGAGTTCAACGAGTTCCTCGGCGCCGAGAACGTCGGCGTCATGCCGGCGCCGGTCGTCAATCCCGAGTCGGCCCCGAGCCTGCCCTACGACGGCGGCATCGGCTACGGCGTCGCCGAGTGGACCGACGACCCGGAGCTCGCCGCCGACCTGGTCCGGTCGCTGACCTCGTCCGGCGCGCTCGAGGCGTTCTACGCCGACGCCGGTGCGATCGCCTCCGACACCACCATCGACGCCTCCGACGCCGGCCCGGCCGCTTCGGCGATCGTCGCCCAGATTCCGGACGGCGAGCCCGCTCTGCACGTCGCACTGTCCTCCGAGACACTCGAGTTGCTGGGACGGCTCTCCCAGCAGCTCCTGAGCGGATCGATCACCGTAGACGACGCCCTCGGCCAACTGGCCGAGAACGACCAGGCGGACTGAGCACATGCCCATCGGAAGCCCCCCGTCCTCGGTCCGCACCGCCACGGTCGGGCGGCCCGAGGGCCGGGGGGACGCGCAGGCTCCGAAAGCGCGGAAGCTGCGGGGCTCGCGCCGTCCCCTCGCCGACCGCCTCGCGCCGTACGTCCTCGTGGCGCCCGCGGTGCTCATCATCGCCGGGCTGCGGCTGTACCCGCTGGCGCTGGGCGTCAACTTCTCCTTCACCGGCGACGGCGACCGGAACGGGCAAGCGGTCGGGTTCGACAACTACGCGACCCTGTTCGACGACCCGCTGTTCCGCCAGGCGCTCCAGAACGTCGGCCTCCTGGTCCTGCTCCTGCCGGTCGCGGTGGCGATCCCGGGCGCGCTGGCGACGTTCATCTACCTGCGCGTGCCCGGCCATCGGCTCTACCGCAGCGTCTACTTCTTCCCGGCCGTGCTCTCGCCGGTGATCGTCGGCGCGATCTTCAACCTGCTGCTGGCCTACGACGGCACGGCCAACACCGTGCTCGGACTCGTCGGCCTCGGGCCGGTCGACTGGCTCGGCGATCCGGACGTCGCCATGGTCACGGTCGTGGGCGTCCACGTGTGGGCGACCTTCGGCATGGCGCTGGTGGTGTTCCTCGCCGGTTTCGCCACCCTGGACGCCTCGCTCATCGACGCCGCGCGGATCGACGGCGCCTCCCTGCCGCAGGTCATCCGGCACGTCATCGTCCCCGGCCTGTCCCGCACGATCCAATTCGTCTTCGTGACCACGATGATAGGGCTGCTGACGTCGATGTTCGGCCTGCTCTACGTCATGACCGGCGGCGGCCCCGAGGGCTCGACCTATCTGCCCGAGTACTACATCTGGGTCCAAGCCGGCCAGATGAACCGGCCCGCGCTCGCCTCGGCCGCCTCCACCGTCCTCTTCGGCATCATGCTCGTGGTGGGTCTGCTCCAGGCCGCGGTCCTGCGCCGCTCGGGGAGGGAGGACTGATGTCCCGCGCCCGCATCGCCCGATGGCTCATCGTGATTCCCATGGCGGCGCTCGCGCTGGCCACGGTCTACCCGCTGGTGTTCACCGCCAACGTCGCCTCCAAGACCCGGCACGAGTACGTCCTCGACCGCTTCTCGGCGGCCGAATCCCTGCGGTGGGACAACTTCGAGGCCGCGTGGAGCAGCGCCGGCATGGCGCGCTACTTCCTCAACTCGGTCGTCGTCGTGGCCGCCGCGGTCGCACTGCTGCTCCTGGTCGGATCGATGGCGGGGTTCGCATTGAGCCAGTTGCGGTTCCGCGGCTCGCGGGCGCTGTTCCTCGGCTGCCTCGCGGCGCTCTTCATCCCCTTCCAGGTGATCATGGTCCCGCTCGCCCGCACCATGGGCCAGACCGGCCTCATCGACACCTACCCCGGCCTGGTCCTCGCCTACACCGCGCAGTTCCTCCCCTTCACCGTCTTCTTGATGACCAGCTACTACACGGGCATCCCGGCCGAGATCATCGACGCCGCCCGGATCGACGGCAACTCGGTCTACGGCGTCTACCGGCGGATCATGCTGCCGCTCGGCCGGCCGGCGCTGCTGTCGGTGGGCATCCTCAACGCGCTGTTCTGCTGGAACGACGTGCTCATCGCGCTGCTGGTGATGCCCTCGGCCGAGCACCGCACCCTCATGGTCGGCGTCACCTCGCTGCGCGGCCAGTACTCCGCCGACATCCCGACCTTCGCAGCCGGAGTGCTCATCGCCGCGCTCCCGGTCCTGCTGCTCTACCTCTTCTTCCAACGCCAGATCACCGCGGGCGTCACCGTCGGCTCCACGAAGGGGTGACATGAAGATCACCGGGTACCGCACGTTGACCACCGTCCAGGAATGGGGCCGGCCCGTCGGCGACGCCAACGGCGTCATCGCCGACGGGACCGTCACCGTGCCGATCGTCCTGGTCGACACCGACGAGGGCGTCACCGGCGTCGGACTGGGATCGCACGTCGGCCTGGAGACCCTCTTCGCCGCCGTCGAGGGCGAGGACCCGCGCTCGGTGGCCTTCCTGTACGACCGCATGCTGCGATACACCTTCAAGACCGGCCACGCCGGGGCCCTGTTCGGCACCATCGGCGCGCTCGACACCGCCTTGTGGGACATCAAGGCGCAGGCGGCCGGACAACCGCTGTGGCTCCTCCTGGGCGGCCGCGACCGGATCGTCCCCGCCTACGCCTCGGGCCTCGACATCGCTCTGAGCGACGACGAACTGGTCGCGGCCTACCGCGACTACGCCGAGCGCGGCCTGCGCGCGGCCAAGCTCAAGGGCGGCCTCGACGTCGACCGGGACCGCTCACGGCTGAGCCTGGTGCGAGAGGTGCTCACCGAGGCCGCCAAGGGGGAGCGCCCGAGCCTCATGCTCGACGCGAACGAGTGCTGGACCCGCAAGCAGGCGGTCCGCCACATCCGCGAACTGGAGCGTTCCATCGACCTCACATGGGTGGAGGAACCCGTCCGACGCTGGGACGCCGAGGGCATGGCCGTCGTCCAGCGCGGCGTCCGGGCGTCGGTTGCCAGCGGCGAGAACCTCACCGGCCTCGAGCAGTACCGCCCGCTCCTGGCGGCGGGTGCGGTCGACATCGTCCAGACCTCGGCGGTATGGGGGGTCACCCACTTCCTGCGGGTCGCGGCCCTCGCCAACGCCCACGAGCTCCCCGTCAGCCTCATCGGCAACACCCCGGTGGGGCTGCTCCACGCGGCCGCGTCCGTCCCCAACCACCTCGCCGGCGAACTGCAGGGCCTCCTACCGCCGGTCGGCGTCTCGCTCGACCTGCACGTCGAGGGCGGCGCCTTCGTCCTCGGCGACGCACCGGGCCTGGGCGTCCGAATCGACGAGCGGACGATCGCCGCACTCGAACCCCGTCCGAGCGAACCCGACCCCGACGGACCCGCCATCCGACCGGAGACCGCGGGGCGGCGGCTGCACGCCGCCCCGCCGCCCGGCACCGACGCACCGAACCTCAACGAAACACGAGAGGAAAGACCATGAGACACTCACCCCCGAGTCGCGTACGCGCCGCCGCTCTGGCCGCGGCCGGCCTCCTGGCGGCCACCGGATCATTCGTCGGCCTGGCCGCCGACCCGGTGTACGCCCAGGCGGCCGAATACACGTTCTTCGTCGCTCCGAATGGCGATGACAGCGGCCCCGGCACCGTTGATCAACCATTGGAGACCCTCGAAGAGGCCCAGGAGCGGGCTCGCGCGGCCGCCGCCAACGGCGACGGCGACGTCGAGGTCAACCTCCTGGACGGGACGTTCCGGCTCGGCTCCCCGCTGCGATTCGACGCCGCCGATTCCGGCCGCGAGGGGCACACCGTGACCTGGCGGGCCGCCCCCGACGCCGCCCCCGTGGTGACCGGCGCCCAAGCCGTCACCGGCTGGGTCCTCGACGACGCCGGGGCGAACGTCTACCGGGCCGACGTCGGCACCGGCTTCGACACCAGGCAGCTCTACGTCGACGGCGTCCTGGCGCGCCGCGCCGGCCTCAACCTGTCCCCATCGGACATCTCGCTCAATTCGAACGGGTTCACCGTCCAGAACCAGAACCTCGGCTGGCTCTCCGGCCTGCCGGACCAGCAGCGCATCGAGCTCGTGGCGCACCTGACATGGACCACCCGGATCACCCCGGTGGACCACATCTCCGGCTCGACGGTCACGATGCAGCAGCCCGCCTGGGACAACAACACCTGGGGATACGACACGATCCAGAACTCGTACGTCGGCCCGCGGTTCTCCCTGAGCAACGCTCGTCGATTCCTCGACGAAGCCGGTGAGTGGTACCTGGACGCGAACGCCGGAACGCTGTACTACAAGCCGCTGCAGGGCCAGGACCTGGCGAACACGAGCGTCGAGATGCCCCGGCTCGAATCCCTGATCGAAATCGGCGGCACCTACGACCAGCCGGTCCGCGACCTCGAGTTCCAAGGGCTGACCTTCACCGGCACCTCCTGGCTCCACCCCAGCTCGTCCGACGGCTACGCGAACCAGCAGACCGGCACCTTCATGACCGGACACCAGCCCACCCGGCCCGGCGACGCGTTCAACTCGTGCTCGCGCGGCTGCTACGGATTCGAAGGCTCCCGCAACAACTGGTCGCAGACGCCCGCGGCGGTACAGGTCTCGGCGGCCGAAGGCATCGCCTTCGAAGGCAACACCTTCGTGAACCTCGGCTCGATCGGGCTCGGCATCGGCAATGACGCGAACGCCCACGCCACCGGCGTCGGCCTCGGCGCCCACGACGTCTCCGTCACCGGCAACACCTTCACCGAGAGCGCCGGCGGCGGCATCGTGGTCGGCGGCGTCCGCCCCGACGCCCACCACCCCTCCGACCGGCGCATGGTCAACCGGGACATCCTCATCAGCGAGAACAGCATCTACTCGACGGCGCTCGAGTACCTCGACAACGACGCGATCCTGGCCACCTACGTCACCGGGCTCATGATCGACCACAACTACATCGCCGACATGCCTTACAGCGGCATCGGCATCGGCTACGGGTGGGGTGCCAACGACGCCGGCGGCAGCCAGGAGTACCTCAACCGCGGCCTGTACGACTTCCAGCCGATCTACGACACGCCCACGACCCACACCGACGTCCACGTCGTCGGCAACCACCTGGTCGACACCGTGAACACGCTGTGGGACGCGGGCTGCATCTACTCACTCTCGGCGCACCCGAACAGCACGATCGAAGGGAACTTCTGCGACGGCACCGGCCAGCTCGGCATGTACTTCGACGAAGGCTCACGCTACTTCAACGTGACCGGCAACGTCATGATGGACACCGCCGGGCAATGGGCCCACGCGAACATCAACGGGGGCCACAACACCGGTGACCTCACCCTCACCGGGAACTACTCGACCAGTCCCGACATCACCGGCATCCCCGACGGCGAACGCGGCAACACCGTCCAGAACAACACCGTCTTCTCCGCCGGCGACATCCCGGCCGGGGCCGCCGAGATCATGGCGAACGCGGGCCCGACCGACGGCGGCCCCACGCCCGGCTCCGGTGAACTGCGCGGCGTGGGATCGAACCGGTGCCTGGACGTGCCGAACCAGTCGACCGAGAACGGCACGCAGCTGCACATCTGGGACTGCCACGGCGGAGCCAACCAGCAATGGACCCACACCGCGTCCGGCGAGCTGACGGTCTACTCCGGAGGTTCGCGCAAGTGCCTGGACGCCGAGGGCGCCGGGACGGCCAACGGCACGGCGGTGATCATCTGGAACTGCCATGGAGGGACCAACCAGCGTTGGGAGCTGGGCGCCGACGGCTCGGTCGCCAACGTCGCCTCCGGGCTGTGCCTGGACGTCTCGGCCTACGGCACCGCCAACGGCTCCCTGGTCCACCTGTGGTCCTGCCACGGAGGCGCCAACCAGCAATGGACCCTCACCTGACGATCGGGCCGAGGCTCGACCTCCGATCGAGCGGCGTCAGCGGTAATAGCGGTAGACGGCCTGGGCGACGCATGCCGGTTTGGGGCTGTGCTCGAGTTCCACGGTGAAGTCCAGCACCAGCTGGGCGCCGCCGTTGATCTGCTCGGCATCGACGACGTCGGCGTGCAGGCGGATGCGCTCGCCGACGCGCACCGGGGCGGGGAAGCGCACCCGGTTCAGCCCGTAGTTGACGCTCGCGGTGACGCCGTCGATCTCGAGGAGCTCGCCGAACATGGGGATGATCAGGGCCAGTGTCAGGTAGCCGTGTGCGATGGCGCCGCCGAACGGTCCGTCGGCGGCGCGCACCGGGTCGGTGTGGATCCATTGGTGGTCGTCGGTGGCGTCGGCGAACAGGTGCACCCGGTCTTGGGCGACCTCCCTCCAGCCGGTGCTGCCGAGGCCGGTTCCGGCCAGGGCGATGATCTCGGTGATGCCGTCGACTCGGCGGCTCATCGGTACTCCTCTCGCAGTGCTCTTCTGAGGATCTTCCCGGTGGCGGAGCGGGGCAGCTCCACGGCGAAGACCACGGACTTCGGGATCTTGTATCCGGCGAGCCTGCCGCGCAGGAAGCCCAGCAGCGCCGCGGCGTCCGCGTGGCCGGCGCGGGCGGGGACGACGATGGCCCTGCCGACTTCGCCCCAGGTGTCGTCGGGCACGCCGATCACCGCGCAGTCGGCCACGTCGGGGTGCTCACCCAGCGCCGTCTCGACTTCGGCGGGGGAGACGTTCTCGCCGCCGGAGACGATCATGTCCTTCGCCCGGTCGACGATGGACACGTAGCCCTCGTCGTCGACGGTGGCGATGTCGCCGGTGCGGAACCAGCCTTCGTCCAGCGTCGGTGCGGTGTCGTCGGAGCGCCCCCAGTACTCGCGCATCACGTTGGGGCCGGACACCACCACCTCGCCCCGACGGCCGGTCCCGACCGGTCGTGACCGGCCGTCGACGACGCGGGCGTCGGTGAAGAAGTGCGGCACGCCCGCCGTTCCGGCTTTGCGCGCGCAGTCGTCGCCGGACAGGAAGAGCACGCCCGGTGAGGTCTCGGTCATGCCGTATCCCTGGCTGAAGGCGACTCCGCGGTCGAGATAGGCGGCGATCGTGGTCGCCGGGACCGGCGCACCGCCGCAACTGACCTGGCGGAGGCTCGACAGGTCGGCGGCGCCCCACGTCTCGGACCGTGCGATCGCGTCGAACATGACCGGGACGCCGAACATGTACGTGACACGGTGGGCGCCGATGAGCTTCAGGGCGCGGTCGGGGTCGAACGTCTCCTCCAGGATCACTGTGCCGCCCTTGAGCAGTGTCGGCAGGCAGGTCATGTTCAGGCCCGCGGTGTGGAACAGCGGCGCGACGCACAAGGTGACCTCGTCGGAGGCGAGGTCGATGTCGACGAGGACGTTGACCGCGTTCCAGGTGACGTTGCCGTGCGTGAGCAGTGCGCCCTTGGGGCGGCCGGTGGTGCCCGAGGTGTACATGATCATGAAGGGGTCGTCGAGTGCGACCGTCTCGTCGATCGGCGTCGCCGCCGAGCCCGCCAGCAGCTCGTCGTAGCCCAGGGAACCCGTGCCGTCGGAACCGATCGCGATCGAGTGGCGCACGGTGCCCGATGCGATCGCCGCGGTGGGTCCGTGGATCAGCACCGTGCTGCCCGAGTCCGCCAGGCAGTGTTCGAGCTCCGGCGCGGCCAGGCGGGTGTTCAGGGGAACGAAGATCGCGCCGAGCGCGCCGCCGGCGAAGAGCGTCTCGATGAAGGTGCGGTGGTTCGGTCCGAGGTAGGCGATCCGGTCGCCGCGCCGGACGCCGAGATCTCGCAGCGCGTTCGCCAGCCGCCGCACCCGTTCGTTCAAGGCGGCGTAGGTGCAGTGCCCCTCCGAGTCGATGACGGCGGTCTTGCCTGGTGTCTTGCGCGCCCGACGTGCCGCCCATGACCCGATGCCGAAGTCGCGCATGGCTCATCCTCTCTCGGATCCGGGCAGGCCGAGGAGCCGGGCGGCGTTCTCCTTGAGGATCAGCGGCTGGACCTCGGGCTTGAGGTCGAGCTCGGCGAAGTCGGCCAGCCACCGCTCCGGGGTGAGCAGCGGGTAGTCCGATCCGAAGAGCATTTTGCGCTTGAGCAGCGAGTCGGCATAGCGCACCAGGATCGGCGGGAAGTACTTCGGCGACCAGCCAGACAGGTCGATGTAGACCGAAGGCTTGTGGACGGCGACGGCGAGCGCCTCCTCCTGCCAGGGAAAGGACGGATGGGCGAGCACGATGGTCAGATCCGGGAAGTCGGCCGCCACGTCGTCGAGCAGCATCGGGTTCGAGTACCGCAGCCGGATGCCGCCGCCGCCGGGCAGGCCGGCCCCGATGCCCGTCTGCCCGGTGTGGAAGACGGCGGGGAGCCCGAGCTCCTCGAGCGCCTCGTACAGCGGATAGGCCATGCGGTCGGACGGGTCGAACCGTTGCAGGCTCGGGTGGAACTTGAATCCTCGGACGCCGTGGTCGGCCGCGAGGCGGCGGGCCGTCGCCACTCCCGCGGCGCCTCGCCACGGGTCCACGCTGCCGAAGGGGATCAGCACGTCGGGATGGCGGCCGCAGGCCTCGGCCACCTCCTCGCTCGCGATCGGCGGTCGGCCGGTGGCGTGCTCGGCGTCGACGGTGAAGACCACCGCCGCCATGCGGCGTTCGCGATAGTAGGCGGCGATCCGGTCGATCGTCGGGCTCCGCTCCTCGGCCGACGAGAAGTGCGCGGTGGACGCCGCCATCAGATCGTCCGGCAGCGAGGTGTGCCCGCTCTCGGAGATCTCCGCGTGGACGTGCATGTCGATCGCGTCGAGGCCGTCGATCTCCATGGTCACGCCTCAGGGCCCTCGACGGCGGGGACGCCGTACGACTCGGCCGCGGCGTCGAAGGCGGCCGGCCACACGGCCGCGATCGCGTCCGCGTCCCACCCGCCGCCCCGGTAGGCCGTCACCGATTCCCGCGGATGCGACCACAGCGACAACCGGTCGCCACCGATGCCGATGGCCTGGCCCGTGACGGCGGCCGCGGCCTCGGACATCAGGAAGACCGGGAGCCCCGCGGCGTCCTCAGGCGTCCCGAAGCCGGCCCCGGCGCGGAGCCATGCCGGCAGCGGTTCGTGGCGCTCCTCCCATGCGCGCACGTACGGCTCGAAGACGGGGATGTGCTCGGTCATCGACGTCGCCGCCACCGGGATCAGGGCGTTGACCGCGATCCGGTCCCGCGCGCACTCCATGGCCCAGGTGCGGACCATGCCGACGATCGCCGCCTTCGCGGCCGAGTAGTTGGTCTGCCCGACGTTGCCGCGCTGCCCGGCCGGCGAGCCGACCACGATGATCCGCCCGCCCTCGCCTTGCTCCCGCATCCGCCGCACCGCCGCGCGCACGCAGGTGAAGGTGCCGCGCAGGTGCACGTCGAGGACCGTGTCGAAGTCCTCGTCGGACATCTTCCACAGGATGCGGTCGCGCAGCACGCCGGCGTTCGCGATCAGCCCGTCCAAGCGGCCGAACTCCTTGAACGCCCGCTCCGCGAGCGCCTCGGCCACCGCCGTGGCGCCGACGGCTCCGGGCGCGGCGACGGCCCGGCCGCCGGCTTCGGCCGCCACGCCTTCGGCCGCGGCCTCGTCGACGTCGTTGACCACGACCGCGGCGCCGGCCTCGGCCAGTGCCAGCGCGTACGCCCGCCCCAAGCCCTGCCCCGCGCCGGTGACGACCACGGCCTTGCCCGTCAGATCCATCAGTGCTCTCCTTCGTCCTCTTCGGGAATGGTCTCGAGTGTTTCGAAGGCGATGGCCCGGGCGGCGGGCTCCAGCTCGGCATGGAGCCTGCGGAAGAGCCGCTGTGCGCGCTCGGCGGGCCAGTCGGCGGGCAGGTGCCGAACGGGCAGGCGGGGGTCCCGCCGCAGGATCTGCAGCCACTCGGCGGTCAACAAGAGCTGGCGGGCCAACGCGTCGGAGGTCTCGGCCTCGGGCGGATCCGGTGCCCACCGGTCGATGAACCGGTGGTACGTCTTCGCGAGCCCCTCGACGTCCCAGGCGCTGTCGACCAGCTCGTCCACGTCGGTGGGGGCGACCGCTCGGGCCTGGAACACCTTGACGTGCTCGGCGGCCTCGATGCCGTCGAGCAGGCCGTTGACGTCCATCGGCGACGGTGCGATCCAGAGCCCGCCCTGGAGGCCGCCGAATCCGGCCCACAGCAGCCGGGAGCGAAGGAGGTGCCGCTGCCGCCGCTGCGACTCGGGCACGGTGAACCCGAGCAGCGTCCAGGTGCCGTCCCAGTGGTCGTTGGCGACCCCGATCCTCCATATCCGGACCTCGCCGTCATCGAGGATCTCCCGTGAGCGTGGCGTGAGCCCCAGGTAGACCTTGCGCCCGCGCCGATGCCTTCGCAGCAGGCCGTGTTCGGCCATCCGGCTCAACGTCGATCGGGCGGCGTGCTCGGCGATCCCGACGCGGGCGAGCACCTCCAGGACGCTGCCGGTGGAGACCCACACGCCCCGCCCGAGCAGGTGACCGCCGAAGAAGGTGAGCAGCAGCCCCTGCGGACGAACCTCGCTGATGTCACTCGTCATGAAATCATTATAGGTAAATCCTTGACTGTCGTCACATATTTACATAGATTAATTTCTATCGACCGGCCCTCGCCCGGAGCCCGACCGCCATCCCAACCGGAGGCACGCCATGTCTCGGATCGAATCGCCTACGGGGTCCCAGCTCCGCCGCGCGGTCTTCTCCAGCTACCTCGGCAGCCTGATCGAGTTCTACGACTTCCTGCTGTACGCCACCGCCGCCGCCGTCGTCTTCAACCGGGTCTTCTTCTCCGAGATGGAGCCTGTGGTCGGCACCGTGGCCAGCTTCGGCACTCTCGCCGCCGGGTACCTGGCCCGACCGCTCGGCGGCGTTCTCTTCGGGCACTTCGGCGACCGCCTGGGCCGCAAGCGGATGCTCGTCATCACCATGACCACCATGGGCGTCGCCAGCACCCTCATCGGGGCGCTGCCGAGCTCTGAGCAGGTCGGTGCCCTGGCGCCGCTCCTCCTGGTGGCCCTGCGCATCGTGCAGGGCATGGCGCTCGGCGGCGAATGGGGCGGCGCGGTGCTGCTCACCGCCGAACACGCCTCCTCCCGCCGCGGCCTGTGGGCGTCCTTCACCAATGCCGGCGCGCCGAGCGGCATGGTCGTCTCGACCGCAGTGCTGGCCCTGGTCGCCGCCGGCACGACCGAGGCGCAGTTCCTGGCATGGGGCTGGCGGATCCCGTTCCTGGCCAGCGTCGCCCTCCTCGCGCTCGGCCTGTTCGTGCGGCTGAAGGTCGCCGAGACCCCCGTGTACTCGCGGTCCGCCCCGGCCGAATCGGAACGATGGCCGCTGTTTGAAGTGCTCAGGCGGCATCCGCGGAACCTCGCGCTGGCCGTGGGCATCGGCTTCGGCGTGTTCGTCGCCCAGTCCACGCTCACCGTGTTCGTCATCGCCTACGCCGTCGAGGCCGGCTTCGACCGAGGCACTGTGCTGAACGCCCTCGCGCTCTCCTCCGCGCTCGCGGTGGTCGGCATTCTCGGGTATTCGGCCTGGTCGGACCGGGTCGGCAGACGCCCGATCGTGCTGGTCGGCGCACTGGTCATGGCGGCGGCCGCGTTCGCGCTGTTCCCCATGATCGACACCGGTTCCGTCGTCATGCTCACCATCGCCGTGGTCCTCGGACAGGCCGTCGTCCACCCGATGATGTACGGGCCGCTGGCCGCGCTCTACAGCGAGATGTTCGCCACCCGCACCCGCTACACCGGCGCCTCGCTCGGCTACCAGATCTCCTCGACCGGGGCGGGCGCCACGCCCCTCGCGTTCGCCGCGCTGCTCGGCGCGGGCGCGAGCCCTTTCGTGCTCGCCGTGCTCATCGCCGCGTGCTGCCTGATCACGGCGGTGTGCATCTGGGTGGCCGCCGAGACGCATCAGACCGACTTGACCCGGACAACCGCATAGCGACTCCATACACACCGCTGCCGATCGTCACGGATACGACGAATGACCTCGTCGGGTACGGGGGCAAGCCCGACACGAAAGGAAGTCAAGCACCATGAAACGAACCAGAACCGCCTTCGCGGCCGTCCTCAGCGGACTGCTGCTCGCGGCGGCGGGGGTCGCGTTCGCGCCCTCGGCCGCCGCCGCCTCGCTGACGGAGGTGACCGACTTCGGCGACAACCCCGGCAACCTGCGAATGCACATCTACGTGCCGGACTCCCGCCCGGACGACCCCGCGGTCCTCGTGGCCATGCACGGGTGCGGCGGCTCGGGCACCGGGTTCTACTCCGGCTCGGAGTTCGCCTCGCTCGCCGATCAGTACGGCTTCATCGTCATCTACCCCACCGCCACGAAGCAGACGGCGATGGGCAACTGCTTCGATGTGTGGTCGGAGGCCTCCAAACGCCGCGGCGGTGGCAGCGACCCGGCATCCATCGTCTCGATGGTCACTTATGCCGAGCAGCAGTACGGCGCCGATCCGCAGCGGGTCTACGTCACCGGCAGCTCCTCCGGCGGCATGGAGACCAACGCCCTCCTCGCCCTCTACCCGGACGTGTTCGCGGCCGGATCGGTGTTCATGGGCGTGCCCTTCGCCTGCTTCGAGAACGAGGCGGACTTCCCGCCCCAGACCAGCCAATGCGTGAACGGCGGCAAGGACGAGACGCCACAGGAATGGGGCGAGGCAGTGCGGCAGGCGTACCCGGGCTACAGCGGCCCGCGGCCGCGAGTGCAGCTGTGGCACGGCGACCAGGACCCGCTCGTGCCGTACCAGCTCCTGCAGGAAGAGGTCGACCAGTGGACGAACGTGTTCGGGCTCAGTCAGAACCCGACGTCCACCGACCAGCCTGGGCCGAACTGGAACCGCCGCAACTTCGCCGACGCGAGCGGCACCGTGCAGGTCGAGGCCATCACCGCCGTCGGCGCCGGACACAGCCTGCCGCAGGGCGGCATGGCACGGCTCGCCATCGAGTTCTTCGGCCTCGACCAGGCGCCGCCGGACGACGGCACCACCACCCCGCCCGACGACGAGACCACGCCGCCCGCCGGAGACTGCACCGCGACCATTCAGGTCGTCAACGACTGGGGCTCGGGCTGGCAGGGCGATGTCGACATCACCGCCGGAGCTGGCGACATCGACGGTTGGACCCTCACCTGGACGTGGCCCGGCGGGCAGTCCATCTCCAGCAGTTGGAACGCGCAGGTGGCCACCAGCGGGTCCACAGTGACCGCCAGCGATGTGGGATGGAACGGTTCGATCGCGGGCGGCCAGACCAGAAGCGCCGCCTGGGGCTTCATCGGTTCGGGTTCGTCCGCGGCTCCGGCGGTGTCCTGTACCGCCAGGTGATCACGGCCAGGGTGCCCTGCCGTGAACCCCGTAGCGGCCGAGTCGGCCTGTTCCGGGGCGAGGGCCTTCTGGTTCGGTGCGAAGCGCTGAAACCGCCGCATCGACCAGAAGGCCCTCGACGCCGCGTTCGCGGTGGAGGCCTCTTCGACCTCCGGGCGCGGCCCCGGCTGGGCGCCGGTGATCGTCCCGTCGGCGCTCAGCCGCCACCGCTGGTGGGCATCGCGGTCCCGTTGGCTGACCCCTTCTCCTCCGTTTCCGGACGCCGCCGCGAACCAAGCGCGGCGGCCATGACGGCGGTGAGCCGCAACAGGGCTTGACTTCGCCCCTGGGGCAAGGTCGAACATGGGGGAGGATTGAGCCGTGTTCGAGCATTCCGAGAACGGGCGTCGCCGGGCCGCTCGCCCGCTCGCCGCGTTGTCAGGCCCAGCTCCGACACACCCGGATCTGGAAGCCTTTCCGCCCTCCCGGCGGCGCTTGCGAGCTGTGCACCGGCACTGCGAGCGAACGAGCGGTCTCGGGCACCCGCCCCACCCGGGATGCCCGGACACGGCCTGGACAGGAAACCGAGGAGGACCATGACAGGTGATCTGACGGCGGGGGAGTTCGCGACGATGACCGGGCTTTCGGCGAAGGCGCTGCGCCTGTACGCCGAGCGCGGCATTCTCACGCCGGCCTCGGTCGACCCCGTATCCGGGTACCGTTCCTACGCCCGCTCCCAACTGCGGCACGGGATCACGACGGACCTGCTGCGACGTGCCCAGGTGCCGCTGGCCGAGCTCGTCGCCGCCTCGGACTTCGACTTCGAGGACTGGCGCGGCACGGTCGACCTGCGGCGAGGTCTCGAGGACTTCTACCTCGCCGTGGCCGAGCTGGTGAGCGCGTTCGATCCAGCCGGCTTCGTCGCCCACAGCGTCCCGGCCGGCGCCGCCGACTGGGTCGGCGCCGTCGTCGACCTCGACATCCCCGACGACGTCGAGGCCAAGGTCGAGTCCTTCGCCGCGCTCGCGGTCGACGTCCCGGCCGTGCTGACCGCTCTGGACGAGGCCCTGGTCGGGGTCGGCGTCGAGCCCGCGGAGTCGTTCTGGACCGGGGTCCCGGACTCGGCCGCCAGGAACGGCGCTGGTCAGATGTTGCTCGCGCTCCCGGTGCCCGACTCGCTCGCCCCGGCCGTGCGTGCACACCTGGCGGCGCGCGTCCGCGCCGACACCGGGCGGGACCTCGCCGTGATCGGCGGGACGCTGCCGCGACGCGTCGAGGTCACCTTCACCGGTGCCGACGCCGGCGACCTGACGCCGGAGCAGGAAGCCGCCAAGGGATACCTCCACCTCCTCGCCTTCGAGGACCACGTGCGGCGCCACGGGCTCAGGCCCATCGGGCCCAGCGCCCGGCAGGTCGGCAGTCGCGCGGCGCTGGCCGCCGGCGCGAGCGCCGCCGACGACCCGGTCAGCGTCTTCGACGCCCACCCTCCCGAGAGCGGGAAGACGGCCGAGCCGAGGCGCTGACCGCGTTCACCGGTCTCGCCGCTTTCCGGATCATGGCCCGCGGGGACCTGGCGCGCCTCGGGGGACGACCGTCCGTCGGCATGAACGTCACCGGTTCTCCTCGTCGAAGCGGGAGCGTGCGCGCTCGACTTCGGGAAGCCGCTCGGAACTCCAGGCCAGGAGCGCGTCGATCAGGTCTTGCAGCGTCTTGCCGAGCGGTGAGATGCGGTACTCGACGGCGACGGGGCGCGTATTCACGATCACGCGCGTGACCATCCCGTTGCGCTCCAGTCGGCGCAGCGCCGTCGTGAGCGACTTCTGGGTCACCGCGGGGATCGCCCGGCGCAGCTCGTTGAAGCGCAGCGACCGCCCGCAGAGCTGGTCGAGTATCTGCAACGACCACTTGTCGAGGGTCTGATCGAGCAATTCGCGGTGCGCGGCGGACAGTCGCGCGCCCGGGGAGGTTTCGGCCATGAAACCTAGTCTAGTTGAAGTTCCCTTCGTTCACTAGATATACATCAGATACCTGCAATCGCGAGCGAAGGAGCTTTCATGACAGTCAAGTTGCTGACCCCCGAGGGCATGTTCCGGCCCGTGCCCTACCACCACGTCTCCGTGAGCACCGGCACCCGTCACATTCACGTGGCCGGCCAGATCGCGCGCGACGGCGAGGGCGACCGGGTCGCCGCCGGCGACCTGCCCGGGCAGATGGCGCAGGCCCTGCGCAATACCGCCCGTGGCCTCGCCGGCGCCGGAGCGGGCTTCGCTGATGTCGTACGGCTCAGATTCTTCGTCACCGACTGGGAGCCCGAGAAGTACGGGGAATTCATGGCCGGCATCGAGCGGGTCGCCGAGGAGCTCGGGATGCCCCGGCCCTTGCCGCCGCTGTCGGTCATCGGCGTCGACTACCTGTTCGAGCCGGACGTCCTGGTCGAGGTCGAGGCGTACGCCGTGCTCGACTGACGGCGGTGCGAGGCGGCCCCGCGTTCACCGAATGCAGGGCCGCCCGCGGGTGCTCTCTGGCCCCGAGCCGTCGCGCAATGCCATCGAGCCGACGGCAGTGGCCGGGGCGCCGGCCCGAATGCCCGGTCAGATTGTCCGGTCGGGTCCGCGGAGAACGGTCGCGCGCCGTGTGCCGGTACGCCGGGTAGGTGTGATGTAGCCGGTGTCGCCGCCTCGCCTCGTCGTGCGGGGCGATCGGGAGGTTCCGGCGCAGCCGCTCGACGAGGTCCGGATTGGAGATGAAGGCGCGGCCGAAGCTGATCAGGTCGGCCCCCGAGCCCAACCGGCGTTCGGCCGCGGCCTTGTCGGCCTGCGGGAGTTCGCCGGGACGCGAAGGGGTGACGATCAAGGTGCCGGACCAGGCGTCGCAAAGGCCGACCAGGACCTCCTCGTCGGCCGCCGCCTCCAGGTGCACGTACACCAGACCGAGCGGCGCGAGCGCGATCTGCTGACCGGACGCGTCGTGGAACTCCTCCGCACCAGGGACACTCTGGACGGCCTCATCGGACACAATCGCAGGTACTCGGCCGCGAGGGAGAGCGGGCGCTCCGCCGCTTCCGTGGCCGGGTTGTCCTGCGGGCGCCTCTGGCCACGCTGACCGCCATCGCGGTGCGGCGGGTGGAAAGCCGATTGCGGTCGAGGGGCCCGGCATGTGAGGCTCGGGAGGTGCAGATGCATCCCGACCAATTGGACGTGTCGCCCTCCACGGTCCGGAAGCTGGTCGACGTGCAGTTCCCACAATGGCGGGGCCTGCCTGTCAGCCGCGTCGCCTCGCAGGGAACGGTCAACGCCGTCTTCCGCATCGGCGACGAACTCGCCGCCAGGTTCCCGCTGGAACCAGGAGATCCCGACCAGACCCGCCGGTGGCTCGAAACGGAGGCCGTCGCGGCGCGGGAACTGCTGGGCAGCACCCGATTCGCCACCCCCGAACCGGTCGCGATCGGCGCACCGGGGGCGGAGTATCCGCTCCCGTGGTCGGTGCAGACCTGGGTGCCGGGCGACATCGCCGACCGGGCCGACCCCGGCGGGTCGGTCGCGTTCGCGCGGGACCTGGCCGAGTTCATACGCGGCGTGCGCTCGATCCCGACCCGCGGCCGGGTCTTCACCGGACACGGCCGCGGTGGCGACCTCAAGGCCCACGACGCGTGGATGGCGACCTGCTTCGAGCGCAGTGAGCGGCTGCTCGACGTGCCGCGGCTGCGCCGCATCTGGGCGGCCCTGCGGGAGCTGCCGCGCGGCGCGACCGAGGACGTCATGAACCACAAGGACCTCATCCCCGGCAACGTGGTGGTGTCCGACGGGCGCCTGGCCGGAGTGCTCGACGTCGGTGGGCTCGGCCCGGCCGACCCCGCCCTGGACCTGGTCGGCGCCTGGCATCTGCTCCAGACCGAGCCGCGTCGTGCGTTCCGCGGGGCCCTGGGCTGCGGCGATCTCGAATGGGAACGCGGCAAGGCCTGGGCGTTCCAGCAGTCCATGGGAGTCGTCTGGTACTACGTCGACAGCAACCCGGCCATGAGCCGCATGGGCCGTCGCACACTGGAACGCATCGCGGCCGAGACTTCCTGAGAGGACATCTGCGATATAGCGGCGCAGCGTCGACGGCAGACCATCGCGCAACTCCACTGGTGCCGCCGCCTGCGCCTCCGCTGGGAACGACGCAGTGACCTCCACCAAGCCTTCCACGAACTCGGCTGCGCCCTCATCTGCCGGCGCCGCCTCCAGAAGAGTTAGGAACTTTAAGCCGGTCAGTTCCGTTGCCGGTACAAACTGACCAGCATGCCGTAGCGGTCGTCGCCTTCCGAGGCCGGTTGCAGGTTCTCGACGGCCGTCTCGAGTATGGTGCGCAGTTGTTCGGCTTGCTCCGAGGTGAGCCGTACGTGGCGAAGCAGCAGCAGCGGTTCGTCTTCGGCGGCCACGACCCTGGCGTCGACCGCCGATGCGCTCGTGCTCGACCTGCGCGAATGCCTGGGCGGTGACCCGGACACGGTCGCCCTGGTGTGCAGCTACCTGTTCGACGAGCGCGTCCACCTCAACGACGTGTACGAGCGGGAGGGGGACCGGGCCACCCAGTCGTGGACCCAGCCCTATGTTCCAGGAAGACGGTTCGGCGCTGGAGAAGCTCAAGGTCTCGGCCGCGTAGCGGACAGCGTCCCTTGCAAGTGATCTTCGTCCTGCTGTCTCTCGCAAATGGAACATCGGGATCTTCGCGGCTGGTCACCCGATGGGGCTCGTTCCCAGCGGTCGCCACCGGTGAGCGTGGCGGCCAGGGGCGCGCCACCGGCATCGGTGATGAGGTGGTGCCGGAGCCCGGCGGCCCCGATCTGCCGGGCTCCGAGCGGTGTCGGGCCGCCACGCAGCGCTCTCAGGTGGGAGGAACCGACCACGGCCCGTTCCAGGTCGAGTCGGCCTGACCGGCCGCTCGCGGACCGGCAGCAGCGGCTCGATCACCGCCCGCAGCTCATCATCGACGATCCACGGGCCCTGACTTCGCCGCTGCCGCGGCCCACGCCTCCCACACCTCATGTCATCGAAAGCGAGCCGAAGGCGAAGAAGTTGCGAGTGTTAAGCGGCCTGCTGCGGCTTCCACCAGGCGAGATTGGCGGCCACATCGGCCAACGCCTCGATGATCTCCCAGGCCTCGACGATCTTGCCGTCGTCGATTCGCCAGATGTCGATCACCGCGATGCCCGAGCGGACGTTCGGGAGCGAACGACGCGAGTAGAGCATCACGAAGTCGCCGTCCTCCATCACCTGGAGCGGCTCGATCTGCATGTCGGCGATAGGAGCCAGGCGGGCGCCGGCCAGCCACTCCTCCTTGGTCGAAGAGGTCGAGTCCGGCTTGTGGTGGACGAAGTCGTCGCTCAGATATGGCGCGAGAGCGTCGATGTCGCCCGCGGCGACGACGCGTTCGAGTGCTTCCTGGATCAGTTCCTTGTTTCCTGTGGTCATGTCCGCAAGTATTTCTGCGGCTCGGTTCGCCGTCAATGAACTCGCATTTCATGGCGCTCCGCCGTGAGCGCACTATCCTTGACCGCCATGTACTCGGTCGGGAACCTCCTGCGGCAGTGGCGCCATCGTCGCGGGCTCAGCCAATTCGATCTGGCGATAGCCGCGGACGTATCGGCCCGCCACGTCAGCCTGGTCGAGACCGGCAAGTCCAAGCCGAGCGCCGAGATGGTGCTCCGGCTCGCCCACCACCTCGACGTGCCCCTGCGGGACCGCAACCTGCTGCTCCTCGCGGCGGGCTTCGCGCCCAAGTACGCCGAGCAGCCGCTCCACGCCGACGCCCTCGCCGCCGCCCGCAAGGCGGTCGAGCGGGTGCTCCAGTCGCACGAGCCGTACCCGGCGCTGGTCCTCGACCGCCGCTGGAACATCGTGCGGGCGAACCGGGCGGTCGACGCGTTCTTCGCCGCTGTCGACCCCGACCTGCTGCGGCCTCCGATCAACATGCTGCGATTGGGCCTCGATCCGCGCGGACTCGCCCGCATGGCCGGCAACATGTCCCAGGTCCGTTCGGTGCTCCGCAACCGCATCACGCGCCAGCTGGCGGCCGCACCCGATTCCGAGCTGACCGCGCTGTACGAGGAGCTGCTCGGACCCGAGACGGCAGAGGATTCCGGCGAGATCCTGGAGTCGGACGTGGTGATCCCGATGGCCGTGCGGCTGGACGGCCGGGAGCTTCGACTGTTCTCGACCGTCACCACCTTCGGCACCCCGCTGGACATCACACTGGACGAGTTGACCATCGAGTCCTACTACCCGGCGGACGACGAGACCGCCGCCTACTTCAACGAATCTCGGAGCGACTGATCCTCCCCAGAAGGAGCCCTCATCGGAGTCCACGAGGCATTCCTCTGCCTCGATGCGCACTGTCCTGTCGGCGCCGCCTCGGAAAAGTCAGGGCCTTTCAAGTGGCGCGGGCCGATGCTTCGCCGACTCGATCCACGCAGGGGAGCCGCTCGCCGGTGTCGAGTCGCCCGGACGCTGCCGCCCACCCGCCGGTGGCGCAGCCTGACACAGGCCGCGTCGCTGAGCGTGATGCGGGTCAGCCCACCCGGGGCCGCGCTGTCCGCAAGGGGGCGCACGCGGCCGAGAAGCGCCGCTTGACCGCGCATTGGCGCAGGTCTGGTCGGCGTCGCGGGGCGAGTGGCGCCTCCTCCGGCCGGCCTGAGGCGCCGGCGTGGAGTGGGTGCACCCGGTTTCAGGGCCGAGGAGTACAGAAAGCGATTGACGGTCCGGTGGTGCCGCGGTTAGGTTCGGCCGATGCCAATGCCTCCGTCTCAGGATGTACTTGAAGCCTTCGCCGCGGTCGGCGAGCCGCATCTGCTCCAAGGCGGGCAGGGCAAGACTTGGCGGGTCGGCTCCGTCGTGTTGAAGCCAGCGGGCCTGGCAGCGGAGAGTCGGTGGCAGGCTTCGACCCTGGACGCGCTTCCCGACACCGACCGAGTCCGTATCGCTCGCCCGGTGCGCGCGGTCTCCGGCGACTGGCTGCACCAGGGCTGGGAAGCCTGGCACCACCTCGCCGGCCGCACCGATCCGACGCGATGTGATGCGGCCATCGAGGCCGGAGCGGTGTTCCACGAGCTGCTCGCCGCCGTACCGCGTCCGGACTTTCTCGACATCCGGGACAACTGGTGGAGCCGCGGCGATCGTATCGCGTGGGATCTGACCGCCGTCGCAGAAGCGCCGGTCATCAGGCGACTGATGAAGGCCCGAGAGCGGGTTTCGCTTGGGGAGCAATTGGTCCACGGAGACCTGCTCGGCAATGTCCTCTACGAGCCGGGACTGCCTCCGGCGATCATCGACTGGGCGCCCTACTGGCGTTCGCCTGCATGGGCCGCGGCGGTGGCGGTGATCGACGCGTTGTGCTGGCACGGCGCCGACAACGAGCTCCTCGAACGCTGGTCGCATCTCGCGGAATGGCCGCAGATGCTGTTGCGGGCCCTGCTATACCGCATGATCACCGACCTCGAGGCCTCCCGGGCGGCAGGCAGCGGTTGGCAGCCCCATCCGGCCTACGAACCAGTCGTGAAACTGGTTCTCACCCGCGCCGAGCTGGAATAGTCGTATCTCCTCGGCCGAGCGTCGGCCGGACATCAATGAAGCGCGTGAAATCATGCTCCTGTGGCAGATATGGCCAGTGCGGCGAATGAGATGATGGTTGAACGGTTTTCAATCACGCCCGAGATGCCCGGCGCCCACGAAGTGACCTGTACAGTTGCGCCTAAGGGCTGAGACCGGGGGCGGCACTGGAGGAAGCGAAATCTTGAAGACAACCGGAATCAGAAGCGAAGCACGACCATGGCGATAGCCGATCACGACGCCTACATCGCCGCAGCGCCCGAGCCGTTCCGGCCATCGCTGAACCGCTTGCGCGCGCTCTTGGCCGGCGCGCTGCCGGAGGCGGAGGAGATCGTGGCCTACAACATGCCGGGGTTCCGTATCAACGGCTCCGTCGTCGCGAGCTATGCGGCGTTCAGCAAGCAGTGCGGTCTGTATCTCCTTCCCAGTGTCATCGCCGATCATGCCGAGGAGATCGCGGCCCTCGGCTTCAAGGCGACCAAGACCGGCATCACATTCTCGCCGCGGAAACCGATTCCGGACGAGCTCGTCGAACGGCTGGTGCGGGCGTCGCGAAAGGCCGCCCGGGCCTGACCGCTCCGAGTACGATTAAGGGTTGTCCCTAGGTTGGTAAGCAGCCCAGTCGGGTCGGGTGTGGCTGAAAGGTTGTTGCCGCGATGGTGGCTTTGCAGGACTGGCCGCCCGGTCCGGCGAGGCGCTCCGGAATCTACCGGGGAAGGCGTCGAGGCTGCGCCTCTGGGAGTTCTTCGGTCAGGCTCGCCCTAGCAGCGAGTCAATGGCCGCAGCCGCGTTCGGCTCAATGCGGCTCGGTGCCGGACCGCCCGGCCAGGTGCGCCCGCGGTCGATCCAAATGGTGCTCAACCCCGCCGACTGCCCTCCACCGACGTCGGCTTTCGCACTGTCGCCGATCATCCAACCGCCGAGCGCGAGGTCGGCGCCGCACCGGCTCGCGGCAATGGCGAACAACTCCGTCATGGGCTTCTTAATCCCCTCGGCGCCCGACACCGCCCAACCATCGACGACCACGCTCAGCTGCGCGTGCATGATAGTGGCGACCTGCGTGTCCTCACGACCGTTGGTCACGATGCCGATCCGCCACCCGCGTTCTCGCAGCCGTGCGAGCCCTGCTTGGACACCAGGGTCGGGCTTGATCAATGACGGCTTCTCGGTCCGGTACCGCGCCCAGAGCTCCTCAACGCTCTCGCGCAGTCCGAACCGCTCCCTGACGGCCGCGAAATAGCGGTCCTTGGGGGTCAACCCGTCGCCATCCTCAGCGACCAACCACTCAATCGCCCCGGACCCGAGTCCATGCCGAGCAACCAGGCCTTCGGCCCACCGACGGTGCGCATCGGCCCGATCGACCAGTGTGTTGTCGAGGTCAAAGAGCGCGAGCAGTTGTGTCACATGAGGCATCCTAGACTGCTGACCATGTTCGGCCACTGGACACTGGGCTTGACGCTGCAATCCCCTGGGGCTCATGGGATCATGCGAAAGTGGCAGGTGTGATCAGCGTAGTGGATGGGGAAATGGTCGAGCTGTTCAGCGGATTGAACGCCCGGCAGTTTGCGAAGCCGGTACGCCGGCTGCGGCGCACAGGCGCCGACCCGGCGCTCAAGGGTCGTCCATGGGGACTGGCCTTCGAAGACAGGATGCTGCTGGTCGTCGTCTACTGACGCGCCAACCTGACCAGGCGACAGATCGCTGCCCTGTTCGGCACCTCGAAGTCCGCCGCCGACCGGATCATCGACGACCTGGCGCCGAAGCTCGCGCTCCGACCGCGACAGCGGCACTCATCCGAGGCAGTCCTGATCGTGGACGGCACGCTGGTGCCCACTCGCGACACACCCTTGGTGGCGAAGTCGAAGAACTACCGCTCCTCCACCAACCATCAAGTGCTCATCCACGCCGACACTCGACCGGTCGTCGCCGTCGGCGCACCACTGCCGGGCAACCGCAACGACTGCAAGGCGATCGGTGAAGGCGTCCACGACGAGCACGTGCATGACCGCGATGCCGACCGGCGGCCGATACGGCACGCTCGGCCTCTGATCGGAGGCGCCGAGTGCCGGTCGAGTTGCGGAGCGAAAATTTCGGTGCTTTCTCGGGCGGACGGGGCTCGTGGGATCCACAGAGCGACACGGTTGCTGAGGATTGCAACCGGGCGGCCGGCGCCGAGCGCGCCCTGTGGAGGACACTGTCCCTGACCTCAAGCTCAGGCATTGCCGCCTGCGGAAAGACTCGATGAGCACGTGGCGGACCGGCTCATCGCCCGGCTTCGCCTCACTGTTCCCCGCGCCGAAGCCGCAGCCGCCTCATCGCTCAGAGTTCCGCACCGGTCACCTGAAGAGATTCATTGACATCACAGCCTGACGCAATTAAGCTCTGGAAATTATCGGTAACAAGCTCGAAAATTTCGGTCGATGTCACGGTGTGATCGTGCACATCGGGCCGGGCGCTCGGGTGGAATACGGAACGATCTCAAGGAGGAGAGCCATGTCAGGCGCGTTCGGGCGGATGCCCATTGGAGCGACTCGTCGCGAGTTCATCGGTGTCTCGATCGCCGCGTCCAGCATGGTCGCGCTCGCGGCGTGCAGCAGTGACGACGGCAGCGAGGTGGACATCGACGAGCAGTCGAAGGGAGCGATGGACGACTTCGCCGCGGACACGCAGTTCACCGCGACGGAGCCGTTCACCCTCTCGCTGCTGTGGACGGAGTGGCCCGAACTCCCGATCAAGGACTCGTGGACGTTCTTCGACGAGGTGGAGCAGCGCACGAACGTGAAGTTCGAGCTCACGACCATCCCGTTCAGCGACGCGGTGGAGAAGCGAAGCCTCCTGATCAGCGCGGGGGACGCGCCCCAGGTCATCCCGCTGATCTACACGGGCGACGAGACCTCGTTCGTCTCCTCGGGCGCGATCCTCCCGATCAGCGACTATGTCGAGCACATGCCGAACTTCCAGAAGTACGTGGAGGAGTGGGACCTCGCGGACATGGTCGACAACCTGAAGCAGGCCGACGGCAAGTACTACATGCTGCCCGGCCTCCAAGAGGTCTCGGTGCCGGTCTTCACGCTGATCATCCGCAAGGACGTCTTCGAATCCGTCGCCGGAGGCATTCCCGAGACCTGGGACGAGATGCGCGAGGCCCTGGTCAAGATCAAAGCGGAGTACCCCGACTCCACGCCCCTCGCCGACGGGTTCGAGGCGCAGTCGATGCTGAACTACGCCTCGCACGCGTGGGGGGCGCGGGCCGGATGGGGCTTCGGACCCGGCATGGTCGACGACGGCGGCGGCAAGCTCGAGTACACCGCCGTCACCGAGGGCTACAAGCAGATGGTCGAGTACTTCCGCGGCCTCGTGGCGGACGGCCTGCTCGACACCGACTCGCTCACGGCGGCGAACGACGGCAGTGGCGGCGGGAGCGTGGCGGAGAAGTTCGCGAACGAGACCGTGTTCGCGGCATCCGGATCGAACGGGACGGCGATCGAGTTCGCGCAGGCCCTGAACGAGACGGTCGGCGAGGGCAACTACGAGGTCCTCCAGATCGCTCCGCCCGGCGGCCCGGCCGGCCAGGTGGTCGAACCGCGCAACTTCTGGAACGGGTTCATGCTCAACTCCGAGATCACCGAATCCGAGCATTTCCTCGCGACACTCCAGTTCCTCGACTGGCTCTACTACAACCCCGAGGCCCGCGAGCTGCTCCGGTGGGGCGTGCTCGACGAGACGTACACGAAGGACGCCGACGGCAAGATCGAACTCAAACCGGAGTACTCCCTCAACGCCTTCAACATCAACCCGGACGGGGAGACGGACATCCAGGAGGATCTCGGCTGGTCGAACTCCGTGTTCGCCGACTCGACCGAGTCGCGCGCCCTCAAGGAGTCGTACAACCCGTCGGAGTTCGTGGCGTACATCGACGCCGTGCTCTCCACCCGCACGCCGCGCGACCCCTATCCGCCGGCGCCGCTCGACGAGCTGGAGCTCGAGCAGTCGTCGCTCCTCGCCACGCCGCTCAAGGACACGGTCGACACGAACACGTTGAAGTTCATCACCGGCGACCGCGACATCGCCGAATGGGACGACTACGTGGCCGAGCTCGAAGCCCAGGGCCTCGCGGAATACGTCGACCTCATGAACGCCGCTCGCGACCGCTTCGAGGAGGAGAACTCCTGATCCGCCTGTCGGGGCGCCGCCCCCGACGCGGACGGGAGGGAGTGCACATGCCCCTCACGCAAGACGAGCAGTCCCCGTGGCGGACGACCCTCGAATCGCCCGATGACGCCGCATCCGACAGGCCCGTGAGCAGCCCTGCGACGACGCAGCCCGGCCCGCGCCGGCTGTCGAAGCGGAAGCGGAAGACCTGGCGAGAGGCGTTCCGACGAGACTGGCAGCTCTACAGTCTCGCCCTGCTGCCCCTGATCTTCCTCGCGATCTTCAAGTACGGTCCCATGATCGGAAACGTCATCGCGTTCCGGAGGTTCCGCCCCGGCGGGAACATCTTCGGCGACGAGTGGGTCGGCCTCCGATACATCGAGCTGTTCATCAACGACCCGACGTTCTGGCACGTGTTCGCGAACACGGCGATCCTGGGCGGACTGACCCTCGTGGTCGGCTTCCCGCTCCCCATCGTGCTCGCGCTCATGCTGAACGAGGTGCGGAAGAAGTACTTCAAGAAGATCGTGCAGTCGATCTCCTACCTGCCGCACTTCCTCTCGGTCGTCATCGTCGTCGGCATGCTCATGCAGCTCCTGTCGTTGCAGGGGACGGTCAACCAGATCATCGCCGCGTTCGGCGGCGAGGGCATCCCGTTCCTGCAGCGGCCCGAGTGGTTCCGCGCCGTCTACGTCGGATCCGAAGTGTGGCAGACCGTCGGCTGGGGGACCATCCTCTACCTGGCGGCGCTCACCACGGTCGACGACTCCCTGTACGAGGCGGCGAGGATCGACGGGGCGGGCCGGTGGCGCCAGACCTGGCACGTCACGATCCCCGGCATCCGCCCGATGATGATCACGCTCCTGATCCTCAACATCGGGACGTTCCTCAACGTCGGCTTCGAGAAGGTGCTGCTGCTGTACAACCCGCTGACGTACGAGACGGCCGACGTCATCTCGACGTACCTCTACCGGGTCGGCCTCGTGTCGAACAATCTCAGTTATGCGGCGGCGATCGGCCTGTTCCAGGCGCTGATCGGCCTCGTGATGGTGCTTTCCGCGAACCTGATCTCGCGGCGGATGGTGGGGACGAGCCTGTGGTGAACGATGTGATCTCGAAGAGCGAGGCGAAGCCGGCGGGCGGGAGGCCGCGGCGGACGAAGGAGTCGACCGGCGTGCGCGCCTTCGGCGCCGTCAACGCGACCCTGCTGGTCCTCCTGTGCGTGCTCATGCTGTACCCGTTCATCACGGTCCTCGCCCAGTCGTTCAGCTCGGCGGGAGCGATCAACGCTGGCAAGGTGAGCTTCTGGCCCGTCGGCTTCAACGTCGACACCTACGCCGCCGTGATGTCCGACGGCACGTTCTGGCGCAACTACGGCAACACCGTGCTCTACACCGCGGTCGGGACGACGATCGCCATGGTCCTCACCACGACCTACGCGTACGTCCTGTCGAAGAAGCACCTCAAGGGCCGGAACGTCCTCATCGGAATCGCCGTGTTCACGATGTTCTTCAACGGCGGCCTCGTGCCGAACTACGTCCTCATCTCGTCGCTCGGGATGAAGAACACCATGTGGGCGATCGTGCTTCCCAATGCGATCTCGGTGTTCAACCTCCTGGTCATGAAGTCGTTCTTCGAGAACCTGCCGAAGGACCTCGAGGAGGCCGCGCAGATCGACGGACTCGGCTGGTACGGCATCTTCGGGCGGATCGTGCTGCCCCTGTCGAAGGCGGTCATCGCCACGATGGTGCTCTTCTACTCGGTCCAGTACTGGAACGACTGGTTCGCCGCGTTCCTCTACCTCGACAAGAGCGAGCTGTTCCCCGTCACGCTGTTCCTGAGGAACCTCATCGCGGGGGCCTCCACCACGGCCTCCGAAGGCGCGGCGGCCGCGGGGACGACGACCGCGCTGGTCTCCACGAACATCCAGGCGGTGACGATGGTCCTCACCGTCATCCCCATCCTGTGCGTCTACCCCTTCGTGCAGCGCTACTTCGTGTCGGGCGTCATGCTGGGATCGGTCAAGGGATGACGGGGACCGGCATGAACACGACACCCGCCGACGAGATCGGCTCGGGCCCGCTCTCCCGCTTGGCCGCGGCGGTCTACCGGCATCTCGTTCTCGGAGTGTTCCTCGCGGTCTGCGGCCTGCCGACCCTGCTGCTCTGGATCCTGCTGTCTCCCGAGCCCTCGAACGTCGCGCTCTTCGTCGGCGCGCTCCTGCCCGCCGCGCCCGCGCTCTCGGCGGCGTTGTACGCGCAGCGGGCATGGTCGACCGAGCCGGACCTGAGCCCGGCGCGGCCGCTGCTCCGCGGGCTGCGGCTGAACCTGCGGGACACGCTTTCCTGGTGGGTCCCCGTGCTCGCGTGCACGACGGTGCTCGCCGTGAACGTCCTCTTCGCCGATCGGGTCGCCGGAGGCGAGATCCTGCGGCCCGTGTGCGTCGTGCTCATGGTGGTGCTCGCCGTGTGGTCGGGACACCTGCTCGTGGTGACCTCCTTCTTCTCCTTCCGCGCCCGGGACGTGCTCCGCGTGGGGGCGGCCGAGTTCTTCCTCTCCTGGAAGTCGTCCCTCGGCATCCTCTCGCTCCTCGTCGTGGCGACGGCCACCGTGGTCCTGAGCTCCGAGGCGCTGCTGCTCCTCCTGGGATGGGCGTTCGCCGCCGCGCTGTGGCTGGTCGTCCGGCCGGTCATCGCTGACATCACCGAACGATTCACGATTCACGACTGACGTCGACGGCGTTCGAGGCTTGCGACGTTAGACTTTCGCGATGGCCCCCATTGACGCAAGCGCTTCCCAAGGCGACGCTCCGCAAGGCGAACCCCTCACCATCGCGCAGATCGCCGAACTCGCCGGGGTCTCGACGGCCACGGTCTCCAAAGTGGTGAACGGGCGCGTCGACGTCGCACTCGAGACCAGGGGGCTGATCGAGGAGCTCATCCGCCGCCACGGCTATCGGAGGCAGAAGCGCCCCAGCAAACCGACGGCGCTGCTCGAAGTGGTCTTCCATGAGCTGCGCGGCCTGTACGGCATCGAGATCCTCAACGGCGTCCACCCGGTGGCGCGGCAGCACGGTCTCGGCGTCGTGGTCTCCGAGCTGGAGGGCCGGCACACGCCCGGACGGGGATGGGTCGAGGAGGTGCTGGCCCGTCGGCCGACCGGCGTGCTCTCGGTGTTCGCCGGGCCGACCGTCGACCAGAGCGAGCAGCTGGACAGCCGCGGGATACCGCTCGTGTTCGTCGATCCCACCGGCGAGCCGAGCCACCGCTTTCCCTCGGTGGGCGCGAGCAACTGGAACGGCGGACTCGCCGCCACGCGGCACCTGCTCGAACTCGGCCACCGCCGCATCGCCGTGATCACCGGTCCTGAGCACATGATCGCCAGTCGCGCCCGACTGGACGGCTACCGGGCAGCCATGGACCTGGTCGGCGTTCCCGTCGATCCGGGCCTGATGCGCGTCGGCGATTTCGAGATCGCGAGCGGGCGGGAGCTGGCCCGCGAGCTGCTGCGCCTGAGCGAGCCGCCGACGGCGGTGTTCGCCTGCAACGACGGCATGGCCCTCGGGGTGTACCAGGCCGCGACCGAGGCGGGGCTGCGCATCCCCGACGACCTCAGCGTCGTCGGCTTCGACGACCTGCCGCTGGCCGAATGGCACATTCCTCCGCTCACCACCGTCCGCCAGCCGCTCCACGAGATGGCCGCCGCGGCCGCGAACATGGTCGTCGCCGTCGCCGAGGGAAAGGCATTGCACCGGCACCGCGTCGAACTGTCCACTGAACTGATCGAGCGCGCCAGCACGGCCCCGCCTCGCCGGACGGCGTTCCGGTAGACGGCGTGGCCGTGGCCGTCGGCGGGGTGCCGCCGACCGGTGCGGCGGCCCGGCAGGGCCCGCTCGCAATAGTCGAAGTACGCCGCGTTTCCCGGGGAGAGGCGGTGGTCGGCACGGACGTCGCAGAGCAGCCGGACGACGACGATGAAGCGCAGGGAAAGGCTCACCGGCGGCCGAGGTCGGTGCGGTTCGCGGCCGCCGGTGAGCGCGCTGCCCGGCGGGTGCCGCCGCCTTCAGTTCAATGCGGCGAGCACGGCGGAGTACGCCTCCTTCTTCTGGTAGTCGCCGTCGAAGAGCAGCGGCGTCTCGTCGGATCGCCAGGAGTACTTGTCGGTGATGCCCCAGACGGTGATGCCGGTGCACCGGTCGACGGCCATGCACGCCTCGGTGACGGTCCGGTACACCTCGGCCTGAGCCGACCCCGAGCCGCCGACGTCGAGCTCGGTGATCTCCACGTCCACGCCCAGGTCGGCGAAGCGCTGGAGGTTCGCCTGGTAGGTCGACAGGTCCGCGCCGGTGGACAAGTGCGACTGGAAGCCGACGCAGTCGATCGGGACGCCGCGTGCCAGGAAGTCGGCGACCATGTCGTAGATCGCGGTGCTCTTGGCGTTGATCGCGTCGGTGCCGTAGTCGTTGTAGCACAGTTTCGCGTTCGGATCGGCCTGGTCGGCCGCCCAGAACGCCTCCTCGATCCAGCCGTCCCCGAGCTGCTGCTGGAGGTTCGACTGGCGGCGCGAGCCGTCCCACTCGAAGGCCTCGTTGACCACGTCCCACGAGGAGATGTCCCCCGCGTAATGGCCCGCGACCCCGGCGATGTGGTCGAGCATCGCCTGCCGCAGATCGTCGCCGGTCAGGCCCTGGACCCAGCCGGGCTGCTGGGCGTGCCACACGAGCGTGTGGCCGCGCACCTCCATGCCGTTGGCCTGGGCGTGGGCGACGAGCTGGTCGCCGCCGGAGAAGTTGAACTGGCCCCGGTTCGGTTCGGTGGCGTCCCATTTCATGACGTTCTCGGCCACGATCGAGTTGAACTCGGCGTTCAAGGTGTCGACGTACCCGGATTCGCCGAGGTGGTTCGGGACGACGGCGGCGCCGAAGTAGCGGCCGGACTCGGCCGCCGAGGCGCCGAGCGTGTCCGCGGCCTGGGCGTTGTTGGTGAATGTGAGCGCGGCGGCGACGGCCAGGCCGGCGGCCGCCGCGGTGGCGAACGCCGCCCGGACGCGGCCGCGGGCGCCCCGTGCGAGGTGATCGTTGAACATTGATGCTCCTTTCGGATTGCGGTGGTCTCGAAGCGAGGGCGCTGTCCGGTCAGCCGAGTTCGGATTCCCAGACGATGCCCTCGCCCGAGGCGTCTTCGGGCAGGCGGTCGCGAGCGGCGGTGTCGCCGTACAGGCTCCAGCGCATCCAGTCCAGGCTGGTCGCGACGGCCTGGTCGTAGGTCGGGCCGTCCCAGATGAACTCGTCGTGGCCGACCCCGGTGTGGGTCATGAACGCCTTGACCGGCGGCAGTTCGTCGTAGGCCTGGCGGGCCAGGGCGTAGTCGCAGATCGGGTCCTGGTCGCCGTGGACGAACAGGACCTTCGCCGACACCTGCGGCGCCGGGTCGCCCATGTCGACGCAGGCGAACGGGATGGCGGCGACGACGCGGTCGTCGGGCCAGGCGGTGAGCAGGCCGTGGGTGGTCATGCCGCCCAGGGAGTGTCCGGCGACGCCGACTCCCGCGGCGGTGTCGATGCGACCGGCGAAGGCCGCGTCGGACTCGTTCAACGCCAGCGTGCGGGTGATGACCTCGGAGACGTCCATGGACTGGTTGCCGTTGTAGACGTCGCCGATGTCGCCCTCGGTGCCGGTGGAGGTGGTCGGGAAGACCGGCGCGGGCACGATGAACCCGGCCTCGGCCAGCGGAAGGATGTGCGGTGCGTAGCTCCCGGGGTTGCCGCCGAGCCCGTGGCTCCATTCGACGACGGGGAAGGGGCCGTCGGCGATCGGCGCGTCGTCGACGGGGACGCCGGTCGGCTCGCCCGTGGACGGGTAGAAGACCCGCGTCACCAGGCGGCGGTCGCCGCGGTTCCATTCGTATTGGCGCACGCCGATGCCGAACGGCTCGGTCGGTGCGGTCTGCCGGGGCGTCGCCGGCTCGGCGTGCGCGGAGGCGAGGACGGTGCCGGTGGCGGCCGCGGCGCCGGCCGCGGCCGCGAGGCCGAGGAATGCGCGTCGTCGTACGGACATGTGTGGCTCCTTTGCGGATATCGGGGTGGGAGGCGGCCGACGGGCGTCCGGCTCGCGGCCGCCTCCCTGGGACGGGTCGGCGGTCGGTCTCAGCAGGCGGGGCCGGTCATGTCGGCCAGCCCGAGCCGGTACGGCAGTTGTGAGTAGTCGCCGCCGGCCGAGGGGTCCACGCCCTGGTAGAGCAGCTGCAAGTTGCACGGGTCGATGGTCATGGTCTGGTCGTGGCCGGAGCGGATGAGTTCGCCGTGGCTGATGTCCTGGGTCCATGCGCCGCCGGGGAAGGAGACGTTGCCGGCCCGGGCGAACGGGTTCGCCTCGGTGTCGGCCAGGGGCTGCCACTGGCCGTTCAGGCCCTGGGAGGTGAACGACCGGTACCAGCGCCGCCCGTCGGAGCCGATGGCCTCCATGATGAGCAGGTAGGTGTCGCTCTCGCCGACCCGGTAGACCGCTTCGCCCTCGAACAGGTTGTTCTTGGTGTCCTGGAGGACGATCTGGGTGTTGTCGAAGCCGCCCGGGAACTCGCCCACGCTGGTCTCGGCCCGGTAGAGGTGGCCGTTGTCGTCGGCGGAGAACAGGTAGCACATCGCGTCGTCGCAGACGACCCAGTAGTCGAGCCAGTGGCCGTCGCCGATGTTGTCCTCGACGATGTCGGGCATGGAGTCCTGGAAGTTCCTCGGCGCCGACCAACTGTGCGGGTCCGAGATGTCGGTCGTGGTCGAGTAGGAGGGCAGGCCGGTCTGGTAGACCAGGTACCACAGCCCTTCCGGTTCGAAGTAGAACACGTGCGGCGCCGCCGCGTAGCGCGAGCCGATGTTCGGGTTGGTGTCCAGGAAGGTGTGCGGGGCGCTGGATGCCTGCGACCAGTCGGAGAAGCTCGTGTACGCCAGGCTCCAGGCGCCGGCGGTGTTCGCGGTCGTGAAGAACACGTGCCACTGGCCGTCGTAGTGCACGACCGTGGGGTCCTTGGTCGAGACGACGTCGTGGCCGCCGTCGGGCTTCGGTCCGATCAGTGCGCCGCTGGATTCCCACTGGAAGCTCGACGGGAGCTCGTCGGCCTGCGCCGGGGAGGCCGGCGGCTCGGCGGTGGCGGTGAGCGACGCCGCGGCGAACGCGCCGGCCAGCGCGACCGCGACCACCGCGATCCGCGATCGTGTCTTGAAAATCCTCTTCATCATCCGCCTTTCAGCTTGGGGGACCGAGCGAAGTTATCGTTCACAACCTGACGGCTGCGAGCGCTCTTCGCGCTGTCCGCCAGGGGTGAATGCTCGGATGGGGAACATGAACTCGAATATATGAATATCTACGCATGCGGGCGGTTGCTCGGCTCCGCCCTTGCCGAAACTTACGGAGCTTGTTCCGAAAATTTCGATCCTCAGACTATAGATATGGATCGATATGCTGTCAAGGCCCCCGAAAGGGGCGATCACGTTCATTTCAGCGGTCCATGCCCCGCCGCCGGCCTCGCGATGAGTTCGACAGGCTGGAGACGGTCGCCGACCGACCGAAGCCGAGACGAGTCTCGCTCAAGCCGAACGCCGGCGCGGGTCGTCTGGAGCCCCGGCCCAGCGCCGCCCGGTCAGTCGGCCTGGGCCGGTATCGCCGTGCGCGGCGCCGAGCGCCGCCGCATCCGGTGCCGTGTCGGCTTGGGCACCGCCGGCGGGATGCCGTGCGCGCCGGTGGAGGTCATGGCTGCGAGCGCATTGCCAGGCATCGGCGCACTTCTCGCATGCGGTAGGCGATGTGGTCGGCGGTGTCGAGCTCGGCACTGCCGTTGCTGTGCGCGAGGCCGGATGCCCAGAGGCAGTGGGCGGCGTGGCGGGCGGCCATGAGCACCGGCAGGTGCGCCTCGAACGCGATCGGCAGGGCGCGGACGGATCGGTACCCCTGGAGGAAGGCGGTTCGCAGCTGCCCGAAATGCCGGTAGTCGCTGAGGTTGCCCATGATCGGGGCGAGGTCGTACAGGAAGTGGCCCCAGCCGCAGTCGTCGAAGTCGATCACGCCCGCACTCCAGCCGCTCCCGGTGCGGACGGTGTGGCAGTTGCCGAGGATGAAGTCGTAGTGGATGAGCCCGAACGTCTCACGGTCGCGGCCGAGGGTCTCGAAGACCTCGGCGGTCAGCTCCGCTGTGGTGGCGAAGGCCGATCGGTCCTCTCTGGTGAGGAATTCGTGGAAAGGGCCGGGGCGGTAAGGAGAGTGTTCGGTGAACATGGCCTGAGCATCCCAAGTGGGCAGTTGGAATCCGTCCGGCGGCGCGAAGGACTCGGCGGCCCGGTGGAGGTGCGCGAGAACGCGGCCGAGCCGATGCACCCCGCGCGGTCCCAGACCGGTGCCGGGGCGGCGCACCTGTCCGTCGACCCAGGTGAGCAGGTCGCAGTGGACCTGTTGCGACGCGTTCCCGCCGGGATCGGGCAGTGTGACGGTCACCGTCAGCGCATCGTTCGCGGCCCGGAACGGCCTTGGGATCCGGATGCCGACCTCGGCCAGGGGCCGGTGCACGGCCTCGAGGAAGACCAGTTCGGCCAGGGTGTGCTCGGGACGCCGGTAGCGGGGCCGGTGCAGCCGCAGCACCAGTCGCTTCCGCTTGGCGGCCGTCACGGCGAAGACGGCGTTGTTGAGCATCCGGATCGGCTCGGCCGTGACCGGTGCCGGCAGGTCGTAGCGCGTCAAGGCCGCATCGGCCGCGGCGCGGGCGGCATCGGCGTAGGACTGGCCGTCAGGGGGCAAGGCGGCTCCTTCGGTGCGGCACCGGCCGGTGCCGGTGGACCCGTGTCATCACAGCAGACTTCCCCCACCGCGGCAACCGGGTATCGACCCCGACGCCGGTACTCGTACGCCGAGGGCCGCCACTCAGGACTGCGGGGTGTCAGCACGTCCCCGGCTCGGGCGATGCGCCCGGCCTCCCGGGGCCGGAGCGGGCGTGCCCGCGCGGCTATGCGGCTTCGGCGAGGACATCGGCGATCATCCGGTGGCCCTGCGCTTCGAAGTCCTGGTCGCCGACTCGGTAGGACCAGCACGCCGTGCCGATCGCGGCGCGGGCACGCCCGCGGAACCAGGCATCGGGCTCGCGCGGGTCCATGCCGTAGCCGGACAGGAACGCCTCCTCCGCGCCGGGGTGCCAGGCGAACTCCTGGACGGCCAGGCGCTCGAAGTCCGCGGCCGCCGGTCGCAGGCCCGCGCGCCCCAGGTCGATCACCCGCAGGACCCCATCGTCGTGAAGCCAATTTCGGCCTTGCCAGTCGCCATGCGTCGGAACACATGTGACGGCGGTCGACGGCCAGGACCGGACCATGGCCGCCAGCTCGTCGGCGAGCTCCGGCGCGATCCGATGCGGTCCGTCCAGCCACGCCAGCGCTTTGGCGTTCATCCGCGACTCGTAGTCGGAGTCCTCGACCGCCACCTGCGAGTGGTAGGCGCGCAGCAGCTCACCGGCCTGCACGTAGGTGTCCGTCTCGGCGGCCGCCGCCGTTCCCTGGACCAGAGCGCCGGGCAGGTATTCCGTCACCAGGATCTCGGCGTCGACATCGGCGTGCAGCATCCGGGCGGCCCGGCCGCGTCGAACCCACGGCCCGGTCCACTCGCGATGCGCACGGATCTCCCGTTCGGTGTGATGGTCCGAAGTGCGGCCCGCCTTGACGACGACGAGCTGCTCGCCCGCCCTTGCTCGGAGTACTGCGGTTTCGGCGGACTTCCAGCTCATGTCGGCTTCGATCTCGATACCGGGCAGCCAGGCTTCGATCAGTTCGCGCTGTCGAGGAGCGAGCGCGCTCAATGGATGGGTCACCGAGGCGAGCATAGTGCTCGACGGTGGCGGCCGGTTCGGCCCGCGGTTCACCGAGCGGATCGACGGCAGGCGGCGCCGGCCGATGGCCCCGGTGCCCGGCTCGACGCGCTTCTTGCGGGCCGCGGGATGCCGAAGCGGCCACGGTGGCGCAGGCGGGCCGTCGTCCAGCGCGTGTGCCTGGAGACCGACCGGTGCGCCGCCTTCGCGCGACGGGCCTCAGGCGGCCCGGCGATAGTGCATGGCGACCGCGCCGTTGCCGAGCGGATCGGCCGAGATCAGGTCGAGGTTTCGGGTGCCGGGCAGTCCGTCCTGGTACAGGGTGGGGCCGTGGCCGGCGATCATGGGATGGACGAGGAACTTGTACTCGTCGATCAGGTCCAGTCGGTCCAGCGCCGTCGCGAGTTTGCCGCTGCCGAGGAGCACCCCCTCGGGAGTCCGGTCCTTGAGTTCCTGGACCGCCGTGCGCAGGTCGCCCTCGACGTGGTGGCTGTTGGTCCACGGGAAGTCGCTCCGCGTCGACGACACGACGTACTTCGGCTTGGCCTCCAGCTTGAGCGCCCACGCGCGCATCGCCGGCGGCGCGTCGACCTCGCCGCGGGCGACCTTCGGCCAGTGGCTTTCCATCATCTCGTAGGTGGTGCGGCCCCAGAGCATCGCGCCGCTCTCGTCCATCAGGCGAGTGAAGTGCGCGTGCGTCTCATCGTCGGCGATGCCCTCCTCGTGGTCGACGCAACCGTCCAGAGTGAAGTTGATGCTGAACGTCAGAAGCCCCATGCGGCGGATTCCTCCTCTGATACCGGCTCCTGCGTCGCAGCAGCGGGCGAATGGATGTACACGGCGTATACATCCACTGTAAAGTGGTCACGAGCGACGCGTCAAGCGGTCAGGGGTGGTGCGAGGTGGAGAGGGCGGCACGGACCGGCTACCACCACGGCGACCTGCGATCGGCACTGGTCGAGACCGGGCTGGAACTGACACGCCTGGGCGGTCCGGAAGCGCTGAGCATGCGGGAGGCCACGCGCAGGACCGGAGTCACCGCGCGTGCGGCCTACCGGCACTTCGCCGATCGCGATGCGCTCTTGGCGGTGGTCGCCGCGAGGATTCAGGACAAGATGGCCCAGTCCATGCGCGAGCGGATGCCGGACGGCGAGGGCGATGGTCCGGCCAATCGGGCCGTCGCCCGGTTGCGGGGCGTGGGGTTGGGGTACGTGGAGTTCGCATTGCACGAGCCCGGATGGTTCCAGGTCGCCTTCTTCGCGCCGGATGGGATCACGCGTCCCGACGGCCGTACGCCGCCGCCCCTGGTCATGCTGCGGGAGGCGCTCGACGGCCTCGTCGAGTCCGGCTCGTTGAGCGTCGGACGGCGCGCCGGGGCCGAATGGTCGTGTTGGTCCACCGTGCATGGCTTTGCCGAGCTCGCCATACAGGGGCCGTTGCGAGGCCGCGACCCGGCGGTCCTCCGCCGGTTCGCCGAGCAAGCGGTCGACGACGTCATCGCGGGCATCTGCCGAGGGGCGGGCACCGCATGATGCAGATCGGCTCCCGATGCCGCAGACCGGACATGCCCTGGCCCGCGCGGGACGTGGACGAGGCGACGACGGCCGCCTCGCCGCGGGCCGCCTCGGCGGCCCCGTGTCCGTGCGGTCAGCGGAGGAACGGGAACCGCCGCACCAGGGCCGAACCCCTCCACGGCCTCCCCAGCCCGAAGTCGTCACCGGCGTCGGTGGCGGCCAAGAGGACGAGCGCGGCCATGTAGACGAGGTGCTCGTCCATGAACGGGTTGTTCTCCGGTTGGAACATCGCCGCCCACAGCGAGAGCAGGAGGAGGCTCCCGCCGAAGGCGGCCAGGCGCATGCCCATGCCGAGCAGCAGGGCGATGGCCAGTGCGGCCTGCGCCCCCATGAACAGCCAGTCGACCCACGCCTGCCCGGCCAGCGCCTGGAACGCCCCGCCGAAGGCGCCGTCGCGGCTGGCGAGGAAGCCTCCTGTGGGGCTGCCGCCCGCGGTCCAGGCCCGTTCCGGCGGCGTGGAGAAGCCCAGGCCGAAGATCTTGTCGAGCAGGGACCACAGGAAGATCCACCCCAGGGACAGCCGCAGGAGCACCAGCGCCGTGCGGGCCGAGGGGCGCAGGATTCGCGGCTCGGCGGTCCGGGCCGCGCGCAGCGGCACGGCCTCGCTGAACGGCGTCGTCACCACTCTTCCGTTGCCGCGCGCGCTCATCGGAGTGCCCTTGCCGACGCGGCCGGCTCGGAGCCGTTCCCGGCCCCGTCGGCCGCTCGGATGGGTCCCGAGACCGCGCCGGGCATCTCGAACGGCTCCTCCGGCGTACCGCGGGCGATCGATCGTCTTCTCATGGGTTCGTCCTTCGCGTCGAGGAATTGCCTCCACTGACTGATACGGACGCCGGGCCCCAATAGATTTCGATGTACGTCGATTTATTCAGCGATCGGGCAGGGAGGCCGTCAGCGTGGTCCCGTCCGGGGCCACCAGCAGCACCTCGCCGATCTCACCGATATCGGCCTCCACGGTCGCGCCCGCGCCGCACGAGGTGGACGCCACCTCGCACGAGCCGACCGTGGCGGTCCACTCGTCGGTGGTCACGATCAGGTCGTACGAGCCGGGCTCGGACGCCTCGCCCAGGACCGCGAACACCCACGACGGCTCCCCCTGGTACAGGAACACGTGGCCGACCTGCACGCCGTCGTCGAGGATCGGCGCGGCGGTGAAATAGCGGCCGTCGGCGACCGCGAGCGTGTGCTCGTAGCGGTCCGCCAGCTCGCGTTCGTCCGCGGTGACGGTCCAGACCGTCCCTCCCGCGGCGGCTGCGATCACCACAGCGGCGGCCACGGCCGCCAACGGCCTCAGGGCCCGGTGCCGCCACCGCGCTCGCGCGCGCACCGGACGCTCGGCTCCGGCGCCGCCTTCGGACCTGATGCGGTCGAAGACGGCGCTCTCGAAGCCCGCGGGCGGCTGGTGCTGCGGAGCGATGAGCAGCACCTCGTCCGCCACCCTGGTCAACTCCTCGAGCTCGCGGCGGCAATCGTCGCATCCGGCCAGGTGGGCGAGGACGCTGGCGCGGTCCGGCCCGCTGGCCGCGCCGGTGGCGAGCTCGGCGAGGCCCTCCTGGAACTCGTCGCAGCGTGTCGACTCAGTCATGGCGCACCTCGAGGATCTTGCGCAGTCGTGTCAGGCCGGTGCGTATGCGGGTCTTGGCGGTGCCCAGGGGGATCCGCTGCTGCTCGCCGATCTCCCGCGCGGTCAGTCCGAAGTGTACGGACAGCACGACGGCCACGGCCTGCTCCTTCGGCAGCGCCCGCAGCGCGGCGGTCACGTCGTCGGAGTCGTCCACGCGGTCGCCGTCGTCGCCGCGCGCCATCATCAGCTCCGCCATCGCCACCGGCTCGGTCGCCAGCTCGCGCCGGACCCGCAGGACGTCGATGGCGACGTTGCGGGTGATCGTGAGCAGCCACGTCGAGGCCTGCGCCCGTCGAGGGTCGTAGTTGCCCGCGTGCCGCCAGGCGCGCACGAAGGCCTCCTGTGCGACCTCCTCGGCCACCGCGGGCACGCCCACCACGGAGAGCGCCATGCCGTAGACGCGGGCCTGGTGGCGCCGGACGAAGGCGGCCATGGCGTCGGCGTCGCCGGTCGCGACCCCCGCGAGCAGTGCCTCGTCTGACACTTCCATATCAGTTCTACGGAACCACACGCCGAATGGATTGCGCCGGAGGCCGCCCGATCCGAAGATTCGCCCGACCCGCCGCAATCCATTCGCCGCTCCGCTTCGTATCACATGGTGAGACCACGACGAGAGGAGTGGAGACATGAAACCCAAGCTGTTGGCCCTGTCCGCGGTGGGCGTCCTCGCGCTGGCCCTCGCCGCCTGCGGAGAGGACGCCGAGGACGGCGGCGCCTCGGGCGGCGACGGCCCCACGGTGGCGATCGTCCAGCCGGCCGACGGGGACGCCCTCAGCGCGCCGTTCGCGTTCGAGGTGGACTCGAGCGAGGACCTCGGACCCACCGACACCGGCGCCCACCACGTCCACCTGTACGTCGACGGCGACGACAGCGTCTACGAGGTCATCGAGGCGGGCAACGGGGAGGAGGTCGAGATCTCGGCCGATTCGCCGATCCTCGAAGGGCTGGAGGACGGCGAGCACACGCTGAACGTCTCGCTGCGCCACGCCGACCACTCCGCGGCGGGAGCCGAGGACGAGATCACCGTCATGTTCGGCGAGGCGGGCCCGGGGAACGCCGATGACCCCGGCGACGTCGGCGATGGCTACTGAACCCGGCCGGACCGTCGAGCGCAACAGCGCCCGTGCCCGCTGGTTCCACGCCGCCGTCTACCTGACGGTGCTGGTGCTGATGGGCACGGGCTGGTGGCTCACGCTGGGGCAGGAGGGCAGGCCCAGCCCCTTGGCCGCCGTGACCGGCCTGCCGGACGCCGAGATCCACACGGCCGTCGGCTGGGCCCTCACCGCGATCGCCGTGGCGGGCCCGGCCCTCGGCCTCCGCGGCGCGAAGGCGCTGCTCGTCGACTCCGCGCGGTTCCGGCGCTCGGACCTGCACTGGGCGGCCGGCTGGCCGAAGGCCGTGTTCACCGGCCGCTTCGCCCGCCACGAGGGACGTTTCGACCCCGGTCAGCGCATCGCCAACCTCGTGATGGTCGCGCTGCTGCTGGCCCTGATCGTCAGCGGGATCGGACTGTGGGCCGTCTCGGGCGGCCCGGCGTTCGTCTGGTTCAACCGGATCCACCGGTGGGCCACGTACGCCATCACGCCGGTGATCCTCGGGCACATCCTCATCGCGGCGGGCGTGCTGCCCGGTTACCGGGGCGTCTGGAGGGCGATGCACCTCGGCGGGCGGCTCCGCCGCGGCGACGCCGCACGAGTGTGGCCCGGCTGGCTGGAGCGCACGACCCGAGGCCGGTGAACCGGCGGCGGGAAATCGCTTCAGCGCCCGCCCGCGGCGTCCGGAGGCGGTCGACATTCGCCACGTCTGCTCTGCCTGAACGGCGCGTTCTTCGCGCACGGTGACATCTGACATACTTCGTGGCCGAACGATGCGGCCGAGCTCGCCGCCGCGGCTATCGTCGGAGGCGAATCTTCGGCGGTGGGGCCCGCCGACCCCGAAGGGGGCAACCGCAGCGCCGCCAACGGTCCCTACCAGCACCGCACGCCCGCGCCCTGGTAGGAGCATCCATGACGCAACCCGACGCCCCCGCATCCGTGATCGACCCCGACGTCGATCTGCGCGTTCGATCCCAGCGCCGCGAGCTGCGGCGCGCCCCTTGGGCCGTGCTCGGCGTCATCGGCCTCGGCGGCGCGGCGGGCGCGCTGGCCCGCCACGGCGTCGACGCGGCCCTGCCGCACCGGGCGGGGGAGTTCCCGTGGTCGACGCTCGCCGTCAACGTCACCGGCTGCCTGCTCATCGGCGCTCTCATGGTCCTCATCACCGAGGTCTGGGCCGCGCACCGGCTGCTGCGGCCGTTCCTCGGCACCGGGGTCCTCGGCGGGTTCACCACCTTCTCGACGTACATCGTCGACGCCCAGCACCTCGCCGCCGCCGGGGCGGCGCGCACGGCCCTGGTCTACCTGTTCGCGACCCTGATCGGCGCGCTGTTCGCCGTCTGGGCCGGGGCCGCGGCGACCCGGGCGCTCGCCGTCGGCCGCGCGGCGAAGGAGGAGCGGCGATGACCGTCCTGCTCGTCGCCGTCGGGGCCGCGGTCGGCGCCCCGCTGCGGTACCTCGTCGACCGGGCGGTCCAGTCCCGCCACGATTCGCTGTTCCCCTGGGGCACCTTCTGCGCCAACACGACCGGATCGTTCATCCTCGGCGCCCTGGCCGGCGCCGCGCTCGCCGGGGCGTCCTCGGACCCGGTCACGGCCCTGCTCGGGACGGGGCTGTGCGGGGCCCTGACCACGTACTCCACCTTCGGGTATGAGACGGTCCGACTCATCGGGGAGCGCGCCCGCCTCATCGCCGTCCTCAACGCGGCCGCCAGTGTCGCGGGCGGCCTGGGAGCCGCGCTCGTCGGCCACACCCTCGCCCAGGCGGTCATCGCATGACCGCGCCTCGGCCGCTGGAGATTCGTCATCGCCTTCAGCGTCCGTGGCACCGCAGGCGCCGCAGCGCTAAAATCGGCTGTGGCGGACCTGCCATCGGCGACTGCGGTGCCGCCCCGCCCGTAGGCGTCACCGGTCGTCGAGGCGACGACACTGGATCCCGGTCCGCCGTGCCTCGCCCCGCTTGCGGTGGATCATGCAGCTCCTGTGCCCGGGCGGCGCTGTCGCGATGACGTTCAAGGGAGGGCAATGACCCCTGCGGCGATCCACGAGACGAAGGATCGATTCGAGCACCCCGCGCTGTTCTACTCCGATGAGCACGAGTACCTGGCCGGCACGATCCCGTTCATCGAGGCGGCGCTCACCGCCGACGACCCCGTGGCGGTGGCCGTCCCCGGACGCAATCTGGAATCCGTGCGCAGCGCCTTGGGGTCCTCGGCCGCACGTGTCCTGCTGACCGACATGACCGTGGCCGGCGCCAACCCGGGGCGGATCATCCCCGGCGTGCTGCGCGCCTTCGCCGACGCCCACCCGGGGCGCCGCGTGCGCATCATCGGCGAGCCGATCTGGCCCGGCCGCACCGAACTGGAGTACCCCGCCTGCGTCCAGCACGAGGCGCTCATCAACCTCGCGTTCACCGGCCGCACCGTCTCCATCCTGTGCCCGTACGACACCGAGCGCCTCGACCGGCAGGTGATCGCCGACGCCCGGGCCACTCATCCCGTGGTCGTCGACCACACCGGGCACCACCGCTGCGAGCAGTACGACCCCGGCCGCATCCTCACCGACTACAACCGGCCGCTCCCGCCCCCGCCGCGATCGGCCGTCGAACGCGCCGCCGACCACGCGACGCTCGACAATGCGCGCTGGTTCGTCACCGCGTACGGGCGGAGACTCGGCCTGAGCGCCGAGCGGCTGGTCGATCTCGAGATCGCCGCCACCGAGTTGCTGACCAACAGCATCATCCACGGCGGCGGCATCGGCACCTTCCGCGTCTGGTCGGATGACGAGCTGCTGATCTGCGAGGTCAACGACGCGGGGCGGATCGACGACCCGCTCGCGGGGCGGCGCCCGAGCGGCGAGGCCGAGGACCACGGCCGCGGGCTGCTGCTGGTCAACCAGCTCGCCGACCTCGTCCGCATGCACACCGGCCCGGACGGCACCACCGTGCGGATCCACCTGCGACTGCCCGAAGCGAGTTCCCGCGCGGTGGGATGACCCCCGCGGCCGGGCCGCACTGCCGCTGCCACGGCCCCGGCCGAGCCCTGACCGGGCAAGATGCCGCCATGCCCGGGAGATCGGCTCCAGCCGCCCCTCGGAGGGGCACCGAGCGTCCGCCCTTGCACAGGTCATCGAATAAGCCGTGAACAATCACGACGGTCTTGCTCTCTCGGCCCAAGACTGGCACGCTAGCGGTAGAGAGAACACGCTCGCAACAGCGTCCCAGCCATACCCCTTGTGGCAGAGCGGCCTTCGCGGACATCGACCCATATAGGAGAGCTGCACAGTGACCGAACGACGATGGCGCGTCGTCCTCGCCGGAGCGATGACACTCGGACTGGCGCAACTGGCCGCGTCCCCCGTCGCGGCCGAGACCGACCCCGCCGCGGAGCGACTCGCGGACAAGGCCGCTCCGTCCCTGCTCGCGGAGCTCGAATCCGAAGGCGAGGCCGAGATCTGGGTTCGCTTCCACGGCGCGCCGGACTACGGCGACGCCCTCGGCGCCGACACGAAGACCGAGAAAGGCGCCGCCGCCGTGGCCGCGGCACAGGAGTTCGCCGAGCGCTCCCAGTCCGAGGCGGTCGACCTCCTCGCCGGCGCCGGAGTCGGCTACGAGTCGTATTGGGCGTCCTCATCGATCAGCGCCGTAGCCGACGAAGCCCTGGTCGCCGACCTGGCCGCGCTCGACTCGGTCGCCGAGATCCACCCGGCCGTCGAATACCCGGTGATCGAGCCGCCGGAACCGGACACGACCGACGCCTCGGCCGCCGCCGAGCAATGGGGACTCGACGACATCCGCGCCCCGGAGGTCTGGGAGCAGGGCTTCGACGGCACCGGTGTCGTCGTCGCCGGCAACGACAGCGGCGTCGACTACGACCACCCCGCACTGGTCGACCAATACCGGGGCGACAACGGCGACGGCACCTTCACCCACGACTACAACTTCTTCGACGCCCAAGGCGTCTGCGGCGGCGAGCCGTGCGACGAGCGAGGGCACGGCACGCACACGATGGGCACCATGGTCGGCGACGACGGGGCGGGGAACCGGATCGGCGTCGCCCCGGGCGCCGAATGGATCGCCGTGAACGGCTGCTGCCCCGACCGCGACACGCTCATGGCGGCCGGCCAGTGGCTCGCGGCCCCGACCGACATGGCCGGGAACGACCCCGACCCGTCGAAAGCGCCCCACATCGTCGTCAACTCCTGGGGCTCGCCGTACTGGCAGGACGACCCCTGGTACGAGGACGTCGTGGCCATGTGGCACGCCGCCGGCATCATCCCGGTGTTCTCCGCGGGCAACTTCGGATACCTGGGATGCCGCTCGACCGGCTCACCGGCGGTCTACTCGAACGTGATCGCGGTCGGCTCGCACGACAGCACCGGGACGATCGACCCGGACTCCTCCCGCGGGCCGAACTCCCACGGTGAGCTCAAGCCCGATGTCACGGCACCGGGGGTGGAGATCCTCTCCTCCGAACCGGGAGGCGCTTACGGCACGAGGTCCGGCACCTCGATGGCGGCGCCGCACGTCGCCGGCATGATCGCGCTGATGATCTCGGCGGAGCCGTCGCTGGCGGGCGACTACGACGAGATATACCGGATCCTGACCGGCACCACCGTGGACGCCGAGGACCTGAGCTGCGGAGGCACGGCCGAGGTCGACAACGTCTACGGCCACGGGCGGATCGACGCCTACGCGGCGGTCCAGAGCGCGCTCGCGCTGAACTGACGACCGTGCGGTTCGCCGCGCCGTGTTCGCCGTCGGCGACATCGACGAGCGCGTGGCCCGGCTGCCGGCCAAGGGCGCTCGGCCGGTCGGTGAGATCGTGCCGTACGAGGACCGCTATCGGCTCTGCCGCGTCCGCGGCCCTGAAGGCATCGTCGTCGGCCTGGCCGAGCCGCTCGACTGACCCCGACGCCGTCGAGCGCCGCCGGACGAGTCGGCCTCGGACACCCCGCGGAACGCCCGGCGGGACCCGTGGAGGAACGAACTCATCCGCGCCGGAACCATGAGCGGCACGGAAACGGGTGCGTCGCCCACTCGGCGACGCACCCGTTCGCTCACACTGCGGACACGGTCAGGAGATCTTGAACGCGTCCGCCCGGTTGTTCAGGGCGCCCAGCAGGCGGTCCTGGTCGATCCAGGCGCTGGCGTCGCCGGTGGCGGCGTCGCCCAGCTTGACGTCGCAGTGGTTGTAGGTCTGCACCGAGCTGACGTCGTTGATGAAACCGCCCGGGAGGTTGGCTCCTCCTTCGTCGTCCCCGTAGCCGGCGGAGCACCCGTACTCGTATTCCGGATTGGTGATCACGATCATCCAACCCGCCTGGTACTTGTTGAAGTCCGACCGCTGGTAGAGCCTGGCGACGACCAGGCCCTCCTCCGGCGGCTCCCCAGTGCAGCCGTAGCGTCCGTCGCGGACCGAGCAGTGGTAGAACGTCGTCGAGGCGCTCATGTCCACGTCCCCGAGGTCCTCGAACGTGACGGGCCGGTCGCTCTCGACCGCTTCGATCTGGATCTCGTCGGACTCCTCGGCCGCCGGAGCCTCCGCGCTCACCGGAGCGCTCGGGGCGAGTCCGATCAGGAGCAGCGCCCCCGCGACTACGACCGCGACTCGTGCCCATGCCGCGCGGGCCCTCGTGATGGTGGTTTCCATGGTTCCTCCTCAGCCCCGCCTTCCGGCGGATGCGAATCCGGCGCCGGCGGGGCGTGCATGTGTTCACTTGCGACTGCAATCTTGAACACCTCGGCTAGAAGGAATATCGACGGAACCCAGAAGCGGCCGGACCGCGCATATGCTTGCGGTGGAACGCCGGCCGCGGGGGGCATTTCCGACATCTGGTCACGCGATCTCGACGGAGACTCGATCATGGAGTTCAAGGTGCTCGGCGCGCTCGAGGTGCGCGAGTGTGGAACACCGCTGCCGCTTGGTACCCCACGGATGAGGGCGGTGTTGAGCGTCCTGCTGACCCATCCGAACCAAGTTGTCAGCGTCGACCGCTTCGTCGACGAGCTGTGGCCCGACGGTGGTCCGGCGGCGGCTCGCGGCCAAGTCCACGACTACGTCTCGCGGCTGCGCCGGGCCTTCCGGTCCGCCCCCACCGAGGCACCTGCGAGGCGGCTCGTCACCCGCAAACCCGGCTACCTGCTCGAAGTGGGGGAGGAGGAGCTCGATCGCCACCGGTACGAGCGGCTGTTGGCCGACGCCCGCTCCGCCAGGGAATCGAACGACCTCCAGACGAGTCTGAAGTGCTACCGGGAGGCCGACCGGCTGTGGCGTGGCGGGCCGTTCAGCGACGTGCCGCCGATCAGCTCGGTCGTCGCGGCACAGACCGCACTGGCCGAGCTCCGGCTGATCAGCCGGGAGGAAGGGTACGAGACCGCGCTCGACCTCGGAGTCGAGGAAGGACTGGTGACGGAGCTGTCCAGGCTGGTCGAGGCCTACCCGTTGCGAGAGCGGCTCGTCGCGCAGCTCATGCGGGCGCTGTACCGGACCGGCCGCACCGCCGATGCGCTCGGACTGGCTCGCAGGACGAGGCGACGCCTGGCCGAGGAGATCGGTGCCGACCCCGGGCCCGAGCTCAGGCACCGCGAACTGGCCATCCTTCGCGGCGAGCCGGACCCCCCGCCGCCGGCCGCGCGCGGCCGAGCCGGCGCCGCGGCGCTCGCGCAACTCCCGGCCGACGTCCCCGTCTTCATCGGTCGGCGCGCCGAACTCGAACAGCTGAGGGCGGATCCGAACGGCGGCCCGCGCGGCTCACACGGCCCGTCGATCACCGTGATCGACGGGATGCCCGGAGTCGGAAAGACCGCCTTGGCGGTCCACGCGGCGCACTCGCTCGCGCCGATGTACCCCGACGGGCAGCTCTTCCTCGACCTCCACGGCCATACCGAAGGGCTGGAGCCACTCGAACCGGGGGAGGCGCTCGGATCGCTCCTCCGCCGCCTCGGCGTGTCCGAGCCGCAGATGCCGCCGACCGTCGACGAGCGTGCCGCCCTCTACCGCGGCCTGCTGACCGGTCGGCGGATGCTCATCGTCCTGGACAACGCGTTGGCATCCGGACAGGTGGCACCGCTGCTCCCCGGTGCGGGCGGATCCATGGTGATCGTGACGAGCCGGAGTCGTTCGACGGGATTCCATCATGGGCGGTCCTTGACGCTGGGAGCGATGCCCCGAGACGAAGCGGCGGAGCTGATGCGCCTGTCCGTCCCCGAGGACCGGATCGACGACCGCACCCGGGAGCACATCGCGGAGGCCGTCGACCTGTGCGGTGCGCTGCCGCTCGCGCTGGTGATCTGCGCGTCCCGCCTGGGCGCGCACTCGACCTGGAGCTTCGAGTACCTGGTGGACAGCTTGCGCGGGTGGCGGCGGGAACTGATGGGCGCCGACGCCCCCGAATGCCCGGTGATGGCCTCGGTCGAGCTGTCATTCCAGCGGCTGGCCCCCGAGGAGCGGCGTCTGTACCGGTTTCTCGGCATCGGCTCCGAGCCCGGCGTGGACGCATACGAGGCGGCGGTGCTGATCGGCGTCGAACCGGATCGAGCGCGATACCTTCTGGACCGACTCTTCGAGGCACATCTGCTGGACGAGCCCGCCGAAGGGCGGTACGCGTTCCACGAGCTGCTCCGCCTGCACGCGCTCCGGGCCGCCGAGCGCGATCTGTCCGAGGCCGAACGCCGCTCCGCCGCAGACCGGCTTCGCGAGCACCGCCGGCGGAGCAGACCGGTCGCGGCGCCCCCTCGCCGATGAGAGGCGGAGCGGCTGCGGTGTCGGAGATCCAGTTGCGTTCGTCGAGGGTCCGGAGATGCCGGGCGGACTCGAAGTCGAAGGGGGGTTTGAGCAGTCGGACCTGGGCGGTGACTGATGTGCGGTGGCCGGGTGACAGGTGGCGGCGGGCGGCGGGCACACGGCCTGCCCCGCGCAGGGGCGTCTGGTTCGGTGGTGATGGGCGACGGGCGGGCCGAACGGGCCGGATGACGCCCAATCCGATGCGCAGGGCAGGCCCTACGACTTCGCGCCGTCGGGTCCGTCTCGGGCACCCGCGTCGTCCAGTTCCGCTCGGAGCTTGTCGGCGGCGAGGGCGAGCGCCCGCGCCGCCTTCGCCAGCAGCTCGTCGGTCATGCGGGGCTCGGGCCCGGACACCGACACGGCGTAGGGCAGCCCCGCGAAGAAGGGGACCGCGACGCAGCGGACGCCGAGCTCCATCTCGGAGTCGTCCACCGCGTATCCCCGGCCGCGGACGCCGTCGAGTTCGGTCAGCATCGCCGCGAGGTCCACGATGGTGTTCGGCGTGTGGCGGCGCATTCCCGCCCTGCCCAGGAGCCTGCGCACCGACTGCTCGGGCAGCTGCGACAGCAGCGCCTTGCCGACACCGGTGCTGTGCAGGGGCGCCCGGTGCCCGACCTCGGTGAACATCCGGATGGAGTGCGTCCCCGCGACCTGCGCGATGTATTCGGCCGCGTCCGAGGAGAGCATCGCGAGGTTCGCGGTCTCGCCCAGCTCCCGCGCGAGGTCGCGCAGCACCGGCCGGGCCCGGAGCCCCAGGAGGGCGTTCGCGTTCGCGGCCAGCTGCGCGATGCGCGAGCCGGTCGCGTACCGGCGGTCGGGGAGCTGGTGCGCGTACCCGCGGTCGACGAGGGTGCGCAGGAGCCGGTGGATCGTCCCCGCCGGGAGCCCGATCGCGGCGGCGAGCTCGCTGACGCTCATGGCCCGCCCCGCGGCGTCCAGCGCCTCGATGAGGTCCAGCGCCCGCTCGACCGACTGCACTCCAGGTCTCCGATCCATCAGTGCCCCCTTTCCCGTTGGCATCCGATTGCCACGCGCGCCGTCTGACGGTAGCATTCGATCATGCGATATCAGTATTCCACGATGCGGAATATCAGATGAGCGATCCGCTTGAGGAGCTTCGCGCGGCGCTGGGCGACGCCGCCCTCGTCACGGAGCCCGCGGCGAAGGAGCCGTACCGCCGCGATCGCGCGCTCGACCCCCGCCCCGGCATGCCCCTCGCCGTCGTCCTGCCGGAGACCACGGCCGAGGTCCAGGCCGTCATGCGGTGGGCGTCCGCGCACGGCGTGCCGGTGACGCCCCGCGGGGCGGGGACCGGGCTCTCCGGCGGCGCCACGGCGATCGAGGGCGGCGTCGTGCTGAGCACCGAGCGGATGCGCGCGGTCCGCGTGGACGCCGCCACCCGGATGGCCGTCGTGCAGCCCGGCCTGCTCAACGCCGAGGTCAAGGCCGCGGTCGCGGCGCAAGGCCTGTGGTATCCGCCGGATCCCGCGTCGTTCGAGATCTGCACCATCGGCGGGAACGCGGCGACGAACGCCGGCGGCCTGTGCTGCGTCAAGTACGGCGTCACCGCCGACTACATCCTCGGCGCGGAGGTCGTCCTGGCCGACGGGCGCGCGGTGAGGGTCGGCGGCCCGCGGCTCAAGGACGTCGCCGGGCTCTCGATGCTCAAGCTCTTCGTGGGCAGCGAAGGCACCCTCGGCGTCATCACCGAGCTGACCCTCCGCCTGCTGCCCGCCCCGCCGCCCGCGCGCACGGTGGTCGCATGGTTCGACGACACCGAGCGGGCGTCGGCGGCCGTCTTCGCCATCGCCTCGCGCATCCGGCCCTCCATGCTCGAGTACATGGACCGCACCGCGATCGGCGCGGTCGAGGACGTCCTCGGCATGGGCCTGCACCGCGACGCCGCCGCGCTGGTCGTCGCCCGCTCGGACGACCAGCATCCCGACGGCGCCGAAGTGGCGTCCATGCTCGGGGCCTTCACCGACCACGGCGCGTTCGAGACCTTCGAAGCGGCCGATCAGTCCGAGGGCGAGCGCTTCGCGCACGCGCGCCGGATCGCCATCCCCGCCGTCGAGCGCCTCGGCCCGCTGCTCCTGGAGGACGTGGGGGTCCCCATCCCGCTCCTCGCGGAACTGGTGGCGGGCGTCGAGGAGATCGCCCGCGCCCGCGAGGTCACGATCGCCTTCATCGCGCACGCCGGAGACGGCAACACCCATCCGCTGATCGTCTACGACCCCGAGGACACCGCGCTCACCGAACGCGCCCACCTCGCCTACGGGGAGGTGATGGACCTCGCCATCCGCCTGGGCGGGACGATCACCGGCGAGCACGGCGTCGGCCGGCTCAAGCGGCCGTGGCTCGTCGAGCAGATCGGCGACGACCTCCTCGAGGTGTCCCACCGCGTGAAGCGGGCCCTCGACCCTCAAGGCATCCTCAACCCCGGAACGATCTTCGCGGCCGACAGCGCCGCATCCGACGACAGCGCCGCACCAGACGAAGGAGCACACACTCGATGACGCACATCGCCGCCGGAGGACTCTCGGTCGACAGCGCACTGCACGCCTTCGTGGAGCGCGAGCTCCTGCCCGCCGCGTCGATCGACGCCCGGACCTTCTGGGACGGCTTCGCGCGCATCGTCGCCGAGCTCGGACCGCGCAACCGGGAGCTGCTGGCCGAGCGCGACCGCTTGCAGGCCGCGATCGACGACTGGCACCGGTCGCACCCCTCGCCGTTCGACCCGGGGGAGTACCGGAGCTTCCTGGAGTCGATCGGGTACCTCGCACCGGAACCGGCCGAGGTCGCCGTGACGACCGGCGGCGTCGACGACGAGGTCGCCACTCTCGCCGGTCCGCAGCTGGTCGTGCCGGTCTCGAACGCCCGCTACGCGCTCAACGCGGCGAACGCGCGATGGGGCTCGCTCTACGACGCGCTCTACGGGACCGACGCCCTGCCGGGGAAGGCGGCCCCCGGCGGCTACGACGCCGCCCGCGGCGCGCAGGTCGTCGAATACGTCAAGTCGCTGCTGGACGAGACCGTCCCGCTCGAATCGGGCAGCCACCGGGACGCCGTGTCCTACGCGGTCGCCGACGGCCGGCTCACCGCGGCCCTCGCGAGCGGCGAGCGCCGCGGGCTGCGCGACCCCGCCTCGTTCGCGGGCTTCACGGGCGACCCGCGCGACCCCGAGAGCGTGCTGCTGCGCCACCACGGAATCCACATCGAACTGCGCATCGACCGCTCGAGCGCCGTCGGGGCGGCCGACCCCGCGGGCATCGCCGACGTCCAGTTGGAGTCGGCGCTGACGGCGATCGTCGACTTCGAGGACTCCGTGGCCGCCGTCGACGCCGAGGACAAGATCGCGGCCTACCGCAACTGGCTGGGGCTCAACCGAGGCGACCTGGAGGCGAGCTTCGACAAGGGCGGGCGCACCGTCGTCCGGCGCCTGGCGGACGACCGGCGCTATACCGCACCCGACGGCGGCGAGCTCGTCCTGCCGGGCCGCGCGGTGCTGTTCGTCCGCAACGTCGGGCACCTGATGACCACGGACGCCGTCCTCGACACGTCCGGAGCCGAGATCGGCGAGGGCATCCTGGACGCCGTCCTCACCACGCTCGCCGCGCTGCCGGGCCGGGACGAGTCGAACGAACGGCGCAACGGACGCCACGGCTCGGTCTACATCGTCAAACCGAAGATGCACGGACCGGCCGAGGTCGCCCTGACCGTCGACCTCTTCGCCCGCGTCGAGGAACTGCTCGGACTCCCGGCCGACACCCTGAAGCTCGGCCTCATGGACGAGGAACGTCGCACGAGCCTGAACTTGAAGGCGTGCATCGCCCAGGCCCGGGAACGCATCGTCTTCATCAACACCGGCTTCCTCGACCGGTCCGGCGACGAGATCCACACCTCCATGGAGGCGGGCGCCTTCGTCCGCAAGGCGGACATGAAGCACCAGCGCTGGATCGCGGCGTACGAGGACCAGAACGTCGACATCGGACTCGAGGCCGGCCTGCCCGGCCACGGCCAGATCGGCAAGGGCATGTGGGCCATGCCCGACCTGATGGCCGACATGATCGAGCAGAAGATCGCCCACCCGCGGGCCGGTGCCGACACCGCATGGGTGCCCTCGCCGACCGCCGCCACCCTGCACGCCCTCCACTACCACCGCGTCGACGTCGCCGAGCGCCAGCGCGAGCTGCGGGGACGGCGGCGGGGAACGGTGGACGACCTCCTGCGGATCCCCGTCGTCCCCGCTCCCGAGTGGACCGACGCCGAGCGCCGGGAAGAGCTCGACAACAACGTGCAGTCGCTCCTGGGGTACGTCGTCCGCTGGATCGACCAGGGGATCGGCTGCTCGAAGGTGCCGGACATCCACGACGTCGGGCTCATGGAGGACCGGGCCACGCTGCGGATCTCCAGCCAGCTCCTGGCGAACTGGCTCCGCCACGGCGTCGTCGCCCCCGACGAGGTCCACGAGAGCCTCCGCCGCATGGCCGCCGTCGTCGACGCGCAGAACGCCGCGGACGCCGACTACCGGGCGATGAGCGCCGACTTCGACGCCAGCGTCGCCTTCCAGACGGCCGTGGAGCTCGTGTTCGAGGGCGCCCGGCAGCCGAACGGGTACACCGAGCCGATCCTTCACCGGCGCCGCCGGGAAGTGAAGTCCGCCATGCGAACGACGCCCGTCGACCGCTGAAGAGGAGAGACCGGGATGAACCAGTACGTGGAGAGCTTCGCCGTCAGCCATGTCGCGGCGCAGGAGATCGCAGCCGCCGCGATAGCGGAGGGGGCACGGCGCGACACCCCTGTCGCGGTGGCCGTCGTCGACCCCGCGATGGCGCTCGTGGCCTTCGTGCGCGCCGACGGCACGACGCCGCACAGCGCCGAGACGAGCCGGCGCAAGGCGAACACCGCCGCCTCGACCAGGAGGCCGAGCGGGTGGATGCAGGGGGACTTCGCCCTCGCGCTGCCGCTCGGCACGGGGAACCTCCTGACCGACATCCGCGGCGGCTTCCCGCTCGTCGTCGACGGGAAGCGCATCGGCGGGCTCGGCGTCGCCGGAGGCCCGCCGGACCTGGACGCGGAGATCGCCCTGGCCGCGCTCGCCGCGACGGGATTCCAGTCCGAGTTCGCGTAGCGCCGGAACCCTCGCCCGCCCCACACCTCGTCAGTCCGATCAGACCTTTTGGAGTCCCGCATGCTCATCGACCGCGCCGAAGTCATCGTCACCAGCCCCGACCGGAACTTCGTGACCCTCAAGCTCACCACTGACGACGGTCTGACCGGTCTGGGCGATGCGACCTTGAACGGGCGCGAGCTGGCCGTGGTCGCCTATTTGAAGGATCATGTGGTGCCGTTGCTGCTGGGCCGGGACGCGGCCCGCATCGAGGACACCTGGCAGTTCCTGTACCGCTCGGCCTATTGGCGCAGGGGCCCGGTGACCATGGCCGCGATCGCCGCCGTGGACATGGCGCTGTGGGACATCAAGGGCAAGGCCGCCGGGATGCCGGTCTACCAGCTGCTCGGCGGGGCGTCGCGCAACGGCCTGCTGGCCTACGGGCACGCCTCGGGCAAGACCGTCGAGGAGCTGTTCGACTCCATTCGCGCCCACCAGGAACAGGGCTACCGGGCCATCCGCGTCCAGACCGGCGTGCCCGGCTTGAAGTCGATCTATGGGATCGCCTCCAACGCCACCTATGAGGCCAACGACGGGGTCCGCTACGACCACGAACCGGCCCAGCGGGGCGCGCTGCCGAATGAGGAGGACTGGGACACCCGCTCCTATCTGCGGCACGTCCCGACCGTGTTCGAAGCCGTCCGCGCCGAGTTCGGGCCCGAGCTGCCGCTGTTGCACGACGCCCACCACCGCCTCACCCCCGTCCAGGCCGCGCAGCTCGGCAAGAGCCTGGAGCCGTTCGACCTGTTCTGGCTCGAGGACGTCACCCCCGCCGAGAACCAGGAAGCGCTCAGACTGGTCCGCCGGCACACCACCACGCCCCTCGCCATCGGCGAGATCTTCAATACCGTGTGGGACTACCAGCAGATCATTCGCGAGCAGCTGATCGACTACGTCCGCTCGGCCGTGACGCACACCGGCGGCATCTCGCATTTGAAGAAGGTCCTGGACTACGCCGCGCAGTACCAGATCAAGTCCGGCATGCACGGGCCCACCGACATCTCCCCGGTCGGCATGGCCGCGGCGATGCACCTCGGGCTCGCGGTCCACAACTTCGGCATCCAGGAGTACATGATGCACGGGGCCAAGACCGACCAGGTCTTCCGGCAGTCCTTCTCCTGGACCGGCGGCTACCTCCACCCCGGCGAGGAGCCGGGACTCGGCGTCGGGCTCGACCTCGACGAGGCCGGGAAGTACCCCTACGTCCAGGCCTACCTCCCGTTCAACCGGCTCGCCGACGGCACCGTCCACGACTGGTGAACCCGAGCGCCGGACGCTTCAGCGGCCGTCGAGGGCGCCCTCCAGGAGGGCGCTCGCGTTCGGGTCGTGGGCGGCGAGCACGGTCAGGCCCGGCTGGCGCTCGCGCAGGGCGTTGACGGCGGCGACGGTCTCGGCCAGCCTGCGCCTGTCGCCGACCCCGGGGAGCTTCCCGGCCGCGAGGAGCTCGGCGTCGCAGGTGAGGTCGCCGACCATGAGCAGCGGCCGCCGGCCGGGCCCGCGGACCAGCATCGACATCGACCCAGGGGTGTGGCCGGGGGTGGGCAGCAAGGTGAGCGCACCGTCGCCGAACAGGTCGAGGCCGGTGGTGAACGGCGCCAGCTCGGGGTCGGCGAGCGGCGCGAACTCGACGCGGTTCCAGCGCAGTCCGGGCAGGTCGATGCGGGAGCGCAGGAGGCCGCGCGCCTCGGGCAGCGGTCCGGCCAGGGACGCCCATTCGGCTTCGCTGACGAGGATCTCGGCGTGGCCGAGCTCGCGCAGGCCGCCGATGTGGTCGTGGTGGAGATGGGAGACGACGGCCTTGCCGACATCGCCGATGCGGTAGCCGAGCTGCGCGAGCCGGGCCGGGAGGGTCTCGTCGGCGCCGATGCGGGACTTGGCGATCCTGGTGTAGACGAGGCCCACCGGACCGGCGGGGAAGTAGCCGGGCTCGGTGACCGAGGCGCGGTCCTGGCCGGTGTCGAACAGGACCAGGCCGTCGCGGTGCTCGACGACGTAGACGTTGACCGGCCTGGGGGCGGTCCACTCGCGGGAGGTGAGCAGCCAGTGGAGGACGTGCTTCCGGGTGGGGCCGACGTGCTCGGGGCGGACCACGACCGATCCGGTGCTGACGACCGCGACGCGGCGGACGGGATCGTGCGGTTCCATCGGGACTCCAAGGTAGACGGTGTGTCGCGATGACCCGCGGCACGTGCTGACTCCAGGCCATTGTGACGCAGGCTCCATGGGCGCCATGGCGCCGCCGCCGTGCTCCGGCGGGGGTCCGCTGTTCCTGATATCGGTGCGCCACGCCGTCCAGGCCGTTCCGGCGCGCGTCCTCAAGACGCCTCCTCGTGTTCCGCGGCCGTTCACCACCGCTGCTCACCGTCGTTGCCGAGGCGGGCCAGGATGGCCGGGACCCGCCGGTCGGCGCCGTCGATCCGCGGCGGCCGCGGCACGGCGAGACCGTCCTGCCTGGTCTAATATCAATGTCGACGCTGCCGTCCTGTTCGGAGGGATGCTCGTTTGTCGCCGTCCAGGTCCCGAAGCGAGCCGGTGGCTCGATCGCCCCTCCATGGCCCACTCCTGTTCGTCGAAAACCGAGGCCGCCTCCATGACCCGAAACGGAATACAGATGAAGCACTCTCCGACTGCGAAGCGGCGCGTCGTCATGCTCGTCGACAACTCTGTCGACGGGGACTCGCGGGTGCAGAAGGCCGCCCGCTCGATGGCCGAGGCCGGATGGGACGTCCACCTGATCGGACGGGCCCCCGGGGCGGTGCCCGACACCTACATGCTCGGGCGCGCCCACGTCTACCGCCTGCCGCTCCAGGCGATCTCGCCGCGCCGCTCGCTGCTCGACCGCGCCATGCGGCTGCGCTTTCCCCTCGCCTGCAAGAGCACTCCCGCCGCCGAGATCCTGCAACGGGAGATCACGCTTTCCAAGATCGAGGAGGTGCAGCGCGCGCACGCCCCCGGCACGCATGGCGGGGGCCTCCTGCCGCGCCCGGTGCGCGATCTCACCGGGAAGGTCCGGCGCCGCTACCTCAAGGAGCGGGTCCGCCAGACGCGAGTCGGCGTCAAGTGGTGCAAGCGGCATGAACAGGGCCGCATCCAGCGCCTCGACACGGCGGTGCGGAAAGCCGTGCACGGCACGCGGGCCTGGCGGCGCCTCGACCCGACGCCGCTGCGCTACGACATCACCTACGCGGCGCTGATCGACGAGCTGCGACCCGACCTCGTCCACGCCCACGACTACCGCATGATCGGCGTGGGGGCGCGGGCCGCGGCCAGGGCTCGCGCCCGCGGCGAGCGCGTGCCGCTGCTGTACGACGCCCACGAGTTCGTGCCGGGCCTGATCGACGAGACCGCGCACCGCTGGCTGGTGTCCCAGGTCCTCCATGAACGCGAGTACCTCCAGTGCGCCGACGCGGTGGTGACCGTCTCGGAGCCGCTCGCCGAGCTCCTGGTGAGCGAACACGGGCTCGCCGAGCGCCCGGCGGTGGTGCTCAACACGCCGCCGAGTCCGGCCGCGGCGCCCGAACGCACCTGCACCGACGTCCGCGACGCCTGCGGCCTGCGGCCCGAGCAGCCGCTGGCGGTCTACTGCGGCGGCGCCTCTCCGCAACGCGGACTGCACACGCTCGTGGGCACCCTCGCCCTCCTGCCCGAGCTCCACGTCGCGCTGCTCGTCAACAAGCCCGACTCGGACTACGTGACGCGCCTGCGCCGCACCGCGGCCGAGGCCGGCGCGGCCGACCGGCTGCACGTGATGGGCTACGTGCCCTATGACGAGCTGCCGGAGTTCCTGTCGACCGCCGACGTCGGCGTGCACCCGCTGATCAAGGGCCCGATCAACCACGAGGTGGCGCTGAGCACCAAGTTCTTCGAGTTCATGCAGGCGAGGATCCCCGTCGTGGTCAGCGACGTCAAGGCGATGTCGGAAGCGGTCAAGACCACCGGCATCGGCGAGGTCTTCACCGCCGAGGACACCGGCGACCTGGCCGCCGCCCTCAAGACCGTCCTGTCCGACCCCGGCCCCTACCGCGAGCCCTACTCCAGGCCCGAACTGCTCGACCGGTACACCTGGGAGCGCCAGTCCGAGGTCTACGACGAGATCTACCGCCGCCTCCTCCTCATGCCCGCTCGGACATCGCCCTCGCCGTCGCCGACTTCGATCTGAAGCCCGGGGCCGACCCCTACCGGCGCGGCCGCGCGCTCGCTCTGGACTGCGACGACGACGGCGTCCAACGCTACGAGCGGGGCGGTCGGCGTCACCGCCACCCGGTGCGGCAGACGCAGTACGCCATCTCGCTGCTGGGGGAGTACGAGGCCACGGGGGACGCCGCCAAGCTCGCCGCGGCCGAGGCCAACGCGCGCGACCTGCTCGACACCGCCGCCACCGGCTGGGTCCTCGAATACGGTTTCGACTTCGCGCTGCACGGCGACAAGAAGAACACCGTCCACGCGCCCTGGCGCTCGGCGATGGAGCAGGGGCAGTTCCTCTCGCTGGCGACCCGGCTGTGGCGGGCGACGGACGACCGGTACTGGCGGGACGCGGCGGAGCACGTCTTCCGGACGCTCCTCGACGAGGACTCCGACAGGTGGACCACCTTCGTGGACGACGACGGGTACACCTGGCTGGAGGAGTACGCCGGAGACGTCGAGCCCATGCGGGTGCTGAACGGCCACGTCTTCGCGATGTACGGGCTGTACGACTACTGGCAGGCGACGAAGGACGAGGCCGCGCTCCTGCTCTTCAACAAGGCCGCCGCCACGGTCCTCCACTACGTGCCCAGGCTCCGCGTCCCCGGCGGTCCCTCCTGGTACGGGATGCGCGTCCAGGACGACCCGAAGGCGCAGTCCGAGAAGTACCACCGCATCCACATCAGGCAATTGGAGCACCTCGCCGCCATGACCGGCGCCGACCGCTTCAAGGAACTGGCCGAGCTCCTCCGCGAGGACTTCGCCTAGGAGCCGTCGGCGGTTCGCCGCCGTTCGGCCGGAAGCCGTTCCGCGCGAAGGCCGGAGGCGGGGGTTGGCCCTACCGTGAAGAGAGGCACTGGCATGACTGTTTTCAGGTCATGGCACGGCGCACACTGACGGGACCACCCACCGCGCGTCGACGACGCCAGGCCTGGAGGAACCATGACCACTCTCAACGCTCTCACCCGCCGCACGGTCATCGGCGGCGCCGCGGCGGCCGTCGTCACGGCCGCCGCCCCGACCCCCGCCCACGCCGCATGCGGCATCGGCCAGGACGCGATCGACACCGCCGCCGCGGACATCGAGGACGCGCTCATCGCGCTGCGCCGCGACATCCACGCCAACCCCGAAGGCCCGGGGGAGGAGGAGCGCACCGCTTCCCTGGTGGCCGAACACCTCAGGGCCGCAGGGCTGCAAGTGACCACCGGCGTCGGCGGCCACGGCGTCGTCGGCGTCCTCGAAGGCGGGCGCCGCGGACGCACGGTCGCCTTCCGGGCCGACATGGACGCCGTCCCCGCCCAGGACCAGCTCGGCGGCGGCGGCGGAGCGGAGCACCTGTGCGGGCACGACCTGCACACCGCGATCGGCGTCGGCGCGGCCCGGGTGCTCGCCGGGCTGCGGCACCGCCTGCGGGGCACCGTCGTGTTCCTGTTCCAGCCCGCCGAGGAGTCCCTCCAGGGAGCGGCGGCGATGATCGAGGAGGGCGTCCTGGACTGGACCGAGCCCGAGGAGGTCCACGCCCTCCACTGCGGACTGTATCCGGTCGGCGTCTTCGCGGTCACCCCCGGCTCGGGGCTGCCGGGCCAGGACCGGGGCGGCGTCGTCCTCACCGGAGCCGACGCGGCCGGCCGCGCGGAGCGGCTGGCCGCCGAGATCGCCGCGCTCAGCACCGTGCCGCTCCCCGAGACCTCGGCCGACATCGAGCGGCTCGTGGAGGACGTCCAGACACCGGACGGTCCACTGGAGGAGTTCGTCTTCATGCAGGCGTCCCCGATCGGGAACGCCTCCGAGGAGCGGGCGGAGGTCGAACTGGTCTACCGGTGCTGGCCCGAGGAGCGGTACGTCGCGATCCGCGAGGAGGTCACGCGGATCGCGGAGTCGTACGGGGAGGCCGAGGCCGCGTTCCCCGCCGAGCCGTTCCCGGCCCTGGTCTGCCCCGAATGGGAGGCTCGCACGCTCAAGCGCCACTTGCGGCGCGCGATGGGCCGCGGCTCCACGACCGTGATGCACGCCGCGTTCCCTTTCGGCGGGGAGGACTTCGCGCTGTTCATCGACCGGATTCCGGGCACGTACACCTTCCTCGGCGTCCGCCGGCCGGGAGCCGACATCGCCACGGCCGCAATGCACTTCCCCACCTTCGACCCCGACGAGGCCGCCATCGGGCTCGGCGTGCGCGCCATGGCCGGCTGGCTCGCCGAACGCGCCGGCCGCTGAGCCGACGCCGCCGCGCGGGCGGTCACTCCTCGACCAGGTGCACCATGGCGGAGGCGTAGTCGTCCAGGCGGAGCCGCAGGTCGAGCCCGTGGCTCGCGAGGACCGCGCCGTGGTGGACCCGCTCGGTGCCCCGCTCGCGGTACCGGGCCGCCGGATCCAGCCCGGCGAGCTTCACCAGCGGGTCGCGGTAACCGAGGCGGCGCCCCAGACGCCAGGCCAGCACCGCGGTCTCGCCATCGAGGCCGTACTGGACCCCCTTGACCGCTCCCGCCCGCAAGGGCCGCCTCCGGCCGTGCTGGACCAGGTGCCTGATGCGCTTGTAGTCGGCGACGAGTTCGGCACCGCGCTCCCGCTCGCCCTCGGTCCAGGCGTCGAGGTCGCCGCCGACGGCCAGGACGCCGGCCATGGCGACGTGGAAGCGGAAGTCGAGGGGGACGGACCTGCGGGTGAAGGGATTGGGCGCGTCGGTGACCCACGCGCCCATGACCTTCGCGGGGTAGACCTGCGCGAGCCCCTCCTGGATCGCGATGCGGTCGACCGCGTCGGTGTTGTCCGAGGTCCACACCTGGTCGGTCCGGCGCAGGATGCCGAAGTCGACGCGGCCGCCGCCGGAGGCGCACGATTCGATCCGCAGCCTCGGGTGGTCGGCCCGGAGCCGGTCGAGGACGCGGTAGAGGTTCCGCGTGTGCTCGGACCAGAGCCGGTCGGGGTCGGCCTCGCCGGGCCACCCGGCCTCGCTGAACGGCCGGTTCATGTCCCACTTGAGGAAGTCGATCTCGTTGCGGCTCAGCAGCTCGTCGAGCCAGGCGTGCATCCACTCGGCGACGTCGGCGCGGGCCAGGTTGAGCACGAGCTGGTGGCGCATCTCGCTGCGGCGCCGGTGCGGCCGGTGGTAGACCCAGTCCGGGTGCGCCCGGTAGAGCTCGGAGTCGGGGTTGACCATCTCGGGTTCGACCCACAGCCCGAAGCGCATGCCCAGTTCGTGGACGTGTTTGATCAGGGGGCCGAGCCCGTCGGGGAAGCGGTCGGGGTTGGGGTGCCAGTCGCCGAGCCCGGCGCGGTCGTGGACGCGGGAGGAGAACCAGCCGTCGTCCATGACGAACAGCTCGCAGCCCATCGCCGCCGCGCGCTCGGCCAGGGCCGCCTGGCCCTCGGCCGAGATGTCGAACTCGGTGGCCTCCCAGGAGTTGTAGGCGACCGGCCTGAGCTCCTCGGGATGGGGGAGGACGTGGGCGCGCGCGTAGTCGTGCCATGCCGCGGCCGAGGCGGCGAAGCCCTCGGAGGCGTACAGGCCCGCGGCCACCGGGGTCTCCAGTTCCTCTCCCGGAGCCAGGGAGACCGAGACCGGGTCGTGCCCGGAGCCGACCGAGACCGCGACGCGGCCGGTGGGGGCCTTCTCGACGGTCAGGCGCCAGGTGCCGCTCCAGGCGAGCGCGGTCGACCACACCTCGCCGTGCGCCTCGCCCGCCGTGCCGTCGTCGATGGCGACCCACGGGTTCGACTGGTGCCCGGTGATGCCGCGCCGCGACCCCAGGTGGGTCTCGCCGAACGGCAGCGTCGTGCGGTGCAGCCGCGTCTCGGCGCCCCACTCGCCGTACAGCTGGGTGAGCCGGTAGTCCTCGCGTTCGGGCACGACCCAGGACGCCGAGTCCGCTCGGATGACCTCGATCGGCTCGGCGCCGCGGTTGCGGAGCGTCAGCGTCCGCTCGATCACGTCGCTGTCGGCGAAGGCGCGGTAGCGGGTGCGGAGCTCCAGGCCGTAGTGGGCGTCGGTGAACACCAGCGTCAGCTCCCGCTCGGCCTCGACCGCCTCGGTGAAGGCGAGTTCGAGCTCCCGGGCGCCGTCGGCGAAGCGGACCTGCACGCCGTTGGCGCCGTAGCGGAACGCCGACGCGGGGGTCAGATCGAGGACGGCGTCGCACCCGTCGGTGACCGAGCGGCCCACCGCCTCGGGCAGCTCGGGCAGCGAGGCCGCCTGTTCACGGGTCAAACGAGGTCCCCAGTGGAGTCCTCGGAGGCGGTCGTGTTCGTCCAGAGCCACGACGTAGCTGGTGGACGGGGTGTCGATGACCCAGAGCCGGGTCGGGTGAGCGCGCATGCGCCGTCCTTTCGAGCGGGTCCGCCTGGGGCGGTGTGCGAGGTCAGAGCCCGCCCCGGCGGCCGGGGCGGGCTCTGCGGGGCCGGTGGGGTGTTACGGGTTCAGCGGTGCGACTTCGAACCGGTCGAAGTCGGCGGTGAACCCGTCCGCGTTGCCGATCGTGATCGTGTTGGCGCCCTCCTGAAGGTCGACGATGACGGGGAAGGACCAGAAGTCGTTCCAGCTCCAGGTGCCGCGCATCGGCACGGAGAGGACCTCCTCGCCGTCGACGGCGATCTCGGCCCAGCGCGAGACGATGTCGATGTTGTAGGCGTGGCCTCCGGTCCGCTCGTCGTTGGCGTAGTGGATGAGCAGCACGTGCGGGCCCTCCTCCGCGGCGTCGATCTCGAGGGCGGCGGTGCCGCCGCCCCCGACTCCGGTGATGACCTGGCCGCCTTCGGCGAACTCGTTGGCGCTCAGCTCGGCCCCGCCGGACAGCACGGCCTCGTCGGCGCCGATCGCGGTGACGTCGCCGCGGCCGTGGGCCACGGTGAGCGCCTCGACCTCGCCGCCGGTGCGGAGCCGGTTCACACCGGCAGGCAGGAAGACCGGGTCCTTCAGGTCGACGGCGGCGTTCTGGTTCTGCGGTCCGACGAGCACGGCCTCGTCCGCGCCGTCGATGTCGTAGTAGCCGTCGGCGGGCGCGTAGACGTCGAAGACGAGGTCCTCGCCCGCGGTGCGGGCGAACTCGCCGTCGTAGACCGTCTCGGGGTGCTTCACGTGGCGGGTGAGCTCGATCTTGTCGAGGGTGACCTCGCCGTTCGCGGTGCCGACGGCTCCGGACTTGGCGAGGGTGATGGTGTTCTCGCCCTTGCGCAGTTCGACCTGCTCGGTGACGATGGAGCGGTGCTGCCAGTTCATCGTGGACGGGTAGTCGACGAGGCGCTCCTCGCCGTTGACGCCGAGCACCTGCTGCGAGGGCCGGCCGCCGACGGCGTCATCGCGCCCGTACATGTGGGCGTAGAAGATGTCGAGGTCGTAGGTGCCGCGCTTGGGGACGTTCACGGTGAACTCGACGGCGCTGTCGCTCGCAGCGAGGTAGCCGACGTCGTAGGTGCCCGAGGCGGCGAAGCCGTTGCCGTTGCCGGGGTGCCCCTGCCGCACGACCTGCCCGGAGGTGATCGCGGCGTCCTCGGCCTCCCACGCGCCGTGCCACGGCTCGTCGTCGATGCCGGCGCCCTCGCCGGGGACGACGGTGATCCAGTAGGCGGCCATCGGGTCGGGGTCGCTCACGCCGATCTCGAGGTCCTCGGGCGATCCGGTGACCTGGCCGATCGGCACCGGCGCCGGGGAGGTCCCCTCGTAGCCGGTCCAGGCGATGCGGTGGACGGTGGCGGTGACCTCATCGCCCCAGAAGCCGGCGGTGAGGCCTTCGAGCGCGACGTCGAAGTCCTCGGCGGTGCCGCCGAGGAGGACCTGCGCGTGCTCGCGGTCGGCGTCGACGGTCGCCACGCCCTGGAGGGTGTCGATCGTCTCCGGGCTGGGCGGGGCGACCTCGACGGTCTGCCCGGTCATGCCGGAGTAGGTCTTGAAGAACCACCAGCCGCCGTTGGGGACGTTGGTCTGCGGGGCCGAGCCGGAGTAGCCGCCCGCGGCGGTCCAGTACGCCATGTCGGCGTAGACCTTGGTGTCCTCGAACATCGACGCCCACTGCACGAGCTGGCCGGGCACCGACAGGTCCCGGTTGTTGCCGTACTCGTTGATGTTGATCGGGATCGGGTCGATGCCGAGCTCGGACTCCATGGCGCGGTAGTCGGCGTGGTTGCCGCGGAAGTCGCGCAGCGAGTTCGGGGAGAGCTCGTGCCAGGTCATGTACTGCGGCAGCGTGTCCGTGTCGCGGGCGTGCTCGAGGAACCGCGGCATGAACTCGCGGTGGAAGTAGGCCTCGTTCGGTCCGGCGACGGGGGTGTCGGGGGCGAGCTCCTTGAGCAGGCGGTAGGTGCTGGTCCAGTCGGCGAGGAAGCGGTCGAAGTCCTCCTGCTCGCCGGAGCTCAGCCCGTACCAGATCCAGTCCGGCTCGTTGAACGGCACGTACACGAGGCGGTCGGCGTTCGGCTCGGCCTCCATCGCGGGGACGATCTCGCGCAGCAGCTCCTGGTAGGCCTCGATGCCGTCGTTCTGGTACGGCCAGTCGGGGTAGTGGTCCTGGAGGTTGATGAACGCCTGCCCGTCGCCGTTGCGGGCCAGGACCGCCGTGAGGGCGTCGGCGTCGCCGTTGGGGTGCTGCTCGCCGCCGCTCGGCTTGCCCGCCATGGTCGGCAGTTCGAGCGGGGCGATGAGGTTGTCGCCCGGCACGCCGTCGTCGGAGACGCCGTACAGCGAGCCGGTGGCGCCGTGGAGGATCTCGCCGGTGGCGGCGGCGAAGTCGACCGTGATCGTCTGGGCGTTCGGTTCGGGCCCGTCGGCCTCGTCGGCGAGGCTCACCGCGGCGGGTGCGGCCACGGCGACGATGACGCCGGCCGCGAGGGCGAGTCTCCAAGGGGGTCGGTGCATGATCGTGTTCCTCTCATCGTCGGTGATGCGGGGGTCCGGAGGTCTCGCGGACGATCAGTTCCGGTGATCGCCACGTGGGTCGGGGATGGGCGCCGCCCTCGAGCTTCTGGCGCAGCAGTTCGAACGCGCCGCGGCCGACGCCGCGGAAGTCGAGGTCGACGGTGGTGAGCGGCGGGACGTGGTAGGCGGCCAGCGGGCAGTCGTCGAACCCGATGACGCTCAAGTCGCCCGGGACGCTCCTGCCGGCGCGGTGGGCGGCGTAGAGGACGCCGAAGGCGAGGTCGTCGTTGCCGCAGAGGATCGCGGTGACCTCGGGCCGCGCCACGAGCCCGGTGGCGGCCTCGTAGGCCGAGCCGACGGTCCACCCCGAGAAGACGACCTCGGGGGCCTCGACGCCCGCCTGGGCCAGCGCCGCCGCCCAGCCGGCCTGGCGGCTCGCCTTGGAGGGGATCGCCAGGTAGTGCACGGCGGCGTGGCCCATGTCGAGCAGGTACCGGGTGGCGCGTTCGGCGACGGTGCGGTCGTCGAGCGAGACGAGCCAGTCCGCCGGGTCCTGGTCGACGCCCAGGTGCTCCCCGCCGGTGGCGACCGTCGCGCCCGGCTGGGTCCGCTGGAGCACGCGCATGGCCGCCGTGGTGGTCTCGTCGTGCGCGATGACGATCGCGGGGGCGCCGTCCTGCGGGAGCCGGCCGAGGATGTCGGTCTCGCTGTAGTCCTGGTCGGGGTCCAGCACCGAGATGAGGATCGTGAACCCGGCGGCGCGGGCGGCGTCCTCGATGCCGCGGAGCGTCTCGGCGGTGCCGTACAGGGAGGTGTCGGTGGTGAGGACGGTGACCGACCGGACGGCGCCCCCGGCGAGGGCGCGCGCCGAGCGGTTGGGGCGGTACCCCAGCTCGGCGATCGCGGTCTTGACCTTCGCTCTGGTGGCGTCGGCGACCATCGGCGCGTTGTTGATCACGCGTGAGACGGTCTGGTGCGACACGCCCGCCCGCTTCGCCACGTCGAAGATGCTGACGGCTTTGGATTCGGGAGCGCTCATGTCGGTCGGTCACCTTTCGGATCGGGTGCGGTTCACTCGGCGTTGGCGATCTCCACGACCGCCTCGGCCGCCTCCTGGGCGTCCTTCTGGCCCAGCCACACCTGATTGAACTCGTCCAGAGCGGCCGTGCCGAAGGCGGCGTCGTTCATCGACAGCGGGTAGCCGATCGTGGTGCCTTCGGCGGCGGCCTGGAAACCTGTCACGTCGATGCCCTCGCCCGCCCAGTAGTCGGCGAAGCCCTGGTTGAGGGAGGACACGCCCGGCCACACCGAGCCCATGCCGGTGGCGATGGCCTGGGCTTCCTCGGAGCCGAGGAACTTCACGAACTCCCAGGCCTCGTCCGGGTGCTCGGTGCCGGCGTAGATCGCGTTGGACAGCCCGTTGATGACCGAGCCCGACCCGACCGGGCCGGACGGGTTGTCGGCCACGGCCCAGGTGCCCGGCTCGAGCCCGTCGCGGTAGGTGCCGAGCATCCAGGACCCGTCCATCGTCGTCGCGGCCTGGCCGGCCACCACGTGCTCGGCGCCCAGAGCGCCGTTGGGCTGGTTGGTGACCTCGGCGGGAACGGCGACGCCCCACCGGTTGTACAGGTCGGCGGTGAACTGAATGGCCTCGACGCATTCGGGGGCGTCGATCGCGTACTCGCCCCACGGCTCGGTCTGGAGCGAGCAGCCGTTCTGGGCCGCGAAGTTCCACCAGTCGGTCTGGCCGGTCGCCGAGGCCATCGCCGTGCCGTACTGGACCACGTTCTCGGGGTCGAAGTCCGGGCTGAGGGCGTTGTCGCCGTCCTCGTCGATGGTGAGCTTCCGCAGGAACTCCACATAGGTGCCGCCGTCGACGGGGTTCCATTCGAGGTCGCTCACCGTGGCGGGGTCGATGCCCGCGGCTTCGAGCGCGTCGATCCGGTAGACCAGGGCGATCGAGTCCCAGTCCTTCGGCAGGCCGTACTGCTCGTCTTCGAACCGCCACGAGTCGTACAGGTTCTCGGGGTAGATCGACGGGTCCACGCCGTCCTCCTCGATGCGGTCGCCGATCGGCAGGAGCACGCCGTTGTCGGCGAAGGTCGGGAAGCGGGAGACGTGGTTCCAGAACACGTCCGGGGCGTCCTCGGCGGCGAACTGGGTGTCCAGCGCCGTCCAGTAGTCGTCCCAGGGGTTCTGTTCGAGCTCGATGGCGATGTCGGGGTGCTCGCTGTTGAACTCCTCGATCATCGCCTCCAGCGCGGGTCGCTGGTTGTCGTCCCAGAAGGCGTACCGGAGCGTGACCGCTCCGTCTTCGTCGCCGCCGCATGCGGCCAGCCCCAGTGGGGCGGCGACGGCGAGGGCGGCGAGGGCCGCCGATCGCGTCTTGTTCATCCTTCTCGCCTTTCTTCGTTGAGAGGTTCGGTGTGTCAGGTCTGGGTCACTTCATGCCGCTCAGGGCGATGGAGCGGACGATGTGGCGCTGGAAGGCCAGGAACACGGCCACCAGCGGGAGCAGGGCCATCGCGGAGGCGGCCAGGATCAGGTGGTACTCCTGGTTGAACTGGGACTGCATCTGGGCGATGCCGCGCGTGATGACCCTGGTGGACTCGGAGTGGGTGATGATCAGCGGCCACAGCAGGTTGTTCCAGGTGTTGACGAAGCTGATGATCGCGAGCGTGCCCAGGATCGGCTTGGCCATCGGGATCATGACCCGCCACAGGATCGTGAGCGTCCCGGCGCCGTCCACGCGGGCGGCGTGCTCGATCGAGACGGGGATGGTCTTGAAGTACTGGCGCACCAGGAACACCCCGTAGGGCATGAGGAAGCCGAACACGAACGGCAGGATCAGCCCCAGGTGGGTGTCGACCAGGCCCAGTTCGCGCACGATGATGAAGGTCGGGACCAGCGTGACGATCTGCGGCACCATCATCGTCGCGATGTAGGCCCAGAACAGCCCGTCCCTGCCGGGGAACTCCAGCCGAGCGAAGGCGTAGGCCGCCAATGTGGAGAACACCAGCTGTCCGACCGTGACCGCGACGGCCACGATCACCGAGTTCACCACGAAGGTCGCGAAGTCGTAGCGGCCCCACACCTCGGTGAAGTTCGTCAGGATCGGGTCGGCCGGCGGCGTCCACGGATCGGAGGTGAGGATCTCCTGCTCGGACTTGAACGAGGCGTTGAGCGTCAGCAGGTACGGGCCCACCGAGAACGCCGCCCCGGCCACGAGCACGAGGTAGAGGAGGATCTTCTTGACCACGATGGCTCCTAGCTGAAGTCGTAGACGGTGCGCTTGCGGAAGAACAGGACCTGCGCCAGCGTGATCGCGGCGATGATCGCGAACAGCAGCACCGCGAGCATCGAGGCGTATCCGGCGTTGCGCTGCGTGAACGACTCCAGGTAGATCTGGTAGTTCAGGGTCGCCGTGGCGCCGTCCGGGCCGCCGGCGGTCATGACGTGGATGGTGTCGAAGACCTGGAACGAGCCGATGACGCTGGTGATGAGCACGAACAGCATCGCCGGGCGCAGCAGCGGCAGGGTGATACGGAAGAACTGGTGGGCCTTCGAGGCGCCGTCCACGTTCGCCGCCTCGTAGAGCTGGCCCGGGATGGCCTGGAGGCCGGCCAGGAAGAACAGCATCGTGTAGCCGGTGTACTGCCAGATGTTCACCGAGGCGATGACGGGCATGGCCCAGTTCGTGTCGGTCAGCCAGGCGGCGCCGTCGATCCCGAACAGCTCGAGGAACCTGTTCAGGCCCCCGTTCATCGGGTCGAACAGCCATCGCCAGATGACGCCGAGCGCCACCGGCATGGCCATCCAGGGCAGGACGTAGATGACGCGGAAGGCGCCTCGGGCCTTGATCTTCGCATTCAGTGCCAGCGCCAGCAGCAGCGCCAGCACGGTCTGGGCCGGGATGTTGAGCAGCACGTAGTAGAACGTGTTGCCGATCGACTGGAGCGCCCGCTCGTCCCCGGCGAGCTCGCGGTAGTTCTCCAGGCCGGTGAACTCGGGGTCGGACAGGAAGTTCCAGTCGAAGAAGCTCAGTGCCACCACCACCAGGATCGGCACGACGAGGAAGACCGCGAAGCCGATGATGCTCGGGGCCAGCATCCCGTAGGCCTCGACGGCGGTCTTCGGGTCCCAGCGCCGCGCTGGTCGCGAACGGGAGGCGGCCGACTGCCGCGGGGGCCGGTCGATGTCGTGAACGATCTGCATGGCACCTGGCTCGTCTGGTAGGGGTCGGAGTGATGCCAACGAATGTTAGCGCTCACGGTTCACTCCCGTCAAGATGGGCATCGATATTTCCCTTGCGAGTGGAGGTGCGCGCGCATCCCACCACATCGCGTCGCCACCTGGGATGACGACGCAGATCTTGACGTTTGTCTATGTCTTGGCTTACAGTACGAAACTGTTAGCGCTCACTGTCCAGTCTCGATCGCCGGGAATCTCCGGCGATCCGCCTCCCGCCCTGATTCCAGACCCGCGCGAAGGGAACACCTTGATGAGCATCACCCCCGCAGTGAGACGCCGATGGCGTCTCCCCCTCATCCTGGCCGCGGCCTCGGCCCTGGTCGCCTCGCTGTTCGGCGCCGCCGTCTCCTCGCAGGCCCAGGTCTCGACGCAGAGCGTCCTCGTGGTGGACGCGAGTTCGCCGATCCGTCCGGTCAGCCAGGTCGGGAACGGCACGCTCTACGGACTGGCCGACGGGGACACCCCGCCGCTGGAGCTGCTCATGCCGCTGGGCCTCAACACGCTGCGCCAGCCGCCGCCGAACCACGACCACCTCCCCAACGGCGAGGACCAGCCCGGCATCGGCGACACCCTCTGGATCGCTCCCAACGCGATGGCCGCCGGAGCCGACATCACCGTCGACATGGCCGACTCGCTCCCCGGCTTCCCCTACGATTGGTTCGGCTGGGACGACTGGCTGGGGCGAGTGGACCGGATGATCGCCGACGTGCAGGCCCGGCCCGACGTCACCAACATCACCGCCTGGGAGATCTGGAACGAGCCGGACTGGACCTGGCCCGGCAGCGCGGGCAGCTGGCACGACGGCTGGGCCCGCACCTATGAGCGGATCCGCGCCAGTGACACGACCACGCCGATCATGGGCCCGAGCGACTCGCACTGGGACGAGAACCGGATGCGCGGCTTCCTGACCGCCGCCAAGGCCTCAGGCACCGTGCCGCAGGTCGTCTCCTGGCACGAGCTGTCGGGCTGGCAGGGCGTGGACCAGCACATCCGCGACTACCGTGACCTGGAACGCGAGCTGGGCATCGGGCCGCTGCCGATCTCGATCAACGAGTACGCCACGCCCGACGAGATCGACGTGCCCAGCAGCGTCAACCACTACATCGCCCAGTTCGAGCGCGAGGGCGTCCGCGACGCCGAGCGCGCCTTCTGGTTCGAGGCCGGGACGCTCAACGGCCTGCTGCACGACAACCAGCCGACCGCCTCGTACTGGATGTACCAGTGGTACGCCAAGCAGACCGGGCAGATCGTCGATGTCACTCCCACCGCCTACAACGACGCCGTCGCCGCCTACGACGCCGGCGCGCAGGAGGTCAGCATCGTCTTCGCCGGCGAGGCCGGGGACAACACGATCCAGGTCGACGGCATCGGCGGGCTGGGCTCGACGGTGCGGGCCACCTTGGAGTACGTGCCCGGTTCGGGCCGCACCACCCCGGTCGGCGGAGCGACCCACCTGTGGACGCAGGATTTCCCGGTCGACGGCGGCAGCGCGAGCATCCCCGTCGACGACCAGGACTACCTCGGCGCCTACCGCCTCGTCCTGACCCCTGGAGGTTCCTCCGGAGGCGACACGGGCGAGCTGCGCTCGACCGGTGCCGGCAGGTGCCTGGACGTCCCGGAGTCCTCGACCGCCGCGGGCACCCGGCTGAACATCTGGGACTGCAACGGCCAGGCCAACCAGACCTGGACGCACACCGCGAGCGGCGAGCTGACCGTCTACACCGGCCAGTCGCGCATGTGCCTGGACGCCTACGAGAACCAGACCACCGCCGGTACTCCGGTCATCATCTGGCCGTGCACCGGCGGCGCCAACCAGCGATGGACCGTCAACGGCGACGGCACCGTCGTCGGCGAGCAGTCCGGGCTGTGCCTGGACGTCGAAGGCGGCGCCACCGCCAACGGCACCAGAGCCCTGCTCTGGAACTGCCACGGCGGCGCCAACCAGCAATGGGCGCTCGCATGACCCCGCGCCCCGTCAGGTCGGCGGCCTGACGGGCATTGCGAGCGCGCCGCGGCCGGGCGCGGCCCCGCCAGGGGCACGCCCGGCCGCCCGTCTCGCACCCGAACGACGCGCCTAGTCGGCGTCCTCGGTCCGCTCGACGGCCGCCCGTCGCAGCTGGGCCTCGCGCACCCGCTCCACGTCCAGTTTCACCGAGCGGTCGAAGGAGTAGACGCCGTTCTGCTCCTGGAAGACGTCGGTGAGCTGGGTGTAGCAGTAGCCGAACATCAGCGGGTCGTCCAGCAGCGCGCCGGTGAGGCCCGCGAAGCGCCGGTGGAACTCCTCTTCGGACTCCGGCGCCTTGCCGTAGCCCCACGAGCTGTCGCCGCCGCGCTCGTCGAACGAGGTGCTGGCCGTGGCGTCGGGGCGCCACCAGATGCCGCCGAACTCGCTGCAGAACCACGGCTGCCCCGAGTAGGGCAGGGAGATCGCCTCTCCGCCCCGCGTGTTGGTGTGGGGCCGGCCCTCCTGCAGGCCGGACATCTCGGCGGCGAACTCGTCGGGGTCCTGGGTGTAGTTGTGCGAGTCCCAGACGTCGGACTCGAGGACGCGGTGCGAGTAGCCCGAAGCGTCCAGCACTGGCCTGGTCGTGTCCATCGCCTTGGCGGCGAGGAACATCGCCCTCGTCACGTCGTCGAGGACCTGCCCCCGGTCGGTGAGCGGCTGGTGCGTCTCGTTCAGCCCGCACCAGCCGACGATTGAAGGATGGGAGTAGTCGCGCTCGAGCGCTTCGAGCCACTGGGCGATGAAGTTCGGCGTGGGCCGCTGGTACTCGCCGCCCACGGCGGTGCCCTCCTCGACGGCGCCCCAGTCGCCGAACTCGCCCCAGCACAGGTAGCCCAGGCGGTCGGCGTGGAACAGGAAGCGCTCCTCGAAGACCTTCTGGTGCAGGCGGGCCCCGTTGAACCCGGCCCGGAGCGAGAGCTCGATGTCGCGCGCCAGCGCCTCGTCGCTCGGCGCGGTCATGAGCCCGTCGGGGTAGTAGCCCTGGTCGAGGACGAGCCGCTGGAAGACCGGGCGGCCGTTGAGCAGGACGGCCTTGCCGTCGATGCTCACCGAGCGCAGCCCGGCGTAGGTCTCGACCGCGTCGACGACCTCGCCCGCGGCGTCGCGGAGCGTGATCGTGACGTCGTAGAGGTACGGGTCCTCGGGGCCCCAGAGCCGCACGCGGTCGGCGGGCAGCGGCAGGGTGAGCCGCGGCGACAGGTCGAGGTCGGCGCGGACGCCCGCCTCGGCCACCACGCCTTCGCCGTCGCGCACGGTGGCGGTGAGCGTCCAGCCGGCCCGGTCGCCGGCCCGGCCCTCGCCGCTGCGCCGCAGCGGCTGCTCCAGGTGGAACGCCGAACCGGCCACGTCGGGGGTGAGTCGCGGCCGGGCGAGCGAGACCTCTGGCACCGGCTCGGCCCAGACGGTCTGCCAGATGCCGGTGGTCCGCGTGTAGAGGCACTCGTAGTTGCCGTGGCGGGTGGACTGCTTGCCCCTGGCCTGGGGCTCGCGGCGGCTGTCGCGCGCCCGCACGACGACCGTGGCCGTGCCCCGCAGGTGCCCGAGGTCGACGGTGAACGGGGTGAACCCGCCTCGGTGGCGGCCGTGCTCCCGGCCGTTCACCCAGACCGTGGCGTCGTGGTCGACGGCGCCGAAGTGCAGCAGCGTGCGCCGTCCCGCCCACGACTCGGGGACGGTCAGCTCGCGCCGGTACCACACGGCGTGCAGGAAGTCGGTGTCCTCCACGCCGGACAGCGCCGACTCGGGCGCGAAGGGGACGGTGATCGTCCCCTCCAGCGGGCGCTCGCGCAGCCCGCGTTCGATGCCGGTGTCCGCCCGGTCGATCTCGAACTCCCACGGGCCGTTCAGGTTCAGCCAGTCGGGGCGGACCATCGACGGACGTGGGTACTCCGGTCGCGGGATGCCGCCCGGCGCGGTGGTGCCTCGCTGCGTCACTCCAAGGTCTCCTCTTGTGCTCCGTGAATCGTCGCGTCGCGGTCCGGAGACCGTCGACCTGGCGCGGGGGCGCGGTGCCGCATCGGACGCGGCCTCGATCCTCCCGGATGTCCGGATCGCGCCCGTTTCGACGCCGTCCGGGGACGGCCGCCGAGCCGAATCGGCTCCCCGGCTCGACGGTCAACATAGTGAACGTTCATCCTTATGTCAAGATGGACTCCAGTCGAGAAGGGAGACCGGTCGATGACCGAACGCTCGAACGGCCGGCGGCGGCCGACCATCCGGGAGGTCGCGCGCCTCGCCGGGGTGTCGCACCAGACCGTCTCCCGCTACCTGCGCTCGCGCGAGGGGCTCAAACCCGGCACCCTCGAACGCATCGACGCCGCCGTCCGCGAGCTGGACTACCGGCCGAACCTGCTGGCGAGGTCCATGCGCACCAAGCGGACCGGGCGCCTCGCGGTGCTCATGCCGAACATGGTGAACAACCCCGCGCCCATGCTCCACGGCGCGGCCGGCGCGGCCCACGAGGCCGGCTTCACCGTCGAGGTCGTGGCCCCCGAGGGCGGCGCCGAGGAGCGCACGGCCCGGCTGCTCGAACTGGCCGACTCCGGGCACGTCGAGGGCATCCTGGCACTGGCCCCGATCCTGCCCTCGGTCGAGGAGCGCATCGACGGGGACGCCGCGATCGTCGTCTCCGCCGACTTCGACGACCGGATGCGCAGCCTCGGCGAGCTGTCCGACGCCGCGCCGGTGTACGAGCTGGTGGAGGGCCTGGCCGTGCTCGGCCACCGGCGCCTGTTCCACGTCGCGGGGAACCTCGAGTTCGCCTCGGCCCGGGCCAGGCGGGCCGCCTACCTGGACGCCGTCGAGCGCTTCGGCCTTGAATCGGTGGGCGTCCACGACGGCGACTACAGCGCGGAGCACGGCGTCGAGGCCATGCGCTCGCTCCCGGCAGGGCGGCTGCCCACCGCCGTGGTCGCCGCCAGTGACGGGATCGCGGCCGGGGTCCTGCGCGGGGCGCGGAACCGCGGCCTGGAGGTCCCGCGGGACCTCAGCGTCACCGGCTGGGACGACCTCGAGATCGCCAGGTACATCCCGCCCTCGCTCACCACGGTCCACGTGGACCTGCAAGGGCTCGGCCGCCGCGCCATGATCCGCCTGGTCGAGGCGCTCTCCGGCGTCGAGCTGGCGCCGCCGTCGCGGCCCCTCAACGAGGTGATCTGGCGCGAGTCGACCGCGGTGGCGCGCACGTTCTGACGCGCGGTCCGGTTCGCCGCGGGTGTTGACATCTGGTGGAACGTTCACTAGTTTGAGCGGAATCGCAATAGTGAACGATCACTAAACGTCGATCCGAAGGAGTGTCGATGCCCGCTCACCCCCGCACCCCCCGGCGCAGGTCGTCGCCATGACCGCCACCGCCGAACTGCGCGGCCTCCGCGGCGACCGCGCCAAGGCCAAACCCGAGAACAAGGCCGCGTTCTGGTTCCTGCTCCCGTGGTTCCTCGGCCTGTTCGCCGTCACGCTCGGGCCCATGGCCGCCTCGTTCTACCTGAGCTTCACCGACTACAACCTGCTGCAGCCGCCCGAGTTCACCGGCCTCGGCAACTTCGAGCGGATGCTCACCGACGAGCGCCTGCACTCATCGCTCGGGGTCACCTTCACCTACGTGCTGGTCTCGGTGCCCCTCCAGCTCGGCCTCGCCCTCGCGCTGGCCGTCCTCCTCGACCGCGGCGTCCGCGGGCTCGCCTTCTACCGCTCGGTGTTCTACCTGCCCTCGCTCCTCGGCGCGAGCGTCGCCATCGCGGTCCTGTGGCGCACCGTCTTCGGCACCGAGGGCCTGTTCAACGAGGGCCTCGGGCTCTTCGGCATCGAGGGCCGCGGCTGGATCTCCGACCCCGAAACCGCGCTGTCCACCCTCATCACCCTCAACGTGTGGACCTTCGGCTCGCCGATGGTCATCTTCCTGGCGGGCCTGCGGCAGATCCCCGCCATGTATTACGAGGCCGCCGCCGTCGACGGCGCGAGCCCCCTGCGGCGCTTCGCGAGCGTGACGCTGCCGCTGCTCACTCCGATCATCTTCTTCAACCTCGTCCTCCAGATCATCAACGCCTTCCAGTCGTTCACCCAGGCGTTCATCGTCTCCGGCGGCACCGGCGGCCCTGTCGACTCCACGCTGTTCTTCTCGCTGTTCCTCTACCAGCGCGGATTCGGGAACTTCGACATGGGCTACGCCTCGGCCCTGGCCTGGCTGCTGCTGGTCATCATCGGCGCCTTCACCGCGATCAACTTCTGGGCCTCGAAGTATTGGGTCTACTACGATGACTGACACGCTCACCAGGACCGCCGCGCCGCGGCGCGAGTCCGCCGTCCGCCCCGTCCGCCGCAGCCGAGGCCGCGTCCGCGCGTTCTGCAAGCACCTCCTGCTCGTAGCCTGCGCCGGCGTCATGCTCTACCCCGTGCTGTGGATGGTCGTCAGCTCGCTGCGACCGAACGACGAGATCTTCCGCAGCCCCGGCCTCATCCTCGCCGAGCTGGAGACCGGCAACTACGAGGCGGGCTGGAACGCCTTCGAGCACCCCTTCGGCTACTTCATGGTGAACTCGGCGATCGTGGTGCTCGGCGCGATCATCGGCAACCTCATCGCCTGCTCCATGGCCGCCTACGGCTTCGCCCGCCTCGAGTTCACCGGCCGCCGCTGGTGGTTCGCCGTCATGCTGCTGACGCTCATGCTGCCGATCCACGTCATCATCGTGCCGCAGTACGTGCTGTTCTCCGAGTTCGGCTGGGTGAACACCTTCCTGCCGCTCATAGTCCCCAAGTTCCTCGCCACAGACGCGTTCTTCGTGTTCCTGATGGTGCAGTTCATCCGCGGCATCCCGCGGGAGCTGGACGAGGCCGCCCGCATCGACGGCGCCGGGCACCCGCGCATCTACCTCAGGATCGTGCTGCCGCTCATGGTGCCGGCCCTGGCGACCACCGCGATCTTCACCTTCATCTGGACGTGGAACGACTTCTTCTCCCAGCTCATCTACCTCATCGACCCCGACATGCACACCGTGCCGCTGGCGCTGCGCGCCTTCGTGGACGCGCAGGCGGGCACCAACTGGGGCGCGACCTTCGCGATGAGCACCGTCTCCCTGCTGCCGGTGTTCCTGGTCTTCCTGTTCGGCCAGCGATTCCTCCTGCGCGGCATCGCCACCACCGGCGGCAAATGACACGCCCGAGACCGGAAAGGACCGCAACGATGCGATCGACCGACCCCTGCTCGCGCCGCGCCCTCGCCAAGGCCGGCCTGCTCGGCGCCGCCTCGGCGCCGCTCCTGGCCTCCTGCGGCTTCGGACGCGGCGGCGAGATGGTGCTCAGCGACGAACCGGTGGAGCTCCGGCTCTCCTGGTGGGGCTCCGACCTGCGCACACAGCAGACCAACGAGGCCGTCGCGGCCTTCGAGGCCGAGCACCCGAACATCACCGTCCGCGGGGAGTACAAGGAGTTCGGCGCGTACTGGGACGGCCTGGCGACCACCTTCGCCGCGAACGACGCGCCGGACGTCATCCAGATGGACGAGCAGTACTTCAAGTCCTACTCGGCCCGCGGGGCGCTCGTGGACCTGAACGAGGCCGAGGCCGCCGGGTTCCTCGACCTCTCCAGGATCGAGGAGGACCTCCTGGTGACCGGGCAGGCCGAGGGCGGCCAGTTCGCGCTGCCGATCGGCTCGGGGGTGATCGCGCTCGCCGTCAACGCGGACATGCTCGCGCAGTACGGCATGGACATGCCCGACGACACCACCTGGACCTGGGACGACTACGCCGCGATCGCCCTCGAGCTCACCGAGCGCGGCGGCGGCGACATCACCGGTTCCGGCATCACCGGCGGCGTCGACGTCGCCTCCGTCCGCTACTGGGTCCGCCAGCGGGGCAACGAGCTGTTCGGCGAGAACGGCGACGTGACCCTCGACCCGGACCTCCTGGTGGAGTTGTGGGAGTACTACATCGGCATGATCGAGTCCGGCGCGTCCGGCACCCCGCAGCAGATGGTCGAGGACACCGGCGTCGGCGTCGAAGGCGGCAGGCTCGCCACCGGCCGGACCGCCTTCGGCCTGATCCACAACACCCAGATCAGCGCCCTGCGCAGAGGCAGCGGCGCCGACATGCGGCTCCTCCAGATGCCGCAGCACGACGGGATGCCGGGGAACTTCATCAAGCCCTCGATGTACTGGGCGGTCTCGGCCGGCTCGGAGCACCCGGCCGAGTCCTCGCTGCTCGTGGACTTCCTCGTCAACAGCGAGGCCGCCGCGGACGTCCTCGGCACCGAGCGCGGGGTCCCGGCCAACACCGAGATCCTCGAATACCTCACCCCCCAGTTCGACGAGAGCGACCGGATCGCCGTCGACTACCTCGAGGCCGTCGTCCCCGGCGATCCGCTCATCGTGACCCCCAACGGCGGCAGCAATGTCAACCCGCTGATAACGCGCATCGGCCAGGAGGTCTACTTCGGAGAGACCGCGCCGGACGAGGCCGCCGAGGCGCTCATCGACGAACTTCAAGGCGAGATCGACGCCACGAAATGACACTGCGGAGAACAGGAGCACACCACCGCATGGAACGTCCCAGATACCGCGCCGCCATCGTCGGCACCGGCGGGATCGCCAACCGGCACGCGCAGTCGCTCGCCGAGCTCGGCGACCGGGCCGAACTGGTCGCCGTGGCCGAACTCGACCCCGACCGGGCCGCCGCCTTCGCCGAGCGGCACTCGGTGCCGGCGGTCTACGGCGGGGCCGAGGCACTGTTCGCGAACGAGCGGCTCGACCTGGTCCACGTGTGCACCCCGCCGAAGGCCCATGCGCCGCTGGCGATCGCGGCGATGCGCGCGGGCGTGCCGGCGCTGGTCGAGAAGCCCACGGCGCTCAGCCTGTCCGAGATGGACGAGCTGGCGAAGGTGCAGGAGGCCACCGGCACCCCGGTGCTCACGGTCTTCCAGCACCGCTACGGCGCCGCCGCCGTCCGCCTGCGCCGGCTGCTCCGGGCGGGCGCGCTCGGCCGCCCGCTCCTGGCGGTCTGCGAGACCCTCTGGTACCGCGACGACGACTACTTCGCCGCGCCCTGGCGCGGCAGCTGGGACGCCGAGGGCGGCGGCCCCACGATGGGCCACGGCATCCACCAGTTCGATCTGCTGCTCTCGGTTCTCGGGCCCTGGGCCGAGGTCCGGGCCGCCGCCGGGCGGCTCTCGCGGCCCACCGACACCGAGGACGTCTCGATGGCCTTGGCCCGCTTCGCGAACGGCAGCCTCGCCACCGTCGTCAACTCGGTGGTCTCGCCCCGCGAGACCTCCAGGCTCCGCTTCGACTTCGAGCACGCCACCGTAGAGGTGGAGCACCTCTACGGCTACACCGACGAGCACTGGCGCTTCACCCCGGCCCCCGGCCACGGGCACCTGGCCGAGCTGTGGGCCGCCGACGCCGCAGCGCCGCCCAGCGGCCACCGCCTCCAGATCGAGGCGATCCTCGACGCCTTCGAGGCCGGGACCGAGGCGGGCGTCTCGCTCGCCGACGCCCGCCGCACGCTCGAGTTCGCCGCCGCCACGTACGCCTCGGCCTTCCGCGGCCGTCCCGTCGCGGCCGGCGAGATCGCCGGCGACGACCCGTTCGCCCGCGGCATGGACGGCGGCGCCGTCCCGTGGGCCCAGTCCCGAAAGGAAGCCATCGCATGAGCGGTCTCCAAGCCCGCCACGACATCGGCTCGTCCCTGACCGTCCACGACGGCGGGACGGCGCTGCTGCGCTACGTCTACCGCCCCGACACGCCCCTGCTGGAGTCGCCGAAGCCGTACCTGAGCCCCCTGTTCACCCGCTCGGGGCGCCCGGTGAGCCTGTTCCGGCCCTGGGACCACGTGTGGCACAAGGGCATCGCCTGGTCCCTGCCGGTGGTGCAGGACGAGAACTTCTGGGGCGGGCCCACCTACGTCCACGGCAGGCACTACGTGCAGCTCGACAACAACGGCACGCAACTGCACCGGGAGATCGCCGAACTCGATGCCGACGGCGAGCGGGTGGTCTTCGCGCACGACCTCGAATGGATCACCCAGGGCGGCGAGCGCTGGTTCACCGAGCGCCGCGCCATCGCCGCGAGCCTGCTCTCGCCCCAGGCCTGGGCCCTGCGCTTCGACACCGCGATGACGAACGTGTCCGGGCGCGACATCGCCATCGGCTCGCCGACCACACGGGGCCGCGAGAACGCCGGCTACGGCGGGCTGTTCTGGCGCGGCCCCCGCTCGTTCACCGACGGCACCCTGGTCACGGCGGCGTCCTCCGGGCCCGGCAGCGAGCTGCGCGGGCAGCACCACGAGTGGATGGCCTTCGCCGGGCGCCACGACGAGGACGACGCCGCCTCGCTGGTGCTCATGGTCGACCACCACGAGAACCCGCGGCACCCGCCGCGGTGGTTCGCCCGCTCAGAGGAGTTCGCCGCCCTCAATCCGGCGCCGTTCTTCAGCGAGGAGTTCACCGTGCCCGCCGGGGCGACCGTGCGGTTCCGCTACGGCGTGGGCGTCGCCGACGCGGACGCGGAGGCCGCCCCCGAACTGGCGGCGGCGGTGCGCGGCGTCCTCGAGGCCGAATCCGGGCCCGCCTGAGCAAGGCGACCGCCCGGCGTCCGTCCGGGCGGTCGCCGCGACTCCTCATTCACGCCACAGAGGATCTGGTGCCCCAGCAGTCCGTGAGGCGCTCAATTGAGCAATAGGCCTGCACTGTGCACTTTCTCACCTTCATCATCAATCTAATGTGAATGTCCGGTACTCCTTGACTAGTTCGTTCTTTATAGATATACCTAAATGTACCGATTAAATATGCCCGACAGACCGGTTCCCGATCCATTTCTGTAAGGCAAATGGGAGCGCTTCCAGACCTGGAGAACAGCAGTGCGCTCAGCTCCGATCCCTGTACCGCAGTGGAGCAGTCGTCACCGATTCCCCTTAGCCCAGAAAGTGATGCACATGAAAGTCGTCAGAAAGATACCGCTGTTCGCCGGGGTGGCCGCATTGGCCGCGGCCATGATGCTGGCCAGTCCCGCCGCGCAGGCGGACACCGAGCTCGCCGCCGCCCCCGAGAACAGGATCACCGTGGACGTCGTCACCGTCAACGGCTCCGGCTGCCCGCAGGGCACCGCCGACGTCTCGGTCAGCAGGGACAACACGTCGTTCTCGGTGAGCTACAACAGATTCCAGGCGGAGGCCGGGGGCGGCACCGACGTCGTCGACTCCCGCAAGAACTGCCAGATCAACCTGGCCGTGGACGTCCCCGCCGGATTCACCTACGCGATCGCGAGGGCCGACTACCGCGGCTTCGCGCACCTCGAGCCCGGTGCCACCGGCATGCAGAAGGCGAGCTACTACTTCAGCGGAAGCTCGGTGACCGTCGGCTCCGAGCACGAGTTGAACGCCCCCTACAACGGTGACTGGCAGTTCACCGACCGGGCCGCCGGACTGGTCTACAAGCCGTGCGGCGAGCAGCGGAACTTCAACATCAACGCCGAGCTCCGGGTGGGCGCGGGCGACGACCCCGGCCAGAAGAGCTTCATGACGATGGACTCGACCCGCGGCGACGTCGAGACCGTGTTCCACCTCGCCTGGAAGCGGTGCTAGGACGAGACCGACGATCCGAACCGCGGCTCGGCGGCACGCACCGCCGAGCCGCGGTTCGGATCACCGCGGCGGGCGGGGAAGCGCTGCTCGCGCGGCATGGCCCGCGGCGGCGCTCGGTTCGGCAGTGCCCTGCTCGACGACGCGATCCGGTGCGCGGCGGCCCGCGAACGGGGGAGTGCCGGCCCCGAGATACAGGGCGGCCGAGGCTGCGAGGATCAGGCCCGCGACCAGCCAGGCGCCCGGTATCGACCAGGCCCCGGCGAGCAGCGGCAGCGTGAGGGCGGCGAGACTGCCGCCGCCCTGCATGAGCAGCGACTGGACCGAGATGACGGTCGCCCGCCGGCCCGAATCGACCCGATGGTGGGTCAGCTCCGCGTGGACCGGCCCGCGCAGCCCGAGGCCGAGGAACATCAGCGCGTAGCCGCCCGCGGCGGCGGCGACGGCGGCGGTGCCCTCCAGGCTCCCGGTCGTGAACAGCGCCACCAGGCCGAGGGCCGAGACCAGTGTGCCCGCCACCGCCGTCCTGGCGCCGCCGCCGCCCAGGAGCGAGGCCAGGAGGCCGCTCGCGGCCGATCCGACGGCGTTGGCGGCGAAGCCGATCGCGGTGATCACGCCGTAGGCGCCGGCCGAGGCGCCCGAATCACCGGTGACGTCCAGCAGGCGCCCCGGGGTCAGCAGTTCCACACTGGACACCGCTATGCCGATCGGCAGGGCGGTCGTCAGCAGCCGCCCCAGGGCCCGGTCACGCACGCCCAGGGCGGCGCCGGAGGCGATCGTGCGCGGCACTCCGGCCAGCAGCGCGCCGAAGCCGCCCCCGTCCGACGGGCGCGCCGTCTCGCGCATGCCGGTGACGACCACGATGAGCAGCACGACGTTCAGCAGGGCCGACAGCAGCATCGGCGCCGACAGCGCGGTCACCGCGCCGCTGTCGGGGAAGACGGGCGCCAGCGCGAGCGCCCCGCCGCCGATCGTCCCGGCCCCCAGGCTGACCGCGCCCGCGGTCTGGGAGGCGGCGAGCCCTTTGCGGATGTCGGCGTGCGGGCGCACGGCCTTGACCGAGTCGACGTACCAGGCCTCGGCGGGCCCGCTCGACAGTGCCCGCGCCATGCCGAGCAGCACGTACAGGACCCCGAACTGCCAGGCGCTCGCCGCCACGGCCAGGCCGCAGAAGGCGAGCGAGCCCAGCCCGGCCGAGACCGCCAGGACGCCGCGGCGCGAGATGACGTCGGCCAGGCCGCCGGTCGGCAGCTCGAGCAGCACGGTGGTCAGGCTGTAGAGCGCCACTATCAGGCCGGTGACGCCCAGCGGGAGGCCGCGCGAGTCCATGAGCACGATCAGCACGGCCATGCCGATGCCGTTGGGCAGCCAGTTCAGGGCCGTGATGAGGACGAAGCGGCGGCGCAGCGAGGCGAGGAGCGCGTCGGCGTCCATTCAGCTCTCGCCCTGCGGCCGGGGGAAGGCCGAGAGGAAGACGACCACGTCCTGGGCTCCCTCGGCGTCGTCGTCGCGGCCGGCGTACTCGTCGATGAGCGCCGCGGCGCGGTCCTTGAGCTCCCTCAGCGATGCGGCGGTGAGCCGGTAGTGCAGGTCTCTGTGGCCGAAGGCGGCGGCCCACTCGTCGCTCCACTTGTCCATCTGCGACTCCCACCGCTCACTGGCCTCGACGACCGAGCCGTGCTGGGCGCGCCGCAGGAACCGGGCGGCCTCGGCCCCCGCCGGATCGTGGTCGAAGTCCCGGTCGTTCCAGGAGGTGAAGCGGTGCATGGCGCGCCAGCGCCGATCGCGGGCGTTGGGCTGCTCGGGGTCCTCCTCGATGAAGCCGAAGGCGGCGAGCACCCGGAGGTGGTAGCTGGTGGCCCCGGAGCTCTCGTCGAACCTGCGCGCCAGCTCGCTCGCGGTGGCGGGCCCGTCCACCCGCAGCGATCCGAGGAGCTTGCCCCGCAGGGGATGGGCGACGGCCTTGAGGGTGGCCGCGTCGGTGACGCGTTTGACGTCGGCGTTCTCCATAGCCCTCAAGCTAACATTGCAAAATAAATTTTGCAAACTTTTCTTTGCGAAGTTCCGGCCCCGGTCGGCCGGTCACTCCTGTTCGGCCTCGCCGTGCGCGAGCGCGTGGAACGCCGGGCGGAGCACGCTCAGGATGCGGTCGGGATCGGCGCCGCTCAGCCCCTCCAGGCGCAGCAGGTCCCGTCCGAGGACGGTCCCGAGGGTGGCCGCGCCGATGAGTGCCGCCCGCAGGTGGCCCTCGTCGCCGGGGATGGCCTCGGCGATCCGGTGCTGCTGCTCGGCCAGGGTCGCCCGGATCTCCTCGGCGGCGGCCGGGTGGGTGAGCATCGAGCGGAGCATCGCCTCGGTGCCCGTCTGCCGGGTGCGGAGCTTGTCGCCGAGGGAGCGTAGCAGCACTTCGGCGATCTCGTCGGGGCCGCCCTGGGGCGGCTCGTCCGGTTCGATCTCGGTGACGCGGGCGAAGAGCGCGTCCTTGGAGCCGAAGTAGCGCATGACCAGTCCCGGATCGGTCTCGGCCTCGGCGGCGACGGCCCTGATGGTCGTCTTCTCATAGCCGCGCTCGGCGAACAGCCGCCCGGCGGCGGCCAGGATCCGCCGCTCGGTCCGCCGTCGACGTTCGGACCGGGAGCTCGGGGCGTCGGATTCCATGCACTTCAGTCTACAGGTGTTGACTCGATCCGCCCTGCGGGCTATGCTCGGTTCAGTCAACAGTTGTAGACTGAAATTTCGAAGGAGCGCATCCCATGTCACCGCAGGCAGAGCACGCCGGTCCCCGCGAGGTGCTGGCGAGGGCCCAGGAGCTGTTCTTGCGCAAGGACCTGAACGCCTTCGCGGACATGTTCGCCGAGGACGGCACCCACGAGCTCCCGTTCGCGCCGCCGGGGGTGCCCCGTCTCCTCAAGGGCCGGGAGGCGATCCGGCGGTACCTGACCTCGATCACCTCGACGCCGATGGTCCTGGAGGGCTTCGGCGATCTGACCGTCCACGAGACCGCCGACCCCGACGTCGTCATCGCCGAGTATGTGGCCCGGGGGACGGTGGTGAGCACCGGCAAGCCCTACTCGATGCCGTACGTGCAGCTGCTGCGCGTCGCCGACGGCGAGATCCTCACCTGGCGCGACTACTGGAGCCCCCTGGAAGGGGCGCGGGCGCTGGGTCCGCGCGGCATCGCCGCGGTCGCGCTCGGGCGGGTCCGGGCCTCGCTGCGCGGCGGGCGCCGCCGCACCTGACCGCGCCGGGGCCGCCGCGGCACCGTGTCAGCGGCCGTGTCAGCGGCATGTCAGGGCGGTGTCAGTTCGGGCGCCGACACTCGATCGCATGACAGATTCAGCGATCGCGGTCTCAGGACTGCGCAAGGCATTCGGGGACAAGACCGTGCTCGACGGCATCGATCTCGATGTCCGCGAGGGCACCGTCTTCTCCCTCCTCGGCCCCAACGGGGCCGGCAAGACGACGACGGTCAACGTGCTGACCACCTTGATGAAGGCCGACGGCGGCACGGCGCGCGTCGCCGGGCACGACGTCGCGACCGAGGCGAAGGCGGTGCGTGCGGCGATCGGCGTCACCGGCCAGTTCGCGGCCGTGGACGAGCTGCTGACCGGGCAGGAGAACCTCCAGCTGATGGTGGACCTGAGCCCGGTGTCCGCCAAAGAGGGCAAGCGGATCGTCACCGAACTGCTGGAGCGCTTCGAGCTGACCGAGTCGGCGAAGAAGCCCGCCTCGACCTACTCCGGCGGCATGCGCCGCAAGCTCGACCTGGCGATGACGCTGGTCGGCGAGCCGCGGATCATCTTCCTGGACGAGCCGACGACCGGCCTGGACCCGCGCAGCCGCCGCACGATGTGGTCGATCATCCGCGAGCTGGTCGCCGAGGGCACCACGGTCTTCCTCACCACCCAGTACCTCGAGGAGGCCGACCAGCTCGCCGACCGGGTCGCGGTGCTCGACCAGGGCCGCCTGGTCGCCCAGGGCACGCCCGACGAGCTCAAACGCCAGATCCCCGGGACCCACGTCCGGCTTCGCTTCACCACCGCCGCCGAACTCGACGCGGCCGCGCGGGTCCTCGCCGACTCCGCACGCGACGACGAGGCGCTGACCCTGCGGGTCGCCGGCGACGGCGGCACGCGATCCCTGCGGGCCCTGCTCGACAGGCTCGACGAGTACTCCCTCAGCGCCGAGGAGTTCTCCGTTCACACACCCGACCTCGACGACGTCTTCCTCGCCCTGACGGGCCACACCGCGGAGGTGGAGGCGAAATGAAATCCCATGCGATGGTGATGTTCCGCCGCAATGTCAAGCACGTCACCCGGAACCCGTTCTCGGTGTTCAACGGCATCCTGATGCCGGTCATCATCATGCTGATGTTCGTCTACATGATGGGCGACGCCTTCGACGTCGGCGTCGATTACATCGACTACGCGACGCCCGGACTGTTGGGGCTGGCCGTCTGCTACGGGCTGTCGAGCGTCGCGCTCGCGGTGAACTCCGACATGACCAAGGGCATCATCAACCGCTTCAAGGTCATGGACGTCTCCCGCAGCGCGGTGCTGACCGGTCACCTCATCGCCAGCGTGCTGACCAACCTGGTCGCCGTCGCGGTCCTGCTCGGCGTGGCCTTCCTGCTGGGGCTCGAGCCCGCGGCCGGCGCGGCCGACTGGCTCGGTGTGGCCGGCATGGTGGTCCTGCTCGGCGTCGCGGCCGGCTGGATGACGGTCGCCATGGGGATGGCGGCGAAGACGCCCGAGACGGCCGGCATGGCGAGCGTGCCGCTGGTCATGCTGCCGTTCTTCAGCAGCGCGATCGTCCCGGCCGAGACGATGGGACCGGGCCTGCGGCAGTTCGCCGAGTACCAGCCCATGACGCCGATCATCGAGACGCTGCGCGGGCTGCTCGCCGGGGCACCGGACGGCACCGACGCGATCATCGCGATCACCTGGTGCGTCGGCATCGCGCTCGTCGGTTACCTGTGGGCGAACGCCACGTTCAAGAAGCGAGCGTGACCGCGACCAGCTGATCCCAGCCTGCTCCGTCAACACCCCGAGCCGCCTCGGCGAACGCTTCGTCGCCGAGGCGGCTCCGCGCTTCCCGCTCGATCCGTGCCGCGTCCGGCAGGGAGCGGTCCGGCAGGCCGCGCACGGCGTCGCTCGCGGCGAGCAGCCGCGCGGCCTGCTCGGGCCGGTCGCGGCGCAGTGCCAGGTCCGCGACGCCGACGAGCATCCCCGCGATCATGGGCGCGTACCCCAGTTCGACGGCCGCTCGGTAGGCCGCCGCGCAGTGCTCACGGGCCTCGTCGAGATCATCGGTGAGGGCGCTCCGCAGGATGTGCAGCAGCGCCAGGAGGTTGTCGGCCTTGTCGCCCAGCACGCTCGTCGCGAGGTCGAGCTGCCTGCGGGCCTCCTCGGTGTCGCCGCGCCAGCGGGCGAGCTCCGCCTTCGACAGCGCCAGCTCCGAGAGCGCCTCCGGCCAGGTGACCCCCGAGGCGCGCCGCTGCGCCTCGGCCATCGCGGCCTCGCTCGCGTCCTCGTCGCCGAGCAGCCGGTACAGCTGGGCCTGCCGCGCCCGCATCCGGATGACGTCCTCGACGGCCCCGACCTCGGTCACGGCCTCGATCGCCTGCTCGTAGTACTCGCACGCGGCGGCGAACTCGCCCCGCATGGCGATGCGGTCCGCCAGTTCGGTCAGGGCGAACGAGATCCCGAACCGTTCACCGAGCGCCCGGAACTCGGTGAACGCCCGCTCGAGGTACGCGTCCGCGTCCCGCCCGGGATGGCCGAGCATGATCCGCGACTTGCCGAGGTGCAGCAGCGCGAGCGCGCGCACCCACGGGTCCGGGTTGTCCAGCAGCGACTCCCACGCGGGCAGGATCGCGTCGGGCCCCTCCAGCATGCGTTCCAGCGGAACGGCCACGGCCAGCACGGGATTGCCGGAGCAGCTGTACTGGGCGAAGCGGTAGGCCTGGTGGATCAGCTCCGCCACGTGGTTCTCGTCGGAGCCCCGCCCGGCGCTGGCGAACGTCACGGCGCTCCCGTACACGATGGCCCGGGTCTCGTCGTCGACCTCGCCGGGGGTCTCGAGGGCCGCGGTGATCAGCTCCTTGCCCTCGGCCCGGTGTCCGCTGAGCCACCAGTAGAAGCCGGCGGCCGCCGCGAGCCGCATCGCCTCCTGCGCCTCGCCGGCCGCGAGCGCCCCGCGCATCGCGGCGCTGATGTCGTCGTGCTCGGCGGAGAGCACGGCGAGCCATGCCAATTGCTCGGCGCGGAGGAGCCGCGGGTTCGCGGTCTCGGCGAGCTCGGTGAAGTGGGCGAGGTGCGCGCGGCGCGCCGATGCCGACTCCCCGGCCTCCGCGAGGCGCTGCGCGGCGTACTCCTTGATCGTGCCGAGCATCCGGTAGCGCGGTGCCCGGTCGCCCTCGGCGACGAGCAGCGACTTCTCGGTCAGCGAGCCGAGCAGTTCGAGCACCTGGCCCGGTTCGACGGCGTCACCGGAGCAGACCCGTTCGGCCGCTTCCAGGCTCGCCCCGCCCGCGAACACCGAGAGCCTGCGCAGGACCGTCCGTTCGGCGTCGCTGAGCAGCTCCCAGCTCCAGTCGACCATCGCGCGCAGCGTCCGGTGCCGCGGCAGCGCGGTGCGGCTGCCGCCGGTCAGCAGGCGGAACCGGTCGTCGAGCCGGCCCGCGAGCTGCTCGAGGGACATGGTGCGCAGCCTGGCCGCGGCCAGTTCGATCGCCAGCGGCATCCCGTCCAGCGCCCGGCAGACGCGGGCCATCGTCGCCAAGGTCCGAGCGTCGGCCGTGAGGTCCCCCCGCACCGCGCTCGCCCGGTCCAGCAGCAGCCGGACGGCCGGGGCCGACTCGATCTCGCTGGAATCGGCGCCCTCCGCCGGGAGGGCCAGCGGCGCGACCGGCCACAGCGCCTCACCGGTGATGCCGAGCGGTTCCCTGCTCGTCGCCAGGATCCGCAGCCGCCGGCACTCCCCGAGCAGCCGGTGGGCGACCGCCGCCGCCGACTCGATCACGTGCTCGCAGTTGTCCAGGACCAGCAGCGCCTCCCGGTCGCGGAGCGCGGCGACGAGCCGGTCCTCGGGCCCCGTGCTCGGCGCTTCGCCGTGCAGCGCGTCCCGCAGGCCGAGGCCGGCGAGCGCCGCCTGCGCCACGTCGCCGTCCGCGCCGACGGCGGCGAGCTCCACCAGCCAGGCCCCGTCCGGCAGCCCGCCGAGCAGGGTGCGCGCCGTCTCGGTGGCCAGCCTGGTCTTCCCCGCGCCGCCCGGCCCGATCAGGGTGGTGAGCCGGTGCCCGGCGGCGAGGCCGGCGACCGCGGCGACGTCGGCGTCCTTGCCGATGAAGCTGGTGAGCTCTTCGCGCAGGTTGGTCCTGCGCTGCTCCTCCCGCCGCCCCGACTCGCCCCGCAGCAGCGCGACGTGCAATGCGGACAGCTCCGGCGAGGGGTCGGCGCCCAGCTCCTCGGCCAGGGCCTCTTTCGTGCGCTGGTACACCAGCAGCGCCTCGGTGTCGCGACCGGCCGCGGCGAGGGCGCGCATCAGCGCGGCGACGAGCCGCTCCCGCACCGGGTGCGCGGCCACCAGATCGCTCAGCTCCGCGACCAGCTCGGCGCCGCGGCCGAGCTCGATCTCCGCGTCGAACCGGTCTTCGACGGCCTGGAGCCGCAGCCGTTCGAGCCGGGTGACCGCCGCGTCGAAGGCGGCGCTGTCGGCCAGGCCGATGTCCTGCATGGCCGCACCGCGCCACAAGGCGAGGGCCTCGCGCAGCCGCCGCGCCCGCTGCGACCCCTCCTCGCCTGCCCGCCTGAGGAGGCGCTCGAAGCGCACAGCGTCGACGGCGTCGGCCTCCACCGCCAGCCGGTAGCCGTCCGCCCGGCCTTCGACCGAGCCGTCCGGCAGTGCCTTCCGCAGTCGGGAGACCAAGCGATGCAAGGCGTTCGCCGCTTCCGAAGGAGGATGCCCGCCCCAGATCCAGTCGACGAGCGCCGCCTTGGGGACCACGCGGCCCGCCTCGAGCGCGAGGGCGGCCAGCAGCGCGCGCAGCCGGGCGCCCGGCACGTCGGCGAGGGCGCCGTCGTCCAGGCGGACCTCGAACGGTCCGAGCATCCCGATCTGCACCCGCTGATTCTGCCACGGCCGGCCGGCCACCCGCCGCTGACGCGGAGCCGCGGCGTCGAGCACCCCGCGCGGTCACCGATCCCGTGGCGCCACTTGGGTGTAGACGGCGACGGTGTACTCGTCGAGGCCCTCGGTGCCGCCCTCGCGGCCGTATCCGGAGGACTTGACGCCGCCGAACGGCGCCTCGGCGACGGCCAGCGCGGTGCCGTTGACGCCGATCATGCCGACGTCGAGGCGGGAGGCGACGTCGCGCGCCTCGCCCTCCGGCCCGAAGACATAGGCGGCGAGCCCCTGCTCCACGGCGTTCGCCCTGGCCACGGCCTCGTCGACCGAGCGGTACGGCAGCACCGGCGCGATCGGTCCGAAGGGCTCCTCGGTGAGGATCCGCGCGTCCTCGTGGACGTCGATCACGACGGTCGGCTCGTAGAACCATCCGGGCAGCGACTCGACGCGGCGCCCGCCGGTGAGCACCCGCGCGCCTCCCGCCCTGAGGTCATCCACAAGAGACGACACGGCCTCGAGCCGGCGCTCGTTCGCCAGCGGTCCGACCTCGACGCCGTCCCGGTCGCCCGGCCCGACGGTGAGCGCCGCCGCCGCGGCGGCGAAATGCTCCGCGAACTCCTCGGCGGCCTCGCCGGGCACGAAGAACCTGGTGGGGGAGATGCACACCTGCCCGGCGTTGCGGAACTTCGCGCCCGCGAGCGCCCTGGCGACCGCGGGCACGTCGGCGCCGGGCAGCACGATCACGGGCGCGTGCCCGCCGAGCTCGAGGCTGAGCGGCTGGAGGTGCTCCGCCGACAGCCGCACGAGCTCGCGGCCGACCGGTATCGAGCCGGTCAGCGTGATCTTCCGGATGACCGGCGAGCCGATGACCTGCCGGGCGATCGCCGGTGCGTCGCCGGTGACGAGGGCGATCACGGCTCCCGGGAGACCCGCGTCGACGAGGGCCTCGACGAGCGCGGCCGCGGCGCCGGGCGCCTCCTCGGCGGGCTTGACCAGGATCCCGCATCCGGCGGCGATCGCCGGGGCGATCTTCCGGGCCGGGAGCGAGGCGGGGAAGTTCCACGCAGAGAAGGCGGCGACGGGGCCGATCGGGCGGCGCTCCACGATGAACTCGCGTCCGCCGCTCGACCACCTCCGGCCGCGCTCGCGCGTCGCCTCGCCCGCGTACCAGTCGAAGTAGCCGGCGGACTGCTCGACCTCGGACCGGGCCTCGCCGAGCGGCTTCCCCTGCTCGGCGGTGATGGCCCCGGCGACCTCCTCGGCTCGCGAGCGCAGGATCGCCGCCGCCTCGCGGAGCACGCGGGCGCGCTCGGCGGGCTCGGACCGGCGCCAGGCCGCGAAGCCCCGGTCGACGGCGGCGAGGGCCTCGTCGACGTCGGCCTCGCCGGCCCGCGCCACCGATCCGACGACCTCGCCGGTGGCGGGGTCGCGGAGCTCGTCCGAGGCGCCGCCCGCCGCCGCGCGCCACCGCCCGTCGATGAACAGGAGCGCCTCCCGCCCGCCCGCGGTCCCGCTCATCGGGGCTCCAGCACGACGAGCGACACCGACGGCAGCGGCAGCCGCGTCTCGTACCGCAGGCCCCCCTCCGAGGCCTCGACGAGCCGCGGCTCGCCGACGGTCTCGAGGCCCTGCCGGGCGTGGATCGTCGCGAGGGTCTCCGCGTCCGGGTCCTGCGGCGAGCCGAGCCCCTCCCACACCGTGTGGGCGTTCGAGTGCTCGGCGTCGATCCGGTACTCGGTGACGGTGTAGGCGGGCGCCGCGAGCCCGGTGAAGCCCAGCGCCGTCGCGGCCGTCTCGGCGTCGGCGGCGTACTGGTCGTCGCCGTGCCGCCAGACCAGGGCCGCGACGGTCCCGTCCTCGGCGATCGACGCGAGGGCGTCGACCTCCTCGGGCATGCCGTGCTCGCGCCCGGACAGGTCGTCGATGGGCCACGCGGCGTCGGACTCGGCGCCGATGCGCCGCTCGCCGAGCTTCGCGAAGAGCCGGTAGGCGTTCATGAGCGGCTTCTCGATGCCGCCCTGCGTGGTCCACGAGCGCGTGCCCTCGAAGTAGCGTTCGCCTTCGAAGTAGAACGACCACGTCGTGGCCTGCTCGATGTTGTCGCGGTGGCGCCCGGACAGGTCGAGGAGCTTCTTCATGAGCTTGGCCTGGAACACCGGGTAGTACTCGGTGTTCTGGAAGCGGAAGTTCGGGTTGTCGTAGGCGCTGTGGTGGGCCGGGACGCCCGCGTCGCACTCGTCGATGATCGCGGGCAGGTCCGCGTACTCGGGGAACTCGCCCATCACCGACAGCAGCCGGTCGACCTCGAACAGCATCTTCACCGCCGAAGGGGACTCCCGCACGGGGGGAGGGGCGCCCATCGGGCCGTAGGTCCGCCACGGCGTGAACGCCGATCCCTTGGTGTGGAAGGAGACGTAGTCGAGCGGCGTCCCGGTGCGCGAGCAGTGCTCGAGGAAGCCGCGCAGGAACCCCGCGCCGTCGTCGCCGCCGGTGACCGAGGGCCCGCCGACGCGCGCCTGGGGGAGCACGCTCCGGATCGCCTCGGCGGTGACGGTGTACAGCTCGCAGTACTGCTCGGGCGTGCCCCTCCAGTAGAAGATGTCGGGCTCGTTCCACAGCTCCCACACCCAGTTCGAGACCTCTTCGGCCCCGTAGCGTTCGAGGACGTGCTCGGCGGTCGCGGCGCACAGCCCGGCCCACTTGCCGTAGTCCTTCGGCGGGAACGACCACAGGCCCTGCTCGTAGGCGCTGTAGACGGTGGGGCTCGGGATCACCGGGAAGACGTCGTACGCCTTCTCCGGCACGAGGTCCTTCGGGGTGAAGCCGAGCTCGACGAGCACGTGGTGGCCCGCCCCGACGATCGCGTCGTAGGTCTGGTCCAGCAGCGTGAAGTCGTAGTGGGGATTGCCGTCGGCGTCCTCGTGGTAGACGTTCCCGTTGCCCCAGTGCGGCTGCCCCCAGCCGCTGCCGGAGCAGAACATGTAGTGGGGCCGCACGTGGAACGGGCGCGGGGAGAACTCGCCGATGCTCCGCAGCAGCCGCTTCCCGTCCGGGCGGTACGTGTAGTTGATCTCGTCGTAGCCCATGCTCGCCCAGATCGGCGCGAGCTCCCCGAGCGGCGACGAGGCGTCGATGCGCACCTCGGCGCCGCGCACGTGCCGGGGGTCCGGATCGGACCGGGCCGCCTTCGGGTGCGCCCGGTTGGCCCCCGCGTGCTCGGTGGATCGCGTCGTGTTCGCCATGGTCAGCCTTTCAGTCCGGTGTTGCTGATGCCCGCGACGATGAATCGCTGGGCGAAGAGGAATACGAGCAGCGGGGGTGTGATGGCGAGGATGGTCGAGGCCATGACCACGCCGTATTCGCTGTCGCCGTAAGCGGATCGGAAGGTGATCAGGGCGAGCGGCAGCGTCTGCATCGAGGGTGTGCTGGTGGCGATGAGCGGCCACAGGAAGTCGTTCCACGCCGCGAGGAACACGAGGATGCCGAGGGTGGCCAGGCCCGGCCGGATGAGCGGCAGCACGATGTAGCGGTAGTTCTGCCAGGCGTTCGCGCCGTCGATCTTCGCGGCCTCGGTCAGCTCGACCGGGAGGTTCACGATGAACTGCCGCAGCAGGACGACGCCGAACAGCGACACGACGTGCGGGATGATGAGCGCGCCGTAGGTGTTCAGGAGCCCGAGCGCCGCGAACTGCTGGAACAGCGGCACGAGGATCACCTCGGTGGGGATCAGCATCGCGAGGACGATGAGGCTCAGGATGAGCGCGCTGCCGCGGAACGGCAGGCGGGCGAGCGCGTAGGCCATCATCGAGCACACGACGAGCGCCAGGAGGGTCGCGGCGACCGCCACGACGGAGCTGTTGAAGAACGCGACGAAGACGTTGACGGCGCGGCCGTCGGGCTGGACGAGCTTGGACCAGTTGGCCCCGCTGGGGTCCGAGGGGACGAAGCCCGCCCCGGACGTCAGGCGCTCGGCGTTGAACGACCCGATGAGGACCCACAGCAGCGGCAGGGTCCACCCCACGGCGAAGACGGCGCCGAACGCCGTGGCCGCGTACTTGGCGCGGCGGGACGGGCTGAGGCGGGAGCGTCCGCCGGTCTTCCCGGCGTCGGCGTCCGACGTGGCGCGGGGCGCGGTCTGAGCTGCGGTGCTCATCACGACTCCCTCCTTCGGGTGAGGGCGAGCTGGACGACGGTGACGATGAGGATGATGACGGCCAGGGTCCATCCGATGGCGGAGGCGTAGCCGGTCTGGAAGTCGCGGAAGCCCGACTCGTAGAGCATCTGGAGGACGACGCGCGTCGAACCGGCGGGCCCGCCCTCGGTGACGAGGTAGACCTGCTCGAAGACCTTGAAGGAGTCGATGAGCCGCAGGAGCACGACGAGCATGAGCACCGGCGCGATGGCGGGCAGGGTGACGTGGCGGAAGCGCTGGAACACGTTCGCGCCGTCGATCTTCGCCGCCTCGTACAGCTGGGCGGGGATGTCCTGGAGCGCCGCGAGCAGGACCAGCAGGGGAAAGCCGACGCGCCACCACAGGGTGATGAGCACGACGGCGCCCATGGCCTCGCCCGGCGTGCTCAGCCACGCCTGCTCCGGCAGGCCGACCGTGGAGAGGATCTGGTTGAGGTTGCCGCCGAGCGGGTTGAGCGCGGTCTGCCAGATGATGGCGACGGCGGCGCCCGTCAGCAGGTACGGCGAGATGAACGCCGCGCGGATCGCGCCCCGCCCGCCCAGCGGCTGGTTGAGCAGCATCGCCAGGAGCAGGCCGACCGCGACCAGGACGGGGACGTTGAGGACGACGAACAGCGCCGTGTTCCCGAGCGCCGACCGGAAGTCGGGGTCGCTCGCGAGGCTCGCGTAGTTGTCGAAGCCGACGAAGCCGCCGGTGCCCTCGGCCATGTTGGTGTCGGTGAGGCTCACCCAGAAGCCCGAGACGACGGGCACGCCCCACAGGAACAGCAGCAGCAGCATGAACGGGGCGGCGAAGAGGATGCCGACCCTGGTGAGCCGCCTGCGCCGCGGCGAGCGGGCGGCCCTGCGCGGGGCCGCCGTCCGGTTCTCGGTCGTCGCGCTCATCGTGCGGCCCCCCGGATCGCGGCGGTGGCCTGCTCGGCGGCCTCGGTCATGAGCGCCTTCGGGTCCTCGTTGCGGTAGACGATCGACTGGGTCGCGTTCGTCAGGTACGTGAACGCCTGGTTCCAGCGCGGCACGTAGGGCAGGAAGCGCGCGCGGGGCTGCTCGGCGACGAACGTGCTCATCGCGGTGATCAGGGGATCGTCGCTCGCCGCGATCTCGGCGTCGACGCCGTTGAACGAAGGCGCCTGGGAGCCGGCCCAGGTCACGCTGCCTTCGCGGACGACCCATTCGATGAACTCGGTCGCCTCGGCGCGGACCCAGTCGTCGTCGGTGCGCTGCTTCGGGATGCAGTAGACGTGGGAGGTGGCGGCGACGGCCGGTTCGACGTCGAAGAACGCCGGGACGGGCGCGACCGCGAAGTCCTTGCCGTCCTCCTCGTTCGCCCCCACGACGTCGATCAGTCCCCACGGGCCGATGAAGATCATCCCGACCTGCTCGTCCCGGAACTGCTGGCCCATCTGGACGCCGTCGAGCAGCTGGGCCGGCGAGATCCCGTCCTCGTGGACCCACCGCCGCTCCATCTCGATCGCCTCGATCGAGGGGTCCGAGTCGAACAGGGCGCGGTCGCCGTCGACGAGTTCGCCGCCGTTCTGCCAGTTCATGGTCAGCCACGGCATCCACGTCGCGGGCTCGCGGATGAAGCCCCAGACGCCGATGTCTCGGAGCGCCCTGCCGGCCTCGACGAATCCGGCGGCGTCGCTCGGCGGCGCGTCGGGGTCGAGTCCGGCCTCTTCGAAGAGCCGCCGGTTGTAGACCATCGCCTGCGGGCCGGTGCTCATGGTGACGCCGAGGCGCTCGCCGTCGACGACGCCGAGGTCCTGCGTCCCCGCGACGAAGTCGGATTCGGCGAAGCCCATCGCCTCGAGGTCGAGCGGGTGGAGGAAGCGGCGCAGCGGCGCGACCTCGTTGTTGTGCAGGGCCATGATCGCCGGCGGGTTGCCGGCGATGGACGAGGTCACGAGCTTGGTGAGGTAGTCGCCGCCGTAGGCGGGCGCGGACATGCGGATCTGCGCGCCGGTCGACTGCGTGTTGTAGGCGTCGACGATCCCCTGCATCACGGCGCCGTCCGGCCCCGTGTAGAAGGTGACGAACTCGAGCACGTTGCCGCCGGCCGCGGTCGTGTCGTCGAAGGGGGAGCTGCAGGCGGTGAGGAGCGGGCCGGCGGAGAACGCCGCCCCCGCTCCGAGGAGTTGTCTTCTGGTGATCTGGACCATTCGGCGCGCCTCCTTGCGCGACCCGGTGCCGTGGCCGGGACGTGGTCATCGGGGTGGTCGGTGCGGCACCCGCGTGCCGACGGTGCGACGCTATCCCAGTGATTGCACATTGTCAACAAGAAACAATTTGCAGATTTCTGCTAGAGTCGGTCCCATGCTCTCGCCCGGCGGAGGACAGGTGGACCTCGCTCCGCCGGGCGGAGCGGTGCGCCTCCCCGCGAACCGAACAGGCGCGATCGGGGCCTGAAGCGGCGGCGGCGCACCGGAATACACTGGTCTCCCGGGTCGCGGAGCGGTCCGGACACGAGCCGAAGAGAGGATGGGCGTGGCGACGTCAGACTTCCTGAGCGGGCCGGCGCTGCCGCCGGCCATGTCCACGCTCGTCGCCGATCGGTTGCGGGAGATGATCACCCGAGGCGTCCTCGCCCCCGGCGAGCGTCTCAAGGAGACCGAGCTCGCCGAGTCGATGTCGGTGAGCCGCGGCCCGGTGCGCGAGGCCATCTCGATCCTCGAGCGCGACGGGCTGATCGAGCTCCAGCGCCACCGCGGGGCGCGCGTGATCACCCTGACCTACGACGACATCGAAGAGGTCTACTCGCTCCGCCTCGCCATCGAGCGGCTGGCCATGGAGCGGTGCGCCGCGCGCATCACCGCCGAGACCCTCGCCGCCATGGACGAGGTCATCGCTCGCATGAAGGCGCTCACCGGCCCGCACGAGAGCGGCGACCACGTCGCGCTCGACCTGGAGTTCCACGACCTCGTCTACGAGGCCGCCGACCACACGCGACTGCGCCGGTCCTGGGAGCTGCTGCGCGGCCAGGTCTCGATGTTCCTCAACGCGCGCACCGACCGCGAGGACTTCCGCTCCTCGGCGTGGAGCGAGCACGCCGAGCTGCGCGAGGTGCTGGCGGCCGGCGACCCCGCCGCCGCGGCGACCGCGATCGAGAAGCACATCGGATGGACGCTCCGCCGCATCCGGCAGATGCGCGACACCGACCTCGACCAGCCCGCGGCCGGCCCCCTGTCGGGCCCGGGACCGGAGGGCAAGACGGGCCTTTGACATCCTCCCTGGCCTTCAGGCCGGGGTTCCTGCTTCAACCCGCTGCGCCCGGTTTCCCAGGTCTTATCAGCGGTCCACAGGCGTTTAACCTGTCCGCCTGCCCGGCGGCCAGGATGTTTCTCGCGGCGTTGATGTCGCGGTCGTGGACGGCCCCGCACGCGGCGCAGGTCCATTCGCGGACGCTGAGCGGCTTAGGGCCGTCCTTGACGCCGCATGCCGAGCACGTCTGGCTGGTCGGCAGCCACCGGTCGACCTTCGCGAAGTGCCGCCCGTAGAGCGCGGCCTTGTATTCGAGCATGTTCACGAACGCCGACCATCCGGCGTCGTGGATGCTCTTGGCCAGCCGGGTCCGGGCGAGACCGTTCACCGCGAGGTCTTCGACGTACACCGCTTGGCTGTCGCGGATGATCTGCGTCGATACCTGGTGGTGCCAGTCGCGCCGGGTGTCGGCGACCTTGGCGTGCTGCCGGGCGAGGGCGGCACGGGCCTTGGCCCGGTTCGCTGACCCTTGCTGCTTGCGGGAGAGTGCGCGCTGGAGGCGTTTGAGTTTGCGTTCGGAGCGGCGCAGGAAGCGCGGGTTGTCGATCTTCTTGCCCGAGCTGGTGACCGCGAACGCGGTCAGTCCCAGGTCGATGCCGGTCTCCTCGCCGGTCTCCGGCAGGGGCTCGGGGCCGGTCTCGACCACGAATGACAGGAAATACCGCCCGGCGGCGTCCTTGACCACGGTCACGCTCGAGGGCGCGGCGGGCATCTGCCTGGACCACGCGACTTTCACCTCGCCGATCTTGGCGAGGTATACGCGGCCGTTGTCGCGGATGGCGAAGGCGTTGGTGCCCAGCCGGATCGACTGCCGGGTGTCCTTGCGCGATTTGTACCGAGGCGGCGCGACCTTGGGACCCTTGCGTTGTCCCTTGACCGAGTCGAAGAACGCCTTGTAGGCCGTATCCAGGTCACGCAGGGACTGCTGAAGCACCACGGCCGACACCTCGGCCAGCCACGCCCGCTCGGGCGTCTGCTTCGCGGCGGTGATGTAGGTCTTCGACAACACCGCCGAGGACACGTACGTCTTCCCGGCCTCGTGCGCGGCCCTGCGGGCGCTCAAGCAGTCGTTCCACACCACCCGAGCGCACCCGAACGCCTGGGCCAGCGCACGGCGCTGACCCCCGTCCGGGTAGGCCCGATAGTTGTAGCGCAACCGCATGAGAAATATCCTACTATCGGCCTTATAGCTAATGATGACCGGTACCGCCTTGGCAGGCATGTGGTTTCGGATTTGCATGTCTATTTGGTCTTTGTGACCAAGTACCGGGGGCGGCATCTTCGATGATGCCATGCTCGACTACTGTGAGGGCGTCATGCGCAAGAACTTCGAGGCCGAGCTCAAGGGGTTCAACGCTGAGCGCGACCATGTGCACCTACTGGTCCACTACCCGCCGAAGGTGTCGGTCTCGCGGCTGGTCAACTCGCTCAAGGGCGTCTCGGCGCGCAGACTCTGCTATGAGTTCACCGGTCGGGTCAACCGTGCGATCATGCACGGGCACTTCTGTTCCCCGTCGTACTTCGCGGCCTCCTGCGGCGGCGTGCCCCTGTCGATCATCCGCCAGTACATCGAGCAGCAGCAATGCCCCGCATAGCGGTGAGGCGTTTCATCCCCACCCCTAAAGCACGGGGCTTTCACACCAAGGATCGGTAAGGCCTCGTGATCGGCCCGAGATCGAAGCGGGCGCCTCCCGTCGGGCGTTACGATCCGCTCATGCACGTTTCGCACGCCGACCGACCGATGCCCGCACACCCGCCGCAGAGGAACCGGCGCTCTCCGTTCGAGGTGGCCGATGGCTGAGCGGCGGTTTCCGCGCCATGTGTACGAGGACGGCGAGGAGCCCGATCCGCGGTTCTCGCTGGCGAACGAGCGCACCTTCCTGGCCTGGATCCGCACGTCGCTGGCGTTCACCGCCGGGGGAGTGGCATTGGAGGCGCTCGCGACGCCGTTGCATGACACGCTCAGGCTCATCGCCGCGCTCGTGCTCATCGCGATCGGCTTCGCGCTGCCGGTCCAGGCGTGGATCGGGTGGGCGCGGTCCGAGCGCGCCGTCCGCACCGGCCGTCCGCTCCCCTCGCCGGTCTCGATACTGCCGGTCGTCGTCGCGGTGATGCTCGCCGGCGCGCTCATCGTCGTCGCCGTCCTGATCGGTCCCGAGCGGTGACCGAGCCGCCCGGACCCTGGGACCGGGGGCTGCAACCCGAGCGCAGCAACCTGGCCTGGAGGCGAACCGCGCTCGGGATCACCGCCGGATCGGTGCTGGCCTCCCGTCTCCTGGCGGCCGCGCATCCCGGGCTCGGCCTCGTGCTGCCGTTCGCGGCCCTGGCCGCCGGGGGCATCCTGATGGCGGCGGCCGAACGGCGCTCGGACCGCCTGGGCCGGTGGCTTCGCGCGCGGCGGGCGGGTGGGCCGGCCCCCGCGGCACCGGGAGGCCGACTGCTGCTGTCCGTCGCCGTCGCGGCCGTGCTGCTCGCCGTGGCAGGCGCGTTCCTGGTATTGGGCGCCTAGGGCGAACGCCGGGCGCGCGGACGTTCGGGCTTGGACGGAGCGGCGTAGCCTGTGCTGGCGATCATCGTCTCGCCCGCTGAAAGGCCGACCTCCATGACCGAGCTGGTCCTCTCGCTCTTCGCCCTCGCCGTGACCACGGCCGCAGTCGGCTACGTCGCGACCCGGCTGCTTGATGTCAGGTACACCGTGTGGCGCCTGATCGTCGTCAGCGTCTGCGGTTACACGGGAATCCAGTATGGACTGATCCCGGCGCTGCTCAGCCCGTACAAGAACCGCGAGCCGACCCCCGAGGAGCTTCCGGGCGTCTTCGCCCTGTGGATGCTCGTGTTCGTCTGCTCGCCGGTGATCGCCATGATCATGCTGGTGATCTGGGAGGCGGTCGTCCCCACCGGGGCCGTGCCGCCCGCGCGCACGTGGTTCAAGGGTCTGCGCGCGAGGATCAGGCGCACCCGCCGCTACCTCCAGATCCTGGCGATCGCCGGCAGGCACGGCCTGATCGGCCTGCTGCGCGGCCGCCGCCAGGCCGGGCAGGACGCCGAGATGGCGCGGGCGCTGCGCCGCGCCCTCGACGACGCCGGCGTCACCTTCGTCAAACTCGGCCAGATCCTCTCGACCCGGCGCGACCTGCTCCCCGCCGTCTATCTCGCGGAGTTCGCCAAACTCCAGGACCAGGCGGCCCCCATACCCGGTTCGAGCGTGATCCCGCTGGTCGAGGCCGCCATCGGCGCGCCGATCGACGAGGTGTTCGCCCGCTTCGACGCCGAACCGGTCGCCGCCGCGTCGATCGCGCAGGTCCACACCGCCGTCCTGCGCGGAGGGGAGGCCGTCGTCGTCAAGGTCCGGCGCCCCGGCGCGGAGCAGACCGTCGAGCGGGACCTCGACATCATCCGCCGCCTGGCCCGCACCCTCGACCGGCACACCTCCTGGGGCCGGTCCATGGACGTGCTCGGCCTCGCCGACGGCTTCGCCGAAGCGCTGCGCGAGGAGGTCGACTTCACCGTCGAGGCCCGCAATCTCGCCCAGGTCGCCGCCGCGCACGCCCGGCGCCGCGCCGAGGTCGTCGTCCCCACGCCGCACACGGACCTGTCCGACGAGCGGGTCCTGGTCATGGAGCGACTGGCGGGCGTCCCGCTCGTGTCGGCCGCGGAGGGGCTCGGCGAACGCGGGCTGGAGCCCCGCGCCGTCGCCGCGGCGCTGCTGCGGGAGATCCTCGACGAGGTCATGGTCGACGGCATCTTCCACGCCGATCCGCACCCGGGCAACCTCATGCTGCTCGACGACGGGCGCATCGGACTGATCGACTACGGCTCGGTCGGCCGGCTCGACCGGGAGCTGCGCGCCTCGTTCGAGGCGCTCCTCCAGGCCGTCGACCGCCAGGACGGCCCGGCCATGGCGGACGCGCTCGTCGGCGTCTCGACCCGCCCCGACGAGCTCGACCAGGTCTCGCTCGAGCGGGCGCTGGGCTCGTTCATGACACGCCATCTGTCCCCCGGCGCGGCCCCCGACCTCAGAATGTTCAACGAGCTGTTCCGCATCATCGCGAAGCACCGCATCACCATCCCGCCCGAGCTCGCCGCGGTCTTCCGGGCCCTGGCGACCCTGGAGGGCTGCCTGACGGCGATCGATCCGGACTTCGACCTCATCGCCGAGGCGCGCGCGGCCGGGGAGGGCCACGTCGAGCGGCGGCTGCGCCCCGGCGCCGTCCAGGAGATGGTCATGGAGGAGCTCACGGACCTGATGCCGGTGCTGCGCAAACTGCCGCGCCGTCTCGACCGCCTGGCGGACGCGGCGGAGTCGGGGCGGCTCTCCGCCAATCTGCGGCTGTTCGCCAAGGCCGAGGACCGCCGCGTCATCACGGCGTGGCTGCATCAGATCCTGCTGACGGTGCTGGCCGCCGCGTCCGGCCTGATGGCGGTCATGCTCATAGGCATCGAAGGCGGTCCCGAGCTGACCGCGGAGATCGGCCTGTACCAGTTCTTCGGCCTCTCGCTGCTGCTCGTCGCCTCGGTGATGGCGCTCCGGGTGCTGGCCGACATCTTCACCAGGAGCGATCGGCGCGACTGAACCGCGAGCGCCCGCGCCGCCCCTCGGGAGGCCGCCGCCGCGCGGGAAGCGGTGCCGAACGATCGCGTGGAGCCATTCGTGGAGCCATATCTCGCTTCGGCCCCCAGACGCGGTGCTGCTAGCGTGGCTCCATGACGACCGGTACCGGGCCGCGGCGGGCGCGCGGTGAGATCGAGCGCCTCCCAAGCGGATCGCTCAGAGTCAGGGTGTACCTCGGCCTCGATCCGGAGTCCGGGAAGCGGCGCCATCTCGTGGAGACGGTGCCAGCCGGACCGGAGGCGGAACGCGAGGCCGAGCGTGTGCGGGACCGGCTGCTCGCCGAGGTCGAGGAGCGGCGCCGGAGGGCCCCGGGCCGCGGTCCCGTCCCGGCCGAGGACTCGGGCGCGTTCGAGGCGCCGAACCGGCGGCGGCCGCCCGGCCAGGCGACGGTCGCGGCGATCGCCCGGATGGCCGGCGTGTCGCCTCCCACGGTGTCGAAGGTCCTCAACGGACGCGCGGGGGTGGCGCCGGAGACCCGGCGGCGGGTGGAGCGGCTGCTGCGCGAGCAGGGCTACCGGCGCCCCGAGAAGGTCGCGCGGGCCGCGTGCGTCGAAGTGGTCTTCTACGGCATGCACGGGTACCTGGCGGTGGAGATCATGCACGGCGTCAAGCGGGTCGCCGTCGAGCGCGGCCTGGCGGTCGGCTTCACGGACGTGCTCCAGGAGGAGTCGGCGGGCCGCAGCTGGGCCCGCGACCTGCTGGCCCGCCGCCCCACCGGGGTGATCGTCGCGCGCATGGGCTTCACGCCGGAGCAGCACGGCCTGCTGAGCGCCAGCGGCATCCCGCTGGCGGCTCTGGATCCCCCCAGCGAGCCGCTGCACCCGATCCCCACGGTGTCCGCGGCCAACCGGCACGGCGGCATCGCCGCCGCCCGGCACCTGCTCGAGCTCGGCCATCGGCGGATCGCGGTGGTCACCGGGCCGCTGGAGCGGCTGTGCGCGAGGCAGCGGCTGGAAGGCGCGCGGAGCGCGATGCGGGCCGAGGGGGCGCCGCTGGACGAGCGCCTGGTCCGCACCGGGAGCTTCTCCTTCGAGGACGGCTTCAGCCACGGCCTGAACCTCCTGCGGCTCCCCGCCCCTCCCACTGCCGTGCTGTGCGGCAACGACCTCCAGGCGCTCGGCGTCTACGAGGCGGCCAGGCAGGCGGGCGTCCGCATCCCCGAGGACCTGAGCGTGGTCGGCTTCGACGACATCTCGCACGCCCGGTGGTGCGGGCCGTCCTTGACGACGGTGCGGCAGCCCTTCGCCGACCTGGGGGCCACCGCCGCGGCCATGGTCCTGGCCCTGGCCGAGGGCGAGACGATCGCTCAGACGCACATCGAACTGGCGACCGCGCTGGTGGTCCGCGCCAGCACCGCGCCGCCCCCGGACTGATCTTCGAAACAATCCTTGTATTCGCCGATCGTTTCTGCGACACTGCTCATATCGATCTATGTCGATGTAAACGAATCGAGGCGACGCGGATCGGCGCCGTCGCGCAGAGGAGGAGAGCAATGACGCTACGGCGGAACGAGTCCAGGGTCACGAAGCCGGCATCGCTGAGCCGGAGGTCGTTCCTGGCGATGAGCGCACTGCCCGCGGTGGGCGCCCTGCCGGCGCTCGCGGTCGCGACGCCCGCGGCAGCACAGTCCGAAGTGGTCATCGACCCCTCCGCGGTACGGCAGACGATCCAGGGCTTCGGCGGCATGAACCACACCGCCTGGATCGACGACCTGACCGCCGCGCAGCGGGAGACGGCCTTCGGCAACGGCCAGGGGCAGCTGGGCTTCACGGTGCTGCGCGTCCCCGTCCACGAGAACCCGGCGAACTGGAGCGGCGAGGTGGCGACGGCGCAGCGCGCGAGCGAGCTCGGCGCCAAGGTCATCGCCTCGCCGTGGAATCCGCCCGCGAACATGGTCGAGAGCTTCTCCGGCGGCCAGCGCCTGCGCTACGACATGTACGGCGCCTATGCGCAGCACCTGAACGACTTCACCGACTTCATGAGCGACAACGGGGTCAACCTGTACGGCATCTCGGTGCAGAACGAACCGGACTACGCGCACGACTGGACGGCGTGGACCTCGGCCGAGATCGTGCGGTTCCTGCGCGAGAACGCCGGCTCGCTGGGCACCAGGGTCATCGCACCGGAGTCCTTCCAGTACCGCAAGAACCTCTCCGACCCGATCCTCAACGACCCCCAGGCGCTCGCCAACCTGGACATCCTCGGCACCCACCTCTACGGCACGCAGTTCGGCGACTTCCCCTACCCCCTGTTCGAGGAGAAGGGCTCGGGCAAGGAGCTGTGGATGACCGAGGTCTACCACCCCAACTCGAGCGACTCGGCCGACCTGTGGCCCCAGGCGCTCGATGTCGGCGAGCACATCCACCGCGCCCTGGTGGACGGCCAGTTCCAGGCGTACGTGTGGTGGTACATCCGCCGCTCCTACGGCCCCATGCGCGAAGACGGGCAGATCAGCAAGCGCGGCGCCAACATGGCGCACTTCGCGAGGTTCGTCCGCCCCGGATACTCGCGGGTCGAGGCGACCGCGAACCCCCGGTCGAACGTGTACACCTCGGCGTACCAGGGCGAGGGCTCCGAGATCGTCGTCGTCGCCGTCAACAAGGGGACCTCCGCGGTGAGCCAGCCGTTCACGATGCGGGGCTCCACCGCCTCCAGCGTCTCGTCCTGGGTGACCGACGCGAGCAGGAACCTCGCGCCCCAGAGCGCGATCACGGTGTCGAACGGCTCCTTCACCGCCGAACTGCCCGCCCAGAGCGTGACGACGTTCGTGACCGGCGAGGGAGACGGCGACGGCGGCGATGCGCAGTGCCAGGGCCGCGTCGAGGTGGCGGGCGACTGGGGCTCGGGCTGGCAGGGCACCGTCACGCTGACCGCGGGCGCCCAGGCCGTTGACGGCTGGAACGTGAGCTGGAGCTGGCCCGGCGGCCAGCAGATCAGCAGCCTCTGGAACGCCGACTGGTCGCAGTCCGGTTCGACCGTGTCCGCTTCGGACGCGGGCTGGAACGCCCGGATCGAGGCGGGCCAGAGCCGCGAGGTCTTCGGCTTCATCGCCTCGGGCCCGGCGGTGAGCTTCGACTTCGCCTGCTGAACGGCCGAGGAGGACCGCCGCGGGAACGTCCGAACCGGCGACCGGGGCGAAGGCGGCGTCGGCCCTGCCGGATAAGACGGCGGTCAGGGCGGCGCTCGTCTCCCAGAGGTCCGCGGCCTTCGCCTCGTCGTAGGACTCGACCGAGGATCGGCTCTCGCGCCCACCGGAGAAGTACTTGCCCGTGACACCGGCGAAGCCCGGCTCGCACACGAGCCGGGCCAGCACGGCCGCGGACCGCTTCGGCGTGTGGCGGTTGATCCCCGGCACGGCCGCCAGCGCGGGCATCACGCGCCGCCACATGAAGTTGAAGAACCCCGGGAAGTCCCGGGCCAGACCGGTGCCCGGCATCTGGCCGGGGTCGACGGCGTTGAACGTCGCCGCCTCGGGCGGAATCCGGCGGGCGAACTCGTAGGCGGCCAGCACAGCGCACAGCTTCGAGGCCGTGTAGCGGCGGCGGCCCGCCCGCATCGGCGACTCGCCCTCCTCGCCGTCCGGGTGGGCCAGTTCGCGCGCGGTCTCGAAGCGCGGCGGCGGGAAGCCGGTCCGCTGGGCCGGGTCGTGGGTGGCGCTGGAGACGAACACGACCCGCGCGCCGGGCGGCATGGCCGGCAGCACCTCGCGCACCAGCAGGAAGTGTGCCAGGTGGTTCACGCCGAAGGTCTCCTCGACGCCGTCTCCGGTGAACCGCGTGCCGGAGACGGTCATCAGCCCGGCGTTGCAGACGACCGCGTCCAGCGGAGGAAGGTCGCGGGCGAACGCGCGGACCTCACCGAGGGACCCCAGATCGAGGCGGCGCCCCGAGGCGGACTCGCCCAGGAGCTCGGCGGCTTCGGACACGCCGCTGCGGCCGGTGATGACGACCTCCCAGCCGCCGTGGGACAGGATCGACTGCGCCGTATGGAACCCCAGGCTGCCGGTTCCGCCGGTGATCAGTGCCGTACGCCGAGCGCCCATGAGCGACCATCCATGTCAATGCGAGCCGGCCGAGTCCGCTCTCAGTGTAGGCGCGGAGCGGGCGTGACGCGGGGCCGCCGCAAGTGAACTTCGGGTGCTCCCGACGGTCGGCGCGCCCTGCGCCCGGACGGCGGTGACGGGCGTGGACGCCGACCGGTTGTCCTCCTGGACCGCCCGGCGCCTCGAACCCGTGCCCGGGTGCCGCAGCGCGGCCGGCACGGCCCCGGTCGAGGCAGGTCGCCTTCGCCGAGCCGTCCGGGCGCCGACCGGCCGATGATCCGGTCGCGCCGCGGCTCGCTGGGCACTGCCGTCGCCTCCACTCCCTCCTGCCAATCCCGCTGACAAATATGTCCATAAGCGCTAGACCGCAACATGTAGGGTTTATGTCATTTTTCGTTCTCAAAGCAATTTAAAAATACTTCTTGACCTAATCCATACTTATCGCTATATATAGATATATGGATTGAGCAATCTGGACTACCGTCCGATGAACCGGTCCACTCGCACGCATCGCTCGGAGCGCCGCCCGGTACCCCCATTCCCCGCTCCCGCGTTGCACTCCCTCCGATCCCTATGCCGCCGTTCAACGGCCGGCATCGATTGTCCGCAACCTGAAAGGGATCAAAAATGAAAATCCTTCGGAAATCATCGCTGCTCGCCGGGGCGTTCGCCCTGGCGGCGGCGCTGGTGCTCAGCGTGGGCCAGCCCGCGCTCGCCGAACCCCACTTCTCCAACCCGCCCGACGACCAGATCGTCATCGACGTCGCCACGGTCAACGGCTCCGGCTGTCCCCAGGACACCACGGCCGTCGCGGTCAACGAGGGCAACACCTCGTTCACCGTGACCTACAGTGATTACCTGGCGCAGGCCGGCGGCAACGCCGACCCCACCGATTTCCGCAAGAACTGCCAGCTCAACCTGATCGTGAACGTCCCGTCGGGCTTCACCTACGCGATCGCGAAGACCGACTACCGCGGCTTCGGTCACCTCGAGGCCGGCGCCACCGGCGTGCAGAAGGCGAGCTACTACTTCTCGGGCGAGTCCCAGACCTCCAGCATCACCCACACGCTCGAGGGTCCGTACAGCGACAACTGGCAGTTCACCGACGAAGTCGATGCACCCCAGCTCGTGTACAAACCCTGCGGAGAGGAGCGCAACTTCAACATCAACACCGAGCTGCGAGTGAGGGCCGGAGACGACCCCGAGCTGAAGAGCTTCATGGCGATGGACTCCACGGACGGCGACATCGAGACCGTCTACCACTTCGCATGGAAGACCTGCCCCACTGATGGATAAGGACAGAGCCGCGGAGTGACACCGCGGTCCGGCGTCCGCGGCCCGGCGCACCATGCCGCCGAGCCGCGGACGCTCATCCCAGAGGTGGACGCGTCCGCCGCGCCGGCCCTCGTGCGTCATCCCGCACGCGGCCCCTCACACCGTGGTCGGACGCGCCCGCCCCCCTGCTCCGCAGGGCACCGCCTAGTCGCAATGCCGTTCGGTTAGGGCTGGGGTTCGGGTGTCGGGCTGGGTCCTGACCGTTGGAAACGAGGAAGGGGCTTCTTGATAGAACGGTTGTGCTGCAACCATGTTCGAAATCAAGGAGCCCCTTGTCGTCCGATCTTGTCATATCCCGTGTCGTCCGTGCCGCTGGTGGGGTGTTCGCCCCGGGCCATCTGGGCGAGTTGACCCGTATCGTGCCGTTCGAGATGGTCGACGCGGTCCTTGACCAGTGTCGCGCTCACCAGCGGCGTCTGCGATCGCTCCCTTCACGGGTCGTGGTCTATCTGCTGCTCGCGGCCGGACTGTTCGCGAGTATCGGCTGGCCCGGTGTCTGGCAGAAGCTGTGCGGGGGCATCGGTGTGGTGACCGCTCCGGCGGCCTCGGCGCTGTGGGAGGCGCGGACCAGGGTCGGCCCCGCGCCGCTCAAGGCGCTGTTCGGATTGCTGGCAGGTCCGACCGCGGGGACCGCGCGGTGGCGGGGCCTGGAGGTGTGCGCTATCGACGGGACGCTGCTGGATATCCCCGCCGCCGAGGACAACCGGTCCCTACACCGCTCCTCGGGTGCGACGAAGTGGGCCGGGGCCGGATACCCGCAGGTGAGGCTGGTCGCTCTGGTTGCGGCGGGGTCCCGCGCCATGCTGGCAGCCGCGTTCGGCCCCGTTGACCGGGGCGAGACGAAGTACGCCGCCCATCTGCTGGCCGCAATGCGCACCGGGCGTCTGATCCTGGCCGATCGCGGCTTCGACGCGGCCTGGCTCATCGCGGCCATCCACGACACCGGCGCCGAGATGCTGGTCAGGATGAACACCAAGACCAAACCGGCAGGAGATCTGGTCGCTCCTGGTCCTCTACCAAGTCATCCGCATCGCCATAGCCGATGCCGTGCTCGGCGAGAGCGTCACCGAGCTTCAGGCCAGTTTCACCATCGCCCTGGAGACCGCCCGCGACCAGCTCATCCGCGCCGAAGGCATCGTCGACGACGAACAGATCGATCTCAAAGGCGTGATCGGGCAGCAGGTCCTGGCACGCCCGCTGCCCGACCGCCGACTCAGAAAAGCGCCACGCGTGGTCAAACGCGCGATCTCGAAATACCACGCCCGCAAGAACCACATCGACCGCAGAACCTACAAGGCCACCCTCGACATCATCGTCTTCGCAGACCCTCAACCGAACGGCATTGCGCCTAGACCCGCGCGCGGGCCGCCCGGCGGAGCAGGTGGTCGCGTTCGGCGATGTTCGTGGCCCGGCGGGCCGCCTCGGCGTATGCCGAGGCGGCGGCCGAGCGGTCGCCGGCGAGTTCGTGCAGGTGGCCGCGGACCGCGTGCCACCGGTGCCGCTCGCCGAGCACCTCGCGCAGCCGGTCGGTCTCGCGCAGGCCCGCGGCGGCCCCGAGGACGTGGCCGACCGCGACCGCGCGGCCCAGCACGGCGGCCGGGTCCCGGCGTATCGGATCGCCGGTGAGGGCGACCAGGTCGTCGTACCAGGCGAGGATCTGCGACCAGTCGGTCTCCTCGGCGCTCGCCGCGTCGTCGTGCAGGGCGGCGATCGCCGCCTCGATCTGATAGCGGCCGGGACGCTCCAGAGCCAGCGCCGATTGCAGGACGCGCACCCCTTCGGCGATCTCGCGGGTGTCCCACAGGCCGCGGTCCTGCCGGTCGAGCGTGACGATGCGGCCCTCCGCGTCGAACCGCGCCGGGAGGCGGGCGTGGTTGAGGAGCATCAGTGCGAGCAGTCCGCGCGCCTCCGGTTCGGCGGTGGCGAGGGTGAGCTGGCGGGTGAGCCGGATCGCCTCTCCGGCCAGGTCCACCCGGCCCGCGTGGCCGGCCGTGTAGACGAGGTAGAGCACCCGCAGCACGACGGCGAGGTCGCCCGGCCGGTCCAGGCGCCGCCCCCGCAGCGTGCGCTTGGCCCGGCTGATCCGCTGCGCCATCGTCGCCTCCGGCACATAGAAGGCCTCGGCGATCTCCCTGGTGGTGAGGCCGCCGACGGCGCGCAGGGTCAACGCCACCTGAGAGGCCGGTGCCAGGTCCGGGTGGCAGCAGCAGAACAGCAGGAAGAGGGTGTCGTCGCCCTCCTCGGCGGCGGCGTCCGGCGGCTCGTCGGGGCGGTGCTCCTCCCGGCGCCGCCGGGCCGCCTCCGCGCGGCGGGCGTCGACGAGCCGCCTGGTGGCGACCGCCGCCAGCCACGCGCGCGCATCGCGCGGCGGGTGCTCGGGCCACACCCGCAGCGCGTCGATGAGCGCCTCCTGCAGGGCGTCCTCGGCGGCGTCGAAGTCCTCGCCCCGGCGGACCAGGGCCGCGAGCACCCGGGGGACGAGGGCGCGCAGCGCGCCCTCGTCCACCCCTCGCGTCGGCTCCTCGGTCACGCCGGCTCGGCCTCGGCGGGAGCCCCGGACATGACCTCCCGGACGTCGATCCACTCGTACAGCGGCTCCCCGCCGGGGCCCGGCTCGGAGGAGATGTAGGCCGCGAGTTCGACCGCGCGCTCGCGGGAGTCGACGTCGACCATGAACCAGCCCGCCACGAGATCGCTGGTCTCGGGCAGCGGGCCGTCGCTGGTGACCGGCGCGGCGTCCGGGCCGCCGTAGCGCACCCAGGTCTGCGAGGGCGTGAGCGCCCGCACGTCGACGTACTCGCCGTTCTCCTCGAGCAGCTCGGTGACGTGCCGCTGGAAGGCCATGTGCGCCTCCACGTCCTCGGGCGCCCACTGGTCCATCGGAGGGACGGGACGGTGCGGCTCCGGGCCGCCGCGGTAGTGCTTGAGAAGCAGGTACTTCGGCATGATGACCTCCTGGTGTCGCGGGCCGCGCCTGTCGCGGCCCTTCACCTGGTGAGCGGAGCCGGTCGGCGTTTCTCGACACGGTCGCGCCGAGAAATTCGATTCGGGTTCGGTCCCGCACGGGAAACCGCCGGGGGACGCTCCCGATCATGGTGCCATGTCCGCTCGGCGGCGCCGCTCAACCGGGATCGTCGGGGGCGATCGCCGCGGCGGGCTCGTCGACCGTCACGGTGCCCGCGGCGCCGTCGACGGTGATCATCTGTCCTGTCCGGATCCGCTCGGTGGCCCCCGGCACGCAGATCACGGCCGGGATGCCGTATTCGCGGGCCACGGTCGGCCCGTGCGCCATCACCGCACCGGTCTCGGTGACCAGCCCGCCCGCCGTGAGGAACAGCGGCGTCCAGCCCGGATCGGTCGTCGGCGCGACGAGGATCTCGCCCGGTTCGAGGCGGGCGTCCGCCGGGGTGCGGACCACGCGGGCGCGGCCGGCGGCCCGGCCGGCCGCCGCGCCCATGCCGATGAGCGTGCGGCCGTCGGAGCCGTGGGCCGGGAGCAGCGTCTCCGCGTCGGTCCCGTCCGAGAGCAGCGCGACGGGGACGGTGCGGCGCCGCATCTCCCTCGCGTACTCCGAGCGGCGCTCGGCGACCGTCGCACGCGGGTCGCGGCCGCGGTCCACCACGGCGCGAAGCTCGGGCAGCGTGAGGAAGGCGACGTCCTCGGCGCGTTCGAGCAGCCCCTCCGCCCGCAGTTCGGCGCCGAGGAGCAGGAGGCGCCGGCGGCGGTCGAGCAGGGCGTACAGGCCGGCGAACTTCCCGGCCTCGCGCAGCCCGGCCAGCTCGCGGGCGCGGCGCAGGAAGAAGCCCGCGAGCAGCCCGCGCACGGACCGCATGCGCCTCGCCCGCCGCGCGAGCTCCGCGAGCATCGCCTCCGCCCCGGCCGCGGCGCGCTCGAACCGCCGGTCCGGGGCCTGCTCGGGATCGGTGACCAGCAGGTAGCCCCCGAGCATCGCGAAGACCGGCGCCGGGTCCTCGGACCAGCGCGGCACCCCGATGTCGACCTCGGCGGCGCAGCGGTGGCCGTAGGCCTCAAGGAAGTCGGCCAGGCCGAAGTCGGGCAGCTCGCCGGCGAGGTGGGCCGCGGCGAGCTCGTCCGGCGATGTCCCCAGCAAGAGCTCGCGGTGCGGCTCCGCCCGCCGGGCCACCTCCCACAGGGCCAGGTCCATCTCGATCGTGACGTTGTGCGGCATGCCGCCGAGCACGGTCCTGATCTCGTCCTCGTCCGCGACGCCTTTGAGGAGCGGCGGCAGCGCCGCGGTCACCAGCAGCCCGGTGACGACCGGCCACGTGACGTCCCCGATCTCGTCGTCCCGCCGTTCGGTCGTCTCGATCGCGGCCAGCAGCTCCCGAGCCGTCGACGGGTCCTCGACCGGTCGCCTTCGGCGGCGTTCGATCGCGTCGAACACGCGGGCCCGCGCGGCCGCCGGTCGCGCCAGCGCGCGGAGGATCCCGGCCGCGGCCCTCGGCCCCATCGCCAGCGCGGCCGCGCCGCCCCGGCGGCGGCCCGCCACGGGGGCGAAGCGCGGGTCGTCCAAGAGGTGCTCGACCACGGCCTGCGCCCTCGGTCCGAAGTCGACCGCCAGGAACTTCACCAGCCGCCGCCTCGTCGAAGGGTCGCGCATCGCGTCGGTCAGGTCGCCGTACAGCCGCCCGCCGATGTCCACGATCTCGACCCCCAGGCCGAACGAGGCGAGCATCCCGGCCAGCAGCTCCTTGAGCGCCGACATGCCCGCCGGCGTCACCGGCTGGAGCATCCCCTGGACGTGGCCGAACTCGACGTACAGGCGCGTCCCGGGCCGCTCCGTCGCGGGAGGCGCGGGGAACAGCGTGGTGATCGGCCGCGACTGCAACAGCCACAGCGTTCCACTGCGGTCATAGGCCCACTCGACGTCCTGCGGCGCGCCGAGCTCCCGCTGGAGCCGCTCCCCGGTCTCGCGGAGCTCCTCCAGTTCGGCCGGAGCGAGGCAGCCCCGCTCCTCGGGGCCGGTGCCGTCCAGGACATAGTGGTCGGCCGCGGCCGTCCCGTCGACCACTCCGGTGCCCGGCCCGGGGGCGGCGTCGACCACGCAGGCGCTCCGTGAACCGGTGAGCGGGTCGGCGGTGAACAGCACGCCGGCGACCGCGGCGTCGACCATGCGCTGGACGACGACGGCCATCTGGACGGCGTCGTGGGCGATGCCCGCGGTCTCGCGGTAGGCCCTCGCGCGCTCGGCGTGCAGCGAGTCCCGGCAGCCGCGGATCGCCGCGAGCAGCTGCTCGGGGCCCTCGACCGCGAGGAAGGTGTCCTGCTGGCCGGCGAAGCTCGCGTCCGGCAGGTCCTCGGCGGTGGCGCTCGAACGGACGGCGACCGGACCGCCGCCGAGCCGCTCGTAGGCGGCGAGGACGTCGGCCTCGGGCACCTCGCCGCGGCCGTGCGACTCGGTCGTGACGCAGAACCCCTCGGGCACCAGCTCGCCCAGCCGGATCAGCGCGGCGAGCCCGGCGGCCTTGCCGCCCACCAGTTCCCGCTGCCCCGGCTCGATCGCGGCCAGTTCGATGACGTCCATGGCGACCCTCCTTTTTTCCAATACACTCGCAATGTATACGCCTATGCAATACGAGTGCAATGTAAAGTGGGTCACGTGCCTCGCAGAGTCGATCATCGAGAACGCCGCGAACTGCTCGCCGACGCCCTGATGCGCCTTGCCGCCACGCGCGGCCTGGAAGGGGTGAGCCTGCGGCACGTCGCCGCCGAGGCCGGGGTCTCGACCGGGATGGTGCAGCACTACTTCCGGACCAAGGACGAGATGATGACCTTCGCCTTCGGCATGGTCATGGACCGGGTCGGCGAGCGGTCGCGGGCCGCGGCCGAGCCCGCTTCGCCCCGAGCGCTCGTCCGCGGCCTGCTGCTGGAGATCCTGCCGCTCGACCAGACGCGCCGACTGGAGAACCACGTCGTGCTCGCCTTCCTCGCCTACGCCGCGGTGAAGCCGTCGATCGCCTCCGAGCTGCGCGAGGTCGCCGCGCGGACGCGGGACTTCCTCGCCGAGCAGATCCGGACCGGCGGCGCCGCGGATCCCGAACGGGCGGCGGCCGGGCTGCTCGCGCTGGTCGACGGCCTCGGCCTGCAACTGCTGTCGCGGCAGTGCGAAGAGGACGACGCCGTCGCGGCGCTCGACGCCCAGCTCGCCCTGCTCTTCGGTGCGGAGCCGCGCTGACTCGCGGACCTTCGGACGCCCCTGCCACCCGCGCCGCGCGAGCACCGGCCCGCCGCACCGCTCTACGGCTGTGCCAGCGTGGCGCGAGTCCCTAGCCGTTCCACCGCACCGGCGGAGCGAGAGGCGAGGGGAGCCGCCGCAGCGGCTCGAAGGCCGCCGGAGGGAAGTCCGTCCATGCCCCGCTGGGGAACCGCCCGGCGTGCAGATGCCGGTCGATGAACCGCTGCCAGCGCCGGAGCCCGCTCACGGCCTGTTCGAGCGAGATGAGGCCGTCCTCGATCGCGTCGGCGAACTCGTCGAGGTCCAGCATCCGGTAGTGGCGCCCGTCCGTCGGCACCCTGACGTCGATGAAGAGGTCGCGGAACACGTACTGCTCGCCGCGGCGGTCGACGGTGATGAGATCGACGTACCACGAGTGCGCTTCGCTCGCGGGGTTGTCGACGACCGTGCCGTCGGGGTTGTTCGCTCGCCGCCAGCACGGGTTCGACATGCTGACACCGAGATCGAGCAGCACGAAGACCCGTTCGAGGCGGGTGCGGCCCGGCCACGGCTCGATCCGCTCGGGCAGCTCGAACTCGTAGGCGACCACGTCTCCGATGCGGACGCCGGGCAAGGGGCCGAACAGGCCGGGGTCGTCGGCCTTGTGGCCGCCGCGCAGCACCTCGACCCGCTCGATCGAGTCCGCCCGCTCCGTCTCGGGTTCGTCCATCCGCCTCACCGCTCCAGATAGGACGCGAGATTCGCCAGCGAGGACGCCAGCCCGGCGGCGTGGTCCTCGGCGGAGACGCCCGTCGGCACGTCGGCGGCGCTGATCTCGACCCGCGACCCCGCGCCGCTGGGGGCGACGGTCCACGTCATGGTCATGGTCCCCGCGAAGGCCGGGTCCTCGGAGACGAAGTCGACCGCCTGCACGAGCCGTTCGCCGGGGACGAGTTCGATGAAGCGCGCGTCGGCGATGTCGGTGTCGGCGCTCGCCTTCCCCGGCGAACCGGTGCCGTCGGCATAGGTCAGCACGAGGCGGTACGAGCCTCCGGGCCGGGCGTCGAACCATTCGAAGCGGCCGCTCATGCCCTCCGGCGGCAGCCACTCGGCGAGCGCCTCCGGGTCGACCAGCGCCGCATAGGTTCGCTCGGTCGACGCCGCTATGTCCCTGGATGCCTTGTCGATTCGCCCCATCGGCGTACCGTAGCACCCGCCCCCGACGGGACCGGCCGCTCGCGACCGGCCCCGACCTCCGGGAGCGGGACCCGCTCAGCGTGCGGTGAAGGCGTCCCGCTCGGCCTCGGCCCACGCCCGGAAGGACCGGGCCGGGTGGCCGGTGAGGCGCTCGACGTTGTTGTTGATCGTCGCGGGCGTGTCGCCCGCGGCCTCGGCGACGTCGAGCAGGGAGGCGAACACGGGCTCGGGGAACCATTCGGGCAGCCGTGCGGTGGCCTCCTCGCGGCTGAGCTCGTCGACGGCGATCGGCCTGCCGATCGCCTCGGCGAGCCGCGCGACGACCTCGCGCTGCGGCATCGACTCGGGGCCGGTGAGGACCAGCGTCCGGCCGCGGTGCTCGTCGCGGGTCAGCAGGCGCGCGGCGACCTCGGCGATGTCGTCGATGTGGATCGGGTTGACCTGCCACCGGGGGTGGGCGATCCCGACCCTGCCGGTGGCGCGGATCGCCTCGGCCCAGTCGCGGATCGCGTTGGTGGCGAGCCAGCTGGGGTACAGGACCGTGTGGCTCAGGCCGGACTCGCGCAGGGACGCCTCGACGGCCTGGTGCGCCCGCCCGATGGGGCCGGCGTGCTCGACCGGCTCGTACGAGGCGGGGGAGGACAGCAGCACGAGGTGCTCGACCCCGGCCTCGTCCGCGGCCTTGAGGAAGTCGTCGACCGGGCCGAAGACGGGGTAGAGGAAGACGGTGCGGACCCCTCGCAGGACGGCGGGATCGGGCGCGGTGACGTCGAGTTCGACGGCCTCGACGCCGCCCGGCGCCTCGAGGGCCGCCGCGTCGCGGGCCGAGGCGCGCACGCGGTGCCCGCCCGCGGCCAGGCGGGCGACGAGGCGGCCGCCGATGTTGCCGCGGGCGCCGGTCACTAGGACGGTCATGGATCACTCCTTGCCGATGGCATGCGACGCCAGGGCGCCGCGGGCGCCCTTCGGTAGCATGGTGGTTGAGATCTGTTTGCTTTGCAAACAAAGAATATTTGCTACCAAAGATATATTGGAGGCGTCGGGATGTCAACCGCGGACGGCCCGGACATCGACGACGCGGTCCGGGAGATGATCCTGCTGACGCCGCGCATCGTCGGGCGCGCCAAGCGCCTGCCGGTCCCCGAGGCGCTCGCCTCGCTCGAACTGAGCCCCCGGCACCTCTCGCTGCTGGCCTATCTGCTGTTCGACGGGCCGATGACGGTCAACGAACTGGCCGCGCGCCTGGAGGTCGCGTCGACGACCGCGAGCCTGATGGTCGGCGACCTGAGCCGCAAGGGCGTGCTGGAGCGGCGCGAGGACGAGGCCGACCGGAGGCGCCGCATCATCAGCGTCCACCCGGAGGCGAGGCCCCGGATCGAGGCGTGGCTCGCGAGCGGCGCCTCGGCCTGGCGCCGGGCGCTCGCGCCGCTGACGCCCGAGCAGCGACGCCTGGTCATCGACACGCTCCTCGCCTACGAGCGCGCCGTCACCGCCGCCGCCGAACAGTGACCGGCGCCTATGCGGCGGAGCCGCGCTCCGCTCGCGCCGTCTCGGGCGCGGCCCGCTCGCGGGCCGCCGCGAGCGCCGAGGCGACGAGCAGCGCCGCCGCCAGCGGCAGCACCAGCGCCCCGGCCAGGCCCGCGTATCCGGCGAGGGCCAGTCCCGCGCCGCCGAGCGCCGCGCCGCCGAACACGCCCAGGCTCATGCCCGCGGCGTTGAGGCTCAAGGCCGGGGCCGTGACCTCGCCGCCTCGGCGGACGATGAGGGAGGTGATCGCGGCGGCGGCCAAGGCGTGCCCGAACGACTGGACCGCGGCGCCCGCCAAGGCCACCGGCAGCGTCGGCGCCCAGAACAGCCCGGCGAGTCCCGCCAGCGCCGCCGCGAGGCCGCCGAGCAGGACCGCGTGCGCCCGCCCCGAGTGCCGCGAGCTCCCGATCCATCGCCCCGCCCCGTAGTTGCCCAGGAAGAACGACAGGCCGCTGAGCGTCCACACCAGCGTGAACACGGTGGCCTCCAAGGAGAAGCGGTGCTCGAACCACGCCGCCAGGTAGGCCAGGCACCCCATGAGGGCCACGGTGCGCAGCGCGGCGGCGGCGATGAGCCCGAGCAGGGACGGCCGGGCGGCGATCCGCCGGAACGCGTGCAGATAGGACGGCGGCGGCCCGCCGTCCCGATCCGGCGCCGCGCCGCCCCCGCGGGCGAAGCCGACGGCGAGCGCGCCCGCCACGGCGGCGGTGACGATCAGGCAGCCGCGCCAGCCGCCCTGCCAGGCGATGAGCCCGATGACCGGCCCGGCGGCGACCGCCGCGAGCGACTGGGCGGCGGTGACCAGCGTGGCGGCCCGCCCCGAGACGGCCTCGTCGTCATACCGCCCGGCCGCGGCGGACAGCAGCGCGGGCGTCAGCACCGCGGTGGCGGTGCCGACTCCGGCGCAGAAGACCACCAGGGCGGCATAGCTCCCGTGGAGGGCGGCGAGCGAGCTGGCGGCGAGCAGCGCCAGCGCGAGGGCGCCGAGCCGCCGCTCGGCGAAGCGCCCCATCAGCGGCGCGACCGCGACGCCGACGCCGAGCGCGCACACACCGCCGAGGCCGCGCAGCGCCCCGACCGCGGCCACGTCGCCGCCCGCGGCGCCGGCGATCGGCACCAGGAAGGTCGAGTAGACGGTGAAGGGGAACAGGCCCACGGCCGAGGCGAGCAGCAGCGGCCACAGCTCGCCCCACAGCCGGGCCTCTCCTCTGCTCATCCTCATCGGATGGTCTGGAGGTACTCGGAGAAGGCCTCCATGCCGTCGATGATCCGCGGGCCGCTGATGGCCTCGTTGTAGTCGAGGACGAAGAACCGGTCGTTCACGACCGCCGGGAGGTCGCGGGTGTTCGGATTGGACTTGAGGAACGCGATCTTCTCCTCGGCCGGCTGGTCCTGGTAGTCGAGGATCGCGATGACGTCGGGCTGCGCGTCCACCACGGACTCCCAGCCGACCTGCGTCCACCGCTCGTCGAGGTCGGCGAAGACGTTCACCGCTCCGGCCTTCGCGAAGATGTCGTTGGGCGGCACCTGGTTCCCGGCGGTGTAGGGCTGGTCGGTGCCCGAGTCGTAGAGGAAGACCTTGAGCGGCTCCCCTTCGGGCGCCGCCGCCTCGACGGCCGCGACCCGCTCCTTGAAGCCCGCGACGACCTCGGCGGCCTCGTCTTCGACGCCGAAGATCGCCCCGAGGCGCTCGAGGTCGGTGTAGAGCCCTTCGAGCGGCGTGGTCTCCTCGGGGAACTCGGGGTAGTTGAAGCACGATTCGGTGTGCATGAAGCTCTGGATGCCGAGCTCGTCGAGGATCTCGGGGGTGATGCCGCGCTCCTCGCTGAAGCCGGAGTTCCAGCCGGCCACGACGAAGTCGGCGCCCGCGTCCACGACGAGTTCGCGGTTGAGCAGGTCGTCCGAGAGGAATTCGACGCCGGCGTAGTCGTCGGCGAACGGGGACTCCTCGACCGGCGGGTTGGCCGGCGGCATGACGTAGCCGTGGACGTGGTCGGCGAGGCCGAGCGCGAAGAGCTTGTCGGCGCTGCCGGCCTCGTACACCACGGCGCGTTGCGGCGTGGTGTACTCGACGGCCTCGCCGCACCGGTCGACGGTGACGGTCTGGGCGCCGTCGGCGGATTCGACCTCGGCTCCGCAGGCGGTCGTCGCGAGCAGGGCGGCGGCGAGTCCGGATCCGAGCGCCTGGGCGCGGCGGGTGGCGTTCATGGGCGGTTTCCTTCCATTTCGGACTGTTCGGGGATCGCGAACAGGATCTGCGGGCGGCCGGTGCGCGGATGGGGCATGACCTCGGCGTCCACGCCGAACACGGTCCGCAGCATCGCGGCGGTGAGCACCTCTTCGGGGCGGCCGACGGCGACGATCGCCCCTTCGGCGAGGACGGCGATCCGGTCGCACGCGGCCGCTGCGAGGTTGAGGTCGTGCAGGACCGTCAGGACGGTGAGGTCCGAGGCGGTGATGAGCGACAGCAGCCCGAGCTGGTGGCGCAGGTCGAGGTGGTTGGTGGGCTCGTCGAGCACGAGGATCCGCGGCTGCTGGACGAGCGCGCGGGCGACCAGGACCCGCTGGAGCTCGCCGCCGGAGAGGGTGAGCACTCCCTGGCCCGCGAGATGGGCGATGTCGACCCGCTCCATCGCCTCGCGGCACAGCCGGTGCTCGGCCTCGCTGAGCCGCCCGCCGTGCCGGTGGTGCGGGTGGCGTCCCATCGCGACGAGTTCGGCGACGGTGAAGTCGAGGTGGGCGCGGTGCTGCTGGGGGACCGCGGCGACGGTGCGAGCGGCCTCGCTCCTCGGCAGCCGCCACAGGTCCCGGTCGCCGGCCCAGACCACGCCGCCGTCCGGCTCCAGCGCACGGTAGACGCTGCGCAGCGCGGTGGTCTTGCCCGAGCCGTTGGGGCCGATGAGCCCCAGCACCGAACCCGAAGGGGCGCTGAGGGTCAGCTCGCGGACGATCGGCGTCCCGCCGATGGCCACGTCGAGCCGGTCGAGGCGCAGCTCCATGTCAGCTCCCTCCGAACAGGTAGCCGCGGCGGCGCAGCAGGTAGACGAAGACGGGGACGCCGATGAGCGCGGTGACCGCCCCGACCGGCAGCTCCCGCGGGGCGACCAGGGTCCGCGAGAGGAGGTCGATCCAGACCATGAGGACCGCCCCGGCGAGCGGCGCGACCGCCAGGACGCGGCCGTGGTCGGCGCCGACGACGATGCGCACCACGTGCGGCACGATGAGCCCGACGAAGCCGATGGCCCCGGCCGCGGCCACCATCACGCCGGTGACCAGCGAGGTCAGCACGAGCAGCCGGGCGAGCTGCCGTCCGGTGTCGACGCCGAGGCCGGCGGCGGTCTCCTCGCCGAGCGACAGGACGTCCAGGATCCGCGACCCGCGCGCCAGCAGGGCGATCCCGGCCAGCACCGCGACGGCGACGACCGGCAGCGTCGCCCAGCTCGCCGCGCCGAACCCGCCCATGGTCCAGAACAGGATCGTGCCGGCGGCCTCGGCGTTGGGCGCGAAGTAGACGATGACGCTCATCGCGGCCTGGAGCGCGAACGACATGGCGACGCCGACGAGGACCAGCCGCAGTGGACTGAGCCCGGTGGACTGGACGGCGGCGAGGTAGACGACGAGGGCGGCGGCCAGCGCGCCGAGGAAGGCGCCGCCGGAGACCGCGTAGACGCCGAGCGCGCCGAGACCGCCCCACACGCCGACGGCGACCGCGCCCGTCGAGGCGCCGGCCGAGATGCCGAGGAGGTAGGGCTCGGCGAGCGGGTTGCGCACCATCGCCTGGACCGCGATGCCCATCGCTCCGAGGCCGGCGCCGACGAGCGCGGCGAGCAGCACGCGGGGCGTGCGGATCTGCCACACGATCTGGTAGCGGCCGGCCTCCTCGATCGGGACGTGGCCGCCGGTGAGCGCCGCCCAGAGGTGGGCCGCGGTGTCCGCCGGCGGGATCGAGGCCGAGCCGGCCCCGATCGCCACCAGCGCGGAGACGGCGAGCAGCGCCGCGAGCGCCGCGGCGGTGAGCGGGACGTTTGCGCGGCGGCCCGAGGCGGCGGCGACGCGCGGCGGCGGTGAGGTGGTGTCGGCGGGGGCTGGCATGCGGGCTGGTCCTTCACGGTCACGGGTCAACAGAAATGATAATGACATTCAATTCTGATAACTGTGAGGAGGCGCGAGCCGTTGTGATCCTCGCCGTAGTCGCCGGTGCCGAAACCGGCCGGGGCCCGTCGTCCGCTCGGCCCCGGCCGGCCCCTCACCCCGCTCGCCGGAGGCGAGCGGGGCGGAGGACCGTCAGCTCGCCCGTCCGGCGGCGCGGCGGCGGCCGACCGCGGCGGCGAGATCGCCGAGGAGCTCCTCGGTCCGGTCCCAGCCGATGCAGGCGTCGGTGACGCTCTGCCCGTACTCGAGCGTCTCCAGCGGCCCGGGCTCCTGGCGGCCCTCGGCGAGGAAGCTCTCCACCATCAGGCCCGCGATGCCAGGCTCTCCGGCGGCGATCCTGTCGGCGAGCTCGCGGACGACGCCCGTCTGGCGGACGTGGTCCTTGCCGCTGTTGGCATGGCTGGCGTCGATGACCAGGCGCTGCTCCATCTCGGCCTTGTCCAGCAGCGCGAGCGCGTCGCGGACGGATTCGGGGTCGTAGTTGGGGCCGCCGCGCCCGCCGCGCAGGATGATGTGGCAGTCGGGGTTGCCGCTGGTCGACACGATGGAGCCGCGGCCCTCCTCGTCGATGCCGAAGAACACGTGGCTGCCCGCGGCGGCGCGGCAGCCGTCTATGGCCGCCGTCGCGTCCCCGTCCGAGGAGTTCTTGAACCCGACCGGCATCGACAGGCCCGAGACGAGCTGGCGGTGCACCTGGCTCTCGGGCGTGCGCGCGCCGATGGCGCCCCAGGAGACCGCGTCGGCGATGTACTGCGGGCTCGTCGGCTCCAGGAACTCGCAGGCGACCGGCAGGCCCGCGTCGAGCACGTCCAGCAGGACCCGGCGGGCCAGCCGCAGCCCCAGCTCCACGTCGTGGGTGCCGTCCAGGTGCGGGTCGTTGATCAGGCCCTTCCATCCGAGGGTCGTGCGGGGCTTCTCGAAGTACACCCGCATGACGACGCACAGCCGGTCGGCGAGCGGCGCGGCCGCCGCGGCCAGTCGGCGCGCGTAGTCCGCGGCGGCGGCCGGGTCGTGGACCGAGCAGGGGCCGACGATGAGGAGCAGCCGGTCGTCATCGCCGGCCATGATGTTCGTGACGGCCTCGCGGCCGCTGCGCACCAGGGCGGCCCGCTCGGGGCCCAGCGGAAGCTCGCCGCGGAGGACGGCCGGGGGGATCAGCGGCTGGAAGCCGAGGACGCGCAGGTCGTTGGTGTGCGGTGCGTTGGACGTTGCCATCGGGCGGGAATCCCATCTCCTTCAGGTGGCGGGCCCGCCTCCGCTCGTGGACGTCCACCCGGTGCCGGCCCGCCAAAACGACGAAAGGCAGAGACGGTCGTCTCTGCCTTGCTGGCTCCGGGTGTTCGGCTGGTCAGCGCATGCGACCACCGGCTCCACCCGGAGCCGGCGTAAAGCGCTGATACCAGCGAACTGCCGTAGACATGCGGGAAACCATAGCACGGACGGTTCCCGAGGGCCGCCCGTGCGAGGCCGAGGTCTCAGCGGGCGTCGAGTTCGACGGACTCGGAGGCCTTGGACAGCTTCGTGCCGAACCTGCTCAGGACGGACAGGAGCGGACCGGCCTTGAGCGTGAGGTTGCGCGCGGCGATGCCCAGGCCGCTCTGCGGCGCGATGAACGCCAGCCCCGGGTCGGCGATCGCCTGGTTGGCCGCGACGTAGGGGCGCATGCGCCCCTCGTAGGCGGCGAGCGCGGGGCCCGGTTCGGTGTGCCGGGCCAGCTCGTCGGCGAGCACGTAGGCGCCGACCATGGCCAGCGTGGTGCCCTGGCCGGACATCGGCGAGGGGCAGTACCCGGCGTCGCCGAGCAGGGCGATCCGGCCGCTCGACCAGCGGTCCATGGCGATCTGGGTGACCGAGTCGAAGTAGAAGTCCGGCGCCTGGTCCATGTCGGACAGGATGCGGTCGGTCTCCCAGCCCATGCCGCCGAACATCGCCCGCAGGTGCCGCCGCTGCTCCTCGGCGGGACGGCGGTCGATGTCGGTCTCCTCGGGGGAGCGGTGGAGCAGGAGCGCCTTGGCGTCCGCGGCCCGGGGCGTCTGGTAGAGCACGAGCACCTTGCCGGGCGTGTTGAACAGGCGCACTTCACGGTCCAGGCCCCGGTGGTTCGGCACGGTGAAGATGCTGACGTAGCTCTCCAGGAAGCGGCGGTACGGCTGCTCGGGGCCGAAGGCGAGGCCGCGGACGTTGGAGTGCAGGCCGTCGGCACCGACGACGAGGTCGAAGGTCGCCGGCTCGGCGCGGTCGAACGAGACGCGGACGCCGTCGTCGCGCCGCTCCAGGGCGGTGATCGTGTCGCCGTAGCGGTACTCGGCCCCGCCGGCGGCGCCGAGGAGCAGGCTGACGAGGTCGCCGCGCAGGATCTCCAGGGAGCGGTCGCCCGGGGCCAGGAGCGAGGAGTCGAGTTCGGCCTTGGTCCGGCCGCGGGCGTCGACCATCGCGATCCGCGTGATGTCGGTGATCGCGGCGCGGATCTCGTCGAGGACGCCCATCCGCTCGGCGACGTCGATCGCCGCGCCTCGGAGGTCGATGGAGTAGCCGCCGGTCCGCGGCGCCGGGGCCTTCTCGACCAGCGTGGCGCGGATGCCGTGCTGGCCCAGCCAGTAGGCGAGCGCCGGTCCGGCGATGCTCGCTCCTGAGATGAGGACGTTCTGTACCGCTGTCATGGTGTGCTCGCTTTCGTGTGCGGTGTCATCGCTCTGGGGGACTGAAGCCGTGTTCGAGCACGGTCAGCGCCCGGTCCACGAGCTCGGAAAGGGGTGTGGCGAATCCGGAGAGATACCAGTGGCGCATGGCGCCGATGAGGCCGCTGATGAGGGCGTGGACGAAGACCTGGGCCTCGAAGTCGTCGCCGCGGGCGCTCGCCACGGCCGCCGCGATGCTGTGCGACTTCTCGGAGGCGTTGAGGAGGAGCGCGGTCTCGAGCGAGGGGCTGGAGTAGATGAGCCGCACCCGCCGCCGCATCAGCCGGAGCTCGTCCTCGCCGAGGGCGGCGAAGCCACCGCGCATGGCCCGCCGGAGGGCGCCGATCGGGTCGTCGCCGATGAGCTGTTCCACGATCGGACTGACCGCGGGCTCGTCCTCCTCGTCCCAGATGACGAGCATCTCCTTGGTGCCGAAGTAGCGGTAGACCGTCCGGGGGGAGGCCTCCGCGGCCTCGGCCACCGCCTCGACGGTGACCGCGTCGAAGCCGTGCTCGTCGAACAGGTCCAGCGCGGCGTTCTGGATGCGGTGCATCGCCGCGAGCTTCTTGCGCGCTTGCAGCCCGGCGGGTTCAGCCATGGCCGCCGCCTCGGGCTGCGGGAGGCTCGATTGCGGAAAGGTCCATGCGAACAGTATAGGCAGTGACTGCCAATTGGCAGTCACTGCCTATACTGTGTGCTTCGCGACCGGTGAAGACGCGGGCGGTCCGGCGCCGGTGTCGATCCGGCGGACGCGGGCGGCCCGGTCACGGCGACACGGTCGCTTCGACGCCGTTGAGGATGATCTCGACGGCGTCGAGGAACTCGTCGTCGCCGGACGCGGGCGGTTCCCGCCGGTCGGCTTCGAGCGCGCGCAGCACGCGGGCGAAGTCCTCGCCCGCGCCGAGCCCGCGGAGCCGCTCGGCGAAGAAGCGGTCGGCCTCGGCCGGGGGGCGCCCTTCGGCGGCGCTCGCGAGCTCGGCGTCCTGCTCCACGTCGCCGCGGGTGTAGGTCCACAGCAGGGTGAGCACAGTGACCGCGCGTCCGCTCGGCAGGCCGAGCTCCTCGACGCACGCCAGCCCGGCCTCGAGCCGGCGCACGTACGAGGGCAGCAGCGGCTCGGTGCCCACCGGCACCGCCGTCAGCCACGGGTGCTCCTTGTAGGTGCGGCGCAGATCGAGCACCCACGCGCGCAGCCGCTCGCGCCACGTCCCGCCCTCGGGGACGGCGGGCGTGCCGAGCGCGCGGTCGGAGGCCAGGACGACGAGGTCCTCTCTCGACTCGACGTAGCGGTACAGCGACATCGTGCCGCTGCCGAGGGCCTTGGCCAGGCCGCTCATGGTGATCGCCTCGATCCCGCCGCGGTCGCCGAGGTCCACCGCCGCCTCCAGGAGCCGCTCGAGCGTCCACCTCGGCTTCGGGCCCTTCGTCGTCGCCGGAGCGCGGTTCCACGCCAGCAGGACGGCGTTCGGAACGCCGAGGACCTCGGCGCCCGCCGGTTCGCTGTCAGTGCCGCTTCGCATGCGGCCATGGTACTGCGTACCCCTTGCGCAGCTGTACTGCGTAAGTGTTACGCTGTATCCATGACGGTACGACTCACGAGAAACGAGCCACGACCCGGCTACGCCGACCGCCCCGCCGAAGCGGCGATATCGGTCTCCGGCGTCCGCAAGCGCTACGGCGACCGCGAGGTCCTGCGCGACGTCGGCTTCGACGTCCCCACCGGACAGGTCTTCGCCCTGCTGGGGCCCAACGGCGCGGGCAAGACCACGCTCATCCGCGTCCTCACCACGCTGATCCGGCCCGACGCGGGAACGGCCCGCGTCCTCGGGCACGACCTCCGCCGCGAAGCGCCGCGCGTCCGCGAGCTCATCAGCGTGACCGGCCAGTACGCCTCCGTCGACGAGGAGCTGACCGGCCTGGAGAACCTGGTGATGATCGGCCGCCTGCTGGGTCTGCGCAAGCGCGCGGCGACCGAGCGGGCCGGGGAACTGCTCGCCGAGTTCGACCTGGCCGACGCCGCCTCGAAGCGCGTGGCCCTCTACTCGGGAGGCATGCGCAGGCGGCTCGACCTGGCCGCCGGCCTCATCGGCTCGCCGCCGGTGATCTTCCTCGACGAGCCCACGACCGGGATGGACACCCGCAGCCGGGGAGCGCTCTGGAAGGTCGTGACCCGGCTCGCCGAGCAGGGGAGGACGATCTTCCTCACCACCCAGTACCTCGAAGAGGCCGACGCCCTGGCCGACCGCATCGCGGTCCTCGACGGCGGGCGGATCGTCGCCTCCGGCACCGCGGACGAGCTCAAGCGGACCGTGGGCGGCGAGGCGATCGAACTGGTCCTGGAGGACGGGACCGTCACCCGCGAGACCACCGACGGCGACCCCGAGCTCCTCCGGGAGATCCTCAACCGCCACCACCGCGACGGCCGGGCCGTCCGGTCCTGCACCGTCCGCAAGCCCACGCTCGACGACGCGTTCCTGGCCCTGACCGGCCACGGCGCCACGACCCGGGAGGATGCGCGATGACCGCCGCCCCAGCCGAACTCGTCTTCACCAAGCGCAGCGTCACCCACTCGCTGCGCAATATCGACAGCCTCGTCACCGCGATCGTCGCCCCCGTGGCGATCATGCTGCTGTTCGTCACCGTCTTCGGCGCCGCGCTCGACACCACCGTCGGCGGCGCGTACGCCGACTACGTCACGCCCGGCGTCATGCTGCTGTGCGCGGGCTTCGGCGCCGCGCTCACCGCGACCTCGATCCACACCGACGTCTCCAAGGGCTTCATCGAGCGCCTGCGCACCATGCCGGTCCGGGCGTCCGGAGTGATCTTCGGCCACGTCTTTGCCAGCGTCCTGCGCAATCTCGCCTCCACGGCGGTCGTCATGCTCGTCGCGGTCGCGCTCGGCTTCCGCCCCACGGCCTCACCGGCCCAGTGGGCGGGCATCGCCGCGCTCCTCGCCGCGTACATCCTGGTCTTCACCCTCATCGCGGCGGCGTGGGGACTGGCGGCCGCGTCCGTGGACTCGGCCGGGATGTTCAGCTTCATCGCGCTCTTCCTGCCGTATCTGTCCACCGCGTTCATCCCCGTCGAGAACCTCCCCGACTTCCTCGAGGGCTTCGCGGCGCACCAGCCCGTCACGCTCGTCATCGAGTCCCTGCGCGGGCTGGCCACCGGGGACCCCGACGCCGGGACGACGCTGCGGGCGGCCCTGTGGCTCGCGGCCCTCGGGGCCGCCGCCACCGTCCTCACCGTCGCGCTGTTCCGGCGCGCGGCGAGGAGATAACGGGCCGGCTCCCGTGCGGCGGCCACCACCGGCGGTGGCCGCCGCACGGGCATGGCCGCCCGGAACTCGAGGCGGTGGTCGGCCCGGCAGTCGGTGGCGCCCGCGCTGCCGCCGCAAGACCGACGAATACGAGGGATTGACATGATTCAATGCGAAATGGTAAAAAGGAAACACAGTTAAGAGAGAGCGCTCTCTCGAATGGCGGGCAGAGCCGGATCCGCCGCCGGGGAGCGCCCTCGACTCACCGCTACGTTAGGGACTCGACCGTGAGGCCACTTCGAAGACCACTCCGCCTTCTGGCCCTGGGCTGCGCGGCGATCGCCGTCGCGGCGACGGGCCTGACCTCGTTCACCGCGGCCAGCGCCGAATCGGAGGCCACCGTGCAGCAGCTCGTCTGGAGCGATGAATTCGACGCCCCGGCGGGCACGCCGCCCGACCCGTCCAAGTGGCGCTACGACATCGGCGGAGGCGGCTGGGGCAACGCCGAGCACCAGTACTACACCGACAGCACCGCCAACTCCGCCCACGACGGCAACGGCAACCTGGTCATCACCGCCCGCCAGGAGGGCGGTCACGACTGCTGGTACGGGGCGTGCCAGTACACCTCGGCCCGCCTGCTCACCGCAGAGACCTTCACCCAGCAGTACGGCCGCTTCGAGGCCCGCATGCAGATCCCGCGCGGGCAGGGCATCTGGCCCGCCTTCTGGATGCTGGGCGACGACCTCGGCCAGGTCGGCTGGCCGCAGAGCGGCGAGATCGACATCATGGAGAACATCGGCAGCGAGCCGGGCACCGTCCACGGCACCGTCCACGGCCCCGGCTACTCCGGCGGCGCGAGCATCGGCAACGCCTACACCCTCCCCGGTGGACGGCAGTTCGCCGACGGCTTCCACACCTTCGCGGTCGACTGGGCGCCCGGATCCATCACCTGGTCGGTCGACGGCCACGTCTACTCGCAGCTGACGCCAGCCGACGTCGGCGGCAACCAGTGGGTCTTCGACCACCCGTTCTTCATGATCATGAACGTCGCCGTCGGCGGCCACTGGCCCGGCTACCCCGACCAGACCACCCAGTTCCCGCAGCAGCTCAGGGTCGATTACATCCGCGTCTACGCGGGCTAGGCAGGACCGGCATCACTCCGCGCGGTCGGCCTTTCCGGTGCTGAGCACGTCCAGGTAGCCGCTGAGCCGAGCGGCCGCCTCGAGCATGGCCAGGCCCCGCTCGCTCAGCCTGCGCCGCCAGTCCTCCAGGGCACTGGACAGCGCCTCGGTGCCGCCCGCCGTCCGGATCTGCCGGACCACGGCGGCTATGTGGTCCAGCGGGTAACCGCCGCGCCGCAGGAGGTGGGCGAGCTCGGCGTCGCGGACGTCGTCGGCCGCGAAGCGCCGGTATCCGGTGGCCCGGTCCCGTTCGGGGGAGAGGATCCCGGCCTCCTCCCAGTTCCGCAGGGTCGCCGGGGTGAGGCGGAGCCGGTGCGCGAGTTCGCCGATGCCGTAGGGGACGGGGTCCGCCGGGCGGGCCGGGGCGGCCTCGGGCCCGCCCGTCAGGCGGTCGACCGCCGCCCGCACCGCCTCGAGCGTGCCCCGGTCGCGCAGCAGCTGCTCGTGGCCGCGGTCGACGATCATCAGTGCGCCGTCGAGATCGCCGTCGCCGAGCGCGTGCATGATCTCGCCGCCGGTCGCGTGCCCGTGGGCCCGGGCGAGCGCCAGGAAGGCGCGGAGCGCCGCGGCGTGCACCTCGGTGTAGACCCGGTAGCCGCTGCGGGTGCGCTCGGCGGGCGGGATGAAGCCGTCGCGCTCGTAGTTGCGCACCGCCTGGGTCGACAGGCCGTGCTCCCGCGCCAGATCCGAAGGCCGCAAGTTCACCATCGATTGAGACTTTACCGCGCAGGCTCAAGGCCAGATCCGATGCAAGTCTCAACTGAAGTTTCAACGATATGTTCAAGGCCATGACTCAGGACATTCGAGACTTCGTCGACGGCTCGCACGAGCTCGTCGGACTCGGCGAGCCCACGCACCGGGAACCGGCCTTCGGGCGGGTCCGCAACGAGCTGTTCGCCCAGTTGGTCGACCGCGGCTTCCGGTCCTTCGCGCTCGAGAGCGACCGAGTGGCCGCGTTCGCCGTGGACGACTTCGTCCGCGAAGGGGCCGGCACCCTCGACGCGGCGATGAGCGAAGGCTTCTCGCACGGCTTCGGCGCCTTCGACGCCAACCGGGAGCTGGTCGCCTGGATGCGCGAGTACAACGACGGCCGACCCGCCGAGGAGCGGCTGGCCTTCCACGGCATCGACGCTCCCCTGGAGTTCACCGCGGCCAGTCCCCGCCCCGACCTCGAACACGCTCGCGACCACCTGGGGCTCGATCTCGACTTCGCGCCGCTGATCGGCGACGACGAGCGGTGGAGCCGCACCGAGGCGGTCACGGACCCGGCCGCCTCGCCCGGCGACACGCCCGAGGCCCACCGGCTGCGGGCGATCGCCGACGACATGCTCACCCTGCTCCACGCCCGCGCTCCCGAACTGATCGCCTCGACCTCCCTCGCCGCCTGGCACCGGGCCAAGGCCCACCTCACCTCCGCGCTCGGCCTGCTGCGCTACCACCGGCAGGCGGCGCAGCCCATCGAGGACCGGGAGCGGTGGACCCGCCTGTGCGCCGTCCGAGACGCGCTCATGGCCCAGAACCTCCTCGACATCCGCGGCATCGAGGCCCGCCGAGGCCCGACCATGGTCTTCGCCAACAACGTCCACCTCCAGCGGAACCCGAGCCGCATGACCATCTGGCAGGGGGAGATCACCTGGCACGGCACGGGCGCCGTCATCGCGTCCCTGCTGGGGGAGCGGTACACCGTCGTCGCAGGCAGCCTGGGCCGCAGCGATGGCATGGAGCTCGCCGAGCCCGAACCCGGCACCCTCGAGCATTCGCTGCAACGCCGCTTCCCCTCCTGGGGCCTGGTGGCGGCCGACGCGGTCGACCCGGCCGCGGCGCGCGCCGACGCCGCTCCCGAGCAGGGGTACTTCCCCCTCGATCAGGAGACGCTGGGCGGAGTCGACGCGGTCCTGCACATCAGCGCGGGCGTCGCGCCGAGTCTCAGAGGCTGATGTTGATGTCGAGCAGACCCAGCTTCCACGCCGCGTCGCGGGCGAGCAGGAAGCCGACGATGCCGAGGACCCAGCCGGTGGTGCTCGCGGCGTGCTTGGTCATCCAGTTGTTCATCTTGACCAGCAGCGGCTCGACCGCCTTGCGGGCGAACAGCCTCGCGGCGAGCAGGGCGAGCGCGGGCAGCACCATCACGGCGCAGTAGGCGGCCATCGTCAGCGTGATGCCGGCGGCGCCGATCCCGGCGGTGGTGATCAGGCCGATCGCCGCCAGGTAGGGGAGCATCGTCGCGACCTCGACGGTGGCCGCCGCGAGGGCGAGCCCGGCCAGCGGCAGCGCCGAGCCCCGCCTGGTGCGCGTCGCGGTGCCGGCGGCGCCCTCGGCCTCTTCGACGCCGAGGGCGCGTTCGCGCCAGCGCATGAGCCTGCCGCCGCCCTCCTTCTTCCGCTTCGAGTCGAAGCGGAAGCTGAAGATGAACAGTCCGACGCCGAGGGCCAGCTGGATCCAGCGCGCGGTCCCCGTCTCCAGGAACGCGGAGATGTCGCTCATGAACGTGTTGGCGCCCAAGGCGATGGCCATGCCGACGGCGAAATAGAACGCGACGATGGTGCCCAGGTAGACCAGCATCCGGCCCACGCGGATCCGGCCGGGCGCGAGCAGCAGCCAGATCGGGATGAGCAGCGTGCCGAAGCTGGTCGAGTCGATCAGCGCGAGCACGACCAGCGAGGCGGCGAGTGCGAGGTCCATACCTGGAGCGTATGGAGCCGGAAGGGTGCGCCGCATCGGTCGCTGGATCGAAGTCGCGCTGCGCCACTGCACCTTTGGTGGCAAACCGAAGGGCGGACCTCCGCCCTCGCGCGGGCCCGCGCCCTGAGGCGCGCATGGTCTCCCGTGAACGGAGTGGCGCGGCACAAGCGATGGGGGCACCGGGACTCGCCCGCCTCGCGGGCGACTGACATAAGGCCGGCCTAGCCTTGCAATCGCATTGTCCGGAGCGGTCATGCCTCGAACGTCTCGGCCCTTGCGGGTCTTCCCCATCGTGCTTCGCAACGCGGGGGTGGCTCGCGTCGCCGACATCGCACCCGACCCGCGTCGCATCACCCTCACCGGCGAGGAACTGCGGGAAGGGCGGATGGGCGACGGCTTCGACACCCTCGACATGGTCGAACCGGCGCCCCAGGACATGCGCGGGGCCTGAGGTCCGACGGGTCCGGCCCGCCGCTCGGCGGGCCGGGCCCGGGCGTCGTTCACACCGCGGCCGGGTGGGGGTCCTCGGCGCGGAAGACCAGCCCGCCGCCCCTGCGGTCGACGGTGACGCGCTGACCGGGGCTGAGCCGGCCGTGCAGCAGCATGGCCGACAACTCGTTGTCGATCTCCCGCTGGATCGTGCGGCGCATCGGCCGCGCCCCGAACTCGGGTTCGTAGCCGTGCTCGGTGATCCAGTCCACCGCGGCCTGCGTGAACTCGACGTCGATGTCCTGGGCGTGGAGCCGCCGCTTGGTCTCCTCCAGCAGCAGCGCGGTGACCTGCCGGAGCTCCTCGGTCCCCAGCGGCCCGAAGATGACGATGTCGTCGATCCGGTTGAGGAACTCCGGGCGGAAGTGCTCGCGCAGCCTGGGCATCAGCCGGTCCCGCAGGCCGCCGCCCTGCTCGCCGGGGGCCGCGGTGAAGCCGACCGGCCCGGAGCGGAGCAGGTCCGAGCCCAGATTGCTGGTCATGATGAGCACGGTGTTCTTGAAGTTCACCGTGCGGCCCTGGGCGTCGGTGAGGCGGCCGTCGTCGAGGACCTGGAGCAGGGCGTTGAACACGTCCGGGTGCGCCTTCTCGATCTCGTCGAGCAGCACCACCGAGTACGGCTGGCGCCGCACCCGCTCGGTGAGCTGCCCGGCCTCCTCGTATCCGACGTAGCCGGGCGGGGCGCCGATGAGCCGGCTGACGGTGTGGCGCTCCTGGTACTCGCTCATGTCCACGCGGATCATCCGGTCGGCGTCGCCGAACAGCGCCTCGGCCAGCGCCTTGGCCAGCTCCGTCTTGCCCACGCCGGTGGGGCCGAGGAACAGGAAGCTGCCGACCGGGCGGTTCGGGTCGCCCAGGCCCGCCCGCGAGCGGCGCACCGCCTCGGCCACCGCCCGCACCGCCTGGTCCTGCCCGATGATGCGCTGGTGCAGGTGCTCCTCCAACCGCAGCAGCCGGTCCTTCTCCTCCTCGGTCAGCTGGCTGGCCGGGATGCCGGTCGAGCGGGCGACGATCTCGGCTATGCCCTCCTCGTCCACCACCGGGAAGCCGCCCCGCTGCGCGCCCTCGCCGAGCCCGTCGATCCGCTCGCGCAGGGCGGCGATGTCGTCGCGCAGCGAGGTGGCCCGCTCGTACTGCTCGTCGGCGACGGCCTGGTCCTTGTCCCTGGTCAGCTGCTCCAGCCGCTGCTCGAGCTCGCGGCGTTCGCCGTCGGGGCGGCGGCTGTGCAGGCGGACGCGGGCCCCGGCCTGGTCGATCAGGTCGATCGCCTTGTCCGGCAGGAAGCGGTCGGTGATGTAGCGGTCGGCCAGCTCGGCGGCGGCGACGAGCGCCTCGTCGGTGAAGCGCACCTGGTGGTGGGCCTCGTAGCGGTCGCGCAGGCCGCGCAGGATCGCGATCGTGTCCTCGACGGTCGGCTCGGGGGTCAGGATCGGCTGGAAGCGCCGCTCCAGCGCCGCGTCCTGCTCGATGTGCTTGCGGTACTCGTCGAGCGTGGTCGCCCCGATGGCGTGCAGCTCGCCCCGGGCCAGCGCGGGCTTGAGGATGTTGCCCGCGCCCGCCGCGCCCTCGGAGGCCCCCGCGGTGACGATGGTGTGCAGCTCGTCGATGAAGATGATGAGCTCGTCGCCGTGCTCGCGGATCTCGTCCATGATCTTCTGGATCCGCTCCTCGAAGTCGCCGCGGTAGCGGGTGCCCGCGACCACGCCGGTGAGGTCGAGCTGCACCACGCGCCGCTCGGCCAGGACGTCGGGCACCTCGCCGTCGACGATGCGCTGCGCGATGCCCTCGACGATCGCGGTCTTGCCCACCCCAGCCTCGCCGATGAGCACCGGGTTGTTCTTGGTGCGGCGGGAGAGCACCTCGAGGGTCTGCTCGATCTCGTTCTCGCGGCCGATGACGGGGTCGATCTTGCCGGTCCGGGCCAGGTCGGTCAGGTCGACGCCGTACTGGTCCAGCGTCGGCGTGGCGCTGGGCGGCGTCTGCTCGGGGGGCGGGGTCCGGCCGGCCGCCGTCGAGCGCAGGGACTGCGGGGAGATGCGGTGGGCGCCGAGCATCCGGCCCGCCTCCGACTCCTGGTTCGCCGCCAGCGCCAGCAGCAGGTGCTCGGGGCCGATGTAGGACGAGCCGAGCGCGCGGGAGATCTGGTGGGCCTCCAGCAGCGCGCGTTTGGCGGCCGGGGTCAGCGCGGGCGGCTCGTCCCGCCGGTCTCCCCGGGGCACCCGCCGGGCGAGCTCCTCGGCCAGCGCCTCGGGGTCCGCCCCCGCTCGGGACAGCAGCTGCCGGGTCGGCTCGACCTGCGTGGCCGCCCACAGCAGGTGCTCGGTGTCGAGATCGGCGCCGCCCCACTCCATGGCCTGCCTGACGGCGGCCCCGAGGAGCTCTCTGGCCTGGTCGCTCATCAAGGTGGTGATGTCCACCCGGCGCGCCGGGCGCTGCTGGCCGGGGCCGCCGAAGAAGCGCGCGAGGAACTCGTCGAGCGGGCTGTACTCGAATCCGCCGCGGCCGAAGAAGTCGGTCATCGGTGCCTCCACAGTCGTCGAGAATGCACTGCCGTCGGGCATGGTTCGGCCGGCTCGCCGGCGCCGCCCCACGGCATTCCCGATCGGCGGGAGACGAAACCCCGTCCTCCTTCGGATCTTCGGGCTTGACCTGTCGCGGTCATGCTTTGTAGGGTCTCCGTATAGATCGATATATTGAAACGATTCATAGGGGGAGGCTTGGGCGCGACCGAACAGACCGGCCCCGAGGCGGCGCGGCCGATCGTGGCGCTGACCGGAGTCGCCAAGCGCTTCGGGGCCGTCCGGGCCCTGAGCGACGCCCGGCTCGAACTCCACGCCGGTGAGGCCCACGCCCTGGTGGGGGAGAACGGCGCCGGCAAGTCCACGCTCATCAAGATCCTCGCCGGGCTCTACCGCCCCGACGCCGGGAGCGTCGAGATCGACGGGCGGCCCGTCGCCTTCGCGGGCACCGCCGAGGCCAAGGCCGCGGGCATCGCCGTCATCTACCAGGAGCCGGCCCTCTTCGGCGACCTCACCGTCGCCGAGAACCTCTTCGTCGGACGCCAGCCCAAGGGCCGCTTCGGACTGATCGACCGCGCCGAGATGAACCGCCGCGCCGCCGCCCTGCTCGAGCGGCTCGGCGTGCGCCTCGACCCCGACCGGCCCGCGGGGGGCCTGTCCATCGCCGACCAGCAGATCGTCGAGATCGCCGGGGCCATCGCCCTCGACGCCCGCGTCCTGGTCATGGACGAGCCGACCGCCGCGCTCTCCGGCGTCGAGGTCGAACGCCTCTTCGGCGTCGTCCGCTCGCTGCGCGACGACGGCGCGGCCGTCCTGTTCATCTCCCACCGCTTCGACGAGGTCGAGGCCCTGTGCCAGCGCGTCACCGTCATGCGCGACGGCGCCCACGTCTCCACCGACCGCATGGACGAGGTGACGGTCGAGCAGCTGGTGCGGCGCATGGTCGGCCGCGAGCTCGGTGCCATGTTCCCCAAGCGGGAGGTCGAACCCGGCGAGACCGTCCTCGAAGTCGAGGGCCTGAGTCGGGCCGGGATCTGCCGGGACGTCGGCTTCACCGTCCGCGCCGGAGAGATCGTCGCCCTCGCCGGACTGGTCGGCGCGGGCCGGTCCGAAGTGGTCCAGGCCGTCTTCGGGATCGAGCCGCGCGACACCGGAACGGTCCGCGTCGACGGCCGGACGCTGCCCTCGGGGAGCCCCCGCGCCGCCATGCGGGCCGGCGTCGCCCTCGTCCCCGAGGACCGCCGCCTGCAGGGCCTCCTGCTCGACCTGTCCGTCATGCGCAACGCCACCCTCGTCCGCCGCGGCCGCCTGTCCCGCTTCGGCTTCCTCACCGGCGGCGCCGAACGGCGCGAGGCCGCCGAATGGACCGCCAGGCTCAGCACCAAGTACGGCCGCCTCACCGACCCCGCCGCCACCCTCTCGGGCGGGAACCAGCAGAAGGTCGTCCTCGCCAAGTGGCTCGCCGCGAACCCCCGGCTCCTCATCGTCGACGAGCCGACCCGCGGCATCGACGTCGCGACCAAGGCCGAGGTCCACCGTCTGCTCTCCGAGCTCGCCGCCGACGGCGTCGCGATCCTCATGGTCTCCTCCGAGCTGCTCGAAGTGCTCGGCATGGCCGACCGCGTCCTGGTCATGCGCGAGGGCCGCATCGCCGGAGAGCTGAGCCGCGCCGAGGCCACCGAGGAGTCGGTCATGCTCCTGGCCACCGGGCAGGAGGCCGCCGCGTGACCGCACTCCTCAAGCGCCCCTCGCGCGGCACGGCCGCCGGCACCGGCTCGACCGCGCTCGACCTCGCCCTGCGCTTCCGCGCCCTCGGCCTGCTCATCGCCCTCGCCGTCCTCGTCGCCGCCACCGCCGCGGTGAACCCGCGCTTCCTCGGCCTCCAGTCCGTCCAGGACATGCTCTTCGCCGCCGCCATCACCGTCCTGCTCGCCTCGGGCATGACCGTGGTCGTCCTGACCCGCGGCATCGACCTGTCCGTCGGCTCGGTGCTCGGCCTGTCGGCCTACCTCACCGCGAGCCTGCTCAGCGAGACCGGCGCCCCCGTCGTCCTCGCCCTGCTCGCAGGCCTCGCCATCGGCGCGGCCTGCGGGGCGGCCAACGGCGCGATCATCCACTTCGGGAAGGTCCCACCGCTGGTGGCGACCCTCGGTACCCTCTACATCGTCCGCGGCCTCGTCTACTTCGCCGCCGGAGGCTCGCGCGTCAACGCCTCCGACCTGCCGCGGGGCTTCCTCGACTTCGGCAACGGCTCCGTCCTCGGCGTGCCGTACCTGTTCCTGATCTCCCTGGCGGTGCTCGTCGCCGTGGCGGTCTTCCTCGCCGGAACCCGGGCCGGACGCGACCTGTACGCCCTCGGCTCGAACCCCGAGGGCGCGCGCCTCGTCGGCGTCAGGGCCGGGCGCCGCCTCATGACCGCCTACGTCCTGTGCGGGGCGCTGGCGGGCCTCGGCGGCGTCCTCCACGCCGCCCGCTTCGGCACCGTCGACGCCTCCGCCGGCCACGGCCTCGAACTCACCGTCGTCGCGGCCGTCGTCGTCGGCGGCGTGGCGATCTTCGGCGGCTCCGGCACCGTCCTCGGCGCCGGGCTCGGCGCGCTGCTGCTGGCGGTCATCAACAATGCCCTGCCGGTACTGCGCATCGACCAGTTCTGGCAGCAGGCCATCGTCGGCGCGCTCATCCTCGCCGCGATCGCCCTCGACCGGCTCGTGGGCCTGCGCGCCGCCCGCGCACTGCGACGAAAGGGGTCCCATGTCGACTGAGACGCTGACGGCCAGGCTCCGCGACTCGGCCGCCGTGCGGCACCTGGCCACCTGGGACGCGGCCATCATCGCCGCGACGATCGCCTTCCTGGTCGTCGCCGCGCAGACCGTCGAGCACTTCGGCACGGCCCGCAATGCCGGGTACATCATCCTCGACCTCGCGCCGATCCTCCTGCTCGCCTTGGCGATGACGCTCATCGTCACCACCGGCGAGATCGACCTGTCCGTCGCCAGCACCGTCGGCCTCACCAGCGCCGCCATGGGCGTGATGTGGAACAGCGGAATCCCACTGGAGACGATTATGCCGCTCGCGGTCGTCCTCGGCGCGCTCCTCGGCGCGGTCAACGGCCTGTTCATCACCGGCTTCGGCCTGCCCTCGCTGGCCGTCACCATCGGCACCCTCGCCCTCTACCGAGGACTGTCCTACGTGCTCCTCGGCGACACGGCGGTGGCCGACTGGCCGCGGGCCTTCACCGGCTGGGTCCTCGGCACCATCGGCGAGACCCAGGTCCCCAACGTCCTCATCCCGCTGGCCGCGCTCGCCGCCGTCGTCGCGGTCGTCCTGCACGCCACCACCGTCGGCCGCGCCGTCTACGCCGCCGGCGCGAACCCGATCGCCGCCGCCTACGCCGGGGTGCCGGTCCGCCGCCTCAAGTTCTGGCTCTACGTCGCCTCCGGCGCCATGGCCGGGCTCTGCGGCGTGTTCTGGACCCTGCGCTACTCCTCGGCCCGCGCCGACAACGCCTTCGGCCTCGAGCTCACCGTCGTCGCGGTCGTCCTGCTCGGCGGCGTCTCGATCTTCGGCGGCAAGGGGGCGCTCCCCGGCGTCCTCGCCGCGGTCGTGCTGCTGACCGCGCTCCAGAACGCGCTGCGCCTCGCCCACGTGTCCACTGAGGCCCTCACCGTCGTCACCGGCTCGCTCCTGATCGCGGCGGTCCTCGCCCCGAACACCGCGAGCGCCATCCGCGGCGCGCTCCGCCACCGCCAGCGCCGCACCGTATGAGGAAGGAACGTCCATGTCCCGCAAACGCATCCTCCGGCTCACCACCCCGCTGCTCGCGGCGGCCCTGCTCGCCGCCTGCGGCGGCACCACCCAAGGCGACGAGGACGAGGGCGGCGGCGCAGGCACCGGCGCCACCGCCGACCCCGACGCCGACTTCCAGACCGGCCTGTCGGTCGCCATGCTCCCCAAGTCGGTCAACAACCCCTACTTCGAATCCTCCAGCGCCGGAGCCGAATCCGTGGTCACCGGGCTGGAAGGGACCTTCGAGTACACCGGCCCCTCCGACGCCTCGGCCTCGTCCCAGGTCAGCTACATCGACACCCTCAGCCAGCAGGCCACCGACGTCATCCTGCTGTCCGCCAACGACCCCAACGCCCTGTGCTCCTCGCTCGAGCAGGCCCGCGGCGCCGGGACGGTCGTGGTCACCTTCGACTCCGACGTCGACCCCGGGTGCCGCGACCTGTTCGTCAGCCAGGTCGACGGCGCCGAGGTCGGCCGGGCGCTGCTGGAGATGACCGCCGAGCAGATCGGCGGCTCGGGGCAGATCGCCGTCCTCTCGGCGACGGCCAACGCCACCAACCAGAACGCCTGGATCGCCGTCATGGAGGAGGAGCTGGAGTCCAATCCCGACTACGCCGACATCGAGCTGGTCGACGTCGTCTACGGCGACGACGAGGACGAGAAGTCCTTCTCCGAGACCCAGGGCCTCCTCCAGGCCCACCCGGACCTGAGCGCCATCGTCTCGCCCACCACGGTCGGCATCGCCGCCGCCGCGCGCTACCTCTCCGGCTCCCAGTACCAGGGCGAGGTGGCGCTGACCGGCCTCGGCACCCCGAACCAGATGCGCGAGTACATCGAGGACGGCACCGTCACCGAGTTCGCCCTCTGGGACCCGACCGCGCTCGGCGAGCTCGCCGCCTGGACCGGGGCGGCCGCCGCCTCGGGCATCATCACCGGCGCCGAAGGCGAGACCTTCACCGCCGGTGAACTCGGCGAGTACACCGTCGGCGCCGACGGCGTGGTCACCCTGGGCCCGCCCACCCGCTTCAACGCCGACAACATCGACGACTACGACTTCTAGAGGATCGGCCGCCGCGGCCCGGCCGGGCCGCGGCGGCATCGCAAGGCGGCGACCGCAACCGGAGACCCTGACGTCCCGTCCGTATGATGCCTACAGATCCGGCAACTCCACCATCGCGAGAGGACCGACATCTCATGGGCCGCACCACCCCCGCCCTGGCCATCGCCAACGCCGCCGCCTGGCCGCTGGCCCGATCCAAACGCAGGCCCCAGGCCGCCTGGGACCGGGCGGTCGACAAGGCCGCTGCCGCCGCCGGAGTCGAGCCCGACGAGGCCGACCGGCAGTGGATCGACGACTTCGGCTTCCTGCTCGGCTGCGTCGCCGAGGTCCCCGGCCTGACGCCGGTCGGCTGGGTCAGCTCCCTGTCCGACGCCCGGGACCGCCTGGCGAAGCGGCTGCACGTCCGCGATCTGCACCGCAAGCACCCCGAGATCGGCTCCGAGCCGATCGAGCGGCCGGTCTTCGTCGTCGGCCTGCCGCGCACGGCCACCACGCTCGCCCACCGGGTCCTGGCGATGTCGCCGGCCCACCGCGGTCCGCTGCGCTGGGAGATGTACCACCCCGACCTCCAGCGCGCCCCCGAGATCGAGGAGCGGCGCATCAACGAGGTCCGCAAGCAGGGCGCGGTTACCCGCTTCGCGCCGGACTTCGAGGTCATCCACCCGATCGAGGCCACCAAGCCCGAGGAGAGCATCCTCCTGCTGCCGCACGGGCTCTACCACGTCCTCTACCACGCGCCGATGCCCGACTACCGGGCCTGGCTGGCCGAACGCGACACCACGGTCGACTACCGGTACCTCAAGGAGGTCCTCCAGGTCCTCCAGCACGGCCGCGAACGGCGCCGCTGGGTGCTGAAGAACCCCCTCGACCTCGGGCAGATGTCCGCGATCCGGAAGGTGTTCCCCGACGCGACCTTCGTGTGGACCCACCGCGACCCGGCCACCGTCATGGGCTCGCTGTGCTCCCTGATGGACCTGTCCTACGCGCTGTTCCTGCGCCGCGTCGACCGGGCCGCCGTCGGCTCGCTGGCGCTGGAGGTGATGGCCGAGACCGTCGAGCGCGGCCGGAACTGGCGCCAGAAGCACCCCGAGGCGGTCGTCGACGTGCCCTACCACCGCCTCGCCTCGGACCCCGGCCGGTATGTGCCCGAGCTGTACAAGGAGCTCGGAGCGAAGTGGAGCCTGAGCGACGGCGAGAACCTGAGCCAGGCCCTGGCCCGGAACATCCGCGACCGCAAGCACGAGTACTCCCTCGGGCACTACGGCCTCGACGAGTACCGGATCCAGCAGACCTTCGGCGACTACCTCAACTGGGTCGTCGCCCTCAACAGCTGAGAGCGCCCGGCGGGGGCCGCCGGCGCGTGCGTCACCGCCGTGGAGCAGGGCTTCGGCGGCCACTACCGGTCGCCACCCCGCCGTCCGCGCGGTCCCGCGGCGTCGGGCGGACGGTGATGCTCGGCTCCCTCGCCCACCTCGGCGACCTGCCGGTCGCGCTCACCTCCTCCAAGCCGGGACGGCCGCTGCACGAGTCCCTCGGCTTCACCGTCGCCTCGCCTTCGACCTGATGGTCCTCGGAGTCAGGGCTTTTCCGGGTATCGCCCGGTGAAATCCCTGGTGAACCCCAGGTTTCGAGCCGCTCTCGCAACAGTGATGTGTGATATGTTACTGTCGCCGACAGCGGAAGAATGGGCGGGCGCACTGCGGCCGCCGAACTCCCGGACATCGGAGGCCCCACTACCCCGGGGCGTCCGGCTCGCGGCCGCATTCGCGGACGAGGGCAGGCGCGCGCCGCGCGCCGAGTCGCCACGGCGGTCCGGGAGCGGGCTTCATGCGAACCGCAGTGATATATCACGTGTCACATAGGAGAGCGATGCAGAGGCGAACGGACTTCGGCCGGGAGGCGCGCGGCGCCGCGCCCCTGGCGCTCGGCCCGTCCTCGCCGCGGCACCGCCGCGCGAAGGCCCGCCGAACCGCCACAGTCAGCGGCCCCGGCGTCCCGCTCGGATCCCCGACGCGGCCGACCGGCGCGAAGAATCGATAGGAAGTCCCTCATGATCAAGAGATTGACCCGCGCCTCGGCCGCCATCGCGGCCGCGACGCTGCTGCTCACGGCCTGTGCCGGCGGAGGGGATGACGGCTCCGGCGGCGGCGGGGGCGACCCCGTCGAAGGCGGGACCGTCCACATGCTCCAGAACGCCGACTTCTCCTACCTCGACCCGGCGCGCGGCTTCGACGGCGGCGTGAACGCGTTCTACCGGCTGATCTACCGCGGCCTCACCATGCAGGCCGCCGGCGACGCCGAAGACCCGAACGCCATCGTCCCCGACATGGCCGAGAGCCTCGGGACGCCCTCGGAAGACGGGCTCACCTGGACCTACACCCTCAAAGACGGCCTGAAGTTCGACAACGGCGACCCCATCACCTCAGCCGAGGTCGCCTTCGGCATCTCCCGCGCCTGGGACCCGGAGATCGGCATCGGCTCGCCGTGGCTGAAGCAGACCATCGCCGCCCCCGAGGACTACCAGGGGCCCTACCTCTCGGGCGAGCACCCCGGCATCGAGACCCCCGACGAGAGCACCATCGTGTTCCACCTCATCGAGCCCTTCCCGGAGTTCGACAACGTGCTCGCGCAGCCGAACGCGGTGCCCTTCCCCGTCGGCAGCGGAGCCGGTGACGAGTTCATCAACGACGTCATCGCCTCCGGCCCGTACACGCTCGAGACCTACACCCCCGGCAGCCTCATCGAGCTCGTCCGCAACGAGCACTGGGACCCCGAGACCGACGAGGTCCGCAAGGCGCACCCCGACGCCTGGGAGTTCGAGATCGGCCTCGAAGGGGCCACGATCGACGAACGGCTCATGGCCGGGCAGGGGTCCGACGTCAACGCCATCTCCGGCGTCATCCAGCCGGCCACCCTGGCGCGCGTGCAGACCCCCGAGCTCCAGGACCGGCTGCTGACCTCGCCCGCCTACTGCACCACCTACATGTCGATGAACATGACGAAGGCGCCGTTCGACCAGCTCGAGGTCCGCCAGGCGATCAACTGGGCCATCGACCGGACGTCCATCCAGACGGCCTCCGGCGGCAACCAGCTCGCCGACCCCGCCACCACGATCATCCCCGAGGCGGTGAACGGCCACAAGGACTTCGACCTGTACCCCAGCGAGGACCACGGCGGCGACCCCGCCAAGGCGCTGGAGCTCCTCTCCCAGGTGGGCCTCGAAGACGGCTTCTCCTTCGTCCTCGACATCCGCTCCCAGCCGAAGATGCAGGCGCAGGCCGAGGCCATCCAGCAGGCGCTCAAGGAGATCAACGTCGAGGTCGAGCTGAACGTCATCGACACCTCGACGTACTACGAGACGATCGGCACGCCCTCGCAGCAGAGCGACGCCGCCATCACCGGCTGGTGCCCCGACTGGGCCTCCAGCGCCAGCACGATGGTCCCGCCGCTGGTCGACGGGCGCCTCATCACCGACAAGGGCAACACCAACCTCGCCCAGATCGACGACGAGACGATCAACGCCCGCATCGACGAGATCAGCGCCATGACCGACCTCGAGGCGGCGAACGCCGAATGGGGCGAGCTCGACGAGGAGGTCATGGCCCTGGCGCCGATGGCCCCCCTCGTCTGGGAGAAGGGCATCTTCCTTCCCGGTGAGAACATCGCCGGCTACCACCCCAGCACCAGTCTCACCGACCTGACGATCATCGGGCTGGAAGACCCGTCGCTGGGCTGACACCGATGACCTTCACTCCGACTGACCTCGAAGTCGAAGGCGCCGCGGGCGGCGGGACGGGGGGCGATCCCTCCCCGGCCCCGCCGCCCGCGCAGCGGCGACGCCTCGTCCGCGCCTTCCTCCGCGACCGCGTGGCCGTCGCCTGCGGCGTCTACATCCTGCTCGTCATCGTCATGGCCCTCGCCGCGCCGCTGCTGGTCAAGCTCAGCGGCTACGGGCCCCTGGAGTTCGACCAGAGCGCCGTCGACCCGAACCTGGGCGGGCTCCCGATCGGCTGGGGCGGCGGGATCGGCGCCGAGCACTGGTTCGGCGTCGAGCCCGGGAACGGGCGCGACATCTTCGCCCGCATCGTCTACGGCGCCAGGGTGTCGATGACGATCGCCCTCTCGGCGACCGTGCTGACGAGCGTCCTCGGCGTCGTCTTCGGACTGGTCGCCGGCTACTTCGGCGGGCGCGTCGACATGCTGATCTCCCGCGTCATGGAGTTCCTCATGGCCTTCCCGGCGCTCATCTTCATGATCGCCGTCCTCTCCGCGCTCCCCGCGGAGAACCGCCAGCTCCTGCTCGTCGTCGTGATCTCCTTCTTCGGGTGGCCGTACCTGGCCCGCATCGTCCGAGGCCAGACCATGTCGCTCAAGGAACGCGAGTTCGTGGAGTCCGCCAGGGCCTCGGGGGCCTCCAGCGCCCAGATCATCTTCAAGGAGATCCTCCCGAACCTCGCCTCGACCATCATCGTGATGACCACCCTCGCCGTGCCCGGCTACGTCGGCACCGAGGCGGGGCTGTCGTTCCTCGGCGTGGGCGTCGTCCCGCCGACACCGTCATGGGGGCAGATGATCGCCAGCTCCGTGCCCTGGTACGCCGTCGACCCGGCCTACTTCCTCATCCCGGGCTCCTTCCTGTTCCTGCTCGTGCTGTCGTTCACCGTGCTCGGCGACCGCGTCAAGAAGATCGCCGAATCAGGGGAGGGCAGGGCATGAGCCGCTTCCTCCTCAACCGGCTGCTCGGCATGGTCGTCGTGCTGTTCCTGGTGTGCCTGTTCACCTTCGTCGTCTTCTTCGTCCTCTCACCGGACCCCGCGGTGCAGATCTGCGGGAAGAACTGCACGCCGGAGGCGATCGACCAGATCCGGGAGAACCTCGGTCTCGACCAGCCGTTCCTGACGCAGTTCTGGACCTTCATCAGCGGGCTCTTCGTCGGCCGCACCTACGGGACCGGCCCGAACGCCATCGACTGCGCCGCGCCGTGCCTGGGCTACTCGTTCCAGACGAGCCAGCCGGTCGCCGACATGATCATGCAGCGCCTGCCGGTCTCCGCGACCATCGCGATCGGCGCCGCGGTGCTCTGGCTGCTCGCCGGCATCGCCGGAGGGCTCATCAGCGCCGTGCGCGAAGGAAGGTTCGCCGACCGCTTCATCACCGGCCTCACCCTCACCGGCATGTCCATCCCCAACTACGTGCTGGCGCTCGCCTTGCAGTTCCTGCTCGTGGTCACGCTCGGATGGCTCCCGTTCCCGCAGGCGGTGCCCTTCGGGGACGACCCGGTGCAGTGGTTCATGAACTTCCTCATGCCCTGGATCGTGCTCGCCATCGGGGCGGCGGCCGTCTACACCCGGCTCACCCGGGCGAACGTCATCGAGTCGCTCCAGGAGAACTACGTGCGCACCGCGCGGGCGAAGGGGCTCAGCCCCGGCCTGGTCTGGCGGCGGCACGCGCTGCGCCCGGCCCTGACCCCGATCGTCACGATCTTCGGCATGGACTTCGCCAACCTGCTCGGCGGGGCCCTCATCACCGAGACCGTCTTCGGGCTCAACGGCATCGGCAAGCTCGCCGCCGACTCGATCACGAAGAACGACCAGCCGGTCATCATGGGCGTCACGCTGCTCGCGGCGTTCCTGGTCGTCGTCGGCGCCATGGTGGTCGACCTGCTGTACACCGCCATCGACCCGCGCGTGCGAGTGGGGAGCGCGAAATGAGCACGACGAGCGACACCGGCGGGCCGCTGCTGCGCGTCCGCGGCCTCACGGTCGGCTTCCCGACCGCCGCCGGGAGCGTCGAGGTGGTCAAGTCCCTCGACTTCGAGCTGGCCAGGGGCGGCGCGCTCGGCATCGTCGGCGAGTCCGGCTCGGGCAAGTCGATGACGAGCCTGGCGATCATGGGGCTCCTCCCCAAGGGCGCCAGGCGCACCGGCTCCATCGAGTTCGACGGGACCGAGCTGACCGCCCTGCGCGAGCGGGCGATGCGGGCGGTCCGCGGGGACCGCATCGCGATGATCTTCCAGGACCCGCTCTCCTCGCTCAACCCCTACTACACGGTGGGGACGCAGATCGCCGAGGCGTACCGCTCGCACCGCAAGGGCGTGACCAGGCGGCAGGCGCGGGCCGTGGCGATCGAGGCGATGGAGCGCGTGCACATCCACGACGCCGCCCGCCGCGTCGACCACTACCCGCACCAGTTCTCCGGCGGCATGCGGCAGCGCGTGATGATCGCGATGATGCTCAGCATGGAGCCCGAGCTGCTCATCGCGGACGAGCCGACGACCGCGCTCGACGTCACGGTGCAGGCGCAGATCCTCGACCTGCTCGCCGAGATCCGGGCCGACACCGGCGCGGGGCTCATCCTCATCACGCACGACCTCGCCGTCGTCAGCGAGGTCACCGACCACATCGTCGTCATGCGCGAGGGCGAACTGGTCGAACAGGGCCCGGTGGAGCGGATCTTCACCGACCCGCGGGAGGCGTACACGCGCATGCTCCTCGACGCCGTGCCGCGCATCGACGACGAGATCGGACTGCTGAAGACCACCGCGAGCGCCGAGGAGGACCGATGAGCGACGGATCCGAGCCCCTGCTGCGGGCCACGCACCTCGTCAAGGAGTTCGCCGTCGGCGGCGGACTGCTCGGCCGCGGCCGCCGCTTCACAGCGGTGGACGACGTCTCGCTCGAGGTCCGCACCGGCGAGACGCTCGCGCTCGTCGGCGAGTCCGGTTCGGGCAAGTCGACCACCGCGCGGCTCATCGCCCGGCTCCTCGACGTCACCGCCGGCGACATCGAGTTCGCCGGCCGCCCGGTCCACGCCCTCACCGGCAAGGCGCTGCACGCGTACCGCGGCGAAGTGCAGGTCGTCTTCCAGGACCCGTACTCCTCGCTGAACCCCAAGCACACCGTCGAGCGGATCGTCACCGCGCCGCTGGTCTACCAGAAGCGGCCGATCCCCGGCGGCGCCCGCGCCTTCACCGGGGCGCTCATGGAGCGCGTCGGACTCAACCCCGACCACTCGGCCCGCTTCCCCGCCCAGTTCTCCGGCGGGCAGGCGCAGCGCATCGGCATCGCCCGCGCGCTGGCCGTCTCCCCGAAGCTGATCATCGCCGACGAAGCGGTGTCCGCATTGGACGTGTCGGTGCAGGCGCAGGTCATCAACCTGCTGCGCCGCCTCCAGGAGGAGGAGGGCTTCAGCTACCTGTTCATCGCGCACGACCTGGCGGTCGTGCGGCAGATCGCGACGCGCGTCGCGGTCATGAACGGCGGGCGCATCGTCGAGACCGGCGACCGCGACCAGGTCTTCGACTCGCCCCGCGACGAGTACACCAGGAAGCTCCTCGCCGCCGTCCCCAGGATCAGACCCGAATGGGACGCTGAGCGGCGCCGGAACGAGCAGGCCCGCAAGGACCGCGAACGAGAGGAGGCCGGACGGTGATCGAGTACTCGATGCCCGGCATGTGGGTGAGCGAGCGCCATGTCGACGTCCCACTGGACTGGTGGGACCCGGCCCGCGGCGAGATCGAGGTCTTCGTCCGCGAGATCGTCGACCCCGACAAGCGCGGCGACGGTTCGCTGCCGCTGCTCACCTACCTCCAGGGCGGCCCCGGCGGGGACAACCCGCGCCCGACCGAGGTCTCCGGCTGGCTGGAGGAGGCCCTGAAGCACTACCGGGTCGTGCTGGTCGACCAGCGCGGCACCGGCCGCAGCACCCCGCTCGACGCCCGGATCGTCGCCGAACTCGGCGACGCGCAGGCGGGAGCCGACCACCTCGCCCGCTTCCGCGCCGACTCCATCGTGCGCGACCTCGAGCACGTCCGCTCCACCGTCTATGAAGGACGGAAGTGGGCGACGCTCGCGCAGAGCTACGGCGGCTGGCTCACCCTCGCCTACCTCTCGCACGCCCCCGAGGCGCTCAGCGCGAGCTACGTGTGCGGCGGCATCCCCGGCAACCCCATGAGCGCCGAGGAGGTCTACCGGCGCACCTTCGACCGCGTCGCGGGCAAGACCGCCGAGTACTACCGGCGCTACCCGCAGGACGCCGAGCTCGTCGCGCGGATCGCCGACCGGCTCGCCGCCGAGCCCGTGCACCTGCCCGACGGCGACGTGCTGACCGTGCGCCGCTTCCAGTCGCTCGGCATCGACTTCGGCATGAAACCGGGCTTCGAGCGGATGCACTGGCTCGTCGAGGACGCCTTCATCACCGAAGGCCGCCTCTCCGAAGGCTTCCTCGCCGCCGTCCTCGCCCGCACCTCCTCGGCCGCCAACCCGCTCTTCTGGACCCTCCAGGAGTCGATCTACGGCGACGGCGCGAACGGGCCGACCGCTTGGGCGGCGCAGCGCGAACGCGACCGCCGCCCCGAGTTCGGCGAGGACGTCCGCCCGCTCCCGTTCACCGGCGAGATGGCCTTCCCGTGGATGTTCGACGAGGTCCGGCTGCTGCGTGGCTTCGCCCCCGCCGTCCACGCCCTCGCCGAGCGCCGCGAGTGGAGCCCGATCCTCGACCCCGAGCGGCTGGCGGCCAACGAGGTCCCGGTGGCCGCGGCCGTCTACTTCGACGACATGTACGTCGACTCCGGCCTCCAACTGGACACCCTGAAGGGCCTCGGCAACGCCCAGGCCTGGGTGACGAACGAGTTCGAGCACGACGGGATCGGATCGGGGCGGGTGCTCACCCGCCTGCGCGAGATGGTCCGCGACCGAGGAGGAGAGCGGCGATGAGCGAGACGGCACGACCCCCGTACGCGGGCACCCGCTACCCGAAGCTGGCGGAGATCCCCGCGTTCGCCGAGCACATCGCGAAGGGCTGGAGCGACGAGCCGGTCCCCGCGGCGCCCGTCGACGGCGCCGCCGCCGCGGCGGCCGCGCACCGGGAGCGGCTGAGCGAACGCCTGCCCGAGGCGACGATCGTCGTCGCATCGGGCACCGCGCCGGTCCGCAACGACGACTGCGACTACCTCTTCCGCGCCGACAGCGACTTCGTGTGGCTCACCGGATGCCAGGCCGAAGGGGCGACCCTGGTGATGACGCCCCGGCCCGGCGGCCACGACGCCAGGCTCTACCTGCCGCCGCCGTTCCGTCCCGGCGAGACCGGCTTCTTCGCCGACGCCGCCCACGGCGAACTGTGGGTCGGCGCCTCACCGGGACTGCGCGAATGGTCCGAGGCCCTCCAGATCCCCGTCGAACCGGTCGCGGCCCTCGACGACCTCACCGGGCTCCAGGGCGCGCTCGCGAGCCGCTCGGTGGGCGCCGAGTTCGCCGCCCGCCACGGACTCGAGCCCTCCGCGGCGCTCGGGCGGCAGCTGTCCCGGCTGCGGATGGTCAAGGACGCCTGGGAGGTCGAGCAGATGCGCCTCGCGGTCGACGCGACCGTCGCCGGTTTCGGCGAGGTCGCCCGCGAAGTGCCGCGCGCCGTCCGGGACGGCCTCGGCGAGCGCTGGCTCCAGGGCACCTTCGACCGGCACGCCCGCACCTTCGGCAACGGCCCCGGCTACGCCACGATCGTCGGCTCCGGCCCGCACGCGCCCACCCTCCACTGGGTCCGCTGCGACGGCCCGGTCCTGCCCGAGGCCGTGCTGCTCCTCGACATGGGCGTGGAGGCGAAGAGCCTCTACACCGCCGACGTCACCAGGACGCTTCCCGCGGGCGGCGCCTTCAGCCCCGCCCAGCGCCAGGTCCACGACCTCGTCGAGCGGGCGCACCGCGCCGGACTGGCGCGGATCCGCCCCGGCACGGAGTACCTCGACTTCCACTTCGCCGCGATGGAGGTCGTCGCGCAGGGCCTGCACGACTGGGGGCTGCTGCCCGTGTCCGTCGACGAGGCGCTCTCCCCGGCGGGGCAGCACCACCGGCGCTACCTCGCCTGCGGCATCGGCCACCACCTCGGGCTCGACGTGCACGATTGCAGCCAGTCCGAATACGAGGACTACATGGGCGCCGAGCTCGAACCGGGCGTCGTCATGACGGTCGAGCCGGGACTCTACTTCCACGCGGGCGACCTCACCGTCCCGCCGGAGCTGCGCGGCATCGGGGTCCGCCTCGAGGACGACGTGCTCGTCACCGAGGGCGGCTCCGAGGTGCTCTCCGCCGCGCTCCCGATCGACGCCGACGGCGTCGAGGCGTGGACGCGCGCGCACGTCGCGCACGGGAAGGACGGCCTATGACGGCCCTTCAGGCGCCTCCGCTCCTGCGCCCCTTCGGACTCGACGCGGTGCGCGTGGACGACGGGTCCGTGTTCGCCCGCGCCCGAGACGAGATGCTGCACCTCGCCCGCGTCTACCCGGTCGACCGCCTCCTCGCGGTCTTCCGGCGCAACGCGGGGCTCGACACGCGCGGCGCCGTCCCGCCCGGCAACTGGGAGGACTTCGGGCACCCGGCCGAGCTCGCCTGGAGCGCGGACGACTACCCCGGGCGCGAGCGCGCCCAGACGGCCAACCTCCTGCGCGGCCACTACGCGGGCCACTTCCTGTCGATGCTCGCGACGGCCGCCGCCGCGGGGGACGAGCCGTCCCTGCGCGCGAAGGTCGACGAGTTCGTCGCGGGCCTCGGCGAGGTCCAGGCCGCGCTCGCGGCGACCGGCCGCTACTCGCACCCCGGCTTCCTCGCCGCCTACGGCGAATGGCAGTTCTCGCGCCTGGAGGACTTCGCCCCCTACGGCGAGATCTGGGCCCCCTACTACACCTGCCACAAGATCATGGCCGGGCTGCTCGACGCCTTCGAACTGACCGGCAGCGCACCGGCGCTCGCGATCGCCACCGCGATGGGCCACTGGGTCCACCACCGGCTCTCGCGCCTCGAACCGGAACGCCGCCAAAGGATGTGGTCGCTCTACATCGCCGGCGAGTTCGGCGGGATGAACGAGACCCTCGCCCGGCTCGCCACGGCCGCCGACGAGCCGGCGTTCCTGGAGACGGCCTCGTTCTTCGACCAGGAGCACCTGCTCGCAGCGGGGGCCTCGCGCACCGACGTCCTCACCGACATGCACGCCAACCAGCACCTGCCGCAGCTCATCGGCTACGTCGAGCAGTACGAGCGCACCGGCGAGCGCCGCTACCTCGACGCCTCGGTCGGCATCTGGGAGCAGATCGTGCCCGGCCGCACCTACGCCCACGGCGGCACCGGCGAGAGCGAACTGTGGGGGCCGCCCGAGACCGTCGCGGGCGACGTCGGGCACCGCAACGCCGAGACCTGCGCGAGCCACAACCTGCTCAAGCTCGCCCGGAAGCTCTTCGCGCACACGCTGGACGCGCGCTACATGGACTACTACGAGCGCACCGTCCTCAACCACGTCCTCGGCTCCCGCAAAGCGGTCCGCTCCGACACGAGCCCCGAGGTCACCTACATGTTCCCGGTCCACCCGGGTGCGGTGCGCGAGTACGACAACGTCGGGACCTGCTGCGGCGGCACCGGCCTGGAGAACCACGTCAAATACCAGGACACCGTCTACTTCGGATCGGATGACGGGCTCTGGGCGAACCTGCACACCGACGCCGAACTCGACTGGGCCGACGCCGGCCTGCGGGTCGCGCAGCGCTCGGGCTTCCCGCTCGGCGAGGCGACGACGCTCCGCTTCGACGCGCTCGACGACGCCGAAGCCGACGACACCGAACGCACGGTCCGCCTCCGCGTCCCCTCCTGGGCCGCGGGGAATCTCGAACTGCGGCTGAACGGCGAGGCGACCGGGGTCGAGCCGGTGCCCGGCGAGTACGCCTCGGTCACCCGCGCCTGGCGCGCGGGCGACGAGCTGACCCTCAGCGCCCCGGTGGCGCTGCGCGCCGAGGCGGCGATCGACGACCCCCGCCAGTGCGCGCTCTTCCTCGGACCGACCCTGCTGCTGGCGCGCTCGGAGGCCACGACCGGGCTCGCCTTCGGACTGGGCGGCAGGCGGGCCTTCGACGGCGGCCTCATCACCGGGCGGACCGGCGCCGAGCTGCTGGCCGAGCTCGCCGAGCAGGGCGCGGTCGAGATCGACGGCGTCGCCTTCGAGCCCTGCTGGTCGGGCGGCGACGACAGATACCACATGTACGTGCGCTCGCACGACGCCGAGATCGCCTTCGGCGGCGTCGGCACCGGCGTGCCGAACCGGGTGCGGTCCGACGGCGGCACCTTCCTCGACGAGCTGTGGTCGGTCGGCGCCTTCCCCGACCGCGCGGCCTTCCTCGACCGCGTGGCGGCCGTCGCCGCGCGCGTGCGCGCCGAAGGACTCCTCGGCCGAGACGAACTCGCGACCGTGCTCGCCGCGGCCGCCGCGTTCGACGGCGCGACGGGACGGCCGATGGCGGTCGAGCCCGGCTCCGTGCCGGTCCCGGCCGAGACGGGCAGCGTGCCTCCCGCCGTCGCCATCGAGATCCTGGAGGAGCCCGCCCCCTCGGGCTGGTTCACCACCGCGCCGCGCGTCCGCCTGCGCGGCTTCGACGTGGACGAGTCCGGCTCCGCCGAGCGGCTCCGCCTGGAGCTGCGCCTCTCCGGCGGCGACTGGACCCCCTACACCGAGCCGGTGCGCATCGAACGCGAAGGCGTGCACCGCATCGAGGCGCGCGTCTTCGACGCGGCCGGCCGCACCGGCGCCACCAGCCGGGAGATCAGCGTGGACACGACCCCGCCCGTCTCGCGCGCGACGGTCAAGGACCTCGGCGCCAGCGTCGAGATCACCCTGAGCGCCGAGGACGAGGTCTCGGGAGTCGAACGCGTCCAATGGGAAGGGCCCGGCACGTTCTGGGGGACCTTCCAAGAGGCCTTCGTCAGGGCGATCGACGACGAGCCGCAGGTGATCGAGTTCGCCGCCACCGACCGGGCGGGCAACGAGGAACCGCGCCGCAGGCTCGTGATCCCCGGGAAGGACGGCTCACGATGAGGACACGAATCGGAGGCCGGGAAGACGGCGCGGTGTACGCTGCCATGCGACGGCGTCAGTCCAGTACGCACGTTATCGAAGGGCGGGCGGGAGAGTGACGTTGCCATCCATCCAACGACTAGAGCCGGGCGAGAGCCTGCGGGCGCGCGTGGAGCGGACGCTCGCGACCGCGATCATCTCCGGTGAGCTCGCCCCCGGGACGCTCTTGACCGTCCCCACGCTGGCCGAGCGCTTCGCGGTCTCGGCGACGCCCGTCCGCGAGGCGATGCTCGACCTCGACAAGCGCGGCTTCGTCGAACCGGTGCGCAACAAGGGCTTCCGCGTGACGGCGGTGAGCGACGACCTGCTCCACGACATCGTCGAGATCCGCCTGCTGCTCGAGCCCCCCGCCATGGCGCGCCTCGCCGGGGCCTTCCCGGCCGACCGCCTGGAGGAGTTCCGATCCCAGGCCGACGCGATCGTCACCGGCGCCCGCGCCGGCGACCTCACCGCCTACCTGCTCGCCGACCGGCGCTTCCATCTCGAACTGACCGCGCTGCTCGGCAACGCCGTCCTGGTCGACACGATCGCCGAGCTGCGCGCCCGCACCAGGATGGTCGGGCTCGTCTCGCTGCTGGAGACGAGCATGCTCGACGTCTCGGCCGAAGAGCACCACCGGCTCCTCGACCACCTCGCCGCGGGCGACGCGGACGCGGCGGCCGAGGTCATGCGCCAGCACATCCGCCACGCCATCGGATGGTGGGCGGGCAAACCCGAAGCGAACGCGGGCGGGTAGACCGCCCGGGGCGCGAGAGCGGAGCCGTTGCGCCTCTTCTAAATATGTGACATACCACTGAGCGAGACACTGATTGAAGGAGGTGACCATGCGAGCCGATGCGGTGATCGTCGGCGCCGGCATCGTCGGCGCCGCGTGCGCGCGCGCCCTGGCGCGCACCGGGATGAGCGTCGTCGTCGTCGACCGCGGCGCCCCCGCCAGCGCGACGAGCGCGCGCGGCGAAGGCAACCTCCTGGTCTCCGACAAGGCGCCCGGGCCGGAGCTCGACCTCGCGCTCCTCGCCTCGGAGCACTGGCCCCGCCTCGCCGCCGAACTCGCCGACGAGCTCGGCGCCGCGTTCCCCGCCGTCGAGTACGAGCGCAAGGGCGGCATCGTCGTCGCCACGACCGAGGCCGGGGCGGGGCCGCTGCGCGATTTCGCGCGCGGTCAGGCCGAGGCCGGAGTCGAGGTCCGCGACCTCGCCGCCGCCGAGGCGCTCGAACTCGAACCCCACCTCAACCCCGAGATCACCGCCGCCGTCCACTACGGGCAGGACGCTCAGATCCAGCCGGTCGTCGCCACCGAGGCCCTGCTCGCCTCGGCGAGGCGGGCGGGCGCGCGCGTCCTGCCGCACCAGGAGGTCACCGGTGCGCTGCGGGACGCGACCGGGAGGGTCACCGGCGTCCGCACGGCCTCGGAGACGCTCCACGCCGACACCGTCGTCGTCGCGGCCGGGCCCTGGTCCGGCGCGGCGGCCGGCGCCCTCGGCGCCGATCTCCCCGTCCGCCCCCGCCGCGGCACGGTCCTGGTCACCGCCCGCATGCGCCAGAAGGTGTTCCACAAGGTCTACGACGGCGACTACTTCGGCGCGACCCAGTCCACCGACGCCGCCCTGCAGACCTCGAGCGTCGTCGAGTCCACCCCCGGCGGCACCGTCCTGATCGGATCGAGCCGCCAGCAGATCGGCTTCGACGAGCGGCTGAGCGTCGAGGTGCTCGCCGCGATCGCGCGGAAGGCCCTGCGGCTCTTCCCCTTCCTCGAGACCACCCCGGTGATCCGCGCCTACGGCGGCTTCCGTCCCTACACGCCCGACCACCTCCCGGTCATCGGCGAAGACCACCGGCACCCCGGCCTCTGGTACGCCACCGGGCACGAGGGCGCCGGGATCGGCCTGGCGGGCGTCACCGGCGAACTGATCGGCGCGCTCGTCACCGGCGCCGAACCGCCGCTCGACCCCGAGCCGTTCCGGCCCTCGCGGCCGAGCCTCGCGGCCCACCTGGCACCGGAAGGAGCGGCATGAGCGCCATCGTCCCCTGGGAATCCGACCCGATCCGCCCCGCCGAGCCCCGGCCGCTGCGCATCAGCGTCGACGGCGCCCCGGTCGAAGGGCTGCGCGGGCAGTCGATCGCCGGCGTCCTCCTCGCCCGGGGCGAGACCGCCTGGCGCACCACCGTCGCGGGCCGCAGGCGCGGCGTGTTCTGCGGGATCGGCGTCTGCTTCGAGTGCGTCGCCACCGTCAACGGCGAGAGCGACGTCCGCCTGTGCCTGCGCCGCGTGCAGGACGGCGACGTCGTCGAGACACGGGACGACACCGCGCAAGACGACACAGTGGAGGATCGGTCATGAGGCACGTCCTCGTCATCGGCGCCGGACCCGCCGGGCTCGCCGCCGCCCTGGCCGCGAGCGACGCCGGAGCGAGCGTCACCCTCCTCGACGCCGGCGACGGCCTCGGCGGACAGTACTGGCGGCACCTGCCGCCCCAGCGCCCCAGCCGCCGCGAATCCCGGCTCCACCACGGATGGGCCGCCTTCGAACGGCTCCAAGGCCGCATCGGCCGTGCCGACGCGATCGAGGTCCTCACCGAAGCCCAGGTCTGGGCGATCGAGACCGCCGACGCCGTGACGGCCCAGGTCCTCCTCGGACCCACCGACGCCGCGGGCCGCGAGGCGCGTGCCCTGACCGCCGACGCGATCGTGCTCGCCCCCGGCGCCCACGACCGCACGCTGCCGTTCCCCGGATGGCACCTCCCCGGCGTCTTCTCCGCGGGCGCCGCCCAGGCCCTCGCCAAGGGCGAGCGGATCGCCGTGGGGCGCCGCGCCGTCGTCGCCGGCGCCGGGCCCTTCCTGCTGCCGGTCGCCCAGTCGCTCACCGCCGCGGGCGCCACCGTCCTCGGCGTCTTCGAGGCCGCCCGCCCGCGAGCCCTCGCCAGGGGCTGGCTCCCGAAGCCGTGGAAACTGCTCGGCACGGCCCACAAGGGACGTGAGCTCGCCGGGTACCTGGCCCACCACCTCGCCCACCGGGTGCCCTACCGCCCCGGCCGCGCCGTGGTCGAAGCGCGCGGCGACGGCCGCGTCGAGGAAGTCGTCATCGCGCGCCTCGACGCCGACTGGGCCCCCGTGCCCGGCACCGAGCGGACCCTCGCCGCCGACGCGGTCTGCGTCAGCCACGGCTTCACCCCGCGCCTCGAACTCCCCATCGCCGCCGGATGCGAGATCGGCCCGGACCGCTTCGTCCGTGTCGACCCCGACCAGCGCACGAGCGTCGAAGGCGTCTACGCGGCCGGCGAGATCACCGGCATCGGCGGCGTCGACGCGGCGCTCGTCGAGGGCCGCATCGCCGGGCACCGCGCCGCCGGAGGCGACCGCTCCGCGATGGGCTCGGCGCCGCGGCGCGCCCGGGCCGCCGCCGAGCTCACCCGGCGCATCGAGGCCGCCCACGGCATCCGCCCCGGCTGGACGTCCTGGCTGCGCGACGACACCGTCGTCTGCCGCTGCGAGGAGGTCCCCTACGGGCGGCTCCGGGCCGTCGCGGCCGCCACCGAGCAGCGCTCGCTGCGGTCGGTGAAACTCACGACGCGAGCGGGCCTGGGCATCTGCCAGGCGCGCATGTGCGGGCGCACCGTGGAATCGCTCATCGGAGCGGATCCGTCGAGCGGCGCCGACACCTCAGACCGGCGGCCCCTGGCCGCGCCCGTCCGACTCGGCGACCTCGCCGGACTCCCCACCGCGCCCGACGGCGCCTAGAAAGGTACGACACCCATGACTGACAAGAACTTCGACCTCGGCGGCGTCATCGTCGCCACGACGCTGGCGTTCAAGGAGGACCCGAAGGCCCCCGCCGGGCTCGCGGTCGACTACGACAAGTTCGCCGAGCACTGCGACTTCCTCATCCGCAGCGGCTGCCGCGGCGTCGGCCCCAACGGCTCGCTCGGCGAGTACTCCTCCCTGACCGACGAGGAGCGCCGCAAGGTCGTGCAGGTCGCCGTCGACACGGTCGCGGGCCGCGGCCTCGTCGTCGCCGGCGTCCACGGCGTCGGCTGGCACCAGGCGGTCCAGTGGGCCGAGCACGCCGCGGAGGACGGCGCCGACGGCGTCCTGCTGCTCCCGCCGACGATCTACCGCGCCAACCGCGGCGAGGTGCTCGAGCACTACGCCAAGGTCGACGAGGTCGGCCTGCCGATCATGGCCTACAACAACCCGATCGACACGAAGGTCGACCTGACGCCCGAGCTCATCGCCGAACTCCACGAGCTCGAGAACGTCGTGGCCGTCAAGGAGTTCTCGACCGACGTCCGCCGCGTCCTGGAGATCAAGGAGCGCTGCGGCATCGACGTCATCGCCGGGGCCGACGACCTCCTCTTCGAGTCGCTCGTCGTCGGCGCGACCGGCTGGTTCGCCGGATACCCGAACGCCTTCCCCCGCGAGGCCGTCGAGATCTACGAGCTCGTCCGGGCCGGGAAGATCGAGCAGGCGCGCGAGCTGTACACCGGCCTGGTGCCGGTGTTCCGCTGGGACTCCAAGACGGAGTTCGTCCAGGCGATCAAGCTGTCCATGGACGTCGCGGGCAACACCTACGGCGGTCCGACCCGCCCGCCGCGCGGGCCGCTCTCGGAGTCCCAGCGCGAGCAGGTCGTCCGCGACACCCGCCGCGCCCTGGACCACGCCGAACGGGTCCACGCCGCCGCCGGTGCCAACTAGCGGGCCGGGGTACCGTGCACCGCACGGGCCTCTCCCGATCGGAGGATCATGAGAACGACACGGCTGATCAGCGCCGTCGACTCGCACACGGAGGGCATGCCGACCCGCGTGGTCACCGGCGGCGTCGGCCCCGTCCCCGGCGCGACGATGAACGAGCGGCGCCTGTACTTCATCGAGCACATGGACGAGCTGCGGCGCTTCCTGATGGACGAGCCGCGGGGCCATGCGGCGATGAGCGGCGCGATCCTCCAGCCGCCGAGCCGCCCCGACTGCGACTGGGGCGTGGTCTACATCGAGGTGTCCGGCTGCCTGCCGATGTGCGGGCACGGCACGATCGGCGTCGCGACCGTGCTCGTCGAGACCGGCATGGTCCCCGTCGTCGAGCCCGTCACCGAGATCCGGCTCGACACGCCCGCCGGGCCGGTCACCGCCAGGGTCGCGGTCGCGGACGGGCACGCCGAGTCGGTCACCATCGAGAACGTGCCGAGCTACGTCGACGCGCTCGACACGAGCGTCGAGGTGCCCGGGCTGGGCACCGTCCCGTACTCGATGGCCTTCGGCGGCAACTTCTACGCCATGGTCCACCTCGACGACGTGGGCCTGCCGTTCGACCGCTCGCGCCAGCGGGAGATCCTCGCGGCGGGCCTGGCGATCATGGACGCGATCAACGAGACCGCCCCGCCGGTGCATCCGGAGATCGCCGGCCTGGACCACTGCCACCACGTCGAGTTCATCGCGCCGGGCTCGACCGCTGCGCACTCGCGGCACGCGATGGCCATCCACCCCGGCTGGTTCGACCGCTCGCCCTGCGGCACCGGCACCTCCGCCCGGATGGCCGAACTGTGGGCGCGCGGCGAGCTCGCGCTCGAGACCGACTTCGTCAACGAGTCGTTCATCGGCACCCGCTTCATCGGGCGGCTGGTCGGGGCGACCTCCGTGGGCGAGACGCCGGCCGTGATCCCCACGATCACCGGCCGCGCGTGGGTGACCGGCACCGCCCAGTACATGCTCGACCCCGACGACCCCTTCCCTTCGGGATTCCAGTTCTAAGAGGAGTGTTGATGACGAAGCAGACGCCTGCAGACCGCCTCGAGGCGATCGCGAGCGCCGCCGACGAGGCGGCGCGCGCCCTCGCGCGGATCGACCCCGCGACCCGCGCCGCCGCGCTCGTCGCCGCGTCGGACGCGATCACGGCCGAGGCCGACGACCTGGTGGCGCTCGCGATGAGCGAGACCGGCCTGGCCGAGGCCCGGCTGCGCGGCGAGCTGAAGCGGACCGCCGTCCAGCTGCGGCTCTTCGCCGACACGGTCGTCGACGGCGCCTACCTCGACGCCCGGATCGACCGCGCCGACCCCGACTTCGCGCTCGGGCCCCGGCCCGACGTGCGCCGCGTCAACGAGCCGGTCGGGCCCGTGCTGAACTTCGCCGCGAGCAACTTCCCGTTCGCGTTCTCCGTCGCCGGAGGCGACACCGCCGCGGCCCTCGCCGCGGGCAACCCCGTCATCGTCAAGGCCCATCCCGGCCATCCGCTCCTGTCCGAGCGCACCGCCGAGGTCGTCGCCGCCGCGCTCGAAGGCGCGGGTCTCCCTTCGGGGACGCTGCAGCTCATCGCCGGGCAGGACGCCGGGACGGCGATGCTCCGGCACCCGCTGGTCAAGGCCGCCTCGTTCACCGGTTCGGTCCGCGGCGGCCGGGTGCTCGCCGACATCGCCGCCGCCCGCCCGGACCCGATCCCGTTCTACGGCGAGCTCGGCAGCGTGAACCCCGTCTTCGTGACCGCCGGCGCCCTCGCCGCACGCGCGGGCGAGATCGCCGCCGGGCTCGTCGCGAGCGTCGGCGGCTCCGCCGGGCAGCTGTGCACCAAGCCCGGTTTCGTCTTCCTTCCCGCCGGCCACGGCCTCGACGACGCGATCGCCGCGGCCTCGGCCGAGGTCGAGGAGCACCGGATGCTCAACCCGCGCATCGCCGAAGGCTACGTGCGGCGGCGCGAGGAGATCCTCGGCACCGCGGGCGTCCGCGTCGTCCACGCCGGATCGGTGCGCACCGACGAGGGCGGCCAGGGCTGGGTGACGCCCACGATCGTCGCCGTCGCCGTCGCCGACCTCCGCGTCGGCCTCGGCACGCTCCTCGACGAGTGCTTCGGCCCGCTCACGGTCCTCGTCGAGGTCCCCGACGGGACCGACTTCGCGGAGCTGCTGGGGGAGTTCTTCGAGGGCAACCTGACCGTCACCGTGCACCGCGCCGACGGCGACGACGTCGCGGGCCTGGTGCGCGCGGCGGCGCGCCACGCGGGCCGCGTGCTGTTCGACGGATGGCCCACGGGCGTCGCGGTGACCCCCGCGATGCAGCACGGCGGGCCGTGGCCCGCGACGACCTCGGGCGGCACGAGCGTCGGGACGGCGGCCATCGCGCGGTTCGTGCAGGGCGTGGCCTACCAGAACGCGCCGGCCGAGCTCCTTCCGCCGCCGCTGCGCGACGACAACCCGTGGGGCGTGCCGCAGCGGATCGCCCCGGCCGGGGAGTCGTCGGAGTGGGGCGGCCGAGCGGCGGCGTGACACCGCCGGCCCGGTCAGCCGCGGGCCCGCATCCTCGTCGGCCGGTGCACGGTGACGGCGGAGCCGTCGGCGAGGAACGCCGAAGCCGGCGCCGCGGCGAGCGGCGGTGCGAACTCGCGGCCGTAGACCGCCTCGACGTCGCATTCGAGGGCGGCGTCGTCGGCCCGCCGGACGTTCCAGCGGGGGTGGGTGACGTGGTACTCGACCGCGGCCCCGTGCCGCCGGGCCGTGTAACCCCAGTAGTGCTCGGTGATGAACTCCTCGTGGGAGCCTTCGGCGGGCGTTTCGGCGGCGCCCGAGACGGTCGCCCTGACGCGCTGCGGGCCTGAACGCTCGTGCCACGAGTACTCGACGAGGCCCTCCGGCGCGTCCGCGCCGGATCGGGCCTCGCCGGGGAGGTTGATCCGGTGGCGCATCGGCCGCGCGACGTAGCGTTCGCCGTAGGCGATGCGGGCCACCGCGGCCAGGGTCCGGCGGGGCACGATCTCCTTGACGAAGACGACCCCGCGCCTCCAGCCCTCGTCGGCGCGGCGCCGCACGTAGAACCGCAGGTTGATCTCGTCGAAGTCGCGGTGGAAGGGGACCGGCACGCCGAGCAGCCGGGTGTCGAGGAACTGGAAGGCGACCGCGCTGAGGAAGTGGCGGCCGTCGTGCGCGTCGAGCTCGACGCCGCGGGGGACGCGCGGCCGGAGCACCGCCGGGTCCACTTCGTAGTTGAGCATCACCAGTCGGCGCCACTGCGCGGTGAGGAGGGCCCCGGGACGCGTCACGGCTGCTGCCATGCCGGAAACGTACCAGGCGAGGCGGCGTCGAATCAGGGGCGGGCTCCTCCGGAGCGCCCGTCCACAGCGGACGGGGCGGCCGATCGGGCGGCGGCCTCGGCCGCCGCCCGATCGGCGTGCGCGCGGATGTCTCAGTCCTCGTCGGGCACCCGGCGGAGGATGTCGCCGGGCTGGCAGTCGAGGGTCCGGCAGATCGCGTCGAGCGTCGAGAACCGCACGGCCTTCGCCCGCCCGTTCTTCAGCACCGCGATGTTGGCGGGCGTGATGCCGACGGCCGCGGCGAACTCGCCGACGCTCATGCCGCGCTTGGCGAGCTCGACGTCGATGTCGACGATGATCGCCATCAGACCACCTCGGCCATCTCGGCTTTCAGGTCCGTCGCCTTGCGCAGGAGGTTGCGCATGACGGCCATGAACATGATGAACGCGACCCCTCCGCCGACGCACGCGAGCGCGCCGCCGAAGGCGCCGAGGAGCTCCATGCCGTCGGCGGGGGAGGGGATGTCGTCCACGAACAGGTGCACGCAGACTCCCATCGCCAGCAGCGTCGCGGCGGCCGCGGCGCCGATGACGGTGTCGACCCACCGGAAGGCCCGCGGGGTGAAGATCGTGCCGCGGCCGACCAGGCCGAGCAGCATCCACACGGCGACGAGCGCCACCTGGACGCAGGCGACGCCGAGGACGGCGATCGCCACATAGGGTGCGGCGTAGGGCTCGTACGGTGGGAAGCGCTCGACCTCCTCGGCGGCCATGCCGGGGATGACGACGATCTGACCGAAGAGCCCCAGGAGGATCGCCATGCCGACGGCAAGGCGGAGCATGTTGACGATGAAATGATGCATGTATCTATTCTCGATCGAAATCGATCGAGTTTCAATAGGTCCTTCGGGCTTGCGGCACGATCTGGGGAGTACACGCGGCAAACGTCGCCGAGAAGCGCGTTTCGCCCGGCGCGGGAGCTCCTGGCCGGGCGCCCGGCCGCCGGATCCGGCCGCGCCGCGTGAGCGCGCCGCCGGACGACGCCGTCGAGACGCCGCGCCGGGCGACGTCCTCGACGTCGCATTAGGTATTGATATAATTCAATATTATGGGAGTATTGGGGCGTGTTCAGCTCCGCACCGCTCCGCAAGGCCCTCAAGACCGCCGTCTTCGCGCTGGTCTGCGTTCCCCTCGCGGCCCTGGCGCACCGCCTCGGCGGCGGGGCCGTGTCGCCCGAATCCCTCCTGCTGGGGGCCATGCCGATCGGCGCCGCCGCCTACCTGTGCGCCCTGCGGGGGCCCCGCGGAGCGGTGTGGCTGTTCGGCGTCTTCCTGGCCGCCCAGGCGAGTCTGCACAGCCTGTTCGCGGTGAGCTCCGCCGGCCACCACGCCGCCCACGGCTCCCGCCAGACCGCCGTCATGATGCTGCTCCACTTCGGCGCCACCGTGATCGCGGTGCTGTGGGTGGTGAAGGTCGAACCCGCCCTGCCCCGGCTCCGGACGCGCCTGTCCGCCGTCGCCAGGGGCCTGCTGAGCGGGCCCGCCGCCCCGCCGCCGCTCCGAGCGAACCGGCCGCGGACGGCGCCGCCGAGGCGCGAGGCGCCGCACGGCCTCCTCGAACCGGTCGGCGCCCTCGGGCGCCGCGGACCGCCGCGCCGCCGGGCCGAACCGTCAGCGCACACGTCCTCCGGCGGCCCCGGCGGGGCCGCCGCCCACCCGAGAAAGCAGAATCCACAATGCACAAGAATGTCGTCCGGCGCGCGCTCGCGCGCACCGCCGCCGTGGGCGCCGCCGCCGCGCTCGCCGCCCTGGGCCTCGCGAACCCGGCCGCCGCCCACGTCACCGTCTCGGCGGCGAACACCGTCGCCGGCTCCTACACCGTGCTCACCGTCTCCGTCCCCCACGGCTGCGACGGTGAGGCCACCACCGCCGTCGCCATCCAGATGCCCGAACCGCTCTACGCCGTCACCCCCACCGTCAACCCCGCCTGGGACGTCGAGAAGGTCATGGCCGAGCTGCCCGAGCCGATCACCGACGCGCACGGCAACGAGGTGACCGAGCGCGTCAGCGAGGTCGTCTACACCGCGCACACGCCGCTGCCCGACGATCTGCGCGACGTCTTCGAGCTGTCCTTGCAGCTGCCCGAGGAGACCGCCGGGCAGACCCTGCACTTCCCCGTCGTCCAGACCTGCGGCGCGAGCGAGCACCCCTGGATCGAGATCGCCGAGGAGGGCCAGAACCCCGACGAGCTCGAATCCCCGGCGCCGTTCATCGAGGTGACCGCCGCCGACGCCGCGGCGGCCGACGAGCCCCAAGCGACCGCCGCTGCAGACACCGGCGCCGCGGAGGACGAGGACGGGACCGACCCGCTCCTCTACGCCGCGCTGGCCTTGGGCGCCATCGGCGTCCTGCTCGGCGCCTTCGCGCTCGCCCGAGGGCGTCGTCGAGCGTGATCGCGCGGCGCCTACGGCCGCCGGGGCGGGCCCTGCTGCTCGTCCTGGCGGCCCTCATCCTCTCGCTCGCGCCCGCGCAGTCGGCGCAGGCGCACGCCGCCCTGCTGGGCACCGACCCCGAGAACGGCATCGTGCTCGACCGGGCCCCCGAAGCGGTCACGCTCAGCTTCAACGAACCGGTCCAGCCGGTCGCCGAGTCCATCCGCCTAGTCGACGGCCTCGGCCGAGAGCAGCCGCTCACCGCCGAGGCCAGTGACGACGACGTCGTCGTCGAGCTGCCCGCGGACCTCGCCGACGGCCCCTACCACCTGAACTGGCGGGTCATCTCCGCCGACGGCCACCCCATCGCGGGGGTCGTGTCCTTCGCCGTCGGCACCGAGACCCCGCCGCCCGCCCCCGCCGCGCCCGTCGAAGCGGACGCCGCGTGGCCCTGGGCGGTCCAGGCCGTCAACGTCCTGTACTACCTCGGCCTGCTCGTGTGCTGCGGCCTCGTGTTCTTCCGGATCGCGATCGCCCGGGAGCTGAGCCCGTCCCGCCCTCCGCGCCCGCTCCTGCTCGCCTCCGGCTCGCTCGCGGTCCTGGCCGCCGCGCTCGCCGTCCCGCTCGGCGCGCTGGAGCTGGCCGCGCAGCCGCTCGGTCGCGTCGTCGACGTCGACGCCTGGAGCGCCCTCGTCCGGACCGAGGCCGTCGCGGCACTGGCGCTCACCGCCGCCGGACTCTGCCTGGCCCTGTGGTGCGTCACGCGCGGACGCGGCCCGGGGGCCGCCCCGGTGGCCCTGGCCGGCTGCGCGCTGGCGGTGTGCGGGCCGCTCCTGGTCGGCCACTCGATGTCCTTCGGCCCCCGCTGGCTCATGGTCGCCTCCGACGCGGTGCACGTGGGCACCGGGGCGATCTGGGCCGGGGGACTGGCCGGACTGGCGATCACGCTCGGGCGGCTGCGGCGCGGCGGTCGCGCCGAGGACGCGGCGGTCGTGGTGTCCCGCTTCTCGACCTGGGCCGGCGCCAGCGTGGCCGTGCTCGGCGTCAGCGGCCTGGGGATGGCGCTGATGATCCACCGCGAATGGGACGGCCTCTTCGGCTCCGACCACGGGCGGGCGCTGCTGATCAAGCTCGGCCTGGTCGCCGTGGCACTGGGGCTGGCGGGCTGGAACCGGTTCAGGCTCGTCCCGCTCGTCCGCGGCGCCGAGGACGCCCGCGCGGGCCTGACGCGGCTGCGCCGCGTCGTGCGGGTCGAGGCCGCCGTCGTCGCCGCGGTCATCGCGCTGACCGGCGTCCTGGTGAACCTGACCCCCACCGCCGAGGAGCCTCCGGAGGCGGCGGACGTCGCCGTCGAGGAGCACCTCCACGACGACCTGGGCGAAGGCGCGGTCGAGGCGCACCTGGACCCGGGGACGATCGGCGAGAACACGCTGATGCTGACCCTGACCGACGCCCAAGGGGCGCCGCTGGCCCCGGAGGAGGCGCCGGTGGTCTCCGCTACGCTGCCGGAGCGGGACTTCGGTCCGGTCGAGGCCGAGGTCCACGAGCTCGGCCCCGGCGAGTACCACTGCGTGCTCGACCTGCCGCTGACCGGCACATGGGAGATCGACGTCCAGGTCCGCGTCTCGCGGTACGCCTCAGAGACCGCGAGCCTCACCGTCGCGGTGGAGTAGCGGAGGGCCGGGCCTTATTGCAACTATCTTGCAATAGTAGGATGCCAGCGGCAGTGCTCACCGAGGTGAAGGGTTCGGCTGTGGGTTCGACGGTGGAGACGCGTTCGGTTCGCGCCGCGGCGCGGCAGGCGCGTCGGGCGGTGGCCGAGTGAGCGGCACCGCCAGGCCGATCGTCCGCTACGGCGATCCGATCCTGCACCGGCCCTGCAAGGCCGTCGAGTCCTTCGACGCCGAACTCGCCGAGCTCATCGACGACATGTTCGCGAGCATGCGCGCGGTCGACGGGGTCGGCTTGGCGGCCAACCAGATCGGCGTCGACGCCCGGGTGTTCGTCGTCGAATGCCGCGACGCGGACGGCCGCGTCACCGTCGCCGCCGTCGTCAACCCGGTCCTCGAGCTCCCGCCGCCGCCCCGAGAGCTCGACGTCGGCCGCGAGGGCTGCCTGTCGGTGCCCGGCCAGTTCACCGGCAGCGCCCGCGCCGCGACCGCCGCCGTCGACGGCTTCGACGCCGCCGGGAAGCCCGTCCGGATCGAGGGCACCGGGCTGCTCGCCCGCTGCCTCCAGCACGAGTTCGACCACCTGGGAGGCACCGTCTTCGTCGACCGCCTGCCCCGGAAGACCCGCAAGCGGGTGCTCGAGGCCGCCGGCCTGCCCACCGCCAGGCCCGGAGCCTGACATGCCCGAGCCACTCGGCGCCCGCCGTCTCCCGAAGCCCGCCGCACCGGCGGCGGCGCTATGATCGCCGCGGTCGGGTCCGTGCCCGTCGAAGCGGGCGCGCCCTGGGCGCCGCCGGCCATGTCCGCCGATCCGTCCGCGCCGCTGACCGCGGCACCACCGCAAGCCGTGAAAGGGAGCCTGTGAACCGTTCGAGTGAGCTGACCGAGCTGGAAGAGCGATACGGCGCGCACAACTACCACCCGCTGCCGGTCGTCCTCACCCACGGCGAGGGCGCCTGGGTCACCGACACCGAGGGCCGCCGCTACCTCGACTGGCTCTCGGCCTACTCGGCGGTCAACTTCGGGCACCGGCACCCGCGCCTGGTCGAGGCCGCCCGCGCCCAGCTCGACCGGCTCACCCTCGCCTCCCGCGCCTTCCACACCGATCAGCTCGGGCCCTTCTGCGCCGAGCTCGCCGCGCTGTGCGGGATGGACGCCGTCCTGCCGATGAACACCGGCGCCGAAGCGGTCGAGACCGCGATCAAGGCCGCCCGCAAATGGGGCTACACCCGCAAGGGCGTCCCCGCCGACCGCGCCCGCATCGTCGTCTTCGACGGCAACTTCCACGGCCGCACCACCACCATCGTCGGATTCTCCGGTGACGAGACCGCCCGGGCGGACTTCGGGCCCTTCGCGCCCGGCTTCGACCGCGTCCCCTACGGCGACGTCGACGCGCTCGCCGCGGCCGTCGGACCCGACACCGTCGCGGTCCTGATCGAGCCCGTCCAGGGCGAGGCCGGCGTCGTCGTCCCGCCCGCGGGCTACCTCGCCGCGGTGCGCGCCGTCTGCGACGAGCACGGCGTCCTCATGATCGCCGACGAGATCCAGTCCGGACTCGCCCGCACCGGGCACACCTTCGCGTGCGAGCGCGAGCAGGTCCGCCCCGACCTCTACCTGCTCGGCAAGGCCCTCGGCGGCGGCATCGTGCCGGTCTCGGCCGTGGTCTGCGACAGGAAGGTCATGGACGTCTTCGCGCCCGGCACCCACGGCTCCACCTTCGGCGGCAACCCGCTCGCCGCCGCCGTCGGCCGCGAGGTCGTCGCCATGCTCGCCACCGGCGAATGGCAGCAGCGGGCCCGCGACCTCGGCAAGCACCTCGCGAAGGCCCTGGCCGGGCTCAACGAGTCGAAAGTGGAGGCCGTGCGGGTGTGCGGCCTGTGGGCGGGGGTCGACCTCGCGCCCGGCGGGCCGACCGCCCGCGAGGTGTGCGAGCGCATGGCCCGCGACGGCGTGCTGTGCAAGGAGACCCACCACACGACCGTCCGCATCGCCCCGCCGCTCGTCATCGAACCCGCCGAGATCGACCACGGCATCGAGGTGCTCGCCCGCGCCATCGACGCCGCCTAGCGCTCCCATCGCCGGAACCGGCCCACTCGAGGCGAAACGTCCAGGCCCGTAAGCGATTATCGGGTTCTCCCGAACGCCCGTCCGCCCTAGCGTCGGAGTTGCCCGGCGCCGCTCGGCCCGGGACGGACGAACCAGGGAGTTCCACATGAGAGGCAGCACGGGACGCCGGCGTCCCCTTGCCCTGCTCGTCGCGGCGGTGGCGGCCGTAGCCGCGCCGATCGTCGCGACCGCCGCGGGCTCGCCGGCCCTCGCCGCCGAGACCCACAGCGTGACCTCGCCGAACGGCGAGGTCACCTTCACCGTCGCCGAACAGCCCGACGGCGCGCTCACCTACACGGTCACCGCCAGATCCACAGTGATCTTCGAGGAGTCCCCGCTGGGGATCGCCACCGACGAGGCCGACTTCCGCTCGGGGCTCGCCTTCGCCTCCGAGTCGCGCTCCACGATCGACGAACGCTACACCCTCCCGGCCGGCACCGACCCGGCCTACCGGAACCACGCCGAAGAGCTCGTCCTCGAGTACACCAAGGACGGGGCGGCCGTGCAGCTGATCGTCCGGGCCTATGACGACGGCGTCGCCTACCGCTACCGGCTGCCCGGCTCGGGCGAGGCGACGATCACCGGCGAGTCGAGCGGCTTCCGCCTGCCCCAGGGCACCGGCGGCTGGGCCGCCGACTGGAACGGCAACTACGAGCAGGACTACCTGTACCGGGATGCCGCCGAGCTGAACTCGGGCCACGACTACACGATGCCCCTGCTCGCCTCCGTCGACGACAACGCCTACTTCACCCTCATCTCCGAGGCCAACGTCTACAACGCGAACGCGAGCTACGCCCCGGCGATGCTCGAAGGCGACGGCGCGGGCGCCGGCCTGCTCCAGGTGGCGCGCACGCCCGACCAGGCCTTCCCCATCGAGAGCGCCTACCCCTTCCAGACACCGTGGCGGGCCGCGGTCATCGCCCCCGACCTCGACGTCCTCTACAACACCGACCTGATGCAGCACCTCAACCCGCCCGCCGAGGAGGCGGCCGACTGGGTGGCCCCCGGCCGGGCGGGCTGGACCTGGTACACCGACGACGACAGCGCCGCCGACATGGACAAGCAGAAGCAGATGGTCGACTTCGCCGCCTCGATGGGCTGGGAGTACGTCACCGTCGACTGCTGCTACGACCCGGCGACCGACCTCCCCGAGATCAGCGAGTACGCCGCGCAGCGCGGCGTGAAGGTCTTCGCGTGGGTCACCGCCGAGCCCTTCGCCAACCCCGAACTGGCCGGCCCGCTCGTCGCCGAGCACAAGGCCTACGGCGTCGCCGGCCTCAAGGTCGACTTCTTCCTCGACGACTCCCAGGAGGTGCAGCAGTGGTACCAGTCCATCGGCGAGGCTGCCGGCGAGCACGAGCTGATGCTCAACCTCCACGGCAGCACCAAGCCCGGCGGCGAGAACCGCACCTGGCCGTGGCTGGTCACCAGTGAGGCCGTCGCCGGCACCGAGCACTACAAGTACCCGCCGCCGACGACCGCGCGGCTCGACGCGACCCTGCCGTTCACGCGCGGTCCGCTCGGCGGCATGGACTACACCCCGGCGATGATCTCGCAGAACGACTCGATCCTGACCCAGGCGCACACGCTCGCCCAGTCGGTCGTCTTCACCTCCGCGATGGTCAACTACGCCGACTCGGCCGCCGCCTACGAGCAGTGGCCCGGCAGGCACCTGCTGCGCGCCCTGCCGACGGTCTGGGACGAGTCGCGCGTGGTCGAGGGCTTCCCCGGCGACCACATCACGGTCGCCCGCAGAAGCGGCGAGGACTGGTTCATCGGCGCGATGACCGACCAGGCCCGCACCGCCACCGTCCCCCTCGACTTCCTCGGCGAGGGCACCTACACCGCGACGGTCTTCGCCGACGACGAGCACGGCCGCGTCGAAGTCAGCACGCAGGAGGTCGCCGGCGGCGACACACTCACACTGCCGATGATCGCCACCGGCGGCGTCTCGGTGCACCTGTCGACGACACCGCTCGAGCAGATCGGCGCCGACGACACCCGCTACGAGGCCGAGGACCCCGGCAACACGCTCGCCGGCGGCGCGGTGGTCGACGCCTGCAAGGGCTGCTCCGAGGGCGCCAAGGTCGGCTACCTCGGCCAGGGCGGATCGGTCCAGTTCAACGACGTCACCGCGACAGCGACCGGCACGCACGAGATGACCTTCACCTACACCTCCGGCGACCCGAGGAACGTGCGGATCACCGTCAACGGCGAGGAACTGCCGACCGAGGTCCTGTCGGACTCCGGCGGCTGGGAGTTCGTGAACAAGTGGAGCGTCGACGTCCCGCTCGAAGCCGGCTCGAACACGATCCGCTTCGACAACCCGTCCGAGTACGCGCCCGACATCGACGCGCTCACGATCAGCCGCTCCACCGAGGCCGAGGACCCCGGCAACATCCTCGCGGGCGGCGCGGCCGTCGCCCAGTGCGGCGAATGCTCGGGCGGCGAGCTCGTGAGCGGCCTCGACGGCGCCGCCTCGCTCACCGTGAACGACCTGAGCGTCGCCGAGGACGGGAACCACACCATCGGGCTGCGCTACGCCGGCACCGAGGACGCGACCGTGCTGCTCAGCGTCGACGGAGGCGACCCGGTCGAGGTCGCGCTGACCGCCACCGGATCGAACGAGGCGGTCGCGGTCGAGACCGTCGGACTCGACCTCGTCTCGGCGGGGAGCACCGTGACGGTGACCGGCGCGTCCTCCGCGGACCTCGGGATCGACGCGATCACCGTCATCCGCTGATCGTCCCAGTCCGAGAGCCGGGGAGCAGGCACCCGCCGCTCCCCGGCGCTCCCGTGGAGCGGCGAATCGTCCAGGCGACTCGTGCGATCGGACATTCACGGCGCTCCCCTCGGCCACTAGCCTCGGAGATGCCGGTTCGCACTGTGCCCACCGGTCACATCGGCAACACGGAGACGAAGTGGTCAACGAGAACAGCAGCGGGCCCGTGCGCGCCCCCCGCATCGACGTCCGCGCCGACCGCGTCGTCCTGGACACCGGGCGGCCCGGCCTCGAGGAGATCGGACTCGGCGTCCGGCTCGACGGCGTCGACCTCGGCGAAGGCTCGACGCTCATCGGCAGCGCCGAACGCGAGATCGCCGAGGAGTGGACCGCGCGCTCCGGGAAGGCCGCCGGGACCCACCGGTACGCCCACCTGGAGCAGGTCCACGAGCTGGCGCACCGCAGCGGCCTCGAATGGCAGGTCCACGTCCGCTCCGGCGCCGACGGGATAGCCGTCCGCTACGCCGCCGCGCGCCTCGAAGGGCACCGCCGCCTCGAAGGCGACCGAACCCGCCTCCGCCTCGGCCGCTCGGCCCGCATCTGGGCCCTCGACTACCAGACCTGGTACGAGACGCCGCGTTTCGGAGCCGACCTCGCCGAGCTCGAAGCGGGCGACTACGGCCTCCCGCTCCTCGCCCGGACCGGCGAGGAGTACGTGCTCGTCACCGAATCCGGGATCGACGGCCGTTTCAGCGGCGCGCACGCCGCGATCGCCGACGGCGCCCTCGCCTTCGCGTTCGCCGACGCCTCCACCGAGGTCACGCGCGGCCCGCTCACCCCCTGGCGGGTCTTCGTCACCGGCGACCTCGCCTCGATCGTCGAGAGCCGCTTCGTCGACGAACTCGCGCCCGCGCCCCTCGACACCGCCCCCGCGGCCGACTGGGTGCGTCCCGGCCGCGCCGCCTGGTCGTGGTGGTCGGACTTCTACTCCGGCGCGCAGCTCCACCGCCAGCGGCACTTCGTCGACGCCGCCGCCCGCCTCGGCTGGGAGCACCTCCTCATCGACTGCGGCTGGGACGAGACCTGGGTGCCCGAGATCGTGTCCTACGCGAGCCGCCGCGGCGTCCAAGTCCACCTGTGGGCCGTCTGGCACGACCTCGACGGGCCCGAGAACCTCGCCAAGCTCGCGCTGTGGCGGTCCTGGGGCGTCGCCGGCATCAAGGTCGACTTCATGGAATCGGAGTCGAAGGACCGCTACCGCTGGTACGACGCGATCCTCGCCGAGACCGCCCGGCTCGGCCTCCACGTGAACTTCCACGGATCCGTCATCCCGCGCGGCTGGGCCAGGACCTGGCCGCAGGTCATCGGCTACGAGGCGATCCGGGGCAGCGAGTACTACGTCTTCTACGACGACACGCCGCTGACCGCCGCCCACAACGTCGTCCAGCCCTTCACCCGCAACGTCGTCGGCGCGATGGACTACACGCCCGTCGCCTTCGGCGCACCCGGGCGGACGACCAGCGACGCGCACGAACTCGCGCTCGCCATCGTCTACGAATGCGGCATCACCCACTTCGCCGACGACGTCGACGCCTACCTCGCCCGGCCCGACGCCGCCCGCCTCCTCGCCGAACTCGCCCCCGCCTGGGACGAGACCCTGCTGCTCGCCGGCGACCCCGACCGCGAGGCCGTCATCGCCCGCCGCTGGGGCGAACGCTGGTTCGTCGGCGGCATCGCCACCGGCCCGGCCCGCCGCCTCACCGTCCCACTCGAGCGCCTCGGCCTCGGGCCGGCCGACGCCTGGATCGTCGGCGACGGCCCCGGCGGCGGCCTCACCGCCGAAGAGCGCCCCGTCGACGGCGAGCTCGCGGTCGACCTCGCCGAGCACGGCGGCTTCGCCGCCGTCATCGCGCCTCGCGGACGCCCGCTCTTCCGGGCCGCCGAACGCCCCCGCCTCACGGCGCCCCGCGTCGAACCGGCCGTCCAGTCGTCCACCGCCGACGGCGAGGCGATCATCCGGACCGAGCCGCGGGCGACCCTTCGGCTCGCCCCGGGCTGGTCGGCCGAGGAACTCGGCGAAGGCCGCTGGAAGATCCGCGCCCCGCGCGCGCTCGCCCCCGGCCGCGCCGGCGTGGTCACCGTCGAAACGCCCGGCCCCGACGGTGTGCCGCTCGTCGCCCACGCCCGAGTCCTGAAGCCGCTGTCGCCGGGGACGCACCGCGTCTCGGCGCTCTCCATGACCGCGTTCGCGAACGAGAGCGGCCCGATCGAACGCGACCAGAGCAACGGCGGCGGCAACCCCGGCGACGGGGGCCGCATGAGCATCGCCGGAGTGCGCTTCGACGACGGCTTCGGCGCCTCGACGCCGTCGCGGATCGAGCTGTACCCCGGCGGCGCGGCGGCCCGCTTCACCACCGCCATCGGCGTCGACGACGAGACGCCGCGGGCCGCCGCCCGGATGAGCGTCCACGCCGACGGCGTCGAACTGTTCAGCGCCGAGGTCCGCTCCGGCGAGCCGCCGCTCGAGGTCGACATCGACCTGCGAGGGGCCCTCGCCCTGAGCCTGCGCTCGGACAGCGTCGATGACGAGACGGCGCCGGCCCACATCGACTGGGCCCGCGGCCGACTCCTGGTCGAACCGCCGACGCCGACCCCGCACCCGGGCGACGACGCCCGGACCCTATGAAGGAGAAACCATGCGACACACCAAGCGATGGATCGCCGCGGCGGCAGCCTCGGCCTCGGCACTCGTCTTCGCCGGATGCGGCTCCGGCGGCGACGGCGGCGATGTCGTCCTGACCTACGCCACCTGGAGCGAGGACCAGAAGCCCGCCATGGAGGGGATCGCCGAGGCATTCGAGGCCGAGCACCCCGATGTCGACGTCCAGGTGCAGGTCCTGCCGTGGCCCGAGTACTGGTCCACCCTCCAGGTCGGCGCGGCCGGCCGCACCGCGCCCGACGCCTTCTGGATGCTCGCCGACCAGTTCCCCGCCTACGCCGAAGGCGGCCAGCTGCTCGACATCGCGGACGCCGTCGCCGACGCCGACGTGGACCTCTCGGCCTATCCCGAGTCCGTCATGGACCTCTACGACACCGGCGAGGCGATCTACGGCCTGCCCAAGGACTACGACACCAACGGCATCTGGTTCAACAAGGCCCTCTTCGACGACGCCGGGGTCCCCTACCCCGACGACACCTGGACCTGGGACGACGCCCACGCCGCCGCGCAGGCGCTCACCGACGCCGACGCCGGCGTGTGGGGCATCGCCGCCCCGATCGACCGCCAAGGCGGCTACTACAACAGCATCTACCAGGCCGGCGGCCAGGTGATCGGCGACGACGGCACGGCCGCCATCGACAGCCCCGAGGCCGTCTCCGGCATCGAGTTCTGGACGCGGATGCAGGCCGACGGCCTCTCGCCCACGCTCCAGCAGCTCTCCGACACCGAAGCGGTGCAGATGTTCATGGACGGCAAGGTCGCCATGTACTTCTCCGGCTCCTTCTGGGCCCAGCGCCTCTACGGCGACGAGGAGTTCCGTCCGAACGTCGGTGTCGCGCCGCTCCCGACGGGGGAGCAGCGCGCCAGCATGATCAGCGGCATCCTCAACGCCGGGTACGCCGGCACCGAGCACCCCGAGGAGCTCGCCGAGTTCCTCGTCTTCGCCAGCGGCGAGGAGGCCGCGCGGATCCAGGCCGAGAGCGGAGCGGTGCTCCCCGCCTACGAAGGCACCCAGCAGGCCTGGCTCGACGCGATGCCCGAGTTCGACCTCCAGGTCTTCGTCGACGCCGTCGACTACTCGGTGCCGCTGCCGATCGCGGGCAACGCCGCCGAGTGGACCGGCCTGGAGACCGAGTACCTCACCCCCGCCTGGAACGGCGAGCAGTCCGCCGCCGAAGCCGCCGCGGCCTACAACGCGGCCATCGACGAGGTCCTCGCGGAATGACGTCCGAGAGCACCGCGGCCGCCCGGGCCGCCGGGCCCCCCGCGCGGCGCCGCCGCCGCGCGGGCGGGCTCGGCCCGTCCCCGTGGTGGGGCTACGCGATGATCGCCCCGGCGTTCATCGGCCTCGCCGCGCTCTACCTGTGGCCGTTCCTGAAGACCTTCACCAAGAGCTTCATGGACACGCCCGCCTTCGGCCCCGGCACCTGGACCGGGCTCGACAACTACACCGAGCTGCTCGGCGACGGCGAATTCTGGCAGGCCTTCGGGAACTCCGCGGTCTACACCGCGATCCTGCTGCTCGGCGTCCCGATCGCCATCGTCCTGGCCGCGCTCGTCCAGCAGCTCAGCCGCGGCCGGGCGGTCTACCGCGTCCTGTACTTCCTGCCCGTGGTCACGCTGCCGGTCGCGGTCAGCATGGTGTGGCGGTTCATCTACAACGGCGACTTCGGCCTGCTGAACTGGGCGCTCTCACTGGTCGGCATCCCGGGCCAGTACTGGGTGGCCGACGCGACCTACGCGATCTACGCGATCGGCGTGGTCGGCATCTGGATGAGCCTCGGCATCAACCTCATCATCCTCGGCGCGGGCCTCCAGTCGATCCCGCCGGAGCTGTACGAGGCGTCCTCACTGGATGGCGCAGGCCGGGTCCGCCAGTTCTTCAGGATCACCCTGCCGCTGCTGTCCCCGAGCGTCTTCCTGGTGACCGTGCTGACCGTCATCTCGGCGCTCCAGATGTTCGACCTGGTCTTCGTCATGCTCCGCAGCGTCGACAACACCGCCCTCGACGACTCCAAGACCATCGTCTACCTGTTCTACGAGAAGGCCTTTGTCCAGTTCGACCAGGGCTACGGCGCCGCGATCGCGATCGTGCTGCTCGGCGTGATCATGATCGCCACCGCCCTCCAGTTCCGACTCCAGCGCCGGTGGGTGTTCTATGACTGAGCCGAGCCTCAAGCCGCGCAAGGCGGCCGGATCCAAAGCGACCCGGCGCGGCGAATGGATCCTGCACCTGGCGCTCGCCATCGCCGCGGCGGTCATGGTGGCGCCCTTCGCCTGGCAACTGCTCACCGCGTTCAAGACCACCGGCGAGGCCTCCGAGACGCCGCCGACGTTCTGGCCCGCCGAGCCGACCGCCGACGCCTTCGCGACGTTCTTCGACTCGGTGCCGGTCTGGAGCCAGTTCACCGTCTCGGTCTCGGCGCTCGTCCTGCGCGTGGTCGGCCAGCTCGCCGTCGCCGCGCTCGCCGGGTACGCCTTCGCGCGGTTGCGCTTCCCCGGCCGGAGCATCCTGTTCGGACTGTTCATCGCCATGCTCATGGTGCCCAGCCAGTTGTTCCTCATCGGGCAGTTCGAGCTGATCCGCGATCTCGAGCTGCTCGACACGATCCCCGCGCTCGCGATCCCCGGCATGTTCTCCGCCTTCGGCGTCTTCCTGATGCGGCAGGCGTTCATGTCGATCCCGGGCGCCTATGAGGAGGCCGCCCGCCTCGACGGGGCCGGACCGCTGCGCACGTTCTGGTCCGTGATGCTCCCGATGGTCCGGCCCACGCTCGGCGCGCTCGCGGTGCTCACCTCGCTGTACTCGTGGAACGACCTGCTGTGGCCGCTCATCGTGTCGCCGCGCGGCGACAACCGGCCGCTCACCGTGGGCCTCGCCGGCCTCCAAGGCCAGTACGGCACCGACTACCCGACCCTCATGGCGGGCGCGCTCGTCGCCTCGCTCCCGCTCATCGTCATCTTCCTCGTCCTCCAGCGGCAGTTCTTCAACGGGATCGCCAGCAGCGGCTTGAAAGGCTGAACCATGACCCCGAGCACCACACCGGTCGTCCACCTGCGGCGGGCCGGCACGAGCGTCGTCGTCTCGCTCACCGACGCGAGACTGCCCCGCATCCTGCACTGGGGCGCCGACCTCGGCGCGGTCGGCGACGACGAGCTCGCCGCGATCGAGCGCGCCACCGCGCCGACCATCGGCGACAGCGCCGTCACCTACCCCCAGCCCGTGCCGATCGTCCCGCAGCTCGCCGAGGGCTGGCTCGGGCGGCCCGGCGTCGCCGGGTCCCGAGACGGGCGGGCATGGGCCCCGCTGTTCCGGGCCGTCGGCGCCCGCGTCGACGACACCGCCGGGGCCGCCGTCCTCGAAGTCGACGGCGTCGACCCCGAGAGCGAACTGGCCCTCACCGTCGAGCTCCGACTCGAGCCGAGCGGTCTGCTGCGCACACGGGCGACGCTGCGCAACGACGGCGCGCCGTACCGCGTCGACGCGCTGGAGCTGACGCTGCCCGTCCCCGAGACCGCCGAGGAGCTCCTCGACCTCACCGGCCGCTGGGCCCACGAGCGCGTCCCCCAGCGGCACCCGTTCCCGATCGGCGCCTGGGTGCGCGAGAGCCGCGGCGGCAAACCGGGTCTGGACGCGCCCACGATGCTCGTCGCCGGGCGCCCCGCCTTCGGATTCCGCGACGGCGAGGTCTGGGGCGTCCACCTCGGCTGGAGCGGCAACCAGATGCTCGCGGCCGAACGCACTCCGGCCGGCACCCGCGTGCTGCGCGGCGGCGAGCTCCTCCTCCCCGCCGAGCTCGTCCTCGACTCCGGCGAGAAGTACCGGACGCCGTGGCTCTACGGCGCCTGCGGCACCGGCCTCGACGCGATGTCCGCGCAGGTCCACCGCTTCCTGCGCGCCAGGCCCGAGCACCCCGCCGCACCGCGCCCCGTCCTTGTCAACACCTGGGAGGCCGTCTACTTCGACCACGACCCGGCCCGGCTCATCGCGCTCGCCGACCGCAGTGCCGAGCTCGGCGCCGAGCGCTTCGTCGTCGACGACGGCTGGTTCCTCGGCCGCCGCGACGACACCACCTCCCTCGGCGACTGGACTGTCGACCCCCGGGTCTGGCCCGACGGCCTCGAGCCGCTCGCCGAGCGCGTCCGCGAGCTCGGCATGCAGTTCGGGCTCTGGGTCGAACCCGAGATGGTCAACCTCGACTCCGAGCTCGCGCGCGCCCACCCCGAATGGGTCTTCGACGCCGGGCACGGTCCCGGCCTGCCCTCGCGCCACCAGCACGTCCTCGACCTCGGCCACGACGAGGCCTACCGGCACGTCTTCGAGCGCGTCTCCGCGCTCGTCGGCGCCCTGCGCGTCGACTACCTCAAGTGGGACCACAACCGCTTCCTCACCGACGCCGGGCACACCCCCGAGGGCCGCCCCGGCGTCCGCACCCAGACCCTCCGCGCCCATCGCATGATGCGCGAACTGCGCGAGGCCCACCCCGGCCTGGAGATCGAGTCCTGCGCCAGCGGCGGCGGCCGGATCGACCTCGGCGTCCTCGAGCACACCGACCGCGTCTGGCCCTCCGACTGCAACGACCCGCACGAGCGCATCGACATCCAGCGCTGGACCGGCCTGCTGCTCCCGCCCGAGCTCCAGGGCACCCACATCGGCGCCGAGACCTCGCACACCACCCGCCGCGTCGCGCCCCTGGCGTTCCGCGCCGCCACCGTCCTGTGGGGACATCTCGGCGTCGAGGCCGACCTCACCCGCGTCGACGAGCGCGAGTTCGCCGAGCTGCGCGCCTGGGTCGCCGCCCACCGCGAACTGCGCCCGCTTCTGCACTCCGGCGATGTCGTCCACGCCGACACCGCACCGGAGGTCCGCCTCGAAGGCGTCGTGGCCGCCGACGGGAGCGAGGCGCTGTTCCAGTTCGCCGTGCTCGCGCGCCCCGCCGCCTGGCCGCCCGCGCGCCTGCGCTTCCCCGGCCTGGACCCCGAGCGCCGCTACCGCGTCGAGGAGCTCGCCGTCACCGCGGTCGTCCCCGACGACCAGCGTCCACCGTGGATGGCGTCGCCGCTCGTGCTGCCCGGCCGCGTCCTGGCCGAGACCGGCATCGAGGCCCCGTCGCTCGACGTCGACCGGTCGGTGCTCCTGCGCCTCACCGGTGCCGCGTGAGATGACGGCGCGGCGAGCCGCCGGCGCCGGCCACCTCATCGAGCTGGGCGGCCCCTCCGCGACGGCCACGGTGGCGATCTCGCCGCGGGCCGCCTCACTGCGGGCGCTCCGCGTCCGCGGTCTGGACCTCGTCGAGCCCACCACGGCATGGCGGTACCCGCCCGGCATGTCCGGCGCGGTGCTCGTGCCGTGGCCCAACCGCGTGGACTCCGCCCGCTGGGACTACGGCGGACGCGAGCAGCGCCTCGCCGTCACCGAACCGGAGCTGGGGCACGCCAACCACGGGCTGCTCACCACGCACGACTTCCAGGTGCATGAGACGGGCGCGGACTCGGTCGCGCTCCGCGCCTTGATCAGCGGGCACCCCGGCTACCCCTTCGAGCTGCTGGTGACCGTCACCTACCGGCTCGGGGCCGACGGCGTCGACGTCGAGACCGCCGTCGACAACCTCGGCGACCGGCCCGCGCCGGTCGCCGTCGGCGCGCATCCGTACCTGCGGGTCGGATCAGTCCCCGCCGAGCGGCTCACCGTGCGGCTCGACGCGGACTCGGCGGGCCTTCCAGGGCCGACGCTCATCCCCAGGCAGCGCTTCGACGTGAGCGGCACCGAATTCGACCTGAGGGCGGGACGGCCCTTCCACCGCGTCCCACGCCACGCGACATATGAGCGCGCCGGAGCGCCCTCACGGCACAGCCTCACCGCCCCGGACGGCACCACCGTCGAACTGCACGCCGACGCGAGTCACCGCTGGCTCCAGCTCTACGTCGCCGAGGCGTTCACGGCCGACGACGGCACCCGCACCGCCATCGCCCTCGAACCGATGACGGCCCCGCCGAACGCCCTGCGGACCGGCGAGGGGCTCCACTGGCTCGAACCCGATCGGGTGTGGACGGCGCGCTGGGGGATACGGCTGGTCGCTTAGCGGCTGTCGCGATGGCGGAAGTCGCTCGGGCTCATCCCGTGGTGCCTGCGGAAGACCCGCGAGAAGTAGAACGCGTCGTCGTAGCCGACGTCGAAGGCGATCTCGGTGATCGTCGCCTCGGTCGCGTCGAGCAACTGCCGCGCCCGCGCCATCCGCAGCGCCGTGTGGTGGGCCAGCACGCCGCCGCCCGTCGCCCTGCGGAACAGCGTGCTCAGGTGCGAGGGCGACACGCCCACCAGGCGCGCCAGCTCCGCCACCCGCACCTTCCCGTCGAGCCGTTCCGCCAGGTAGTTCATGGCCCGCTGGAGCGGGTCGCCCGGCCCCGGCAGCACGCGGTCCACATTGATCTGCGTGAGCAGCTTCCACGCCGCCCCCGAGGCCCCCAGCAGCCGCACCGGCGACTGGTCCCGCTCCAGGCCCGAGACGATCTCGTCCAGCAGCGCCACCGCGCGCTCGATCGCCCGCACCGGCACCACCGGGCGCGCGGCCGTGACCTCCATGCTCTCCACCAGTTCCGGCACGTCCGTGCCCGCCAGGTGCGCCCACCAGATCGTCCAGGGATCGCGTGCGTCGGCGCCGTACTCGTGCGGCACGCCGCGCGGGATCACCAGCGCCTGCCACGCCCCGATGCGGTGCAGTCCCGAACCGACCCTCGCCCAGCCCATGCCGGAGGCGCAGACGATCACGACGGCCTCGTCGGTGCCCCGCGGCCGCTGCATCCGGTGATCGGCGGCGCGCGGATAGTAGCCCGTGTCGGTGACCATGAGCCGGCGCGTGACCGGGCGCCGCAGCGCCTCGGCGACGGACGGCCGCGGGACCACGACCAGCCGCTGGCCGCGGAAGCCTTCTTGAATGGGCATCCGAACATCATCCACCACCGGCGGCGGATCGTCCAGGCCTCGCGCCGGTCGCGGGCGCGGTCGGGCCCGCCTCGCCGCACGTCGCGGTTTCGACGGCGCGGCTTCGTGCGTACCATCGGACCATGGCTCAGAAAGCGTTTGCTCACAGTCATGTCCCCGGACCGGAACTGCTCGACGGCGCCCACCCGGCCCGCTCGGTGCTCCGCCTGCTCGCCCGCCGCCCCTGGCGGATCCTGGCGGCCTTCGCGGCGTTCGCGCTCAAGGAGATCCCGCTGTGGTTCCTCCCGGTGGTCACCGCCGCGATCATCGACCTGGTGTCCTCCGACGGCTCCGTCGGGGCGGTGCTCGGCTGGCTCGCCGTCGCCGCCGCGCTGCTCGTCCAGAACTACCCCAACCACATCGCCTACACCCGCAACTTCATGACCGTCGTGCGCGACACCGGCGCCGGCCTCCGCAACGCGCTCGCCGCGCGGCTCCAGAGCCTGTCGATCGGCTACCACACGCGCGTGAGCTCCTCGATCGTCCAGAACAAGGTCGTGCGCGACGTCGAGAACGTCGAGCTGATGCTCCAGCAGATGACGCACCCGCTGCTGTCGTCCACCATGGTGCTCCTCGGCGCGATCACGATGACGGCGATCGCCGTGCCCCAGTTCCTGCCCGTGTACGCGCTCACCGTGCCGATCGCGATCGGCCTGCGCGCGGCCCTGCGCCGCCGCTCCCGCGCCCGCAACGAGGCCTTCCGCAAGGAGATGGAGGGCTTCGCCTCCCGGGTCGGCGAGATGGCCTCGCTCATCCCGGTCACGCGGGCGCACGGCCTGGAGCAGGCCGCGGTCTCGCGCGTCGCCACCGGCGCCGACGGGGTGCGGCGCGCCGGCCTGCACCTGGACATGCTCAACGGCCACGTGGCCTCCATCTCGTGGGTCACGATGCAGCTGCTCGGCGTGGGATGCCTCGGCCTCGCGGCGGTCTTCGCGATCACCTCCTTCCTGCCGATCACCCCCGGCGAGGTCGTGCTGCTGTCCACCTACTTCACCCTGCTGACCCAGGGCCTCACGCAGCTGCTCATGCTGATCCCGGTGGGGGCGAGGGGCATGGAGTCGGTGCGGTCCATCGCCGAGGTGCTCCAGGACCCCGACATCGAGCAGAACGAGGGCAAGCGCCCGGTCGACGCCGTCGAGGGCCGCCTGACGCTCGAGCGCGTCTCGCACCGCTACGACGATGCCGAGACCGAAGCGGTGCAGGAGGTCTCGCTCGACATCGAGGCCGGGAAGACCGTCGCGTTCGTCGGCTCCTCGGGCTCGGGCAAGTCGACGCTGCTCAACCTCGTGCTCGGCTTCGTGCGGCCCACCTCGGGCCGCATCCTGCTCGACGGCGTCGACATGCAGGAGCTCGACCTGCGCACCGCCCGCCGGTTCACCTCCGTCGTGCCGCAGGAGTCGGTGCTGTTCGAAGGGACCATCCGCGAGAACGTGGCCTACGGGATGCCCGACGCGGGGGAGGAGCGGATCGAGCGGGCGCTGCGCGACGCCAACGCCTGGGAGTTCGTCCAGGAGCTGGCCGACGGCCTGGACACGGTCGTCGGGGAGCGCGGCGCGCGCCTCTCGGGCGGGCAGCGCCAGCGCCTGGCGATCGCCCGCGCCCTGGTGCGCGACCCGAGCGTCCTCCTGCTCGACGAGGCGACCTCGGCGCTCGACCCCGAGGCCGAGGAACTGGTCAAGGAGGCGCTGGCCCGGCTCATGCGCGGCCGGACCACCCTCGTCGTGGCGCACCGGCTGTCCACGATCCGCATGGCCGACCGCATCGTCGTCCTCGACCACGGCCGGATCGTCGAGCAGGGCACCCACGCCGAGCTGCTGGCCGCCTCGGGCCGCTACGCCCACATGCACCTGACCCAGACCGGCGCCGCCTGAACCGCTCTCGCGCTCCAGGGCGGCGCGGCACCGAGACCGGGCCCCTCACCGCAAGGCGCGCAGCGCCGCCGCGGTCTCCGCGATGCGGGCGGCGGGGTCGGCCGCATCGTCCTCCGCGACCCAGCGCGCGAACGCGACCTGGAAGACCGTGACCGCGCTCTGCGCGGCGAGGGTGGCGTCCGGCTCGGGCGTGCCGCGCTCGCGGAGCGCCTCGGCGGCGGTGACGGCCATTCCCGCCAGCTTCAGCAGCTCGCGCTCCTGAAGCGCCGGGTTGGCCTCGATGATCGCGGAGCGTCGCACGGCGTGGGCGCGGCGGTCCTTCAGCAGCCCGCCGCCGGCCGTCACTCCGGCGAGCGCCGCGTCCAGCGGCGAGGCCTCGCTCGGCGCCGCCAGGATCGCCTCGCGCGTCACCCGCCGCATGTCCTCGGAGCCGTCGAAGAGGACCTCGCGCTTGTCCGCGAAGTGCCGGAAGAAGGTGCGCTCGGTGACTCCGGCGCTCTCGGCGATGTCCCCGGCGGTGGTCTGCTCGAAGCCTCGCTCCGCGAAGAGCTCCATGGCGGCGCGGATCATCCGCCCGCGCGCGTCCGGCTCCCAGCGACTCATGTCGAGGATTCTAGCGTTGACAGTGACTGACATGAAGGGGTAGAGTTGATGTCAGTAACTGTCATAACCTGGAAGGGAAAGACCCATGCGCGTCTTCGTCACCGGCGCCTCCGGCTGGATCGGCTCGGCCGTCACCGAGGAACTCATCGCCCACGGCCACAAGGTCCTCGGGCTCGCCCGCTCCGACGGGGCGGCCTCCAGGCTCGAAGCGGTCGGCGCCATCGCCCACCGCGGCGACCTCGACGACCCCGAGAGCCTCGCCGCGGGGGCCGCGGCCGCCGACGGCGTCGTCCATCTCGCCTTCAATCACGACTTCTCCGACTACGCCGCCGCGGGCCGCACCGAGCACGCCGCCGTCCAGCGGATGCTCGACGTCCTCGAAGGCGGCGACCGCCCCTTCCTGATCGCCAGCGGGATGGCGTCGGACATCGTCGGGCGGCCGCTGACCGAGGACGACCCGTCGCCGTTCCACGGCCCCGACTCGATGCGCGGCGGCAGCGAGAACCTCGCCCTGTCCTACGCCGGGCGCGGGGTCCGCCCGGTGGCGCTGCGCTTCTCCCCGTCCGTGCACGGCATGGGCGACCACGGCTTCGTCGCGACGCTGACCGGGATCGCGAAGGAACGCGGCGTCTCCGGCTACATCGGCGACGGCTCGACCCACTGGACGGCCGTGCACCGCTCCGACGCCGCGTCGATGGTGCGGCTCGCGCTCGAACAGGCCCCGGCGGGCTCGCGGCTGCACGCGGTGGCCGAAGAGGCCGTCCCCTCCCGCGACATCGCCGCCGCCATCGGCGAGTACCTGGGCGTGCCGACCGTCTCGGTCGCTCCGGAAGAGGCCGAGGACCACTTCGGCTGGATCGCGCGCTTCCTCGGCCTGGACGTCACCGCGACGAACGTCCGCACCCGCGAGCTGCTCGGTTGGGCGCCGACCGGGCCGACCCTCTTCGAGGACATCGCCGCCGGCGCCTACGCGCCGCGGGACTGACGGAGCGCCACACCACGGGCGTCCGGGTGCCGATCACCGGCACCCGGTTCTGCGCCGTGGACGCCGACGCGCGGCTCGCCGCCCCGGCGGCGACTCGGCAGGGGAGCGGCCCGCGCTCGACGAGCGCGGGCCGCTTCGCACATCGACCGCGAGGGCGGCGTCAGGATCGCGAGCGGCTCTTGTCGGCGCCGTAGCGCAGCCCGTCGATGAGGAGCGAGACCATGCGGCGGCTGTACGCGGGCCCGTCGGCGTCCGCGACCATGCACAGGTTGCCGACGGCGTGGAGGAGCTCCTCGGGGCTGACGTCGGCGCGGATCTCGCCTTCGGCCGCCGCCGCGTCGAGCAGCGACCCGAGGGCCGGTCCGAATCGCTGCATGAAGTAGCCGGGCAGCTCGTCGAACGCGGGATCCCCCGAGTGCAGAGCCGAGGCGAGTCCGCGTTTGGTCGCCAGGAACTCGGTGAAGCGGTAGAGCCACTGCTCGAGCGCCTCGCCCGGCTCGTGCGCCGCGGCCAGGCCCGGGGCCGCGTCGGCGCAGGAGTCCACTTCGCGCTGGAAGACGGCCTTGACCAGGTCCGAGCGCTGCGGGAAGTGGCGGTACAGCGTGCCGACGCCGACCCCGGCCAGGTCGGTGATCTCCTTCGCGGGCGCGTCCACGCCCGAGGTGCCGAAGACGGTCTTCGCCGCCTCGAGCAGGGAATCGGTATTGCGCTGCGCATCGACGCGACGCTTGCGCGGCGCCCTCTCGCCCCCGCCCGGCCACGCCGCGTCCACGCCGCCCGGCACTGTGTTCTCCGTCACGACACTCCTTATCGCTTGCTTATCCGGAACGTCTTTCCGTATATTTGCGGAAGGGCTTTCCGCTTCGATCCAGGATACGGCATCGGCGAAGCCCCGCCAAACGTCCACCGCAATCCCAGGAGCAAGCCATGCAGTACCGCACGCTCGGCCGAACCGGCATCAAGGTCAGCCCCTACGCGCTCGGCGCCATGATGTTCGGGGCCGTCGGCAACCGCGACCACGAGGACTCGGTCAAGATCATCCACAAGGCCCTCGACGCCGGCATCAACTTCGTCGACACCGCCGACATGTACTCCCACGGCGAGTCCGAGGAGATCGTCGGCAAGGCCCTCAAGGGTCGCCGCGACGACGTCGTGCTCGCCACCAAGGCCCGCTTCCCCTTGGACTACAACCCGGTCGGAGACACCCCGCCCGTGCCCAACCGCTCGGGCGCCTCGCGCGTCTGGCTGACCCGCGCGGTGGAAGGCTCACTGCGTCGGCTGGGCACCGACCACATCGACCTGTTCCAGATCCACCAGCCCGACCCGGACACCGACATCGAGGAGACCCTCTCGGTGCTCACCGACCTGGTGCGCATCGGCAAGGTCCGAGCCGTCGGCACCTCTTCCCTGCCCGTCTCCGACATCGTCGAGGCCCAGTGGGTGGCCGAGCGGCGCGGCCTGGTCCGCTTCCGCAGCGAGCAGCCTCCGTACTCGATCCTCAACCGCGGCATCGAACGCGAAGTGCTCCCCGTCGCGCAGCGCTACGGCATGGGCACCCTCGTCTGGAGCCCCCTGGCCGGCGGCATGCTCACCGGCCGCTACCGCAAGGGCCGCCAATCCGACGCGCACCGGGCCCAGTTCGGCTTCAAGCACCTGGCCGACGAGCGCCGCCTCGACGCCGTCGAGCGGCTCATCCCCGTCGCCGAGGGCGCCGGCGTCCCGCTGACCCACCTGGCCATGGCCTTCACCATCGCCCACCCCGGCGTCACCTCCGCGATCATCGGGCCGCGCACGATGGAGCACCTCGACGACCTGCTCGCCGGCGTCGAGCTCACGCTCACCGACGAAGTCCTCGACCAGATCGACGCGATCGTGCCGCCCGGCACCGACGTCGGCGCGCTCGACATGGCCTACGACCCGCCCGCGATCGGGCACGCGCCCCTGCGCCGCCGCCCGCTCGGCGAGCGTTCGGCCGCCTGAGCCCCGGCGCCACCGCGCCACGACGACTCCGGTCCGCCACCGAGGGGCCCCGTCTCCCGTGGAGCGTCGACGCTCCACGAGCGACACGGGCATCGCTCGGCGGCGGACCGCCGGAACACCGGGCCATCGGAACACCCACCTGCCGGAACACCGACCGCCGCGCCGGCGCCACTGCCGGTCGAGGCGCCCAGCCCATCTCCCGACCACATGACGAGGACCAAGCGCATGGCACACAAGCAGCAACCCATCGGAACCAGGTTCACCGCCGCCTCGACGGCCGAGGAGGTCGTGGCGGGCATCGACCTGACCGGCAAGAACGTCATCGTCACCGGCGGCCACGCCGGCATCGGCCTGGAGGCCGTCAAGGCGCTCGGCAAGGCCGGCGCCTCGATCACCCTCGGCTCGCGCGATCCCGCCCGCGCCGCGCTGGCTATCTCCGGCGTCGAGCACGTCGAGATCAGCCGGCTCGACCTGCTCGATCCGGCCTCCATCGACGCCTTCGCGAAGCGCTGGCTCGACTCCGGCCACCCGCTCCACATCCTGATCAACTGCGCCGCCCTCCCCGCCCCCGCGGAACTGGTGCGGGACGCGCGCGGCTACGAGGCGCAGTTCGCGACCAACCACCTGGGCCACTTCCAGCTGACCGCGGGCCTGCTGCCCGCACTGCGGGCGGCGGGCGAGGCCCGAGTGGTCAACGTGTCCTCCGGCGCCCAGCGAATGTCCGACATCCGCTGGGACGACCCGAACTTCACCACCACCGGCTACGACCCCGACGTCGCCTACGCCCAGTCCAAGACCGCGAACGTGCTGCACGCCGTCGAGCTCGACCGGCTCTGGGCCGACGACGGCATCCGCGGCTACGCCGTGCACCCGGGTGTCGTCGTCGGCACCGCGCTGAACGGCGCCGCGGGCGAGGACGCGCTGCGGGCCATGGGCCTGATCGACCGGTCCGGCCGGCCGATCATCGACCCTGAGGCCGGGAAGAAGACGCCGCAGCAGGGGGCGAGCACCATCGTGTTCGCGGCGACCAGCCCGCTGCTCGCCGACATCGGCGGCGTCTACCTCAAGGACAACGACATCTCGCCGCTGGACGACGAGCCGAAGCCGCTCACCGCGGACGAGATCCCGGCGGAAGTCGCCTCGCACGCCGTCGACCCGAAGTCCGCCCGGCGGCTCTGGGAACTGAGCGAGGAGCTGCTCATGGCATGACGGCCGCGGCATCACCGGCGCGGCGAGCGGAGTTCGCTCCACCCGACACACCGAGTGCGCACGGATACCGCGCGGAGGCGCGGTCCCGGCCACCGCCTCGGCCGCCGAGGCCAAAGGCGGGCAGAGGGAATCCCGTGAGTGGTCCTCGGCTCTCCGGGCACCTCCGCGCCGCCCACCGCATCGGGGGCCGCGGACGGGACGGCCATCGGATGGTTCCTCAAAGCCATGGGCGAGGGCCTGGCGGGAAGGCTGTCGGCGGGCGGCCCTTGGGGCGACGCGACCGGAGCGGCCGGTGTCGACGATAGAAGGTCCGTGGGTGCGGCTCTCGGGCGACGCGGTTGACGCCGCTCATGTCCCGGGACTGGAAGGCTGTGGGCGGGCGGTCTTCGGGGGTTCCTCTTTCCCGTCGGACCGCTGGACGGCGCGCCCGCGGCCTTCCTCTCCGGATGATCCGGAAGGGACGGGCCGTGCCGGGGCATGCGAGAGGCGATCGGAGGTGCGGGCACGAGCAGATCCCCTCGGCGCCGTCCACAGGCGCCGAACATGCGTAGGCTGGGCCCATGGCAGAGCACGATGCGCAGCAGGCCGAACCTCACCGGACCGCCGGAACCGAGCATTCCACCAAGGGCGCCTACGTCTCCGGCGAGGAGTTCACCAGGGACACCAACTACATCGAGGACCGCGTCGTGGCCGACGTCGAGGCCGCCCGGTCCGCGCCGGTCGAGGCGGCCTCCACGATCGGCGATCCGCGGATGACCGGTCTCACCGAGGGCGCGCGGGCCTGGCCGGTGGAGCCGGGCCGCTACCGCCTCGTGGCCGCCCGGGCCTGCCCCTGGGCGCACCGCTCGGTCATCATCCGCCGCCTGCTGGGCCTCGAAGACGCCATCTCGCTGGCCACGCCGGGGCCGACGCACGATGTCCGCTCCTGGACCTTCGACCTCAGCCCCGACGGCCGCGACCCCGTGCTGGGCACCGAACGGCTCCAAGAGAACTACTTCAAACGCTTCCCCGACTACCCCAGGGGCATCACCGTGCCCGCCCTGGTGGACGTCCCCTCCGGCGCGGTGGTCACCAACAACTACCCGCAGCTGAGCTTCGACCTGTCCACCCAGTGGGCCGCCCACCACCGCGAAGGGGCACCCGATCTCATCCCCGCCGAACTGATCGACGACATGCTCCCGGTGATCAAGCGGATCTTCACCGAGGTCAACAACGGGGTGTACCGCGCGGGCTTCGCCGGGTCCCAGAGCGCCTACGAGCGGGCCTACGAGCGGCTCTTCGACACGCTCGACTGGCTCGAGGAGCGCCTCGCCGAGCGGCGGTACCTGATGGGCGAGGCCATCACCGAGGCCGATGTCCGGCTGTTCACCACGCTGGTGCGCTTCGACGCGGTCTACCACGGGCACTTCAAATGCAACCGGAACAAGCTCACCGAGATGCCGAACCTGTGGGGCTACGCCCGGGACCTGTTCCAGACCCCCGGCTTCGGCGACACCGTTGACTTCGACCAGATCAAGCGCCACTACTACGTGGTGCACGAGGACATCAACCCGACGCAGGTGGTGCCCCTGGGCCCCGATCCGGCGAACTGGCTCTCCGCCCACGGCCGCGAGCGGCTGGGCGGGACACCGTTCGGCAGCGGCACGGCACCGGGCCCGGTGCCGGCCGAGGAGCGCCCACCGGGCGCCAATCCGCTCTACGGGCGGTGAACCGGCGGAGCGGCCCCGCGAACCGAACACGGAGCCGACCACCCGCGCACCGGACCGGCGCCGACCGGCCTCCCGAAGGGCCGCGGCGCCGGGAACGGCGGGCGCGGCATGCGCTACTGGACATGGCGACGTGGGGAGGGCCGCGCCGCACCGAGAACGGCGCGGCTCGACGAGCGCGAACCGCGCACCTGCTCCGAAGGGCCGCGGCGAGCCGGGAACGGCGCCTCGCGGCCGCCGGCGGCACCGCTACTTGATGCCGGTCGTCGCGACCCCCTTGATGAGGAACCGCTGACCGAGGACGAACACGAGGAACATCGGCAGCAGCGAGACGACGCTCATCGCGAACATCGATCCGTAGTCCGAACTCGACTGCGCGTCCAGGTAGCCCTTCAGCGCCACCGAGACCGGCCACGTCTCGGGCAGCCGCAGGTACACGAGCGGCCCGAAGAAGTCGCCCCACGTCCAGATGAAGGTGAAGATCGCGGTCGTCGCGAGCGCCGGCATGATGAGCGGCAGCGTGATCTGCGTGTAGGAGCGGAAGTGCCCCGCGCCGTCGATGCGCGCGGCCTCGAAGACCTCCTCCGGCAGGCTGCGGATGAACTGCACCATGAGGAACACGAAGAACGCCTCGGTCGCGAGGAACTTCGGCGCGATGAGCGGCAGGAAGGTGTTCAACCAGCCCAGCTCCTTGAAGATCAGGAACTGCGGCACCATCAGCACCTGGAACGGCAGCATGATCGAGCCGAGCATGATCGCGAACATCAGGTTGCGCCCGCGGAACCGCAGGCGGGCGAAGGCGTACGCCGCGAGGGAGCACGAGACCAGGTTCCCCACGATCGCGCCGAGGGCGATGATCGAGGAGTTCACGATGAACACGCTGAAGGGGAACTGGAGGTCGTTCCAGCCGTTGGCGTAGTTCTCGGCGGTGAGGTCGGCCGTGAAGATGCTGAGGTCGCGGAAGATCTCGCTGTTGGGCTTGAAGCTCGACACGAGCAGCCAGATCAGCGGGTAGATCATCACCACCGACATCGCGGTGAGCATCACGTGCTTGCCGGTCGATCGCAGCGCCCGCCGCCCGCCTCCGGGGCGCCGCCGCCGGAGCGGCGGGGCGGTCGGGCGGGCGAGGGTCTCGGTTTCAGTCGTCATAGAACACCCAGTACTTCGAGAGCCAGAAGTTGAACGCGGTGAAGGCGGCGACCACGATGACGAGGAACCACGCCATGGCCGAGGCGTAGCCCATGTTGAGTTCGGTGAACGCCTCCTTGTAGAGCAGGAGCGTGTAGAACATCGTCGCGTCGGCGGGCCCGCCGGTGCCGCCGGAGACGACGTACGCCTGCGTGAACGCCTGGAAGGCGAAGATGATCTGCAGGACGAGGTTGAAGAAGATGATCGGCGTCAGCAGCGGCAGCGTGATCGAGAAGAACTTCCGCAGGCGCCCGGCGCCGTCCATCGACGCGGCCTCGTAGAACATCTCGGGGATCTGCCGGAGCCCGGCCAGGAAGATCACCATGGGGGAGCCGAAGGTCCACACGTTCAGGACGATGAGCGTGCCGAGCGCGAAGTCGGGGTGGCCGATCCAGCCCGGCCCGTCGACGCCGAACCAGCCGAGCACGCCGTTGACGAGGCCCTCCTTGCCGAACACCTGGCGCCACAGGATCGCGATGGCGACCGAGCCGCCCATCAGGCTCGGCAGGTAGAACACCGAGCGGTAGAACGACAGCCCCCGCATGCCCTTGTCGAGCAGCATCGCCAGCCCGAGGGCGAGGACGAGCTGGATCGGCACGCCGACGAGCACGTAGACGACCGTGACCCGGAAGGAGTTCCAGAACCGCTCGTCGCCGAACATGGCGCTGAAGTTCTCCAGGCCGATCCACTCGGGCGCCCGGAACAGGTTGTACTCGGTGAATGACAGGTAGAGCGAGGCGATCATCGGGCCGATCGTGAGCCCGAGCAGGCCGACGGTCCAGGGGAGGAGGAAGAGGTACGCCGCCTTGTTGTCGGGGTATTTCTCCTTGCCGCGGGCACCGCCCCTGCGTCTGCGGACTGCGATGTCTCTGAGCTCGCCGAGACTGCTCATGGGATCTCCTAGCCTCTCGTGACCGCGGGAACGGGGGGAAAGCGGTTGCACGACTGCGTTGATTATGACCGCCGTCATGCGCTTCGTCAATCGCTTCTGGCCGAAAATAATCGGAGAAGCTCCGAAACTTCCACAAGCTCGAATCAGCCTGTCACCTGGGGTGATGGGAGCGCTTTGCCAATGCAAGGCATTGACAACCGTCACCTGCGATGATAATTTTCCGGAAAGCGGTTGCAATTTTCGGCTGTCCCGGCCCAGTCCCCAGCGACCGCCTCGGACGGCCCCTCACACGTCCGGATCAGTGGCAACACGGTGGCCCCCGCCACCGACGACACACGAAACGAGGCGCAATGACGCGTAGCACACGTTCGCGTGCGGCCATCGGATCCGTCGCCGCCGCGGCGCTCGCCCTAGCCGGATGCTCCGGCGCGGGCGGCGGGGGCGGCGAATACGACCCCGATGAAGCAATCGAGCTCGAGATCTCCTGGTGGGGCGACGACGACCGCGCCCGCCTCTTCGGCGAGGTCATCGACCTGTTCGAGGAGGAGTACCCCAACATCACCGTCGTCGAGACCCCCGTCGGCGCGCCCGACGACCTCTTCAACCGGCTCGCCACCGACTTCGCCGGCGGCGGGAGCACCGCCCCCGACGTCTTCGCGCTCGGCGGCGCCAAGCCGCAGGAGTACGGCGAGCTCGGCGCCCTGCTCGACCTGTCGACCGTGAGCGAGCAACTCGGCTCCTCGGCCTACCCCGACTTCTCCCTCACCAGCGCCACCGTCGACGACACCCTCTACGGCCTGCCCACCGGCGGGAACGCGACGGCCGCGTTCATCAACGTCGGCATCTTCGAGCAGGCCGGCGTCCCGCTCCCTCAAGAGGGCTGGACCTGGGACGACCTCGTCGCCGCCGCCGGCCAGATCGGCAGCGCCGGCCTCACCAACGAGTCCGGCAACCCGATCTACGGCATCGACCTGCGCATCCAGGACATCATGGGCACCTACGCGGCCCAGGTGAGCGAGGTCGGCATGTACGACTGGGACGGAAAGCTCGGCGTCGACGCCGGACAGGTCGCCGGCTGGTACGAGATCGAACAGCGGCTCCTCGCGAACGGCGGCCTGCCCGACCCCTCGGTCGTGACGGCGAACTGGCAGCTGCCGCCCGACCAGCAGCCCTTCACGATCGGCCAGGCCGCGATCACCTTCGGGTACACCAACCTCATGTCCGCCTACAGCGCCGCAGGTGAAGTCCAGATGATGCTGCCGCCCACCGACACCGAGCTGTCGGGCGTCGCGCTGCTGCCCTCGGCGTACTGGTCGGTCAACGCCGCGAGCGAGCACCCCCAGGCGGCGGCCATGCTCGTCGACTGGTTCCTCCACGAACCGGCCGCGGCCGAGCTCATCCTCGACACCCGCGGCGTGCCGTTCAACCCCGACACGCTCGCGGTCGTCTCGCCGCTGCTGGAGGGCCCCGCCAAGACCGCGGCCGACTACGTCGACATCGTCTTCGACGAGGGCGTCGTCGCCCCGCCGCAGCCCGCGGGCGGCTCGATCATGAACGAGCTGTCCCAGCGCATGGAGGCCGAAGTCCTGTTCGGGCGAATGACGCCCGACGAGGCGGCGGCCCAATGGACCGACGAACTCGGAGCCGCGCTCGCGGAATAGCCCGCGCCCGATCGGCACTGTGCTCCATCGGCCCCGTGCCCGATCGACCCCGAGGAGGCGGGCCTGACGCCCGGCCCGCCTCCCGTTCGCACCACCACGCTCGGAGGACCATGACGAAGGCGATCGAGGCGGCGCTGAGCCGCCTGCGCGCGGGCGACCCGGTCTCCCGCTCCGGCATCGCGGGCTCGGGGCTCGGCGCGGAACTCACCGCGGCGGGTGTCGGCTTCGCCGCCGTCGGCGGGCCGCTCGAGGAGCGCTGGCACCGCGCGCTCGCGGAGCTCGAGCAGTGCGTCCGCCCCCTCGCGGGCGGCGCCCCCGTCCTCAACGAGGGCGGGGTCTACGCGGGCGCGTGGCTCGAGAGCACCGGCACGATCAACGCCGAAGTGCTCGCCCGCTTCGCCCCCGGCATCGCGCGCGAGACCCACCTGCGCTTCGCCGAGCACCAGCGAGGCGACGGCATGATCCCCTACAAGCTCACCGACGACGGCCCCGGCTTCAGTCAGATCCAGATCGTCACGCCGCTGGCGCGCACCGTATGGCGCCACCATGAGCTCACCGGAGGCGACGAGCCCTTCCTGGAGACGATGTACCGCGCGATGGCGCGCTACGACGACTGGCTCGCGCGGTTCCGCGACACACGCCGCACCGGCGCGGTGGAGGCGTTCTGCGCCTTCGACACCGGCCACGACCTCTCACCGCGGTTCTGGTTCGCGCCGGACCGCGCCTTCCGCGGCGACGCCCGCCGGTGCGACCCCGATTCGCCGATCCTGCCCTATGCGGCGCCCGACCTCACCGCCAACGTCGCCTGCCAGCGGGCCTACCTCGCGCGGATCGCCGAAGCGCTCGGCGAGGACGGCGAACCGTGGCGGCGCAAGGCGCGAGCCTCGGTCGCGGCGCTGTACGCCCAGTGCTTCGACCCCGACGACGGGACCTTCTACGACCGGGACCGATCGGGGAGGCACGTCCGGATCCAGTCCGATGTGCTGCTGCGGGTCCTGGCCTGCGAGATCGGCGACGAGGAGTTCTTCACACGAGCACTGGGCGCCTACCTGATGAACACCCGCAAGTTCCTCTCGCACCACGGCTTCACCTCGCTCGCGCTCGACGACCCGCGCTTCGACGCCGACGCCTCGCGCAACTCCTGGGGCGGGCCGGTCAACCTCCTCAGCCTGCTGCGCGCCCCCGACGCCTTCGAGCACCACGGCCACGTCGCGGAGCTCGCCGTGGCCGCCGCCCCGCCGCTGGCCGCGTTGGCCGCCGCGGACCGCTTCCCGCAGTGCCTCGACCCCTGGTCCGGCGAAGCGGGGTTCACCTCGGTGTACTCGCCGTCGATCCTCTGGTTCCTGGACACTGTGGAACGGAGTTTCGGGATCCTGCCGCGTCCCGGCGGCGAAGTGTGGTTCACCGGGCTGCCGCCGACGCGGCTCGACCACGGCGCCGCCGCGGCGGCGACCGCCTACGCGCGGCGCGTCGGCGGAGCCGAGTACGAGCTGGCGGCCGACGACGAGCGTGCCGAAGTGCACCGCGACGGCGCGCCGCGGTGGGCCTTCCCGCGCGGGTGGCGGATCGAGACGGACGCGGCGGGCGAGGTGCGGGCGGTCGTCGGCATGAGCCCCGCGGTGGTCACTGGGGAGCTCGAGACCTGTCGCGCGGACGCCGGGTCCGCGCGTCTGGCGCTGTCGCTCGCGGCCAACGAGCGGATCGAGCTCGACGCCGAAGGCCGGATCACCGGCAGAACGGCGGTGTCGTTCGTCCCGCCCGCCTTCTAGCGCTCAGCGCAGCGCGAGGCCGCCGGGGACCTCCTCGACCTCGATGAAGCGGGCCCGCTCTTCGGGCGTCCGGTTCGGATGGTGCAGCGCGAGCAGCAGCCGCCCGGCGGCGTCGGCGAAGACCATGCCGTGCCCGCCGTCCCGCGGCCACAGCGCCTCCTCGGCCTGCCGCCACGGACCGCGGACGCCGCCGCTCTCGGAGACCGCGACCCCCAGCGCGTAGCCGCCCTCGCCCATGCTCGACCACAGCATCAGCAGCTCACCCTCCTTGCTCCGGTGCAGGAACGGCCCGTCGGTCACGTGCGCGGTCGGCCCCGGCCGGTCGAGCGGGCGCGTCCACGGCGCCTCCGAGGCCGTGAAGAGCAGCAGCGGCTCGCCGACGGCGCCGCGCAGGTCCGGCGTCAGCCGCACCGCCCGGATCTCGCCGTCGCCGACGTCCTTCCACTCGTGGCAGAACACCATGTAGGGCGTGCCGTCCTCCACGTGCAGGGTGCCGTCCAGGCACTCCCAGTCGCGAGGCGTGAGCGGCCTCGGCGACCACGGGGCGTACGGGCCCTCCGGGCGCTCGGCGCGCAGCACCTGGGTGCCGCGGCGGCGCCCTTCCGCCGTGAAGGTCGCGAACATGTAGAACGCGCCGCCGTGGCGGTGCACCTCGGGCGCCCAGTACTGGGTGTGCGACCAGAAGTCCGCGGGGGCCGGAAGGCAGGGATCGGGCCGTGCCATTCGGCCAGGTCGGTGCTCCAGTACGTGTCGAAGCCGGTCGCCGGGCCCTTCCAGATGTCCGCGTCGGTGCTCCCGAACAGGTAGAAGCGGTCCTCTTCGGGCACGCGGAGCACGAACGGGTCGCGGATCTGGATCTCGCTCAAGGCGGGCATGGGCTTCCTTCCGTCGGCTGCCCGCCATTCTCCTTGGCCGGGCGCGCCGCCCGCCGCCGAGGTCCGTGCGGCGGGCGGCGCGGGCTGCGGCCCGAGCCGGCTCAGGAGCTCAGACGCTCCACTGCTGGTTGGCGCCGCCCCAGCAGTCGTACTGGTGGAGGCGAGCGCTGTTCGCGGTCGAGGAGTCGATCACGTCGAGGCACCTGCCCGAGTGTCTGGCGACGATCTCGACGTGGCCGCCGCCGGCGTCGCGCAGCTCCCACTGCTGGTTGGTGCCGCCGTTGCACGACCACTGGATGATCCTGGCGCCGTTGGCCGTGGAGGCGGCGTCGACGTCGAGGCATCTGCCGGAGGCCTGCGAGATGATCTGGTAGTAGCCGCCGCCGACCTCCTGGAACCGCCATTGCTGGTTGGACCCGCCGTGGCAGTCGTACTGGATGATCTCGGCTCCGTCGGCGGTGGAGCCGCTGACGACGTCGACGCACTTGCCCGAGTTGCGGTTCACGATGTCGGCGACCTCGCCGCCGTCGCCACCGCCGTCCACGTCGTCGCCCCAGCCGTAGCGGAGTCGGTCGGCGCCGGTCTGGTTGCGGATGCTCAGGTTCAGGTCGGTGCCCGAGCCGCTGAGCTCGAACATGGAGTACCAGTCATAGCCGATGTCGCCGGGCTTGCCGCCGATGGCGGGCCAGTACGTGCCGCCCATGCCGTTGGCGCGCATGACCTCGGTGACCGCGCGGATGTGCCGGACGAAGTTGTCGCCGCTGTTCGGGACGCTGTAGTCGAGGCCGGTGCTCATCGGGGCGCCGAACTCGGTCACGACCGCGCGCGAGGCGCAGTCCCCCAGGCGGGCCTGGACGTGGTCGCGCCAGCCGGCTTCGGTGTTGTCCCCGTAGAAGAACGCGTAGTGGTGGAAGGACAGCAGGGTGCCGTCGAAACGGCTGTCGTCGCAGATCGGCCCGAGGTCCTGGCTGTAACCGACGCCGCCGATGAGGACGCGGCCGGGCGGCGCCGAGTAGTGGTAGTCGAGCCAGTCGGCCGCGAGGTCGCGCCACTCTTGGGAGCTGTAGCCGTGGGGCTCGTTCATCGGCTCGAAGTAGA
>NZ_ATYW01000015.1 GCF_000427885.1 Glycomyces tenuis DSM 44171
TCTTCCTGGCGGCCGAAGACGCCGGCGACGTGCGGGAGCTCCTCGATGCCGCGCAGCGTGCCGCCGCCGAAGTCGAGGCAGTAGAACTGCACCTCGCGCGGGGTGTGCGTCAGCGCCAGCGAGCCGATCATGGTCCGCAGCATCGTCGACTTGCCCGACTGGGCCCCGCCGGCGATGGCGACGGTGCCCTGCGCGCCGGAGAGGTCGACGATGAACGGGCTGCGCTTCTGCTCGAACGGCCGGTCCTCGTCGCCGATGACGGCGTGGAGCTTCCCGTTGAGCGCGAAGCCCTGCGGGGTCAGGCCCCGGACCGGGTCGATCTCCAGCGGCGGCAGCAGCTGGTCGAGCGTGGGCGGATCGGCCAGCGGCGGCAGCCACACCTGGTGGGCCGGGCGGCCCATCCCCAGGCAGTTGTTGACCATGACCTCGAGTTCGGAGAGCTTCTCGTTCTCGTCCTCCTCGACCTCGGCCACGACCTCCTCGGGCTCCTCCTCGGGCTCCGGTTCGGGCGGCAGCTCGACGCGGCCGGGCAGGAACCGCTGCACCTTGTGCTGCACGGCGGCGATGCGCTCGGCGCGCGAGGCGATCTTCTTCGGCGGCTTGTAGGTCCCGCCGACGTAGGCGGCGCGGAAGCGCACCAGGTCCTCGGTGCCGACCTGGAGGTAGCCGTGGCCCGGCTGCTGCGGCAGCTCATAGGCCGCGCCGGAGCCGATGACGGTGCGCGACTCCTGCGCCGAGAAGGTCCGCAGCGCCACCCGGTAGGACAGGAAGGTGTCCAGGCCCTTGAGCTTGCCCTCCTCCAGGCGCTGCGAGGCCAGCAGCATGTGCACGCCGATCGAGCGGCCGATGCGGCCGATCTGGAGGAACAGGTTGATGAACTCGGGCTTGGCGACGAGCATCTCGGAGAACTCGTCGGCGATGATCAGCAGCGTCGGCATCGGATCGAGCGGCTGCCCCGCGGCGCGGGCCTTCTCGTACTCCCACCGGTTGGTGAAGTTGCCGGCGCGGCGCAGCTCCTCCTGGCGCCGCACCAGCTCGCCTTCGAGGGCGTCCTGCATGCGGTCGACCAGCTCGATCTCGTCGGCCAGGTTCGTGATGACCGCCGAGACGTGCGGCAGCTCGTCCAGGGCCGCGAACGTGGCGCCGCCCTTGAAGTCGACGAGGATGAAGTTGAGCTCCTCGGAGGAGTGCGTGGCGATCAGGGAGCCGACGATGGTGCGCAGCACCTCCGACTTGCCGGAGCCGGTGGCGCCGATGAGCAGGCCGTGCGGGCCCATGCCGCCGACGGCGGCCTCCTTGAAGTCGATGTCGACGATCGCGCCGTCCGGGCCGGGCCCGATCGGGACCTTCAGGTAGTCCTTGATCGGCTTCTCGCGCCAGTGGACGGCCGGGTCGAGCGCGGCGGCGTCGTTGAAGCCCAGCATCTCCGGCAGGCTCGACGGGTTCGCCATCGGCGAGGCCTCTTCGTCGCCGGACTCGGTGGAGCCGCCCGCGCCCTTGAGCGTCAGGCGCCACGGGGACAGGCTCCGGGCGATGCCCTCGGCCTGGTTGTACGAGAGCCGGTCGGGCCTGCCGAGGACGCGCCGGCGCCCGGCCTGGTCGGTGCGGATCTCCTCGACGGCGACGTCGAACAGCTTGGTGTCCGGTCCGGGCTTGCGCGGCAGGTAGCCGGAGAAGTCGAAGACGGTGACCCCGGCCATGCCGCCGGCGGCGACGATCCCGGTCGGGTCGACCTCGCCGCCGTCGAGGATGATCACCAGGTGCCGCTCGCCCTCGCCGGAGGTGGCCCCCGGCGACCATCCGGCGCGGCTGGCCATCTGGTCGCGCAGGGCGGTCTCGAGCTGGCCGGTGGAGTTGTAGAACATGCGCACCGGTCCGGCGCCGTCCTCCTCGCTGGGGTGCTGGAGGTGCGGCAGCCACTTCATCCAGTGCCACTCGGGCATGCGCTCGTTGTCGGCGACGACGGCGATCAGGACGTCGTCGGGCGAGTGCAGGACCGCCAGCTGGCAGAGCTGGGCGCGCAGGTTGTCCATCACCAGGGCCCGGTCGCCGCGCAGGACCATGCGCCCGGCCTCGGTGTACTTCATCGAACGCGGGATGTCGATGACGTTGGAGTGCGCCGCCACGAAGCGCCTGAGCGCCATCGACGTCATCGGCTCGAGGTCCTCGACCGGCTTCGTCTCGGGAGGCACCAGCTTCATCGTCATGCGCTGCTTGCCGACGCCGACTCTGACCTCGAGCGAGTCGTCGTCCTTGGGGCGCCGCTCCCACATCCGGCGCGAGCCGACCAGCGACCACAGCGCGCGGGGGTCGGGGTGGCGCCAGCGCGCCGCCCGCCACTGCCGCTCGGCGCCCTTCCTGGCGCGGCGGCGGACCTGGTTGAGGTAGCGCATGTAGTCGCGGCGGTCGGCGTTGAACTCGGCCTTCTTCTGGCCGCGGTTCGAGGTGATGTTGGTGGCCATCATGCCGATCATCGAGATGCCCATCATGGCGCCCATGGCCATCATGAGCGGGTCGACCCCGCCGCCGGCGCCGCCGCGGCGCATCATCATCAGCGTCATGGCGCCCGCGCCGCACAGCATCGGCAGGATCATGAGGTACTGGCTGATCGACTTCGGCTGCGGGTCGGGCATGTCCGGCGGGGATTCGAGCAGGATGTCGCCGCGCGGGGCCTGCGGACCGCGTTTACGCGGCGGCCTGCGGAAGAGTTTGGTCGTCACAATGGGTCCTTGTACTCAATCACCGGGGGAGGCGCCTGCCACAGCTCGACTCGCTCGCGTCTCGCGAACTTCGGCGAGGCCGCTTGCGGGCCGTGACGCAACACTCACGGCGGAGCTTGCGAGCTGTAATCCGGCGCTCACAGCGAAGCTTGCGAGCGGTAATTTTGGTCTTGCCGTATAAAAGATATAAGTGCGCTCTGTCGAGTATCGCACTGTCAGGGTAGAACCGCATCGCCACCGGGCGCCCGTGCTCGGTTGCGCGGAGGATTTATCCTGGACGAGTCCCCCCAGTTTCGACCCGACCCGGAGGTTCGCGCGGTGAGCACCAAGTCGGCCACCCTGAGCAGGGTGACGATCGTCAGCCCTCGCACGAGGATCGACCTCGCGTTGCCCTCAGACGTCCCACTGTCCGACCTCCTGCCGACCATCCTGCACCAGGCCGGGGAGTACTACATCGACGAGGCCGGCGACAACGGCGGCTGGATCCTGTCCAGGCTCGGCGAGGAGCCGCTCGACACGGGCCACTCGTGCTCGCAGCTGTCGATCACCGACGGCGAGATGCTGTACCTGAACCCGGCCGACGCGGCCAAGCCCGAGATCGTCTTCGACGACGTCATCGACGCCGTCGCCACCGCCACCGAGCAGCGCGGCAACCGCTGGGACCACCTGGCGACGAAGCGCTTCGCCACCGGCGTCGGCACCGCGGCCCTGGCCGCGGGCGCCATCGCGGTGCTGTTCACCGGCCCGCCGCAGCTGCCGGGCGCGGTCGTCGCGCTGGGCGTGGCGTTCGTCCTCGTCGGCGCCTCGCTGCTGCTGTCACGCGCGGTCGGCGATTCGCGCGCGGCCACCTACTTCGGCGTCACCGCCGTGTTCTACGGCGGGGTCGGCGGCCTGCTCCTGGCCGCCGGAGACACGAGGATCTCCGACCTGGCCGCGCCGCACGTCATGATCGCCGCCGCGGCGATCCTGCTGTTCAGCGTGCTCAGCATGGTCGCCGTCGGCGACATGGCCTCGGCTCCGGTGTTCATCACCTCGATCCTCGGCGCGGTCGTGCTGGCCGTGGCCGTGGGCTTCATGATCCTCGTCGACCACCCCAACTACCCGGCCACCGCGGCGACCGGCGCGGCGATCGCCGCGCCGCTGGCCCTGGCGATCCTGCCCTCGGCGCCGCGCCTGTCGCTGACCATGGCGATGGTGCCCACCCCGCAGCTGCCGGCCACCACCGAGGAGCTCAAGGAGGGCGACGCCGAGTCCGTCGACGGCAAGCGGATCCTCAAGCTCTCCGAGCACGCCGGGAACTACCTCGAGGCGCTGTACGCCTTCGCGGCCGTGGTCGGCGTGGTCTCGACGATCGCGCTGGCGTTCTCCGGCACCACGCCCGGCGTCATCCTGGCCACGGTCATCGCCCTGGTCCTGCTCAGCCGCTCGCGCACCATCGAGGACCGCCCGGCCCGCATCGTCATGCTCGCCGCGGGCATGGGCGGCCTGGCCGCGGTGCTCACCGCGATCTTCATCGACGGCGGCACCTTCGTGCGCCTGGTCGCGATCCTGGGCGCGCTGACGCTGCTGACCCTGATCGCGATGGTCTACGGCCTGGCCGTGGCGGGCAAGAAGATCGCCCCGACGTGGGGCCGCATGCTCGACATCTGCGAGGCGCTCCTGATCGTGTCGATCCTGCCGCTGGCCGGCTGGATCTGCCACCTGTACTCCTTCGCGCTGACCCTGCGCGGCTGACCCCCGCCCCCGAGCCGATCCCGAGAGAGGCCGAATCCGATGCCGCAGATGCGTTCCCGCCGCGAACAGGTGGACGCCCACCGCTTCATCACCTCGCGGATGAACCAGGCTCTGGTCCTGGCGAACCCCGACTCGGTCGAGCGTCCGCTGCGGCGCATCGGCGTCTCGATCTTCGTCTCGGTGATGATCATGGTGCTCATCTTCGCCGGTTTCGCGATCGCCGCGCTGCTCAACAAGGGCAACGAGGACCCCGTCATCGGATCGATCATCACCGTCAAGGGCACGCAGGCGATCTACGTCTACACCTACGCGCCGGGCGACGAGGAGGCCGGCGAGCCGGCGAAGCTGTGGCCGGTCGCCAACTACACTTCGGCGCTGCTGCTGCTCCAGCCCTACGACGGCGAGCCGCCGGTCCAGGACCTCAAGCCCGAGTCGCTGGAGGGCGTCCCGCGCGGCTTCCCCATCGGCATCACGGGCGCGCCCGCGGAGCCGCCGCCGCCCGACAGCCTCCTGCAGAGCGAGAACTGGAACGCCTGCACGATGCCCGCCGAAGAGGGCAGCAAGGACAGCCACATGCTGACGCAGCTCGTGGTGGAGGACCTGCCCGCGCCCGAGTGGCTCGGCCAAGACCAGTGGCTGCTGGCCAGGACCGCCGTCGCCGACCCCGCCGAGCAGGACCTCTACCTGCTGTGGAACGACCGGAAGTACGAGATTCAGGACGAGCGGGTGCTGAACGTGCTGGACCTCCAGCGGGCCGAGTCGATCCCGCTCAACGAGGACATGCTGAAGACGATCCCCTCGGGCGCGGCGCTGGCGGCCGAGCCCGGCGAGGGCTTCGGCACCGACTCCGGCGTCTCCACCGACGAGCACGGCGTCCTCCAGTACGGCCAGACCGTCGAGGCCGGCGAGGAGCTGTTCGTGCTGATGCAGGACGGGGCGAACGGCGACGAGTTCGCCGAGATCACCGAGACCGAGCGGCGGCTGCTCCAGGACGAGACCGGCCTGGACACGCTCACCATCCCGGCCCAGGTGAAGAACGACACCGGCGCGCAGGCCGCGTACGGCTCCGACGACTTCCCGCAGGATGTCGAGGAGCTGTGGACGGTGGACCCGGCCCGCTTCGCCGTGTGCGCGGTCTTCGACCCGGACCTGAGCAAGGACGAGGCCAAGATCTCGATCGCCATGTACGAGACGGCGCCCAAGACGATGACGGACGCCGCCGAGTCGATGGACATCAACTCCGAGGGCGACATCGTCTCCAACGTGCCGGGCCAGACCGCCCAGCCCGTGCTGCCGCCGGGCACCGCCGCGCTGGTGTCGGCGCAGTCGAGTCCGGGGCAGACCATCCAGGGCATCACGTACCTGGTCGACAGCCTCGGCTACCGCTACGGCCTGGTCGACGTCGGCGAGACCGGCTCCACCAAGAAGCTGCTCGGCTACGGGGACGTCGAATCGGTCGGCGTGCCCGAGTCGATGCTGTCGCTCATCCCCAAGGGGCCGAGCCTGGACCCGACCGTGGCCAAGAAGCAGCAGGCGCCCGACAGCGACGAGATCCCCACGTTCGACACCGGCGAGGACGAGGAGTCGGCGGCGGCCGAGGGCGAGTAGCACGGGTCCCGCAGGGTCCCTTGCCGCTTGCACGTACGTGTTAACCTGGCGCGACAGAATCCTGAGACCTGAGGAAGCATCATGGCCTACCCGCCGCAACAACCGGGTTTCGACCCGAACCAGCAACCGCCTCAAGGAGGCCAACCGGGCGGCTACTCCCCGCAGCAGCAGCCCGGATACGGCCAGCAGCCCCAGCAGCCCGGTTACGGGCAGCAGCCGGGCTACGGCCAGCAGCCCCAGCAGCCGGGCTACGGCCAGCAGCCGCCCGGGTACGGTGCTCAGCAGCCCGGTTACGGGCAGCAGGGCGGCCTGCCGCCCGCGCCGCAGAAGTCGAAGACCGGCCTCATCGTCGGCATCGTGGGCGGCGTCGTGGTCCTGGGCGCCGTGATCGGCCTGCTGGTCTGGCAGATGGGCGGCGGCGGGGCCGGCGACGAGCCGTCGGCCGGCGACTCCCCCACCGAGGTGGTGGAGAAGTACATGGAGACCTCGATGGCCGCGGTCGAGTCCGGCGACATCTTCACCGACCCCGATGCGGTCGTCGACGACATGCTCCCGTACTTCTGCTCCGGCTCGCAGGAGTCGATCGAGTCGGCGCTGGCGGAGGTCGGCGGCGGCGGCGAGCTCACCGAGGAGCAGTCCTCGGCCCTCGACGGCATGGAGGTGAACGTGGAGTACACCGTCAGCAACGAGGCCATCGACGGCGACACCGCGACCGTCGACGTGGAGACCACCGGCGAGATCACCATGGGCGAGCTGGGCAGCCAGCCGGTCGACGAGACCCAGACCATCGACCTGGTCAAAGAGGACGACAAGTGGCTGATCTGCGACCCTGACGCCAACTTCCTGTAGTACTTGAGACGACCAGGGCCCCGCCGCGTTCGCGGCGGGGCCCTTCGTCGTGTCGCTCAGAGGGCGGCGGACAGCTCGGCGAAGTAGCCGTCCCTCTGGCCGTCGACGTTGGGGTGGTAGGACTCGGCGATCGGCCAGGAGATCCCGTTGAGCCACTCGACGTCGTCGCAGATCGCGTGGCCGTCGAAGGCGTCGCGCATGTCGATGTGGCGCAGGCCGTGCGCCTCGGCCGCCGCTCCGACGGTCTCGGCGAGCAGGTCGGCCGCGTCGTTGAGCCGCGCCTGCTCCTCGGGGCTGATGCGGGTGATGACGTTGCACTCCTCGCCGTTGAACAGGCGCGGGTAGCCGAGGACGATGACCTCGGCGTTCGGCGCCGCGGACGCGACCGCCTCGTAGGCGGCGGCGAGGCGCCCCGGCAGGTCCTCTCGGATGTAGCGCTCGGCCTCGTCGATCTGCGCGTCGCAGGTCAGCGGGTACGGGTAGGCGCACTGCTGGATGACCGAGGCCCAGCCGGTGTCGTTGCCGCCGACGGTGACGGTGACGAGGTCGGTGCTCGCGGAGAGGCCGCCGAGCTGGTCGTCGATGAGGTCGGTCGTCGTCGCGCCCGAGCAGGCGGCGAAGGTGAGGTCCGCGTCGAGCTCGGCGGCGAGGAGGCTCGGATAGGCGGACTCGCTCCGGCTGCAGCCGGAGCCGTCGTCGATGTAGTCGCGGGTGCCGACGCCGGAGGCGTAGGAGTCGCCGAGGGCGACGTACTCCGTGGTCTGCGCCCAGGCCGAGGCGGGAACGAGGACGAGTGCGGCGAGCGTCGCGGCGATGGCTGTGCCCACCATTGTGGAGATTCGCCGGGGGTATGGCATTTTGGGCTCCGTCTCGAATTTTGTCCGGGGACTGGGCCCTGTTTATATCAACTCCGTAACGAACGATCCAGAGACGGAATACGAAGAGTCGGAAAATTGACTGTGACCGTTCCGTTTGGGCGGCAAGGGGGTACCCCGCCGGTCATGCGGGGTGGGGGCGAGCACGGGGATCGCCGCGCGGCGGCGGGCGGGCTAGACGCCCTCGGGCAGGTCGAGGCGGTCGAGCGGCTGCGGCACGTCGGGGGTCTCGGCGAGGAGGCGCTCGTCCTCCTCCTGCTTGGCCTCCGCGGGCTCGGCGAGCAGGCGCCGCACCTCATCCTGGAGGTGGGCGTCGAGCAGGTCGCAGAAGCCCTCGGCGTCGCCGTCGGTCAGCGCGCCCAGGAGGGCGACGTGCTCGCCGGCGAGGTCGCGGTGGACCTCGAAGTGCTCGTACATGGAGAGGGTGCACAGCCGCGTCTCGATGAGCAGGGTGCCCGTCATGCGCGCCAGCCGCGGCGACCCGGCCGCGACGGCCAGGATCCGGTGGAAGTCGAGGTAGGCGTCGCCCAGTTCGCGGGCGTCGTCGTTCTTCAGGGCGCGCTGCATCCGCTTGACCTCGACGCCGAGCTCCTTGAGGATCGGCTTGCGCTCGGCGGGCGGCTGCGCCAGGAGGCGGCGGCCGAGCTCGGCCTCGATGCGGGAGCGCAGCCAGTGGATGTCGCGGACGTCCTCGGCGGTCATGGTGCGCACGGCCAGGCCGCGGCGCCTGGGGATGACGAGCAGGCCCTCGGCGGTCAGGCGCTGCATGGCCTCGCGCAGCGGGCCGCGGCTGACGCCGAGCTGGTAGGCGAGTTCGGCCTCCCCCAAGGGAGCCCCGGGAGGGAGCGCGCCGTCGAGGATCGCGTTGCGGATGGTGTCGGCGATGAGGTCCACCGTAGAGGTGCGCCGTACCGGCGCCAGGCGCCCAACCTGACGGGTGCTCGACAACCCGCTCATGCGATCCGACACAGCCGTCTCTCTCCTTCTGTCCGTACTGATCAGCATCTTAGCGCTACTCGTAACGCACGCTCTGTCGAAAGGTTGGGTTGTAGCGCGCACCGGTTGCGTGGTTTTCCGGCGATTTCGTTACCGAACGTCGATCATCGGATTGTCGACAAACTTACATTAGAACGCTAAGGTCGGCAATGAACACGAGAAAGTTTCTGGAGGAGACCACCGTGTCAGACAATTTGAAACTGAACCGTCGCCACCTGATGCTCGGCGCCTCCGGCGGCGCGGCCGTCCTGGCTCTCGGGGCCTGCTCCCGGACCGAGGAGGGCGGTGGAGGCGGCCTCCTGGAAGAGGCACAGGACGGCGGCAAGCTGCGCGTCGCCTACGCCGACGAAGCCCCCTACGCCTACACCGCCGAGGACGGCTCGGTCACCGGCCAGTCCGTCGACACCTACATTTACATTCTCGACCAGCTCGGCATCTCGGCCGACCAGATCGAGTGGAAGCAGACCAAGTGGGAGTCCCTCATCCCCGGGCTCGGCAGCACCCACGACATGGTCGTCGCCGGCATGTACATCACCCCCGAGCGCTGCGAGGCCGTGGCCTTCGCGAACCCGGACTACATCATGCCGGACGCGCTGATGGTGCTGGCCGGAAACCCGGGCGGGTGGACCACGCTCAACGACATGGCCGAGACCGACGGCGTCATCGGCGTCATGAACGGCACCAGCGAGTACGAGGTCGCCTCCGCGATCTTCGACGAAGAGCGGATCAACGTCCAGGCGAACCTCGACGCCCTCATGCTCGAGCTCAAGGCCGGCCGCTGCGACGCCATCGGCCTGACCTCGGCCAACCTGAAGCTCGCCGCCGAAGCGGACGCCGAGGTCGAGGTCACCGAGCCCTTCTGGCTCATCGACCCCGAGAGCGGCGAGGAGATCATCGGCGCCGGCGCGGGGGTCTTCCAGCCCGGCGACTCGGATTTCCGCGACGCGGTCAACGAAGAGGTCGCCACGCTGCTCGAGGACACCGCGACGTGGGAGGGCATCGTCTCCCCGTACGGCTTCACCGCCGACGTCAACCACCCGGAGGGCCTGACCGCCGAGGACCTCTGCCCGGACACGTACCAGTAGCGCCATGGACTGGCAGACCATAATCGACTCGCTGCCCAGCTATGCCGAGCCGTTCTGGGTGACCGTCCAGGTCACCGTCGGCGCCTCGGCGCTGGCGCTGGTCGTCGCCTTCGGGCTGGGGCTCATGACCAGTTCGAAGCACCTCATCGTGCGCACCCCCGCCCGCACCGTCGTGGAGTTCATCCGCGGCTCCTCGGTGGTGGTGCAGCTGTTCTGGTTCGCCTACGCCATGCCGCAGCTGCTGGGCATCCAGTTCGACTACGCCATCCTGACCGGGATCATCGCGCTGGCGCTCAACTACGGCGCCTACTCCTCGGAGGTGGTGCGCGGCGCCATCGCGGCGGTCCCCAAGGGGCAGTTGGAGGCGGCCACCGCGCTGAACTTCACCAGCGCGCAGAAGATGCGACTGGTGATCCTGCCGCAGGCCTGGCCGGAGATGATCCCGTCCCTGTGCTCCTTCGCGATCATGCTGCTCAAGGCCAGCGCGCTGGTCTCCCTGGTGCAGATCATCGACCTCACCGCCTGGGCCGAGACGCTCGGCCGACGTCCGGGGCAGGACCTGCTGGTGCACCTCGGCCTGATCCTGGTCATCTACTTCATCCTGGCCTGGCTCATCTGGACCGGCATGCGGGCGCTCGAGCGCCGGGCGAAGCGGGGCCTGGGCCAGGGCCACCCCACGACCCGCACGAAGGACACCGAGACCGTCGGCGGCGTGCTGGGCGGGCTGGAGCCCGACGACCATGTCGTCACGGAAGGAGGAGGTGACCGGGCATGAGCGGTTGGAGCAATGAACGCGCCGCCGAGATCTTCCCGATGGTCCTGGACGGCTTCTGGGTCGTCCTCCAGGTCACCCTCGTCGCGAGCGTCATCGCAGTGGTCCTGGGGCTGCTGGTCGCCATCGTCGAGCAGTCGGCGCCCCCCGCGGTCCGCCGCCCCGTCAGCTGGTTCATGCAGTTCATCCGGAACACCCCGCTGCTGGTGCAGGTGCTGTTCGTGTGGTACGCGGTCAGCCTCTACATCAACCCCGAGTGGAGCGCCTTCGCCGTCGGCTCGGCGGTGCTGGGCCTCCACTACGCCTCGTACACCTCGGAGTCCTTCCGCGCCGGGATCGAAGCGATCCCGAAGGGGCAGTGGGAGGCGGCCACGGCCCTGAGCCTGCCGGCCCACCGCACCTGGTTCGCGGTGATCCTGCCGCAGATGATGCGGCGCTCGACCGCGGCGGTCGCGAACTGGCTCATCGCCATGTTCAAGGAAGTGCCGACGCTGTTCGCCATCGGCGTCATCGAGATGATCGCCCAGGTCCAGACCTACACGGGCCTGAACTACACCGGCGACGTCGAGGGCTACACCATCGCGGGACTGCTGTTCCTCGCCGCCTCCTACCCGGTGGCGGTCGCGATGCGGAGATTGGAGATTCGCCTTGCCAAGTCAAACTACTGACCCGATCATCAAGTTCGACCGGGTCAACAAGTCCTTCGGGGACCTCGAGGTGCTCAAGGGGCTGAGCTTCGAGATCGGCGCGGGCGAGCGCGTGACGCTCATCGGGCCCTCAGGCTCGGGCAAGACCACGATCCTGCGCCTGCTGATGACCTTGGAACTCGTCACCCCGGTCAAGCACCCCGACGAGAACGGCGGGGTCATCTGGGTCGAGGGCGCGCCCTACTCCCACATGGAGAAGGGCGGGAAGCTGCACGTCGCCTCGGAGCGCTACCTCAGGCAGCGGCGCCAGAAGGTCGGCATGGTCTTCCAGCAGTTCAACCTGTTCCCGAACATGAAGGTGCTGCGCAACGTCACCGAGGCGCAGGTCCACACGTTGAAGCGCTCGAAGGAGGAGGCCGAGTCCAAGGCCCGCGACCTGCTCGACCTGGTGGGGCTGTCCGACAAGGTGGACAACTACCCCAACCAGCTCTCGGGCGGGCAGCAGCAGCGCGTGGCGATCGCCCGCGCCCTGGCGATGGACCCGGACATCCTGCTCCTGGACGAGGTGACCTCCGCTCTGGACCCGGAGCTGGTGGCCGACGTGCTCGGCGTCCTGCGCGACATCGCCGACACCACGAACATCACGATGCTCATCGTGACCCACGAGATGGGCTTCGCCAAGGACGTCTCCAACCGCGTCATGATGTTCGACCAGGGCGTCATCGTCGAAGAGGACACACCCGACAGAATCTTCTCGGATCCCCAAGAAGTGCGCACACAGGACTTCCTCCGGGCCGTCCTGTCAGAGTAGAATTGGAACCTCCTCCATCCTTGGAGAGTGTTAGGGGTGTTCGAGGGGGCGGCCATGAGGGGTTTAGGGCCGCCCCCTCTTTACGTGCCCGCCCGCCCCTCCCGGATACCGGCCCGAAGGCCGCGACGGCGGCCTCCGCGGGGCCTCCGCTCCCTCCCCAGCGGCCACGCCGACCGGCCCGGGCGCGGTATGCGGCGACGTCACGCTCGGTCAGTGGCAGAATCTAACAGCGTGTCAACCCGTTACTGCGAGGACCGGCGCTTATGAATCTGTTCGGCAAGGGCGATGTCACCCCCGAGGAAGCCGTGGCCGTCATCGGCCTGGGCCGCTTCGGCACGGCCGTCGCCGAATCCCTCACGAGGCTCGGCCACGAAGTCCTCGCCGTCGACGAGCGCCCCGAGATCGTGCAGCGCGCCTCCGACTCCCTCACCCACGTGGTGCAGGCCGACTCGACCGACTCGGCCGTGCTGGCGCAGCTGGGCGTGGGCGAGTTCGACCACGTCGTGGTCGCCATCGGCACCGACATCGAGGCGAGCGTGCTGACCGTCCTGGCCTGCGAGGAGGCCGGGGTCCGCGAGATCTGGGCGAAGGCCATCAACGCCAAGCACGGCCAGATCCTGCACCGCACCGGCGCCCACCACGTCGTCTACCCCGAGGCGGCCATGGGCGAGCGGGTCGCGCACCTCGTGAGCGGCAAGATGATGGACTTCATCGAGTTCGACGACGGCTTCGCGATCGTCAAGACCAGGGCGCCGGCCGAGGCGGTCGACAAGCGGCTGGGCGAGTCGAAGCTGCGCTCGAAGTGGGGCGTGACCGTCGTCGGCGTCAAGAAGACCGGTGAGGACTTCACCTACGCCACCCCCGACACCGTCATCCTCGAAGGCGACACCCTCATCGTCTCGGGCAGCACGGAGAAGGTCGAGGCGTTCGCCTCCACCACCTGACATGCGCTTCTTCACCGGCTGGTTCACCCGTCACCCCGTGCGCCTGGTCCCCATGGGGTTCGCGGCCACCATAGCCGCCACCACCGTGCTGCTGTGGCTGCCGATCTCCCAGGCCACCGACTCGGGCACCCGCCTGATAGACGCGCTGTACACCGCGACCTCCGCGGTCACGGTCACCGGACTGATCACACTGGACACCTCGTCCCACTGGACGGTCTTCGCCGAGGCCGTCCTCATGGTCGCCATGCAGATCGGCGGCCTCGGCATCATGGCCAGCGCCGCCTTCCTCGGCCTGGTCGTCAGCAAGCGGCTCGGACTCCGCTCGCGGCTGATGGCGCAGGCGGAGACCAACCGCGCGATCAACATGGGCGATGTCAGAGGCGTCCTCTCCCGCGCGGTCCTGGTGATGGCCTCCGTCGAGACCGTCACCGCCGCCTTCCTGGCCGGCCGCTTCCACCTCGAATACGGCTTCTCAAGGCCCGAGGCGATCTGGCAGGGCGCCTTCCACTCGATCAGCTCGTTCAACTCCGGCGGCTTCAGCCTCTTCGCGAACTCGCTGGAGAACTTCGAGAACGACCCCTGGATCATCGTCCCGATCATCGCCTCCTCGATCATCGGCGGCCTCGGCATGCCGGTCCTGTACGAACTGGCCCGGCGCGACTGGGGCCGCAGGAAGTGGACGCTGCACACCAAGATGACGCTGACCGGGACGGCGATCCTGTTCGTCGGCGGGTTCGTCGTCTTCCTGGCCTTCGAGTGGTCGAACCCGGCCACGCTGGGGCCGTTCGCGTGGCACCAGAAGCTGCTGCCCGCGCTGATGCAGGACGTCATGCTCCGCTCGACCGGTTACAACACGATCCCGGTCGGCGAGATGCACACGCACTCGGTCCTGGTGGGCGTCATCCTGATGTTCATCGGCGGCGGCTCGGCCTCCACGGCCGGCGGCATCAAGGTCACCACGTTCTTCGTGCTGCTGTGGGTCATCTGGTCCGAGATCCGCGGCGAACCCGAGGCCTCGGCGTTCCGCACCCGGCTGAGCGACTCGGTGATCCGGCAGGCCATGTCGGTGGCGCTGCTCTACGTCGCCTTCATCGCGGCCGGAGCGATCCTGATCCAGATGTTCGAGCCGCACCTGCGGCTCCACGACATCCTCTTCGAAGCGACCTCGGCCGGCGCCACGGTGGGGCAGTCGACGGGCATCACCGCCGCGCTCTCCGACCCTTCCAAAGTGGTGTCGATCGTACTGATGTACGGAGGACGGATCGGGCCGGTGCTGTTGGCGACGTCCCTCGCGATCCGCACCAGGCACCGGTTGTACCGTTACCCCGAAGGCCGTCCCCTCGTCGGCTGATCCACCCCTGCCCGCCGACGAACCGCCACTACAAGCGAAGATAGTCCCAGCCCCACCGCAGTGCGGTTCGTCGCCCAGAAAGGACTCCCCCGATGTCCCGTAAAGCCCGGCAGCGCACCAGCCGTCTTCCGATCCGGATGCAGCTCATGCTGCCGATCGCCGCCGCGCTGATGGGGATGCTGGTGCTGGGGCTGTTCCAGACCGTGCACGTGTGGGGCGAGTACCAGGACGCGACCGACGCCGAGGTGCTCGCCGACCTCGCCGGAGCGGCCGCCGACGTCCTCGACGGGCACCAGGACGAGGGCGCGCCGATGCTCCAGGCGGCGCTGACCGGCTCGATGGACGAGGTCGACATCGACTCGCTGCGCCAGCGCACCGACGAGGCGGTGGTCGAGTTCGGGTCCGTGGCCGGGCCGGCGAGCGAGCGGTTCCCCGCCCTGTCCAACTCCCTGGACGAGCTGCTCAACCACTTCGAGCGCTTCGACGGCGCCCGAAGCGCCATGGACCGCCTGGCCTCCGGCGAGCTGACCTTCAACGACCGGGAGGTCGTGGACGCGTTCATCACCTACCAGACGATCGCGAACAAGCTCGTCAGCCTCACCTCCCGGCTGCCGGGCCTGGTGGACAACGCCGCCATCGCCTCCCACCTGGACGCGCTGGACTCCTCGCTCCAGGCGGGACGGCTCGCCGCCGAGATCCAGTTCAGCGTCGCCTACGACCTGACCGCGCTGGCCGCCGCCGACGAGATCCTGGTCGGACGGGTGTCGCTCGGCAACGTCGCGCACCTGTCCGGCTCCTTCGACCGCCAGATCCTCGAGCTGGAGAGCAGCGCCTCGGAGGAGATCAGGGACGTCTACCGCACCGCGATGGCCACGGACGAGGCCGACACCGCCCGGGCGGCGCTGCTGATCTACCTCGACGGCGACATCCCCGACCTGGAGCCCGCCGAGTTCTCCGCCGCGCAGGCGGCGGTCGTCAGCGCCCTGCACCGGACCCAGGACACGGCCGTGGAGGTCCTGGACCGCGACGTCGCCGCCCTGCGCGACTCCTCGACGCGGACGCTGCTGACCACATTCGCGCTGATCATCGTGCTGGCGTTGACGGCGATCATCTCCGCGGCCATGCTCGCCCGCCGCATCAGCCTGCGCGTCGACTCCGTCCGCGAGGCCACGCTGACCGCCGCCTACGACACGCTGCCCAAGACCGTCGCCGCGGTCTCCCAGGCCTCCAACGCCGACGAGGTCGACCGGCTGCTCCAGGCCGCCAAACGGCAGACGATCGTCGCCACCGACGCCCGCTACTCCGACGAGCTCGACAGCCTCGCCGAGGCGTTCAGCGCCGCCCACCACCAGGCGCTGCGCCAGACCGCGAACCAGGCGCTGCTGCGCATCGACGTCGAGGCGATGATGAAGACCCTCGCCAGGCGCGGGCAGAGCCTCATCCGCCGCCAGCAGCAGGTCATGGAGTCGCTGGTGGACGACTCGCCCTCGGAGGTCCCCGACGAGTGGCGCAGCGTCTAGCACCTGCTCAGCCGCATGCGGCGCAACGAGGAGAACCTGCTGCTGCTGGCCGGCGGCGATCCGCAGCGGCGCTACAACCACCCCGCCGACATCGAGACGATCATCCGCGACGCGGTCTCCGAGATCGAGGGCGCCGGGCGCGTCGTCGTCGAGAACCAGGTCTCGGCGCGCCTGGAGACCAGGCCCGCCGGCGACGTCGTCCGCATCCTCGCCGAGCTGCTCGACAACGCCGCCTCCTACTCCCCTCCCACGCAGCAGGTCCGCGTCACCTCCCGCCGCTCGGGCTCGGAGATCGTCATCTCCATCGCCGACGACGGCATCGGCCTCAACCCCGAGCAGATGTCGGCGATCAACCGCCGCCTGGCCGAGCCCACCCAGCTGAACTCGGAGCTCACGGCCACCATGGGCCTCCTGGTCGTCGGCCGGCTCGCCGCCGAGCACGCCATCAGCGTGCAGCTGCACTCCACGATGGGCAAGGGCACGCTCGCGCTCGTCCGCATCCCCGCCTCGGCGCACGCCGAGCTGACCGCCGGCCTGCTCCCGACCGCGCCGGGGACCTCCTCGGCGCGGCTGGCGCTGTCGGCGCACGCCGCGAACCTGCCGATGACCGGCACCGGCTCCGACGCGGCCGCCGAGGGCGCCGCCGAGCCGATCGTGCCCCGGCCCCTCAAGGCCGGAGTGACGCCCGAACCACGCCCGGTAGCTGGGCAGACGCGCGGGCCCTCCGGGGGCGCCCCGAACGGTTCGGCGGTCACTGCGGGACCCGCGGCGGAGCCGGTGGATGTTACCTTCAGGAAGGTGAACAGAGCACTCGAATCCGCCGGAGGCCCGAACGGCACGGAACTGCCGCGGCGGGCGCCGGGCACCCGGCTGCTGCCGGGGGCCGTCCCCGGCGCGGGACCGAGCTCGGGCGGCGTCGACCTCGACCCCGCCGAGATCCGCGACCGCCTGACCGGCTTCGCCTCCGGCATCGCGGCGGCCTCGGAACACGAACAACGAAAACTTCAGTAGAAAGCAGGGAGATGGATAGCAAGGACAACAGTGTCGGTGAACTCGACTGGCTCCTGACCTCCTTCGTGGAGAAGGTGCCGGACGTCTCCGAAGCCCTGACCGTCTCCGTCGACGGACTCGCCCTCGCGGCGTCGCAGGGCCTGTCCACCGACCGCGCCGACCAGCTCGCCGCCATCACCTCCGGGCTCGCCAGCCTGACGACGGGGGCGGCCAAGGTCCTCAACGCCGGCCGCATCCGCCAGTCGGTCATCGACATGGACGAGGGCGTGCTGCTGCTCATGGCCGTCGGCGACCGCGCCCAGGTGGCCGTGCTCGCCAACGCCGGCTGCGACCTCGGCCAGGTCGGCTACGAGACCGCGCTGCTCGTCAAGCGGGTCTACGCCGCGCTGGAACCCGACGCCCGCAGCTGAGGGCCCGCGCGGCGGCGGCCCACCGCATCCGCCGCGCGGACGCGTAGGAGATTGCTCACGGACCGGCGCCGCCGGCCTCCGCGGTGGTCCGCCCCGCTCGCCGCGCTCCGCCCGTACCATGCGAACCACCTGCGATAACCACCGAACGCTCACGCACCGCCACGCCGCTTCGCTCTTCCCCCTCCGCAGGAGAGCCGAATCGGGGGGCTATTCTGCGTTCGCTACCTGGAAACAGAATCTGGAGGCCCACAGGTGACCACGGTTGAGCCCAAGGTCGAACCAACGCCTATCGTCGCGCGCCCCTGGCCGGTGCGCCGCGAACCGAGGGGCTCCTGGCTCGCCCGCACCCTGCGCACCACCGACGCCAAGCAGATCGGCCTGATGTACTTCGTGACGTCGATGGCCTTCTTCGGCATCGGCGGCGTACTGGCCCTGCTGATCCGCGCCGAGCTGTTCCGACCGGGGATGCAGATCGTCTCCGCCGAGCAGTACAACCAGCTGTTCACGATGCACGGCACGATCATGCTGCTCATGTTCGCCACCCCGATCGTGTTCGCCTTCGGCAACTACTTGGTTCCGCTCCAGATCGGCGCCCCCGACGTCGCGTTCCCGCGGCTCAACGCCTACGCCTACTGGCTGTACCTGTTCGGCTCGACGCTCGCCGTCGCCGGCTTCATCACGCCCGGCGGCGCGGCCGCGTTCGGCTGGTTCGCCTACCAGCCGCTGTCGAACGCCGTGAACTCCCCCGGGATCGGCGCCGACATGTGGTTCGTCGGCCTGACCATCTCGGGCCTGGGCACCATCCTCGGCGCGGTCAACATGATCACCACGATCGTGACGATGCGGGCCCCGGGCATGGTCATGTTCCGGATGCCGATCTTCACCTGGAACATCCTCATCACCAGCCTGCTGATGATCCTGGTGTTCCCGATCCTGGCCGCCGCGCTCCTCGCGGTCGTCGCCGACCGGCAGCTGGGCGCGCACGTGTTCGACGCCGAGACCGGCGGCGCGATCCTGTGGCAGCACCTGTTCTGGTTCTTCGGCCACCCCGAGGTCTACATCGTGGCGCTGCCGTTCTTCGGCATCGTCTCCGAGATCTTCCCGGTCTTCAGCAGGAAGCCGATCTTCGGCTACAAGACGCTCGTCGCGGCCACCCTCGCCATCGCGGGCCTGTCGATGGCGGTGTGGGCCCACCACATGTACGCCACCGGCGCGGTCATGCTGCCGTTCTTCTCGCTGATGACCTTCCTGATCGCCGTGCCCACCGGCGTCAAGTTCTTCAATTGGATCGGCACCATGTGGAAGGGCCAGCTGACCTTCGAGGCGCCGATGCTGTTCAGCCTCGGCTTCCTGGTGACCTTCCTCCTCGGGGGCCTGTCGGGCGTCCTGCTCGCCAGCCCGCCCATCGACTTCCACGTCTCGGACTCCTACTTCGTGGTGGCGCACTTCCACTACGTCCTGTTCGGCACGATCGTGTTCGCGGTCTTCGCCGGCGTGTACTTCTGGTTCCCGAAGGTCGCCGGGCGCATGTACGACGAGCGGCTCGCGAAGGTCCACTTCTGGTTGACGTTCATCGGCTTCCACACCACGTTCCTGGTGCAGCACTGGCTGGGCAACGAGGGCTTCCCGCGCCGCTACGTCGACTACCAGGCCGGGGACGGCTTCACGACGCTGAACATGATCTCGACGGTGGGCGCGTTCATCCTGGGCCTGTCGACGCTGCCGTTCATCTGGAACCTGTTCAAGTCCTGGAAGTCCGGCCGCCTGGTCGAGACGAACGACCCGTGGGGCTACGGCGGCTCCCTGGAGTGGGCCACGAGCTGCCCGCCGCCGCTGCGCAACTTCGACCGGATCCCGCGCATCCGCTCCGAGCGGCCCGTCTTCGACGAGAAGTGGGGGCACCTGGTCCCGGAGTCGAAGAAGGGGCATTGAGCCACGTGAGAAAAGGGCCCGGAGACGATGCCTCCGGGCCCTTTTAAGGTCCCACCCCTGACAGATCCGTACCCGCTCGATAGGCTTTGAAACATGAGCAGGGCATTGATCGTGGTGGACGTCCAGAACGACTTCTGTGAGGGCGGCTCGCTGGCCGTCGACGGCGGGGCGGCGGTGGCCCGCGGCGTCACCGAGCTCATCGGCGCCGAACGCGAGCGGTGGGACCATGTGGTCGCCACCCGCGACTGGCACATCGACCCGGGGCTCCACTTCTCGGCCGAGCCGGACTTCCGGGACTCGTGGCCGCCGCACTGCGTGGTCGGCACGCCGGGCTCGCACTTCCACCCCGACTTCGACCACACGCTCGCCGAGGCCGTGTTCGACAAGGGCGCCTACGAGGCGGCCTACTCCGGTTTCGAGGGCTCGAGCGGCGAGACGGGCCTGGCCGAGTGGCTGCGGGAGCGCGGCGTGGACGAGGTCGACGTCGTCGGCATCGCCACCGACCACTGCGTGCGGGCCACGGCGCTGGACGCCGTCGGCGAGGGCTTCCGGGCGACGGTCCTGCTCGGCTACACGGCGGCCGTCGCCGAGGAGACGCGGGCGAAGGCCCTCCGGGACTTCGAGGAGGCGGGCGTCGCGGTCGAGCCCGGCGCCTGAGGGCGGCTATCTGCCGTAGCGGCGGTTGCGGGTCGCGAAGGAGCGGACGGCGCGCAGGAAGTCGACGCGGCGGAAGTCCGGCCAGTTCGAGTCGCAGAAGTAGAACTCCGAGTACGCCGACTGCCACAGCAGGAAACCGGACAGCCGCTGCTCACCGGAGGTGCGGATCACCAGGTCGGGGTCGGGTTGACCGGTCATGTAGAGGTGCCTGGCGATGGAGGCGGCGTCCACGGCCTCGGCGGCCTGCTCCAGGGTGAGGCCGGCCTCGGCGTGCTCGAGCAGCAGGGAGCGGACCGCGTCGGCGATCTCGCGCTGGCCGCCGTAGCAGACGGCGAGGTTGACCTGGACGCCGCGTTTGCCGGCGGTGCGCTGCTGGGCGTCCTTGAGGCGGGACTGGTGGTCGCGCGGGAGCAGGTCGAGGGCGCCGACCATCCGCAGCTGCCACGGCTGGGGGGTCTCGGCCAGTTCCTCGGTGAGCTCGCAGATGATGTCGAGCAGCGGGTCGAGCTCCTCGGCGGGCCGGGAGAGGTTCTCGGTGGACAGCAGCCAGATGGTGACGTGCTCGACGCCGAGCTCCTCGCACCAGGACAGGAAGCGTTCGATGTGCTTGGCGCCGGCCCTGTGGCCGTCGTTGGGGTCGGTCAGGCCCATGTCGCGCGCCCAGCGGCGGTTGCCGTCGACCATGACGCCGATGTGCTTGGGCAGCGGCCTGCCCGCCAGCTCGTTGGCGAGCCGGCGCTCGTAGATGCGGTAAAGCAGGTTTGCGATCGCCACGACCGACAATTGTAGGCCGGTGCGCCGGGCGCTCCTGCGGGCACCGAGTCGCGGCCCGCGGGCCGCCGCCCGGTGGCGGCGGCCCGCACGTCTCCCCGGGTGGGGGCAGGTGGTGCTCAGCGCAGGTCGAGGCGGTGCTTCAGCGCGTCCAGCTCGCTCCAGAGCATCGCGGGGAGCTTGTCGCCGAAGCGGGTGAACCAGCTCTCGATGAGCGGGATCTCGGCGATCCACTCGTCGCGGTCGACCTCGAGGGCGGCCTTGAGGTCGGTCGGGTCGATGTCGAGCCCCGAGACGTCCAGCGACTCCGGTGTCGGGCAGTGCCCGATCGGGGTCTCGACGGCGTCGGCGCGGCCCTCGAGGCGTTCTGCGACCCATTTCAGGACGCGGGCGTTCTCGCCGAAGCCCGGCCACAGGAACCGGCCGTCGTCGCCGCGGCGGAACCAGTTGACGTAGAACACCTGCGGCATGAGCGAGGCGTCGGTGGCGGCCTTGCCCATCGCGATCCAGTGCCCGAAGTAGTCGGCGGCGTTGTAGCCGATGAACGGCAGCATCGCCATCGGGTCGCGCCGCACCAGGCCGACCTGGCCGGCGGCGGCGGCGGTGGTCTCGCTGGAGAGCGTCGCGCCCATGTAGACGCCGTGGACCCAGTCGCGGGCCTGCGTCACCAGCGGCACGGTGGTGGCCCGGCGCCCGCCGAACAGGATCGCGTCGATCGGCACGCCCCGCGGGTCGTCGTATTCCCTGGCGAGGACCGGGCACTGCCTGATCGGCGTGCAGAACCGGCTGTTGGGGTGGCTGGAGGGGCCTTCGGCCTCGGGCGTCCATGGCTGCCCGCGCCAGTCGACGGCGTGCTCGGGCGCCTCTCCCATGCCCTCCCACCACACGTCGCCGTCCTCGGTGAGCGCGACGTTGGTGAACAGGGTGTGGCCCCGTTCGATGGTGCGCATCGCGTTGGGGTTGGTCTTGTAGTCGGTGCCGGGGGCGACCCCGAAGAAGCCGGACTCGGGGTTCGAGGCCCACAGCCGGCCGTCCGCGCCGAAGCGGAGCCAGGCGATATCGTCGCCGAGCGTCTCGACCTTCCAGCCGGGGATGGTCGGCTCGAGCATCGCGAGGTTCGTCTTCCCGCAGGCCGAGGGGAAGGCGCCGGTCACGTGGTAGACCTTGCCTTCGGGGCTGGTCAGGCGCAGGATGAGCATGTGCTCGGCCAGCCAGCCCTCGTCGCGGCCGATGACGGATCCGATGCGCAGGGCGTAGCACTTCTTGCCCAGCAGCGAGTTGCCGCCGTAGCCCGAGCCGTAGGACCAGATCTCGCGGTCCTCGGGGAAGTGGGAGATGTACTTGGTCTCGTTGCACGGCCACGGCACGTCGGCCTCGCCGGCCTCGAGCGGCCTGCCGACCGAGTGCAGGCAGGGCACGAAGTCGGCGTCCTCGCCCATGGCCTCGAGGACGTCGGCGCCCATGCGGGTCATGATGCGCATGCTGACGGCGACGTAGGCCGAGTCGGTGAGTTCGACGCCGAATCGGGGTTCGTCGGCTTCGAGCGAGCCCATGCAGAAGGGGACGACGTACATGGTGCGTCCGCGCATCGAGCCGCGGTAAAGCTCGGTCATGGTCTCGCGCATGTAGTCGGGGGCGGTCCAGTTGTTGGTGGGGCCGGCATCCTCGGGGTCGTTCGAGCAGATGAAGGTCCGCTCCTCGACGCGTGCGACGTCGTCGGGGTCGGTGCGGGCGAGGAACGAGTCCGGTTTGGCGGGGACGGGCTCGAGGGTGCCGAACGCCACCAGCTCCGCGGTGAGGCGCCGCCATTCGGCGTCGGATCCGTCGCACCAGACGACTTGGTCGGGGCCGGTGAGGTCCGCGATCTCGGCCACCCACGCGATGAGGCGCTCGTGGCGGGTCGGCGGACGCATAAGCCCCGTCGTGGGTTCTGCGGTCTCTGAAACTGTGCTCACTGTCGCTCCTTCGGTTCAGGGCGGTCCGGTCGCGGGCGGGGTCGCCGGCCGGGACCGGTGTCTTGGACGTTACGGGACCTCCTGCCCTCACCGAGGCGGTAATGCTCGAATGAAGACGACTTGAGCAGGGATTTCTCACGCAGGTTTCGAATGCTTGCGCATTCGAGCTCGGAATGAGCAGATCTACTTGTATTTCATGCTTCTTCGAGCAAGAGTGATAGCGAAACCATGAATTAGGTTCACCGCACCAACGAATCGGATCGGTTTCGATCATTGTTCGAGCGCGTTAGCGCACTGCGAGGAGGCGTGCGGAGGCGCCGCCCGGGGCGGGTTTCGGGTGTTTCCCCGGCGCGGCGCGGCGGGCCGCGCGAGGATGCAAGCCATACTCACCGCAGGTCGAGCATCGGAGGCGGCGATGGCGCACCGCAGGGAACACGAGGCAGTGCCGGGGGGCCACCGGGCCAGGGCGTGGGCGATCGGCTCGGCGGTCGCGGTCGCGGCCGTGCTGGCGGCCGTGGCGGCGCTGCTGCTGTGAAGGGCTCCGCTGTCAGACGGCGGGGCCGCGGCGGCGCAGGTCGTCGACGCTGAGCATCGCCTCGCGCAGTTCCTTGAGCCAGTCCTCGGCGTGCTGCTCGACGAGCCGGACGCACCAGGCGAGCGCGTCGGAGCGGGAGGCGGCCACGCCGGAGCCGACGAGGGTGTCGAGGACGAGCCGCTCGGGCTGGCGGAGCCTGGTGGTGACCGGTATGGACTGGTGGGTGAACACCATGGTGGTGGCCCCGCACCTGGCGCCCCAGGAGGCCTGCCGGTGGTAGCGGTACTGGAGCTGCTGGGCGATCTGGACGCGCATGTCGCGGGTGGCCTCGCGGAACCGGGAGATGCGGCCCTCCTCGGTGGCGGCGCGGTCGGACTCGGTGGCGTCGCCGGGGTGGTCGGGGGCCGGGAGCGGGCAGATGATGATCATCTCGTCGCGGTCGACGCTCACCTCCGGCATGCCGGCGATCCAACCGTCGGGGACGATGCCGAAGATCCACGCCGGGGCGTCGTCGGTGGACGGCAGGGGGCCGTAATGCCACGAGCTGGTGTCGTCGATGCCCGCCATGGAACGGTCTCCTCACGTTTCGGGGACGCATCAGGTGTACCTCATGGCGGCAAGTCGGCTGTCACGTCCCCCGCAGGAACACCCCCGCCAGCGCGCATGTGGCGACGACGGCCGCGGCGACGCACGCGATCGTCTGGGTGGGGCGGGGCCGCACCCGGTACTGCCAGGACAGCCACGCGCCGAGGACGATCGGGCCGGCGGCGACGCCCGCGAACAGGGTCGCCGCCGCCAGGGCCCGGCGGAGCGCGACGGCGTCGCCGGGGTCGGCGGTGAGGGTCCAGGCGGCGAGGGCGACGGCGGCCGCGCCGAGGGCGGCGCCGATGCCGGCGGCGGCCGGTTCGGTGTGGCGGGGCGCGTCGATGGGCAGTTCACCCTGCCGGGCGAGTTCGAGCAGGCGTCCGGCGCGGGCGATGCGGGCGCGGACCGCGGCGGCGTCCGCGCTCTCCCCCGCCGGTCCGGCGGGGGGGACCTGGCCGGTGCGGCGGGGGCCGACGAAGCCGCCGAGGGCCCGCCACAGCTCCGTGACGGCCTTGTCGGTCTCGGCGACCAGGGCGGTGGCCTCGGCGGCGGCGCGGTCGGCCTCGCCGCGCCGCTCGCGGGCGGCCCGGACGGCGGCGGCGAGCGATGCGGTCTCGGCCCGGTAGGCGTCGCGGGCGGAGCGGATCTCGGCGTCGGCGGCCTCGCGTTCGCTGCGGTAGCGGGCGACGGCGTCGGCGTATTCGGTGTCCATGGCGCCTCTCAGAGCGGGCCGTCGAGGACGGCGGTCGGTCGCGGGAGGCCTTCGGTGGCGCGGTAGGGGATGACCACGTGCGGGGCGCGGTGCCGGGCGCGGTCGAAGTAGAGGCCGCGCCTCGCCCGGGGGTACCAGGCGGGGCCGCCGGAGGCCGGTGAGAGCGGCGCGAGTTCGGGGCCCTGGACGTCGAGGGCGAGCCAGGCGTCGACGGCGTCGAAGCGGGCGGCGAAGCCGCCGAGGTCTTCGCGCAGTCGCGGGACGGACCGCCACCAGCCGAGGGTGTGGAGGTGGCGTTCGGGGCCGTCCAGGAGCATCGAGCGGAACGACGCGGCCTCGGCGGCGTCGAGGCGGGGCGAGCCGGCGTCGACGGCGTACAGCAGCACGAGCCGGAAGGCGCCGTCGGCGCGCGTCTGCCAGTCCTTGCAGGTCTCGGCGAGGCCGTCGTGCCAGGCGACGTCGGCGCCTTCGGTCTCGAGGGCGGCGGCGAGGGCGAGGGCCCCGGCGGCGGCGTCGGGTTCGAGGCAGCACAGGTCGACGGCGACGGTCTGGGCGCGGGCGGCGGAGAGCGCGGCGGCGGCGAGGACGTCGGCGGCCTCGGCGGTGCGGGTGCCGAGGACGGCGAGGTTGCGGCCGGGCGCGCGGTGGAGGGCGAGCTCGGCGGGCCTGGCGGCGACGTCGATCGTCTGGCCCAGCAGCGCCGTCTCGGTCCGCGGCACCTGTCCGGTGAACGCGGGGACGAGGTCGCCGTCGAACAGCATAGGCGGGGTGTTGCCTTCGGGCCTGGCCTCCCACAGCCGCCGCTGGAGCGGCTCCCAGGCGGCCGCGTGTCCCGCGTTCGGGAGGGCGACGGTGGTGTTGGCGCCGGGCACGCCGGATTCGGCGTTGACGATGGCGTGAAAGCGCGGGACGGTGTCGGCGGCGTGGTTGTTCTCGGCGAGGACGCGGCGGGCCTTCGGCAGGGCGATCCGCATCGTGAACTGGGCGACCAGGCTGGGGCGCCCCCACAGCGCCTCGATGCCCGCGACGTCCTGCGAGGCGAGGACGAGGTGGATGCCCTGGCCGCGCCCGCGCCTGGCGAGGTCTTCGAGCAGGCTCACGGCCTCGTCGGTGACCGCGTCGCGGGCTTCGAGGAGGACCTGGAACTCGTCGACCATGGCGACGATGCGGGGCCAGTGCCCGCCGGGGTCGGCCTCGCGGAGCTCTTCGAGCTTGGTGGCCTCGTGGGCCTTGGCGGCCTCGGCGCGGCGGCGCAGTTCGGCCTTGAGGTGCCGCAGGAGCGCGAGCCCGAATTCGCGGTCGTCGTTGATGTTGACGCCGACGAGGCGGACGTGCGGGAGCCAGGTGGGGTCCCTCCTGCCCGCGGCGAAGCGGGCGAAGGAGACGCCCTCTTTGAAGTCGAGGAGGTACAGCGCGAGCTCGTCGGGGTGGTAGGTGGAGGCGAGCGCGGCGATCCAGGCGTAGAGGAGGTTGGTCTTGCCCGAGCCGGAGGGGCCGCCGACGAGCGCGTGCGGCGGGTCGTCGCCCAGGGCGACGCGGGCGACGTCGCCGGTGGGGCGCTCGCCGAGGGCGACGTCGAGGCCGCCCGCGGAGCTGGCGGCCCACAGCCGGGCGGGGAGCAGGTCGACCAGGCGGGCCGGTTCCCGGCCGGCGAGGTGCTTCTCGGCGACGGCCTTGGCGGCGGCGGTGACGGTGCGCGCGGGCGGGGCGGGGTCGAGCCGGAGGCGGGCGCCGGGCAGGCCGGTGTAGGCGGTGGCGCTCAGGCGGAGCGGGTCGTCGGTCTCGGCCGGGTCCTCGCCGAGGGGGCCGTCGCCGACGGCGACGAGGTGGACGCCGGCGCCGACGCCGGTGCGCCGCAGGCGGGCGAGCTGGGCTCGCTCGTGGGCGGTCCAGGCGGCGATGTCGGAGTTGAGCAGGACGAGGACGCGCCAGGGCTCGGGGCGCCGCCCGGTGGCGGCGGCGAGCTCGGCGAGGGTGGCGTGCTCGCCCGCGAGGACGTCGGCGTTGACGCGCCTGACGTCTTCGACGAGCGCGTCGAGCGCGTCGCGCAGCCCCGAGGGCCCGATGAAGGACAGCAGGCCGGCCTTGCCGAGGGGCGCGAAGGAGGCGAGGGAGCCGCCGAGGCGCTCGGGGTCGTAGACGTGGAGGCGGACGGCCCCGGCGGGGGCGGCGCCGACGGCCCGCAGCAGCAGGCCGGGCAGGGCCGCGGCGGCGTCGGAGGCGATGCGCAGGTGGGCGCGGTCGAGGAGGGCGACGAGCGCGGGCAGCGCGGGGGTGCCGCAGGCACTGCCGTCGAAGGCGCTCTCGTCGAGGGCGCCGACGCGCAGGAGCGGGGCGGGGCCCCTGCCGGGCGCCGGGTAGGGGATCCAGCCGTCCCAGGACGCGCCGGCCGCGGTGGGCGCGGCGAGGGCCGCGGCGTCGGCGACGGCCTGGGCGCCGGCGCGGACCGCGTGCGCCCGCCTCGCCTCGAGGGTGGCGGCCACGCGCTCGTGGACGGCGCCGAGCCCGGCCTGCCTGCGTTCGGCGGCGCCGATGGCGACCTCGGTCTCGGCGCGCGCGGCCGATGCGGCCGTCGCGGCGCGTTCGGCGAGTTCGCGGGCCTCGCCGCGGGCGGTGCTCAGTTCCTCGGCCATCGCGGCCACCAGTCGCCTGCGCCAGCTGCTCATCGTCGGCCTTTCCGCTCGCTCGTGCCGGTGCTCGTGCGGGGGAGCCGGTGGAGGGCGGCGACCAGGGCCGGGCCGAGGGCGGCGGTCTCGGCCGCGTCGCCGCGGCGCCGCGCGGGGCCGAGGGTGCAGGCGGCGGCGAGGGCGGCCGCGAGGTGCTCGGCGTCGACGCCGGGGACGAGGGCGCGGACGCGGTCGGCGCAGCGGTCGCGCAGCACCGGCAGGTCGCGGGCGGTGGGGGCGCGGCCGAGGTGCTCGGCGGCGAGGGCGCGGACGAGCGGCCAGGCGAGGCCGGGGAGTTTGACGCCGGTCTCGGGTCCGGCGTCGCGCAGGCGGCGGTGGTAGGTCGCGGCCGAGCCGTCGGCGGCGGCCTTGAGCAGCTCGTTGAACAGGGCCGTGGGGGCGGCCTGCGCGGGTGCGGGCGTGCCGGTGCGGCGGCACAGCTCGTCGACGCGCTCGGTCCACCACTGCCGGGGGTCGACGGCCGCGGCCGGTTTCGGGGCGGGCCCGGTCGCGGCCGGGGCGGCGCCGGCCGCGGCTGCGGCGGCGCCGATGGCCTCGAGGTAGTCGTCGACGGCCGTGCCCGCTTCGGCCAGGCGGGTGCGCGCGGCGGCGAGGTGCTCGCGGGCGGCGCCGAGGCGGTGGAGGCCGAGTTCGGCGCCCGATTCCCTGGCGGCCTCCCGCAGCTCGGCCAGGGCGCGGTCGAGGTGGTCGTCGGCGGCGGCCAGGCCTGTGGCGGGCAGCTCGGCGGCGAGGGCGCGGAGCCCGCTGGCGAGGGCGGCGACGTCCACAGGGGCTCCGTTCTCAGAGGGTGGAGGCGTAGCCTTCGGCCTGCTCGGCGGCGGCGAAGGTGGCGGCGAGGGACTGTTCGAGTTCGGCGGCGGCCTGCGCGAGCGCGGCCTGGGCGGTGGCGACGGCGTCGTGGCCCGAGCCGGCCGTGACGGCCGACAGGCGCCCCTGGGCGGCCTCGATGTTCTGGCTGGCGGCGGTGATGGCGGCCTGGCCGTCGCGGACCTGCTGGAGGGCGGCGGCGATGGCCGATTTGAGTTCGGCGACGCTCACGGTGGACACGATGTTCATTCTCACCGAAAGTGGGGCGACTTTCCGTGATCGGTCCATAACCGGGCGTGTCTATTTTGTCGGATTCCCGACGCGCCAGTGACCTCGAGTTACGGTTTCAACGCATTTAACGGTAGCGAAGTGACACACCTCCCAACTAGAGTGTGAATACCAACGGGGCTGGTCCCCCACACATCGACACCCGGGAGGCGACCGTGCTGACACAGCGCACCTACGTCCTCGACACCTCGGTTCTGCTATCGGATCCTGGAGCGTTCTCACGGTTCGACGAACATCACGTGGTCGTCCCGCTCGTGGTCATCGGCGAACTGGAGGGGAAGCGGCACCATCCCGAACTCGGCTGGTTCGCCCGCGAATGCCTCCGGCGCCTCGACGAGCTCCGCGTCCGGCACGGGCGCCTCGACGAGCCGATCGCGATCGGCGAGGCCGGCGGGACCTTCCGGGTCGAGCTCAACCACGTCGACACCTCCGGCCTGCCGGCGGGCTTCGCCGTCGACGCCAACGACTCGCGCATCCTGGCCGTCGCCCACAGCCTCGGCGAGGAGGGGCAGAGCACCGTTCTGGTCACGAACGACATGCCGCTGCGCGTCAAGGCCGCGGCCGTCGGCGTCCCCGCCGAGGAGTACCGCCACGGCCAGGCCGTCGACCCCACCTGGTCCGGCATGGCCGAGATCGCGGTCGCCGACGAGGACATCGACCGGCTCTTCAACGGCGAGGACGTCGACCTGCCGCCCGAGACGGGCCTGCCCTGCCACACCGGCCTCGTCCTCGGCGGCTCCGGCGCCTCGGCGCTGGGGCGCGTCACCGCCGACAAGAAGATCCGGCTCGTCCGCGGCCGGGAGGCCTTCGGCATCCACGGCCGCTCCGCCGAGCAGCGCGTCGCCCTCGATCTGCTCCTGGACCCCGAGATCGGCATCGTCTCCCTGGGCGGCAAGGCCGGCACGGGCAAGTCGGCCCTCGCGCTGTGCGCCGGGCTCGAGCAGGTCCTGGAGCGGGAGGTCCACAAGAAGGTCATCGTCTTCCGCCCGCTGTACGCCGTCGGCGGGCAGCAGCTGGGCTACCTGCCCGGCACCGAGGGCGAGAAGATGAGCCCGTGGGGCCAGGCCGTGTTCGACACGCTCGGCGCGGTCACCGACGACAACGTCATCACCGAGGTCCTCGAGCGCGGCATGCTCGAGGTGCTGCCGCTGACCCACATCAGGGGCCGCAGCCTCCACGACGCGTTCGTCATCGTCGACGAGGCCCAGTCCCTGGAGCGCGGCGTGCTGCTGACCGTGCTCTCGCGCATCGGCCAGGGCTCGAAGGTCGTCCTCACGCACGACGTGGCCCAGCGGGACAACCTCCGGGTCGGCCGGCACGACGGCGTCGCCTCCGTCATCGACGTCCTCAAAGGACACCCACTGTTCGCGCACGTCACCCTCACGCGAAGTGAGCGCTCCGAGATCGCGGAGATGGTCACCAACCTGCTCGAAGGCTAGCGGCCCGGCTCTGTCATGCTGTGTCGCGGGCACATGTGGACACGTGCCCGCGACACAGGAGTTGAGCGAATGATCCCACTGCTGACCCGGTACGGTTCGAAACTCGCCGCCGTCCTCGTCCTCGCACTCGGGGCCGTCATCACCGTCAGCGCCATCAGCGACACCCCGGCCGAGGACGACGCCGCCCACCCCAGCCAGGCCGCCGCCGAACAGCAGGCCGAAGCCGAAGCGGCGTACGAGGAAGTGCGATTCCAGCACGTCAACTACATCGCCGAGACCGCGGGCGCCGACGTCGACACCAAGGCCGCGGCCGTCGCCGACTACGCGGTCTCCAAGGCCGAAGGCCTCGACGACGCCGAAGCCGAGGCACAAGCGGCCGCCGAGGCCGCCGCCGCCGCGGAAGCGGCGAACAACAACCCCACCTCAGTGGACATCCCCTCCAGCTGCGACGAGTTCTCCGGCAACCGAGCCACCGGCTGCGCCATCAACCTCGAATGGGGCTTCGACCTCGAGCAGTTCGGCTGCCTCGAGGCGCTGTGGAGCAGGGAGTCGGGCTGGAACGAGCTGGCCGCGAACTCGATCGGCGCCTACGGCATCCCCCAGGCCCTGCCCGGATCGAAGATGTCCAGCGAGGGCGACGACTGGGAGACCAACCCGGTCACCCAGATCCGCTGGGGCCTGGGCTACATCGAAGGCCGCTACGGCACCCCCTGCGCGGCCTGGGAGCACTCCGAGAACAACGGCTGGTACTGAAACCCCGACCCCTTTGTCCCCCGATGGTCCGCGCCCGCCCCGGCGGCGCGGACCGCGACCGCTCACAGGAGCCGACGACATGATCCCCCTGCTGACCCGCCACGCGGCCCGGCTCGCCGCCGTCCTCGTCCTCGCGCTCGGCGCGGTCATCGCCGTCAGCGCCATCAGCGACACCCCGGCCGAGGACGACGCCGCCCACCCCAGCCAGGCCGCCGCCGAACAGCAGGCCGAGGCCGAAGCGGCGTACGAGCAGACCAGGACGCTGCACCTCAACTACATCGAGGCGACCGCCGGGGCCGACGTCGACACCAAGGCCGCGGCCGTCGCCGACTACGCGGTCTCCAAGGCCGAAGGCCTCGACGACGCCGAAGCCGAAGCCCAAGCGGCCGCCGAGGCCGCCGCCGCCGCGGAGGCCGCGAACAGCAACCCCACCTCAGTGGACATCCCCTCCAGCTGCGACGAGTTCTCCGGCAACCGAGCCACCGGCTGCGCGATCACCCTCGACTGGGGCTTCGACCTCGAGCAGTTCGCGTGCCTGGAGCAACTCTGGTCCAAGGAGTCGGGCTGGAACGAGCTGGCCGCGAACTCGATCGGCGCCTACGGCATCCCCCAGGCCTACCCGGGTTCCAAGATGGCCACCGAAGGCGACGACTGGGAGACCAACCCGGTCACCCAGATCAACTGGGGCCTGGGCTACATCCAGGGGAAGTACGACACCCCCTGCGGAGCGTGGGCCCAGTCCGAGTCCGAGGGCTTCTACTGACACGGGCCGCCGGAAGCTGGATAATAGGGGCATAGCCACCGCCGGAGGTGCGGCATGCCCTACGGGCTCCTAGCGGACCTCACGATGACCGCCCACTTCTTGTTCCTGGCGTTCCTGCTGCTGGGCGGCTTCGTGGCGTGGCGGTGGCGCCGAGTCTGGTTCGTCCACGCCGCCACCGCCGCCTACGCCCTCGTCCACGTCGTGACCGGCACCGACTGCCCGCTAACGCCGCTGGAGCACGAGCTCCGGCTCCGCGCCGGCCAGGCCGGCATGGAAGCGGGCGGCTTCACCGGCACGCACCTCGAGGACGTCATCTACCCCGCCGAACTCACGACCGAGGTACGCTGGGCGGCCCTCGTCGTCATAGCCGTATCGTGGCTCGGCCTGCTGCTGCTGATCCGCCGCGACCGGCGCCGCGGGCGCCGCCGCGGCGAACTCGCGTCCTGAACCGGCCCGCCGCTCGCGCAGCCAGCCGCCGAGGACGGCCAGCGCCACCAGCTCCGAACCGACCGTCGTGCGCTGCAGGAGACCGGCCGCGTACGCGCCCGGTTCGCGCGGCACGCCGAACCACTCCATGACGTACGGCGTCGAGCACGAGACCAACGCGAGGAGCCCGATCCAGCTGAAGACCGCGACCGCCCGGCGGACCGGCGCCGGGCACCGCTCCCCGCCGTCGGCGCTCTTCGCCCAGCGGCTGAAGGCCAGGCCCATGAGCGCCATCGTCGCGAACGCGCAGAACGCCGAGTAGCGGTGGATCGCCGAGACCACCGAGACCTCGTCGAGCCCGGGCGGGTCGGTCGGGAACAGCGCCACCAGCGCCAGGAACCCGGCCCAGACCAGGAGCATCCGGCTCAGCCAGCGGGGGGCGCCGGCCCTGCGCGCGGCGAAGGCGAAGGCGCACGCGCCGCCGCCGAACAGCGCCAGGGACACCGGCAGCAGCCAGCCCAGCGGCGTGTAGAGATGCAGACTGATGACGACGTCGACCGGGTTCAGTCCCGAGGTCGCGTGCAGCACGACCATGGAGACCAGGCCCGTGCCGAGCAGCGCGAAGCCGGCGGTCGTCAACCGCTGCAAGGTGATGTCGTGAACTCGCTGGGGGGCTTGTGAACTCATGCCCTCAAGGCTCGCCGCGGAACGGCGCGGGCGCAGTGACGCGGGCGCCCCACTTCACCGCCCAGCCTGCCCCCGCCGCCCGGTACAGCCAGCCTTACCCCCGCCTTCCGGCGTGCCGCCGCCACGCCAGCTCACCGCGTCCCCTCCGGCTCCGCGTGTGACAGTCTGGAGGCATGAACGAGCTCGCCGACGCCCTCTCGCCGTACCTGCGCCAGCACGCCGACAACCCGGTCGCGTGGCGCCAGTGGAGCCCGGAGGCGCTCGCCGAGGCCGAGCGCCGCGACGTCCCGCTGCTCATCAGCATCGGCTACTCCACCTGCCACTGGTGCCACGTCATGGCGCACGAGTCGTTCGAGGACGCGACCGTGGCGGCGTCGATGAACGAGCGGTTCGTGCCCGTCAAGGTCGACCGGGAGGAGCGCCCCGACCTCGACGCGGTGTACATGCAGGCGACCATGGCGATCACCGGGCAGGGCGGCTGGCCGATGACCGTGTTCGCCTTCCCCGACGGCACCCCGTTCTTCGCCGGCACCTACTTCCCCAAGCCGCACTTCCTGCGGCTGCTCGACGCCGTGCACACCGCGTGGACCGAGCAGCGCGAAGAGCTTCGCAGCCAAGGAGCGGCGATCGTCCAGGCGAGCGCGCAGACCGGCCCGCCGTTCGCCGACATCACGGTGGCCTGCCCGCTGGACGGCCCGTGTCCCCCGGCCCCGCCGGTGCGCACCGAGATGCTCGACAGTGCCGCGCGGGCCCTCCTGGCCTCGGCCGACCGCACCAACGGCGGATTCGGGACCGCCCCGAAGTTCCCCAGCGTCCCCTCGCTGCGGTTCCTGCTGGACCACTACGTGCGCAGCGGCGACGAGGCGGCGCTGGACCACGTCAGGCTCACCGCCGAGCGGATGGCCCGCGGCGGGATCTACGACCAGCTCGCCGGCGGCTTCGCCCGCTACAGCGTCGACGAGGCGTGGGTGGTGCCGCACTTCGAGAAGATGCTGTACGACAACGCCGAGCTGCTGTGGCTGTACGCGCGGCTGTACGGCGAAGGCGAGCTGTACGCGCGGGTGGCCGACGAGACCGCCGCGTTCCTGTTGGAGCACTTCTCGACCGCCGAGGGCGGCTTCGCGGCGGCGTTCGACGCCGACACCGGCGGCGTCGAGGGCCTGACGTACGTGTGGACCTTCCAGGACCTGACCGAGACGCTCGGCGTGGACGACGCGGCCTGGGCGGCCGAGGCCTTCGGGCTGGCCGAAGGCCGACCGAACTTCGAACACGACGCGAACGTGCTGCTCCTGCCGCGCGATCCGGCCGACGGCGCGCGGCTGGCGGCGATCCGGCACCGCCTGCTGGCCGCCCGCAGGGGGCGGCCGCAGCCGGGCCGCGACGACAAGGTGGTGGCCGCCTGGAACGGCCTGGCGATCGCGGCCTTGGCCGAGTACTCGTCCCGGACAGGTCACCGCGACTCGCTCCTGGCGGCCGAGCGGGCCGCCGAGACGCTGGCGCGCCTCCACTTGGGCGAGGACGACCGCCTGGCACGGGCCTCACTGGGCGGCACGGCGTCCGAGGCGCCGGGCGTGCTGGAGGACTACGCGGCGGTGGCGCTGGGCTTCCTGCGCCTCGGCGGGGCCTGGACCGAGCGGGCGGCGGCGCTGCTGGAGCAGATCCGCGGCCGCTTCACCGACGGCCTGGGCGGCTTCCACGACACGGCGACCGACGCCGAGGCGCTGGTGACGCGGCCGGCGGACGTGCACGACGGCCCGACGGCCTCGGGCTGGGCCCTGGCCGCGACGGCGCTGCTGGAGGCGTTCCAGGCGACGGGCGATGAGACGTACAAGGACGACGCGTGGAGGGCGATCGCGAGGGCCGAACCGGCGATGAGCGCCAACCCGAGGTTCACTTCGGGGCTCCACAGCGCGGCCGAGGCCCTGGCGAGGATACAGAGGTGACCCCGCGCGCACCGGACAGTCATCCACAGGCGAACCGATCCCCGAGCATAACTCACCAAGCGCATTGAACAGGGAAAACACCACCTGCTCGCGAAGTTATCCACAGGCCGAAAAAGCATCCTTGAAAGTCTTGACTACGCGTGAGAGTGTCCATACAAAAACGGATACAGCGCTGGTAGTTCCTCTGACTTTCCTCTGCCTCTGTAGGCAGGCAGTGCGAGTGGGATCCGCGGGCACCGCCATAGAAGATCGCGCGCGGGTCGCTCCCGCGCGCGGCGCCTACAGAGGTCCCGCGGGAAACGGCGCGGGCGAGCGGGACCGGCCACCTCGCCCGCCCGCGCCAAACCCTCACGCACCGCGCACCCCACCACACCACTGGGCCAGACCCGGTTCGCGAGCAGGGCACAACCCGGCCAGCGCCCGGCCAGCGATGAACGCACGGCGGTCAGTACTCGGCCGGCGAGGAGCGCAGCCCAGCCAGTACCCGGTCAGCACTCGGCCAGCGTGAGCACTGCCCGGTCAGTGCTCAATCAGTGCCCGATCAGTGATGATTGCGGGGCCCGTCACAGGCGGCGCTCATCACGGCCGTATCGCCGGAAAACGCATTGCCGGCACCGGGAACCTTCCTTACGTTTGAACCTTGTGAAGCCGAACCCGCTGCGCCCCGTCCCGCCCTCCCCGGCCGACATCCCCACCACCCCGTGGCGGTACCTCTGGCAGGTCGCGCGGGCGCAGACCTCGCGAGTGCTCCTCGGATTCCTTGCGCTGAGCGTCTCTGGCACGGCCTGGATCCTGCTGCCGTGGGTGATCTCCAAAGTCATCGACGAGGTGATCATCGCCCGCTCCACCGCGACACTGCTCCCCTGGTCGCTCGCGCTCGTCGCGACGGCGATCGCCAGCTCCTGGATCTTCGTCGCCGGGTACCGCTTCCTGTTCATGGCCGAGTCGCACTCGCGCGTCGGCACTGTCGAGGCGCTCACCGACCACCTGAACACCGCCGGCACCGGCGTGCGCGGGAGCGTCTCCCCCGGCGAGATGGTCAACCTCTCCACCGAGGACACCCACAAGACCGGCTCGTTCATCTTCCAGCTCGGCTTCGGCTGGATGGGCCTGGTCATGCTCGCCGTCGGCACCGTCATCCTGTGGAACACCGACACCAGGCTCGGCGCCGTCGCCGCCGGCGGCGTGTTCGCCATCGGCTTCCTCGTCGGCCCCCTCCTCGGCCGGCTCCAGCACCACCAGATCGCCTACCGCGCAAGCGTCGCCACCCTCACCGGGCAGGCCGCCGACGTCGTCGGGGGCCTGCGGGTGCTGCGAGGCGTCGGCGGCGAGGCCCAGTTCTCCCAGCGCTACCGCGCCGCCTCGGCGGAGCTGCGCGAGGCCGGCTACGGGGTCGCCACCGCCGACTCGTGGGTGCAGGGCCTGCGGGCGAGCCTGCCGCTCGCACTCATCGCCGTCGTCACCTGGGTCGGGGCGCGCCTGGCCTTGGACGAGGCCATCACCATCGGCGAGCTGTCGGCCGCCTTCGGCATGACCGCACTCCTCGCCCAGCACGCCGGCGCCCTCATCGGCATGGCGCAGGCCGTCATCGCCGCGCAGGTCTCCTCGCGGCGGCTGACCGCGTTCTTCAAGACCGGGCCCGACATCGCCGACGGCGGCACCCGGCGCGAGGCCAGCGGCATCCTGCGCGACCGGGAGAGCGGGCTGGCCGTCGAACCGGGGAAGCTCACCGTCGTCGTCAGCGCCGAAGGGAAGCCCGCCGCGCTCGCCCTCGAGCGCCTCGCCCGCTACCGTGACTCGCAGGCCGAGTGGGGCGGCGTGCCGCTCGCCGAGCTGGAGCTCGACGCGGTCCGCGAAGGCGTCCTGCTGCTGCGCGAGGACTACCTGTTCGCGCAGAGCCTCGGCGAGACCCTCCGGGTCGAGCCCGAGGCGGCCATGCGCGCCATCCGGGTCGCCTGCGCCGAGGACGTCCACTCCAGCCTCGGCTCGACGCTCGACGGGGAGGTCACCAACGGCGGGCGCAACCTCTCCGGCGGCCAGCGCCAGCGCCTGCGGCTGGCCCGGGCGCTCGCGGCCGACGCCGAGACGCTGCTGGCCGTCGAGCCGACTTCGGCGGTCGACGCCCACACCGAGTCCCTCATCGCCGAGCGCGTCGCCGCGGCCCGCCGCGGGCGCACCACCGCCGTCGTCACCGCCTCGCCGCTGTGGCTGGCCCGTGCCGACGTGGTCGCGTGGATGTGGGACGGCAAGGTCCGCGCCACCGGCACCCACGCCGAGCTCTCCCTCGACGGCGAATACCGCAGCCTCACATCCCGACAGGAGTCCCGATGAGCGTCCCCTCCACCCGCCTGCCGGTTGCGGGCCGCGCCGAGATGATGCGCGCGGTCAAGCGGCTCGTCCTCGACGACAAGGCCGCCTTCGCGGGCGTCGTGGCCCTCTATGTCGCCGCGGCCGGGGCGAGCGCGGCGCTGCCGGTCATGCTCGGCGAGGTCATCGACGGCATCGGCACCGGCTGGACGGCTTCGCGGGTCGACCTGGTGTGCGCGGTCATCGCCGGGTGCGTCGTGGCGCAGTTGGTCCTCATGCGCACCGGCCGCCGCCTCGGCTACCGGCTCGGGGAGCGGGCCGCGGCCAGGCTGCGGGAGTCGTTCATCGACCGGGTGCTGCGCCTGCCGCTGGGCACCGTGGAGCGGGCCGGGACGGGCGATCTCGCCACGCGCACTTCCGGAGACGTCGGCGCGGTCGCGGAGCTGCTGCGCAAGACCGGGCCGGAGGTGGCCGTGGCGCTCATCGAGGTCGTCGTCATCACCGCCGCCGCGTTCGTGGTCAGTCCGCTGCTGGGCCTGCTGTTCCTCGTCGGCGCTCCGGCGCTGGTCCTGGCGGGGCGCCGCTATGTGCGCCTGGCCAGTCCGGTGTTCCTCAAGGAGCGGGCGGCGCTGAGCGAGATCGCCGAGACGCTGACGGCCTCGGCGGCGGGTGCGCAGGCCGTGGCGGCCTACCGGATGCAGGACGAGCGCCGTGAGGCCGGCTACGGGCGCGCGGCCGCCCACATGAAGCGGCTCAAGGGGATCGTGCGCCTCCAGACGTGGTTCTTTCCCGCCACCGACCTGGCTTTCCTGACTCCGGCGGTGGTCGTCACCGTCGTCGGCGGCCTGTGGTACATGGAGGGGTGGGTGTCGGTCGGGGAGGTCGTGGCGGTCGCGATGCTGACGCTGCGGCTGGACGGCCCGGTGTTCCGTTCCATGATGGCGCTCAGCGAGTTCCAGATGGGCGGGGCGGCGATGGCTCGTGTCGAGGGCGTGCACCTCATGCCCGACGAGGAGCGCGGCGCCGCGTCGGAGGGCGCGGAGGTGCGGCTCGACGATGTCACCTTCGGTTACGGGGACGGCCCCGACGTGCTGCACGGGTTGAGCCTGCATCCGAGGCGCGGCGAGCGCTTGGTGGTGGTCGGTCCTTCGGGGGCGGGCAAGTCGACGATCGCGCGGCTCATCGCGGGGATCGACCGCCCGCGCACCGGATCGGTGACGCTCGGCGGCGCGGCCGTCGCCGATGTTCCGCTGGAGGAGCTGCGGCGCAAGGTGATCCTGGTGACGCAGGAGCATTACATCTTCACCGCGACGTTGCGCGACAACCTGAATCTGGCCTCGCCGGAGGCCGACGACGAGCAGCTGAGGCGGGCGCTGGGGATGGTGGACGCGCGCTGGGCGGCGGATCTGCCGGACGGCCTGGACACGATGCTGGGCGAGGAGTTCCACGAGTTGAACTTGGCCGAGGCGCAGCAGCTGGCGTTGGCGCGGGTCATCCTGGCCGACCCGGACGTGGTGATCCTCGACGAGGCCACCGCGGGCATCGACCCGGGCAGCGCGGGGAGTGTGGAGGCGTCGCTGGCGGCGGCGCTGCACGGGCGCACCGTCATCGCGATCGCCCACCAGCTTCAGGCGGCCGAGGCCGCCGACCGGATCGCGGTGGTGCGGGAGGGCCGCATCGCCGAGGAGGGGACGCATGAGGAGCTGCTCGCGGCCGAGGGTGTCTACGCGGGCCTGTGGTGGGCGTGGAAGGGCGTCGCGGCCTGAGCTCGACCCGCCCGCGAAGGCGGACATACGACCCGGCCGCGCCACAAAATACCAGAAATTCGCATTTATCCCGTTACAGTGGCCTCCCATATCTCCAGCGTCGCCCAGTGATCATCGAATGGGAGTCTCCATGCCGCGCACGCCGCTTCCCTCCACCGTCCACGCACACCAGTGGGAGGGGTTCCGGTACTGCTCGCGCGTGTCCCGCTCGGCCGATCCGCGTTTCGATCCGGTGGTGCTGATCGGCGGGGCCATGCAGCGCAAGGAGGACTGGGGGCGGATCGAGCAGGGGCTGCTCGAGAGCGCCGACGTGGTCTGCCCCGACCTGCCGGGCTGGGGCGCGGCCGATCTCCTGCCGCCCCGGCACGGCTCCGAACTGCTCGCCGGGGCGCTGCGGCATCTGCTCGACGAGCTGGGCCTGGAGCGGGTCAACCTCTTCGCGGGCTCCTACGGCACGGCGATCGCCTACCGGCTCGCGCAGACCGATCCGGAGCGGGTGGCCCGAATGGCCTTGGCCGGCACCATGAGCACTATTCCCGACGGCGCCCGCCCGGCGATGCTCGGTGTCCTCGACCTCATCGCCTCGGGTGAGCGGGAACGGTTCGGGCAGGTCGCCGTCGAGACGCTCATGACCGTCGACCCGCATGCGGACATCGCCTCGGCGGCGGTGGTCAAGCGCATCCTGACGCTGCGGTTCGGGAAGCTGACCGACGACGAGCTCGACAAGTTCGTGGCGAACACCCGCCGGCTGCTCGAACGCGAGCTGGTCGACACTTCGCTGGAGCCGGTGGTGCCGACGGTGTTCCTCGTCGGGGAGCACGACACGCTCACGCCGCCGGCGCTGTGCCGCGAGTTCGCGCTGACGTGCCGGGAGAGCTGGTTCGTGGAGATGGGCCGGGCCGACCATCTCATGCACCTCGAGCGGTCCGGCGAGGTCGTCGACCTGATCACCAGGTTCTTCTCCGGCGGGGCGCTGGTCGACCTGCCGTACGCCACGACCGTGGAGGACCTGCGGCGCGTCCCGGCCCTCACCTGAGGCGGGTTCGGTCCTTTCGCCACGGGCGCTGCTGCGAAACGACGCCGCCGGATCCGGCTCTCGCGAGTCGTGATCCAGCGGCGTTTACGCTGTTCATCTGGTTGCCCATGGTGGAGCTTGCAGCGGCCTGCCCGGACCCGTCACCGCGGGTCGGCGGCCACGCGAACCGGCTCCCGGAGCCTCACCGGGCCAGTGCCCGCGCGTACGCGTTCCGTCGCGGGAAGGCTCGGGGTTGTCGGTTCTCGCCCGTGCGGGTGAGGTCGAAGACCGCTCGCGGCGGCGATGCGCCGCGGCGGTTTTCTTCCGAGTATTGATCGTGTTCACTCGCGAGCTTGGAGGACCACATGTGGAAGCCGCTGTTGGCCGGGGCCGTATCGGCGGGCATCGTGCTCGTGCCGGGCTCGGCGCAGGCCGAACCCGATGACATCTCCGCGCGGATCGAAGCGGTCGTCGTCGGCTATGTCGAGGAGGCGCGTGCGGCGCAGGAGATCCCGGGCGCCGCCGTCAGCGTCGTGGCGGACGGTGCGACCGTCTACTCCGATGGCTTCGGGCACGCCGATCTCGAGGCACGGACGCCGGTCGATCCCGAGCGCACCGGGTTCCTCATCGGGTCGCAGGCGAAGCTGCTCACCGCGCAGGCCGCACTCCGGCTCGTCGCCGAAGGCCGTCTCGACCTCGACACCGACGTCAACGAATACCTCGACGGCTTCCAGATCGAGGACGCCTACCCCGGCCGGCCGGTCACCCTGAGGCACCTGCTCACCCACACCGCCGGATTCGACGACGACCACCTCGTAGGCTCGGGCGGCACCGATCCCGCCGAGATCCCCGACTTCAGCGAGCGCATCGCCGAAGTCCAGCCCGAGCGCGTCCGGCCTCCCGGTGCATCGGTCACCTACAGCAACTACGGGTTCGCGCTCGCCGGTTACCTCGTCGAGGCCGTCTCCGGCGTCCCCTACGAGGACTACGTGGCCGAGCACGTGCTCGCACCGCTCGGCATGGACGGCACCACCGTCGCCCTTCCCTACCCCGAGGCGATCGCGGCGGCCAAAGCCACCGGGTACGCGATCCGCATGGGGCAGAACACAGCCGTCGACCTCGCCTACGCCGACTTCCCCGCCTCGGGGGCCGGGCCGGTCGCGACCTCGGCCGACATGGCCCGGTACATGGCCGCCGCCCTCGATGCCGACCCGCGGCTCGGCCCCGGCGTGGCCGAGCAGATGCTCGCCCGCCAGTACACCGAGCACGAGTCCCTGCCGGGCATGGGCTTCGGCTGGGAGCAGATCCGCGTCGCCGGCCACGACGCCTGGTTCAAGGGCGGCGACTTCCCCGGCTTCCACACCACCATGTTCCTGCTGCCCGAGTACGGGATCGGCCTCCACATCGCCGCCAACGGCGACGGCTACGGCGGTGCGGGCATCGACGGGCACGCCCTCGCCGAGCTGCTCGCTGCCGAGCTCCTGCCCGTCCTCGAGGCGCCCGCGCCCGAACCGATGCCCGGCGGCGACTCCGAGCAGTACGAAGGCCAGTACCGCTCCAGCCGCATCAGCGAGCACAGCCTCTACAAACTGCAGTCGCTCTTCGAGACCCCCGTCCGCGTCGAAGCCGCCGGCGACGGCGGCATCGTCACCCACGGGATCTGGGGGGACGGCGTCACCTGGGTCCAGGTCGCCCCCGGGCAGTTCCAGCGGCCCGGCACCTGGGACCGGCTCGTCTTCACCGAGGAGGGCACCATCGCCGTCTCCGGCGCGAGCGAGGTCCTCGTCCGCACCGGGCCGCTCGAGAGCCCTCGCCCCCATCTGGCGGTCCTCGGCCTCGGGGTCGCCGCCGCCCTCATCGGGCTCCTCTGGTTCCCTGTGGCGGCGCTGATCGCGCGCCGCCGGGGACGGGTCCGCCCGCGGACCGCCCGTGCCGCAAGCCTGACCGCCTGGGGCGCATGCGCTCTCGTCGCCACCGTCGCCGTGCTGCTGATCGGGCTCGCGGGCGAGCCGTCGGCGTTCCAGATCGCGGTCGCCACCGCCTCGGCCCCGCTGGTCGTGCTCCTCGCTGCCGCCACTCCCACCGTTCCCGCGTGCGCCGCGATGGCCGCCTTCAGCGTCCTCGCCTGGCGGCGGCGCTGGTGGCCGAAGCACGGGCGGGTCGGTTACACGATCCTCACCGCGACCACAGTCGCGTTCGCCTGCATCGCCACGGTCTATAACATGACCGGGCCCTCCTACACCTGAACACGAAACGCGATGATGCCGCTGCGAACGCTCCGGGGCCGCTGGTCCGCGCGGCCGCCATTGGCGGCCGACCTCGCGGTCGCTCTCGCCGTCCTCGCCGGGCACACCGCGCCGTTCCTGTTCACCACCCGCGTCGCCGACCCGGCCGGGGGCTGGACGCCCGCCCAGTACCTGCCGGTCCTGGCGCTGGCCGCACCGCTGGTGTGGCGGCGGCGCTCCCCGCTCGCGGTCCTGCTCGCCGTCCTCACGGCGCAGCAGGTGTACTCCGGGTTCGATCCCGACATCGCGCCCCAGGAGGTGCCGTACGCCGTCCTCGTCGCGGTCTACACGGCCGCTGCCTACGGCACCGGGCGCGCGAGGGCGTGGTCGCTGGCCGCGGTCGGCGTGATCGGCGTGGTCCAGGCCGTCCGCGTCGTCATCGGCACCACTGGCGGCGAGACCACCGCGCGCGGTCTCATCCTCATAGCGACGGCTTGGGCTCTCGGGCGGCTCACGGCCCAGCGACACGCGCTCGCCGAGAAGCTCCGCGAGGAGAAGGAGGCCGAGGCTCAGCGGGCGGCCGCCAGAGAGCGAGCGCTGATCGCCCGCGACATGCACGGCATCCTCGGCCATGCCGTCAGCCTCATGGTGGTCCAGGCCGAGGCCGGGCCCGTCGTCGTCCGCACCGATCCCGACCGGGCCGCGGCCGCCTTCGACGCCATCGCCGAATCCGGCCGCGGCGCCATGGGGCAGGTGCGCAGGCTCCTGGGCCTGTGGGAGGAGCGCGGCCGGGACGAGACGCCGCCGCCCTCGATCGACGGCATCCCGGCCCTGGTCGACAGCGCCGCCCGGGGCGGCGTCGACATCGCCCTCACCGTCTCGGGGCCCCGGCAGACCTGCCGCCGGACACCGGAGCCGCAGGCTACCGCATCGTCCAAGAAGCGCTGACCAATATAGTCAGACACGCGGGCGCCGGTACCGCCCGCGTCGCCCTCGACTGGCGCACCGAGGGTCTGACGATCACCGTCACCGACGACGGTGTCGGCGCCGGACCGGGCCCCGTCGCAGGGCGCGGCCTGGTCGGCATCCGCGAGCGCGCCCGCGCCTGCGGCGGCACCGCCGCCTTCACCGCCGGTCCCGGCGGCCGCGGCTTCGCCGTCGAAGCACACTTGCCCCGGAGCAGCACATGACCATCCGCATCGCGATCGCCGACGACCAGGAGCTGGTCCGCAGCGGCTTCGCCATGATCCTGGACGCCCAGCCCGACATGGAAGTCGTCGCCGAGGCCGCCGACGGCGCCGCCGCGGTCAGCGCGGTCCGCGAGCACCGGCCCGACATCGCCCTGCTCGACGTGCGCATGCCCGTCATGGACGGCATCGAGGCCGCGAAGGCGCTCCGTGCCGAGAGTGGCACGAGGATCATCATCCTCACCACGTTCGACCAGGACGACTACGTCTACGAGTCGCTCCGCGCCGGCGCCAGCGGTTTCCTCCTCAAGGACGTCCGCCGCGACGATCTCGTCCACGCCGTCCGCGTCGCCCACGCCGGCGAGGCCCTGCTCGCGCCGGCCGTCACCCGCCGCCTCATCGACGACGTCGTCCGCCATCGCACCGGGCCCCGGGCCGATCGGGCCGTCCTCGACCGTCTCACCGCCCGCGAGCGGGAGATCCTGCTCCTGCTCGGCCGCGGCCTGTCCAACGCCGAGATCGCCCGCGCCCTGGTCGTCAGCGACCACACCGTCAAAACCCACGTCTCCAGCGTGCTCCCCAAACTCGCGCTCCGCGACCGCGCCCAGGCCGTCATCGCCGCCTACGAGACCGGCCTCATCGTCCCCGGCGCCAGCGGCTGAGCACACCCGCCGAGCCCGACTCGGGCCGGGGTCGAGCCTTCCCGCCGCGGTCCTCGGCGGGCCAGGGCGGGTCCCGTCGGTCCGATACCGCCCGCTGGGCCTCCGGTTCGGCTGCAACGGGGTCCAGCGGGAGGACGGGGGGTTCGAACCTCCGACCGGTTCCATCGGGGGCCCGCTCGGGGAGGCGGGCTTCGAGTTCCTCGTCCTGAACGCCGGGTCGGGACGGTCGGGGCTGTGGCGGCCTGAGGAGCCATGGGAGGGGCTCGCCTGTCAACTCGTGCCGCCGGCAGGGGCCGGCGGGTGGTCGAGACCGGGGCAGCTCTGGTCTCGACGCGGGTGGTCGAGGTCGATGAGGTAGGCGTCGACGACGGTGTCTATGCAGTCGCTGGCCTTGCCGTAGATGGTGTGCCCGTAGCCCTCATAGGTGAGCAGGTGCTGATCGGCCTGGTCGGCGACGGTGCGCGACCAGGGGTGGACGCTCGCGTAGTCGTGGAGGGTGCCGATGATCAGCAGCGGCGGTGCGTTGTCGATGTCGAGCGGCCCTTGCGGGTTGGTCTGTTCGATACCGGTGCCGAGGCAGCCGAGCAGATTGTCGTTGTAGGGGCTCCATTCGACCGTGGGAAAGGCCGTGGCGGCCCGGTCGGCGAGATCCTGCCAGGCCGCGAAGTCGGGCACGGGGTAGGACCAGTCCTGGCAGTAGATCGGGAGCGCGGCGTAGTTCACCGGTTCGCTCTCGGGGGCCGCGAGGGCCGCCTCGTGGGGGACGCCGTCGCGGAGGGCGGCGAGGGCGGCGGCGAGGTCGGGCCAGCGCTGCGGGAAGTTCGCGGCGAAGGCGGTGGCGGTGAGGGCGTGGAAGTCGACGGGCTCGCCGGTGGCGGGGTCGGTGAGGGTGCCGGTGCGGGCGGCGGTCTTGAGGTCCTCGTAGGCGGCCGCGGCGCCCCCGCCGAGGGCGCAGCCGGGAGTGGTGTCGCACCAGGCGGTGAAGGCGGTGAAGTTGTCCTCGAAGGCGGCGGTCTCGGCGCTCGCGAACTCCCAGGCGGTGTCGATGCCGTGGTCGAGGTTGCCGTCGAGGACCATGGCGCGGATGCGGTGCGGATACTCCTCGGCGTACTGCTGGCCCATGAGGGTGCCGTAGGAGTAGCCGAGGTAGTTGAGGTCGCCTTCGCCGATGGCGCGGCGGATGCGTTCCATGTCCTCGACGGTGGTGCGGGTGTCCATGTGGTCGAAGAGGGGGCCGGTGCGTTCGCGGCAGTCGGCGGTCAGGGCGGCGTTGGCGGCGAGGCGGGCCTCGAACTCGGCTTCGTTCGCGGGGTGGGCGATGGCGTTCGCGGCCTGCACGAGCGCGGGGTCGCATTGGACGGGGGTGCTGGTGTTGACGCCGCGCGGGTCGAAGCCGATGACGTCGAAGGCGGGGTGTGTGAAGCCGTCTTTGACGGTGTCGACGCCGGATCCGCCGGGGCCGCCGGGGTTGACCAGGAGGGAGCCGATCCGTTCGCCGGGGCCGGCGGCTTCGGCGCGGGCGAGGCCGATCTCGATCGTGCCGCGGTGGGGGTGGTCGTAGTCGAGAGGGACTTCGATGGTGGCGCAGTCGATGTCAGGCCGGTCAGGGCACGGCTGCCAGTCGATGCCGCGGGCGGTATCGGCGCCGGCGGCGGGGACGGTGAACGCGGTGGCGGCGAGGGCCGCCGCCGCGATCGCTGCCGCGGTCGCGGCGGCAAGGCGTCTGGGGAGGTCTTCGGTGAGTGGTCGCATGGTTCGCCTTCGTCTCGTGGGCGGCCGGCGCGGTGACACGGCCGGCTCGTGGTTCGCGTCGGGTCGGTCCCGGACGGTCGAAGCTGTCGGGGGGTGGGTGGGCGCCCCGGTCGTCACGGCGCCCTGTCGGTGGTCGGCGCTGTCGTCAGGCAGCGGCGAGCCGGTCGCCTCGTTTGGCGAAGTAGCGGTTGGCGGACGCGGAGAACATCAGGGCCGTCGCGAGCGCGACCGTGGCGATGTGGGTGAGGCGGACGATGGCGAACGCCATGGTGAACTCGCCGTCGCCGCCCACCGCGGTCAGGAACGACTCGCCGGTCGCCAGTTCCATCGCGGCCGGCACGGCCATCGCGGCCATGCCGATCACCGACAACAGGGCGACAAGGCTCATCCGAGCCCAGCGGCGGCCCCGGGAGAAGTTCACGATGAGGACGAGTGCTCCGACGTAGACGAGGGAGCGCAGTCCGATGTTCATCCAGACGCCGGTGTCCAGCCCGGATTCGCGGGCGATGTCGGCGACGGCGAGCACGGTCTCGATGACGCCCGCCGTGACGGCGGTGGCCCACAGCAGCACGGCGTGTTTGACGGTTTCTGGTTTTTCATGGCCCCAACGCTATTGGCGCCGAACGGCTCCGACCATCCTGCGAGCGCCCCGACCGGGGGTGGGGCCCGCCCTACCATGGACGGATGTGGCGGCGACCGTACCGCCGATCGAGCTCCGGGCTCCCTGGCGACCGCTTGCGCGCCACTCGGTTTCCCGGACTCGGGATCAGCCGCGGCGCTCGCCGAACGCGCTGCGCACCCGGGCCGGCGTGGTGCCCAGCGTCGCCCGGACGGTGCGGGTCAGGTGCGCCTGGTCGGCGAAGCCCAGGTCTCCGGCGATCGCGGCCAGGTCGGCGTCACCGCCTTCGAGTCGGGCGAGTGCCCGGCTCACCCGTATGCGGTTGCGGAACCGGGTGAGGCTGATGCCGGTCTCGGCCTGGAACACTCGGCTCAGGTGGGCGGGTGAAACGCGCAGCACGCGCGCCAGGCTCACCAAGTCGTGCGAGGCGGGGTCGCCTTCCAGGACGGCCTCGCGCGCCAATGCGGCCACGCGGGCCCGGGAGGCGCGGGCGGTCGCCGTTCGGGCAGCCGCGTCGGCTTCGGCCGAGGGCGAGAGGCGCGCGGCCGCCGCCACCGTCCGGACCAGGCGCTCGTCGGGGTCCGCGCCATCGTGTGCCGCCCGGAGCAGCAGCCGGTGCGCCAGTTCGGCGACGCCGTCGACCCGCACGGTGATGGGCAGGGGACGGTCGCCGACGATCTCCTCCCACAGCGCGGCGCCGAGCGAGACGAACGTGCACTCGTCACCGCCCGCCGGATGCGCGAAGCGGTGTTCGCGCCCGGGGACTTGGAGGTATCCCTGCGTGACGTCCACGGCATGTTCGAAGCCGTCGTCCGTCATCCGGAAGTGGCCGCGCCGCGGCAGCACGAGACCGAACGTGTCGGCCGTCTCGGCAGCCGACCAGCGGCGGCTGTCGTCCGAGCACGTCACGACCCGCACCGAGTACTCGGGGGCGGTGATGACGGGCTGCGAGCGGAGCACGGCCCCACCTTAGCCGGAGGCGGTGACGATCCGGCCTGACCGGCGCCGGGAACGGCGTCGGCGACCCTGCCGAGCAAGGATGTTCAAGACCGGAGCCGTCCCCCGTGGCAGCCTGTGGCCATGCCGAAGCGCCCACTCCTCGCGGTACTCCTTGTCGCCCAGGTCATGGCCTCGATGGACGGCTCCATCGCGAACGTCGCCCTGCCCTCGATCCAACGGGACCTCGGTGCCACGGGCGCGATGCAGCAGCTCGTGCTCTCGGGCTATCTGCTGATGCTCGCCGGCTTCATCGTCACCGGGGCCCGGCTCGGCGATGTCGCGGGGCATCGGCGGGTGTTCCTATGGGGCCTCGCGCTGTTCACTGCCGCGTCGCTCGGCTGCGGTGCGGCGCCGACGCCGGCCGCGCTGGTCACGGCCCGCGCCGTCCAGGGCGTCGGCGCCGCTCTGCTGATCCCGCAGGTGTTCTCTCTGATCCAGCGCCACTTCCATGGCGCCGCCCGGCGCCGCGCGGTCGGCTGGTACTCCATGGTGCTCGCCTTGGGTGTCGCGCTCGGCCAATTGCTCGGAGGGCTGCTGGTGTCGGCGGACCTGTTCGGGCTGTCGTGGCGGCCCGTGTTCCTCATCAACGTGCCGGTGGGCGCGCTGCTGCTGGTGACGGTGGTCCGGGCGCCGCTGTCGGCCGATGCCGGCGGGCGGACCGGTCGGGCGGGGGCGCGTCGCTTCGACGTCCCGGGGGTCGTCGCCCTCGCGCTCGGCATGGGCGCGTTCACGGTGCCGCTCACCCTGGGCAGGGAGGCCGGCTGGCCATGGTGGACGTGGGCGGCCCTCGGCGCCTCGCTCGTGCTGCTGGCGTGGTTCGTACGCCATCAGGCACGGGCACGGCCGCCCCTGCTCGACCTCGCCGTGCTGCGTCCGCGCGGCATGAAGTCCGGTCTGATCGCGTGCGCGGTCGTGATGGGCTGCTACGCGGCCTTCTTGTTCACCTTCACCCTGCACGTGCAGCACGACTTGGAATGGACACCGCTCGCCGCGGGGATCGCTTTCCTGCCCTACACGATCGGGTTCGGGGCGATGAGCCTGACTTGGGCGCGCATGCCCGAGCGGTTGATACGCGCCTTGCCCGTGGCGGGACCGGTCGTGCTGGCGGGCGTGGTGGCGGCGGTCGCGACCGGGGCGTCGCCGTGGAGTCTCACGCCGCTGCTGGCGCTGGCCGGGGCCGGGCACGCGGCCGGGTACAGCCCGCTGATCACCGGACTGTCCGAGGTGGTGCCGTCCGATCGCGTCTCCGCGCTCTCGGCGCTCAACACGACTGGACCGCTGCTGGCCCAGACGGGAGCCATAGCCGTGATCGGCGGGGTCTACCTCGCCGCGGGCATGTCTTGGGCACTCGGCACGACTGCGGTGGTGCTGGTGGCGGGAGCCGGTTGCGCGGCCGTCGCGCAGGGTGCGATCAGTTCGGGGGACGTGGTGGGCGCCGATGCCGCCGGACCGTTCGGCCGCTGACTCGGCGGTCGCGGTGCGCGCACGGGGAGGGCGGTCGACAGCGGACCCGTGTGCGGTCCCGGTTCGGCGGTCGCAGTGACGCGGGTCTTCATCGAGCACCGCCACGGTCGCAGGGCGATCGGTCCGGTGGGCACCGGCGGACGCATGGCCGATGGTGCCGTCCGCGTCGGCGATACGGCGCGCCGTCCGATTTCCCGTCCCCCGGTCTTCATGGACGCCCTGCCGCGATTGGCATTTCGACGGGGCGCCGCGGCGGACCTCGGGCCTGTCCGAGGACTCCGAACGGGCGCTGCCCGGCCCGCTCGCTGCGCTGCCGGGTTCCCAGCTCCAACACCGGGATCTGGGAGCCCTTCCGCCTCGCGGGCGGACAAAGGGTTCCCTTATGTTCGTCAAGCTGCGGGTGCCGGGGCCTCCTGTGTTCCGAGTCTAGAGAGGACACCTCGCGGTGCTCGATCACGCCATACGCGGACGCGCACCAGCGAGCACCGTGGTGGAGGTTCTACGCTCTTATTCGAACCCAAACCCGCGGGCAGACAAGGTACTCGAGAGTGTGACGGTCCTGTCAGAGCCGTTGACGGCGGCGTCAGGCCGCTCCTGGCGGCCGCGCCCGGACTGCGATGCCTCAATCGCGGACCAGCCGCCCCTGCCGCAACCCCATGCGTTGAGCCGCAGACTGACCGCCGCCCATCGTCGGGAGATCGCCATCGGGTTCGGCAATGGTGTCCCGCAGAGGGAGCTCGCAGCGGCACACGGGATCAGCGTCTGGAGCATCCAACGCCTGGTCGAGACCGCGCGACGCCGGGGTGATCAGTTCACAGCCACAAGCGGCCTGACACGTCCCGTGCGTCCCCAGCGAGGACAGGGCGAGCCTGTTCAAGGTGGTGCACGGCTTCTCCAGGGTAGGGAGCGCCTTACCATGGATTCGGGGGCGTACGTCATTTCCGCCGCGCTCGCGGATCGGTTGAATGATCGACTATGACAACTGCGATCGAAATGCGTGGCGTGGTCAAGGAGTACGGGACCCGGCAGGCCCGAGTGCGGGCACTCGACGGTGTCAGCACGGACTTCCCGGCCGGCTCGTGGACCGCGGTGATGGGGCCGTCCGGGTCCGGCAAGTCCACACTGCTGCACTGCGCGGCGGGTCTGGAAGTCGTGACCAGCGGCCAGGTTCGCATCGGTGAGCTCGACATCACCACCAGCTCGGACGCCGAGCTCACCGCGTTGCGCCGCCGCCAGATCGGCTTCGTCTTCCAGAGCTTCAACCTCCTCGGATCGCTGACAGCCGGGCAGAATGTCGCGCTCCCGCTCAAACTCGCCGGCGTGCGCGTGTCCGCCCGGGAAGTCCGCGACGTGCTGGCCGGTGTGGGACTGGCCGACCGGATACGGCACCGGCCCCGAGAACTGTCCGGCGGCCAGCAGCAACGAGTGGCCATCGCCCGCGCAATGGTCACCAGGCCGGCGGTGCTGTTCGCCGACGAGCCGACCGGCGCGCTCGACTCGAAGTCGGCCCGCGTCGTACTCGATCTGCTCCGGGACATGGTGGACTCGGACGGGCAGACGATCGTCATGGTGACCCACGACCCGGCGGTCGCGGCGAGTGCCGACCAGGTCGTATTCCTCTCCGACGGCCGGATCGTCGACCGCACCGCCGGTCTGAACGCACACGGGGTCGCCGAGCGGCTCGCGGCGCTGGAGGACTGAACCGATGCTGCGACTTTCCTTCAACACGTTCGCCGAACGCTGGCCGCTGTTCACCGGCGCGATCCTGACCGTCGCGACCGGCGTCGCGCTCGTGCAATCCTCCCTGCTCATCCTGGTCTCGGCCGCCACGCAGGACCTCCCGCCGGGCCTGGACCCCGGCGCAGAAGCACAAATGCGCGACGCCTATGAAGGCGCGGTGTCCCTGCTGGGCATCACCTTGGGGATCGCCTATGTCCTGGCCATCTTCATCGTGAGCTCGACCTTCGCGTTCACCGTGGCGCAACGTCGGCGCGACCTCGCCCTCCTGCGGCTCGTCGGCGGCAGCAGAGGCCAGCTGCGCCGGCTGCTGCTGTCCGAGGCGCTCCTGCTCGCCCTGTTCGGCTCGGCCATCGGCGTTCCGCTCGGGATCCTGGCCGAAGAGGCGCAGTCCCGGCTCCTGGTCGTGTTGGAGCTGATCCCGCCCGGGTTCTCCGCGCAGTGGCACGACTGGATCCTGGCGGTGTCCTTCGGCGTCGGGATCGGCGTGGCGCTCACTGGGGTGTTCGCGGCGTCGCGTCGGGCCGCGACCGTCCGGCCGCTGGACGCGCTGCGGGACGTCGGCGACGCCGCGCGGGTGATGACGGCGGGCCGGTGGATCGTCGGACTGCTCTTCACGGGCGGTGCCGTGGCGATGGCGATCGTCTCTGCGCACGCGCCGCCTGAAGGGGCCATCGCGTTGTCGGCCAACATCGCTCTGGTCGGCGCCATCGGCCTCAGCATGCTCAGCCCGCTGCTCGTGCCACTGGTGGGGCGCGCTGTCGGCCTGGTGCTGCGCGGCACCACGTTGGGTGGTCTCGCCGCGGCCAACCTGCGGGACGCGGTGCGGCGCACGGCGTCGACCGCCGCACCGTTGATCGTGCTGTCGGGCCTGCTCATCGGACTGACCGGAACGCTGCTCTCCATCAGCAACGGCATCGAGGAGGAGCAGGCCAGGGACATTGCCGGCGACCTGGTGGTGACCTCCACGGCCGAGGAAACGGCACGAATCGCCTCGATCCCCGGGGTGGCGGCGGCCTCCGCGCAGACACCCGTGACCGTTACCCTCATCGAGCGGTACCCCGACGGTGAGGGCGGTGAGGCGGTGGAGCGCGAGGACACCGGCTTCCTGGCAATGGACCCGGCCGCGTATCAGCAGACGCATACTCGGACTCCGGCCGCCGGCAGCCTGGACGACCTGCACGGCGAGACCGTCGTCGTCGAGCGCGGCTTCAACGGCCACGAGGTCGGCGACACGATCGAGGCGTCGGTGGCAGGACGCGAGGTCACGCTGCGGGTGGTCGCCGTGTTCGACTCCTCCCTGTCCTACGACGGCTTCCTTCTCCCCCGCGACCTCGTATCGGACGAACAGCTCGCGCAAGCGCCGACGCAGACCATCGTCCGGATCGCAGCCGGAACCGACGTCGACGCCGTAAGCATGGAGATCCGAGCGGCAGGTCTCGGCGAGGTGTACACCGTCGCCGAGTCGATATCCCGGGCGAAGTCGGCGCAAGACGACCTCAACTGGAGGATCAACGCCGTCATCATGGGGCTGTCCGGTCTCTACGCCCTGATCGCCGTCATCAACTCCGTGGTGATCGCGACCTCGGAGCGCAAGACGGAGTTCGCCGTGGCCCGGCTCAGCGGGCTGAGCCGAGCCCAGGTGCTGCGGATGGCGTTCATCGAGTCGTGGGCGGTGGCGACGATCGCGCTGCTGCTCTCCGGCCTGGCCGCGGGGGCAGCGCTGCTCGGGATCCGCGCCGCCATCGACCGCCTGGTCGGCGTGCCGATCGCCGTCGTCCCCTGGACGATGACGGCCGTCGTCGTCGCGGGCTCCTTCCTCGTAGTGGGAGCCGCCACCCTGTGCACGGCCGCGGTGGCCACTCGCCCGCGCCCCACGACGCTCGCCACCGCACGCGAATAGCGACCGGGCCCGACGGGCGGCGTCGGGCCGCCTGGACTACAGTGGCCGCCTCTCCTGGGGCCCCGTGAAACTCCTCCCGGACAGTCCGATGCCGCAGCCGGGCGGCGGCCACGGGGCGGCGCGCACCCGGACGGTGTGCCGTCTGATGGCGTTGCAGGTCCTGACCTGGAATCGGTCGAGTCTGCATCCGTCCTTGGAGGCCGCGAACGCCGTCTCGACCGGCCAGTCGAGACCGGCGGCCGTGGCCTGTTCGACGACCTCTTCATCGGGCCAGGTCGCGGGCCGACCGTCGGGCGTGGCGGCGCTTCTTCGTCAAGCCGGATGCCTCCGGACACCCCCGCTGGATCGCCCAGATCGCGTTCCGCGACGCACTTCGCAGCGATGATGCGCTTGCCCGACGCTACGAAGACCTGAAACGTCAGCTCTCTGACCAGCATGGTCACGACCGCTAGGCATATACACACGGCAAGACCGCATTCGTCGCCAGCGTGTTGCGTAACTCAGGCCACCCAGGACCGGCCGACTGACCCTCAATCCTCAGCCGCGCACCCTCGGAAACCTGTAACCAGCTCTTAGAGGGCGTCTGGCCCCGATGGGTCGGGATCTGAGGGAGGCCCGTAACTGAGGGCCGGGAGTGCTCGTTCGGTTGTGCATGAACGATTCTCGGCCCTCGTACCCCTCGGACGTGTCGGATGCGCAGTGGGCGCTGATCGAACCCGTCGTAACTAAATGGCGGAGCGACCGCGCCGCGGCCGGCCTCGGCTTGGCCGAAGCGAAGCACCAGCTCAGGGACATCGTGAACGCGATCCTGTACGTCAACCGCACCGGCGTGCAGCGGCGTCACCTGCCCCACGACTTCCCACCCCCCAAACCGTCTACTGGTACTTCGCGGCCTGGAACCGCGACGGCACCGCCGAGCGCCTCCACGGCCTCCTGCGCGCCAAGACCCGCAAAGCCGCAGGCCGCGCCGTGCGCCCGGGCGCGGCGATCGCCGACGCCCAATCGGTCAAGACCGCCGCGAACGTGCCCGAGCGAGCCCAGGGAATCGATGCGGGCAAACGGATCAAGGGCCGCAAGCGCCACATTGTCACCGACATGCTCGGTCTCGTCCTGGCCGTCATCGTCACTGCCGCCAGCGTCTCGGACACCGCCGGTGGGCGGGCTCTGGTCGACCGCATCGCCGCAGATCATCCGAGTGTCGCCGCGCTGCTGGTCGACAACGGCTACCGGGTGAGCGTCGCCCAGCATGCCCACGCGGCCGGGATCGACCTTGTGGTCACCCCGAAGCCGGGGCAGGCCAAGGGATTCGAGCCGACACCTCGATGGCCGGTAGAGCGGACCTTCGGGTGGTTCATACAGCACCGCAGGCTCGCCCGGGACTACGAGACCCTGCCCGAACGGTCGGCCGCCCACATCCACTGGGCCATGATCGACCTCATGAGCCGAAGACTCAGTGGACGGACCGAACTCTCGTGGCGGCCACCAGTTGAAACCGACAAATCAGCCTAAGAATGCCTTAAACACTCTCTAAGGCTATGAGTGTATCGACACCGCGAAATCCAACACCAGCGTCTTCCAGTGATCACGCAGTCGCGAATGATAGCTCACGGTGCTCGGCCACCGCCATAGACAACCGAGCACCAACGAGCACCGTGGTGGAGCTTAGGGGATTCGAACCCCTGACCTTCTCATTGCGAACGAGACGCGCTACCAACTGCGCCAAAGCCCCGAGCGCCGACAACTGTAGCACAGGGCCGCACGGCGATCGCGGGCGCCGAGTGTGGTGCGGCTCTCGGGGCGGAGGCGGTCAGATCCAGGAGTCGAGCCACATCCTGGAGCGCCATTCGCCGTAGTCGAGGGCCTCGCCGGTGTAGATCGGCCAGAAGTAGGCGAAGCAGAGCACGACCACGGCGATGAACGCGCTGACGATGAGCGCGCCGGTCAGGCGGCGCTCCGGGGAGGCCGTGACGGCGCCGCCGGGCCGGTGGCGGCCGATGATCATGCCCAGGCACCAGGTGACCGCGGCGATGAAGAAGGGGACGGCGGGGGCGGTGTAGAAGAAGAACATGGTCCGGTCGGGGTAGGCGAACCACGGGATGATCCCCGCGCCGACGCCCGCCAGGATGAACCAGGCCCGCCAGTCGCGCTTGTACACCGCCCAGGCCAGCACCGCCAAGACCGCCGGCACGAACGCCCACCACAGCAGCGGCGTGCCGAGCAGGAGGATCTCGGCGGCGCAGCGGTCCGAGCCGCACGGGACGTCCGAGCTCCAGTAGAAGACCACCGGCCGCAGGTTGAACAGCCATTCGAACGGCACCGACTGGTAGGAGTGCTCCGAGGACAGGCCCGAGTGGAACTCGTAGACGCTCAGGTGGTACTGGATCCAGTTGACGAGCGGGCCGATCACGGGCGGCTCGGTGTGCCCGTTCTCGGCCAGCCAGTGCCGGTAGGAGCCGGTGTCGTTGGCGAACCAGCCCGCCCAGGTCGCCATGTAGGTGCCGATCGCGAGGAAGCCGAACCACAGGTTGTGGGCGAACTCGTAGACGAGGGTGTCGCTCAGCGGCCTGCGGGCGCCGGCGTCGACGCGCAGCCGCCAGTCCCAGACGATGAACAGCACGATGCACAGGATGATGTACCACAGCGCGCTCCACTTGGTGGACATGGCGAGCCCGAGCAGGACGGCGGTGGCGATGCGCCACCACGGGACGCCGAGCCGGGGGCGCTCGCGCCGCGGGTCGAGCCCGTCTTCGACGGCGGCGAGCCAGCCGGCGCGGCGCCAGTCGCGGTCGTGGACGAGGCAGTACATGGCGGCGAGGATGAGCGTCGCCAAGAAGATGTCGAGCAGTGCGGCGCGCGAGAGCACGAAGTGGCTGCCTTCGACGGCGAGCAGGAGTCCGGCCGTGCCGCCGAGCATGGTCGAACCGGTGAGCCGGCGCACCAGGAGCGTCAGGATCGCGACGCCCGCGACGCCGGCGGCGACGGCGCTGATGCGCCAGCCGATCTCGTCGAAGCCGAACAGGCCTTCCCCGGCGGCGATGATCCACTTGCCGAACGGGGGGTGGGCGACGTAGGCCGAGCCGTCGCTGCCGGCGTCCCATTCGACGCCGTGCGCGAGCATCGTGTGGGCGTCCTGGGCGTAGTAGACCTCGTCGAAGATGAGGCCTTTGGGGTGGTCGAGCCCGATCAGGCGCAGCACGGCGGCGAGCGCGGTGACGCCGAGGGTGACGATCAGGGCGCGGCGGCCGTCGGAGGGGGGGCCGCTCGCGAGGCGGGCCCGGACGCTGGGGAGCGGCCCTGGGGGCAGGGCCGGCCGCCAGGCGGCGGGCGGCGCTGCGGGCCGGACTGCGGTGGCGCTCACCGGGGTGAGTCTACGGGGGCGGGGCCCGGCCCGTGGATCAGGCCGGGCGCTATCGCACCAGGTCGCTCGGCGGCGTGAACTCGCCTTCGCCCTCCTCGTCCCACTGGTAGGCGAGGATGTCGGCGACGGCGTTGGCCGGCTTGCCGAGGTTGGCGGTGCCGACGAAGTGCTGCGGGCTGTCGGGGTCGGCGACGAACGCGGCGGCGGCGGCGTTGGGCGTGAAGCCGACGAACCAGTTGGTGGAGTTGGAGTCGGTGGTGCCGGTCTTGCCGGCGACGGGGCCGTCGACGGCGTCGCCGACCTGCTCGGCGGTGCCCCAGGTGCATTCGCCCTTGACGGCGCCGTCGCCGGTGGGGCAGCGGGCGGCGTCGACGGCGGCGCGGGCGACCTCGGTGTCGATGGCCTGGTTGCAGGTGCTGGGGAACGCGATGGTGTCGCCGGTGCTGGTGGCCGCCGAGGTGGCCGGGATCGGTTCGCAGTAGAGGCCGTCGGCGGGCAGGGCGGCGTAGGCGGCGGCCATGTCCATGGGCGTGGCCTGGGTGACGCCGAGGGTGAACGGCCCGAAGCTGTTCGCGGCCTCGCCGGTGACCAGGCCGAGGTCTTTGGTGTTGCGGAAGTCGACGCCGAGGCGCATGGCGACGTCGATGGCGTTGGCGACGCCGACGCGTTCGGCCAGCTGCACGAAGTAGGTGTTGACCGATTCGCCGAAGCCGGTCCACATGTCGTAGTCGCCGACCTCGGAGGCGGAGGCGTTCTTGGGGCACCAGTAGTTCCCGCAGGAGGCCGCGCCGTCGCCCACGACGTACTGGGAGGTGTACTGGTAGGGCGAGTAGATCGACGTCGACAGCGGCATGCCCGCTTCGAGGGCGGCGATCATGGTGAAGATCTTGAACGAGGACCCGGCCTGGTAGCCGGGGACGGCGGAGTTGCCGCTCAAGAGCGGGTTGGTGGTGTTGGGGTAGGTGCCCTTGTAGTCGTCGTTGGAGGTGTTGGGGCCGTTCTCGGAGATGTCGTTGGAGTAGTTGCGGTTGACGGCCATGACCTCGATCGCCCCGGTGCCCGGTTCGATGACGACGCTGCCGAGCGCGAACTCCGAGCCGGTCTCGAGCTGCCGCTCGATGGCGTCCTGGGCGGTGTCCTGGAGGTCGACGTGGAGGGTGGAGACGATCTCGTAGCCGCCGCGGTAGAGGCGGGCCTTGCGTTCGTCGGCGGTCTCGCCGAAGTCCTCCTGCTGCTGCCACCACTGCTCGAAGTAGTCGACGAAGAAGCCGTACTCGGAGTCGATGGCGCCGCCGGAGGTGTTGTTGGCCTCCTGGGGGTTGATGCCGAGCTCGGTGGCCTTGGCCTCCGCGCCTTCGGCTTCGGTGAGGGCCCCGGTCTGGACCATGCGGTCCAGGACGTGGTCGCGGCGGGCCTGGGCGGCCTCGGTGGAGCCGTCGATGGGGTCGTAGGCGCTGGGCGACTGGATCAGGCCGACCAGCATGGCGGCCTCGGCGACGGTCAGGTCGGCGGGCACCTTGCCGTAGTAGACCTGGGCGGCGGCGCCGATGCCGTAGGCGCCGTGGCCGAAGTACACGGTGTTGAGGTAGTTCGTGATGATGTCTTCTTTGGGCATCTCTTCTTCGAGGGCGAGGGCGTAGCCCATCTCCTGGACCTTGCGCTCCACGGTCACCTCGCTGGCGGCGGCGACCTCCTCGGGGGTGGTGGCGGTGTAGGAGAGGACCTGGCGGACGTACTGCATGGTGATGGTCGAGGCGCCCTCGGTGACCTCCCCGGCGGCGACGTTGGTGACCAGGGCCCGCATGACGCCTTCGGGGTCGACGCCGTTGTGCTCGTAGAAGTTCGAGTCCTCGGTGGCGACGAGCGCGTCCTTGACCGAGTCGGGGATCTGCTCGTACTCGAGCTCGACCCGGTACTGGTCGCCGAAGGTGGCGATCACGGTCTCGCCGTCGGCGGCGTACAGCGTCGAGGTCTCGGGGGCGGGGGGCAGGACGAGGTCGTCGGGGAGCTCGAGGACGGATTCGGAGCCGACCTTGGCCATGCCGCCGAAGCCGCTGGCGAGCGGCAGGAAGGCCAGGCCGACGACGAGGCCGAAGGCGACGGCCACCGGCACGAGCGCGAACATGGCGCGCCGCTGCACGGCGGTGATGGGTCCGAACCAGGTCTGCGCCACCGGTTTCGAAGATGCACTCACGCTGTCTCCCGAGGAGCCCTGCAAGGAGGGAAGGACGGTCAATTCACTTGGGCGCGCCGCAGCGGCGGCATGGAGGCGTACAAACCGGGGGCGGGTCCCACTCTACGGCGCGCCCGGCGCTGCTCGCAGCGGCAGTGCCCGGCGGTGGGCACGGTTACAGCCTCACCACGCGAAGGCCATCGCGGCGAGCCAGACGGCGACGGCGGCCGCCCAGCACATGCCGATGGCCGCGCCGCGCCGCTCGTACAGGCGGGTGGCGCCGCTGGCGGCGACGAGCGCGAAGCCGCAGCCCATGTAGAGCGCGACGGCCGGCGCCCAGCGCAGGAGGAGCCCGCCGGCGCCGCCGACGTAGGCGCTGGAGGTGCCCGGGCCGGTGGCGCGGGCCGGGAGTTCGCGGCCGATGTCGGCGGCGGTGACCTCGCCGGTCAGGCGCAGTTCCTTGGCCCAGGTGTCGGTCTCGAACACGCCGGTGCAGCCGGGGGCGACCTCGCCGGTGCAGGCGGTGACGGTGACGGTGCCGGTCTGGCCGTGGCCCATGGTCATCCACAGGGCGGGGGCGCTGACCCAGGCGAGGAACATGAGCAGGCACGCGCACACGAGGATGCCGAGCAGGGCGGGGGCGAGGCGCGCGGGCCGGGGCTGCGGCGCCGGGACGGGCCTGGCGTGGCGTCCGCGGGCGTCGGCGGCCCGTTCCCACACCGCGCGGATCGCCTCCATGCCCTCGGTCTGGGAGCCGATGGGGTCCCGCTGCGTTCCCGGCGTTCGCTGCGCGCCGGGGCGGGCGCCGGTCTCGGTCTCGACCGCGCGGTGAGTTCTGGACATACCGGTATTGCATCACCGAAAGCGTCCCGCAGGGCGGAATCGGGGGAGACTCGCCGTGTCGGGGGGCGCGGGTGGGGCTCGGACCTTGGTGGGCGCGGGGACGGGGCCTCTATCATGGGGCGCATGACTCACGTATTGACCGCGCTGGCCTGGCCTTACGCCAACGGCCCTCGCCACATCGGACATGTAGCCGGTTTCGGGGTGCCCGCCGACGTCTTCGCCCGCTACATGCGCATGCGCGGTCACCAGGTGCTCATGGTCTCGGGCACCGACGAGCACGGCACGCCGATCCTGGTGCAGGCCGACGCCGAGGGCCTCAAGCCCGGGGAGGCGGCCGCGAAGTACAACCGGGTCATCGTCGAGGACCTGGACGCGCTGGGCCTGTCCTACGACCTGTTCACGCGCACCACGACCGGCAACCACTACAGGACCGTGCAGGACCTGTTCACGACGCTCGACGACAACGGCTACCTCCTCCAGAAGAAGACGCTGGGCGCGATCAGCCCGTCGACGGGGCGGACGCTGCCGGACCGCTACATCGAGGGCACATGCCCGCACTGCGGCTTCGCATCGGCGCGGGGCGACCAGTGCGACAACTGCGGGCGTCAGCTCGACCCGACCGACCTGATCGACCCGGTCTCGCGGATCAACGGCGAGACGCCGAAGTTCGTCGAGGAGGACCACTTCTTCCTGGACCTGCCCGCGTTCGCCGACGCGCTGAACGCGTGGCTGGACACGCGGACGGGGTGGCGCACGAACGTCGTCCGCTTCACCAAGAACCTCCTGGAGGACCTGCAGCCGCGGCCGATCTCGCGCGACCTGGACTGGGGCGTGCCGATCCCGCTGCCCGGCTGGGTCGACCGGCCCGACAAGCGCCTGTACGTGTGGTTCGACGCCGTCGTCGGCTACCTGTCGGCCTCGATCGAGTGGGCGCGGCGCTCCGGTGACGCCGAGGCGTGGAAGCGGTGGTGGTCGGACCCGGAGGCGGTCTCGTACTACTTCATGGGCAAGGACAACATCGTCTTCCACTCCGAGATCTGGCCGGCGATGCTGCTGGGCAACAACGGCGAGGGCGCCGCCGGCGGCGAGCCGGGCGCACTCGGGCGGCTCGAGCTGCCGACCGAGGTGGTCTCCTCGGAGTTCCTGACGATGGAGGGCAAGCAGTTCTCCTCCTCGCGGCGCGTGGTGATCTACGTCCGCGACTTCCTGGAGCGGTACTCGCCGGACGCGCTGCGCTACTACATCTGCGCGGCCGGGCCGGAGAACCAGGACTCGGACTTCACGTGGGCGGAGTTCCTGCGGCGCAACAACGACGAGCTGGTGGCCGGCTGGGGCAACCTGGTGAACCGCTCGGTGGCGATGGCCGCGAAGAACTTCGGGGCGATCCCCGAGGCCGGGGAGCTGGAGGAGGTCGACCGCGAGCTGCTGGCCGCCACCCGGGAGGCCTTCGACACGGTCGGGGGGCTCATCGGCGCCAACAAGGTGCGCGCGGCGATCGGCGAGGCGATGAAGACGGTGGCCGCGGCCAACAAGTACCTGGCCGACACGGCGCCGTGGAAACTCAAGGAGGACCCCAAGCGGCAGGGCACGGTCCTGCACACGGTGCTCCAGGCCGTCAGCGACCTGAAGACGATCATGAGCCCGTTCCTGCCGCACTCCTCGCAGCGGGTGTACGAGCTGCTCGGCGGCGAGGGCGTCTTCGCGCCGATGCCGCGCGTCGAGGAGGTCGCCGATCTCGACGAGGGCGGCGCGATCGACGGGACGTACCCGATCCTGACCGGCGACTACTCGGACGTCCCGGCGTGGGAGTCGGTGCCGGTGCGCTCGGGGACGCCGCTGGAGAAGCCCGTCCCGATCTTCGCCAAGCTCGACCCGTCCATCGTGGATGACGAGATCGAGCGGCTGAACGCGTGAGGCGACGGCCGCGGCCCCCGCGCCCCGTCCGGGGCGCGGGGGCCGCGGCCGTCGGCGGGGCCGCTCACCCGGGCCGACTCAGCTCGCTGCGGGCCGTCCACTTCTCGTACACCCCGCGCCTGACGGGCTCGGCGCCGGTGCGCGACAGCGCGTCGGGGCTCGGCCTGGAGAGCCGGAAGCGGCCCCACTCCTCGTCGGCGTCGACCAGCGAACCGGGGACGCCTTTCCAGACCGCCTTCGTGACCTCCCTGAGGATCCGGCGCACCGGCACCGCCCGCCCGGCCTCCACGCCGGGGATCGCGACGCGCCGGTCGGCGCTCAGCGGCGTCCACTGCCGGTCCGCGTAGGCGAACAGCTCCGTCTCCGAGCCGTCGGTGGTGTACGCCAGCAGCTTCGCTCCCTCCGGGAGCGGCAGGTCGACCATGTCGGCGGTGACGTACTCGGGCAGCAGGTGCCCCGACGAGAGCGCGAACCCGGTGCCCAGCACCGGCATGCCGCGCCGGTCCGACGACGGCATGGCGGCCAGGCCCTCGTATTCGGGGGCGACCGGCGCGTGGTAGTCCTCGGGGGAGGCCACCGGCCACCGCAGTGCGAACACCCGCTGGTCGCCCGGTTCGGTCTCCCCGCCGAGGATGCTGCGCCCCGAGGGGGTGCGCAGGTAGGCGATGTCCCTGTGCCGGTAGCAGAAGCCGCCGGGGACGGCGGCGGTCTCCATCATGCGCACCGCCTGCGCCGCGGTCAGCGGCCGCTCCATCGGCTCGCCCTCGACCAGCGGCGAGGACCGCCGCACCCGGTCGAGCAGGAGGCGCGCGGCCGGGTCCAGGTGGGGGGTCTGCGTCAGCCGCCGCACGTACTCCAGGTCGAAGCCGGGCGCGAGCGGCACCATCATGGAGCGCTCGTCGCCGACGCTGACCGGCACGCCGTCGCGCAGCACCTCCCCCGCGCTCGCGAACCAGCGGTGCGGGTACTCCGTGCCGGGGCGGGGGTTGGGGACGAAGTCGGGGCGCGGCAGCGCCGAGAACAGCTCCCACGCGGCGCCGCCGGCGAAGGGCGCGGCCTGGTACTTCTCGCCTCGCCATTCGACGGTGACGAGCATCGCGTGCGGGGCGGGGTCGGTCTGGTCCGTCGGGCGGCGCTGCTGGAGCGCCGCGGCTCGGTTTCGACGGGAAGCGAGGTCACGTGTCATGGGCGGCTCGTTTCGGCGCGGGGTACGGGGGCGGGCGTCGGCGACACCCGCCGAGGGGGTGTGGGGGTTCGGCGCCGCGGCGAGGGCCGCGGCGGAGCCGTGGAGGCGGTGTGTGTGGTGTCCACGACCGGTATACGGTTGCTCGCCAAGCTAGAACCCGGCTGTCAGATTGTTATGTCGGGAATGTGAAGTCGATGTTACGACGAGGGCATCGCAGGCGTTTGGGCGAGTCCGCCGGTCCCGCTCGGTCCCGCCGCGGGGCCGGCGTGGCATGGTTGAGGCGTGTACCGACCCGATCCGGCACCCAGTCCCGAGCCGCTTCCGGCTCCGATCGCCGACACCCACACGCATCTCGACATCGTCGCCGCCGGGTACCCGGTCGACGAGTCGGTCGCGCCCGAGCCGGGGAGCGAGGAGGTCCGCGGACTCGTCGACCAGGCCGAGGCCGCCGGGGTCGCGACGCTCGTCCAGGTCGGCACCGACGTCGCCTCCTCCCGCTGGGCCGCCGCCCTCGCCGAGGCCGACGGCCGCGTCCTGGCCGCGGTCGCGCTCCACCCCAACGAGGCCCCGCTCCTGGCCGACCTCGACGGCGCGCTCGCCGCCGTCGACGAGCTCGCCTCGCTCCCCCGCGTCGCCGCGCTCGGCGAGACCGGACTGGACTACTACCGCACCGACGAGACCGGCCGGGCCGCCCAGCAGGCGTCCTTCCGCGCCCACATCGAGATCGCCAAGCGCCGCGGCAAGGCCCTGGTGATCCACGACCGCGACGCCCACGCCGACGTCCTGTCGATCCTGGACGAGGAGGGCGCGCCGGACCGGGTGGTCATGCACTGCTTCTCGGGCGATGCCGCGCTCGCCGCCGAGTGCGCCCGGCGCGGCTTCCACATGAGCTTCGCGGGGAACGTGACGTTCAAGAACGCCGAGTCGCTGCGCGGGGCGGCCGGTGCCGCCCCCGCCGAGCTGGTCCTGGTCGAGACCGACGCGCCGTTCATGGCGCCGGTGCCGGTGCGCGGCCACCGGAACCACCCGGCGCTGGCGAACTACACCGCGCGGTTCCTGGCCGAGCACCTCGGGCGCGACCTCGAGCAGTGGTGCGAGCGGCTCGCCCAGAACACGCGGGACGCCTTCGGCGACTGGTAAGGCGATGTCGACGGCGGCCTCGGCCGTCGCGGTGTTCCCTGCGGCGTCGGTGAGGGTGAAGACGAACACCCACCGCCCGGCCTCGGTCAGGCTCACCTCGCCGCCGAGGATGCCGCCGCGCAGTTCGATGAGCCGCAGCGTCGCCGCCTCGGCGCCTTCGAGGCCGTAGGAGGCCTCCCATTCGACGGCCTCGAACGGCTGCCCGTCGAGCCCGGTGGCGATGATCCGCACCGAGTTCGGGCCGGGCCGCCCCGGTTCGAGGGCGAGCTGCCCGGAGAAGACGTCGGTGGTGACCAGCGTCGAGGTACCGGTCGACTCGGCGGACGTCGGGCCCTGCTCGGTCTCCAGCAGCGCGGTCTTGGCGGGCACGGCCTGCACGAGCACCACCACGGCCGCGAGGATCGCCGCGGCCAGGGCCACTTCGGCGCCCGCCAGGCGCCGCAGGGCGGTGCGGCCCGCGGCGCCGCGCAGCGTCGCCCGGCGGGTGAACAGGCCGACGGCGACGATGACGGTCAGGAGGGCGGCCTTGAGCGCGACCAGGCGCCCGTAGGTGGTGTCGGTGAGCGCCTCGACCGAGTCGATGTGGAGCAGGGCACCGGCGAGGCCGGCGGCGACGACGCAGGCGAGCAGCCACGGCACGAGCGCGACCCAGAAGCGGCGGCCGTCCTCGGGGACCTCGCCGCGCCGGTGGCAGGCGAGGATGAGCAGGACGGCGACGCCGCCGGCCCAGGCGAGGGCGGCCGCGACGTGGATCCAGTCGGCGGCGAAGGCGAGGGCGACCGGCTCGGTGGCCATGGGGTGCCCGGCGAGCGGCCAGGTCGCCGTCAGCCCCAGGGCCGCGCCGACGAGTCCGGCGAGGACGGGCCTACCGGGCGCCTCGCCGGTGGTCAGCAGGCGCAGCAGCGGCAGCGCGAGCAGCACGAGCAGGAGCCGCAGCAGCGCGGCCAGGCCGAAGTTGGAGGACATGACCGCTTGCAGGGCGGCGGCGTCGACGCCGGAGACGGCGACGCCCGACTCGTAGGCGGCCTGGAGGACGATGCCGGCGACGGCGGTGGCGGCGACGGCGCTGAGGCCGGTCGCGACGAGGCGGGCGGCGAAGTCGCGGGGCCGGGCGCCGACGGCGAGGAGGACGCCGGCGCCGAGCGCGAGGGCGAGCCCGGCGTAGCCGAGGCCGCGGTCGGCGTAGAGCAGGGCCTGGACGAGCGGGTCGGTCTCGGCGGCGAGCGCCTCGGCGCCGGGGGCCTCGGTCTCGTGGCCGACGGCGAAGGTGAAGGTCCCGGAGATGGGGTGCCCGTCGTCGGAGACGACGCGGTAGCCGACGAGGTAGGTGCCTTCCTGGTCGGCATCCATCGCGATGACCATCTCGTCCCCGCCGTCGCCGAGCTCGGTGCCCGTGTCGACTCGGTCACCATCGGGAGCGACGACGCCGGTGGCCGCGTCTACGGGGGTGACTGGCTCGTTGAACTCGACGATGACCTCGCCCGGAGGGGAGTCGAGGACGTCGCCCGAGGCGGGTTCGGAGCCGGTCGCGAGCGCGTGCGGGAAGGCCGGTGCGGCCCACAGCACGCCGATGACGGCCGCTGCGAACGTCAGCGGGCCGAGGCGGACCGGGTCGAGGCGAGGCATCGCCGCCGAGCGTACTCGAATCCGCCTCGTGGATCGAGCACAGGTTTGAGAGAGGTGTTGATCGGCATGGGGAAGTCCGGGCGCAGGCAGGCCGCCGAGGCCCTGCGGAGGCAGCGGGCGGCCGAGGCCAGACGGAAGAAGGTCCTGTTCGGAGTGGCGATCGGCGGCGCCGTCGTCCTCATCGGAGGCCTGCTGGGCCTCGGGATCTGGTTGAACCGCGACTCCGGCTACGAGGTCAACGACCCGGCGGCGGCCACCACGGACTCGTACGCGGTCCAGATCGGCTCGGGCCCCGTCGAGGTCGACATCTACCTCGACTACCTGTGCCCGGCGTGCAAGCAGTTCGAGTCGACGTACGCCGGGAACATCCAGGCGTGGGTCGACGCGGGCTCGGTGACGGTGAACTACCACCCAATCGCGATCCTCGACCGGCTCTCGCAGGGCACCGAGTACTCGACGCGGGCGGCCGCGTCGGCGGTGTGCGCGGCCGACGTCGGCGAGCAGGAGTTCCTGGACTACACCGTGGCGCTGTACGAGCACCAGCCGGCGGAGAACTCGCAGGGGCTGAGCGACGACGAGCTGACCTCGATCGGCGCCGACGTCGGCCTCGGCTCGGACTGGGAGCAGTGCGTCGCGGACGGCGCCTACAAGGGCTGGGTGCAGGCCGGGACCGAGTCGGCCACCGGGGACCAGGGCGTGTCGGGCACGCCGACGGTGAAGGTGGGCGGCGAGGAGGTCGACCCGGCGGACTTCGTCGCCGAGGTCGAGGCGGCGATCGCGAACGGCTCCTGAGGCGCCGTTCGGCGCATCCGGCGTCCGGGCGCCGAGGCGCCCGCCCGTTCAGCCTTCGGCGGCGAGCGCCGCCTCCAGGGAGAAGCCGAACGGCAGCTCGAGGCGGTGCCGCTCGAGCAGGGCGGCGTCGGCGAGGATCGCGGGGGTCGGCGCGTCGGCGACGATGCGGCCGCCGTCGAGGACGACGGCCCGCTCGCACAGCTGCAGCGCGTACGGCAGGTCGTGGGTGACCAGCAGGAGCGTGGGGGCGGTGCGGTGCAGGACGGCGGCCAGTTCGCGGCGGGCGGCCGGGTCGAGGCCGGCGCTCGGCTCGTCGAGGACGACGATCTCGGGGCGCATGGCGAGGACGCCGGCGAGCGCGGCGCGCCGCTGCTGCCCGACCGAGAGGTGGTGCGGGGGCCGGTCGGCGAGCTCGGTGAGGCCGACGTCGGCGAGCGCGGCGTCGACCCGCCGCCGCAGCGCCGCGCCCTCGAGGCCGAGGTTGGCCGGGCCGAAGCCGACGTCGTCGGCGACGGTGGGCATGAACAGCTGGTCGTCGGGGCTCTGGAAGACGATGCCGACGCGGCGGCGGATCTCGGCGAGGTGCCGCTTCTCGACGGTCAGGTCGCCGACGGCGACGGTCCCTTCGGCGGCGTCGAGGAGCCCGACGAGGTGGAGCATGAGCGTGGTCTTCCCGGCCCCGTTGGGGCCCAGAACGGCCACGCGCTCACCGGTTTCGACGCGCAGGTCGACGCCGTCGAGGGAGCGGTGCCCGTCGGGGTAGGCGTGCCGGAGCCCGGCGACGGTCAGCGCGCTCATGCGCCCACCGCCGCCCAGAGGGCGACGCCCGCGGCGACGGCGGGGACGGCCATGGCGGCGCTCCACTGGCCGATGCCGGCGCCGGCGGGGCCGACGTCGAGCGGCAGCCGCCCGGTGTAGCCGCGGGCGGCCATGGCCTGCCAGACGCGTTCGCCCCGTTCGTAGGAGCGGATGAAGACGACGCCGAGGCTGCGGGCGAGCGCCCCGGCCTGCCACAGGAAGCGCGGGTCGTCGCAGCGGGCGAGGCGGGCGCGCCGCATCTGCGCGACTTCGGCGGCGCTCACGTGGGCGTAGCGGATCGCGAACGCGGTGATCTGGAGGAGGATCTGCGGGCAGCGCAGCCGCGTCAGCCCGGCGAGGAGGCTCGCGACGGGCGTGGTGGCGGCGAGCAGCAGCGCGGCCCACACCCCGAGGGTGGCCTTGGCGATGAGGTTCCACCCGGCCCACAGGCCTTCGACCGACAGCTCCACCGGGCCCCAGTGGACGGTCTCGCCGCCGCCCAGGAACGGGAACGCGAGCGCCAGCAGCGCGAACGGCGCCTCGACCAGGCTCCGGGAGGCGATCCATCCCGCCGGGACGCGGGCGAGCGCGAACAGGCCCGCCAGCAGCGCGGCGTAGACGCCGAAGGCCCACACCGCTTCGCGCGGGGTGGCGACGACCGCGAAGGTGAGCGCCACCAGCGCCGTGAGCTTGGCCTGCGGGGCGAGCCGGTGCAGCGGGCTCGCCCCGGGCCGGTAGAGCCCTTCGGCGCCGTTCACGCCCCGCCGCTTCCCGCGTCGGCCTTCCCGCCGCGGGCGAGCAGCCGGAACAGGCCGGTGGCGAGGCCGAGGACGAGCAGGACGCCGAGGATCCCGGCGAGCGAGCCGCCGAGGGTCTCGGAGCCGACGAAGCTGATGCCGTAGTCGGCCAGGGGGCCGCCGATCTCGTGCCCGCCGGCCTGCTGGAGGGTGCATTCGCCGCCGGTGATCTCGCCGTCGGCGCCGGTCTCGCAGCCTTCGAGCATGACCGATTCGAGGCCGTCGGGCGAGGAGGAGGCGAACAGGGCGACGCCGCCGGCCAGGACGAGGGCGACCAGCGCCCCGATCAGTGTGAACCGTGAGGTCGTCATGGGCGGGCGGTCTCCTTCGCGGTCGGGGCCTCGGCGAGCCGGGCTCCTTTGAGGGCGTGGACGAGGTCGGGGCGGGCGAGGGCGACGGCGACGACGGCCGCGGCGGCGATGGCGCCTTCGCCGACGCCGATGAGGACGTGCACGGACAGGATCGCGCCGGCGACCTCGCCGAGCGTCTGGCCGGGGGCCTCGCCGCCGATCGCGAACTGGAGGACGAACCCGGCCGAGGCGGCGACGACGCTCACCACCGAGGCCGCGAAGACCGCGACCGTGAGGCCGACGCGGGTGCGCGGGAGGAGCTTCAAGGCCAGGGCGATGACGCCGTAGGCGGCGACGGTGGCGATGACGGCCATGTTGACGACGTTCAGGCCCAGGGCGGTGACGCCGCCGTCGGCGAACAGCAGCGCCTGGACGGCGATCACGACGGTCACGCACAGCACGCCGAGCCACGGCCCGAGGAGCGCGGCGGCGAGGGCGCCGCCGAGCAGGTGGCCCGAGACGCCGGCGGCGACCGGGAAGTTGAGCATCTGGGCGGCGAAGATGAACGCGGTGGCCAGGCCCGCGAGCGGGACGAGCCGCTCGTCGAGGCCGCGGCGGGCCGCCACGGTGCAGGCGCCGACCGCGAGGACCGCGACTAGGCCGAACGCCAGTGAGGTGGGGATGTCGACGATGCCGTTGGGTATGTGCAGTGCGAGCTCGGACATGGGCGTCGCCGCCTTTCGACGGGGGTAGGGGCCGGGGCCGCGCCGGATGCGGGGCGCCGGCAGGTGGCTTCAAGCGTCCACCATTGGGCTATTGCAATCATTTTGCGTTAAGCGGGCGCCTCGTGTCCAGTCGAGTGCGCGCAGCTACCGTCGAGCGAGCTCCCAGGGGATTGTCAGGGACGGACGGTAGTGTTCCCTGCTGTGAACGTACGACTTCAGCCTGGTGACGCCGCACCTGACTTCACGCTGACCGCCGACACCGGTGACACGGTGACCCTGTCGAGCCTGCAGGGCCGCAAGGTCATCCTCTACGCGTATCCGCGCGCCATGACCCCCGGCTGCACGAAGGAGGCCTGCGACTTCCGCGACAGCCTCGCGGGGCTCCAGCAGGCCGGGTACGCGGTGCTGGGGATCAGTCCCGACGAGCCCGCCGACCTGGCGAAGTTCGTCGAGCGCGACGGCCTGACGTTCCCGCTGCTGTCCGACCCCGAGCACAAGGCGCTCGAGGCGTACGGGGCGTGGGGCGAGAAGAAGAACTACGGCCGCACGGTCCAGGGCGTGATCCGCTCGACGTTCGTCATCGACGAGACGGGCACGGTCGCGTTGGCGCAGTACAACGTGAAGGCCACCGGCCACGTCGCCCGCCTCAAGAAGCAGCTCGGCCTCGACTGACGCCGCGCGGACCGGGTTCCCGCCGGCGGTTCGGGGCCCGGCGCGATGGCGTGCCCGCGGCGCGGTCACCGCCCTTCGCGGCGGCGCGTGATCTTGCGCCTGGTCAGGCGCAGGTGCTTGCCGGTGCCGTGGCAGCACCAGCACGGCCGGTACGTGCGGGGCTGGTACCACGTGCGCCGGGAGAACCGCTTCCCCGAGCCGTCGCACCAGCGGCATTTGCGCCAGGGGAAGATCGCCGCGTGCACCGCTGCGTAGAACAGGGCCGCCAAGACGCCGAGTACGAGCAGCTCGAAATCCTCGGCCGGAAGTATCCACATGCCGACCGCCGTCAGTTCGCTGGCGAGCCCCATGCTCCTGTTTATACCCGAAGAGCGATGAATCCGTCACGTTTCGCCATAATTGCTGGCCTAGGGGCTGGTGCGCATCTACCGGTGAGTCAGTTACCCGGCGGTCGGGAGCGGCGGAACCGGCGTCCGGGCGTCTTGGCCGGGCTCCGCTAACCTAGGCGGGATCCAAACCGATCGATGTTGAGGATCACCCCCATGTCCTTCCCGCCGCCGCGGCAGCCCGCGCACCAGCCTCCCTCCCCTCCGGCCGCGGGCCGGCCGCCGCGGCTCGTGCAGCTGTCGATGACCAAACCGGGCGCGGTCACCGCCGCGCAGGCCGTGCTGTGGGTCTTCGTGGCGCTCGCCGCCGCCGGCGAGATCTACTCCGCCGTGCACCTCGCGACGGCTCCCAGCCCCGTCGGTGTGCTCGGGCTGGTCGGCGCCGTCGCCGTCACGGCGCTGTCGGTCCTCTTCCCGGTCAACCTCGGCCGAGGCAGGCGCTGGGCGTGGGTCTGGCCGGTGATCGGATCCTCCATCGGCCTGCCGGTGGCGGTCCTCATGATCGTCGCCGCGCTGGAGAACCTCGAGCACACACTGCCGACGCTGGTCATCGGCGCCGTCCAGGCCGGTGTCTACGGCTCGCTGCTGCGGCTGCTGTGCGCCGGGCCCACGCGGCGGTGGATCCTCGTCAACCGCATCCGACGCGGCGAGGTCGAGGTCGAGACCGCGCCGCACGGCACGGTCCCGCCGGGTTCGGTCGCCGTGGCCGAATCCGAGCGTCCGGCGAAGCGGCCGGTGTCCGTGCCGCTGCTGCAGATCGCCGTCGGACTGATCGCGCTGACCTCGTTGACGACGGTCAACGCCTCGATCACCGAGGCCCGTGGGGACCTGGCGTCCAGCACCGAGCAGCCGGAGCCGACGCTCGCCGAGCTGCTGCTCGGTGAGCACCTGCCGGAGCTCGTCCTCTCGCTCGTCGTCGTGCTCGCGCTCGCGCTGCCGGCCGCCGTCTCGATCGTGGGGCTGCGGCGGGGACGGGCCTGGGCCCGCGTCCACACCGCGATCTGGGCCGGCGTCGCAGCCGCGGGCTCGCTGCTGTGGGTCCAGCTCTCGCTCGACTGGCTGAACGACGCGGACCTCACCGGTCACGAAGCGGTCCTGGCGCCCGCCCTGGTGGCGATGTCCTTCGCCGCTGCCGCCGCCTGCGTGCTCGCCATCGCCGCGTTCTGCATGGCGTTCTCCCGCGGCGTGCGCAGGTGGACACCGGGGCCGCGGTACCTCGCCGCCCCGGCGGGGCCTGCGCCCGGCCCGTAGTCGCGGGGATCGGCTCGCGTCCGACGGCCCTCTCGGCGGTCCCGGCCCGCGCGACCGGCCGCCTCCGGGACCGACGCCGGGAGGTCGCGGCGGTAGGCGGCTCCCGGCAATGCCTCGGTTCTCGCATCGAGGCGTTGCGAAACGACGGCTTGTCCGGAACGCTTCGCCCGGTCCTCGCGCCGCTTCCCGCGGCGTCTCGAGGCGCCGGCCCGGCCGCCCCTTGGGCGAGGGGCGGTTCGCGGGCCTCGAACCGGCCGGGCGACGGCACCGGAACGGGTCCGGCGGGTGGTCCTGCCGGACCCGGATGAGGAAGTCCGTGCACCTGGCAACCGCCTACCTGAACCCGTCACCCCAGGTCACGGCCCTGATTTTGCGACTTTCTGACGAGCTGCCTCCGCGGCGACCCGCTCAATGCGCACCATGAGCGCCGCCGACGGCACGACCTTGCCGGTGGCATAGGTCGACAGGCGGGAGACCGAGGTCCCGATACGCGAGGCGAAATCGGCGCGTGTCAGTCCCGAGTCGGCTATGGCCTGCGTGATCCTCCCGGCCACGACTTCACGCTCGGCGCGTTCGGCACCTGTCCGGGCGCTCTGCAGCACCCGCTCCATCAGGTTCGCGACACCGTAGGGGCGGCTGTAGGTCAGAACGTGCTCGACCTGGCGGGCGGTCTTGCCCCAGGGATCGCGGTCGATGGCCTGGATCAGCCGCTGCCAGTCCCGCACCGAGCCGCGCTCCAGCGCGGTCTGGACGGCCTCGACCGGCCATCGCTCCACTGGATCGTCCGGTGAGACGTTCAGGTTTCGGAATCGAAGTGCCATCGCTCATCCCCTTGCGATCTGCTCGGCAAGTTCAGCACAGGCGGCGACCACATTCGACCAATGGGTCCACCGCTCGCTGAGGTTGCGATAGGCGCCGAGCTCAGCGGTGACTCCGAAGTCCGCCGGACGCGGCTCGCTGAGCTGGCGGATCAACTGCGACCGGACCCCCTCCTCTTCGCTGCCCTGATCGGCATAGAACTCGTCGATGCCGCCCAGGACCGCTGCCGCGCGCTCGATGCCGTATCGATCGCTCAAGGCCGCCACGTCGAGATAATCCCGGGTCTGGTTCCGCCGCACGATCAAGAACGCCTTCACCCGCAAAGTCTCGGCGGGCGTGGGCACCCGAAGCACCCGACCACTGCCCAACTCGATCTCGGCGGTCTCCAACGGCCGCCGGCGGATCAGTTGCCGTACACCGGTCTCTATGTCACCGAGACTGCCGAGGATGATCTTGCCCGGACGCACTCGATTGGTGACCCACTCCCCCTCGGACTCGAGCGCCTCGAGCACGACATCGAACCGATCCCGCAGGTCAGCCATTACATGGTCGTGATCATACGAATCTCGATGCCCGGCATACAGCGCCGCGGCCGAGCCACCCACCAGGACCGCATCCGGAACCAGTTCCTGAAGCCGCGCAGCCGAGTCCAATACGGCCCGCAGGTCAAGGCTGGCCTCCGCATATGCGTGCTCGGTCTCATCCATGACTCAAGATTATCACTTCTGATAAACCTGGCAATTGTCCAACGATGCGCAGCTCGCAGCGAGCGCCACCCGTCCTCAGGCCATACAGCCCCGACTTCACGAACATGCCGACGAGCCGACGAAGGGGGTCCAATCCGGGCGTTGATCGCCGAAGGGTCCGGCCATGACAAGAACCCGGCAGTCACCTGCCGGGTCCTGATAAGAAATCCTGTGCACGAGGGGGGACTCGAACCCCCACGCCCGAGGGCACAGGAACCTAAATCCTGCGCGTCTGCCAGTTCCGCCACTCGTGCGAAGCCGAGCCGTGCGGCCGCAGAGCACGGTCGCCGCTCGAACGCGGCCCCCGCCGAGGGGCGGAGGAGCAGCAACCAGTGTGTCACACGCCTGTTCGTTCCCGTACGCTGGTGGAGATGACTCGACCCGACAAGCGCGCGGCCGATGAGCTGCGCCCCGTGAAGTTCACCCGCTCCTGGACCGACCATCCCGAGGGCTCCGTCCTCGTCGAGTTCGGCCGCACTCGAGTACTGTGCACCGCCTCCGTCACCCCCGGTGTCCCGCGGTGGCGCCGCGGCAGCGGCGAAGGCTGGGTGACCGCGGAGTACTCGATGCTCCCCCGCTCGACCCACTCCAGGTCCGACAGGGAGTCGATCCGCGGCAAGATCGGCGGGCGCACGCACGAGATCTCGCGGCTCATCGGACGGTCCCTGCGCGCCTGCGTCGACTTCAAGGCGCTGGGCGAGAACACCATCACCCTCGACTGCGACGTCCTCCAGGCCGACGGCGGCACCCGCACCGCCTCGATCACCGGCGCGTACGTCGCCCTCCACGACGCGGTCACCTGGCTCAAGGAGCAGAAGCTGGCGCGCAAACCGGAGAAGGTCCTCACGACCTCGGTGTCGGCGATCAGCGTCGGCGTCGTGCGCGGCGTCCCGGTCCTGGACCTGCCCTATGAGGAGGATGTCGCCGCGTCGGTCGACATGAACGTGGTGTGCACCGGCGAGGGCGACTTCGTCGAGGTGCAGGGCACCGGCGAGGAGTCCACGTTCAACCGCTCCGAGCTCGACGAGCTGCTCGATCTGGCCGTCAAGGGCTGCAAGGAGCTCGCCACGCTCCAGGCCCGGACGCTGCTGTCGTAGTCGCCATGAGGATGCTGCTGGCCACCCGCAACGCGGGCAAGATCGCCGAACTGCGCCACATCCTGGCCGAGGCCGCGCCCTCGGTGGAGCTGGTGGGGCTCGACGCCGTCGAGGACTATCCCGAGACGCCTGAGACCGAGCTGACGTTCGCGGGGAACGCGCTGCTCAAGGCCCGTGACGGCGCGACGCGGACCGGTCTGCCGACCGTCGCCGACGACTCCGGTCTCGCCGTGGACGCGCTGAACGGGATGCCCGGTGTGCTCTCCGCGCGCTGGGCGGGCCGCGCCAAGGACGACGAGGCGAACAATGCGCTGCTGCTCGATCAGCTCGCCGACCTCGACGACGACAAGCGCGGCGCGACGTTCGTGTGCGCGGCGGCCCTGGTGTGGCCCGACGGTCGGGAACTGGTGGTCCACGGTGAGATGCCCGGCCGCCTCGGCCGTGAACCGCGCGGCGCGAACGGCTTCGGTTACGACCCGCTGTTCATCCCCGATGGGTACGACATCACCAGCGCCGAGATGAGCACCGACGAGAAGAACGCGATCTCGCACCGCGGGAGGGCATTCCGCGAGCTCGCGAGCGGAATCTGAGGCCCAGCCGCGAGCTCGCGAGCGGAATCTGTGGCCCGGTCGTGAACCGCCGCCGCTGACTTCCCTCTTGCCCTGACAGGTGCTGCCGACTGTGTTTCGATGGGCGGTGGGGCAAGTGTGAGGGGGAATGCGACATGATCGCCGTCACCGGTGCGACCGGGCATCTCGGTCGTCTCGCCGTCGAACGTCTGCTGGACCGCCAGGTGCCGCCGGGCGAGATCATCGCGCTGGTCCGCGATCCGGCGAAGGTGTCCGATCTCGCCGAACGAGGCATCGAGGTGCGCCACGCCGACTACGACCGGCCCGCCACGCTCCAGCCCGCGCTCGCGGGCGTCGAGAAACTGCTGCTGGTCTCGAGTCCCGAGGTGGGCAGGCGGCTGCCTCAGCACTCCAGTGTCATCGACGCGGCGAAGTACGCCGGTGTCGGTCTGCTGCTGTACACGAGCATGCTCCACGCCGACACTTCGCAGGTCGCCCTCGCCACCGAGCACATCGGAACCGAGCGGTACCTCCACGGCGCGGGCGTGCCGTACCTGGTCCTGCGCAACGGCTGGTACATGGAGAACTACACCCGGAACCTCGACCAGGTCATCGAGTCCGGGGCCCTGTACGGCGCGGCCGGCAAGGGCCGGGTGGCGGCGGCGACCCGGGACGACTACGCCGAGGCCGCGGCGGTGCTGCTGACCGAGGACCACGGTGCGGGCCGGGTCTTCGAGCTGTGCGGGGACGAGCCGTTCACCTATGACGAGCTGGCCGCGACGATCGGGAAGGTCGCCGGGACCGACGTGGTCTACCAGAACATGGACCCCGAGGCGTACACGCGGGCGCTGGTGGAGTCGGGCCTGCCGCTGCCGGCGGCGACGATGGCCACCGACGCCGACGAGGGGATCGCCCGCGGCGATCTGGATTCGGACTCGACGGACTTGAGCGATCTGATCCACCGGCCGACGGTCTCGCTGCACGACGTCCTGCGCGACGCCGTCATGTGAGCGATCCGGTCTCCGGTGCTCCGCTCGGCGTCGCCCTGCGGAGGCCGTGTCCTGGTCGGGCGGTCGTGGGCTCCCCGTGTCCCTCAGCGAGAGTTCCGGCGTTCGCGCAGGATGTCGAGGGCCTTGTCGGCGTGGACGTTCATCTTCACTTCGCTCTTGACGACGCCGATGACGGTGCGGTCGGTGTCGATGACGAAGGTCTTCCGCTTGGTCGGCAGGGCGCTGATCTTGCGTTTGACGCCGAACGCGGCGGCGACCTCGCCGTCGGGGTCGGACAGGAGCGGGTAGCCGAGGGAGTGCTTGGAGGCGAACTCGGCCTGCTTGGCGACGTCGTCGGTGGAGATCCCGACCGCCTGGGCGCCGAGTTCGGTGAGCTCGGCGGCGAGGTCCCGGAAGTGGCAGGCCTCGACCGTGCAGCCGGCCGACAGCGCCATCGGGTAGAAGAACAGCACCACCGGGCCGTGCTCGAGCAGCTCGCCGAGGCCGCGTTCCCGTCCGGTCTCGTCGGGAAGGGTGAAATCGGGAGCGGTGTCGCCGGTGTCCATGGAGACGAGTCTATCCGCATCCGACGTCGGGCGCCCCTGCCGTTGCACTGACACCTTTATATCGATAGACTCGAATATTAGAATAACCTTGGCGGTGTCCGCAGGACGCCGGATCTCCAGGACAGCAGTACAGCGCGGGTTCGAGAAGAACCAGGTTGGGAGCGCTCCATACCGACAGAGGAGAACCTCATGTCCACAGCGACAGCCGTGGGCCTGCGCAGAAGGCACCGCAGGCTCATCGCGATAGTGGCCGTCGCCATCGCAGCGGCGATGGCGGCCGCCCTGTCGACGGTCTTCACACAATCCAAAGCCGAAGCGCACGGCGCCACGGTGTTCCCCGGCTCGCGGCAGTACTTCTGCTACTTCGACGCCTTGGCGGGCAACGGCGCGCTGGACCCGACGAACGAGATGTGCCAGCGGGCCCTCGACGAGGCCGGCCCGAACGCGTTCTACAACTGGTTCGGCAACCTCGACTCCAACGGCGCGGGCCAGACCGTCGGCTACATCCCCGACGGCCGCCTGTGCGACGGCGGCGGCCGCGGCCCGTACGACTTCGAGCCCTACAACGCCCAGGGCGACTGGCCCAAGACCCATGTCACCTCCGGCGCGACCTACGAGTGGCGCTACAACAACTGGGCCCACCACCCGGGCCGGTTCGACCTGTACATCACCAAGCCGGGCTGGGACCCGAACACGCCCATCGGCTGGGACGACATCGAGAAGTTCGAGACCATCCAGGACCCGCCCCAGTCGGGCGGACCGGGCAACGACGGGAACTACTACTACGCGAGCCTCACCCTGCCGGAGCGCTCGGGCTACCACATGATCTTCACCCACTGGGTGCGGTCTGACAGCAACGAGAACTTCTACGCCTGCTCCGACCTGATGTTCGACGGCGGCAACGGCGAGATCTCGGGCGTCAACCCGAACGCGGACTTCCCGGGCAACGACGGCGGCGTGAACGACCCGGACCCGACCGACCCCGACGACCCGACCGACCCCGACGACCCGACCACCCCGGACGAGCCCACCGACGGCACCTGCACCGCCGAGGCCAGCGTCAACAGCTGGGGATCGGGGGCGACCGTCGAGATGACGGTCACCAACACGGGCGCGAGCAACATCGGCGACTGGATGATCCACTGGCTGTGGCCTCCGGACTCGGGGATCACGATCACCAACGCGTGGAACACCGAGATATCCACTATGGGCGACATGCAGATGGCCGGCCCGGCGGGCTGGAACGCCAGCATCGCATCGGGCCAGTCCGTGACCTTCGGTTTCAACGTCAACGGCTCGCTGACGTCGATGCCGGAACTCGACTGCATACCGTCATAGCGCCGACGGCGAAAAATCATCACTTATGCTCCTCCTCCCGGAACGCCGCTGCGATACTGATCGCAGGACGATTCGGGAGGAGAAGCCGTGTCGACGACCGCTGCCGCCGGTGACGCCCGCACCGGCCCGATGACGCCGTCCACGCCCGCCGGCGTCGTCGTCCGCGCCTACATCGGCGAGCAGGTCGACGTGCTGAACCGGGCCATCGCGCAGACGCAGCGCTACGAGCCCGGATCGGTCGGCCTCACCTGCGCGACCGTCCACCGCGTCCGCACCGCCGTCCGCGGCTACCGGCACCTGTTCATCGGCACCCCGCACGGCGGCCCGCAGCTCGACCAGCTCCTGGCCGCACTCAAGCACACCGAGGACCTCGAGGCGCTCCGCGTCCACTTCGCCGACCGCTTCGACCAGCTCGACCTGACCGTCGCCGAGTACCCGCGCTGGTACGGCACGCTCCAGGCCGAGCAGGAGGACTCCTACCGGCAGATCGACCGGATCAGCACGCAGGCGTGGGTCGCGGCCCTGCTGGGGCAGGTGCGGGTCTTCGCCGAACACGCCGAGTTCACCCGCGAGGGCCGCAAACCCGCCGCCTCCCTGATGGGGGCGCTCACGCGGGCCAAGACGCACCTGCTGGACGCCTACGCCGGGCTCCGCCACGCCGCCGACCTGACGGTCGCGCGCGACGAGGTGCGCCAGGCCGCCCGCGACGCCCGCTCCATGGCCGAGGCCGTGCGCCCGGCGATGGGACGGGCCGCGGACGACGTGATCGCACCGGTCACCGGCCTCGAGCACCTCCTGGAGCAGTACCGGCTCTCGGCCGTCGCCCGGAACTGGCTGCTGCGGCTGCCCGGCGCCGACCGGGCCAGGCGGTTGAACGCCCGCCTCGCCGAACTCGAGCAGCAGCGGCTGCACCAGCTCGGCGACGAGACCGACCAGGCCGCCGCCGCGATGGCCGAGCGGTGGCGCTGAGCGTACGTCGAGCGGCGTAGCCGCGGCTACGCCGGCGCGACCGCGGGCGTCGCGCCCGTGCGGCACACCGGTACCGCCCGCGGCCGTCGTCCTACGGCGGACGACGCAGGCGGGTTTACATCACTCGGCCGATTCGGCTGGGCGTGCCCGAGCGGAACTCTGGAGACCGTCAACGACATGCTTTCGCAACGGAATCCAGGAGGTTCCAATGTCCACTCCCACCATGACCGCTCCCCCGTCCGGCTCAGTGCCCGTGCGCCGCCGCGTCGCGGCGGCGCTGGCCCCCTCCAGCATCGACGTCCTGCGCGTCAGCCTCGGCCTGGTCTTCCTCGTGTTCGGCGCGCTCAAGTTCGTCCCCGGCCTCAGCCCGGCGGAGGGCCTGGTCGTCCAGACCGTCGACGCGCTCAGCTTCGGGCTCATGCCCGACCGCCTCGGCATGATCGCGGTGGCGGCCCTGGAGACCTTCATCGGGCTGGCGCTCATCACCGGGCGGCTGCTGCTGCTGGGCCTGGTGGCCCTCGTCGGCGCCGCGGCGGGCTTCTTCGCACCGCTGTTCCTGTTCGCCGACGAACTGTTCGCCTCGGGGCCGACGCTCGAAGTGCAGTACATCGTCAAGGACATCGTGCTGGTGGCCGCGGCCCTGGTCGTCGCGGTGAAGGCCCTCGGAGCGAGGCTCGAGATCACCGATGAATGACCGCACGAGCACGACGGGGGCCGGGACGATGCGTCCCGGCCCCCGTCGTCTTCGTCGCTAGCCGCGCAGGACGGCGGCGAGGTTGTCGAGGCCGATCGGCCCCAGGTTCAGCGCCCTGGTGTGCCAGGCCTTGAGGTCGAAGTCGGCCCCGGCGGCGGCCTTCGCCTCGTCGCGGGCGGCGAGCCAGGCCCGCTCGCCGAGCTTGTAGCAGATGGCCTGTCCGGGCCAGCCCGCGTAGCGGACGATCTCGGCGTGGGCCCGGTGGCCGGCGATCCCGCCGCGTTCGCGCAGGACCTCCAGGGCCACCTCGAAGTTCCAGCGCTCGCCGTGCCGCGCGGCCTCGGCCGCGGGCAGCGGCAGGTCCAGGTGCCAGCCGATGTCGATGACGACGCGGGCGGCCCGCATCGCCGAGCCCTTGAGCATCCCCAGGCGCGTGGCCGGGTCGGAGTGCCAGCCGAGGTCGTCGGCGAGGCGCTCGGCGTACAGCGCCCAGCCTTCGCTGTGGCCCGAGAGGGACCCGTAGTTCTTCGCGAAGCGGCTGAGGCCCTCGCCGGCGATCTTCGTCTGCCCGATCTGGAGGTGGTGGCCGGGGACGCCTTCGTGGAAGACGGTGGTGAGTTCGCGCCAGACGGCGAAGTGCTCGCGCTCGGCGACCGGCCACCAGGTGCGGCCCGGGCGCGTGAGGTCCTCGCTGGGGCCGGTGTAGTAGGGCGATCCGGCCGAGGAGCCGTGGACGAGTTCGACGTCGAGGGCCATCAGGCGCGGGTCGATGTCGAAGTGGACGCCGTCGAGGGCCTCCAGGGCGGCCTGGTGGCGTTCGGTGAGCCAGCCGAGGTAGGCGTCGTGGTCGGTGAGGGGGGCCGCGGCGTCGAGGTGCGCGGCGACCTCGTCGAGGCTCGCGCCGGGGAGGATCTTGGCGGCCTCGGCGGCCATCTCGTCCTCGATGCGGTGCAGCTCGTCCCAGCCCCAGGCGTAGGCGTCGCGGGGGTCGAGGGCGGCGCCGAGGGTGTGGCGGGCGTGGAGGAGGTAGCGCTCCTCGCCGACGCCGTCGCGGTCCTCGGCGTGGGGCGCGTAGTCCGCCTCGAGGTAGGCGGCGGTGGCGACGAACGCGGCGTAGGCGGCCTCGGCCGCGTCGGCGAGGTCCTGGAGCTGCGGCCCGTCGCCGTAGGCCTTGACGTGCTTGTCGAACACGCGGGCGTCGGCGTTGCGGCGGGCCTGCTTGACGCCCTCGGCGACCTGCCGTTTCGCGACGGTCTGCCCGGCGGCGATGCCGGCGTCCATGGTCCGGCGCCAGGTGGCGAGCATCTCGGGGATGGCCCGGATGCGGGCGGCGGTGGTGCGCCACTGGTCCTCGGTGCCGCGGGGCGCGAGGTCGACGTACGAGCACAGGCTCTGGAGGAAGCCGTACGGGACGCGCAGGGCGCGGCGCCACTCGCCGGCGTCGTGGAGGGCGAGCTGGGACTCGAGCCGCTCGGTCATGTGGAGCCGGGCGAGATCGTCGGCCGAGCCGGTGGATTCGAGGGCGCCCAGCCGGGCGAGGGTGTCCCGGGCGAGCTGTGCGCGCTCGGCCTCGGCGTCGGGCCCGAGGTCGGAGGCGACGCCGAAGTCGCCTGTGATGCCAATGGAGCCCGCGACCATGGGATGCAGCCGTGCGAACGAGGTGATGTACTCGTCGGCCAGTGCGAAAATCGGTGAGGTCATGGCCGCTAGCTTACCGCGCGGCTAGTGAGGCTCCGTTATGCGTTCGTTGCCAGCCGAGCCCCTGGTGGAGACGGCTATGGCGCCGACGAGGGCGGCGAGGAGGAGCAGCGAGAGGACCTCGAACGGCAGGACCCAGTCGGAGAAGATCGCCTCGCCCATGGCGGCCGCGTCGCCGCTCTCGCGGCCGGTGAGGCTCACCCGGGTCCACCCGAACGCGCCGACGAGGACGGCGGCGAGGCCGAGGCCGACGCCGCCGGCGATGACGGCGCCGGGGAGCCGGGGGCGGTCGAGCTCGTCGGAGGGGTCGGTGGGGGCCTTGGTGAGCATGGTGGCGAACAGGAGCAGCACGACGATCGCGCCGACGTAGACGAGGACGAGCACCCAGGCGAGGAACTCGGCGGTCAGGACGAGGGCGGCGCCGGCGATGCCGGCGAAGGCCACGGCGAGCCACAGGCCGGCGCGGACGATGCGGCGCGTGGTGACCACGGCCAGGGCCGCGCCGAGCGCGAGCAGCCCGAAGGCCAGGAGCAGCACGTCGGCGAGGGTCACCGCTGCTCACCGTCCGCCCGGGCCGTCTCGGGCAGCGCCGAGGCCGGGACGCCGTCCATCCACTCCCCCAGGTGCTCCTTGTCGTGGAGCAGGTCGCGGATGTCGCCTTCGGCGTAGTCGAAGTCGGGTGCCCAGAACAGGGCGTCGAACGGGCAGACGTCGACGCAGATGCCGCAGTACATGCACAGCGAGAAGTCGATGTCGAAGCGGTCGAGGACGTTGACCTGGCGGGGGCGGGCAGCCCCTTCGGCTTCGACGGTCTCCTTGTGGGAGTCGATGTAGATGCACCAGTCGGGGCATTCGCGCGCGCAGAGCATGCAGGAGGTGCAGTTGCTCTCGAGCAGGGCGATGACGCCTCTGGTGCGCTCGGGCAGTTCGGGCTCGTGCTCGGGGTACTGGCGGGTGACGGCGCGGCGCGTGGCGGTGCGCGCGGTGGCGGCGAGACCGCTGACGAGGCCGCTCCCGGGAAGCTTCATGACCTCATCGTGGCAGATGGCCCCGAAGTTATCCACAGGCCCAAAACTTTTTCTTGCCCCCTATTGACAACGGGGTGATGATCTTGTGAAAAACCCGGACAAGGCTTCATTCCCACCTCTGTAGGCACGGCGGTGCAGTGGGATCTGCAGACACCGCCACCACAAGTCCGCGCGGGGTCGCTCCCCGCGCGGCGCCTACGGAGGTCCCGCGGGAAGGGGACCGGCCGGCTCGATCCGGACGAGCCGGCCGGCCACCTCGCGGCAATGCTCGTGTTCGACCCGAGCCGCCGACGGCCGGGGGCGCTTTGAGCGACACGGGCTTCGGCTCGCTCCAGGCGACCGCCCCGCGCCGGTGCCTCGCCCGCCTCGACTTGTCGGAGGCGGCGGCTACGTTGGCCGGCATGGATTTGAGCATTGTGAACGTCACGGTGAACACCGATCGCCCTCGCGAGCTGGCCCAGTGGTGGGCCGAGGCGCTGGGCGGCGAGATCACCACCGATTGGGGCGAGTACGTCATGGTCGGCTTCGGCTCGGGGACCGGGCTGGCCTTCCAGTACGTGGAGGGCACGGAGCCGGGGCGGGTGCATCTCGATCTGGCGGCCGACGACGCCGACAAGGAGGTGGGCCGCCTGATCGAGGCGGGCGCTTCCCGCGTCGCGGACCACGAGGCGCCGGGCGGGTCGTTCCGGTGGACGGTGCTGGCCGATCCCGACGGGAACCGGTTCTGCGTGGCGGGAGCCGCCGCGGAAGGGCACTGAGCAGGAGCGTCAGCGGCGGTCGTCGAGCCGCGGTCCGGGTCTGGCCGCCCGGGCCGCGGCTCGACGGCCGCGAGGTTCGCGGTTCAGGACAGCACGCGCGCGAACGCCGCCCGTGTCTCCTCGAAGACCTCGGCGCCGGGCCTGGCCCACAGGGCTTCGTTGAACAGTTCGACCTCGATGGGGCCGTCGAAGCCGGTCGCGTCGACGGCCTCGAGGTAGCGGCGCATGTCGATGCAGCCGTCGCCGAGCTGGCCGCGGCCGGTGAGCACGCCGGCGGGCAGCGGGGTGATCCAGTCGGCGAGCTGGAAGGAGGCGATGCGGCCTTCGGCTCCGGCGCGGGCGATGCCGTTCCACACCTCGGGGTCCCACCAGATGTGGTAGGTGTCCACGACGACGCCGACGGCCTCGGCGGGGTGGGGTGCGGCGAGGTCGAGGGCCTGGGCGAGGGTGGAGACGACGCAGCGGTCCGAGGCGAACATGGGGTGGAGCGGTTCGATCGCGAGGGTCACGCCGCGTTCGGCCGCGTACGGGGCGAGCTGCGCGAGGGCTTCGGCGACGCCGTCGCGGGCGCTGTCGATCGTGCCGCCTTCGGGGATCGCTCCCGCGACGAGGACGAGCGCGGGGGCGCCGAGTTCGGCGGTCTCGTCGATGGCGCGTTTGTTGTCGTCGATGGCCTGCGCGGTGGGGTCGGTGAAGAACCCGGCCCGGCACAGGCTGGTGACGCGGACGCCGGTGTCGCGGACCAGCTTCGCCGTGGCGGCCAGGCCGTGTTCGGCGACGGGTTCGCGCCACAGGCCGATGCCCGAGCCGGTGCGGGCGCAGCGTTCGATGGCCTCGCTCTGGTCCCAGAACTTGGCGGTGGCGTGGTTGAAGGAGAACCGGTTGAGCGGGAAGTGTTCGCGGTTGCTCATCGCGGGCCCACCGGGGCTTGGCCCGCCACTTTCAGCAGGGCGTCGAAGCGTTCTTCGGCCACGGCGGGGTTCGGGAAGAGGTCGATGGCGGCGGCCAGTTCGTAGATCGCTTTGAGGTGGGTGATCGAGCGGGCCGATTCCAGGCCGCCGACCATCTTGAAGTGGTCCTGGTGGCCGGAGAGCCAGGCGATGAAGACCACGCCGGTCTTGTAGTTGAACGTGGGTGCTTCGAAGACCTTGCGGGCCAGGGGGACCGTGGGGTCGAGGATCGCGTGGAAGCCGTCGGTGTCGTGTTCGTCGAGGCGTTTGGCGGCCTTGGCGGCCAGGGGGGCGAGCGGGTCGAAGATGCCGAGGAGGGCGTCGGAGTGGCCCTGTTCGTCGCCGGCGATGAGTTGCGGGTAGTTGAAGTCGTCGCCGGTGTAGCAGCGGACGCCTTCGGGGAGCCTGCGCCGCAGGGCGATCTCGGCGTCGGCGTCGAGCAGGCTCATCTTGATGCCGTCGACTTTGTCGGCGTTCTCGGTGATGATCTCGACGAAGGTGTCGGCGGCTTCGTCGAGGTCGCTCGAGCCCCAGTAGCCGTCGAGGGCCGGGTCGAACATGGGGCCGAGCCAGTGGAGGATGGCTTTGCCGCTGACTTCGCCGAGCAGTTCGCCGTAGAGGGCTTTGTACTCGTCGGGGCCTTTGGCGGTGGCGGCCATCGCTCTGGAGCACATGAGGATGGTGCCGGCGCCGGCGTCTTCGACGATGGCGAGCTGGTCGAGGTAGCTCGCTCGGATCTGGTCGAGTGCGGCGGGCGCGGCGGGGAGCTGGTCGGTGCCCACGCCGCAGGCGAGGCGGTCGTCGGGTCCGGCGGTGTCGGCGGAGCGGCGGATGAGTTCTTTGGTGGCTTCCCAGTCCAGGCCCATGCCCCGTTGCGCGGTGTCCATGGCGTCGGCGACGCCGAGGCCGAGGTCCCACAGGTGGCGCCGGTATTGGAGGGTGGCGTCCCAGTCGACGGCGGCGGGGCGGCCGGGTCCGTTGTCGGCGAGGGGGTCGGCGACGACGTGGGCGGCGGAGTAGATGACGCGGGAGTGGAATGCGCGGCTCACAGCTGGAGCTCCTCGAGCTCGATGCGGCGTCCTTCGCGGGCGGAGCGGTAGCCGGCCTCGGCGAGTTGGACGCCGCGGGCGGCGGCGAGGAAGTCGTGGTGCCAGGGCGCGTCGTCGACGACGTGGCGGAGGAACTCTTCCCATTGGAGTTTGAAGCCGTTGTCGAAGTCGTCGTTGTCGGGCACTTCGAACCATTGGCTTCTGAAGGAGATCGGCTGGTCGATGTCGGGGTTCCATACGGGTTTGGGGGTGTGGGCGCGGTGCTGGGCGCGGCATTTGCGCAGGCCGGCGATGGCCGATCCTTCGGTGCCGTCGACGTGGAATTCGACGAGTTCTTCGCGGTCGACTCTGGTGCACCACGAGGAGTTCATCTGTACGACGGTGCCGTCGGTGAGTTCGAAGATGGCGTAGGCGGCGTCGTCGGCGGTGGCGGCGTAGGTCTTGCCGTGTTCGTCGGTGCGTTCGGGGATGTGGGTGGTGACGTGGGCGGTGACGGTTTTGATGGGGGCGATGGTGCCTTCGAAGACGTAGGACCAGTGGGGGAACATGTCGAGTACCATGCCGCCGCCGTCTTCGGCGCGGTAGTTCCATGAGGGGCGCTGGGCGTCCTGCCAGTCGCCTTCGAAGACCCAGTAGCCGAACTCGCCGCGCACGGACAGGACGCGGCCGAAGAATCCGGAGTCGACCAGTCGTTTGAGTTTGCGCAGGCCGGGGAGGTAGAGCTTGTCGGCGACGGCGCCGTTCTTGACGCCGGCGTCGCGGGCGGCCCGGGCGAGGTTGAGGGCGTCGTCGAGGTTGGTCGCGATGGGTTTCTCGGTGTAGACGTGTTTGCCGGCTTTGATGGCGGCGCCCACGGCGCCGAGGCGGTGCTGGGTGGTGAGCGCGTCGAAGTAGATGTCGATGCCGTCGTCGGCGAGGGCTTCGTCGAGGCTGGTGGTGTATCGGTCCAGGTTGTGGCGTTCGGCGATCTCGGCGAGTTTGTCGGCGTTGCGGCCGATGAGGGTCAGTTCGGGCCAGATGACCGTTCCGTCGGTGCGCTCGACGCCGCCTTGCTCGCGGATGGCGAGCAGTGAGCGCACCAGGTGCTGCCGGTATCCCATGCGCCCGGTGACGCCGTTGACGGCGATGCCGACGGGAATTCGTTCTGTCATAGGGGCTGCTCCAGACGGTTGCTGCTGTGCCGGTTCGCGGCTCCTCGGACGACACGGGAGCGGCAAACGCTTTCTTGCGGTTTCCTGAAGCATACAGCAAAACGGCGGCCGCATGAAAGCGGTCGCTGCCGGTTTTTCACCTGACGAGGGGCCCTGCCGAGTGCTCCTGCGCGCTAGGGGGACCGCTCGGTTCTAGAGGTACTGCTCGGCGATCTCGCTGACCTCGCCGACGGGCGCCCAGATCTGGTACACGCCGGTGTCGTAGGGCTCCAGGCCCAGGCGCATCGCCACGTCGCTGCGTCCGCCGCGGTACTCCAGGCGCAGCCAGTCGCCCGACTCGCCGAGCACGAAGAACGGCTCGCCGCGCCAGACGCAGGCGGTGCGCACGTAGAAGAAGTCCTCGAGCTCGCCGATCGGCACGCCGCGCCGGTAGCGGCCCTCGGCGACCTGCACGAAGCCGTCGCCGCCGGTCGGCGAGTACAGCCGCACGTGGGCGCCGTCGGGGCTGGAGTCGTATTCGGCGCCGTTCCAGCGCGCGATGTAGCCGTCCCTCACGCTCAGGCGCCCTTCCACTCGCGGTTGTCCAGCACCGACGCGGCCTTGTCCTCGGGGGCGGGCCGCACCAGGTCGTAGTGGCCCTGGGCGGGGTCGGAGCCGAAGGCGTCGCCCAGGGCGGAGCTCTCGTAGCCAGCGGCGTCGTAGCCGGGGGCGGCCTCGCCCATCGGCCCGGTCGGCATCGGGGCGTCGCCGGGCGGCGCGGCCGGGAGCGCCGGCGCCGCCTCGATGGCGGCCGGTCGGCCGCCGCCGTCGGCGCGGTGGGAGGTGTGGCGGCCGGCGCCGTCGACGGGCGCCCATTCGCGCGTGTCGGCGTCGAAGACGGCGATCTCGGTGACGTCGCCGCGCGAGTCGATCCTGAAGATCTGGGCGCCGTGCGGCAGCCGCACCGAGTCGACCTTGTGCTCGGGGATCTGGTCGTCGGCCGATTCGGAGGGGGCCAGGCCGTCGCCGCGGAAGGGCCCGGGTTCGATGATCCAGCCGCCGCGCGCCTGGGCGGCGGCCTCGTCGCCGCCGCCGAGGGCGAGCGGGTACAGGTCGGTGCGGTAGCCGATCCAGCGCAGGACGTGGACGGCGTCGTCGGTGGGGCTGAAGGCGTCCGAGCCCCGCAGGAGGCCGAGCGCGAGGTAGAGCTGGGCGGGGGTGCGCAGGTGGTCGACCGCTTCGGCGGGGTGGACGAAGCCGCCGACGCGGTCGTAGCCGCGTTCGAGGTAGAAGGGGACCTGCTCGTGGGGGATGGTCTTCTGCCACAGGACGGGTTTGACGCTCTGCGAGGGGTCCTTGGCGCGCGCTTCGGCGGCCTGGCGGCGCTCCATCTCGGCGGCGAGGGCGAGCAGGTCCTTGGCCTCGGCCCATTTGATGAGCGGTTCGACCTCGGGGCCGGACATGTTGGCGCCGACCTCGGTGCCGGGGTTGACGTAGAGGGCGTACTCGACGCCGGGCCAGTGCTGGATGAGCCAGCCGAAGGGCACTTCGGTGTGGGGGGCGTCCTCGCCGGCGCGGGCGCGCATCCGCTCGAGCGTGGTGTAGACGGTGATGCCGTGGATGCCGTCGACGATGTCCGAGGCCCACCGGAAGGCGGGGTCGCCGACGCGGATGGCGACGGCGTCGGGGTCGGCGACGGGCAGGATCACGGTGGTGCACAGCAGGGTCTGGAGGAACGCGGCGGTGTCGCCGACGGCGGCCGATTCGGCCAGGAGCGGCTCGGCTTCGGTTCCGGACAGTTCGACGGGGGCCGGCGGTGCCGGTTCGCTGTGCTGCGGTGCGGCTTCGCCGGGGGCGGGCTGGCTGTGCGAGGAGGGCCTGCGGCCGAAGGCGCTGGACATGGAGGCGAAGGACTCGGCCGATGGCGGCCCGGAGGGGGGCTGCTCGCCGGAGGGGGCGAAGGAGCCGGACGGCTCGAAGGAGTTCGATGCCTCGAAGGAGCCGGTGGGGGCGGGGGGTTCGAAGGAGTTCGGGGGGGCGAACGCCGAGGAGCCGGGTTGGGGCTGGTAGGGGTCGGCCGGGGCGTGGTACGGCTCGGCCGGTTCGCGCTGCGGGAGGGCGCCGGCGGGGCCGGTCTGCTGTTCGCGGAGCCAGTCGGGGGCGTCGGGCCAGTCGGTCTGCTCGTCGGGCCACACGGGCTGCTCGGGGAAGGCCTGCTCGGGTTGGGAGGTGTGGTGCTGCGCTCCGGGCTGGGAGGTGAAGCTCTGCTCGCCGAAGGAGCCCGGCGAGGGCGCGAGAGGCGGCGGGGGCGCGGGGGGTTCGGTGCCGGGCGGTTGGCGCAGCGGCAGGCCGGCGTCGGTGGTGCCGGCGACGGTCGAGTAGGCCCCGGAGGCGGCGGTGCCGGGCTCGGGTGAGCGGCGCGGCACGGGCGGGACTTCGGGGACGGGCGGGGCGGCGGGCATGAAGCTGCCGCCGCGGGCGGGCGGGGCGGGCTCCATGGGGTTGGCGAAGGGGTCGGAGTGGGCCATGGTGGCGAAGGACTGCTCGCCGGAGTGGGGCTCGGGCGGGGCGGGGTCGCCGGGGACGGTGGTCATGCCTTGGGCGACCTGTGAGACGAACCATGCCGGGAGGTATCCCTCGATGGGCAGGCCGGGGTTGACCGCCAGCCACCAGTCCTCGTCGGGCCAGGCTTCGGCGAGGGCGCCGAAGCGGACGCGCCGGGAGGAGCCGGCGTTGTCCCTCAGGCATGCGGCGAGGGCGGTCTCGGAGGTGAAGGCGAGGATGTGGGTGCGGTCGTCGGTGGTCCAGGTGGCCCAGGTGTCGGCGCCGCCCAGCCCCGTCGGATCCTCATAGGAGAGAGGGAGGACGAGTTCGATCTGGGAGAGGATGCGGAAGTATCCGTCCTGGTCGTCGGCGCGCAGCACCTCCCGGAGGCGATGCTCGGTCTCGTTACTCGGTTCCCACATCGATCCCATTCAGCCCTTCCCCCCTACCGGTCCTCGATGGGGCAGCGACGAGGTAACGCGGCGTTCCCTCGCGATCGTCACCGTAACGCGAGGGTGTTGTCAAGTTTCCGTCAGTAGGGCAAAAATAACGAATTCATAAAGACGAACGCGTGTCATTACCGTGGCCGTCCGGCCTCGCTGTGTAACGATCCCGTTCTCATGAAGGACCGCTGTGCACGCACCACTATCGCATGTGTCTGCTCGACGCTGTTGGCAGTCATACTGATCGCTCCCACCGCCGAGGGCTCGCCCGCCGCGGCGTGGCACCTGGCGGCGGTCGGCGCCGAGCAGGCGTGGACCTCGGCGACGGGCTCGGGCGTGACGGTCGCGGTGATCGACTCCGGTGTGGACGCCGACCATCCGGACCTGGACGGCGCGGTCCTGCCGGGCCGCAGCTACGTCGACGCCGGCACCGGCGCCGATCCGCAGCTGCTGGCGCTGGGCTCCGATCCCGGCCCGGTCTACGAGCGGGCGTTCGCGCAGGCCGACCCGGTCGGCCACGGCACGGCGGTGGCCGGGCTCATCGCCGGGCGGGCCGCGACGGGCCACCCCGGCGTGGCGCCGGGCGCGGCGATCCTGCCGGTGCGGGTCCTCGACGACGAGAACCGGTACCACGATTCGGCGATGGTCGGCGACGCGGTCAGGTGGGCGGTCGACAACGGCGCCGACGTCATCAACCTCTCCCTCGGCGGCCAGTACGACTCGGAGGCGTTCGCGGACGCCATCGACTACGCCGACCGCCACGACGTGGTCGTGGTGGCCTGCACCGGCAACCAGGACGAGGCCGGCGACGGCGACGCGGTGTGGTTCCCGGCGCGGCTCCCGGACGTCTTGGCCGTCACCGGCGTCGACCGGTCCGGTCACCTGTGGCCGACGGCCGTCACCGGCGCCGAGACGGACCTGGCCGCGCCGAGCGCGGGCCTGACGGTCGCCGCCGCGGGCGGGGGCCACAAGGAGGCCACCGGCACCTCGTTCGCCTCGGCGATCGTCGCGGGCGCGGCGGCGCTGGTGCGCTCGGCCCACCCCGGGCTCGACGCCGACCTCGTCCGCCACGTGCTGACGGCGACCGCCGAGACCGGGCCGGGTGGGGACGGCCTCGGCGCCGGCGTGGTCGACGCGGCCGAGGCGGTGGCCGCCGACCCCGGCAGCCTCCCGCCGCCCCGGCCGGCCGCCGAACCCGCCGCCGAGCTCGCGCCGTGGCCGGCCTGGGCCGCGGCGGGCGCCGTGCTGCTGCTGGGCGCCTCGGCGGTGCTGCACGCGAGGCGGCGCGTCCCGGTGGGGCGCACGGCGCGTGCGCGCCGCTGAAGCGCGCGTGCGCTTCGCCGGGAGGGCCGCCTCGGCCCGGCCGCGTACCATGGCGGGGTGACCGCCGCCGACTCCCACTGGACCGACTGATGGCTCGCGCCTCCCACCGAGACGGAACCGAGAGCGAGCTCGCCAAGAAGCGGCGCGCCCGCCGCATCGACCGGCTGCTCGCCGCGGCCCACCCCGACGCCCGATGCGAGCTCGACTACGCCGACCCGCTCCAGTTGGCCGTCGCCACGATCCTCTCGGCCCAGTGCACCGACGTCCGCGTGAACCTGACCACCCCGGCGCTGTTCGCGAAGTACCGGACCGCCGTCGACTACGCGGGCGCGAACCCCGAGGACGTCGAGGCGATCATCCGCCCGACCGGGTTCTACCGCAACAAGACCAAGTCGATCATCGGACTGGGCAGGGCGCTCGTCGCCGACCACGGCGGCACGATGCCCGACCGCATGGACGACCTCGTCAAGCTCCCGGGCATCGGCCGCAAGACCGCGAACGTCATCTTGGGCAACGCGTTCGGGCTGCCCGGCATCCCCGTCGACACGCACATGATCCGGTTGACGAACCGGCTCGGCCTCACCGACGGCAAGGACCCGGTCAAGCTCGAGTTCCAGTTGCAGCAGCTCATCGAGCGGCGCGAGTGGACCATGTTCTCGCACCGGATCATCTTCCACGGCAGGAGGGTCTGCATCGCCCGCAGGCCGGCGTGCGGGGCGTGCACGCTCGCCTCCCAGTGCCCCGCGTTCGGCACAGGCCCCACCGACCCGGCCGAGGCCGTGACGCTGCTGCGCGGCAGCAACGTCGAAGCGCTCGCGAAGCTGGCCGGCATCGAGGCGGCCCTGTGAGCGGCGGTCCGGTGCGGCGGGCGCTCGCGGCCGCGGCGGCGCTGGCCCTGTTCGCGGGCTGCTCGGGCGGCGCCGACGACGGCGCCGGCGACCCGGGCGGCGCGGCCGGGCCCGAACCGAGCTGGTCGGTCGCCTGCGAGGCCGCCACGACGCCGGTCGAGCCGGTCGGCGAACTGGAGCTGCCGTGCCTCGGCGACGGGGCCCCCACGGCGTTCGGCGTCACGGACGGCCGCCCGCTCGTGGTCGTCCTGTGGGCCAGCTGGTGCGGCCCGTGCATCGAAGAGGCCCCCGAAGTCGAGGCGTTCTGGCAGGCCCACGGCGACCAGGTCGACGTCGTCGGCGTCGACAGCGCCGACGTCCGCGACAAGGGCCGCTGGTTCGCCGAGGACTTCGAGCTGAGCTACCCGTCGGTGTTCGACGCCGACGAAGCGGTCCGGATCGCCCTCGGCGTCCCGGCCCTGCCCGGGGTCGCGTTCGTCGCCCCCGACGGGACCGTCGCCGACGTCGTCAACGAGCCCGGCGTGACCGCCGGGAGCCTCACCGCGGCCGCCGAGGCCGCGTTCGGTCTGGAGCTGTCGTGAGCGCCGCGCGGCGGCCCGCGCCCCCGGCCTGGTGGGGCCCGCTCGTCACCGCCGCCGACGAGGCGGGCGGCCCCGAGGTGCCGAGGGTCGCCGCCGACAACGCGCGGCTCCGCTCCCCTGAGGAGGCCCGCTCCGCGTCCGTGCTGGTGCTGCTCAGCGACCGCGGCGCCGCGGGCGGGCCGTCGGTGCTGCTCCAGCAGCGCGCCAGCGGCCTGCGCCACCACCCCGGCGAGGTCGCCTTCCCCGGCGGCGCGGCCGACCCCGGCGACGCCGACGCCGCCGCCACGGCCCTGCGCGAGGCCGCCGAAGAGCTCGCCGTCGACCCGCGCACCGTCGCGGTCGGCGCGGCCCTGCCGCCGCTGTGGATCCCCGTGTCGGGTTTCGCGGTCACGCCCGTCCTGGCGCTGTGGACCGATCCGCATCCGGTGACGCCCGTCGACGGCGACGAGGTCGCCGCCGCCCACCAGGTGGCGGTCGCCGAACTCGCCGACCCCGGCTCCCGGGGCACCGTCCGCTACCGCTCGGGCCGGGCCGGGCCGGGCTTCCTCGTCCCCGGTGTGCCGCTGATCTGGGGGTTCACCGCGGGGGTACTGTCGTGGCTGCTCGACTTGGGAGGCTGGTCGCGCCCATGGAACACTGGCCGGATGATGGAACTCGAAGGGTGCTGAGGCGCGGGCGAGGCGAGGAGGGGCGATGGAGGCGGACAGTGCCGGCCTGATGGTCGACGTCGTCATCGTCCTGCTCGCGCTCCTGTTCGCCATCAATGGCTACCGGCAGGGCTTCATCATCTCCGCGGCGACGTTCCTCGGCTTCCTCGGCGGGGCGCTGCTCGGCGTCCAGCTCGCGCCGTTCGCCGCCGACATCTACACCGACCCGCTGGCCAAGCTCATCGCCGCGCTCGTCGTCGTCTTCGCGCTGGCCCTCGGCGGGCAGGCCGTCGCCACCGCGATCGGCTTCAAACTGCGCCGCAAGGTCAAACGGAACGGCTCGATGCGGCTCGACCACCTCGCCGGGCCGGTCGTGTCCGTGCTCGCGGTCCTGCTGGTCACGTGGATGGCCGCCGCGCCGCTGGCGAACTCGAGCATGCCCGCCGTGGCCGCCGCCGTCCGCAACTCGAGTCTGGTCGGCGGCATCGACGAGTACATGCCCGAGGCCGTCAAGGGCGTCTACGACTCGATGCGGGAATCGCTGAACACCTCGCAGATCCCCGACGTGTTCTCCGGGCTCGACCCGACGCAGGTCCGCCCGGTCGACCCGCCCGACCCCGAGCTCGCGGCCTCCGGCGTGGTCGTGGGCGCCCAGGCGTCGGTGCTGAAGGTCCACGGCTCGGCCCCGCAGTGCGACCGGCAGATCGAGGGCTCCAGTTTCGTGTACGCCGACGGCCTGGTGGCGACCAACGCGCACGTCGTCGCCGGGACCGAGGACGTGCGGGTCGAATCCGACGGGGAGCTGCTCGACGCCGAGGTGATCGTGTTCGAGCCGGAGAAGGACCTGGCGGTGCTGTCGGTGCCCGGGCTGGACGCGCCGGCCCTGCCGTTGAGCGCGGAGGTCGGCGGCACCGGCGACGACGCGATCGTCGTCGGCTACCCCGGCGGGGGCCCCTACACGCCGACCGCCGCGCGGGTGCGGGAGGCCCGCACGGTCACCGGCCCCGACATCTACGACTCAGGGACGGTCACCCGCGAGGTCTACCAGCTGTACGCGCGCATCATCGGCGGCAACTCCGGGGGGCCGCTGCTCACCCCCGACGGCGAGGTGTTCGGCGTGATCTTCGCGGCCGCCGTCGACGACCCCGAGACCGGGTACGCGCTCACCATGGCCGAGACGGTGCCGGTCCTCGAGGAGGGCGAGCGGGCCTCGGGTGCGGTCGACACCGGTTCGTGCACGTGACGGCGGCCGATTCGGCGCGCGCACGGCGCATGTCCCGCACCTGGCGTCAACTCGCCGTTGGGCGGATCGTCACAATGGCGGTAGGCTGTACCCGGTCGTCGCCGACGCTACTGCCGTTTTCGAGCGAAACCCCTGCTCACCAGGTGAGTCTATGCTCACGATGTGGTACTCGGAAACGCCGGAACCCATTCGCTCGGGTACGAATGTCGATTTCGGCGTCGACGGTGCGCATGTGGATTTACGGGGGTCTCGCTCCCGCAATGCGGACAAGAGGCATAGACTCAGTACTTGCACTAGCGGTGCGTTGAAGAAAGGTGCGAACGGACATGGAAGATGTATTGGCCAGGGCCGCCCTGTTCAAGGGCGTCGACCCCGAAGCTGTCGAGTCACTCATCAAGGAGATGGAGTACGTCGACGTCAACAAGGGCCAGACCGTCTTCACCGAGAACGAGCCGGGCGACAGTCTTTACATCGTCATGTCCGGGAAGGTGAAGCTCGGGCGCCGCTCCGCCGACGGCCGCCAGAACCTGATCGCGGTCATGGGCCCCTCGGACATGGTCGGCGAGCTCGCCCTGTTCGACCCCGGTCCGCGCACCGCCACCGCGACCGCGCTCACCGACACCCGCATGGCCCGGCTGTCCAAGACCGCGCTGCGGCCGTGGCTGGCCAACCGGCCCGAGATCGCCGAGCAGCTGCTGCGTGTGATCGCCCGCCGCCTGCGGCGCACCAACGACTCCATGGCCGACCTGATCTTCACCGACGTGCCCGGCCGCGTCGCCAAGGCGCTGCTGCACATGGCCAGCCGCTTCGGCACCCGCGACGGCGGCGTCCTGCGCGTGACGCACGACCTCACCCAGGAGGAGCTGGCGCAGCTCGTCGGCGCCTCCCGCGAGACGGTCAACAAGGCGCTCGCCGACTTCGCCGGGCGCGGCTGGCTGCGCCTGGACGGCAAGAGCGTCATCATCATGGACCCCGAGCGCCTCGCCCGCCGCGCCCGCGTCTGACCGAGCGGCACGCGGCGGTCCGTGACCGGCGCCGCACCGCCGCCGACGCGGACCCGCACAGCGCCCGAGACCCCCGGCCGAGCCGGGGGTCTCGTCGTCTCTCATGCGGGTGATCCTCGGGTCCGCCCGGGGTGGTCGATTCGACGCCGGCGCCCGCGGCGTCTAGACTTCCCCCTATCCATCCTCGGAGTCTGCTTGAAGGAGCGTTGTGGCCAAGCAACTGAACGTCGAAGTCGTGGCCGTCGAGTCGAAGGTGTGGTCCGGCGAGGCGACGGCGGTCTACGCGCGCACCACCGAAGGCGAACTCGGCGTCCTCCCCGGCCACCAGCCGCTGCTCGGCGAGCTCCAGGTCGGCAGCCAGGTCCGCATCCACACCGGCGGGGCCGAGCACGCGTGGCAGATCGAGGGCGGCTTCCTGTCGGTCACCACCGACGGGGTGACCATCCTCGCCGAGACCGCCGAAGCGGTCGACTCCGCCGCGGCGTAGGCCATGGTCAAGGCACTGCTCGTCGCCGCCGCCCTGGCGGTCGCCGTCGCGGTGTTCCTCCTGCTGACCTACGTCCGCCGCTCCGTGCTGTCCAAGCACGGCTCGGTCGCGATGGCCGCGAGGCTGTCGCGGCGCATGGCCGGACGCGGGTGGGCCCCCGGTTTCGCCGTGTACGAGCGCGGTTCGCTGCGCTGGTACCGGATGTTCTCCTTGGCGTACGGGCCGCGCTACACGCTCGCCCGCGCCGACCTCCAGGTGGCCGAGCGGCGCGAGCCGGCCGGCCCCGAGGCCCAGATCTTCCCGCCGGAGGTGGCGATCCTGCGGTGCAAGAGTTCCACCGGTGAGGTGGAGTTGGCGATGACCGACTCGGCCGTCACCGGTTTCCTGTCCTGGCTCGAGGCCGCTCCTCCGGGGGCGGCCTTTTACGAAGGCCGCTGAGCTCCGCCGTCCGGCAGGGCGTGTGTAGGACCTCAGTCCGGTCACCGGTCTTTCGGCAGCAGCCGGAACGCTCCGCCCTGCAGTGGTGTCACTGGCCGGAAATCCCGTTCGTCGCGGGTGAGCAGGTCGGTGGTGTGATAGCGGTGGGCGAGAACGACCAGGCTGGCATCGGCGAGGCCGAGATCCAGGGCTTTGTACTCGGCGTCGACTTTGATCGCCGTCAGCAGATCCGCGTGCGACAGCGACGGGACTTCGATCATTCCCCCCTCCAGCAGCCGCACCAGAATGCCGCGCGCCGCCGCGCCGCTCACGACCTTTCGCACCAGGTAGTCGAACTCGGCCAGCACCAATGGGCTCACGAGCAGCGGCCGCGGTTGCGAAGTGGCGAGTTCGCGCACCGCCATGTGGTGCGGATCGTCAGCGTTGACCAGACTGAGGAGGCAGTTCGTGTCGCAGACGATCACTCGCCGAAGCCACTCGATCGCAGGAACTCCTCATCGTCGTCCAGCGCCGCGAGTTCAGGGCTGTGGATGGTCGGCAGCTTGTCCCACTGCGGCGCTTCGGACGCCAGCCCGGCCGCGAGAAGCTCACGGATCAACTCGGCCTCGGCCACGCCGCGCTGGGCGGCGCTTCGCCGGAGGGCGTCCTTGAGGTCCTCGGGCAGATAAACCGTGGTCTTCAACATGACTCAAGAATGCCATACGTATGGCATGCCTGCGGTCGATGAAGGCGGGCGGTCCCGCTCCCGGCGGCCTGTGGGTGTTGTGGCCGATCGGGGAGCGGAACCGCCCCTGATTCAGGTTCTGTGCGCGGCTGGGCTCATGTTCCCTCGCCGAGGCGCGGCCGTACTCACGTTCCCTCGCCGAGTCTCGGGAACGGCTTGGTGGAGAAGACGACCTCCACGGCGACCTCGAAGTACTCGGCGATCTTCAGCGCCAGGTACAGACTGGGGCTGTACTCGCCGCGTTCGAGGTAGCCGACGGTCTGGTAGTGGACGCCGAGGGCGTCGGCGAGCTGGCGGCGCGAGATGCCCCGTTCGGCGCGCAGCATCGCGATGCGGTTGTGCACGACGTCGTCGGCCACGTGCCCTACCCCCAGTTCTGCTGCATCTTCTCGCGCCGGGCCGTCATCGTCGATCCCGACTCACGGCGCGCCATGCGGCTCAACAGCTTCGGCGCGAACGCCAGCGACGCCACCGCCCAGGCCGCGAGCACGATGAACATCGTAAGCGTCCGCCAGTCCCCGCCGATCTCCACCGCCACGGCACTGTCGGGCAGCAGGGCGTGCCGCATGCCGAGCCCGGTCCAGTAGGTGGGGAAGACCTGCCCGATGACCTGGAGCCACTCCGGCAGCGCCGTGACCGGGTAGAAGATGCCGGAGATCGCGACGAGCCCCATGAACGGCATCATCACCAGCGCCATGCTGCTGGGGTTGTCGAACAGCGCCCCGAGGACGGCGCCGAGCGGGATGGTCGCCACCAGGCCGAGCGCCAGCACCGCCAGGAACAGCAGCCAGCGGTCCGGGGAACCGAATTCCACGCCGTCGAAGAACACCAGGCCCACGACCAGGAGCACCACGACGTTGAAGGCGGTGACGAGCGCCGTCATGCCGAGTTTCCCGACCAGGTAGCCGGTCATGCCTCCCGGCATCGACTTGGCGCGCAGCATGGTGCCGTTGGTGCGGTCCAGCAGCATGGTGCTGAGGACACCGAGGGCGCCGCCCCAGACGATCATCATGCCGATCAGACTCGGCATGTTCATCGAGCCGAGGGAGACAGGGGAGTCGTCGACGTCGACGCCGCGCAGGAACAGCAGCACCGTGACCGCGAGGGCGAGCGGGAAGACGATGCCCACTACCTCGGACGGCGTGGCCAGGGAGATCCTGGTCTCGATCAGGGCCCGGCGCCACCCGGTCTTGTAGGCGTTCACAGCGGGGTTCACTTGGTGGCCTCCTTCTTGGCGAAGCTTGCGAGCCATAACTTGGACAAGAACTTGTCGACGGCGGCCTCGGCCTCGCCGGCCTCGAACTGCTCCACGAGCGTCATATAGGCCTCTTCGAGGCTGGCCCGGCGGATCTCCAGGTCGGTGACCGCGCCCTCGTCGGTGGCGAGGAGCTTGCGCGCGAACGCGGTCGCGTCGTCGGTGGCGTGGACCTGGAGCCGCCCGTCCTGCATCCACTTGACCTCGGCGGTGGTGGCGGCGGCACGGGCGAGCTGGTCGGGCGAGCCGTCGGCGATGATGCGGCCGCCGGCGAGGATGAGGATGCGTTCGGCGAGCTTCTCGGCTTCGTCGAGGTCGTGGGTGGTCAGCAGGATCGTGGTGCCCTCGAGATCGGTGAGCCGGTGGATGAGCTCGTGGAACTCGCGGCGGGCGTGCGGGTCGAAACCGGTCGTCGGCTCGTCGAGGAACAGCAGCGCCGGGCGCCCGATGATGCCCAGGGCCACGTCGAGGCGGCGGCGCTGGCCGCCGGAGAGCCTCTGGACGCGCTGCTTCGCCTGGGTGGCGAGGCCGACCACGTCGAGCAGTTCGTCGGCGCCCCACGGCTCGGCGTACGGGCGGTAGTAGTCGCCGAAGTGGGCGACGAGGTCCCGCACCCGCCATTTGCCGTTGTCGCGCCACTCCTGGAGGACGATGCCCATGCGGGCCTTCCAGCGCTCGCCGCCGTGCTCGGGGTCGGCGCCGAGGACTTCGACACTGCCGGCGGAGCGGGAGCGGAAGCCTTCGAGGATCTCGATCGTGGTGGTCTTGCCGGCGCCGTTGGGGCCGAGGAGGGCGGTGACGCCGCCGGCTTCGATGGTGAAGTCGACGCCTTTGAGGACGTCCTTGTCGCCGTATCGCATCCGGAGATCGGACACGGCGATGGCGTGGCCGGCGTCGGTTGGGGGCTGCGCCATGATCACCTCCATCATAGGAGTCGTTCGATTGATAGCAGGAATACTACATCTTGACGAACAACTCCGCAATCCGTTATGGCGTCGTGCCGGTTTCAGGCCGAGCGAGCCGGGCATTCGAGGAGTCGCAGTGGCGTTCGGCACCTTGGAATATATACCCCCCTAGGGTATGTTGTGCTGAGGCGTACGACGACCCTCGAAGGAGCCGACGATGAGCGACCACCACGCCCCGCACGGGCACCACGGCCACCACCAGGCCGAACACGCGGACCACGAGCGCCACCGGGCCGAGCACGGGCACCACGGCCATGAGGCCCGCGAGCCCGGGGCCCCCGTTCCGCACGAGCACCGCCAAGCGCACCCCGACCACACCGCCCAGGCGGGCCACGGCTCCCACGCGGGGCACGACAAGCACGCCGGACACGACCCGGAGGCCTTCCGCCGCAAGTTCTGGCTGACGCTGGCGCTGACGGTCCCGCTCGTCGCCACCAGCCCCATGATCATGGACTGGTTCGGGTACACACTGGACTTCCCCGGCATCGGGCTCGTCGGCCCCGTGCTCGGCACCGCCGTGTTCGGCTACGGCGGCCGGCCGTTCCTCGTCGGCGGCGTCCGCGAGATCCAGAGCCGCGCCCCCGGCATGATGCTGTTGATCGCCACCGCCATCACCGTCGCCTACGCCGCCTCCCTCGCCACCGCGTTCGGCCTGTTCGACCTCGACTTCTGGTGGGAGCTCGGCGCGCTGGTGACGATCATGCTGCTGGGCCACTGGCAGGAGATGAAGGCCATCGGCCAGGCCCAAGGGGCGCTCGCCGCGCTCGCGGCCCTGCTGCCCGACGAGGCCGAACGCATCGGCCCCGACGGCCGGGCCGCTTCGGTCCCGGTCGCCGAACTGGCCGTCGGCGACCTCGTCCTGGTCCGCTCCGGCGCCCGCGTCCCCGCCGACGGCCAGATCGCCGAAGGCGAGGCCGAACTCGACGAGTCCATGATCACCGGCGAGTCCAAGCCCGTCCCCAAGGGCCCGGGCGAACGCGTCGTGGCCGGGACGGTCGCCACCGACTCGGCGATCCGCGTCCGCGTCGACGCCGTCGGCGACGACACGGCCCTGGCGGGCATCCAGCGCCTCGTCTCGCAGGCGCAGTCCTCGCGCGGCAGAGGCCAGGTCCTGGCCGACCGCTTCGCCGCCGCCCTGTTCTACGTGGCGATGGGCGTCGGCGCCGTCACCTTCGCGGTCTGGTCCCTCGTCGGCGACGTCGCCTCCGGCGTGGTCAGGACCGTCACGGTCCTCGTCATCGCCTGCCCGCACGCCCTCGGCCTGGCGATCCCGCTCGTCATCGCGATCACCACCGCGGTCTCGGCGAAGTCCGGGATCCTCGTCAAGGACCGGCTCGCGATCGAGCGGATGCGCACCGTCGACGCCGTCCTGTTCGACAAGACCGGGACGCTCACCAAAGGCGAGCACACCGTCGCCGGGATCGCCGGAGCCGACGGCGTCGACTCGGGCGAGGTCCTGCACCTGGCCGCCGCCGTCGAGTCCGACTCCGAGCACCCGCTCGCGCGGGCGATCGTCGCCCACCACGGCCACGCGCACGGCGAAGGCGCGCACGCGAGCGACTTCCGCTCCCGCACCGGCAGAGGCGTCGAGGCCACCGTGGACGGGCGGCGCCTGGCCGTCGGCGGGCCCGCGCTGCTGCGCGAGCTCGGCGCCGAGGCCCCGCGCGAACTCGGCGGCGAGACCGAGCGCTGGTCGGCCCGCGGAGCGACGGTCCTGTACCTGGTCGATCTCGGGCCGTCCCGGGTGCTCGGCGCGATCGCGCTCGAAGACGAGATCCGGCCCGAAGCGAAGCAGGCCATCGCCGAGCTGCGCTCGCAGGGGATCGAGACGATCGCGATGATCACCGGCGACGCCAGAGCCGTCGCCGAGGCCGTCGCCGCCGACCTCGGCTTCACCGGACGCGACGAGGTCTTCGCGGACGTGCTGCCCGCCGACAAGGACCGGGCCGTGGCCGAACTCCAGGGCCGGGGCCTGACCGTGGCGATGGTCGGCGACGGCGTCAACGACGCGCCGGCGCTCGCCAGGGCCGACGTCGGCATCGCGATCGGCGCGGGCACGGACGTGGCGATCGAGTCCGCCGGAGTGGTGCTGGCCTCCTCGGACCCGCGCGGCGTCAGCGGCGTGATCCGGCTGTCGAAGGCGAGCTACCGCAAGATGATCGAGAACCTCGCGTGGGCGGCGGGCTACAACGTCGTCGCGATCCCGCTCGCGGCGGGCGTGCTGGCCTGGGCCGGGTTCACCCTGAGCCCGGCCGTCGGAGCGGTGCTCATGTCGGCCTCGACGATCGTCGTGGCGCTCAACGCGCAGCTGCTGCGCCGCGTCGAGCTCGCGCCGCGGTAGCGCCGAGCGCCGGGGCCGCCGGCCAGTGGGGGGCCTGCGGCCCCGGCGCCGTCCCGGTCAGCCTTTGCGCTTCTCCCCCGAGCGGGCCAGGACCCGTTGCAGCAGGATGAAGGCCAGCAGCAGGACGCCGACGACGATCCTGGCCCACCACGAGGACAGGTTCCCCTGGAAGGCGATGATCGTCGAGAGCAGGCCCATGACCATGACGCCCGCGACCGTGCCGAGGACGAAGCCGGCGCCGCCGGTCAGGAGCGTCCCGCCGACGACGACGGCCGCGATCGCGTCGAGTTCGAAGCCGACGCCGGCGAGCGGGTTGGCGCTCTTGGTGTAGAACGCGGCGACGACGCCGCCGAGCGCGGCGCAGAAGCCGCTGATGGCGTACACGCCGATCTTGGTGCGCGCCACCGGCAGGCCCATGAGCAGCGCCGACTGCTCGGAGCCGCCGACGGCGTACACGCCGCGCCCGAACCTGGTGTAGTGCAGGACGACGAACGCGACGATGACGACGGCGAAGGCGATGAACGAGATGTACGGCAGGCTGAAGCCGCCGTCCCGCGGGTCGCCGAACTCGACGCGCTCCATGCCCCACGAGAAGAAGTCGATCTCCCTGATGGACACGTCGTGGTCGGAGATCTGGAGCGTCAGGCCCCGGTAGAGGAACAGGCCCGCCAGAGTCGCGATGAACGGCTGCACGTTGAAGTAGTGGATGACCGCGCCGGTGAAGGTGCCCGAGAGGACCCCGAAGGCGAGCACGGCCGGGACGGCGACGCTCGCGGGGAGTCCGGCGTCGACGGTCAGCCAGGCGCAGGCCATCGTCGAGAACGCCATCACCGAGCCCACCGACAGGTCGATGCCGCCCGAGAGGATCACGAACGTCATGCCGACGGCGACGATGAGGAGCGCGGCGTTGCCGATGAACAGGTCCGGGATCAGCTGCGGGTTGTCGAAGTTGCGGTAGCGGGCGATCCCGCCGAGGTACATGGCCGCCAGCAGCACCACGGTGGCGCCGACGGGGATGTAGCGGCTGAGGCCGTCGAAGAGCGTGGAGCGGGTCGGCCGCTCGGTCAGCGTGGTGCTGCTCATTTGGCGAGGGCTTTCTCGGGGTCGGGGTCGGTGGGCGCCGGCTCGGCCGCTCTGGGCCGGAACGGTCTGAGGATCCAGGCGCGGAACTCCGGCGACTGGAGCATCGCGACGATGAACACCACGATCGCCTTGGCGGTGAACTGCCACTGGCTGGACAGGCCGACGTTGATGATGGTGACCTCGAGGGTGCCGATGATGACCACGCCGACAGTGGTGCCCAGCAGGAAGAACCGGCCGCCCATGAGCGCGGTGCCGCCGATGACGACCGCGAGGATCGCGTCCAGTTCGATCCACAAGCCGCCGTTGTTGGCGTCGGCGCTGCCGAGGTTGGCCGCGCCGATGAGCCCGGCGAGCCCGGCGCAGGTCCCGGCGATGAGGTAGGCCAGGACGGTGATGCCCTTGGAGCGGATCCCGGCCAGGCGGGACGCCTCGGGGTTGCCGCCGACCGATTCGAGCAGCATGCCCAGGGCGGTGGTGCGGGTGAGCAGGACGAGCGCGGCGAAGACGGCGGCGCCGATCCAGATCGGCACCGGGACGGTCGCTATGGCGCCGCGCCCGAGTTCGACGAACGGCGAGCTGTCGGCGACGGTCGGGATCTGCCCGCCGGTGATGAGCTGGGCGATGCCCCGTCCGGCGATCATGAGGATCAGGGTCGCCACGATCGGCTGGACGCCGAAGTGGGCGACCATGGTGCCGTTCCAGGCGCCGATGAGGGCGGCGATCGCGAGCGCGAGCGCGACGGCGGCGGCGACGGCCCCGACCGCGGACTGGTCGCGGCCGGCCAGGTACTGGCAGGCGATGGCCGCGCCGATGGCGTAGACCGCGCCGACCGACAGGTCGATGCCCTTGGTGGCGATGACGAGCGTCATGCCGAGCGCGATCAACAGCAGCGGCGCGGCGCGGCGCAGGATGTTGACGAACGCGCCGGAGAGCCGGTCGTCGTGGACGTCGGGGACGATGAAGTCGAAGCCGGTGACGGCGATGTTGACGATGAGCAGGGCCGCGAGGACGATGAGCGGCCACATGAGCCGCTTGAGGTAGGCGCCGGCCCGCCCCTCGCCCGCCGTCCGGCCCGCGTTGGACGCCTTGCTCATTCGGCGCCCCCTCGGGTGACGATCGTGTCGACGATGCGTTCGGTGGTCATGTCGGACTCCTGGTGGAGGACGTCGATGAGCTCGCGGTCGCGCAGGACGGCGATCCGGTCGGACAGCCGGGTGACCTCCTCGAGCTCGGCGGAGACGAACAGGACGGCCATGCCGCCCTCGGACAGCTCGGCGACCAGGCGCTGGATGTCGGCCTTGGCGCCGACGTCGATGCCGCGGGTGGGCTCGTCGAGGATGAGCAGGCGCGGCTCGATGAGCAGCCAGCGGGCCAGGAGGACCTTCTGCTGGTTGCCGCCGGAGAGGTTCTTGACCGGCAGGTCGCCGTTGGCCGGCCGGATGTCGAGTTTGGCGATGAACTCGGCGACCAGTTCGGCGCGGCGGGCGGGCGGGATGGCCCTGGCCCAGCCGCGGGAGGCCTGCATCGCGAGGATCATGTTCTCGGCGACGGTCAGCTCCCCTACGAGCCCTTCGGTCTTGCGGTTCTCAGGGCAGAAGCCGATGCCGCGCGCGGCGGCGGTGCGGGGGTTGTGGCCGCCGAGCCTTCGCCCGTCGAATTCGATCGCGCCCGAGTCGTGGCGGTCGGCTCCGGCGATGAGCCGGACGGTCTCGGTGCGGCCCGAGCCGAGGAGCCCGGCGAGCCCGACGACCTCGCCTTCGCGGATGTCGAGGTCGAAGGGGGCTATGGCGCCCTTGCGGCCCAGGCCCTTGGCGGAGACGAGCGGCGCCGCTTCGGCCGCGCCTCCTGCGGAGGAGCGCCGTTCGAGCGCTTCGAGCGCCTCGATCTCGCGGCCGAGCATGTGGCCGATGAGCTCGTTCTCCGGCAGTTCGGCCGTGGCCCATTCGCCGACGAGCCTCCCGTTGCGCAGCACGGTCATCCGGTCGCAGATCTCGTAGACCTGGTCGAGGAAGTGGGAGATGAACACCAGGGCGCAGCCGTTGTCGGCGAGGGTGCGCATGACGCGCAGCAGCACGGCGACCTCTTCGCGGTCGAGCGAGGAGGTCGGCTCGTCGAGGATGAGGACCTTGGCCTCGATGTCGACGGCGCGGGCGATGGCGACGAGCTGCTGCGTGGCGATCGAGTAGGACGACAGCGGCGCGGCGACGTTGAGGTCGACGCCGATGTCGGACAGCAGGGCCTGCGCGCGGCGGCGCATGGCGCGGAAGTTGATGAACGGCCCCAGGCGCGGCTCGCGCCCGGCGAAGAGGTTCTCGGCCACCGACAGGTTGTCGGTGAGGTTGACCTCCTGGTAGACCGTGGAGATCCCGCCGGACTGGGCGTGGCCGGGGCTGTGGAAGCGGACCGGCCGGCCGTCGAGGAGGATCCGTCCGGCGTCGGGGCTGTGGACGCCGGTGAGGACTTTGATCAGTGTGGACTTCCCGGCGCCGTTCTCGCCCATGATGGCGTGGATCTCGCCGGGCCGGAGGGTGAAGTCGACGCCGTCGAGGGCGCGGACTCCGGTGAAGTCCTTCGTGATGCCGGTCATCTGGACGATCGGCTCGTCGGACATGGGCTCTCACCTTCGCTCGGTGGACGGGTCGGAGGGCTGGGGCGTCCGGGCGGCCGGCGGGACTCGGTCTCGCCGTCGCCGCCCGGACGCGGGGCGGTCGACCGTCTAGAACTGCCGGTTGGGCAGCTCGGCCTCGAACTGGTCGGCGGTGAAGGCGCCCTCTTCGACGGGGGTGAACTTCTCGACGTCCTCGCCGTTCGCGACCTGGACGACGAGGTCCATCAGCTGGTCGCCGAAGGCGGGGTTGCACTCGACGATGTAGTTGAGCTTGCCTTCGACGCCGGCCTGGAATCCGGCCTTGGAGCCGTCGACGATGATGATCTTGATGTCCTCGCCCGGCACGTACCCGGCCTCTTCGATCGCCTGGATCGCGCCGAGGCCCATCTCGTCGTTGTGGGCGTAGAGGAGGTCGATGTCGTCGAGGCCGTGGGTCGAGATGAAGGTCTCCATGACGGCCTTGCCGCCTTCGGCGGTGAAGTCGCCGGACTGGGAGTCGACCAGTTCGTACGAGAAGCCCTCGGAGTCGAGGACCTCGAAGAAGCCCTCGTTGCGGTCGTTGGCCGGCGCCGCGCCGACGGTGCCTTCGAGCTGGAGGATGCGGGTGGTGTCGTTCTCGGCGAACTCCTGTGTGGTCCAGGTGCCGGCCTTGCGGCCCTCCTCGACGAAGTCGGAGCCGATGCGGGTGACGTAGAGGTCCTCGTCGGCGGCCTCGATGCCGCGGTCGGCGAGGATCACGGGGATGCCGGCCTGCTCGGCCTCGGTGAGGATGTCGGTCCAGCCGGTCTCGACCACCGGTGCCAGGACGATGACGTCGACCTTCTGAGTGATGAAGTTGCGGATCGCGTCGATCTGCTTCTCCTGCTCCTGCTGGGCGTCGACGAACTGGAGGTCGGCAATGCGGTCGTCGGCGGCGGCCGAGTCCTGCACGGACTGGGAGTTCGCGGTGCGCCAGGCCGATTCGGCGCCGACCTGGGCGAAGCCGACGACCAGTCCGTCCTCGGAACCGCCGCCGCCGTCGTCGCCCGAGCCGCAGGCCGCCGCGCTGAGGAGGAGTGCTCCGGCCGCTAGGCCGGCAAGGGATTTCTTGAGCACGGGAGTGCTGCCTTTCTACTGGAGTGAGATTTTGAGGGATTTGAATTCATTAGGTGCATGTTACCGATCATATTTTTGCCGGTGTTACCGCTCAGGTCAAGGCTCGACGGTCCGCGAGGCGTAACAATTCAGCAACGCAGGGGCAGCAGTGTCCAGAATGAACCGGTGTTACTGCTGCGACTTCCGGGGCTGCCAGAGGATGTCGCCGCCGGGATTGGCGGTGCGCGCCAGTACGAACAGCAGATCGGAGAGCCGGTTGAGGTAGGTGACCGGAACCGGGTGGGTCGTCTCCGGCTCGGCCTCCAGCAGTGTCCACGTCGAACGCTCGGCGCGGCGGGCGACGGTGCACGCCTGATGCAGCAGGGCCGCGCCCGGCGAGCCGCCGCGCAGCACGAAGGACCGCAGCGGCTCCAACTCGGCGTTGAACTCGTCGATCCAGCCCTCCAGGCGCGTCACGTAGCCCTCGTCGATGCGCAGCGGCGGATGCCTCGGGTCCTCGGCGACCGGAGTGGACAGGTCGGCGCCCACGTCGAACAGGTCGTTCTGGACCGCCAGGAGGATCGCGGTCATGTGCTCGTCGATCTCGCCGCCGGCGAACGCCAGCGCCGTGCCGACGGCGGCGCCCAGCTCGTCGACGTCGCCGTAGGCGGCGAGCCTGGGATGCGTCTTCGGCACGCGGGAGAAGTCGGCGAGGCCGGTGGTGCCGTCGTCGCCGGTCTTGGTGTAGATCCTGGTGAGATTGACCGCCATGCCTTCGACCATATAGCCTCTGCCCATGGCGCATGTGGCGGTAATCGGTTCGGGACTGATGGGTTCGGGCATCGCGCAGGTCGCGGCCCTCGGCGCTTGGGACGTGACGCTGATCGACAGCGATCCGCGCGCCCTGGAGCGGGCGAGGGCGTCCATCGGCGACTCCCTCGACAAGTTCGTCGCGAAGGGCAAGGTCGCCGAGGACGAGGCGCGGGCGGCGCAGGGCCGCATCGCCTCCACCACCGACCTGGGCGCGGCCGCCGGCGCCGAGATCGTCGTCGAGGCGGTGTTCGAGCGCCTGAACGTCAAGCAGGAGGTCTTCGCGCGGCTCTCGGAGGTCTGCGGGCCCGAGACCGTGCTGGCGACGAACACCTCGGCCATCCCGATCACGGAGATCGCCGCGGCGGCCGCGCACCCCGAGCGGGTGGTGGGCACGCACTTCTTCTCCCCGGTGCCGATGATGCGGCTGTGCGAGCTGGTGCGCGGGCTGCACACCGGCGACGAGGCGCTGGAGCGGGCGCGGTCCTTCGCCGAGAGCGCGGGCAAGACCTGCGTGGTGGTGAACCGGGACGTGGCCGGTTTCGCGACGACGCGGCTGATCTGCGCCTTCGTGAACGAGGCGGCGCGCCTGGTCGAAGACGGGGTGATCTCGGCCGAGGACCTGGACACGGCCTGCCGCCTGGGCTTCGGCCACCCGATGGGGCCCCTGGCGACGGCGGACCTGACCGGTGTGGACGTGATCACGCACGCCACCGAGAACATCTACGACGACACGGCCGACCCGAAGTTCTTCCCGCCGGCGCTGCTGCGCCGGCTCGTGGCGGCCGGTGAACTGGGCCGCAAGAGCGGCAAGGGCTTCTTCGCCTACGGCGAGTGAAGGAGGGGCGCGCTCGCCACGACAGGGCGGTAACGGCTTTCCGCAGCGGTGCGGGCGCGTCGGATCGCGCTTGCCGGACGGCGGCGCCCGCTTCAGTTCGAAGTGAGCGTGGCCCGCGCCGGGGCGACGACCTTCTCGCCGCCGCTGAGTGCCGTGATCGCGAGCTCGACCGAGCCGGTCTCGGCCTTGCGCACCTTGGCCTCCACGTCGACGACGGCCCCGGTCCCGGCCGGGACGACGACGGGCTTGGCGAAGCGCGCCGAGAACTCGCCGAGCGAGGCGTCAAGGCCGGCCTCGGCCGCCCATTCGAGCACGGCCCGCGAGATGAGGCCCATCGTGTACATGCCGTGGGCGATGACGTCGGGCAGGCCCGCGGCCTTGGCGGCGGCCTCGTCGAGGTGGATGGGGTTGCGGTCTCCGGAGGCCTCGGCGTACGCGGCGAGGTCGGCGCGCGAGACGGGGAAGGAGGCGGCGAAGACCCGGTCTCCGGGGGTGAGGTCGGCGAGCTCGGTCACTGGGGGTCTCCGGCGACGAAGAGGGTGGTCCACACCTCGGCGGCGAGCCCGTCGGCGTCGGCGACCTCGGTGCGCAGTGTCAACAGGTCATTGCCCGCGACGGTCTTGATCGACTCGACGACGGGCGTGCAGGTGACCTCGGCGCCCGCGCGCAGCTCGCGATGGTAGGCGAAGCGCTGCTCGCGGTGCAGGACCTTCGACCAGTCGAGCCCGAACTCGGGGTCGTCGATGAGCGGGTCCGCGGCGGGCAGCGTGAGGGTGATCAGATACGTGGGCGGCACGGAGGCGGCGTCGCTCAGCCCGAGGGCGCGCGCGAAACGCGACACCGACTCGGCGGTGATCGCCACCGGTCCGGTGGTCGGCAGGGTCCGCCCTGCATACGAAGCGTTGAGCATGCCGGGCGCGCGGAGCCTAGCGGGTCTCTTTGTGAACTCGCGAGGTCTTGCAGCGCGGGCAGTACTTCTTGAGCTCGAGCCGGTCGGGGTCGTTCCGCCGGTTCTTCTTCGTGATGTAGTTGCGCTCCTTGCACTCCACGCACGCCATGGTGATCTTGGGGCGAACGTCGGTAGCCTTGGCCACGATGAGTGCCTTCCTCGTGAAGCAGCGCGCCTCGGGCGCGCCGGTCGGACAAAACAAAAGCGTCGACTAGCCTAGCTCGGTAGTCGACGCTGAACAAAAGTAGCGATGGCCGGGATCGAACCGGCGACACAACGATTATGAGTCGTTTGCTCTACCACTGAGCTACACCGCCGTGCGCCCACTGCCATCAGGATATTCGTCGGAGGCAGTCACAGGACACCGCGCGTGCGGTTCGCGAGGCTCGCCGCCGTATGTCGCAGTGTCTCCGAGCCCCAAAACGGAATCGAACCGTTGACCTTCTCCTTACCATGGAGACGCTCTGCCGACTGAGCTATTGGGGCGCTCGCGCTCTCACGCGGCCTTGACAAGAGTACATGATTCGGCCCGCTCGTCCGAAGCGGGGCCGGTGATGCGGTTCAGGCCACATCCGCTCAGACGGCCCTGAGGCGGCCCGAGCCCTTGCCGCCGCCCTGGGTGTCCAGCCAGGCCGCGAAGCGGTCGGGCGGGAGCGGCCGGGAGAAGTAGTAGCCCTGGCCGATCTCGCACTCCATCGAGCGCAGCTGCTCGACCGTCTGGTGCGACTCGATGCCCTCGGCCACCACGTCGATCTCGAAGTGCCTGGCCAGGCCGAGCACGGCCTTGACGATCGCCCGGTCGTCGGCGTCGGTCGCCATGCCCTGCACGAAGCGCAGGTCGATCTTGATCTCCTGGATCGGCAGCCGCCGCAGGTACGCCAGCGAGGAGTAGCCGGTGCCGAAGTCGTCGACCGACAGCCGCACGCCCGTCTCGTGCAGCCGGTCGAGCCCCGGGGCCAGGCGCGAGCCGTCGGTGACCATGTCGTCCTCGGTGATCTCGAAGGTCAACCGGTCCGGCGGCACGCCGTGACCGGCCAGCAGCTCGGCCACCCGCTCGGGGAAGGCCGCGTCGGCCAGGGTCCGCGGCGAGAGGTTCACCGCCATGCGCAGCGGCCCGTCCTCCCTCGCCCACTCGACCGAGTGGCGCAGTGCCTCGGCCAGCACCATCTCGGTGAGCCGCCCCAGCTGCCCGGTGCTGCCCGCGATCGCGATGAACTCCTCGGGCGAGAGCGGCCCGTACGTCGGGTGCGGCCAGCGCACCAGCGCCTCCGCGCCGACCAGGGCGCCGCTCTCGAGGGCGACCTTCGGCTGGAAGTGGACCTCCAGCTCCCCGCGGTCGAGGGCGCGCCGCAGGTCGGAGGCGAGGCCGATGCGGCGCAGGCTCTCCGATTCGAGTCCCGAGTGGTAGGTCTGGACGCCGTCGACGGCCTGCTTGGCCTGGCGGGTGGCGGTGTCGGCCCGCTGGAGGAGCTCGTCGGCGTCGGTGGCGAAGTCCGGGTGGGTGACGACGCCCACGGCGGCCGAGACCTCGACGGCGACGCCGCCGAACTCGAAGGGGCCCTGCACCTCGCTCCGCAGCCGCCTGGCGGTGTCGGCGGCGGCCTCGGTGGAGGGCAGCCGCGTCTGGAGGATGAACTCGTCGGAGTCGATGCGGCCGATGAAGGAGGCGTCGGGGGCGTGCTCGGCGAGGCGGCGGCTGAACTCGGTGAGGAGGGCGTCGCCCGCCTCGTGCCCGAGGGCGTCGTTGATCTCGTGCATGCCGTCGACGTCGAACATGAGGACGGCGACGACCTCGCCGGGCACGGTGATCGCGATCGCTTCGGCAAGCGCTTCAAGGGAGCGGCGGCGGCTCGCCAGGCCGGTGAGCGGGTCGTGGAAGGCGTCGTAGCGGAGCTGGTCGACGAGCCGCTCGTTCTGGACGGCGATGCTGACGTGCGCGGCGATGGTCTCGAGGAGTTGGAGGTCGCCGGGCACGAAGTGGGACAGCTCACCGCCTATGCGGTCGGCCACTGACAGGCAGCCGTAGACCTCGTCGCCCGAGCGCAGCGGGACGAGCATGGCGCAGCGCAGGCCCGCGGCCTCCAGCTCGGCGTGCTGAGAACGGTTGCCGTTCTTGGGGGTCACGAGCACGCCCTCCCCGGAGGCCATGACCTGGTTCTGGAGGCTGCCGGGGACGGGGTCGAGGTCGGTCAGGCCGGGGTCGTCGACGCCGGAGGTGAGGCGGATCTCGGGGTAGCGGCCGCGGGCCGGGACCCAGACGGTGGCCGACTCGGCCGAGAGGATCTCGCGGAGGCGGCCGAGCATGGCGTCGATGAGGCGGTTGGAGCGCACCGAGTCGACGACGAGCTGCGTGAAGTCGTTGAGCTCGGAGAGCACGTGCCGCTGGCGGCGCAGCCGCATGTAATTGCGGGCCAGGTAGACCACGGCGACGACGACGAAGCCGACGAGCAGGCCCGCCCAGAGCGTGGCGTCGAGCAGGATGAGGAAGATCAGCCCGACGCAGGCGGCGACGACGGGGCCGGCCATGGTGAGGGCGAAGCCGATCCAGGCTTTGACAACGCTGTCCCACCCGGACAGGAAGTACAGCATCAGTGAGATGAAGGCCGTGGTGACGATCCCCATGATGACGATTGCCACGATGAGGACGAGCCACGTGTAGGGGTCGGTCGCCGCCCGCAGGCCCGCGTACTGGACGAACAGCGCCGCCGCGACGGTGCCGGTCGAGGTCAGGCCGATGTTGAACAGCGGCTTGAGCGCACCGATGTCGGTGCGGAGGTAGCGGGAGCCGTAGAAGAGCGTCGAGGCCGCGAATTTGACGGCCACCACCCAGAACGGCGAGAGGTAGAACAGGGCGAGGGCGAGCGGGATGTCGGTGAGGTTGAAGGAGATGCGCATCCCGCGGGCGTGATGCTGCACCAGCAGGCCCTGGGCGACCGTGACGGCGGGCACGAAGAAGGCGAGTTCGAGCAGCGGGAAGCCGTCAGGAGGGCCGAACCCGATGAGTCCGGCGACGCCGCACGAGAGGATGAGGCCGGTGATCACCCATGGCATGACCCGGAATAGTCGGGGGTACCGCTCTCGGATCACCGGCACACCGTCCGAGCGCTGTTCGGCCGCAGCGCGGCCTTAAGCGATCTCGCCCGAGCCGCCGGCGATCTCGCCGGAGCCGCCGGCGATCTCACCTGAACCGGCGCTGGCGATCTCGCCCGAGCCGGCACTCGCGATCTCACCGGATCCGGCGCTGGCCGCCGAGGCGGTTCCGGCGACGATGCCGAACGCGAGGAGACCAGCCGCGGCGGTGGCAGCGACCTTCTTGAGCAGTCTGACCGGTTTCACGAGGCCTCCCGTGAGTTGCTGAGTTCCGTATTGTTCAAGGGGACCAGTACAGCCATCGTGCCACAGTCCTCTCGCACATGGAAAGTCCTGCGACGTGATTCTCAGGCCATTTCTGGCTTCAGTCGAACGTGTGAGTACGACTCGCATTATTCTCTCCGATGCTCGATCCGTCCTTGATGACGGGTCCGGCGATCGCGTCCACGGCCCTCCGAGACGCGGTAGCTTAGGCTTGCCTTACCATCGAATGGGAACGCTGATCACTTTGGGGGGCCGCACATGCCGGCGAACACCGCAAGCGACATCGCGTCAACGCCGTTCTCGGTCCGCGTCCGCGAAGCGAGCCGGTCGAGGCATCGGGCACTCGATCCGGGCGACGGCGACGGCGAGGCGCCCGGCGTGTTCGGCCGGCTCTTCGAGGGCACGCTCCCACTGGGCGACTACACGCGCTGGCATGCGCAGCAATACTTCGTGTACGAGGCGATCGAGTCGGCCGCCGAGCACTGGAGGGGCCACCCGGTCGCCGGGCCGTTCGTCTTCGGCGAGCTGGCGCGGCTCGACGCGCTCGCGTCCGATCTGGAATTCCTCCTGGGGCCCGACTGGCGCACCGCGATCGCGCCGCTCGCGGCCACCCGAGGCTACGTCGAGCGGATCGAACGGGCCGCCGGCGCCCGGCCCGGCGGCTACATCGCCCACGCCTACACCCGCTACCTCGGCGACCTCTCCGGCGGGCAGGCCTTCGGCAAGGCCGCGCGCCGGAGCTTCGACTTCGCGGACGGCGGCGCGGCCTTCTACGACTTCACCGGCATCCCGGACCCGGGGGCGTTCAAGGACGCCTACCGCTCGCTGCTGGACGAGGCCGAGCTCGACGAGGCCGAGCGGGAGGACCTCATCGACGAGGTCCTCACCGCATACGACCACAATGGATCGGTCTTGGCGGCGCTGGCCTCGCACCTCAGCGAAGGCGAGAACCCGTTCGGCCCCGACGTCGTCGCCGCGGTCCGCCGGCACATGAACGAGGACCACGCCGCCGACACGCTCGTGATGTGCCGCGGGCTCGGCGGCCGCCCCGAGGCGACCGCGGCCCGCATGACCGGCCTCGACGGCTCCGGCGGCGACTACGTCGTCACGGTCGGCGGCGTCGAGGAGGCCATCCGGATCCCTTGGGGCCGAACACTCACCGAACGCGCCGAGATCCGGCCCGAAGTGGTGCGGATCTTCACCGAGTCGCAGGAGGCGCTGCGACACACCGACCGGTGACGAATCTCGCTCCGCCGCGCGAGGCGGCGTTACGGTGTTCCGGTTGTCATGCTCACGTTTGCGCCCGCCCGCGGGCGCGTCGCGATGAGCGCAGCCACGAACCCGGAGGATAGATGTCCCGACCCGGACCGGCCGGCGCCGGAACGATCCGACGCCACGCCACCCGGCCGCACCGCATGCGAGGCCAGCACCGCGCCTCGTGGGCGGCCGAACTCGCCCCGCTGATCGACGGAACGCAGCGCCGATACACCGCCGTCGTCGGCTCCGCCGTCGCGGCCTCCTCGATCGTCGCCATGGCCGGCGCCGCTGGCCTTCCCGCCGACGAGCCCGACCCGGCCGCCTCGGACGCCGTCGCCGACATCGCCGCGATCGCCGAGGAGACCGCCGCCCCCGCAACGGGTTCGGCCGAGCAGCCCTCCGGCGAGCGGTCCTCGCACGCGCCGGCCGAGGCGACCGCCGCGGCCGAGGCCGCGCCGAGCGAAGCCGCCGCCGAGCAGCGCGACTCGCCGATCGCCGCGCAGCCGGCGCAGATCGAATGGCAGCCGATGCTCGACGACATCAACATCACGTCCCTGTTCGGGCAGCGGTGGGGCCGCAACCACAACGGGATCGACTTCGCGGCGGCCACCGGCACGCCCGTCTACGCCGCCTCCCCCGGCACCGTCGCCTACGCCGGATGGGAGTCGGGCTTCGGGAACCTCGTCGTCATCGACCACGGCGACGGCGTCGAGACCTACTACGCCCACAACTCGGAGATCGTCGTCGCCGAAGGGCAGTGGGTCGAGGCGGGCACGCACATCTCCGACGCGGGCAACACCGGCTTCTCGCTCGGCCCGCACGTGCACTTCGAGGTGCATGTGGACGGCGAGCCGGTGGAGCCGATCGGCTACCTCGAATCGGCCGGTCTGGAGCTGACCTAGGGCCTGGTTAAGCATCCCGGGCGAGGCGGTATCCGAGTCCATTTGTTCGCTCGCAGTGCCAAGGTATGGCTCGCAAGCGTCGCCACGAGGGCGGAGGGGCGCCCAGATCCCGGTGTTGGATCTGGTCGCCCCGACAACGCAGCCTTCCCTTCAGAGCGAGCGCAGCGAGCACGATGTCGGGTGGCGGTGGGCGACGGGCGGGGCAAACGGGCCGGATAACGCCCGTCCAGGATGCTTAACCAGGCCCTAAAGCTTCGTGATCGGGGCGAGCCTGAGGATCACCCATTTGGGCTCGCCGTCGCCGAAGTCGATGCGCGCCTGCGCCCTCGGGCCCGAGCCCTTGAGCTCGACGACCCGGCCCAGGCCCCACTTGTCGTGGGTGACCCTGTCCCCCACCTCCAAGGACGGCACGTCCGCCGGGTCGCGGATCGCGATCGGCTGCCCGAAGGAGGGCGTGCGGCCCTTCGGCGGGCGCGGCGGCGGCGCCGCCTCGGTCCATTCGATCAGCCCCGAGGGGATCTCGGAGAGGAAGCGGCTGGCGGCGTAGAACTCCGGCTGCCCGAACACGTTCCGCGTCCCGGCGCGGGTGACGTGCAGGTGCTTGCGGGCCCGGGTGAGGCCCACGTACGCGAGCCGCCGCTCCTCCTCCAGCTCGCTCGGCTTCGACATGGACCGCTCGTGCGGGAACATGCCGTCGTCCATGCCGGTGAGGAACACGGTGTCGAACTCCAGGCCCTTCGCGGTGTGGAGCGTCATCAGCGTCACCACGCCGCCGTCCCCGGCCTCGGGGTCGGGAATGGAGTCCGCGTCGGAGACCAGCGCGACGTGCTCCAGGAACGAGGCGACGTCGGCGGCCATGTCGGGCTCCTCGTCGACGGCGTCGGCCGCGCCGCGCACGACCTGCTCGGTGAACTCGTGGGCGACGGCCACGAGCTCCTGGAGGTTCTCCACGCGGCCTTCGTCCCTGGGGTCGGTGCTCTGCTCGAGCCCTTCGAGGTAGCCGGTGTCGGCGATGAGCTTGTCGAGGACCTCTTCGGGCCCGGCCGTGCGCGCCAGTTCGGTGGCCTCGTCGATGATCTCGCAGAACCGCTTGATGCCGCCGCGGGCCCGCGCCGAGACACCGGCGGCCTCGTCGGCGCGGTGCAGGGCCGCCGGGAAGGAGATCCGGTGCCGGGCGGCGAGCGCCTCGATCTCGGCGACGGCGCGGTCCCCGACGCCCCGCTTGGGCACGTTGACGACTCGCTGCGCCGAGACGGTGTCGTCGCCGTTGACGGTGAGCTTGAGGTAGGCCAGAAGGTCGCGGACCTCTTTGCGCTCGTAGAAGCGCACGCCGCCGACGACCTTGTAGGGGATGCCGCGGCGCACGAAGACCTCTTCGAAGGCGCGGGACTGAGCGTTCGTCCTGTAGAAGATCGCGACGTCGCCGAAGGCGGTCTCCTTGGCGTCGACGAGCTCGTCGATGCGGTTCGCGACCCAGGCGGCCTCGTCGTGCTCGTTGTCGCCGGTGTGGCCGAGGATGGGCGCGCCCGCGCCCTCGTCGCTCCACAGTCGCTTCTCGCGGCCGCGTTCGGTGTTGTTGCGGATGACGCCGTTGGCGGCGTCGAGGATCGTCTGCGTGGAGCGGTAGTTCTGCTCCAAGAGGATCGTCTTCGCGTCGGGGTAGTCGCGCTCGAACTCGATGATGTTGCGGATCGTGGCGCCGCGGAAGGCGTAGATGGACTGGTCGGCGTCGCCGACGACGCACAGCTCAGCGGCGTCCTCGCCGGTGCCGACGAGCTCCCGCACGAGGACGTACTGGGCGTGGTTGGTGTCCTGGTACTCGTCGACCATGACGTGGCGGAACCGCATCCGGTAGGACTGGGCGACCTCCGGGAAGGCCTGGAGCAGGTGGACGGTGGTGCCGATGATGTCGTCGAAGTCGACCGCGCCGGCCAGTCGCAGGCGCTCGTCGTACTGGGCGTAGACGTCGGCGATGAGCCGGCTGCGGGCGTCGTCGGCCTCGGCGGCGGCCCGCTCGGGCCCGATGAGCTCGTTCTTGAACCGGGAGATCTCGGCGGCGAACCAGCGCGGCGAGTGCTTCTTGGAGTCGAGGCCGAGTTCCTTGACGATCTGGGTGAGCAGCCGCCGGGCGTCGTCGGTGTCGTAGATCGTGAAGCTCGACTTCCAGCCGAGCCGGTGGGCCTCGCGGCGCAGGATGCGCAGGCACGCCGAGTGGAACGTGGAGACCCACATGGCCCGCGAGCGGGGCCCGACGAGGGCGTCGACGCGTTCGCGCATCTCGGCGGCGGCCTTGTTGGTGAAGGTGATCGCGAGGATCTGGCCGGGGTGGACGCCGCGCTCGGCGAGGAGGTGGGCGATGCGGTGGGTGAGGACGCGGGTCTTGCCCGATCCCGCTCCGGCGACGATGAGCAGGGGCGAACCGGCGTGCTCCACGGCTTGTCGCTGCGGTTCGTTGAGGCCGGTCAGCAGGGCTTCGATGGCGTCGTGACTCATAGGTAAGCCATTATGCCCCGGCGCCCTGACACGGCTCGCACCACAGCGGCCGCGGGTCGGGTCCGCGCCGTCTCGCGCGCTTCGCCGGACGGCCGCCGGGGGGGCGGCCCGCCGGACACGGCGGGCCTCCGCGCTCCCTCTAGAGCGGCCCGCGGCCGGCTCGGAGAATGAGCATCGCGATCTGCGTGCCGTCCTCGCCGAGGGCTTGGCGGTACTTGTCGAGGATGGCGCGTTCGCGGTCGAGGACGAGGCGGGTGCCGCCGCCCGCCATGCGGATCTCGCCGACGCGTTTGGACACGTCCGCGCGTTCCTTCCACAGGCGGATGATCTCGTTGTCGAGCGTGTCGATCCGGGTGCGCAGCTCGCCGAGCTCGTCGGTCCCGGTCTGGTCGGCAGTGGTGGCGGTCATCAGGGCTTCTCCTTCAATGTTTCGGATCGATTGTCCGGGTTCGGGCCCTGGGCGCGGAAAAAGCCCCGGGCTCATCGCCCGGGGCTGTAGGTCTGTGGTCAGCGCGACGACCTACGGCTCGGACGATCCGTGCCGTAGTAAAAGTAAAATCGCGCGTTCTGATTCACGTCGGCAAGTATGCCACACGCCCGCCGGTGACACCAGCGGGCGTGTGGGCCTTGTCTCAGATTCCGTGTCGCGGGTCGCGCTCAGGCGAGGGTCCGCGGCGGACGGGATCGGCTACTTCTCCTCGCCGTCCCCGCCCCAGTCGGCGCCCGCGGTGGCGGCGCGGCGGCGCATGAGCACCAGCGCGACGACACCGGCGGCCACGACGGCGGCGCCGATGCCGGCGACCATGGTCAGGCTGGTGCCGGTCTCGGGCAGCTGCGGCTGGGCCGAAGGGCTCTCCGAGGGGACGTCCTCGACGACGATCTCGAACTCGAGCTCGGCGGCGATCTCCTCTTCGTGGGCCTCGGCCAGGATGAGGTTCTGGCCGGGGATGTTCTCCTCGTTGACCGGGACGAAGACGCGGCCGACCGGCGTGGTCCAGATGACCGAGTCGGTCACCAGTGAGACGGTGCCGGACTTCTCCTCGTCGAATTCGACGTAGAAGGTCTGGCCGTCGGTGAACTCGGTGACCTCCTCGCCGTTCTCGTCGACGATGGTCGCGCCCTCGGGCTGGGTGAAGCTCACCGAGCCGAGGTTGGTGGAGACGGTGAAGGGACCGTAGGTGGTGCCGTCGACGACCGCTTCGGAGTCGTCGGCCTCGAAGTACGGGTCCATGTCGGGCTCGTCGGCCGGCTCGGTCTCCAGCAGGTGCGTCTGGATGGCGGCGACGGCCTCGTCGACACCCTGCTCACCGCCGGTCGGGTCCTCGTCGATGACCCACTTGTCGGTCAGGGCCCAGACCGCGGCCTGGGTGCCGGCGTAGGCGACCTGCTCGGGAGTGTAAGGGCTGATGTCCTTGTCGGAGACGCCGGCGGCCTCGATGAGCTCGGCGGCGTTGGAGCCGTTGTAGCCGGCGAGCAGCACGCCGAGCACCTTCGGCAGGTCCTCGACGGGCACCTCGTCCCAGGTGCGCTCCTCGTGGACGTCGCTGCCGCGCAGGCCCACTTCGATCTGGATGCAGTAGACGAGGCGGACGTCGCCCTCGCCCAGTTGGAGGCCCAGGAGGCTGGCCTCGACGTCTTTGTTGACCGACGAGCCTTCGCCGGGGAGCGATCCGTTGAGGATGATGCCGTCGCCGAGGTCGACGAAGGATCCGGTGACGGCCGTGGGGGCGTCGTCGCCGTCCTGAGCCAGCGCGACTCCGCCGGCTCCCAGGCCGACCGCGACGCCGGCGGCAACGGCCAGTGACCCTTTCAGGGCTTTTTTGATCATCTGTTGAAGTCCCTTTTGTTTTCCGAGGGATTGACGCGTTGATTCTGCTTACGACACGCTAGTAGCCTCGCGCAGGTTGCACCCGGCCCGGTTCGGTGGACGAGCGGGCTTCTAGCAGGGATTTCGCCTGCGGCACAGGGTTTTCGGCGCGGGGCGCATGAGCGGCGACACTATAACGATTTAGCATCGGCGCCGATCGCGGTGGTGGACGATCACGCGTGTGGCGCAAAGCGAAACCGGGGGCCGGAACGCATTCGCGCTCCGGCCCCCGGCGCACCGTTCGCCCGAGTCATGGCGGCGAGCCGCCGGAACGCACCCGGCCTCGAACCTGAACGACATGCGCTGGAAGGCATCTGGAAAGACAGGTTCGGGCGTTCCGGCGGCGGCGGGGCTTTTGCCTCCCCGCGTTCACCTGGTCTGTTCGGCTGCGGCCTTCCGCCGCACCAAGGCCATCACGGTGAGTCCGCCGATGAGCATCGCGAGCCCGGTGGCGAAGACGACGGTGAGGTTCGCTCCCGTCTCCGGCAGTTGCGGCCGGGCCGCTTCGGTGGCGCTCTCGCCGGGGCGCTCGTCGGCGGGCAGTTGCAGGGCGAAGGCCCATTCGGCGGGGATGTCGGCCGCTCTCGGCTCGGCGAGGATGAGCATCTGCGAGTCGCCGGACTTGACCGGGTTGACCGCGTCGCCCGAGAGCGACTCGTCGGTGGTGGCCATGAAGATCCGACCCACCGGCAGGTCGTGGGAGGCGTGCCCGGTGATGGTGATCTCCTCGGAGCCCTCGTCGAGCACGATGTAGAACTCGTCGCCGTCGTCGAGCGAGGTCACCTCGCCGCCGTCGGCGTCGACCAGGCTTCCGCCGTCGGCGCCCAGCTCGACCGGACCGGCGTTCGAGCGGATCGTGTAGGGCCCGAACCTGCCGTCCTCATAGGAGGCCTGTTCGGTTCCTTCGAGCTCGATGTAGAACTCCGAGGGGTCGGGGACGCGCCCGGCGTTCGCGGTCAGGTGCTCGTAGATCGCGGCGACGCCCTCGCTCTGTGCCGCTTCGCCGCCGATGACGGCGTCGTCGGCGTCGAGCTTGAAGCCGTCGGTGAAGTGCCACACGGCGGCCTGCGTGCCCGCGTAGGCGACGCGCTCGGTCTCGGCCGGGTCCCAGTCGGCGGCGGGCGCGGCGCCCGCGGCCTCCAGCAGCGCCTCGGCGGTGACGTTCGGGTGGCCGTTGAACAGGACCCAGCGGACCTTCTCGAGGTTGGCCACGCCCGACTCCTCCCAGTCCCCTTCGGTGTAGGGGCTGTCCTGGTCGAGCTCGGTGCGGATGTCGACGCAGTAGACCTGGAGCGTCTCCTCGCCGCCGTGCGGCGTGAGGCCCAGGACGTTCGCCCAGGTGTTCCACTCCTCGCCGTCGAGGGTGCCGCGCAGCTCGAGGCCTTCGTCGATGACGATGTCGCCGCTGACCGGCTCGGCTTCGGCGTCCTCTTGGGCGCCGGCCGGGCCCGCCGGGGCGAGCGCGGCGAGGGCCGCGGCGGCGAGCGTCGCGACGAGTGGGGCGGGGCTCGGGTGTCGTCTCATCGTTCTTCCGTCCTCCTGGAGTGGCGGGGATCCACTTGATACGAAAGGGAAAACGAGGCGGTCCGGCGACGGGCGCGGCCGCTCATACGAATGATTCTTAGGAACCGCCGAAAGTACGATGCCGAATCAGGGCATTGGATTCGTTCCACCACTGGAGCCACGGCCTTCGCGGAGGGCGCCCGGCGGTCCCGGCAGCGCCAGGACGGCGGCCGGAGCGCTCTATAGTCTGGGATATGCCGATCTCGAAAGCCGCGGCTCGCGGCATCACCGACGAATTCAGCCGCCGGCGCGGCCCCAAGAGCGGCCTCGTCGTCGACGCCGCCTGGGGGAACCCGGTGCTGACGGCGGCACTCGAGGCGCTCATGCCGTCCGACCGGCTCACCGTCGTCGCCGACCGGTCCTCCACCTCGGACCTGCGCGCGGCGCTCGACGCCGAAGGCTCCTGGACCGCCGGGAACGTCACCGTCGTCGCCGACCTGTCCGAAGCCGAAGCGGCCGAGCAGGTGATGCTCGCCGCACCCGTCACCGTCGAGGCCGAGGCGTTCATCGCCGACATCGAGACGCTGCGCGCCAAGGTCGCCCCCGGCGGGGTCCTCTCCTTCGCCGCGACGCTCACCGCACCGGCCCGCGAGGAGATCGCCGAACTGGTCGCCGAGTACGGCATCGGCACCGACCTGATCCTCAGATCCCTCCCGCCGCTGCGGATCCACAAGCTGCGCATCGGCTCCGCCGCCTCGGAGGCCGAGCCGCGGGGCATCGCGCCCGCCGAGGACCTCGCCCCGTCGTGGCGGGCCTCCTCGGTGCCGCTGACCCCCGGCATGCACGTCGACTCCAACGGCATGATCGTCGGCGGGCTGCTGCTCGGCGCCGCGTGGGCGGCCAAGCGGATCCGCCCCTCCTCGAAGGCGTGGCTGCTTCCGGCCGCGGCGGCCGTCCCGGCCGCGGCGTTCTTCCGCGACCCGCAGCGCGAGGCGGACCTGCGCGGCGAGGACGACGAGCCCGAGGCGGTCCTGGCCGCCTCCGACGGCAGGATCATGGGCGTCGAGACGGTCGTCGACGAGCGGTTCGGCGCCGCCACCGGCACCGCCGGCGCCGACTGGCTGCGGATCTCGGCGTACCTGTCGGTCCTCGACGTCCACATCAACCGCTCCCCCGTCGCCGGGGAGGTCGTCGACGTGTTCCTCGAGAAGGGCGGCTACGCGAAGGTCTCGGCGCCCGAGGCCGAGCACAACGCCGCCTGCTACACGGTCCTGGCGACCCCGAGGGGCCGCGTCGTGGTCGCGCAGCGCACCGGCGCGGTGCTGCGGCGGATCGTCAACCGCACGAAGGTCGGCGCGACCCTGGCGAAGGGCGAGCGGTACGGGCTCATCCGCTTCGGCTCGCGCACCGACGTCTACCTGCCGGCCGGCGCCGCCGACGCGGTCTGCGCTCCCGGCGAGCCGATCCGCGCCGGCGAGACCGTCATCGCCCGGTGGCGTTAAGCGGCGCGACGCGGCGCGGCCGCGAGCTTGGCCAGGTCCACGACCTGGAGGGCGTCCTCGACGGCCGCGGACAGCGGCAGGTCGGCGAGCGCGCCCGCCTCGAACCAGCGCGAGTCCGAGGTCGAGCCGCCGGCGGCCTCGACGACCTGCGCGGCCGAGGGGTCGGCGACCGTCGCCGAGTAGATGGCCCGCACCCCGTGCCAGTCGAGCGGATAGCCTTCGGGGCCGATGGCGCGGCGGTGCCGGAACGAGGTGACGTTCAGCAGGGCCCCGACGCCGGCGTCCTGCCCGGTCTCCTCGTAGATCTCGCGGAAGACCGCCGCCCGGGGCGACTCGCCGAAGTCGACGCCGCCGCCGGGCAGGTGCCATGTGCCCGCCCCCGGGTAGCCGTCGGCGATGCGCGCCAAGAGGATCCGCCCGGCCGCGTCGGCGACGACGCCGTAGGCGCCGAAGCGCTGGCCCCTCCTGCGGCGGCCCTTCTTGGCCTTCGCGGGCGGCGTGGGCCGCAGCTCGGTGGGGGTCTTGTCGACGCGGCCCGCGAGCCGGTCGTCGGCCAGCCCGAGGCACGCCGAGACGAACGGCGAATGGGCCTCCTGGGCGGCCTTGGCGGGGTCGACCCATTCGACGGCCTCGCCGTCGGCGGCGCCGAGGCCGCCCCGGGCGACGGCCCGGTAGATGATCGCGTTGGTGTGGGTGCCGCGCCTGGCGACGGCGACCGCTTCGAGCGGCTGGGCGACGGCGACCTCGAGGCCGGTGTGCTCGGCCACCAGGCGCTGGGCGGCGCTCGCGGGGGGCTCGCCGTGGTCGATGACGCCGCCCGGCAGATGCCAGGGGGCCGCCTCGCGTCCAGCGCGGCTTCGCCGGGTCAGAAGGAGCCGACCGTTCTCGTCACGTACCTCCCCGTACGCAGCTATCCGGAATTGCATCCCTCAACTGTACGACCTGATCATGGGATGTCTATCTATTCGTCGGAGCGCGGCGGGGCCGGGCGCTACTCCCACTCGATCGTGCCTGGCGGCTTGCTCGTGACGTCGAGGACGACCCGGTTGATCTCGGGCACCTCGTTGGTGATGCGCGTGGAGATCTTCGCGAGCAGCTCGTAGGGCAGCCGCGACCAGTCGGCGGTCATGGCGTCCTCCGAGGTCACCGGGCGCAGCACGACCGGGTGGCCGTAGGTGCGGCCGTCGCCTTGGACGCCGACGGAGCGGACGTCGGCGAGCAGCACCACCGGGAACTGCCACACCGAGCGGTCGAGCCCGGCGGCGGTGAGCTCGGCGCGGGCGATCGCGTCGGCCGAGCGGAGCAGCTCGAGGCGCTCGCGGGTGACCTCGCCGACGATGCGGATGCCGAGCCCCGGGCCGGGGAACGGGTGGCGCCACACCATCGCCTCGGGCAGGCCCAGCTCGATGCCGATGGCGCGGACCTCGTCCTTGAACAGGGTCCGCAGCGGCTCGACCAGGTCGAACTGGAGGTCCTCGGGGAGCCCGCCGACGTTGTGGTGGCTCTTGATGTTGGCCGTGCCGGTGCCGCCGCCGGACTCGACGACGTCCGGGTAGAGCGTGCCCTGGACGAGGAACTCGATGTCCTTCTCGGCGGCGATGTCCCTCGCGGCGGCCTCGAAGGTCCGGATGAACTCCCGGCCGATGATCTTGCGCTTCTCCTCCGGGTCCGAGACGCCCTTGAGCGCGGTCAGGAACTGCTCGGAGGCGTCCACGGCCCGCACGTCGATGCCGGTGAGCTGCGCGTAGTCCTTCTCGACCTGCTCGGCCTCGCCGGCCCGCAGCAGCCCGTGGTCGACGAACACGCAGGTGAGCTGGTCGCCGACGGCGCGGTGCACGAGCGCGGCGGCCACCGATGAGTCGACGCCGCCCGACAGGGCGCACAGCACCCGCTTGTCGCCGACCTGGGCGCGGATCGAGGCGACCTGCTCGTCGATGATCGCCGCGTTCGTCCACGACGGCGCGATGCCGGCGATGTCGTGCAGGAAGTGGCGGATGACGGCCTGGCCGTGGGGGGTGTGGGCCACCTCGGGGTGGTACTGGACGCCCGCCAGGCGCGCTTCGAGGTGCTCGAAGGCGGCGACCGGGGCCCCGGCGGTGGCGGCGACGACGGTGAAGCCCTCGGGCGCCTCGGTGACCGAGTCGCCGTGGCTCATCCACACCGACTGCCGCTCGGGCAGGCCCGCGAGGAGCTTGGACTCGGCGCGGACGTCGAGCTCGGTGCCGCCGTACTCGGACAGGCCGGTCTTGGCGACGGTGCCGCCGAGGGCGCGCGCCATCGCCTGGAAGCCGTAGCAGATCCCGAGGATCGGCACCCCGGAGGTGTAGAGGGCCTCGTCGAGGTGCGGGGCGCCGTCGGCGTAGACGCTGGACGGGCCGCCGGAGAGGATGACGGCGGCCGGGTTCTTCGCGAGCATCTCGCTCGCGGGCATGTCGGAGGGCACGATCTCCGAGTAGACCTGGGCCTCACGGACCCTGCGGGCGATGAGCTGCGCGTATTGGGCCCCGAAGTCGACCACCAGCACCGGTTGTTGCATGCGGTCAAGCGTAACCGGTCGCAGCCGTCACACCACGAGGCGCGGCGGGGCGGATAGCCTGGCGGTGTGGTTAATCCGGGGGTCGCCGAGTCGCTGCGGCGCGTGGGCGGGGACCTGCGGTCGTGGACCGCGGGCGAGGCGGCGCCGGTGCTCGCGACGCGCGCCGCCGCCGGGCTCGCCGTCGCCATGGTCGCGGTGCAGCTCCTCGGCCTGCCCGGCTGGAGCGAGGCCGCCGTCATCGGCGCCTGGCTCGGCGGCGTGGGGCTGCTCACGCCGGGCACGCGGACCGAGCCGGGCGTCCCGCTCCTGATCGGCCTGTCCAGCGCCGGAGGCCTCCTTCTCGGTGCGCTCGGGCACCCGGTGCTCCTGGTCGCCGCGGCGGCGGTCTACGCCCTGGTGCTGACGTTCCTCAGCTCGATCTCCCAGGCCGCGGGCGTGACCTTGACCGTCTCGGGCATCGCGTTCTTCCTCGCCGGGCACTTGACCGAGCACACCGCGCCGGGGGCGGCGGCGGCCGCGGTGGGCGCGGGCGCGGCGGTGCAGGCGCTCGGCTCGCTGCTGCCGCCGCGCTACCGGTGGGCGCACGACCGGGGAATCCTCGCCGAGGCGTGGCGGGCCCTCGCCGAAGACGCCGACACGCTCGCCGCCGAGCCGAACGCGCCGTTCCGGACCGAGGCGCTCGCCGAGGCCGCCCGCGAACTGGACCGGCGGCGGGCCCTGCCCGCCGCGGTCAGGGACGCGCGGATGCAGATCTACGCCCTGTCGGCGGCGATCGGGCGCGTCGCCTCGGCGCGGGCCCGCGCCGACGCCCGCGAGGCGGACACGGTCGCCTTCCACTCCGAGGCGCTGCTGCTGGGGGCGCGGCTGCTGCGCCATTTCGCGGACGAGATCACCGCCCGCCGCCCCGCCGCGCTGGACTGGGACGAGCTCCTCGACGGGCTCGCCCGCAATCCGGTGGCGACCTCGACCGGGACGATCCCGACCGAGATCAGCGGCCTGTTGCGGACCCTGCACGACACCGAGGGCTACGCCAGCCGCATCGCGACCGGCTCGGACGACGTCATCGCCGACCCGGCGCTGGCGTACGCGACCGGGCAGGCGCGGGAGGAGGCCGAGCAGCTGCGCGGCCGGCTGCACTGGACCGATCCGACGGTGCAGCACTCCTTGCGCCGCGCGGGCGTCATCGCTTTGGCGACGGCGCTCGGCTTCGCCTGGCCGAGCGAGCACGGTTACTGGATCCCGCTGACGGCGTGGATCGTCCTCCAGGCGGACTTCGCGGGGACGCTGACGCGCGGGGTGACGCGAGCGCTTGGCACGTTCGGCGGTGTCGTCGCCGCTTCGCTGCTGGGATTGGCGATCCCTGAGGAGCCGCTGGGGCTGAGCCTCGTGGTGCTCGCGTGCGCGCTGCTGGCCTATTGGACGCGGCCGGTGTCGATGCTGGTGTTCGCCGCGGCGGTGGCGGCGTTCACGGTGTTCCAGATCGACCTGTCGGGGGACGATCCGCTGCGGGCGGCGCTCGACCGGGGCGTCTCGACGGCGATCGGGGCGTCGCTGGCGATCGGCTTCTACATGCTCGCGCCGACCTGGCAGACCCGCCGCCTGGGCGATCTGCTCGCCGAGCTGGTGGACGCCTACAGCGACTATGCGCGGCTGGCGCTGGACCGGCAGGCCCATCCGGGCGACTACGACTCGAAGCTCATGCACGCGGTGATCGACGAGGTGCGTCTGAAGCGGGCGGCTTTGACCACGGCCGCCGACCAGGCCAAGGCCGAGCCGGTGACCGCGCGCGGGCCGCTGTCGGCGGACGTGCTCGGCGCCGAGGAGGCCTTGTCGAAGGCGGCGCGGGCGCTGGTGGCGGTGAACGCGAGCGTCGGCAGGGACGAGGCGAAGCCGCTGCCGGGCGTGGAGGATTTCGCGGCCGCGGTGGACGCGGCCTATCGGCGGCTCGCGGCGCTGGCGAGGGGGGCGTCCTCGCCGGGCCCGGTCGATCTCGCCGCGGCGGCGCAGCGCCTGGACGCCGAACTGGCCGAGGGGATCACGGAGACCAGGACCCGCAGGAGCGTGCTGCGCTGGGAGGTCGACAACCTCGTCGAGGCCCTCGACGACGCGGGCCTGCTGATGGCCGACTGGAGCGAGGGCTCGTCGGTTCACTGAGAGCGGTCGCGATGAGGACAGCGCAGCGAAGGCGGCTCGCGGGCGGCGCGGTGCCCTGCCGGGAACGGCGGTCGTCCACGGAGACGGGTCCGCGCAGAGCCGGAGCCGTCCGCAGGTGCTCCCGCTCATCCGAGCAGGTCGAGTCCTTGCCGTCCCCTCGCCGCGGCATGGCGTGCCACCGCCTGCGGAAGGAAGCGGTCGTGGCCCCAGTCGATCGCGGCCGACGCCGCGGGCCGGAACTCGCAGCGCATCCGAATGCCGTGGTCCCCGTCGTCGCTGACGATCGTATGGTCCCAGGCGTCCCGCGGGTCTTCCGTCGACAACCAGCTGTAGGTCGTCACCTGCACGCCCTCGAAGCTGCCGGGGGTCCGCAGGAGCGTGTTGCCGAGCACCTCCGCGAAGACCGCGCCTCGCACTCCCGTCTCCTCGACGGTCTCCCGGACCGCCGCCTCGGCCGGGGTCTCGTTCGGGTGCGCCCCGCCGCCGGGGACCTGGACTCCGGCCTCCGGATGGTCCCGGTGCACCAGCACCAGGACCTCGACCGGTCGTCCCGGCGATGATCGAAGCACGTATGCGGCGGCCCGCTGGCGGAAGGCCATCGGCGTCGGGGGTGTGGACATCTCACCAGTTTCGCAAAGCCGCCTGTGCGGCGGCGGATCGAGTTCAGAAGAGCCGTTCGCGGGCTCGCGCGATGGCCGCGTCGGCCGCTTCGCGCTGCTCGGCGGTGAGGCGCTCGGCCACGTCGAGGAGGTCGAGGCCGACGACCTGGAGCTGCTCGGGCAGGTGGAGGTCGCTGGCCAGGCGCGGGACGGGGCGCCTGGGCTCGCCTTCGGCCTCGGCGCACACGTCGGCCAGCGCCTGGACGAGCGCGTGCATCGACTCGGCCCGGCCGCCTGAGGACCAGCGAGCGGGCGACCAGTGGCGCGTGCCTTCGACGACGCGCCCGATCGCCCGCTCCAGGCTCGGTTCGGTGCTCAGGACTACTCCTGGAAGTAGCTCAGCAGCCGCAGCAGGTTCCAGTACAGGAAGATCAGCCCGGCGGTGAGGCCGAAGGCCCCGGCCCAGGCGTACTTCTTGGGGGCGCCGGCGGCGGCCGACTGCTCGATCATGTCGAAGTCGAGGATGAACGAGAACGCCGCCCACAGGGTGATGGCGATGGCGATGATCCACTGGAGCGCCGAGACCGACTCGCCGGGGGCGGCGAACAGGCCGAGGTCGGCGCCGAACATGCTGCCGACGAAGTTCACGAGGGTCAGCGCGAGGATGCCGAAGCCGGCGCCGACGATGACCTTGGTGAACATCGGGGAGTTCTTGAGGATGCGGAACTTGTACAGCGCCAGCATGCCGCCGAACACCAGGACCGTCGCGAGCAGCGCGTTGACGACGATGCCCGGGTACATGTTCTCGAAGACGGCGCTGACGCCGCCGAGGAGGAGGCCCTGTCCGATCGCGTAGACGAAGCACACGATGGGGTTCATCACGGGCCTGAACATCGAGAACAGGATGACGCCGATGCCGACGACGGCGCCGATGCCGCCGAGGGTGAACGCCATCGAGACGGCGCTCTCGTCGCCGCTCTCGATGCCGCCGGCGACCATGCTCCAGGTGACGATGGCGGCGACGAAGGTCGCGCCGATCAGGGCGACGGTGCGGACGATGACATCGTCGATCCGCATGGTCTGCACCTGCGGCGCCTGGGTCATCTGCCCGTAATGCCCGTACGCCGCGCCCATGTGCTGCTGCTCGTTGTACTGGGTCTTCATCATGTTTCTGAGGGATGAGTTTCTGCTCTGAGGCATGTCTGCGGTCCTCCGTATATGTCAGGGCCTTACCAACACTATCCGGTCGCTGCCCGAACGCGTAGGAGCGGCGGGGGATGCCGTTCCCTCCGCCGCTCCGCGGTGTCGCTAGATGACGTTCACTCTGCCGGGTTCGGGGGCCGCGACCGGCCCTTCCGCCGAGGAGTGCTCGGCGAACCACGCTTCGAGGGCGACGAGGTCGACCTCGCCGAACAGGCGGTTCTGGCCTTCGGCCAGGACGTGGAAGGAGTCGCCGCCGTCGGCCAGGAAGGAGTTGACCGTCACGCGGTAGGTCTGCTCGGCGGCGATCGGCTCGCCGTTCAGCATGAGCGAGTCGGCCACGATCTGGTCGGTGCCCTCCAGGGAGGTGTCCCAGGTATAGGTGAAGCCCTCGGAGACCTGGAGGAACAGGGTCGTCTCCCGGTCCTCGCCCGGGAGCTGCTGCTGGAGCATCGTCAGGATCTGCGCCCCGGTGAGGTCCATGGTGACCAGGTAGTTGTTGAACGGCTGGACGCTGAACAGCTCCGCGTAGGTCACGACGCCGTCCTCGCCGTGGAGCAGGTCGGCTCTGACGCCGCCGGGGTTCATGAACGCGATCTCGGCGCCGCCGAGGCCGGGGTCGGCGGTGCGGTCGAGCTGGGCGTCGGCGATGAGGCTGCCGAGGGCGAACTCCTCGGCGCGGGTGTCGCCGCGGGTGATGTCCTCGCTGATGTGGCCGACGACGCGGTTGGCGACCTCCTCGACGTCGTCCTGGTAGCCGGCGATGAGCTCGGACTGGGCGGCGTCGGGCTCGACGTCGCGTTCGACGACGGTGTTGGAGCCGGTCACCGAGGAGCGGACGATGTCCTTGGTGCGCCTGTCGTAGGTGGCCTCGATCTCGGTGAACACGCGGCCGTAGGAGGACGCGGAGGTGACCATGCGGGGCTGCCCGGCCGGGTCGGGCACCGAGCAGACGTACTCCTGGTGGGTGTGGCCGGTGACGACGATGTCGATCTCGGAGCTCATCTGCTCGGCGATGTCGACGATGGGGCCGGACATGCCGACGCCGGAGCCGTCGAGGGACTCGCATTCGTGTCCGGTGTCCTCTTCGACGGGGTAGCCGCCTTCGTGGAGGAGCACCACGATCGAGTTGACGCCCTTGTCGCGCAGCTCCTCGGCGTACTTGTCGGCGGTCTCGACCTCGTCGAGGAACTCGATCCCCTCGATGCCGGACTCGGCGACGATGTCGCCGGTGCCCTCGAGGGTCATGCCGATGAAGCCGACCTTGACGCCGCCGCGGAACTGCTTGATCCAGTACGGCTCGAGGACCGGCTCGCCGGTGTCCTCGTCGACGACGTTGGCGCCCAGGTAGGGGAATTCGGCGCCCGCGTAGTCGTCCTCGCCTTCGATGTGGCGGTAGAGGTCGTCGATGCCCTTGTCGAACTCGTGGTTGCCGACCGAGGAGACCTCGACGCCCATGGCGCCCAGCGACTCGATCGTCGGCTCGTCGCCGAAGGCGGCCGACAGGAACGGGCTGGCGCCGATGAGGTCGCCGGCGGCGACGGTGGTGCTGTAGCGCTCGCCCTCGCGGGCCTCGGCGAGGTGGGTGGCGAGGTATTCGGCGCCGCCCGCGGGCACTTCGACGCCGTTCTCGTCGGGGTGGGTGAGCCCTTCGCCGGCTTCGATGTTGCCGTGGAAGTCGTTGATGGCGAGCAGTTGGAGGTCGACCTCGCGGCCGTGCCCGTGGCCCCCGCCGCTCGACCAGCCGCCGGCGGCGAGGGTGGCGGCCGCCAGTCCGGCCGCGGCGAGCGCCGCGGTCAGGCGGCGTCTGGGTTTCATGGTGAACATGGCTCTCCCGAATTCAGTGTGGGGACGGCGCGGGGCTCCTCGCTCCGGTCATGATCCAATCATGGGACGCTTGCGTCTTCGTCAATACAACATAACGGACGGGCGAAGCCCGCATAACGGCTCCGCGCGACCCGCGAGAAGGCTTTCCGTTACCACGGTCGGCTGATTCGCGCACCCCCCACTCCCGCATTGTGGGAGTAGTCGATTGTGTTCAATTCCCTTGGGGCACAACAGAATGTTACCGCCCCGTAACTTCCATATGTCCACAAAGCTTACCCTTGCCCCATCCGATAACGGTTGCTACAGTCACTCCGAGAAAGTTTCAGATAACAGCTCGTCGTGTCTTGGTGGGGACCGCTGACCGAGCGGTGGACGGGCGAGCCCCGACTGCCCGCAGGGGGTACCCTATGACCGGTTACTTCACCGACGACCAACACGACGTCCTGCGAAAAGAGGTCCGGGACTTCGCCGAACGCGAAGTCAGGCCCCGCATCCCCGAAATGGAAGCCACGAAGTCCGTCCACCACCGATTGTCGAGGATGATCGCACGCCAAGGCTGGCTCGGGGTCACCATCGGCCGCGAGTACGGCGGGATGGGCATGGGGCACTTGGCCAAGACCATCATCATCGAGGAGCTCTCGCGCGTCTCCGGCGCCATGGGAGCGATGGTGCAGGCCTCGCAGCTCGGGGTCGCCAAGATCCTCCACTTCGGCAACGAGATGCAGAAGCGGACCTGGCTCCCCGTCATCGCCTCCGGGCGGTGCCTGCCGACCATCGCGGTCACCGAGAGCGCCTCGGGCGGCCACGTCCTGGGCATGCAGGCCACCGCCGTCAGAGACGGCGGCGACTACATCTTGAACGGCCACAAGGTCTTCGTCGGCAACAGCCACGTCGGCGACGTCCACGGCGTCGTGGTCCGCACCGGACCGGGCTCGAAGGGCCTGTCGGCGTTCCTGGTCGAATCCGACCGGGCCGGCTTCGCGCTGGCCCCCCAGCAGCCGACGATGGGCCTGCACGGATTCAGCTTCGGCGAGCTGGTGTTCGACAACTGCCGCGTGCCGGCCACCAACATGCTCGGCACCGAGGGCGACGGGCTCTCGGTCGCCTACTCCTCTTCAATCCTCTATGGACGTGCGAACTTGACGGCCGTGTCGCTCGGGATCCACCAGGCGATCCTCGACGCCACCGTCGCCTACGCCTCGGAGCGGACCCTCTACGGCAAGCCCCTCCACGAATTGGACAACATCAAGCAGAAGATCGGGCAGATCCAGTCGCGGCTGATGACGGCCAGGATCACCGCCTACCACGCGGTGCACCTGCTCGACCAGGGCCTGCCGTGCGACGTGGAACTGATGAACGCCAAGCTCGTCAACGTCGAGTCCGCACTCGACTCGGCGAGGGAGGCCATGGAGATCCACGCCGCCGCCGGGCTCTCGACCGAGCGCCCCGTCGAGCGGTACCTCAGGGACGCCTTCCACATCTTCGCGCCCGCGGGCACCTCGGACATCCAGCGGCTGCGGCTGGCCGAGGAGGCGCTGGGGCGCTCCCGGGGCCAGTGGTCCGAGCGGATCGTGGGCGGAGATCCGGTCGCCGTCGGCTAGGGCAGGTCTGGAGGGATCGGCCAGACCATGCCCGAATCGACGGCGATGAACGCAGAGGAGGCGGCATACGCTGCCTCCTCTGTCTACGCGCCCGTCCCGCCGCTGGCGTTCCGCTCACGGATCCGGTCCATGACCTTGGCGGCCATGGACTTGATGACGTCCAGACCGGGGCGACCCCACTCGTGGGTCTCGGTGTCGACCACGCACACCGTCCCCAGGGTGTTGCCGTCGTCGTCGATCAGGGGCGCGCCCAGATAGGAGCGGATCCCGATCTTGTCGACCACCGGGTTGCCCGCGAAGCGCGGGTAGTCGCACACGTCCCCGAGCACGAGGGCCTTGCCGCGCACCACCACGTGCGGGCAGTAGCCGTGGTCGCGGTCCATCTCCCGGCCGACCTCGGGCGGCGGCTCGGCACCGGCGAGGGCCTGTGAGGCGGCGTCGGGCGCGGGCGCGGCCAGTCCCGCGAAGTACTGGCGGTCCTCGTCGATGAAGTTCACCATCGCATAAGGCGCACCGGTGATCTCGGTGAGCTCCTTGGCGAGGTCGTCGAACTCGGGATCGGGCTGATCGCCGATCCCCAGCTCGCGCAGCCGCCGCACCCGCTCGGGCGCGGTGGGGTCGTCGGGCGTGATGGTGAGTCTGAAGTCTTGTTCCGAAGTGGTCATGCACCTCTCCTAACGGGGCGGTCGCGGCAGCGGCCGACATCAGATGCTTGGTCAACGTGACCAGCACCAACGTAGCGGAGCGAGGATCGCGCGCGTCGCAGCAGACGATCGGGATATTCGGTTTGAGGTCCAGCGCGGCCCGCACTTCCTCCGAGTCGTAGTGGTACGACCCGTCGAACTCGTTGACCGCCACGATGAACGGCGTGCCGCGCCGCTCGAAGAAATCGAGCGCCGGGAAGCAGTCCTCCAGCCGACGGGTGTCGGCCAGCACCACCGCGCCGAACGCGCCGTCGGACAGCTCGTTCCACATGAACCAGAACCGGTCCTGGCCGGGCGTGCCGAACAGGTACAGGATATGCCGCACATCGAGCGTGATGCGTCCGAAGTCGAGGGCGACGGTGGTGGTCACCTTCTCCCCCAGGCCGGTCAGGTCGTCGGTGCCGATGCTGGCCGTGGTGATGGTCTCCTCGGTGCTGAGCGGCTCGATCTCGCTCACGGCACCGACGAACGTGGTCTTGCCGACCCCGAAGCCCCCTGCGACGAGGAGTTTGATGGCGGTGGGCAAGGCTTGCGGTTGTTGTGCAGGCGAGCGGTCAGAGTCGCCGTTGTAGGCCATTGAGGAGTGCCTCCAATACGGTTCGGTCGGTGGGATCGATGGCGGGGTCGGGCGAGTGGGCGGTCACGGCGCCGCAATCGACGAGGTCGGACAGCAACACCTTGATGACCATGGCGGGGAGCCGCAGGTGGGCCGACACTTCGGCCACCGAGATCGGCTCCCTGCACAGCAACAGCGCTTCGGCGTGCTCCGCCTCCAACTGCGAGGGCCTCAGCTGCCCGGTCGACCGGACCAGCGAGAGCAGGTCCAGCTTCGCGGTCGGGGCGGTGCGTCCATTGCTGACCGTGTACGGGCGGACCAGCGGACCGGCGTCGTCGTCGAGCAGCGGATGGTCCTCGTAGTCGGACATCAGCCCACCATTTCACCGCTGGTGGCCGCGGGGCGGCGAACGGGCGTCTCCAGGTAGGGACGCACGCTCTTGACCAGGATCGACATCTCGTATCCCAGGACGCCGGCGTCGGCCTCGCGCCCGGCCGTCACCGCCAGGACCGCGCCGGAGCCGGCGGTGGAGACGAACAGCAGCGTGTCGTCGAGCTCGGCCACCACCTGCCTGACGCCGCCGTTCGAGCCGAACTGGGCGCCCGCGCTTCTCGCCAGGGAGAACATGCCCGAGGCGATGGCGGAGAGCTGGTCGGCCTGGTCGGTGCCGAGGCCGTGGAACGCCTTCTTGATGCCGTCCGAGGACAGCAGGAGGGCACTGCGGGTATGGGGCACCCGCTTGATCAGACCGGCCAGCAGCCAGCCGAGATCCGTCGCTTGCGCCGCTGCCTCATCGCCTGCCATTAGGCCTCCTCGTTTCGGTAGGGAGTAAGGGAACTGTCCGGACTGGGGATCGGGGGTTCGTCCGCCGCGTCGGCCCGGTACTGGCCTTGCTGGAACGCCTTCATGAGGCCCGGGTCGTGGCCGGCCTCGGACCCGCGAGCGACCGGCTGCGGCGCTTCGCGCAGCTGCGGGGCGAGGTGGGTCTGCTTGTTGCGCTTGGGCAGCGCCGGGCGGGTGTCGCTCTCGGCGCTTCGGGGGCGGCCGGAGCCGTTGAGGGCCGGCATCTCGGCGGTGTCGTAGCCGCCCGAAGCGGGCTCGTAGCCGGCCGAGGGGGATGCGTAGCCGTTGGTGACGCGCGGCTGCTGCGGGAAGTGGCCGGTGCCGGCGACCGGCTGCGGGCGGGAGTGGCGGCCGGTGTCGGCCGAGACCGCGGCCAGCTGCACCGACGGCAGCGCCGGGAGCGTGTCCGGCGGCGGGGAGGGCACGCGCACCGGCATCTGCTGCGGGACGGGCGCGGCCGGGATCTCCTTGGCGGCGGGTCGCTCGGCGGTCTCGCCGAGGAGGTCCTCGCCGAGGACGGTGACCGCCTGCGTGCCGCCGAAGATGTTCGACTGGAGCTGCACGGTCAGGTTGTGGCGCCGCGCCAGCGAGGAGACGACGTAGAGGCCGATGCGGCCGTCGGCGAGGAGCTCGTCGAGGTCGACGTCGTCGGGCGAGGTGAGCATCGTGTTGTAGCGGTCGCGCTCGTGCTGCTCCATGCCCAGGCCGCGGTCCTCGACCTCGACGGCGAGGCCGGCGCGGACGCGCTGGACGCGGATGAGGACCTGCGTCTGGGGCGCGGAGAAGGTGGTGGCGTTCTCGACCAGCTCGGCGACGAGGTGGATGACGTCGGCGACGGCGTGGCCCTTGAGGGTGCCCTCGATGGGCCGCACCAGCTTGACGCGGGCGTACTGCTCCACTTCGGCGACGGCCGAGCGGAGCGCCTCGTAGACGTTGACCGGTCGGCTCCACTGCCGGTGGGAGGTGGCGCCGCCGAGGACGGCGAGGTTCTCGGCGTGGCGGCGGATGCGCGTGGCGAGGTGGTCGACCGAGAACAGGCCCTTGAGGAGGTCCGGGTCCTCGACCTGGTTCTCCAGCTCGTCGAGCTGCTCGATCTCGCGGTGCACCAGCGACTGGAGGCGGCGGGCGAGGTTGACGAAGATGCCGACGCGGGGGTGGACGGCGGCGGTGTCGATCGCGCCGGTGTGCGCGGCGGCGGGCGCGCCGCTCGGCCGCGGGACGCCGCGGGCGGCGATGGCGGCGGCGACCTGGCGGAGCTGCTGGGCCTCGGCCGCGAGCAGGCGGAGCGACTCGGCGGTGGTGGCGCCCTGGTGCGCCTCGGTGGGCATCGGGATCGACCAGCGCTGGTCGGGGGGCACGGTGCGCTGGAGGTCTTCGAGGGCCTGCCAGATCTTGTAATGGGTCTCCACGGTCGATCGGCGGACGGCGGCGACCTGGCGGCCGAGGTCGGCGTCGATCTTGACCGCGGTGTGGACGGCCAGGTACGCGACCATGGCCAGGAAGACCGCGGCGGTGCCGACCACGACGGCGGGCATCCAGGCCGGGTCGGAGGCGGTCTCGGCGCGGGAGAGGAAGACCGCGACGCCGGCGCCGAGGACGACGGTGGCGCCCAATGGGAGCAGGGCCAGGCGCAGCAGCCGGGACTTGAAGCCCGGGGAATCGCCGGGTTGGTCCCGCGCCGGCCCTTCCTGTTGATACGTATGGGTTGTGGACCGAGGTGTTTCGGGCATCGCCATCCTCACGACACAGGCCAATCGACTTCGCGATACCTTAAAGTGGCAAAGTCATTGCAGCAGAAGGGAAGCGGCTCCCCGCCGTTTGGTTCGACACGATGGTATCAGCGCTCATTCCCTGGATAGCACGCGTACCCATCTCAGTCAACATCGAGATGAACCAGACTCGGAGTCCGCTATCGGGCGGGGCGGACGCCGGAGATCCCGCTGAGCAGGCGCCCAGTCGCGATGCGTAATCGGAGGTGGAGCGGGTACGTGCAATGTGGGCTTCACCCGTTCGGGGAGCCGCCCGGCGCAGAGCAATCGACATCGATAAATGCTTTTGCCCTTTTCGGAGCCGTGGACCGCGGTGGGGTTCGCCCCGATCCTCTTGACAGCCTTGCACACTCCCCGTAGTGCCCGAGACGGGACTCGAACCCGCAAGCCGCGCGACGGCCAGTTTTAAGCTGACTGTGTCTACCAGATTCCACCACTCGGGCCCATATGCCTGACACGCTAGCGGGAAATCGGGTGCGATGGTTCCCTCGAACCCGTCCGATGGGACCGATCAAGGGCGAGAACCTGTTTTGTCGGGAGTACGACACTTCAAGTAGGTATCTATTCCGGACGCCGACGTGAACGGCGCCGCCGTCGGACGTGGACGCCGTGGGACGGTGGGGCATCGATCCGACGGGGCGCCTGATGCTCTTGGGGCTCATGGTGTCGGCAGTGCGGGTGATGCGGACGCTAGCGCGCCGATCGGACCGAGCGCTGCACCAGCTGCCGGAGGCCGGGCAGCCGTATGGCCCGCATCGTCAGTTCGTTCATCCAGATGTGGGCCCGGGTGGGCGGCGCGAACTGGGCGATGCCCCTGCGGGCCAGGGCCTGGCGCTTGCGGACCTCGGGCCGCAGCTCCGCTTCCCAGTCGGCCAGCGCCGCAGCGACGTCGCCGTGCCGTTCCAGGGCGGCGCCGAGCCGGTCGGCCCCGGCGAGCGCCAGGGCCGCGCCGTATCCGGCGAACAGCGTGACGCACCAGGCCGCGTCGCCGAGCAGCGCGACCCGGCCCCGGCTCCAGCCGTCCATGACGATCTGGCTCACCGAGTCGAAGTAGGCGCCGCCGGGGTCGTCGCGGAGCCCGGCGAGCGCTTCGGGCACGCCGCCGCCCAGGTCGCCGAAGGCCTCGGCGAGCGCTCGCGCCGGTCCGCGCTCCAGCTCGGATTCGGGGTCGGCGGCGCGGTAGGCGAAGAACGCGGAGGACCGGTCCGGCCCCAGGTTGACGACCGCCGCGGTCCTGCGCGGCCCGATGAAGGTGGTGCCGCTGCCTTCGGCCGGCTCGCGCGGCGTGCGGCGCAGCGGGAAGGCGCCGACCATGTGGTGCAGGTCGACCCGGTGCTCGGGCTCGGGCCCGAACAGCAGCCGGCGGACGCCGGAGTGGAGTCCGTCCGCGCCGAGCAGCAGCTCGGCCCGCTCGGTCGTGCCGTCGCTGAGCGCGACCGTGACGCCGTCGCCGTCCTGCTCGACCGCTTCCACGGTGGTGCCGAAGCGGAACTCGGCGGTGTCCCGGACCGCCTCGTACAGCACCGATTCCAGGTCGCCTCGGAACACCGAGATCGCGCGGGGGCCGACGGCGGCCGCGACCACCGCGGCGGGGACGGTCAGCTTCGGCGTGCCGTCGGCCTTGACGAGGATCGAGGTGAACAGGCCCAGGTCCCGCTCGGCGAGGGCGGGGAGGATGCCGAGGCGTTCGGCGGCGTCGTAGCCGCCGCCGACCAGGTTCAGCATGTAGCCGCTGCTGCGGCGGGCGGGGGCGCGCTCGGCGATGAGCACCTGCCATCCGGCCCGGTGCAGCCGCATCGCGGCGGCCAGGCCGGCGATGCCGGCGCCGACCACGATCGCTCGGCGTTCTCCGCTGTCGTTCCGTGTCATCGTCGCTCGGTTCCCTTCTCAGTATGAGCATGTGTTCATTCCTAGTATGAACGATTGCTCAAACTCGGCGCGCCCACCCGCGGGCTTCGGCCGATAGACTGGGGCGCGTGCCACGAGGTATCGCGATCCCCCAGCTCAGGCAGCAACTCTTCGCCTCCGCCGAGCGGGTGGTCCTGCGCGAGGGCCCGGCCAGGCTCAGCGGCCGCGCCGTCACCGTCGAGGCCGGTGTGGCGGCCGGGCTGCTCCACGCCCACTTCGCCGACCTCGACGACTTCCTGACCGCCTACGCGGTCGACCGGGCCTTCGTCGTCGCCGCGGCCGCGGCCGCGCTGCCCGAGCGGGCCGGGAACGGCGAGGTGGCGGCGAACCTGTGCGAGGCCCTGCTCGCGATCCCCCGGCCGACGCTCACGGCCCTGGCGCGGCTGCTGGTGCTGCGGCCCGACCTCGTCGGGCGCGTCCACACGGTGCTCGGGGACCGCACGGCGGGACTCGAGGCGATCGAGCGGGCCGCCGCCGACTACCTGCGGGCCGAACGGCGCCTCGGCAGGCTCGCCGAGTCGGCCGAGCCGGAGGCCCTGGCCTTGGCGCTCGTGGGCGTGCTCCACCATCTGGTGCTGACCGAAGGAGCGGCGGACGAGCTCCCCGACAGGCTCCGGCACACCGTCACGGCGCTGCTCGACGGCACGACTCGGTCGCGGCCCCAGGGCGGCCGCGCCCTCGGCCGTTAGGGTTTCGCCCATGGCTCACACCGGACCGCCCCCGCGGGAAGTGCTCGACGGCTTCTCGACCTCGTACGCCGTGGCGTGCGCCCTCTTCACCGACGTCGAAGGCCGAGTACTGCTGGTCAAGGCGCACCACCGCGACCACTGGCAGTTCGTCGGCGGCATGGTCGACAAAGGCGAATCGCCCCATGAGGCATGTGCTCGCGAGACCAAGGAGGAGATCGGACTGGACTCGCCGACCGGTGAGCTGCTGGTGCTCGACTGGGTCCAGCATGAGGCGTTCGTCGCCGCGCCCATGACGATCTACCTGTTCGACGGCGGCGTCATCGACGACCCCGACCTGATTCGGCTGCAAGCCGAGGAACTCGAGCGGTTCGGATTCTTCCCGCCGGACGAGGCGGCGTCCCTGTTCCCGGCGGCTCATCGGGAGCGCCTCGGATTGGCCTTGGAGGCGCGGCGCACGGGGAAGGCCGCGTACCAGCCGTCGCGCCGCCCAGTGTGACCCGAAGGCCCGCCGAAGCGCCGTGAGCAGCGGCCGGGGCCGCCCCGCCCGACGGCGGGACGGCCCCGGTTCCGGTGTCTCAGACGAGCTGCTTGGGCTCGGCGTAGTGGCAGGCCGCGCGGGTGCGGCCGGCGTGATCGGACCGCAGCAGCGGCTCGATCTCGATGCACTTGGCCTGCTCCTCCTCCGACAGGGTCTGGAACAACTGGCACCTGGTGCGGAAGCGGCAGCCCGAAGGCGGGTTCGACGGGCTCGGCACGTCACCGTAGAGCACGATCCGCTCCCTGGCCCGCTCCTTGCGCGGGTCCGGCAGCGGGATCGCCGACATCAGCGCCTGCGTGTACGGGTGCGCCGGGCCGGAGAACAGCTCGTCGGTCGTGCCCTCCTCGACGATCTTGCCGAGGTACATCACCGCGACCTTGTCGGCGATGTGCCGCACCACCGACAGGTCGTGCGACACGAACAGGTACGACAGGCCCAGCTCGTCCTGGAGGTCCTCCAGGAGGTTGATGACGCCGGCCTGGATCGACACGTCCAGGGCGCTGACGGGCTCGTCGAGCATGAGCACCTTCGGCTCGAGCGCCAGGGCCCGGGCGATGCCGATCCGCTGGCGCTGGCCTCCGGAGAACTCGTGCGGGTAGCGGTTGCGGTGCTCGGGGTTGAGCCCGACGATCTCGATGAGGGACCGCACCTTCTGCCTGCCGCCGTTCTTGAACAGGCCGTGCACGCGCAGCGGCTCGGCGATGATCTCGAACACGGTCATGCGCGGGTCCAGCGACGCCATCGGGTCCTGGAAGACCAGCTGGATGTCGCGCCGGATCGGCCGCATCTGGGAGCGCGAGAGCTTCGTGAGGTCCCTGCCCTCGTAGAGGACCTCGCCGGAGGTCGGCTCGATGAGGTTCATCAGCAGCCGCGCGGTGGTGGACTTCCCGCAGCCGGACTCGCCGACCAGCGCGAGCGTCTCGTTCGCGCCGATCTCCAGGCTCACCCCGGAGACGGCGTGGATCGCGCCGATCTTGCGCCGCACGATCCCCTTGGAGCGCACGGGGAACTCCTTGACCAGGTTCTTGCCGGCGATGACCGGCGAGGCGGCGGACTGCGGCGTGTCGAGCATGGCGTTCACTCGTCCTCCTGAGGATTGGTCTCCTGCGCCTCTTCGGCCTCGACCGCCTCGACGGCCTCCTCGACCTCGAGGTCGGTGGCCACGGGCGCGAACACGTCGTCGGGCCGCTTGCCCTCCAGATCCGAGGCGAAATGGCAGGCGGCCACGTGGCCGCTGTCGCCGGCCGGCAGCAGCTCCGGCTCGACTTCGGCGCAGACGTCCTGGTGCATGGGGCACCTGGGACGGAACGGGCAGCCCGAGGGCAGGTGCAGCATCGACGGCGGCGTGCCGTGGACGGGGGTGAGGCGGTGGCCCCGCTCCTCGTCCATGCGCGGCAGCGAGCCGATCAGGCCCAGCGTGTAGGGCATGCGCGGCTCGTAGAAGATCTCGTCGACCGTGCCCTGCTCGACCGGGCGCCCCGCGTACATGACGAGGACCTCGTCGGTGTGCCCGGCGATGACGCCCAGGTCGTGGGTGATCAGGATGAGCGCGGCGTTGACCTCGTCGCGGGCCTTCTCGAGCGCCTCGAGGACCTGGGCCTGGACGGTGACGTCCAGGGCCGTGGTGGGCTCGTCGGCGATGATCACGTCCGGGTTGTTCGCCATCGCGATCGCGATGACCACGCGCTGCCGCATGCCGCCGGACAGCTCGTGCGGGTAGGCGTCGACGCGCTGCGCCGGGTTCGGGATGCCGACGATGTCGAGCAGCTCGATCGACCGCCGCCTCGCCTCGGCCTTCTTGACGTCCGGGTAGTGCACCCGGATGGCCTCGGCCAGCTGGAAGCCGACGGTGTAGACCGGGTTGAGGCTGGTGAGCGGGTCCTGGAAGATCATGGAGATCCGCTTGCCGCGCACCTCCGAGAGCTCGGCGTCGCCGAGCCCGAGCAGCTCCTCGCCCTCGAACTTGGCCGAGCCGGTGATCTCGGCGGTCTTGGGCAGCAGGCCCATGATCGCCATGGAGGTCACGGACTTGCCCGAGCCGGACTCGCCGACGATGCCGAGGCTCTGACCGCGCCTGAGGTCGTAGGAGACGCCCCGGACGGCGTGGACCGGTCCGTCGTCGGTGGGGAAGGTGACGTTCAGGTCGCGCACCTCGAGGACGGTGTCCCCGGCGATGCCTCTGCTTTCGTTCGCCATTGCTTATCGCCTCACCATCGTCTGCCGGGGGTCCATGGCGTCCCGCAGACCGTCGCCGACGAAGTTGATCGTCAGCGCGATCAGGATGACCATGACCCCGGGGATGTAGAACAGGTACCACTCGTCGTTGAACGCGGCCGCCGAGCCGGCGTCCTGGATCAGGAGCCCCAGGGAGGTGTCGGGCGGCTGGATGCCGAGCCCGAGGAACGACAGGGTGGTCTCGGACAGGATGGCGAAGGCGATCTGGAGCGTGGCCGAGACGATGATGACGCTCATCGTGTTCGGGATCAGGTGCTTGAAGACGATGTGCCCCGACGAGCCGCCGACCGCTCGCGCCGCCTCGATGAACTCCTTCTCGCGGAGGCTGAGCACTTCGGCGCGCACCGCGCGGGCGGTCGAGAGCCAGCCGAAGGCGGCCAGGATGAACGCCATGTGGTACCACTTCGAGCCGCCGTCGATCGAACCGGCGATGGCCGCCGCGATGACCAGGAACGGGATCACGAACAGCACGTCGACAACGCGCATGAGGATCGAGTCGACGGCGCCGCGGAAGTAGCCGGCCACGGCGCCGACCACGGCGCCGAGGAAGGTCGAGCCCACCGCCACGACGAGGGCGACGAGCAGCGACTGCTGCGTGGCCTTCATCATCGCGCCGAGCATGTCCCGGCCGGAGGCGTCGGTGCCGAAGGGGTGGGCCAGCGAGGGGCCGGTCGAGGTCGACGGCAGCTGGTCGGGGTGCAGCCGGTGGTCCCAGGTCCACACCCACGGCCCCACGAAGGCAAACAGGACGATGAGCACGAACAGCACCAGGCTGACCACCGCCATCCTGTGCCGGAAGAAGCGGCGGGTGATGAGCGCCCACTGGCTGCGCTCGGTCGTGGTGATGGCCTCGTTCTCGAAGCGGTTCACGGTGGTGTCACTCATAGCGGATCCTCGGGTCAAGCACGCCGTACAGCAGGTCGGAGACGAGAACGCCGATGAGGACGACGATCCCTGAGATGAGCAGGTAGGCCATCATGGCGAAGGTGTCGCCGTGGATGATCGCATCGTAGGAGTACCCGCCGAGGCCGTCCCAGCCGAAGATCCGCTCGATCACGATGACGCCGCCCATGGCGCCGGCCAGCGAGATCGGCGCGAAGGTGGCGATCGGGATGAGCGCGGTCCGCAGGGCGTGCCGACGCATGACGGTGCGGTTGCGCACGCCCTTGGCGCGGGCCAGCCGCACGTAGTCGGAGTTGAGGACCTCCAGCATCGAGGCCCGCTGGTACCGGGACATGGCCGCGTAGCCGGTGAGCGCGAGCGCGACGGTGGGCAGGATCAGGAAGGGCAGGGAGTCCACGAAGACCTCCCACGGGGTGCCCCTGAAGCCGGTGGAGCCCTCGCCGTAGGTCTTGAAGATGCCGGTGTTCAGGCCCTTGTTCAGCTGGATCGCGGCCTCCTTGAGCAGCTGCGCGAACCAGAACGTGGGCATGGCCAGGGCCAGGAAGCCGATGAACGTCAGCGAGTAGTCGAGCTTCGAGTACTGCCTGACCGCGCTGAGCACGCCGGTGAGGATCGCGATGCCGATCGAGGCGATGGTCGCGGCGAGCACCAGGCGGAGGGTGATCCAGAAGCGCTCGGAGATCTCCTCGCCGACGTCGACCGAGGAGCCCTCGGTCGAGGGCCCCCACTCGCCTTGGAGCACGCCGATGTCGCCGTTGGTCTCGCCCTCGTTGTCCCAGACGACGAGGTCGTCGCTGCCGGTGAGCCAGAGCCAGTAGCGCTCGGGCATGGAGCGGTCGTAGTAGAGCCGCGCCTCGATGGCGTCGATGGTGGACTGGGGAACCTCCTCGCCGCCCTGCTGCAGCTCGAACACCTGCTGCGCGACCGGGTCGCTGGAGGAGTCGATGAGCACGAAGGCGAGGATCGACGACCCCACGAGCACGGGGACCATCAGCAGGATCCGCCTGATTATGAAAACGACCATGTTGCCTCGCTACTGACGTTCACTGGGTCGGACGGCGCGGGCCGTCGCGGTGGGCGGTGTTCGGTTTTCATGGACCCCCATTCGGCGACGTTGTCGAGCGCCCGCTGCCGCGAAGCCCGCTCGCCGCGGACGTTCACCGGGTTGTCCGAGATCATAGTGGCCGCCGGGCCGTCGGTGACCGAGAGCACAGGGGCGCCTCCGCCGGAGTGGCGGCTCGCGGGCTCGTCGACGCGGGATTCGAGGGAGCCGGCCGAAGCGGCGCCGGGGGCACCGGGCGGCGCCGGAGTCGGCCCGGTCGCGGCCACGGCCGCGTGACGCTTCGAGTGCATGGTCCCTCTCATGGAAGTCCGCCGGGGATCGGGCGGGCGGTGATGTGGTGAAAGCGGCAGCGCGGAAGGGCCGCCGACGCGCCATTCAGCCTTCCACGACCGAGCCGCGATCGTCTCCCCCGAACCTCAATATGAGCTTTGTTCGTAGTGATTTCGTTATTCACAGATTCCGGGCGCGGTGACCATTGCGCCTCGGTGACGGGGTACGACCGGTTTCTCCGCGACCGACGCGGGACACGCGGCGGGGCCGGCCACCGGCCGGCCCCGCTCCGTTTCATGACGGTTCACACGCCCCGATTACTCGGCGACGCTCCATTCGCTGACGTTCCACAGCGCACCCGACTGGGTGTTGCCGTTGGCCTCGAGCCCTTCGACACGGGTGTTGAAGAGGGTCGCGACCGGCGAGTCCCACAGCGGCAGCACGTAGGCGTTGTCGACCACGGTCTGGGTGGCGGCGTTGGCGGCGTCCGCGGCGGCGGCCAGATCGTTGGTGGCGGTCACCTGGGCGAGCTGCTCGTCCAGGCCCTCGACGGTGAACTTGCCGTAGTTGGACGAGGAGTCCGACTTCCAGTACTGCTGCGGCGCGGTAGTGAAGGCCGGGTTGCCCGACCAGCCGTAGGAGATCATCTCGAAGTCCGCGGCGGCCAGGACGGAGCCCAGCTCCTCGTCCGGGAACGGCGTGACCTCGACGTCGATGCCGATCTCGGCCAGGTAGGCCTGGCTCAGCTCGGCGATCTGCTTGCGGAGGGCGTTGTTCTGCGAGTAGCTGAAGCTGATGGTCACGACCTCGCCGTCCGGGTCGACGAGCTTGTCGTCGCCGTTCCAGGTGTAGCCGGCCTCCTCGAGGATCGTGCGGGCCGCGTCCGGGTCGCCGGTGCCCTGCGTGGTCTGGCCGACGATGTCCTCGTAGAACTCGCTGTCCTCGCGGAAGATGTGGTTGTTCTTCACCGAGACGTCCTGGTCGGGATAGACGCGTTCGATCAGGTCCTGGCGGTTGATCGCGGTGAAGATCGCCTGGCGCAGCGGCACGTCGGTGATCACGGTCGTGTTGAAGTCGATGTGGGTCCACACCGAGCCGACGTACTCCTCGTAGCCGAGGGCCTCGTCCTCTTCGAGCGGAGCGAGGTCGTCGGTGGTGTAGGTGGTGACCCACACGCCGTCGATGTTGCCCTGGCGCAGCTCGGTCACGACGTTCTCGATGCCGCCCTCGACGACCTGGATGGTCAGCTCGTCGAGCGCGGGCTCGGTGTCGCCCTGGTAGTTCTCGTTCGGCTCGTAGCGGATGAAGTCGCCCGGCTCGCCGTCGACGGGGACGTACGGGCCGACCGACCAGGTCGGCAGGTTCTCGGTCAGCCACTGGGAGGCCTCGGCCATGACGGCCGGGTCGGTCATCCAGTCGGCGAAGCCGGCCTCTTCCACCATGTGGCTGGCCACGAGGAAGCCCGACTCGCCGTCGAGCCCGCGGAACGCCCACTCGGGGTTGACGTAACCCTCCTTGTAGGTGAGGGTGATCTCGTTCTCGGCCGTCTCCTCGATGGATTCGACGTTCGCGCCCCAGTCGGTCGACGCCGGAGCGCAGATGTCGACGTCGCAGTGCTCGGGCAGGCCGGAGGTCGAGTGCCAGGTGAAGATCATGTCCTCGACGCGGACGGGCTCGCCGTCGTTCCACTGGGCGTCCGGGTTGAGCGTGTACTTGACGGTGAGCGGCGCTTCGCTGACCAGCTCGGGCGGGGCCGCGTAGAGCTGCTCGGGGTAGAAGGCCTGGCCTTCCGGGTCGAAGTCGATGGTGGCCTGCGAAGGGCTCAAGGCCTGGTTGAGGTAGCTGTTGTTGCCCTCGCTGGTGTAGGTGTTCCACGACTCCCAACCGGAGTCGACCGCCCAGGTGACCGAACCGGACCCTTCGTCATCGCCACTGCCGCCGCCGCACGCCGTCAGAGCGAGTGCGCCCGCGGCAGTCGCCGCGAGGCCCGCGATTGCTCTCCTCTTGAGAGTCATTGATTCCTCCATCTGTCTTACCGAGGCCGGGGCCGGGTCGGGAACGGGAGCGTCACCCGCAGTGACGCGGGCGGCGCCTCATACTCGGCACCGCCCCGCTCGCTTGCGGCCGGAACCGTCTGGTTCCGGACCGGACGCGGCGGACAGGGTCGTCCTCGGTGATGTGACTGCAACAGTAGACAGCCGACCACGACTTTGGAACGGGCCGGTGACCAACTGGAGTCCATTCGTGATAAATCCGTGATGCTACGGGCCGACCTGCGCCGCCGCTCCGTTCTGTGGGCATCGGTCCCACCTCGGTTCTGGTGGTGCCGAGGTTACCGCATCGGGAGCGCGATACTCAGGCTTTCAACTGCGGCGGCAGCGGCTCGGCGTGGACGATGCTGAGCCGCGAGACCGCGCGGGTCAGGGCGACGTAGAGGTGGCGGAGCCCCACGCCCTCCACAGTGGCGCCGTCCCCGAAGCGGTCGGCGGGGGCCGCGACGATCTCGGCGGGTTCGGCGACGACGACGTGGTCGTATTCGAGGCCCTTGGCCAGGGAGGCGGGGACCAGTTCGACGCGGTGGCTCTCGGGCAGCGCCGCCCGCAGCGACTCGACGCGGGCGTCGGCGGCGATCACGCCCACCAGGCCTTCGTCGGACAGGGCCTTCTCGACCGCTTCGGCGACGCCGGCGGCGAGGTCGTCGACCGCCGTGGTCTCCAGCGAGCCGTCGCCGCGGAGGGAGCGGGCGGGGGCGACGTCGACGCCCAGGTGCGGCAGGACCCGGTTGGCGAGCTCGATGATGACGCCCGGGACGCGGAAGCCGGTGGTCAGCTCGGTGAACTCGACGTCGGACTTGCCGAGGTGGGTCATCTGGTCCTCCCAGCGGGCGGCGGCCCACGGGGTGGTGCCCTGGGCGAGGTCGCCGAGGACGGTGAGCGAGCCTTGGCCGCTGCGGCGGGCGATGGCGCGGCACTGCATGGGAGAGAGGTCCTGGGCTTCGTCGATGACGATGTGGCCGTAGGAGTCCGAGGGGTCGGGCAGGCGCAGGTGGGCGGTGATCTCGTCGGCGATGAGGAGGTCGGCGGCCGTCGTCTTGAGCCCCCGGCCTTTCGGGGCCAGCAGGGCGGCCTCCTCGTCGGAGAGCAGGCCGCGGGTCGCCTCGGCCCGGAAGGCGGCGTCGAGGTAGAGCTTGCGCAGGACGGCCTTGCCGCTCAGCTTGGGCCAGACCGCGTCGAGGAAGCCCTTGACGGCGTCGGTGCGCTTGAGCTTGGCGGCCCAGCGGTGGTCCGGGGAGTGCCCGGCGCGGATCTCGGCTTGGCGCCGCGCGCCTTGGACGATGGCGTCCTCGACGGCCTTGCGGCCCGCTTCGTAGGTGCGGTTGTGCTCGCGGGCGGTGTCGATCGCGCCGTTGAGGTAGTTCACGCCGAGGCGCCAGCGCCAGCCGCCGTCGGTGATGAGGAGCCCTTCGTCGGCGGTGAGGCCGGCGTCTTCGGCGCGGCCGACGTGGCCCCAGACGGCCCGCTCGCACACGAGCGCCATGCGCGCGTCGTGCTTGACCATCGCGGCCTCGGGGCTGTCGGTGCCGGTGGCGGTGTCGGCCTTCGTCATCTGCTGGACGGTGACCTGCCAGACCGCGGACTCGCCGAGGGTTGGCAGGACGTTCGCGATGTAGGCGAGGAAGCCCTCGTTCGGGCCGATGACGAGGACGCCGGCCTTGCGGAGGTGCTCGGCGTAGTTGTAGAGCAGCCAGGCGGCGCGGTGGAGGCCGACGGCGGTCTTGCCGGTGCCCGGCGCCCCTTGGACGCACATGGTGGTGGCCGCGGCGCGGCGGATGAGCTCGTCCTGCTCGGGCTGGATGGTGGCGACGATGTCCCGCATGGGGCCGGTGCGGGGGCGTTCGATCTCGGCGGTGAGGATGTCGGAGGCGACCGCTTCGCCGAGGCGCAGGTCCTCGTCTTCGAAGCCGGTCAGGCGCGGGCCCTGGAAGCCGAAGCGGCGCCTTTTGGCGACGCCGCGCCGGTCGTGGACGCTGGCGCGGTAGAAGTGCTCGGCGACCGGGGCGCGCCAGTCGAGGACCAGCGGCGTGGAGCGGTCGTCGCGGATGTGGCGGCGGCCGATGTGGTAGTCCTCGCCGGAGTCGTCGAACCAGATGCGGCCGAAGAACAGGGCGAGCTCGCGGTCGGTGAGGTCCTTCATGCGGTCGGTCGTGTACTTCGCCATGAGGTAGGCGAGTTCTTTGTCGGGGCCGACGTCGCCGAAGCCCTTGCCGCCGCTGCCGCCTTCGTTGAACTCGGCTTCGTGGCGGTCGTAGGTGTCGGCGGTGGCGCGGTGCATCTCGGCCATGTGGGCCCGGGCTCGTTCGTGGTGGTCGATTTCTGCGCGCAGTTCGGCTTCGGACACAGCGGTCTCCCGGATCGGCACGGTGTTGGAGCAGGCGAATCCTCGATGCTAACCGCGGCCGATCAGGGCTCGCAACGCAATTTCAGCCGGCGCTCACCGCGGGGCGATGGCCTTGACGTCGACGAGGCGCCCGTCGTCGCGGTGGAGCACCCAGCCGCCGCCGGGCGGCAGCACCTGCGGTCCTTCCAGCGGGAGGGTGAACTCGTAGGCCGACAGGTCGTGGTCGTCGCGGGCGGCGACGGCGACGAGCAGGGCCGCCAGGACGATCCCTTCGGCGCAGACGACGGCGGTGCGGCGCGCGTCCGGCAGGGCCCGGACGCTCCTGGCGGCGAGCCAGGCGGCGGCGTGGGCGGGACCGGCTTCGCCGGGGAACTTGGGGACCTCGGCGGCGAGGTCGGCGCTGGCGTCGATCCGCAGGTCGAGGCGGTTCGCGAGCGGGGCGAGCGTGTCGGTGCAGACGCGATCGGGGGCGCTGAGGAGGACGGTCGGGTTGTAGAGCTGGAGGAAGTCGGCCGTGGCCGAGGCGCGCCTGGCTTCGGCCGCGTCGAGGCGGCCGGGGACCGCGAGCGATGAGGCCGCGGCGTGGCGCAGGAGGATGAGCGCGGACAGCATCAGACCGCCTCGCCTGCGAAGAGGGCGTTCATATTGAAGATGCTGCGTCTTCAGGTGAACGGAAAGTGAACCGAAAGCAGGCGGCCAGGTGAACAGTGCGGGGCGGTGTGGGCTACGGCTGGTGACGAATGTCCTCGTACTCGGGGTGGCGTTCCATCCAGCGTTCAACGAACGGGCAGGTCGGATAGACCTTGACCCCTTTGGCGCGCAGGTCGTCGAGGGCGAAGCGCGCGAGCCGGTCGCCCCAGCCCTGGCCGCGCAGCGAGCGGTCGACCTCGGTGTGCGGCAGGACGGTGAAGTCGTCGCGGCTGAGGTATTCGAGATACCCGAGCACGCCGCCTTCGGCGTCCCTGATCTCGTAGCGGTGCTCGTCGGTGTTCTCGGTGATCGCAAGGTCGGCCATGGGCGCAAGACTAGCCCGTGCTCGGCCGTTCCCGCTCGGTCTCGGCTCCGCCGCGGCCGGTCAGGCCGAGGGCGCAGGCGGCCCCGGCGAGGCAGATGACGGCGGTGGCGGTGAAGACGTCACCGTACTGGGCGGCCAGGGCCGCGTCGAGGGCCTCGAGGTAGGTCTCCTGCTGCCGGAGGTACTCGGCTTCGGGGACGCCGAACGGCAGGGGCGTGTCGAGGTCGGCGGTCGATTCCCGGAAGCGGTGCAGGCTCCAGGAGGTCAGGGCCGCCACGCCGAGGAGCATCCCCATCATGCGGGCGACGACGACGGCCGCCGAGGCCATGCCGTGCTGGCCTTCGGGGGTGGCGCTCAGGGCGACGGCCGACAGGGGCGCGATGACGACGCCGAGGGCGAATCCGGCGAGCGCCAGGCCGGGTTCGACCTCCGGCAGCGTGTTCGCGATCCATGCGTAGGCGCAGGCCGCGGCCGCCAGCCCGGCGACGGCGGGGACGCGTTCGCCGACCCGGGCGACCAGCCATCCGCCCGCGACGGCGCCGACCGGGAGTCCGATGAGGAACCACAGCAGGAGCAGCGCGCCGCCGGTCGAGTCCTCGCCGAGGAGCGTCTGGGCCATGAGCTGGACGTCGACGAGGGTGACCATGAGCGCCGCGCCGGTGGCGAGGCTCGCGGCCAGGCCGAGCCCGAAGGGGCGCCAGCGGACCCCGGCCGGGTCGAGCAGCTTCACCGGGGACCGCCACTGCCACAGCAGGAACGCCGCCAGGACGGCCGCTCCGGCGGCGATGACCGGCGGGCCCCACTCGGGCAGCATCGCCGTCTCCGGTTCGGGGTTGTAGAGGCCGACGACGAGCAGCCCGAGCGCGAGCGCCAGCAGGATCCCGCCGACGACGTCGACCTTCTCGCGCTCGCCGCCCCGCTGCGAGGCGGGGACCGTGAGGTGGACGGCGAGCGCGGCCAGGGCCGCGAGCGGGATGTTGATCCAGAAGATCCCCTGCCAGCCGACGAGGAACGCGACACCGGCGCCGAACAGCGGGCCGATCACCGCGCCGAGCTCTTGGGCGGCGCCGACCCAGCCGAGGACGACGGGGCGCCGCCGGGCCGAGAACAGGTCGGCGGCGAGCGCCATGGTGACCGGCAGCAGCGCGCCTCCGGCGAGCCCTTGCAGGGCGCGCCCGGCGATGAGCGGCACCAGGTCCGTCGCGGTGGCGCTGATGAGCGAGCCGAGGGCGAAACCGGCGAGGCACGCGTGGATGAGGGCGCGCCGCCCGAACCGGTCCGACAGCCGCCCGAGCAGCGGCATGCCCGCGACGTAGCCGAGGAGATAGCCGGTGACCAGCGGCGTCGCCCGTTCGAGGTGGTTGACGGGGATGCCGAGGTCGCCGATCATGTCGACCAGGACCGTCACGAGGACGTAGGCGTCGATCGATCCTATGAGGACGGTGGTGCCGGCCGCGCCGATGGCGATGCGCCGGCGCCCGCGCCCGACGGGGCCTTGGGGCCGCAGCGCTTTGAGGGACTTCATGCCGGCCCGGTCGCCGTACGGGGCTTCGATGTCGGCCGGGCCGCTTTACGGGGCTTCAATGCTCACCGACTCGTCGTAGTCGGAGAAGGTGAGCGTCACGGTCGAGCCGCCCTGCTCGAACTCGGCCTTGACCACGCGCGAGGTCTCCTGGTCGAACCAGACCGTGGCGGTGTTCCACTCCCCTTCGGCGGGAATGAACCGGGAGAACGCGGCCGGGTCGAAGGTCACCAGGTACCGGTCGGTGTCGACGCCGTCGACCTCCTCGGTCTCCTGCGGTTCGGCGCTCTCGTAGGCCTCCAGCAGCGCGGCCACGCCGCCGCCCGGGTCGAGGATGAGCGTCGGGTTGTACGGCAGCATCTCGTCGCCGACGGGGATCTGCTGGTAGTCGCCGGTGAAGCCCTTGACGTAGGCGTCCTCGCCGACGATCACGTAGGACACTTCGACGTCCATGCCCATCGCGGTGAGGACGCCGGTCCCCTCGGCCTCGCCGCCGGAGGTGACCACGCCGTCGGCGGACTTGATCTCGAGGCCCTCCACCTCGCCGTCGACCTGGAGCGTGAAGCGGACGTTCTCGACCTCGGCCATGGCCGCGGCGGCGTCGGGCAGGGTCTCGTCGGCGGGCGGCACCTCGTCCGAGCCGGAGCACGCCGCGAGCGCCAGCGCGGCCAGGGCGGCGGCCGCGAGGGGAATGAGCTTCATGCCCCGATCTTATTGGCAGGCCGCCGCCGCTCGCGGTCCCGGCCGCCGCGGCCCTCGGTCGAGGGGGCTCAGCCGAGGGAGTTCAGCAGCTCCCGGCAGGCCTGCTCGCAGCTGCGGCATTCCTGGGCGCACTTGGCGCAGTGCGCCATGTGGTCGTGCTCGGCGCAGATGTCGCCGCAGGACTTGCACGCCATCGCGCACGCTTCGAGCATCGCGCGGGTGAGGTTGGCGTCGTACCCGGTGTGGCGCGAGAGCATCTGCCCGGTGGCGAAGCAGATGTCGGCGCAGTCGAGGTTCGAGCGGACGCATTTGGTCAGCGAGGCCACGTCGTCCTCGCTGAGGCAGGCGTCGGCGCAGGCCGTGCACGTCTGCGCGCAGGCGTAGCACTCGCGGATGCAGTCGGCGAGTTTCCGCCGGTCGATGTCGCCGAGGTCGGCCGGGTAGGTCTCGAGCATTTCCGATACGAGCGTCATGGCGGCCCTCCCTTTCGAGCGGCCTGGTCACCGCCGTGCGACTTCACGCTATGCCGCGAATGGAGCTCATGTCGGCGGATTCGAGGATCCGGAGCCCCGGTCGGCGGCGGTGAAGGCGGGCAGGGCCGCGCACAGCCGCGCCGGATCGCGCCCGGCGCGCAGGACGGTCCCGTCGGGGCGGACGATCGCGGCCCTGGCTCGGCCGCGCCGCAGCCAGGCGTGCAGCTCGCTGCGGGGTTCGGCGGTCACGAGCACGGCGCCGCACCGTTCGGCGCGCCCCTCGACGGCGGCGCGCTGCGGCCCGGTGCAGGGCGCCGCGACGACCACGGCGAAGCGCCCGGCGGCGACCTCGTCGAGGCGGCGGCCGTCGCCGGTGACCGCGTTCGGGCTCAAGCGCCCGGCCAGGCCGCGCCGCGGACCGCTCGGCCGCACCAGGGCCGAGCGGCGCAGCGCGGGGGTCTCGCTGTCGATGATCGCGCCCGCCGCGCCGGGCAGGCGTTGCAGCGCCGGGGCCACGGCGCCGCGCACCATGTTGCCGAGGCGGCCGCCTTCGGTCATGGCGAGGCCGACGAGTTTGGCCCGGCGGATCATGGTGCGGGCGTGCGGCAGGCGCTCGGCCTGGTAGCTGTCGAGGACGTCCTCGTCGAAGTCGCCTTCGAGGACGCCGGCGAGCTTCCAGGCGAGGTTGGCCGCGTCCCGCAGGCCGGCGCCGAGGCCCTGGCCGATGAACGGCGGCGTCAGGTGGGCGGCGTCGCCGAGCAGGAACACGCGGCCCGCCCGCCACCGGTCGGCCGTCTGGGCGCGGAAGGTGTACTCGGCGGCGCGCACGAGCCGCAGCCGGTCGGCGGGGAGCTCGCCGGTCCACGGCCGGATCAGCGGGTGGAGCCGGTCGGGGTCGCGGAAGTCCTCGGCGGTCTCGCCGGGGGCGAGGCGGAACTCCCAGCGGTGGCGGCGCGCGCCGACGCGCATGTAGGTGGCGGGCCGGTCCGGGTCGCACACCTGGTGGACCCCTTCCCAGGCGTCGATCGGCGCGGAGGTGTCGACGTCGACGACGAGCCAGCGCTGCGCGAAGCGCAGGTCCCGCATCGACGCGCCGATCGAGGCCCTGGTGAGGCTCCCGGCGCCGTCGCAGCCGAGCACGTAGTCGGCGCGCACTGAGGCGGTCTCGCCGGTGCGGCGGTCGGTGTATTCGACGCGGACGGCGTCCGGCCCGTCGGGGGCGATGGCGGTGACCTCGGCGTCGCCTCGGAGCCTCGCCTCGCCTCGACGGGCCAGGGCGTTCAGCAGGAGGCGTTCGAGCTCGGGCTGGTCGAACAGGTTCGCCTCGGGGAAGCCGTGGCGGCCCGGGGCCGTGCCGCGCCGGAACTCGGCGAGCACCCGCATGTCGGGGTCGAGGAGGCGCAGGCCCCTGGCGGGGCGGGAGACGGCGGCGAAGGCGGCGCCCGCGCCGAGGCGGGCGAGGATGCGGTGGGCCTCGTCGTCGAGGTGCACGGCCCGCGGGTGCGGGTAGGGCGAGTCCCGGCGTTCCAGCACGAGGCAGGCGACGCCGTAGCGCGCCAGCAGGGCCGCCGCCGTCAGGCCGACCGGTCCGGCGCCGACGACGACCACCGGGACGGCCGAGTCGTTCACGTCAGGATTCATCGCTCGCCGGTCAGCATACGCCGATCGCGGTGGGGGCCGGACCGCCGAAGCGGGGGACGGTCGGCGAGAATGGGCCGATGGAGTCGAAGGTGTGGACGCGGTCGGAGCTGGCCGGCGGTCTGCGCGGGCTCGGGCTCGCGGGCGGGGACGCGGTGATGATCCACGCGGCCTTCGGACGGGTGGGGACGGTGCTCGGCGGGCCGGACGCGCTCGTGGACGCCGTGCTCGACGTCGTCGGCGCGGACGGGACGCTGCTGAGCTACCAGGATTGGGAACTGGGCGTGGACGTCTGGGGCGAGGACGGGCAGGTGCTGGAGGCCTTCCGCGGGGAGGTGCCGCCGTTCGACGCGGCGACGGCCCGTCCGGCGCGCGACCACGGCGTCATCGCGGCCGCCGTCGGCACGAGGCCGGGTGTGCGCCGCAGCGGCAATCCGGGAGCGTCGGTGGCGGCCCTCGGCGCGGGCGCCGAAGCGTTCACCGCGGACCACCCGCTCGACTTCGGCTACGGCGAGGACTCGCCGTTCGCCCGGCTGGTCGCCGCGGGCGGGCGGGTGCTGATGGTCGGGGCGCCGCTGGACACGATGACGCTCCTGCACCACGCCGAGCACCTGGCCGATCTGCCGGGGAAGCGGCGCGTCCGCGTCGAGTACCCGCTCGCGACGCCGCAGGGCACCGAATGGCGCGTGGTCGAGGAGTACGACACGTCGAGGCCGGTCGTGGACGGGCCGCCGGAGGACTACTTCGGACGGATCGTGGCCGACCACCTCGCCACGGGCGCGGGCCGGCGCGGGAAGGTCGGCGCGGCGGACAGCGTGCTCGTCGACGCGGCCGAGACGACGGCGTTCGCCGTGGCCTGGCTCGAGGAGCGGTACGGGCGCTGACCGGCTTCGCGGTCAGGGTTCGGCGGGCGGGCACCGCCAGTCGATCGAAATCACGCGCATACCAAGGGGGCCACCGCAAAAGCGGTGGCCCCCTTTCCGGCCCCCTCGCCACGATTCCGTGGTGAGGAGGCCCTGAATTCCTCGGCGATATGGGCCTCTACCAGGCCATACGCCTCGCGCCCCCGGCAGGATTCGAACCTGCGACACCTGGTCCCGGAAACCAGTGCTCTATCCACTGAGCTACGGAGGCGGATCCGCGGAACGCGGAACCGCACCGATGCTACCAGCCGCTCGCGGCAGCGCCGCATCCGGTTTGGCCGTCGAGGATCACACCTCCGTTCGACTCGGCGCCGTCACGGCCGAAGTGTCGGCGAGCGGGCTTAGGCTGCTCGGCAGAAACCTCCAAGCCTAGCGGACACGCTGCGTTTTCATCGGCCGAAACACCGGAGAAACGCAATATGTTGGGGCGACGCCACGGGGCAACCACTACATGTATGATTCCCCTCTGTCGGGCCGACATCGCCGCCTTCGCCTCCCACCGCGAATCCGCGGCCGCATCGTGCCCGCCGCTTCACGCGAATCGCACGTCACGAGGGGATGCAGAGATGACCGGGCTCGCCACCACGACATCCGCCACCACCACCGCTCCAGCGCAACGGGGCAGTCAATCCGACGGCGATCTCGCCGTCGCCATCGCCGAGAAGGTCCGCGCCCACGCCGTCGGCCTCCCCGACGTCGACGCCGACCGCGTCGCCGCCCAGGTCCAAGGCGGCATATGGCCCGGCGCCACCCTCGCCGACCTGCGGGAACGCGCCATCGAGATCACCTCGGCCACCGTCGCCTCCGAGCCGAGCTACTCCAAGCTCGCCGCCCGGCTGCTGGCCGAGCACATCGCCGAGGAGACCGAGGCCGAAGGCGTCGTGTCCTTCACCACCTCGATCGCCGCCTGCCGCGACAACGGGCTGCTGTCCGAAGAGCTCATCGCCTTCGTCGACGCCCACGGACCCGAGCTCGACGCCGTCGTCGACGAGGCCGCCGACGACCGCTTCGAGTACTTCGGGCTGCGCACCGTCTACGACCGCTACCTGCTGCGCCACCCCGAGCACCGCACCGTTCTCGAACGGCCCCAGTACTTCATGCTCCGCGTCGCCTGCGGCCTGAGCCAGACCGTCGCCGAGGCCGCCGAGCTGTACCGGCTGCTCTCGGAGCTGGCCTACCTGCCGTCCTCGCCGACGCTGTTCAACTCCGGCACCCGCCGCCCGCAGCTGTCCTCGTGCTTCCTGCTGGACTCGCCGAAGGACGAGCTCGACTCGATCTACGAGCGCTACAGCCAGGTCGCGCGCCTCTCGAAGTACGCCGGAGGCATCGGCATCGCCTGGTCGAGGGTCCGCTCCCGCGGCTCGCTCATCCGCGGCACCAACGGCCACTCGAACGGCATCGTGCCGTGGCTGCGCACGCTCGACTCCTCGGTCGCGGCGGTCAACCAGGGCGGTCGCCGCAAAGGCGCCGCGTGCGTGTACTTGGCGACGTGGCACGCCGACGTCGAGGAGTTCCTGGAGCTGCGCGACAACACCGGCTCCGAGGACCGCCGCACCCACAACCTGAACCTGGCCAACTGGGTCCCCGACGAGTTCATGCGCCGCGTCGAGGCCGACGCCCCGTGGTCCCTGTTCGACCCGAAGGAGGTCCCCGAACTCGTCGACCTGTGGGGCGAGGACTTCGACGCCGCCTACCGCGCCGCCGAGGCCGCCGGCAAGGCCCGCAAGACCATCGCCGCCCGGGAGCTGTACGGGCGCATGATGCGGACCCTCGCGCAGACCGGCAACGGCTGGATGACCTTCTCCGACACCGCGAACCGCACCTCGAACCAGACCGCCAGGAGCGAGAACGTCATCCACCTGTCGAACCTGTGCACCGAGATCCTCGAGGTCACCAGCGACGCCGAGACCGCCGTGTGCAACCTCGGCAGCGTCAACCTCGCCGAGCACTGCTCGGCCGAGGGCTTCGACTTCGAGCGGCTCGAGGACACGGTGCGGACGGCGGTGAAGTTCCTCGACCGCACCATCGACCTCGGCTTCTACCCGACGGCCGAGGCCGAGAAGGCCAACCGCAAGTGGCGGCCGATCGGCCTGGGCTGCATGGGCCTGGCGGACGTGTTCTTCAAGCTCGAGCTCGCCTTCGACTCGCCCGAGGCCCTGGAGCTGTCGACCGCGATCGCCGAGCGCATCGCGCTCGTCGCCTACGAGACCTCGGCGCGCCTGGCCGGCGAGCTCGGCGCCCACCCGAACTTCGCCGAGACCCGCGCCGCCGACGGCGTCCTGCACCTCGACCACTGGGAGGACGCGAAGATCACGCTGCCCGAGCGCTGGGCGGCGGCGCGCGAGGCGATCGCCGAGAGCGGCCTGCGGAACTCGCTCATGATCGCGATCGCCCCGACCGCGACGATCGCCTCGATCGCGGGCTGCGCCGAGTGCATCGAGCCGGTCGTCTCCAACGTCTTCAAACGCGAGACGCTCTCCGGCGAGTTCCTCCAGGTCAACCGGCACCTGATCGCCGAGCTCAAGGAACGCGGCCTGTGGAGCGAGGAGCTGCGCCAGGCCGTCGTCGTCGCCGACGGCTCGATCCAGGGCATCGAGGCGATCCCCGCGGACATCCGCCTGCGCTACCGGACCGCCTGGGAGCTGCCGCAGCGCGCGCTCATCGACCTGGCCGCCGCGCGGACCCCGTTCATCGACCAGGCCCAGTCGCTCAACCTGTTCCAGGCGCAGCCGACCATCGGGAAGCTCTCCTCGATGTACCGCTACGCCTGGAAGCAGGGCCTGAAGACCACGTACTACCTGCGGAGCCGCCCGGCCACCCGGATCAACCAGACCACGGTGGGCCAGACGAGGCCGGAGGCGGCGCCCGAGACCGTTTCCGAGGACGTCGCCTGCTCGCTGGAGAACCCGGAGAGCTGCGAGGCCTGCCAGTAAGCCGTTCGGGGCGCCCGGCGAGCGGGCGCCCCTCTCCCACACCGATAGAACCCATGGCGAAAGGACCGCTGATGCTGCTCGACCCGGGCATGAACCTGACCCTGCGACCGATGAGATACCCGGACTTCTACGAGCAGTACCGGGCCGCCATCCGCAACACCTGGACCGTCGAGGAGGTCGACCTCGCCTCCGACCTGGCCGACCTGGCGACGTTCACGCCGCAGGAACAGCACCTGATCCACCGGCTCGTCGCGTTCTTCGCCACCGGCGACACGATCGTCGCGAACAACCTCGTGCTCAACCTCTACCAGCACGTCAACTCCCCCGAGGGCCGCCTGTACCTGTCGCGGCAGCTGTTCGAGGAGGCCGTGCACGTCCAGTTCTATCTGACGCTGCTCGACACCTACCTGCCCGACCCCGACGAGCGCGCGAAGGCGTTCGACGCGGTCAACAACATCCCGTCGATCAAGCGCAAGGCCGACTTCTGCTTCAAGTGGATCGACTCGGTCTTCGACATGCAGGAGCTCAAGACCGGCGACGACCGGCGGGCGTTCCTGCTCAACCTCATCTGCTTCGCCGCGTGCATCGAGGGCCTGTTCTTCTACGGCGCCTTCGCGTACGTGTACTGGCTGCGCAGCCGCGGCCTGCTCGACGGGCTCGCCACCGGCACGAACTGGGTGTTCCGCGACGAGTCGTGCCACATGAACTTCGCGTTCAGCGTCGTCGACGTGGTCCGCACCGAGGAGCCGGAGCTGTTCGACGACAAGATGCGCGAGCAGGTGACGGCGATGATGGAGGAGGCCGTGGACGCCGAGCTCCAGTTCGCCGAGGACCTCATCGGCGAGGGGATGCCCGGCATGACCGTCGCCGACATGCGGTCGTACCTGGAGTACGCCGCCGATCAGCGGCTCCAGCGCCTCGGGATGCCGAAGCGGTGGGGTTCGGAGAACCCGTTCCCGTTCATGGCGCTGCAGGACGTCCAGGAGCTGACGAACTTCTTCGAGCGCAGGCCGACCGCCTACCAAGTGGCCGTGGAGGGCAAGGTCGACCTCGACGAGGAGTTCTAAGGAGGACATACCCTTTCTCCCCGGTATGCCCGATCGGCCCGGTGCCTCGCTGGAGGTGCCGGGCCAATTTACGGCTCGCAAGCTTCGCCGTGGGTGCCGATTTACGGCTCGCAAGCTTCGCCGTGGGTGCCGATTTACGGCTCGCAAGCCTCGCCGTGGGTGCAGAATTCACGGCTCGCGAGCGCACCGTGGGTGCTGATGTACGGCTCGCGAGCCTCGCCGTGGGGTTCTATTCGCCCCGCGCGAAGGTCACGCCTTCGGCCTCGGAGCCGTCGGCCAGTTTCGCGACGCACATGAACGAGCCGTCGCCCGGCAGGTGCACGTCGGTGAGCCAGTCGACCGAGTCGCCGCCGATGAGCTGCGACAGCGGGCCCTCTTCGCGTTCGCCGTTGAGACACGCCGAGGCGACGACCTCGTCGGCCGAAGCCGCCGCGTAGTCATCGGCGCCGATGCCTTCGGGCAGCTGGCCGACCGCGTAGGCCTCCCACAGGTGGGCGCCCGAGCACTGGGCCTGGGTCATCGACTCGCCGTCGGTGGTGAAGCAGGTCGGCTCCGAGACGCAGCCGACGCCCTGCTGCTTGAGCGAGCACTCCTTGACGTAGTCCTCGACCATCGACTGGCTTTCGAGGTCGGTCGGCTCGTCGCCGCCGAACAGCCAGATCGCGCCGAACACCAGCAGGCCGAGCACGACCAGGCCGGCGATGCCCATGCCGATGAGGCGGCCCATGTTCGAGCCGGAGTCGCCTTCCTGGAGGCGCCGCTCGCGCCTCGTCAAGCCCGTCTCGGGTTTGGACACCGGGACCGGCAGACGCGAGTCGGAGCCGCGGTCGTCGCCGCCGCTCTGGGCTCCGCCCCAGGCGCCCAGGGAGTTCCAGCGCTCGTCTTCGCGCTGCTCGTCCATGCCCGGCTCGGAGGGGCGCTGCTCGAGCGGCGGTTCGGGCGCGGGAGGCGTGTACGCGGCGGCCGCGGGCGGCTCGGGTTCGCCGACCGGCGGACGCTGTCGGCGGCCGCGCCTGCTCGGCGCGAGGCGCAGCGTCGACGGCGAGTCGGGCACCTCGGCCTGCGGTTCGGTTTCGAGGACCGGCGGCGAGGAGTAGGCGGCGTAGGTGCCGACGCCTTCCGGCGCGGGCGAGACCGGCGTGCGCTGCTGCGGCGTCTCGGCCACGCTCGGGATGATGCCCGTCGACGCCTCGGGGATGCTCGCGAGGAACTCCCTGAACTCGACGGCGGTGGGCCTGCCCGCCGGGTTGTTGATGAGCGCGGTGCGCAGCATCTCCAACAGCAGCGGCGATATACCGGGGATCGCCGGGATGGGCTGGTCGAACAGGGCGGCGACGTCGTTGATGTCGAGCACCCCGTCGGAGGGGAAGCGCGGCGGGCAGCCGTTGAGCATCGTGTACAGCGTCGCGGCGAGGGAGTAGACGTCGGCCGCGGTGCCGATCTCGCGCATCTGGAAGACCTCGAGCGGCGCGTACGCGGGCGTCGCCATCGTCGAGACCGGCTCGCCCGGCTGCGGCGTCGGGAGGAGCCCGGAGAGGCCGAAGTCGGCCAGGACCGCTTCACCGGCCTCGTTGATGAGGATGTTCGCGGGTTTGATGTCGCGGTGGACGATGCCGGCCTCGTGGGCGGCGGCGAGCGCGTCGGCGATGCGGATGCCGATCTCGAGGGTGCGCTGCGGGGGGATCGTCATGTAGCGGTCGAGCAGGTCGGCGATGGAGCCGCGGCACCGCTCCATGACGACGTACGGGTGGGCCTGGTGGGTGAGCCCGGCCGAGATCATCTTGACCACGCACGGGTGGTTGGAGACGCGCCCGGCGGTCTGGACGTCGTGGCGGAACCGCTGGCGGCCGGCCTCGTCGATGAGCGGGCGCGACTCGATCTTGACGGCCACCTCGGTGCCGTCGTCGAACCTGGTGGCGCTGTAGACGGTGGCGTAGGCGCCCCGGTCGATCTCGCTGAAGCCGGTGAGCCGCTCGATGCCGGACAGGAGCGCCTCGGGGTCGAGATCGGAGTGGTCGCCGTGGCTGAGGCCGCCGGCGGTCGCGCCGTGGGGGTGGACGAGCGGGACGTCGTAGCCGGTCGGCGGGGAGAATGGGGCGTTCGAGGAGAGGTGGGGACCGGTGGGAGCACCGTAGGACGAGATGGTGTCCACGGGATACAGCCTCCATTCACGGCGACGCCTGCGAGCCGCGGCTTGGCGCAGTGTCGGGCCTGGGTCATGGCGGAACGCGGGTCAGTGTGGGTGCGCTCCACCCGGTCTTCGCTGCATGTCTCGAGTCATCGGACCCTTCGGCCGATAACGTTACGGCAACGCGTCTCCGAATCTGTATACGCCTGGACGAAAAGCCATTCACAACTGACCGAACGGTTGATATGTCGCTTCCGCTGCGCGGTGTAGCCGTAGCCCATAGTGAATGCATCCCCCGTGTGGCGCGCGGGAGGGCGGGCGGTCCGGTTCGGCCGTCCGTCCACCCGCTGCGTCTCCCCTTGCACTTCAGGCACACTGTTCACCGGCCTCAATGCTCCGGCCGTCGGTGCTCTCAGGACGCGTACGCCTCGGCCCAGGCCGTCGGCGCCGGGGCCTCGCCGAAGGACTTCTGCACCGTCCTGGCCCAGCGCTTGGCCTCCTCGGTCCGGCCGTCCTCTTCGAGCAGCCGCGCGTAGCGCGCGACGATGGCGCGCCTGGGGTGCCCCAGGGCCGGCTCGTCGTAGTGCTCGGCCAGCGCGGCCAGGCGTTCGAGCGCGTCGGCGCGGTTCCCTTGGGCCGCTTCGACATCGGCGAGCAGCGCTTCACCGGCCGCGCGCGCCGGCTCGAGCACGTCGTCGGTGCCGAGCTCGAGCGACGCCCGCGCGGCGGCCTCGGCTTCGTCGAGGTCCCCGGCGGCCAGGGCGCAGCGGCCCCTGAGGTTGCGGGCGAGGCTGATGAGCAGCGGGTGCCCGGTGGCGATGCCGTAGGACTCGGCCGCCTCGGCCAGGTCGGCGGCGTGGTCGAGCGCGCCGATCTTCAACGCGGCCAAGGCCCGCACGTACTTGGCGAAGCCGCGGCCCCAGTCGTCGTCGATGCGTTCGAAGTCGCGGAAGGACTTTCGGGCGGCGGCGTCGGCGCCCTCGGGGTGCCCGAGCTCGACGGACGCGGCGGCGCCGGTGGCCCGCAGGAGCCCGACGGCGAACACGTCGCCCGAGCGCTCCCCGATCGGCAGGAACACATCGGACAGGCGCCTGGCCTCGGAGAACCGCCCTGCCATGAGGAGCGTGAACGCCGAGGCGCCCCGCACCCAGGCGCGGCCGACGAGGTCCATCTGGCGGGCGAAGGACTTGGCGGCCTCGCGCAGCACCTCGTCGGCGCCGTCGAAGTCGCCGCGGGCGACCAGGACCCACGCGCGGTGCTGGAGGGCCCAGGCGACGCGCCGGTCGTCGCCGACGCCTTCGGCGGTGTCGTAGGCGTCGAGGAAGCGCTGCTCGGCCTCGGTCAGGCGCCCCGAGAGGTAGTCGAGCATGCCGATGCGGCACTGGGCGTCGCAGCGGGGCCCGGCGAGCCCTTCGCGCCTGGACAGCGCGAGCGCGGCCGACCAGGCCGCGCGGGCGCCCTCCAGTTCGCCTTTGAAGCGGTGCAGGCGGCCCCGCAGCAGGAGCAGCTGGGCGACGAGCTCGGCCTCGGACTCGGGGAAGTCGTCGCCGAACAGGCGCCCCGAAGGGTGCTCGTCGTGGTCGTCGCCGGGGACGGCGAGGCCGATGTCGACCGCGAGGCCCTCGATCTCGGCCTCGGCCTCGGCGGTGCGCCCGAGCCTGGCGAGGGCCCGGCCGCGCAGGAGCCGGTCGTGGCCCGAGAGCGGCGCGATCCGCTCGACGCCGTTGAGCAGGGCGACGGCGCGGTCGGGCTCGGAGGCGTCCATGGCGCGCGCGGCCTGCTTGCGGACGGCTTCGAGGGCGAGCGGCAGGACGTTCCAGACCTCGTCGATCGCTTCGATCTCGACTTCGCGGGCGAGCGTGACGGCCTGCTCGGCGTGGTAGACGACGAGGTCGTCGGCGCTCTGGCCCTCGAGCTCGGTGTCGGCGGCCCAGCGGGCGATCTCGGCGTGGGCGTGCGCGGCGTCGGCCTTGCCGATCGGCGCGTACGCGGCCTGGCGCAGCAGCGGCGTGACGAAGCGGTAGCCGCCGTAGGAGCGGCGTCGCAGCATGCGCCGGTCGAGCAGCTCCTGGAGCGCCCGGTCGAACTCGCCGGGCACCTCCTTCTCGAGCAGTTGCGAGGCCTCGGGCGGGACGGCGTCGCCGAAGATCGAGGCGGCGCGCAGCAGCGCCCGGGCGGCCGGGGAGAGCGCGTCGATGCGGGCGCCGAGGACCTGGGCGAGGTCGCGGGAGAGGACCTTGCCGGTCAGGGAGCCGGCGGCGAGGCGCCAGTGGTCGCCCGAGTGGGTCAGCAGGTCCTGCTCGAGCAGCAGCGTCACGAGTTCGGCCAGGTAGTACGGGTTGCCCTGAGCGAAGCCGAGGAGGCGCTCCTCGTCGGCCTTCGGGAGCCGCCCGCCGCCGAGGAACTCCGAGAGGAGCCGGGCGGCGTCGGCGCCGGCCAGCGGCGGCAGCGGGTGGACCTCGGCCTCGGAGATGCGGGTGAGCACGCCGGAGGAGCGGGTCAGCTCGGGGCGGCCGTACAGCAGCACCAGGACCGGGCCGGAGACCTTGGCGAGGGCGACGCCGAGCGCGTCGATGCCGTCGGCCGAGGCGGTGTGCAGGTCGTCGATGTTGAGGACGAGGGGGCGCTGGCCGGCGAGGTGGGTGATGAGCTCGGCGACGGCCTCGGGGATGGTGTAGGCCTCGGCTTGGCGGCCGGTGAACCCGGCCGGGCCGTCTTGGGCGAGGGGGCGGCCGTGGCCGAGGAGGCCGAGCAGGACCTCGACGTTGAGGCGGCATTCGCCGTGGTCGGCGTGGCCGTCGGCGATGCGGCGCAGTTTGGCCTCGGCGGTGGCTCGGTCGTCGTCGAAGCGCAGGCCGGCGGCCTTGCGGACCATGTCGGCGAGGGGCCCGAAGCGGCGGCCCTCGCCGTAGGGGGCGGCGCGGACGGTGAGGACGCGGGCGCCGCGGTCGGTGGCGATGGTGCGGACCTCGCGGGCGAAGCGGGTCTTGCCCATGCCGGCCTCGGCGGTGTGGATGAGGATGAGCGGCTCGCCGCGGTCGATGACGGCGTCGAGGCGGCCGGTGACGCGGCCGATCTCGGTGTCGCGGCCGATGAACGGCGCGGTGTCGCCGAGGCTGGCGCGGGTGCCGGGCTCGTCTTCGAGGCCGAGGAGCTGGAACACCTCGACCGGCTCGCGCTTGCCTTTGAGGCGGACGGGGGTGAGGCGGCGCCACGCGGCGACGTGCTTGGTGGCGCGCTGGGTCTCCTCGCCGGCCCAGATGGTGCCAACCGAGGCGGCGTCGCACAGGCGCGCGGCGGTGTTGACGGTGTCGCCGATGACGGTGTACTCGAGGTTGGCCTGCATGCCGGCGACGACGAGGCCCGAGTGGAGGCCGAGGCGCAGGCCGATGGGGAGGCCGCCGCCGGATTCGGCCTTGAGCAGGCGGCGGACGCGCTTCTGCATGGCCTGGCCGGCGCGCACGGCGCGCTCGGCGTCGTCTTCGTGGGAGAGGGGCGCGCCGAAGACGGCCATGAGGCCGTCACCGGTGAGCTTGTCGACGTGCCCGCCGAACTCGTTGACCGCGCCGACGCATTCGGCGAGGAGCCGGTCGGTCACCGAGGAGACCCGCTCGGGGTCGAGGCTCTCCGACCAGGTGGTGAAGTCGGAGAGGTCGCCGAAGAGCACCGTCACGTAGCGGCGCTCGGTCTGGGGCGCGCTGGCCTCCGGGGACAGTGGCGCTCCGCAGTTGTGGCAGTACCGGGCCCCGGGGACGGTGGGCGCGGAGCAGAACGGGCAGGTCACGATAGCACCAACACCGAGGTAGGGGTGTGTTGTTCCCCACTCCTTCTGGGAATGGGAAAGATCTTGGCGTTCACGCTCGCAAGGATACGTGTCCTAGCTGACAGATACCTGTGGGCGAGAGCACAGATCCCTGAAGAGCGCGCAGTTCGGTCTCCTTTCCGCTGAAACGTCGGCGCCGATTCACACGCCGAGCAACTCGAGCGGAGACGGCGCTGTCGCCCATACATTTGCGATTATTTCGAATATTTCATATAATGCGAATGGAGGTGGCAACCATGACCGTACTCGCCGCTGTCAGTTCGGTGGCCCCGGGCGATGTGGACACGCAGGAGGCGGAGCGCGCGCTCCGAAGGATCAAGGACTATCTCGGACGGCACCCGGAGGAACCGGACCCCATCGAGGTCTTGGTCGAGTGCGATGGCCCGTCGCTGGTGCTCCCCCGCCCGGCCGTGACACTGCTCGCCCAGATCCTCGGCCAGCTCGCCGAGGGCCGCGGCGTGTCGATCGTTCCGTCGGAGGCGGAGCTCACCACGCAACAGGCGGCCGAGCTGCTCGGCGTCTCGCGGCCATATCTCATCGGCCTGCTGGACAGGGGCGAGATCCTGTGCAGGAAAGTCGGCCGTCATCGCCGAGTCCCGCTGAGCGCCGTACTCGCCTACAAGCGTGCCGACGACGAGCGGCGACGGCGCGCCGCCGACGAAGTCGGGGACATCGGACAAGAACTGGGAACGTGAGCGTACCGATCCGCGCCTTGTACGACGCGAATGTGCTTTATCCGAACACCTTGCGCGAGCTCATGATCAGACTCGCGCAGGCAGGCCTGGCCCAAGGACGGTGGACCGACCGGATCCTCGAGGAAATGGCCCGCGCCATTGCCCGCACGCGTCCCGATGTTCCGAGCTCGAAGCTCGACACATTGCGGGACCGCATGAACGCCGCTGTTCGCGACTGCGGTGTCTACGACTACGAACCGCTCATCGAGGGCCTGAAGCTGCCGGATCCGGATGACCGGCATGTGCTCGCGGCCGCGATCGCCTGCCGCGCGGACGTGATCGTGACGTTCAACCTGTCCGACTTTCCCGCAGAACTCCTCGATCAGTGGGGTATCGAAGCGTGGAGCCCTGATGACTTCCTCATCGACCTCGTCGATCGCGATGCGAAACGCGTCTGGGGATGCGTGCAGCGCATCGCGGATTCACGGCGCAAACCACCGGAGACCGCTGAAGAGGTCCTCGCACAGCTCGAACGATCAGGCCTGATCGAATCCGTCGCCATGCTGCGGACCGGTTGAAGCGAGCTCGGCGAGGTCGCCTCGGCCCGAGGCGAAGGACCCGATCCAGTCGGGCAGGGCGGCATCGTCACGGGCGGAGTCGGGCATCGCGTAACGGGCGCGGATCCAGATGAGCGCCTCGGCGGCCTGCGGCTCACCGAGGTCGTCTACCAGACGATGCAGCAGTTCCTTGCTCGTCATATCGGCACCTCCCGTGCGCGGTCGACTTCAAGCGCACGGCCTCGGTCGCAACGCCTCGCCCAGGCGAAGAGGCCCGGTCCGCGATTGGTGGGACCAGGCCTCAGGTTCTGCTGCTCAGGCCGTGACGAGGCTGGCCTTCTGGAATTCCTTCACTGTGGTGTAGCCGGTCTTGGCCATCGCGCGCCTGAGGCCTCCGAAGAGGTTCTGGCTGCCGTCCGAGGAGTTCGACGGGCCGTACAGCACCGCCTCCAGGTCCGGGACCTCCACGTCGCCCGCGTCGCCGGGGCGGAAGCGTCCGCGCGGCAGCTTCGGGTGGCTGGCCGCCGAGTGCCACCAGGCGCCCGCGGCCGGGGACTCGGCGGCGTCGGCCAGGACCGAGCCGAGCATCACGGCGTCCGCGCCGCACGCGATGGCCTTCGCGATCGAGCCGGAGTCGGTGATCTCGCCGTCGGCGATCAGGTGCACATAGCGCCCGCCGGTCTCGTCGAGGTAGTCGCGCCTCGCCGCGGCGGCCTCGACGATCGCCGAGGCCATCGGCACGTCGATGCCGAGCACCGTGTCCGTGGTCGACCAGTCGTCGGAGCCGACGCCGACGATGACGCCCGCCGCGCCGGTGCGCATCAGGTGCATCGCGGTCTTGTAGTTCGTGGCCCCGCCGACGACCACGGGCACGTCCAGGTCGGCGATGAACTGCTTCAGGTTGAGGACGTCCCCGTTCGAGGAGACGTGCTCGGCGGAGACGATCGTGCCCTGGATGACCAGCAGGTCCACCCCGGCCTCGACCGCGAGCGGCGCGAGCTCCTGGGTGTGCTGCGGGCTGACCCGCACCGCCGTGGTCACGCCGCCGGCGCGGATCTCCGCGATCCGCTCGGCGATGAGCTCGGGCTTGACCGGCTCGGCGTACATCTCCTGGAGCCGCTCGATCGCCGTCTCGGCGGGCGTCTCCTCGAGCTCCTTGAGCAGCGACGTCGGGTCGACGTAGCGGCACCACAGCCCTTCGGCGTTGAGCACGCCGAGGCCGCCCAGGCGCCCCATCTCGATGACCGAGGCCGGGCTCATCGTCGCGTCCGACGGGTGCCCGACCGCCGGGATCTCGAACCGGTAGGCGTCCAGCTGCCACTCGGTCGAGACGTCGTCGATGTCTCGCGTGCGGCGGCTCGGCACGAGCGCCACTTCGGACAGCCGCCAGCCTCGCGCCACGATCTTGCCGGGGCCGATCTCGACCAGTTCCCGCACAGCTCCTCCTCCTACCGAGATCCCCACTACCGAGTGTGGTAGTTGGGCGCTTCCACGGTCATCTGGATGTCGTGCGGGTGGCTCTCCTTGAGGCCCGCAGCGGTGATCCGGACCAGACGCCCGCGCTCATGCATCGCTTCGATGGTACCGGCACCGGTGTAGCCCATCGCGATCCGCAGGCCCCCGACCAGCTGATAGACCACCTGTGCGAGAGTCCCTCGATAGGGGACCTGGCCTTCGACCCCTTCGGGGACGAGCTTGTCGTCGGCGTCGACCGCGTCCTGGAAGTACCGGTCCTTCGAGTACGACTTGGCCTGCCCGCGGGTCTGCATCGCGCCGAGCGAGCCCATGCCGCGGTAGGACTTGAACTGCTTGCCGTTCATGTAGATCAGCTCGCCGGGGCTCTCGGCGCAGCCGGCGAACAGCTGTCCCATCATGACCGTGGAGGCGCCGGCGACGATGGCCTTGGCGATGTCGCCGGAGTACTGGATGCCGCCGTCGGCGATGACGGGGACGCCGCGCTCGGCGGCGACGCGGACGGTGTCCATGATCGCCGAGACCTGCGGGGCGCCGACGCCGGCGACCACGCGGGTGGTGCAGATGGCGCCGGGCCCGACGCCGACCTTGACGCCGTCGCAGCCGGCGTCGATGAGCGCCTGGGCGGCCTCGGCGGTGACGATGTTGCCGCCGACGATGTCGACGCGGTCGCCGAAGTCCTTGCTGATCGAGGCGATCATGTCGATCACGCCGCGGGAGTGGCCGTGGGAGGAGTCGATGACGAGGAGGTCGACGCCGGCCTCGACGAGCTGCCCGGCGCGCGCGTACTGCTCCTCGCCGACGCCGATGGCGGCGCCGACGCGCAGGCGGCCGGAGTCGTCCTTGGTGGCGTTGGGGAACTCCTCGCGCTTGGCGAAGTCCTTGACGGTGATGAGCCCCCGCAGGTGGCCGGTGTCGTCGACGATGGGGAGCTTCTCGATCTTGTTGCGCTTGAGCAGCTCGAGCGCCTCCTCGCTGGAGACGCCCTCGCGGGCGGTCACGAGGTCGCGGGAGGTCATGACGGAGGAGACCTGGACGGACATGTCGGTCTCGAAGCGCATGTCGCGGTTGGTGACGATGCCCACGAGCAGGCCGTCGTCGTCGGTCACCGGCAGGCCGGAGATGCGGTAGCGCCCGCACAGCTTGTCGACCTGTTCGAGGGTGTCCGAGGGCGAGCAGGTCACCGGGTCGGCGACCATGCCGGATTCGGAGCGTTTGACGAGGTCCACCTGCTGGGCCTGGTCTTCGGCGGGCATGTTGCGGTGGAGGATGCCGAGGCCGCCGAGGCGGGCCATGGCGATGGCCATGCGGGCCTCGGTGACGGTGTCCATCGCGCCGCTCAGCAGCGGCACCGACAGGCGGATGTTGCGCGTGATGTTGGAGGACGTGTCGACCTCGGCGGGAGTCACTTCCGATTCACCGGGCAGCAGCAGCACGTCGTCGTAGGTCAGGCCGAGCGGGATCCCACCGGTCGCGCCCATCGGCACCGTGGTGCCTCCGACGCGGGCCCCGGTCGACCCCTCATGCCCCTGAATTCCGAAATCCCCTGAGAACGCCATGGAGCAATGGTAGTGGGGTTGCCGGTGGGGCCCGAAGTCGCACACGGCGCGGTGGGGTGTGATTCGCCTGCCATCTCGGCGGCGTCGCGGGGCGGGCCGGGCCCGCCCCGCGGCGAGGTCTACTCGAACAGCTCTCCGGCTTCCTCGGACACGGTGTCCCAGGCCTCGGAGGCGCCGTCGGCCACGCTGTCCCAGACCTCGCCGGCGTCGTCGGGGATGGCGTCGGCGACGCCGTCGACGGCGTCGTGGAAGGTGTCCTCGGCGTTCTCGATGAAGTCGTCCATCGCTGTCTCCTCTGAGTGTTCGCTGTGTTCCGTTCGGCGCTCATGTGTTCCGATGACCGCCTGGCTCGCCTTGAGATGCCTGGCGCTCATAGTAGGGCGAGGCGGCAAGCGCCGCGCACGCTGCGGGATGGCCTACGGGCGTTCGGGCGATAGGCTGGAGGCGTGCATGAGGAGCCTCGCGACCCGTTCGCCGACGATCCCGAACACACGGACGCGTCCATGCTGTTCGAGCCGGAGTTGGACGACGCGGACCGCGCTGATCTGCTGGAAGACCTCCACGAGCTCGAGCTGTTCGAGCAGGTGCTGCAACCGCTCGGATTCCGAGGCGTGGTCGTCGACTGCGCCGACTGCGACGAACCCCACTACTTCACGTGGGGCCTGCTGATGTCGAACCTGCGCAGCCTGCTCAAGGAGAACAGCGTGCAGGTCCACGAACCGGCCTTCGAGCCCGACCCGAGCCACTATGTGACGTGGGACTACGCGCGCGGGTTCTCGGACTGCTGGATCAGGCAGCACGGCGGCCAAGCGGAGTGACGGCGCGCCGGTGAGCGGCGCCGCCAGATCCTATAGGATCGAGCGCCGTGGGTTTATCCCCCGAACGTGACGGCCCCGCGACGCGGTTCCCCGCGCGGCGCGCTTGCGCGAACGCGGCGGCGTTGACATCGTCGAGGGCGTCCACCGCGTCCCTCGCCCAAGGAGCCGAACCGTGACCGACCCGTTCGTCCCGTGGATCCCCTTGCGGGAACCCGACGCCGTCCAGCTGCACAGGGCGCCCGCCGGGCCGCTCACGGGGCTGCGGCTGGCCGTCAAGGACCTGTTCGACGTCGCCGGGACGCCGACCGGCGCGGGCAACCCGCGCTGGATCGAGACCCACGGCGTCCCGGAGGCCGACGCCGAGGCGGTCGCGCGGCTGCGCGCGGCCGGGGCGAGCCTGGTCGGCAAGACGATCACCGACGAGCTGGCGTGGAGCCTCAACGGCTCCAACGCCCACTACGGCACCCCCGAGAACCCGGCGGCGCCGGGCCGCCTGCCCGGCGGCTCCTCGTCCGGTTCGGCCTCGGCGGTGGCGCTCGGGCTGGCCGACATCGGCCTGGGCACCGACACCGGCGGCTCCATCCGCGTCCCCGCCTCCTACTGCGGCCTGTTCGGGCTGCGCCCCAGCCACGGCCGCGTCCCGCTCGACGGCGTCGTGCCGCTCTCGGCGTCGTTCGACACCGCGGGCGTCATCACCAGGGACGCCGAGACGCTTCGCACGGCTTCGGCGGCGCTCCTCGGCGAGCCGCGGCGACCGGCTCCGATCGCGCGGATCCTGGCGCCGCGGGACGTCTGGGAGGCGGCGCGGACCGAGACGCGGGCGGTGCTCGCACCGGCCGTCGAACGGCTCGCCTCGGCGCTCGGCGTCGCGATCGACCGCGCCCCGCTGTTCGAGGACGCGGACGAGCTCGAGCGGGCGCGCGTCACGTACACGACCATCCAGGCGTACGAGGCGTGGCAGACCCACGGCGCGTGGATCGAGGCGTCCTCCCCCGAGTTCGGGCCCGGCGTCGCCGCGCGGTTCGCGAACGCCGCCCGCCTGACCGAGGACGACCGCGATCGAGCGACCCGCCACCGCGAACGGGTCGCCGATCTGCTGGGGGAACGGCTCGCAGGCGGCGCCGCACTCGCGCTGCCCGCCGCGCCCGGACCGGCTCCGATGCTGGACCAGGAGACGCATGGAGGCTTCGACGCGCTCGACCGCGAGGCGATCGTGCGTCTGACGTGCCCGGCGGGCCTGTCCGGCGCTCCCGCCGTCGCCCTGCCGGCGGGCGAGGTCACCGGTCTGCCGCTCGGGCTCCAGCTCGTCGTCTCTCCGGGGAGTGATGAGGCTCTGCTGGAGGCGGCGGTGGCGTTCGCCGTCCACGTTCGGGCACGGCGGTGACCCTGCCGGTGCCGTCCGCGCCTTCGTTCAGTGCTGCCGCGCCGTCCCTGCCGGACCGCGTTCTAGCACACCAGGCCCGAGCGGAACGCCTCCGCGACGGCGTGCGCGCGGTCGCGGGCGCCGAGCTTGCGGAACATGCGCCGCGCGTGGGTCTTGACGGTGTCCTCCGAGACGAACAGGTCCCGGCCGATCTCGGCGTTCGACTTCCCTTCGCTCATCCCCCGCAGCACCTGGAGCTCGCGCTCGGTCAGCTTCATGCCCTGGAGCGTCGAGCGCTGCCGGGGGACGGCCTCGGTGGCGCGGACGAGCGTCGGCGAGGCGAACATGATCGCCTGCGCGAGTGCGACGAGCAGGTCGTCGGAGTTGTTCGACGGCGTGCGGATGACGCCCCTGGCTCCGGCGGCGACGACCATCGCGGCGGTGCGGGGGTCGGCGGCGCCGGACAGGAGGACGCCGGTCCGGGGGGACCTGGCGCGGACGAGCTTGGTGAACTTGACGGGATCGGGCGCGGCGAGCCCGACGTCGACCAGCACGACGTCGACCTGGCGCCTGCCGAGTTCGACGAAGAGCTCGGTGGAGCCCTCGACGGTCTTGACCGCCTGTGCCAGGCCCATTCGGGTCGCACACGCGGAGATCTTCTGCCCCGCTTGAGGAGTCTTAACACAGACCAGTACGGTTCTCACGTTTTTCTACCTTTCGATGCGGTAGGCCGAATGTGTCTCTCAGATGAGGTACGCAGCGGCTCTGCCGCCATGACGCTGATCGCGCAGATTTTTTCGAGTGATTTCTGTGGGTTTCCGGGGCAGGGCACGGGCGCGTACGGTTCGGGCTCAGGTCCGCGAAGACCCCGCGCCCCGATGGGAGACTGTGCGCATGGCTGAACGAAGAGGCGGGCGACGGCACCGCAGGGCCGAGTCTCGCTCGATTGATGACCATCATTCATATCCACCTCGCCATGACCTGTCTAACGAACTAACGGCCCTGGAGGGTGCGAGTTACGGCCGGTACAAATCGTTGCGTGGCAAATGGTGGACAACTGACGCGATACTCCACGTCATAAAAGTCCAATCCGACCCCTTTGCTCCTCCCAGCAGAGTCGCACTCGCATTCGATTCCGAGCAGGCCGACCTCATCGAGGACTGGTTCGCGACCGAGGCGAGGCGCCGCGCGCTCGCCGTGCTGCTGGCGAAGCGGTTCCGGGCGGCCTGCCGCACCAAGGACCTCCGGATCGACGCGGGCGGGCAGGAGATCCTGCGCCGGTCCTCGTGCGAGGTCGGCGCGGACGGATCGGTGGTGTTCCGGCTCGGCGCGCAGTTCCCCGGCCGCGGCAGGCGCATCGACGGCCGCGGAGCGGCCCGGCTGCTGTGCGAGGCGCTCCCCGACGCCGCCGACGCGGCCTTGAGCGTCGGCGAGGACGAGGCCGCGCGGTGGACGCGATGCGCCGACGACGCCGAGGCGCTGCGCCGGGCCGTCGCCGAGCGGGGACTGGTCGCGTTCGTCGCCGACGGATCGGAGCTGCCGCGCCGCTCCGGCGTCGACCAGCGCCCCATGGAGGGCGGCGTGCCGTTCACCAGCCCCGAGTCGATGGCCGTCCGGATCGAGCTGCCGCACGCCGGGACGGTGCGCGGCATGGGCATCGGCCCCGGCGTCACGCTCGTCGTCGGCGGCGGCTTCCACGGCAAGTCGACCCTGCTGCGGGCCTTGGAGGCCGGGGTGTGGGACCACATTCCCGGCGACGGGCGCGAGCTGGTCGTCGCCGACCCGTCGGCGGTCAAGATCCGCGCCGAGGACGGGCGCGCCGCCACCGGCGTCGACGTGCACGCCTTCGTCGACCACCTGCCTTCGGGCGACGACACGCGGCACTTCACCACCGAGAACGCCTCCGGTTCGACCTCGCAGGCCGCGTCGATCGTCGAGTCGCTCGAGGCGGGCTCGCGTCTGCTGCTCATCGACGAGGACACCGCCGCCACGAACCTGATGATCCGCGACGCGCGGATGCAGGAGCTGGTCGCCAAGGACCGCGAGCCGCTCACACCGCTGGTGGACCTCATCCGCTCGATGGCCGACGACCACGGCGTCTCGACGGTGCTCGTCATGGGCGGCTCGGGCGACTACATGGACGTCGCCGACCGGGTGGTGATGATGGACGCCTACCGGCCCGAGGACGTCACCGAGCGGGCGAAGGCGCTGGCCGCCGAGCCGACCGGCCGCGTCGCCGAGGCCGACGCCTTCACGATGCCCAGGCCGCGCGTGATCGAGCCGGGCTCGGTGTCCTCCGAGTTCAGGGGCAAGCAGAAGATCCGCGCCGGCGGCACGGACTCGCTCCGCTTCGGCGCGGCCGATGTGGACGTGCGCGCGGTCGAGCAGATCACCGACCAGTCGATGACCGTCGGGATCGGCCTGGCCGTCGAGGCGGCGCTGCGCCGCGGGTGGATCGACGGGCGGGCCACGGTCGCCGAGGCGCTGGACCGGTTGGAGGCGGCGCTCGACGAGGGCGGCACGGCCGAGCTGCTGGAGGTGCGGAATGTGGACCTGGCGGTCCCGAGGCGCCACGAGGTGGCGGCGGCGCTGAACCGGATGCGCGAACTGAAGGTCCGCCAGAGCGGCTGATGGGAGTGGAAGTGCCCCGAATGCCTTGGGCCGCAAGGATTTCCGGCTTCGAATGCGCGTTCTGGAAGGGGAATGAAAAGTGCCTTCGCGGCTCCGATCCCCAAAGGCCGCGAAGGCACTTGAACTCTATCGGGTTCCCGACAGTCGCGCGAGGAACTGTCGGGATATTGACACTAGCGGGTCTCGCGAACGGTTGAGGGCCGCCGACGAATCGGCGGCCCTCAACCTTCGTGGACCCGGTTCAGCAGGGCCGGAGGCGTTCGCTAGTGCGAGTGGGAGTGCCCGTGGCCGTGCGAATGCGAGTGCGAGTGGCCGTGGTCGTCCTCTTCCTCTTCGGGCTTGTCGACGATCGTCACCTCGGTCGTCAGCAGCATGCCCACGATCGAGCCGGCGTTGAGCAGCGCGTTGCGCGCGACCTTCACCGGGTCGATGATGCCCGCCGAGACGAGGTCCTCGTACTCGCCGGTGGCGGCGTTCCAGCCCTCGCGCGGGCCCTTGGCCGCCACGGCCTCGACGATGACGTCGCCGCGGGCGCCCGCGTTGATCGCGATGCGGCGCAGCGGCTCCGAGAGGGCCTCGTCGACGATCCTGATGCCCACGCGGGCCTCGGGGTCCTCGAGCTCGACCTTCTCAAGCACGGCGGCCGCGTGCAGCAGGGCCGCGCCGCCGCCGGCGACGATGCCCTCCTCGACCGCGGCCTTCGTCGCGTTCACGGCGTCCTCGATGCGGTGCTTGCGCTCCTTGAGCTCCACCTCGGTGGCGGCGCCGACCTGGACGACGGCGACGCCGCCGGACAGCTTCGCCAGGCGCTCTTCGAGCTTCTCGCGGTCCCACGAGGAGTCGGTCTGCTCGGCCTGCTTGCGGATCTGCGCGATCCTGGCCTGGACCTCGTCCTTCGCGCCGGCGCCGTCGACGATCGTCGTGGCGTCCTTGGTGACCGTGACGCGGCGGGCCGAGCCCAGGTGCGTCAGGTCGGCCATCTTCAGGTCGAGGCCGATCTCCGAGGAGATGACCTCGGCGCCGGTCAGCGCCGCGATGTCGCCCAGGATCGCCTTGCGGCGGTCGCCGAACGCCGGGGCCTTGACCGCGCAGACCTTCAGGGTGCCGCGCAGGGCGTTGACCGTCAGGGTGGCGAGGGCCTGGCCCTCGACGTCCTCGGCGATGATCAGGAGCGGCTTGGAGGACTCGATGACCTTCTCCAGCACCGGCAGCAGGTCCTCGATCGAGGAGACCTTGCTGTTGGCGATGAGGATGTACGGGTCTTCGAAGACCGTCTGGCGCGAGTCCTGGTCGTTGATGAAGTTCGGCGAGATGAAGCCCTTGTCGAACTGCATGCCCTCGGTGACCTCGAGCACGGTCTCCAGGCCGGAGCCGTCCTCGATCGAGATGACGCCGTCGACGCCGACGGTGTCCATGGCCTTCGCGATGAGCTCGCCGATCTCCGGGTCCTGCGCCGAGATCGCCGCGACATGCGCGATGTTCTCGTGGTCGGAGATCTGGACGGCCTGGTTCAGCAGCTCGTCGGAGACGGCCTGCGCGGCCGCCTCGATGCCCTTGCGGATGGCCACCGGGTTGGCCCCGGCGGTGACCGCCTTGATGCCGGCCCGGCTCATCTTCTGGGCCAGGACCGTGGCGGTGGTGGTGCCGTCGCCGGCGACGTCGTTGGTCTTGGTGGCGACCTCCTTGACCAACTGCGCGCCGAGGTTGGCGTACGGGTCGGAGAGCTCGATCTCCTTGGCGATGGTGACGCCGTCGTTGGTGATGATCGGCGCCCCGAAGGAGCGCTCGAGGACCACGTTGCGGCCTTTCGGGCCGAGCGTGACCTTGACGGTGTCGGCGAGCTCGTCGATGCCGCGCAGCAGCTCGCCGCGCGCGTCCTCGGCGAAGTTCAGAATCTTCGGCATGGGTTTCCCTTCCTCAGTCGAGCGGAGAGCACGAAGGGGCCCCTACATGACTGCGAGGGGCCCCGGGCGTCGTTACTGCTCGACGACGGCGAGAACGTCGCGGGACGACAGGACGAGGTACTCCTCGCCGGCGTACTTGACCTCGGTGCCGCCGTACTTGGAGTAGATGACCACGTCGCCGACGTTGACGTCGACGGGGATGCGGTTGCCCTTGTCGTCGAAGGTGCCCGGACCGACGGCCAGGACGGTGCCCTCCTGGGGCTTCTCCTTGGCGGTGTCGGGGATGACGATGCCGGAAGCAGTGGTGGTCTCGGCCTCGTTGGCCTGGACGACGATGCGGTCGCCCAGCGGCCGGATAGCAGCCTTGCTCACTTGGTCTTCTCCTCAGGTGTCACAGTTGCGATGAACTGCCACGACAGCGCGGGTCTCGTCGTCGCGGGTGCCGAGGCACCGGCCCGTGGCTACTGGCACTCTCGATGCGAGAGTGCCAAGCCGATGCTAACACTTAGCAATCGCGGTCTGCGAGTGCTAAGGCGGATGATGATTCGCGCAGGTGGGGGCGTCAATGCGGCTGGGCGAAATCATGGGGGATCATGGGTGGCGTGGACACCGGACTGCTCGCCGCATTGCGCACCGACCCCGAATTGCAGCGGAGGGCGGCCGAGGCCTTGGAGGCCGAGGGTGACCGGGCGGCGCTGGCGCTGCGGAAGGACGGGACCGGCCCGGAGCTCGCGGCGGCGGCGCTGACGCTGGCGGACCTGCGGCGGGGCGCGCGGGCGAAGTTCGGCGAGCGGGCCGCTCGGATGTACTTCACGCGGGCGGGCCTGGAGCAGGCGACGCGGTGGCCGGTGGCGGCGCGCAGGGCCGCGAGGTTCGCGGAAGGCGCGGGCGAGGTGACCGACCTGTGCTGCGGGATCGGGACGGACGCGCTGGCGTTCGCCGAGGCGGGCCTGGAGGTCGAGGCGGTCGACGCCGACGAGGCGACGGCCGAGGTGGCGAGGGCGAACGCCGAGGCGCTGGGCCTGGACGTGCGGGTGCGGGTCGGGGACGCCCTGGAGGTCGGTCTCGGTGAGGCGGTGTTCGCGGACCCGGCGAGGCGGAGCACGGCAGGGCGGTCGTTCGATCCGGCGGCATACTCGCCGCCGCTGGACGGGCTGCTGGAGCGGCTGGAAGGCGCGCGGTTCGCGGCGGTGAAGCTGGGCCCGGGGATCGGGCACGAGTGGGTGGACCGGGAGGGCGCCGAGGCGGAGTGGGTCTCGGTGGACCGGGACGTGGTCGAGGCGTGCCTGTGGCTGGGCGAGGCTGCGGAGGTCAGGCGAAGGGCGAGCGTGCGCAGGGACGGCGCGTGGCACGAGATGACCGGCACGGGTCGGGCGCGGGCCGAGACCGGCGAGGTCGCGGCGTACCTGTACGAGCCGGACGGAGCGGTGATCAGGGCGGGCCTGGTGGCCGAGCTGGCGGAGGGGCTGGAGGCGCACACGGGCCACGAGGACATCGCCTACCTGTACGCCGACGAATTGCGGGCGACGCCGTTCGCGAGGGCGTGGAAGGTCGAGGAGGTCTGGCCGCTCAATCCGAAGAAGCTGCGGGGACTGCTGGCGGAGCGGAGGATCGGCAGGCTGACGATCAAGCAGAGGGGGACGGGAATCGTCCCGGCGGACTTGAGGAAGCAGTTGAAGCTGAAGGGCCCGAACGAGGCGACCCTGGTGGCGACCAGGTTGGGCGAGCGCCACGTGGCGGTCCTCTGTCAAGAGACCTGACAGGCGCTCAGCAGTACAGCGCCTTGCGCGCCTCCGCCAGCTCCTCCGCGCTGAACTCGCCGTGCTTCGCCACATGAGCATCGAGCAGTTCCCGCAGGGATGCCGTGCCCCGGTTCTCCCCCTGCGCGAGCTGGTGACGCCGGTCCTCGATACGGACGGCGATCTCACTGCTCGGCACATCGAGCATCATCGAGACCGCTTCACGAGCCATCTCCTCGACTTCGACCAGGTCGCGCCCCTGCGTGAAGACGCGCCCGGCACTTCCGGGATCTCCATGCGGCCGTCCTCTGCTCGGAGATTTAGGCAATCTGCAAACGCTGATCATCGATGCGAATGGCGATCTCACCGATCGGCACATCGAGCATCATCGAGATCGCTTCACGAGCCATCTCCTCGACTTCGACCAGATCACGCCCTTGAGTGAAAACGCCTGGGACCTCTGGCACCTCCACGGGGAACCACTCACCATCACGCGGTCCCACGATCGCGGTATAAGCCTTCACGCTAGGCTCCCTTCGCCGTCCGGATGATGCCACGAGCGGTGTGCTCTGGTATTTCACGATGCCGTGGCACGATAAGTCTTGTGCACCGTATCTCGTAGTGGTCATGATTGCCGCCATGCCTGACAAACTCCAGCGTAGCGCTCTTTTCCCTGGCTATCGCTCGGAGTTCATCGAGCAGTTGCTTCTGCTTCACGGATCCTGCTTCCTCGTCCTCGGAGTGCGCACCATCCGCTAGAACGAAGAAGATCCGGGTCTGGAAACGGCCTTGTCGTGTTTACGACACAAGTTGGGGTCGCCGGGAAGCTCACGAGTTTTCCTGGCCGGATTCCGATCGATACAGCACTTCACGCGCCTTCGTCATCTTCCCACCGTTGAACTCACCATGGCGCTCGATGTGCCCGTCGAGCAGCTCCCGTAGGCCCTCGCGGCTCCAGTCATGACCGTTCGGTGCGCTCGATGCCGAGATCTGGTCAGTGAACTCGAGGAACTCCGAGAGTGCCTGTCTCGTGGCGTTTTCACCCGCAAGCCCGGCAAGGTGGTCACGAACCAGGGCTTCGACAGTCGTCTCAAGCCTCACCGCCCGCATGCGCACACGCTCCAACAGCTCATCATCGACCGTCAGTGTTAGTTTCGCCATAGTTTCCCCGTCCGTGCGTCTCTAAATTTGCATCTGGGAGGCGGGCGGTGAGGTCGAGTTCTACCAACTGCCCCGGGTACCCGAGGGCCGTCACGCCGACGACCGTGCTCGCCGCCTTGAAGGCCGGGCCCAGTTCCGCGTGCTCGGCGAAGCGGTGCCAGGCGCCTCCGACCGTCCCACTGTCGGCGCTCACCACGTAGACCACCGAGCGGACCACGTCCTCCGGTTTCGCGCCGACCGAAGCCAGCGCCGCCAGGGCGTTCCTCGCCACCTGGTCGATCTGGCGGTCCAGGTCGCCCGCGCCGACGACCTTCTCCTCCGCGTCGACCGGGCACTGCCCGGCCAGGTAGGCGATGCGGCCCGGCTCGGCGATCGTCACGTGCTCGTATCCGCCGGTGGGATGCAGTTCATTGGCTGACATGGCGCGAGGCTAACGGCTCGGCGGCCGCTGCGGCAACAGGAATTCGGGGTCGCCCACTTCATTCCTGACAGTGTCAAGTTTCGGCGCTAGCCTTTGACTTGACACTGTCAAGATTAAAGGAGATCCCTCATGGCACCGCTCATCGCACTGCTCGTCGGGACCGCCGCCGCGCGGCTCGCCGGGTTCTTCGGGCTGGAGCACTTCGACGCCTGGCCCGTCTCGGTCGCGGTCGGCGTCTTCTGCATGTTCACGCTCACCGGCATCGTCCACTTCGTGCCCTCGTTCCGGGCGTGGATGATCGAGATGATCCCGCCGAAGCTGCCCGCCCCCGCGCTGCTCGTCACCGTCAGCGGCGTCCTCGAACTCGCGGGCGCCGTCGGCGTCTTGATACCGGCCACGCGCACCGCCGCCGGGATCGGCCTCGCGCTGCTGCTGGTCGCGATGTTCCCCGCGAACGTCTCCGCCGCCCGCCGAGGCGTCCTCATACAGGGCAGGCCGCCGACGCCGGTGCCGCTGCGCGCCGCCGAGCAGGCCCTCTACATCGCAGCCGCTCTGGTCGCGGCGCTCTAGGGCCTGTCTTGTGAATCAGGGCGAGGCGGTATCCGAGTCCGTTTGTTCGCTCGCAAGGCGGAGGGGCGCCCAGATCCCGGTGTTGGATCTGGGCGCCCCGACAACGCAGCGAGCGGGCAAACGGGCCGGATAACGCCCGGTCTGATTCACAAGACAGGCCCTAGAGCGCCGGGTGGGCGAGCTTGTACCGCAGGTTCGCGTCCTTCTCGGACACCATCCGCTCCAGGTCCACCTGGTAGTTCGACATCCGCTCCCGCAGCGCCTCGTCCGAGGCGGCGAGGATGCGCACCGCCAAGAGCCCCGCGTTCCTCGCGCCGCCGATCGAGACGGTGGCGACGGGCACTCCGGCGGGCATCTGGACGACCGACAGCAGCGAGTCCATCCCGTCGAGGTGCTTCAGCGGCACCGGCACCCCGATCACCGGCAGCGGCGTCGCCGAGGCGACCATGCCCGGCAGGTGCGCGGCCCCGCCGGCCCCGGCGATGACCACCTGGAGGCCCCGCGAAGCGGCCGAGTCCGCATAGGACAGCATGGCGTGGGGAGTCCGGTGCGCGGAGACGACGCGGACCTCGAAGGGGATGTCGAACTCCGCGAGCGCCTCCGCGGCGCCCTCCATCGTCGGCCAGTCCGAATCGGACCCCATGATGACGCCGACGCGGGCGCGTGCTTGCTCAGCCATGTCCACAGCCTACTCACCGTCTTGCAGCCACCTGGCGGCTCGTGCCGCCCGGGCCCGCAGCTCGTCCACGTCCTCGCCGCACACCGTCACGTGCCCGATCTTGCGGCCCGGCCGGACGGCCTTGCCGTACAGGTGGACATGCGCGCCCGGGTCGTCGGCGAGGAGGTGCTGGAGCCGCTCGTCCAGGCGCGGGCCGCCGGGCTCGCCGCCGAGGACGTTGGCCATCACCGTGACCGGCGCGGCGAGCTCGGCCGAGCCGAGCGGGTAGTCGAGCACCGCCCGCAGGTGCTGCTCGAACTGGCTGGTCACGGCCCCTTCGATCGTCCAATGCCCGGAGTTGTGCGCGCGCATCGCCAGCTCGTTGACGAACAGGCCCTCGGCGGTCTGGAACAGCTCCACGGCGAGCATCCCGCACACGCCGAGTTCCTCGGCGACGGTTCGCGCGATCCCCGCGGCCGCCTCGGCGGTCTCCTCGTCGAGGTTCGCGGCCGGGGCGATGACCTCGGTGCAGATCCCCTCGCGCTGGACGGTCTCGACGACGGGGTAGACGGCGGTCTCACCGCGCGGCGAGCGCGCCACCTGGACGGCCAGCTCCCGCTGGAGCGGCATGAGCTCCTCGGCGATGAGGCGGATCCCGGAGGCGAGGACGGCCTGGGCGTCGCCGGGCCGCTCGACGACCCACACGCCCTTGCCGTCGTAGCCGCCGGTGGCGGCCTTGAGCACGCACGGCAGGCCGAACGATTCGACGTCGGCGATGGAGTCGACCGGCCGCCACCGCGGCTGCGGGAGGCCGAGCGCGCCGATGCGCTCGCGCATGGCCTGCTTGTCCTGGGCGTACACGAGCGCCTCGGGCCGGGGCTGGACGTCGACGCCGTCCTCGACGAGGGCCCGCAGCGCCTTCTGCGGGACGTGCTCGTGGTCGAAGGTGACGACGGTGGCGCCCGAGGCGAAGTCGCGCAGGTCGTCGAGCTCGCGGTAGTCGCCGATCCTGACGTCGGCGGCGACCGCGGCGGCGCTCTCGGCGGGGTCGGCGGCCAGCACGCGCAGGCTCTGCCCCAAGGCGATCGCCGCCTGGTGGGTCATGCGGGCGAGCTGTCCGGCGCCGATCACGCCTACGGTCGGAAGTTGGGTCGAGGCATCCACGGCCCGAGCCTAACGCGGCCCTCACCTGCGCTCGAGGCGATCGTCGCCGCGCGTGATCTGGGTCGTGGCGGCGCTCTCGTGGGCGGCGAGCTCGTCGGCCGAGATCCCCAGGGCCCGGCAGAGCGCGACGATGGTGAAGAACGCCGGCGTGGCGATGCGCCCGGTCTCGATCTTGCGGAGCGTCTCGGGGGAGACGCCGGCCTCGGCGGCGACGTCGAGGAGGCTGCGGGGGCCGCGCGCCGCCCGCAACGCCCGACCGAGCGCGCGCCCGCGCGCGTAGTCCTCGGGTGTCAGTGGCGGTCGGATCATGTCGGTATTATAGTACCGGTATAAAAATACCGTCATCTTTTGAAAGGCCCACCATGATCGAGCTGTACTCCACCGCCGAGATCGAGCAGATGCGGCCCGCCGGCCGCTTCGTCGCCCAGACGCTGGCCGAGCTCGCCCGCGCCGCCGACGTCGGCGTCAACCTGCTCGAACTGGACGCGCTGGCCGCGCGCCGCATCGAAGAGGCGGGCGCGGTCTCATGCTATGTGGACTACCATCCGTCGTTCGGCGGCAGCCCGTTCGGGAAGGTCCTGTGCACCTCGGTCAACGACGCGGTCCTCCACGGCCTGCCGCACGACTACCGGCTGCGCGACGGCGACCTGCTCAGCCTCGACTTCGCCGCGAAGGTGAACGGCTGGGTGGCCGACTCGGCTCTCAGCGTCGTCGTCGGCACGCCCAGGGACGAGGACCTCCGGCTCATCGACACCGCCACGCGCGCACTGGAGGCCGGGATCGCCGCGGCCCGTCCGGAGAACAAGCTCGGCGACGTCTCCGCGGCGATCGCCGAGGTCGCCAGGGCCGCGGGCCTGACGATCAACACCGACTTCGGCGGGCACGGCGTCGGCCGCGAGATGCACGGCGACCCGCAGGTGCCCAACGACGGCCGCCCCGGCCGGGGCCTGAAGCTCAAGCCGGGCCTGGTCATCGCGATCGAGCCGTGGTTCCTGCACACCACCGACGAGATCCGCTACGACCCCGACGGCTGGACGCTGCGCAGCGCCGACGGTTCGAGAGGCGCCCACATGGAGCACACGATCGCGGTCACCGACGGCGAGCCGATCGTCCTGACCGACCGCTCGTTCACCGTCGCCTGAGCGTCAGCGACTCGATTCGGCCCGCTTGAGCCGCTCCAGGCGGTCGATCATGCGCTCGGTGGCGATCTCCTCGGCGGTGACGGCGTAGCCGTAGTGGTCCCGCCAGTCGCCGTCGATGTAGAGGTAGCGCTTGTGCAGCCCTTCGCGGCGCAGCCCGAGCTTCTCGGCGACCCGGTTCGACGGGCCGTTCTCGGGCCGGATGTTGACCTCGATGCGGTGCAGCCGTCCCACGGTCAGCGCGTGGTCGACGACGATCGCGAGCGCGGTGGCCGTGATGCCCTTTCCCGCGTGGCCGCGGTCGATCCAGTACCCGGCGTAGGCCGAGCCGAAGGCGCGGCGCACGATGTTGCCGACGGTGAGGCCGCCGACGAGCTCGCCCTGCCAGCACACGGCGAGCGGCCAGCTGGTGCCGTCCTTGACCGAGCGTTTGAGGCCGCGGAGCATGGCGCGGAACGCGGCCGGGGAATGCGCCTCGTGCCAGGTGGTGCCCGTGCCGGGCTCCCAGGGGGCGAGCCAGGCCTCGTTCGAGCGGCGCAGCTCCGACCAGCGCCGGGCGTCGCCGCGGTGGAACGGCCGTACGCTCACGTCGCCGTGGCGGAGGTTCACGGGCCAGCCGGGGTTGGAAAGGGTCATCTGTTTCGGTCCAAAAACTGTGCGTCTAGGGATGGCGTCATCGGTTTCGATCCAGCAGGAGCACGTCCACCGTGGACCCGGCGGGCACCCGGGTGGCGTTCTCGCCGATGGTCATCAGGCCGGTGGCCTCGGCGAGTCCTGTGAGCGTGTAAGAGGTCGACCCCAGCGGGGCCACGGTGTAGCCGCCCCCGCGGCGTTCGGCGACGCGGACCGGACGGAATTCGCGCAGCCCGTTCGGTGAGGATACGGGCTCGGTCAGGTTGGCGCGCACGCTGGGCCGGAATACCGGCTCGGCGCCCGCGAGGCGCTGGATGAGGGGGCGGGCGATCGTCTCGAAGGCGATCTGCGCGGAGACCGGATCGCCCGGCAGGCACACGATGGGGACCTCTTCGGGCCCGATGGTGCCGAAGCCCATGGTCTCGCACAGGTAGACGGCGACGGGGTCGAAGGCGACGGCGCCGTCGCGCGAGAGCGTGCGACGCACCATGTCGCCGGGGCCGGTGCCGGTGCCGCCGGTGGTGATGACGAGGTCGGCGCGGAGGATCTGGTCGTCGAGGACGGTGCGCAGCGCGTCCGGTTCGTCGTCGCAGATGCCGACGCGGTAGGCGTGCGCGCCGGCCTCGGAGGCGGCGGCGGTCACCAGGTGCGAGTTGACGTCGATGAGCTGGCCGGGCTGGGAGGGCCTGCCGGTGTCGACCAGTTCGTCGCCGGTGGCGATGACGACGACGCGCGGGGTCGGGCGGACGACGACGTCGGCGACGCCGGAGGCGGCGAGCAGCCCGATCAGCTGCGGGGTGATGCGGCGGCCCTCGTGGGCGAGGATCTCCCCGGAGGCGCGTTCGGTGCCCAGGCGGCGCACGCCGTGGCCGCGCCGCGGCACCTGGCGGACCTCGACGGTGGCCATGCCCTCGTCGGTCCAGGCCAGCGGCACGACGATGTCGGCGCCGACCGGCAGCGGCGATCCGGCGGCGACGGCGAAGCAGGTGCCGGGGACGAGGCGGACGGGCCGCCACGAGGAGGCGGCGAGGTCGCCGAGGACCTTGAGGCCGATGCCCCGTTCGGGGCTGGCCCCGGCGACGTCGTCGGCGGCGCAGGCGTAGCCGTCGATCGCGGCGTAGTCGAAGGCGGGCAGCGGCCCCGGCGCGGTGACGTCCTCGGCGAGGACCGAGCCGGTCGAGCGGGTCATGTCGACGTCGGTGGGCGGCAGGGGGCGGACCAAGGCCAGCGCCTTCGACAGGAAATCCGCCAGTGGCGTCGCGTCGCCGCTCCCGGTCATCCCTCAGCCCCCCGTTCGTCGAGTCCCCACCGGTGCCGCCTGAACGCCGGGTGTCGTTCCAGCGTTCAGGCGGTCTTGTCGCTAGTCCAGTGTCGCACTGAATTCACGCAGCCAGGCGTTGAAGCCGGGCAAGTCGTCACGCTCGGTGGCCAGCTCCACCAGCGTCTGAAGGTATGCGGTCGGCTCGCCGGTGTCATACCGGCGGCCGCGGAAGATCACGCCGTGTACTGGGGTTCCGTTGGCGCGCATGGTGTCCATGGCGTCGGTGAGTTGGATCTCGCCGCCGCGGCCGGGCTCGGTGGCGTCGATGACCGGGAAGATCGAGCCGGGCAGGACGTAGCGCCCGATGAGGCTCAGGTTCGAGGGCGCGTCCTCGACGGACGGCTTCTCGACCAGGCCGGTGACCTCGACGATGTCGGCGTCGCCGGTCGGCGCGACCGAGGCGATGCCCCAGCGGGAGACGTCCTCCTTGGGAACCTCCATCAGCGCCAGGACGATGCCGCCGGTCTCGGCCTGGAGGTCCATCATGCGCGGCAGGAGCGCGTCGTCGAGGTCGCAGAACTCGTCGCCGAGGAGGACCGCGAAGGGCTCGTCGCCGACGTGGGCGGCGGCGCGGCCGACGGCGTGGCCGAGGCCGAGGGCGGTGCCCTGGCGGACGGCGTGGACCTCGGCGAGGCGCTGGGGGGCCCGGATCGCCTCGATCGCGGCGTCCTTGCCCTTCTCGGCGAGGAAGGTCTCGAGGTCGGCCCTGACGTCGAAGTAGTCGATCATCGAGTCCTTGCCGCGGGCGGTGACGAGGAGGACGTCGTCGGCTCCGGCGGCGGCGGCCTCTTCGACGATGTACTCGAGGACGGGCTTGTCGATGAGCGGCAGCAGCTCCTTCGGGACGGCCTTGGTGACCGGGAGGAAGCGGGTCGCGTTGCCTGCGGCTGGAATGACGGCCTTGGTGGCCCGGCGCGAGGTATCTGACATAGGGCGAGCGTATCGTGACCACAGCGGGTCACATGCCCGCCACCCGAAGAATCGGACCGGTCGATACCGGGTCGAAGCGGGCGGGCCGGGGCTCAGTCGGCGGCGATGCGCCAGGTGTCCCTTCCGGCGGCCTTCGCCTCGTAGAGGGCCTCGTCGGCGGCCGCGAGCACTCCGGCGGCGGTGTCGGCGTGCTCGCCGAGGACGGCGATGCCCACCGAGACGGTGACGCGCAGTTCCCGCCCCCCTTCGGCGTCGTTCACTTTGAACGGCCGGTCGGCGCAGGCCCGGCCGAGGCGTTCGGCGACGGCGGCGCCGCCCACGGCGTCGGTCTCCGGCAGGAGCACCGTGAACTCCTCGCCGCCGTGGCGGAACGCCAGGTCGACCTCCCTGATCTGGCTGGTGATGCGCCGCGCCAGCTCCACGAGGACCTGGTCGCCGACGGGATGCCCGTAGGTGTCGTTGACGGTCTTGAACCGGTCGAGGTCGATGGCGAGCACGGCGCTGGGGCGCTGGTAGCGGCGGGCGCGCTCGGCCTCGCGGCGCAGCGAGGTCTGCATGAAGCGGTAGTTCCACAGCCCGGTGAGCGGGTCGGTGAGGCTGAGCCGCTGGGCCTGGCGGTGCAGCAGGACGTTCTCGACTGCGACGGCGGCCTGTCCGGCGAAGGTCTTGAGCGTCTCGACGTCCCCCTGGTCGAAGTCGAGCGAGGCCACCCGGTCGTAGAGCACGAGCACGCCGAGCACGCCGCGGTCCTCGGCGTCGACGGCGCCGCTCTCGTCTTCGGACATGGCCCGCCGCATGCCGGGGTGCTCGGGCTCGACGGGCACGTGGCGGCCGCTGAAGGGCACGGCGACGATGGTCCGCGCGTCCGGTTCGGCGGGCGAGCGGCTCCACTCGCCGAAGCGGCCGTCGACGATGCGGCCGTGCGCTGGCGCTCCGGAGGCGGCGATCGAGCCGATGATGCCCTCGCCGAGGCGGATCGTCACCGGCCCGCCGGTGCCGAGCGCGCCTTCGCCGGCCCGCTGGAGCAGCTGCTCGGCGTCGGCGACGTCGACGAGCATGATCAGGCCGGCCTCGGCGTTGGTGGTGATCATCGCGGTGTCGAGGATGACCTCGAGGATCCGGTCGAGGTCGAGGGTGGCGGTGAGCGTCTGGCCGAGCCAGCCGAGCTGGCCTCGCATCTGGTCGCGGGAGGCGGTGAGCGCCTGCACGTACGTCTGGGTCTGGGCGGTCATGCGGTTGAAGCTGAGCGCGAGCTGGGCGACCTCGTCGCGGCCGTGGACGGGGACGCGGGCGTCGAGGTCGCCGTCGGCGACGCGCTCGGCGGCGGCGGAGAGCTCGGCGAGCGGGCGGGTGGTCGAGCGCGACAGCCACGAGGCGAGCGCGACGGCGCATATCGCCGAGACGGTCACCATGGCCGTGAGCGTCCAGTACATGGGGGTGAGGTCGGTGGAGGCGGTGCCGATGCGCAGCGGCAGGAAGACGTCGGTGGCGTCCCAGCTGCCGGCGTCGCCGCCGCCGACCGACAGCGGCCGGGCGCGGCCGTCCTGGAGGATCAGGTCGGCGTCGGCGGCGACGGCGACCGAGGCGAGGAAGTTCCGGTCGACGACGCGGAAGGCCGTGAAGACCGAGACGCTGCCGTCGGGGTTGGCGACGAGGGCCTGGGAGGCGAGCGCGACGATGGGCTCCTCGGGGGCCACGGCGATCTCGGCGCCGCAGTCGATCCAGGCGCCTCGGGGGGCCTCGGCGCCGACGCCTTCGGCCTCGACCGAGCCGGCCGCTTCGAGGCCGGAGAAGACGATGCCGTCGACGACGTGGCGGTCGACGACGAGCCGGGCCATCTCGGCGGCGTTCTCCTCGTCGCCGCTACGGTGGTTGAGGGCCACCGCGGCCGCGGAGGCCTGGATCCGCTCGCAGATCGTGCCGAGGGTCGAGTCGACCGTGGCGGCCGCCGAGTCCGCCAGCCGCGCCTCCCTGGATTCCGCCAGGTGGGACATGATGGCAGCGACGAAGACGGCCCCCACCAGGACCGGCCCCAGCACGACGACGAGGAACGCCGTGGTGAGCCGTGAGCGCAGCGACACCGAAGCCCCCTCAAGTTCACTCTCTAGAAGACTACCTAGAGCTACCGACCCGACACGACACGGCACGTCTATTCGATCAGGTATGACCGAAAGGACGAGATATATTCTCCATTCGGTGGAAACCACCGAGGTGAACCGCTATCGCAATGAGGAGCATCGTGATCACAACGAAGGACACCGCCCGGACGCGGCTGCTGGACGCCCGCAGGGCGATGCCGGCGGCGGCGCGCGAGGCGGCCGACGCGGCGACATGGAACGCCTTGCGGGACTTTCTGAGCGAGGCGCTGAGCGAGGGCGCGACAGTGGCCGCGTACCGGCCGTTCGGCGCCGAGCCGTGCGCGACGCTGCGGCCCGAACTGCCCGAGCTGCTCACCGAGCGCTACACGGTGCTGCTTCCGGTCACCTTGCCCGACAACGACCTCGACTGGACCGAACTCGGTTCCGAAGTGCCCCATACGGGTTCGTCGAATCGGCCGTGGAGCGGCGTGGCGCTGACCGGGCCCCGCGGCGTCGAGGCCGTCGCGCCCGCCTGCGGGGCCGAGGCGATCGGGCGGGCCGAGGCCGTCATCGTGCCCGGCCTGGCCGTCTCACATGGCGGAATCAGGCTGGGGCGGGGCGGCGGCTGCTACGACCGGGCGCTGGCGCGCCTGGCGCCGGGGGTGCCGGTGGTGGCGCTGCTGCGCGACGGCGAGTTCGGCCTCGACGTGCCCGCCGAGCGGCACGACCGCCCGGTCACCGGCGTGGTGACCCCGGGCTCGGGCTACACGGCGGCGGGGTAGTCGGGCGCCGTCGAGGAACCGGTCACTGCCAGGCGGGATGGGATTAGCACTCCAGTGTGTTGAGTGCTAATGTCGATCCGGGTCTGAGCGCGACCCGGTTTCGGCGGCGCCCCCAGACCGCCGATGGAGCCCGCCACCGCTGGAGGAGAGACGTGCCTGTCTACGAATACCGCTGCAAGGAGTGCGGTTACGAGTTCGACCGCCACCAGTCGTTCACCGAAGCGCGCCTGACCGACTGCCCCTCCTGCGAGGCGAAAGGCGCCCTGCGCAAGGTCTTCGGCAACGTCGGTGTCACCTTCAAAGGCAGCGGCTTCTACCGCACCGACTCCCGTTCGACCGGTTCGAGCTCCTTGAGCGCCAACGGCTCCCAGAACGGCGCGAAGAAGACCGAGAAGTCCGAGAGCACCGCTGGGAGCGAGGCGAAGCCCGCGGCGAAGAGCGAGTCGAAGGCCGCCTGAGCCTCAGTTCAGCGCGAGCGCGACGGCCGTCGTGAGCACGAGCTGCGCGAGCGCGAGCGGCACCAGGCCCTTCCAGCACAGCGACTGGATCTGGTCGACCCGCAGGCGCGGCCACGCCACGCGCAGCCAGATGACGACCATCGACAGCGCGCCGGTCTTCAGCAGCGTCCACAGCCAGCCGAGCGACTCGGGCCCCGGCCCCTTCCAGCCGCCGAGGAACAGCACCGCCGTCAGCGCCGAGATCACGACGATCCCGGCGTACTCGGCTAGGAGCAGCAGCGCGAACCGCAGCCCGGCGTACTCGGTGAGGTAGCCGAACACCAGCTCCGAGTCGGCCACCGGCGCGTCGAACGGCGGCCTGCGGATCTCGGCGAGCCCGGCGGTGAAGAACACGAACGCCGCCGGCGCCTGCCACAGCAGCCACCACGGCTCCCACGCCTCGACGATCGCCGGCAGGCTCAGCGTCCCGGCCGCGACGGCGACGGACGCGGCGGCCAGCACCAGCGGCAGCTCGTAGGCCATGAGCTGCGCGGCGCCGCGCAGCGCCCCGACGAGCGTGTACTTGTTGGCCGAGGCCCACCCGGCCATGAGCACGGCCAGCACCCCGACGCCCACGAGCGCGAGCACGACGAACAGGCCCATCTCCAGGCTCGAGCCGACGAGGTCGCCGGGCCCGAGCGGGATGAACAGCATCACCAGCAGGTAGGGGACGAGCGCGACGGCCGGCGCGAGCTTGAAGACCGGCTTGTCGGCCGCGTCGGGGACGAGGTCCTCCTTCTGCGCGAACTTGACGCCGTCGGCGATGAGCTGGGCCCAGCCGTGGAAGCGTCCGGCGTGCATCGGTCCGAGGCGGCCCTGCATGTGGGCCATGAGCTTGTGCTCGGTCTGGCCGACCAGGAGCGGCAGGACCAGGAACGCGGCCATGACGCCGAGGAGTTTGAGCGCGATCTCAAGCATCGTCCATCCACCCTTCCGGCACGCCCGGCGGGCGCTTGGGGGCGCGCTTGCGCGGGCCTGCACGGCCGCCGCCGGGCTCCTTCTCGCCCGGCCAGGGTTTGACGACGCGGGAGGCGAGCACGAAGTCCTTGCGCAGCGGGTGGCCTTCGAACTCGGGCGGCAGCAGCAGCGGCGCCAGGCCCGGGTGCCCGGCGAAGTCGACCCCGAACATCTCGTGGGTCTCGCGCTCGTGCCAGGCCGCGCCGGGGTAGAGGCCGGTGACGGTCTCGAGCGGGCCGTCGGCGGCGGTCCTGAGCAGCACGCCGCGCCTGGCCGCGATCGACCACAGGTGCGCGACGACCCTGATCACGGCGCCGGAGTCCTCGTTCTCCCGCCCGATCCCGCTCTCATCGACGGCCGAGAGCCAGTCGAAGAAGTCGCAGCCGAGCTCGTCGCGGCAGACGCGGACGGCCTCGTGCCAGCCGGCGGGCGGGACCTCGGCGACCGCGCGCGGCCCGTCGGCGGCGGTCTCGACGCCGAGAGCCGCGGCGACGCGGTCCTCCCACGGCTCAGGCATCGCGGCCCGCCTTCCGGTGCGATGCGGCGCTCATGCGGCGTCGCGCTTCCGCAGCGGGGCCCTCAGGAGCGCGGCGGCGCGGCCCTTCGGCGGCCGGGGCACCCGCAGCGGCTCCTCGCCGATCTGCTTCTGGAGCTCGCCGATGCCGTACAGCAGCGCCTCGGGCCGCGGCGGGCAGCCGGGGATGTACACGTCCACCGGGATGATCTGGTCGACGCCCTTGGTGACACAGTAGGAGTCCCAGTACGGGCCGCCGGAGTTGGAGCAGGCCCCGAAGGAGATGACGTACTTCGGTTCGGGCATCTGGTCGTAGAGGCGCTTGATCGCCGGGGCCATCTTGTCGGTGACCGTGCCGGAGACGACCATGAGGTCGGCCTGGCGCGGCGAGTGCGCGAAGGGGATGACGCCGAGGCGCATGAAGTCGTGCCTGCTCATCGAGGCGGCGATGAACTCGATCGCGCAGCACGCCAGCCCGAAGTTGAACACCCACAGCGAATAGCGGCGCCCCCAGTTGAGGACGAAGCGGATCGGCTCGCCGAGCACGCCCGCCCCATTGCCGTCGGCGAGCTTGCGAGCCGCGAATGCGCTCGAGCCGTCGGCGCGGGCGGGGAACGGCAGCTTCACGCCCACCGGAGCACCCCCTTCCTCCACGCGTAGGCCAGGCCGAGGGCCAGCACGCCGACGAACAGGCCCATCTCGGCCGCCGCGACCGCGCCGAACGCGGTGAACACCGCGGCCCACGGGAACAGGAACACCGCCTCCACGGCGAACAGCACGAACAGGAACGCGTACACGTAATAGCGGATCTGCACCTGCGCCCAGTCCCCGCCCACCGGGTCCACGCCGCATTCGTAGGTCATGCCCTTCACCTTCGACGGCGCAGAGGGCCGCAGCAGGCGGTTCGCCGTCATCGCGGCGGCCACGAACGCGAAGCCGGCCAGCAGCAGCACCCCGAATACGGCGTAGTCGCCCAGGTGGGAGGAGTCCATGCACTCACCATAGTGCGCTGCGCCGCTTGAGGGAAGCCGTCCGGGGCGGCGGATCGCGGACGGGGCGGCGGCAAATATTCCTCCGCATACCGCAACCGCGAGCCTCGGCGGGGCGTGTAAGTGTGCGAAGAGGAATTGCGGCGAGTCCGACGATATTGGACACCGCACGACGAACGGACGGCCGCCTCGCGCGGCCGTGGAGGAATGACGCATGACCGCCGCCAGCGCACCGACGCGGCGCCGCGCCCGGCGGCGACCGGCCCGCCGACCGTGCGCGCACCGCTCCCCGCGCGGTGCCGCCCCGGAGACGGCCGGGCCCCCGCTCCCCTCCCCCGACGCGTACCGTCGGGGAGTGGGGCCGACGCCCCTCGGGGGCACCCCGCCTCGATTCGCCGCGACTTCGGACGCGACAATGGAGGCCGCCGGGTTCGCCCGCCCGGAGACGAATGCTGCCCTTGTCCCCCCTACCTGTGCTGGAGCGGATGTGCGAACGGAGGCGGAGTTCACCGACCTCTACGAGAACCACTTCTCGGAACTCGCTGCTCAGGTGTGCGCCTATCTCGGCGACTCGACCGAATCGCAGGACCTCGTCCAGGAGGCGTTCCTGCGGGCGTGGCAGCGCTGGGACAAGGTCGGCTCGTACGAGGAACCGGTCGCGTGGGTCCGCCGCGTGGCCTGGAACCTCGCCACCAGCCGCCACCGCCGCAACCAGGTGGTGCGCAAGTTCCTCCAGAAGTCGTCCCCGCCCGAGCCCGCGCCCGCGGCGAGCCCCGACCACGTGGCCCTGGTCGCGGCCCTCCAGCAGGTGCCCGCCAAACGCCGCAAAGCGCTCGTCCTGCACTACATGGCCGACATGTCGATCGCCTCGATCGCCGAGAGCACCGGCGCGAAGGAGGGCACCGTCAAGTCCTGGCTCCACCGGGGCCGCCGCGAACTGGCCGCGCTGCTCTCCGACGAGGCCCCCGAGAAAGCCGACCCCGACACGATGCCGATCCGCATCCGCCCGCTCCGGACCACCGGCACCGCCAAGGTGCCCCGCCCGCAGAGCCACCGAGCATCCGTGAAGGAGGACCGCCGATGAACGCCGAACAGCACGGCGACGACGTCGCAGGGCCGCGCGACGACGCGGTCGCGGCGGCCTTCGCGGCCTACAAGGCGGACGCCCCGGCGGCCTTCCCGCCCCCGCCGGTCGACGAGCTGATCATGTCCGGCCCGGCCGCGCTGCGGCGCCGCCGCCTCGTCTCCCTCGCCGCGGTCGTCGGCGCCTGCACGGCCGTCACCGCCGGCGGCTTCGCCGTCGCCCAGACCCTCGGCTCGCTCCCCTCCCAGCCCGACGAGGACTCCGCGGAGACCGTCGCGCAGGGGCCGTCCTCTTCGGATCACACGCCCGGCGCGCAGCTGGACGACCCGGCGACCCCCCAGGTCGAGGACGAGTCGCCGAGCGCCGAGGACACCGAGGCCTCCGTCGTCATCGGCCAGTCCGTGCGCGTCGCCGAATGGGGCGAGTGCGCCGGCGGGGTCCTCGACGTCGACTTCGGGACCTGGGAGTTCACCGAGGAGACCGACTGGTCGATCGTGGCGAACGCCGGCGGCGACATCGACGGCGACCAGAGCCCCGAGACGATCCTGGCCCTCCAGTGCGGCGAGCGGACCGCGGTGGCGGCGTTCACCCCGGCCGCGGACGGCCTCGAGCACCTCGCGTGGGTCTGGCGGCAGCCAGACGAGTCACAGCGGTTCTCAGAGATCGCGGGCGTCGAGGACGGGACGATTACACTCCAAGGGCTCGGCGCCGCCTCCGAGACCTGGACGGCGCGCTATGAGTGGGACGGGGAGGCCTTCGTCGCGATCGACGACGCGCCCACCACCGAACCGAGCTCGTCCGCGACCACGGCGACTCCCGATCCGGGCGAGACCCAGACCACACAGGCGTCGCCGACGGACGGCGGACAGGTGTCCTGAAGGGCCGGCCGGAACCCCATATCCCACAAGGTGAGAGATGGTGCGTCCGGCTGTGTCGCCTAGGTCGCGCAGTGGACGCATGGCTGGCACGGGAAGCCGTCCCCCGCGTAGCATCGCAGTAAGCGGACCTGCGGAGCCCGGCTCCGGCAGCCCGAATGCACACCGCACGACCGCGCGTGCCCGTCAACCCGCATGAGGAGAACTTGGTGAACACCGTCCGGCAGCTCGACCGGGTCGTCATCCGCTTCGCAGGGGACTCCGGCGACGGCATGCAACTCACCGGAGACCGATTCACGGCCGAGACCGCCAAGCTCGGCAACGACCTCTCCACCCTCCCGAACTACCCCGCCGAGATCCGCGCGCCCGCCGGGACCCTCCCGGGCGTCTCGAGCTTCCAGATCCACTTCGCGGACTCCGACATCCTCACCCCCGGCGACGAGCCCGAGGTCCTCGTGGCGATGAACCCGGCCGCCCTCAAGGCGAACCTGCGCGACCTCAAGTCCGGCGGCGTCGTCATCGTCAACACCGACGAGTTCTCCAAGCGCAACCTCACCAAGGTCGGCTACGGGGCCAACCCGCTCGAGGACGGCTCGCTCGACGACTACCAGCTCATCGAGGTGCCGCTGACCAGCCTCACCATCGGCGCGCTCGAGGACTACGACATCGGCAAGAAGGACGCGGCGCGCTCGAAGAACATGTTCGCGCTCGGCCTGCTGTCGTGGATGTACTCGCGCACCACCGAGGTCACCGAGGACTTCCTGCTCAAGAAGTTCGCGGCCAAGCCCGCGATCGCCGAGGCCAACATCGCCGCGCTCAAGGCCGGCTGGAACTACGGCGAGACCGCCGAGTCCTTCGCCGTCCGCTTCGAGATCCCCCCGGCGACGCTCCCGGCCGGCACCTACCGCAACATCACCGGCAACCAGGCCCTGGCCTGGGGCGTCATCGCCGCCGGCGTCGCCTCCGAGCTGCCGGTGTTCCTCGGGGCCTACCCGATCACCCCGGCCAGCGACATCCTCCACGAGCTGTCCAAGCACAAGCGCTTCGGCGTCACCACCGTGCAGGCCGAGGACGAGATCGCCGCGGCCGGCGCGGCCCTGGGCGCCTCGTGGGGCGGCGCGCTGGGCGTCACCACCTCCTCGGGCCCGGGCGTCGCGCTCAAGTCCGAGACGATCTCCCTGGCCGTCTCGCTCGAGCTGCCGCTGGTCGTCATCGACGTGCAGCGCGCCGGGCCCAGCACGGGCATGCCCACCAAGACCGAGCAGGCCGACCTGATGATGGCCATGTTCGGCCGCCACGGCGAGGCCCCGATCGCGATCGTCGCCCCGCAGTCCCCCTCGGACTGCTTCGACGCGATGCTCGAGGCCACCCGCATGGCCCTGCGCTACCGCACCCCGGTCATGCTCCTGAGCGACGGCTACATCGCCAACGGCGCCGAGCCGTGGCGCCTGCCGGACCTGGCCGATCTGCCGGACCTGTCGGTCGATTTCGCGACCGAGGCGAACGCGGTCGACGCCGCCGGCGAGCCGGCGTTCTGGCCGTTCAAGCGCGACCCCGAGACGCTGGCCCGCCCCTTGGCCCTCCCCGGCACGCCGGGCCTCCAGCACCGCATCGGCGGCATCGAGAAGGCCGACGGCACCGGCGACATCTCCTACGACCCGGCCAACCACGACCACATGGTCCGCACCCGCGCGGCCAAGATCGCCGGGATCCCCGTCCCCGACCTCGACGTCGACGACCCGGGCGACGCCCGCGTCCTCGTCCTCGGCTGGGGCTCGACGTGGGGCCCGATCGGCGCGGCCGTCCGCGGCCTGCGCGACAAGGGCGTCGCGATCGCCCGAGCGCACCTGCGCTACCTCAACCCGATGCCGGCGAACCTCGGGGAGGTCCTGGCCCGCTACGACAAGGTCGTCGTGCCCGAGATGAACCTCGGCCAGCTCTCGCTGCTGCTGCGCGGCTCCTTCCCCGGCGTGGACGTCGTCGGCTACAACAAGGTGCGCGGCCTGCCGTTCACCTCCAACGAACTGCAGGACGCCCTGGAGGAGGTCATCAAGAATGGCTGACACTGCGAAGCTCGGCGGCGCCGTGAAACTGGACGCGCCGAAGCTGAAGGCCAAGGACTTCAAGTCGAGCCAGGAGGTGCGCTGGTGCCCCGGCTGCGGCGACTACGCGATCCTGGCCGCGGTCCAGTCGTTCCTGCCCGAGCTGGGCCTCGAACGCGAGAAGATCGCGTTCGTCTCCGGCATCGGCTGCTCCTCGCGGTTCCCGTACTACCTGAACACGTACGGGATCCACTCGATCCACGGCCGCGCCCCGGCGATCGCGACGGGCCTGGCCACCTCCCGGCAGGACCTGTCGGTGTGGGTGGTGACCGGCGACGGCGACGCGCTCTCGATCGGCGGCAACCACCTCATCCACGCCCTGCGGCGCAACGTGAACCTGAAGATCCTGCTGTTCAACAACCGGATCTACGGGCTCACCAAGGGCCAGTACTCCCCCACCTCGGAGCCGGGCAAGCTCACCAAGTCCAGCCCGATGGGCTCGGTGGACTCGCCGTTCAACCCGCTCTCGCTCGCTCTGGGCTCGGAGGCCACGTTCGTGGCCCGCACGCTCGACTCGGACCGGGCCCACCTCCAGCAGGTGCTGCGGGCCGCCGCCGAGCACGAGGGCTCGGCGTTCGTGGAGATCTACCAGAACTGCCCGATCTTCAACGACGACGCGTTCGAGACGCTGAAGAACCCCGACACGCGCGACGAGGCCCTGATCCGCCTGGAGGACGGGCAGCCGATCAGGTTCGGCGACAAGGCCGTCGTCCAGTCCGGCTACGGCCTGGAGGTCAGGGACGCCGCCGAGGTCGACGAGGCCGACGTCGTCGTCCACAAGTCCGACGTGGACGACCCGGCGTACGCCTTCGCGCTCTCGCGCCTGTCGGGCACGGAGCTGGACCACACGCCGATCGGCGTGTTCCGCAGCGTGCGGCGCCCGACTTACGACGACCTGGTCCGCGGCCAGGTCGACCAGGCCTCGGAGGGCGTCGACCGCCGCGAGGCCCTGGACCGCCTGCTGCACTCCGGTGACACCTGGGCGGTCCTGTAAAGCCCACAGGCGAGCGGCCGGCCCCTGGCGGGGCCGCCGCCTCACAGCAGCGGCTGGAGTTCGACGGCCGCGCGGCGCAGCCGCTTGGTGAGGACCGGCCAGAACCGGCCGATGTCCGACAGCGGCATGGCCGCGGCCAGCACGACCCGGTCGGCCGGGTCGTCGGCGTCGCGCACGACGACCGCGGCGCAGCCGACGCCGTCCTGGAACTGGCCCATCTCGGCGTACACGCCGGACTCGGAGTAGACCATCAGGTCGTGCTCGAGCGCCTCGGGCTCGGTCAGGGTCTTCCCGGTGAAGCGGCGCATCCCGGCGGCCTTGAGGAACATGGCGCGCTCGGTGAACTGGAGCGTCGCCAACAGGGCCTTGCCGAGCGCGGTGGCGTGGGCGCCGTCGTCGAAGCCGACGATGAGGTCCTCGACGTGCGGGCTGCGGTTGCCCTCGGTCACGGAGGTGACGGCGGGGCGGCCCTCGACGAACTTCGCGACGAAGGTCGAATAGCCCGTCTCGCTCGACATGCGTCGCATGAAGTCGCCGCAGGTGCGCGGACCCGCCATGGCCTGCGCCAGCTCGGAGTAGCGGTCGGAGACCTCCAGGCCCAGAGAGTAGCGGCCGGCGGCGTCGCGGCGCAGGTAGCGCTCGTAGACGAGCGTGCGCAGCAGGTTGTACGCCGTGGCCCGGTTGAGCTTGCACTCGAAGGCGATGCGCTGGGCCGACACGCCGCCGGAGTGGCGGCCGACGATTTCCATGATGCGCAGCGCGCGCTGGACGCTCTGGATCATCTTGGTCGGCTCGTCGCTGCCACGGGGGCGGATGCCGCCGTGTTTCCGCAGCCTGTCATCGGGTCGCCGCTGCTCCACCATGCTGCCGCTCCATTTGCCACCTGACGCGTCCACCTGCCTCGCGGCGGGCGGAAAGCCCTTTTCACGCCGCATGGACAGTGAATCTAACTATATAAACAACCGCTGCTTGCGTCGGCCTCCCGCACCGGGCAGTATCAACGTGTCAGCACCGTTCGAGACTCGGCTTCAGCCGGGTGCCGAACAATATCCGCGGCGACGGCGGCGAGTCCCCACCAACTTCCCCGCCGTTGCCGCGGTCATACACACCACATATGCGAAGTGCGGCGGCTCCTCCCACCAGGGCCGCCGCACTTCGTCGTGTTCAACGGTCTTCAGGGCCGCACCGGCGGTCTACTCGCCAGTACGCCGAGTCCAACGGTTGCACACGGCGTACGCCACGTCAAGGTACGACCGGACGCTTCACCCGATTATGTGACACCCGTTCACCCCTGGGCCGGGCGATACTGCGGAGTACGGTTGCCACCGTGCCGACCGTGAACGCCCCGAAGCCGTCCTCGACCGTCGCCACCGCGTTGTGCGTCACCGTCGCCGTCGTCATGCCGGTGTTCCTCTTCGGCGGCCTCGCCGTGCAGATCACCGACGAGCTGCACATGGGCGTCGGCGCGATCGGCCTGATCGCCGGGCTCTACTTCGCCGTCTGCGGGCTGACCGCCGTCCCCGCCGGGCGATGCGTCGAACGCTTCGGCGTCCCGTTCGCCGCCCGCCTCGCCGTCGGCCTCACCGCCGGCTCGATGCTCGCCATCGCCGCCGCCGCGCACGACCCGGTCGTCCTCACCGCCCTGCTGCTGCTCAGCGCGCCCGCCAACGGCCTGGGGCAGATCGCCGCCAACACCGTCCTCGCCGACTGGGCCCCCAAGCGCCGCAAGGGGATGCTGTTCGGCGCCAAGCAGGCGGCGGTGCCGCTGTGCACCATGCTCGGCGGGCTCAGCGTCCCGGCCGTCGCACTCACCTTCGGGTGGCGGTGGGCGTTCGTCGCCGCAGCCGCCTTCGCGCTGCTCGCCCTCGTGCCCGTCGCCGGGCTCGGCCCTCTGGCGCCGCACGGGCGCCGCGGCGGCGACGGCAGGGGCGCCGACCGGCGGCTGCTCGTCCTGGCCGTCGCCGTGTGCCTGGGCTCGGGCGCCGCCAACCCGCTCGGGTCGTTCCTGACGACGTACGCGGTCGACATCGGCGCCTCGGAGGCCTTCGCCGGGCTCAACCTCACCGTCGGCGGCCTCGCCGGCGTCATCGCCCGCGTCGCCGTCGGCGCGATCGCCGACCGGCGCGGCGGCGAGCTCGGCCTCATCACCGTCATGCTCCTCGGCGGCGCCGCGGGCATCGCCACGTTCACGGCCGGGCAGCCGTGGCTGCTGCCGCTGGGCACCGCCGCGGGCTTCGCGCTCGGCTGGGCGTGGCCGGGGCTGATGAACTTCGCCGTCACCAAGCGGTACCCCCACGCGCCCGCCGCGGCGTCCTCGATCACCCAGACCGGCGTCTACGCCGGGGGCGCGGTGGGGCCGATCGCGTTCGGCCTCATCGCCGACCACGGCGGCTGGAACGCCGCCTGGATCGCCGCGTGCGCCGCCATGGCCGCGGCGGCCGCGCTCATCGTCCTCGCCGGCGCCGGACGCGCCGCCGAACCCGGACGCTGACGCGACCCACGCCTCGGACGGGATTCCCGCCCCGTCCTCGCTCAGACACGCGCACGATAAAGTGAGCCTGTGGTGACCACCGGAAGTGCCCAGACCGCGCTGAGCTTTACCGACGCGGCCTTCGCCGAGCAGATGCGAGAGGCCCTCGACGCCGTGGAGGAGCGGCTTCTCAAGGCCGTCGACACGAACCAGCCGCTGCTGCGCCAGTCCGGCTCCCACCTCATCAACGCCGGCGGGAAGCGCTTCCGCCCCATGCTCACCATCGCCTGCTCGCATTTCGGCGACCCGGCCGGGCCCGGCGTCCTGGACGCGGCGGTCGCGCTCGAGCTCACCCACCTGGCGACGCTCTACCACGACGACGTCATGGACGAGGCCTCCGTGCGCCGCGGCGCGCCCAGCGCCAACGCCCGCTGGGACAACTCGGTGGCGATCCTCACCGGCGACTACCTGTTCAGCCAGGCCGCGCAGATCATGGCCGAGCTCGGCCCCGACGCGGTGCGCATCCAGGCGTCGACGTTCGCGCGGCTCGTGCGCGGCCAGATCAACGAGACCATGCCCCGGCCCGAGGGGATGGACGCGATCGAGTGGCACCTGGACATCCTCTCGGAGAAGACCGGCTCGCTCATCGCCACGTGCGCGAAGTTCGGCGCCTGGTTCGCCGGCGCGAGCGAGGAGACCATCGCGACCGCCGAGAAGTTCGGCGAGGTGATCGGCGTGGCGTTCCAGATCGCCGACGACATCATCGACGTCGCCTCCGACCAGTCCGGCAAGACGCCGGGCACCGACCTGCTCGAAGGCGTCCCGACGCTTCCGGTGCTCTACGCGCTGGCGGGGACGGACCCGGCCGAGGCGCGGCTGCGCGAACTGGTGTCGGGGCCGGTGCCCGAGGCGGAGCTGCCGGAGGCGCTGGCGCTGCTGCGCGCCTCGCGCGCGCTGGAGGAGGCGAAGGCGACGCTGCACCAGTACCAGGAGCGGGCCAGGGGCCTGGCCGCGTCGCTGCCGGACGGGCAGGCCCGCCAGGCCCTGATCGACATCTGCGACTTCATGATCCAGCGGGAAGCCTGAGTGGACCTGAAGGTCAACTACCCCGAGGCCGGGGCGACGCGCGGGGCCGAGCTGCCCGCGGGGTACCGGCATCTGGAGGTGTCGACCGGGCTGGACGCCCCGCTGGAGGCGGCCGCCGAGGTCCTGATGACGTGGCGGCTGCACGAACGCTGCGGCTACCGGCCGGTCGCGAGCGCACCGCGGGCGGCGGCGGGAGTCGAGGTGACCTTGGCGTTCGCGTGGACGCGGATGCCGTGCCAGGTGGTGTGGGCGGTCGAGTCGGCGGAGCGGTGCGGCTTCGCGTACGGCTCGATGGACGGCCACTTCGAACGCGGCGAGGCCGCGTTCGTCCTGGACGCCTCGGAGGGCCGGACGCGCTTCACGGTCAGGTCCTTCTCACGGCCGGGCCACTGGGCGTCGAGGCTCGGCGGGCCGGTCGCGCGGGCGATCCAGACGCGGTTCACCGGGCGGTTCCTGAGCGAGATGCGCTCGGCCTGCGCGGAGCGCTAGACCCCGCCTGTCGAGCCACCTTCGGCCGTCCGGCCGATGCACAGGTGGCGACGGTTCGATAGGGTTCATATCGCCGCCCCGGCCCCAGCTCGGCGGCGGGACCTCCGCCGCCCCGGTTCCTTAGGAGCGCAGTGAAAGCCAGCCGAAACGGGCCTTCCCTGACCAAACCGAACACCGTGCGCGTGGCACAGGCCCTGATCTGGCTCGAATTCGCGGCCATCGTCGGCCTGTACGCGCTCGGCCTGAACTTCGTCCTGGCCGCCACGACGGCCACCGCCAGCGACGAGACCACGACCGAGGTGCTGCTCGCGGGCGGCGCCGAGCGGTGGATCCTGGTGCTCATCTCGACCGCGGTGACGCTCTCGCTGCCGGTGATCGCCACCCAGCTGGGACGCCGGAACGGCTCGGCGATCGCGGCGGCCTGGTACGCGCTGGCGTTCGTGCCGTTCTGCATGTACGTGTGGGTGGTCGCCCGCGCCTACATGGCGACCTTCCCGGACGGCCCGGAGTTCTTCGTGAGCGCGGGGGTGATGCTGGCGGTGTGCGCCTCGATGCCGACGGCGATCCTGCTGTGCCTGGCCTCACCGTCGTCGCGGGCCTGGTTCAGAGCCGAGGAGAAGGCCGAAGCGCCGAAGGCGGCATCGGAGAAGCCCAGGGAACTCGTGGGCAGCGGCGCGGCCCGCTGATAGACGGGGCCGAACGGGGGATGGTCCCGCGCGGGCAGATGCGGACCCGCAGCTGAGCGCTGCTCACGGCGGCGCTTCAAGGAGTGTTCTTCGTCTGCGTGCGCGGTGGGGTGCGCCCGGCATGCGACCGGGACCGACCCAACGACCGGTGGGCGGTCGTTAGCCGCACGCGCGCATAGTCAAGCGACAGCTCGCCGACCCCACCGAATGCGCCATGCTCGGCCTCAGGGGGATGTCGCACGCCATCGCCGCCGGCGACGGTCAGCGAAGCGCGTGCAGCTCGTCGAGAGCGCGATGGCCGCGCTCGACCACCGCTGGAACGGCATCGTGGCGCCGGTGGCGGACGGGGATCTCGAGCATGTGGAGGATCTGCGCCGCCGCGAGCACCGCCGCCTGCTCCCAGCCGACCAGGTCGAGGTTCCTCGCCCACAGCCGCCTTCGGACATCGTCCAGCAGCGGATCGGAGAAGGCGCACCACACCAGGGTGGTGAGATCGATCGCCCGCGTGCCGCTCCCGGCGTTCCCGATGTCCACGACCGCCACCACCGCTCCGTTGCGGACCAGGACATTGCCGGGGGTGGCGAGATCGGCATGGACCATGTCAGGTGCCTGTAGCGGTGGTGGGACGTCGGCGCACACCAGCCGCAGGCGCTCGACCAAGGCCGACACCTCCGAGGAATACCCCGCAAGCCCGGCCAGGGAGCGGCGCAGACGCGACTGCTCGAGCGTCTGGTCGGCGACATCCGGTGCCTGACCGGTGGCGACCCGCCAGGCGTACGACCAGTGGTCGTAGGGCTCGCAGGCCCCGCCGGCCTGGAGTTCGATGATCGCCGTCAGCTGCTCGAGGAGGGACGGGGTCAACTCTGGCGCGGGAGCCGCGTCGACGAGGTCCATCAGATGCCATACGTGCGTGGCGGTGGCCCCCACGCCGAGCCAGGCCGGGGTGGGATAGCCGCGCCCGCGCATGTGCTCGACCACCCTCTGGGCCCGCAACGTCTCGTCCAAGTGGCCCGGATGCGCCCGGGGCACTGCCTTGAGCACCGCGTCTGCTCTTCCGGCCAACCGGACGCGCACCGCACCCCCGTTGACGCCTCCGGGCAGGCGAGCGCGAACAGTGACCTGGGCCCCGACCGCGCCGGCCACGTCGTCCAGGACCTCGGCCGGCAGCGCTTCGGGGTTGGTCCCCTGGTTCATGCTTGCGGAGTGTACGCCTGGTGGCGTAGAGACCGCTGAACACTGAACTGGCCGAACCACGACGACATCCAGCGTTCGCGCCCCTCTGCGCGAGCGCATTCATGCTGCGGCATGGCCGCGCGGGTGTGGCAGCACCCATGAGCATGGCGATGTCCTCGGAGGTGGCGGCGTGATGGCCGGGCGGGTGTGGGTGGTCTCGGGCTCGGTGGGTGGTCGCTGTCCGAGCGGGCGGCGACGACCAGGCGGCGGCGCGAGGAGGGGTCTTCGTCTGGGTGTGCGTTGGGGTGGGGCTTCGANCGGGCGGCGACGACGAGGTGGGTGGGGGGGCGGGGTCGCTGTTCGGCGGCAGGGCCGGTCGTCTTCCCTCTCCTTGCGCGGCAAGGATTTCGGGGGGGGGGACGTGAGGGTTCTTGCCCGCTTGGGGTGATGGCGTTCGGTCTGTGGCCTGGGATGATTGGTGTATAGCACGAGGAAGCGGAAAGAGCAGGTCCGTTCGGATCACCAAGGGGGTGTGGCATGGCGGCAGCGAGGCAGCCCAGCAGGAGCGAGCGGTCCGAG
>NZ_ATYW01000016.1 GCF_000427885.1 Glycomyces tenuis DSM 44171
TGGACGAGCTGCGGGACGCCTTCGAGGCCTACGCCGGCGAGCTGCGCTGGTCGGACCGGGTGATCCTGTCGCTCAAACTCTCGGCCGCCGAATGGCAGCTCGAACGCGGCAAGACCGCCCAGGCGATCACCTCNCTCGAGACCTTCGCGTTCTTCGCCGACCGCGCGGACGGTGAGGCCGGGAACGTCCTGGCCCACCAGGCCAGGCAGGTGATCGAACAGCTCAGATGACTCGACGGCGAAAGCGGGGCTCCCGGCCGGGAACCCCGCTTTCGTCTTTCGGCGGTGGTGACAAGGGGAGCCCTTCGGTCGAGACGGCCGGAGCGCTTCCCTTGCGGGTGGGCGCGGTCAGGCGGCGACCGTGTCCAGGACGCGCACCTCGCAGCCGAGGCGTTCACCGACGTCGCGGACCGTGTCGGCGAAGGCTCGGCGGCTTTGGTCCTCGAAACCGATGAAGAACCGGTTGGCCAAGGGCACGGCCCAGCGGCTCGCGGCCGAGGCCACGTTGTAGATCCGGTGCGTCAGGCGCGTGCGCGGCCCTTCCCGGTCCAGTGTGTACTCGCCTCGGTACCACCAGCCGCCCTGTGTCGCGATGGTGCGGCGGGCCCGGTCGACCTCGACGGTCAGCCGGTAGTGGTCCTGGGCGACCGTGAAGCGCTCGGGGCCGCCGGTGACCGCGCCGGACGATTCGCCCAGCAGCCACACCCGGCCCGGTCCGGGCGGTCCGGCCTCGACGTCCAGGATCGCGTCCTCGGCGCGCTCCAGCGGGATCTCCAGGATCGCCGCGAACCGCGCCATCGGGGCCCGTCTCATCGCGGGGCTCCGGGCGGCGCGGTGCGGCGGGTGTTCTGGAACGAGGCGAAGCGCCACCGCTCGCCGTCGCGGACGGCGGTGAAGGTGACGATGGACTCGCGGTCGGACGGCACCTCGCCGCCGTCGTCGAGCGAGGTCCCGCCGGCGGCCACGATCAGCGCGACGTCGGGGGTCAGCATCCTGATCGTGCGCTCGCCGTCCATGCCCATCCGCGAGCCCTTGAGCGGCCCTTCGAACAGCATGCGGTGGGATTCCTCGATCGCCCGCCTGCCCTGCATGCGGGCGCCGAAGAAGGTGATGTAGTCGGCGTCGGGGGTGAACGCCGCGGCGTAGGCGGCGGCGTCGCCCCGGTTCCAGGCCTCGGCGAGTTCGCCGAGGGCCCGGTCGATCTGTTCGTTCATGTCGCGTCTCCTCATGGTGTGCGTGGGCACCCGACGCGGCGGCTGGGCTATGGTCGCGATTGAGCGAATCGCGGATGCCGGTGCCGCCTCGCGGTGCCGATTCGGATCGTGGGTCGGTGCGGGTGTGCCAGCACCCGCGCCGGCCGTCATTCGTTCAGCGGCGGCACCTCCCAGACGATTCGTCCTTCTCGCAGGTCGTCGGCCAGGCGCTCGGCCCATTCGAGCTCGGCGGCCTCGCGGGACCGCTCGTATTCGAGTTCGAGCAGCACGATCCGCGGCAGCCCGGCGTCGGCGAGGTCGGCGAGCGAGCGGTCGGCGGCCTCGACGCGTTCGCGCAGCGCCGCGGACCGGGCCCGCAGGGCTCCTTCGGCCTGTTCGGGCGGTAGGCCGCCCATGAGCGAGACCGCGGCCACGAACGGCGTGGTGTCGCGGCCGACGGCGGTCAGCAGGTGCCGCAGCCGCTCGGCCAGCTCGGCCCGGCCCCGCTCGGTGATGGCGTAGACGGTGCGTTCGGGGCGGCGGCCTTCGCGGGTGGTCTCGACGGGTGCCACGAGCTCGTCGGCGCAGAGCCGGTCGATCGCGTGGTAGAGGCTGCGCGGCAGCCCGGTCACGTAGTCCTTGTGCGTGTCGATGATGAATCGGTGCAGGTCGTAGGCGTGTCGCGGCCCTTGCGTGAGGATGGCCAGGGCGGTCAGGCCCACCAGGTCCGGCCCCGCTCGGCGTCCCGCCACGGCTCGCTCCGTTCATAGTGCATAAATCCTTATTGCATTATGCAATATAACAGTGATGCCCGGCGCCGTCAAGCCGAACGGGCGGAGCCCCCGTCCGACGCCCGCCTCTCGCGGGGACGACCGGGGGCTCCACTGGAGACGGCGAGGGCCGGGAGGACCGCCCCTCCCGGCCCGGCGCGAGCGCTACTCCTCGGCCTCCCAGTCCGCGATGACCTCGGCGATCGGGTCGTTGAAGTCGTCGACCTGGGCGTAGACGCCCGGGCTGCCGGGCTCGGCGCAGCCGTCACCCCAGCTGACGATGCCCACCAGGACCTGGCCGCCGTCCTCGGCGGGGGCCATGAGCGGACCGCCCGAGTCGCCCTGGCAGGAGTCGACGCCGCCGTCCTCGAGGTCGCCCGCGCACAGCATGGTCTCGTCGTCGAACTCCTCCTGGTAGGCCTCGGCGCAGTCCTCATCGCCGACGAAGGGCAGCTCGACCCATTCGGCGACGGTCGGGTAGCCGCCGCCGGTCTCGCCCCATCCGGCGACCTCGAGGGTCTCGAACTCGGCGGGGTCCTGGCTCATCGCGATCGGCTCGACGTCGACCGGCTCGGCGAGCCGGAGCAGCGCCCAGTCGTTGGCGAAGGCGACCGGGTCGTTGAAGTCCTCGGCGGCGTGCAGGTCCGCCACCGCGGTCTCGACGAGCGCGTCGGATTCGAGGTCGACCGAGCCGGAGAAGACCACGAGGCCCTCGGCCGTGGCGCCCTCGACGCAGTGCGCGGCGGTGAGGACGACGGTCTCGGTGACCACCGAGCCGCCGCAGAACTGCCGCTCGAACGGGGTGCCCTCGCCGGTGGCGCCGAGCCCCACGAGCCAGGGGTACTCCCCCTCTTCGGCGGGCTGGCCGCCGACGACCTGGGGCTCGAAGCCGCCGTCGGCCCTCGCCTCCTCGGCGTTGGCGGCGATGCCGGTCCAGGCGAGCGCCACGGCGCCGAGGCCCGCGGCGACGCCCGCGCCGAGGCGGAGCAGTCGTTTCCGCTTCATGTCCACTGTGATCCTTTCGGGGTGGATGCGAAGGTTAGACCGTTTGGCCTTCCTGATCCCGAAAGTACCCACATCGTGCCAGGACCCCTCCCGGCCGCGTGTGGTCGATGCGGACCGTTTCGGCCGTCGCCACGCTCAGGAGACGACCGGCCGCTCCTCCGGTTCCGCGCCCGGTCAGTCGGTGCCGGACTCCATGGCGGCGTGGTCGAGCCACTCCCCGCCGGGGGCCTCGCCGCGCGAGGCGATCGTTCCGGCGCCGCCCTCGGGCATCGACTCGATCAGGCCGGTCGAGGCGGCCTGCGCCGCGCCGATCATCGTCGGGTGCGAGCTGCCGACCATGCCGATCCCGGCGTACTGCTCGAGTCTCGCCCGCGAGTCGGCGATGTCGAGGTTCCGCATGGTCAGCTGGCCGATCCGGTCGACGGGCCCGAACGCGGAGTCCGCGGTCCGCTCCATCGAGAGCTTGTCGGGGTGGTAGCTGAACGCCGGGCCGGAGGTGTCGAGGATCGAGTAGTCCTCGCCGCGCCGCAGCCGCAGCGTCACCTCGCCGGTGACGGCCGTGCCGACCCACCGCTGGAGGGACTCGCGGATCATCAACGCCTGCGGGTCGAGCCAGCGGCCCTCGTACAGCAGCCGGCCCAGCCGCCGCCCCTCGCTGTGGTAGATCGCCAGCGTGTCCTCGTTGTGGATCGCGTTGACCAGCCGCTCGTACGCCGCGTGCAGCAGCGCCATGCCAGGCGCCTCGTAGACGCCCCGGCTCTTGGCCTCGATGATCCGGTTCTCGATCTGGTCGGACATGCCCATGCCGTGCCGGCCGCCGATCGCGTTGACCTCCATGACCAGCTCGACGGGGGATTCGAACTTCCGGCCGTTGACGGTGATCGGACGCCCGTGCTCGAAGCCGATCGTGACGTCCTCGGCCTCGATCGGGACCGAGGCGTCCCAGAACCGCACGCCCATGATCGGCTCGACCAGTTCGATGCCCGCGTCGAGGTGCTCGAGCGCCTTGGCCTCGTGGGTGGCTCCCCAGATGTTGGCGTCGGTCGAGTAGGCCTTCTCGGCGCTGTCCCGGTAGGGGAGCTCGCGCTCGGCCAGCCACTGGGACATCTCGGTGCGCCCGCCGAGCTCGGTGACGAAGGCGGCGTCCAGCCAGGGCTTGTAGATCCGCAGCGAGGGGTTGGCGAGCAGGCCGTAGCGGTAGAACCGCTCGATGTCGTTGCCCTTGAAGGTCGAGCCGTCGCCCCAGATCTGGACGTCGTCGTCGAGCATCGCCCGCACCAGCAGCGTGCTGGTGACGGCCCGCCCGAGCGGCGTGGTGTTGAAGTAGGCGCGCCCGCCGGAGCGGATGTGGAAGGCCCCGCACGCGAGCGCGGCCAGCCCCTCCTCGACGAGCGCCGCCCGGCAGTCGACCAGCCTGGCGAGCTCCGCGCCGTAGTCCTTGGCGCGGGTGGGCACCGAGGCGATGTCGGGCTCGTCGTACTGGCCGATGTCGGCGGTGTAGGTGCAGGGCACGGCGCCCTTCTCTCGCATCCAGGCGACCGCGACCGAGGTGTCGAGGCCCCCGGAGAAGGCGATGCCGACACGTTCACCGACGGGCAGGGAGGCGAGCACTTTCGTCATAAGAATGATTATGCGTAAGTATGCATTCTCATGCAAGAAGGTTGTGACTCCTTTCACTGGACATTCCTCGGCGGCGGGCGCGGCCCGGCCGGGCGGACACGCGATGACCGCGGCCGCGGCGGCGGGGGATCACGCGTCTGTCCGCCGCTTCCTGAGGATTCGGACGCTGCGGGGCGCGGTGAGCGCGACCAGGCCCGCGCCGACGAGCGCGGCGATGATGGAGCCGACCAGGACGCCGATCTTGGCCTCGTCGGTGAGCTGGCCGCCGCCGGGGAAGGCCAGTTCGGTGATGAACAGGGCTACGGTGAAGCCGATCCCGGCGACGGCGGCGATGCCGATCATGAGCGGCCAGGTGGTGCCCGCGGGCAGGCGGCCGATGCCGAGTCTGACCACGATCCAGGTGATGAGGGTGATGCCGAGGATCTTGCCGACGACGAGACCCAGGACGATGCCGATGGTCACCGCGGAGGTCGCCGCGGCGGCGAGGAGGTCGCCGCTGAGGACGACGCCGGCGTTGGCGAGGGCGAACAGCGGCAGCACCACGAACGAGGAGAAGGGGTGGTGGCGTTCCTGGAGCCGGTCGGTCGGGGGCACGGCGTCGCGGGTGAGCTTGACGAGCCGTTCGGTCTCCTCGGCGGTGAGGCCGTCCTTGGCCATCTCCTGGGCCTCGGCATGGGCGATGGCGGGGTCGAGCAGGGGCTTGGCCGAGATGATCAGGCCCATCATGACGCCCGCGATGGTGGCGTGGACGCCGGATTCGAGCATGGCGACCCACAGGGCGACGCCGACGATCAGGTAGACCGGCCCGGACCAGACGTTGAGCAGCCGCAGCACGATCGCGAAGACGAGGATGCCTCCGGCCGCGGCGAGCCAGGCCGTGGAGAGGTCCTCGGTGTAGAAGAGGGCGATGACGGTGATCGCGCCGAGGTCGTCGACGATGGCGAGCGTGAGCAGGAAGACCCGCGCCGGGGAGGGGATGCGGGAGCCGAACAGGGCCAGCACGCCCACGGCGAAGGCGATGTCGGTGGCCATGGGGATGCCCCAGCCGCCGGCGCCTTCGCCGCCGGCGTTGAGGCCGACGTAGATCAGCGCGGGGACGGCCATGCCGCCGATCGCGCCCGCGATGGGGGCGACGGCGTTGCGGACGCTGCGCAGCTCGCCGGAGACGATCTCGCTCTTGATCTCCATGCCGACGACGAAGAAGAAGATCGCCATCAGGCCGTCGTTGACCCAGTCCCTCGCCGAGTGGTGGATGGCGAAGTCCCCGAGCTGAAGCGTGATGTCCATGCCCCACAGGGCCTCGTACGAGTCCGCCCACGGCGAGTTCGCCCACACCATGGCGACGGCGGCGCAGACGAGGAGGACGATGCCGGCCGCGGGCTCGATCTTGAGGAACTCGGCGGCGGGGCGGCCCACGTAGCGGGCCAGGGGCCTGCGCGAGTACAGGAAGGCGGGCCGGTCGCGCCAGATCGAGGACTTCCAGGGCTCTTTGGTGGTCGGCACGGGTCAGGGCTCCGATCGGGTCGCTGGGACTGCTCTCGCCGACCAGACTTCCCGGCACACCGCGGACCACTGTACTGCATCGGCGGACGCGGCGCTTTCGGCTGACAGGCGGCGGCGGTCGGCGCGACCGCTTCACTCCCGGGCCGTCCTCCGCAGCCGCGGGAGGCCGCGGCGCGGGCGGTCGCTCGGTCGAGGCCGACGGCGGTGCGGACGGGCAGGGGGCGCGGGCCTTAGGGTACGCGTGCGGCACTGCCGTTGTCCAGGCGCGACTGCAACGGCCTGTCCTGCGGGTTTGCCTTGGAGTGCGCTCCAGGACCTAGCTTCGAGGCATGACCACACCGCAACGCAGGATCGATTCCGGATTCGGACACGACACCACTGCCGCCGAAGTCCTCGACGGCGTCGACCTCACCGGGAAGTTCGCCGTCGTCACCGGCGGCTACTCCGGCATCGGACTGGAGACCGCCAAGGCCCTCGCGGCGGCGGGCGCGGACGTCCTGGTCCCCGCCCGCAGGCCGGAGGCCGCCGAAGCCGCGCTCGGCGGCGTCAAAGGCGTCGAAGTCGACGAACTCGACCTCACCGATCAGCGCGGCGTGCGCGCCTTCGCGGACCGGTGCCTCGATGCGGGCAGGCACATCGACGTCCTCATGAACAACGCCGGCGTCATGGCCTGCCCCGAGACCCGGGTGGGCCCCGGGTGGGAACTCCAGTTCGCCACCAACCACCTGGGGCACTACGCCCTGACCAACCGGCTGTGGCCGCTGCTGTCCGGCGGCGCCCGGGTGGTCACCGTGTCCTCGGGCGGCCACCGGGGCTCGCCGATCCGCTGGGACGACGTGCACTTCGAGAACGGCTACGACCGCTGGAAGGCCTACAGCCAGTCCAAGACCGCCAACGTCCTCTTCACCGTCCGGCTCGACCGGCTCGGCCGGGCCGCGGACGTGCGGGCCTTCACGCTGGACCCCGGTGCCATCCTCACCCCGCTCCAACGCCACCTGACCAAGGAGGAGCAGCAGGAGATCGGCTGGATCGACGAGGACGGCAACGCGGTCCACGACTGGTTCAAGTCCCCCGCGCAGGGGGCGGCCACCCAGACCTGGGCCGCCACGTCACCGCGGCTCGACGGCATGGGCGGGGTCTACCTCCAGGACTGCGACATCGCCGAGGTCGTCGACCACGCCGACGCCGCCGGTGTCCGCCCGTACGCCATCGACCCTTCGGAGGCCGAACGCCTCTGGGCCTACTCGGCCGAGCTCACCGGCGTCGACGCCTTCACCTAGGGGGAAGACCGCTGTTGCAACCGCGGTGCCGCACGTGGAGCCGTCCGCGGCCGGGGTCGTGGGCGTTCAGCAGGTGTCGCTTCCGATGTAGACGTAGTCGATGACGATCTGGGCGTGCCGCGGGTGCCGCGAGCCGCCCGCCGGGCTCTGCGCGGTGACCTCGCAGCGGTCGTACCCAGGCGCGCCGCTGCCCGAGCGCTCGCCTTCGGCCACCACGTTCGTGAATCCGGCCTCGGCGAGGAGGCGTTCGGCCTCGGCGAGCGGCTCGCCCACGATGTCCGGCACCGCGGCCTCGGCCGCTTGGGGAGCCAAGGACTCTTGCGTGGTCGGGGCCGCGGCCGTCGCCGTGGCCGTGGTCGTGGTCGTGGTCGCCGGTGACGGCGAAGCGGTCTGGCCGCCGGTGCTCTCCTCGGTGACCGGCGGCTCGGGCGAGGTGGGCTCGCCGGCCGACTCCTCTTCGGCGCCGTCGGAAGCCGTCTCGCCGGATTCCGCCCCACCGGCCATATCGGGCGCGGACGGCGCCAGGCTGTCGGTGTCGAATGCTCGAGGGTCCGAATCCCCGCGGTCGAGCAGGGCCACACCGACGATGGCGACGAACGCGAGCACGACGACCGCCATCGCCACGAGCACGTCGGGGCTCGTGCGCAAGCGGGTGAGCCGCCCGGCGGCGGCCGGTTCCTCCACCGCTTCGGCCTTGCCGATCCGCGCGAGCCCGGCGAGCGCGACGCCCTCGGCGATCACCAGGTCCGGCAGCTCGGGCCGCACTGGTTCGACGCCGAGATGGTGGCCGACGACAGAGGTGATGAGCGGCGTCCGGCTCGCCCCGCCGAGCAGCAGCAGGGCCGCGATCTGGTCGGTCTCGACCCCGGCCTCCCGCAAGGCGTCCTCGATCAGGCTCACGATCCGCAGGACCGCCGGGGTGAGGCACTGGTCCGCGTCCTCGCGGCTCAGGCGAAGCACACGCTCGAGACCGGGCGGGTCGACGGTCGTGGCCGGCTGCTCGGAGAGGCGCTCACGGGCCCGCCGCACCTCCTCGAGCACCTCCGCGCGCAGCGCGGTCTCGCCGGGGTTCTGGACCCGCGCCCAGTACTCGGCGCCGGACTGGCGGAAGCGGTCGGCGAGATGGTCGAGCAGCAGCTGGTCGAACGCCCGCCCGCCGATGTCGTCGGCGCTCTTCGCGGCCTCGACCTTGTACCGCTCGCCCTCGCGGCGGACGACGGCCACATGGCACGAGGCCGCGCCGAGGTTGCAGACGACGAGCGGCGCACCGGGATCGGATCGGCGGTCTTGGACTTCGGCGAACTGCCGGGCGGCGGCCTCGGGCTCGAGCACCAGGAACGACGCGTCGAATCCGGCGTTCGCGGCCGCCTCGGCGTGGGCCCGGCGCCGGGTCGAGTTCCAGGTGGCGGGGACGGCGAGACCCACGAGCACCGGGCCGTCGGCACCGTCGGGCTCGGCGGTCCGGGCCTCGGGGTCGTCGGCGCCGGCGCGACTGGTCGCGCTTTGCCGCACGTCACGGACTTCCGGCCGGTCGTCGCCGCGACGCGTCGACACCGTCGTGGTCCACGACCCCAGATCGACCCCCACGGCGACTGGTCGGGGAGAGGGATGCATGACCGCGAGTCTATTGCCTGAAAACGACGGGAATCAACGGGTCTTGCGCGATTAGCACGGCTCCTTCCCCACCGACCGATGTGCCGCTCGTCGCTTCCCCGAGGAGTTCGGGCCGTCTCCGTCGCCGGGCCGCCCGCCGCCCGCGGGATAGGATCGACGGGTGCCTTCGGAAGTTCAGTCGTTCGGGAGTTTGCTCCGCACCTGGCGGGAGCGGGCGCATCCCGAGGAGGCGGGCATCGTCTCGGTCGGTCGCCGCCGGGCGAAGGGCCTTCGTCGTGAAGAGCTCGCCTCCCTCGCGGGAGTCAGCGCCGACTACATCGTGCGGCTCGAACAGGGGCGCTTCCGAAACCCCTCGGCGCAGGTCGTCACCGCGCTCGCTCGGGCGCTGCGGCTGTCCTCCAGCGAGACCGACCTGCTCCTGCGCTCGGCCGGCCACCTGCCGCCCGCCTTGAGCACCATCTCCGATCGTGTGCCGACCGCGGCGCGGCGCATGGTCGACCGCATGGCGGACCGTCCCTTGGCGGTCTTCACCGCCGACTGGACGCTCCTGTACGCGACGCAGCTCCTCTGCGACATGTTCGACATGCCTTCCGCGGCGGAGGCCGTGGGAGAGAACCTGGTCGTGCGGACCTTCGTCGACGAGGTCTCCTCGAAGATCGCCACGCCCGAGGGCGGCAACGAGGTCTTCGAGCGGGCGCTGGTCGCCGACCTGCGGATCTCGGCGAGCGAGCTCGGCGAGGACCCGGTCTTCCAGTCGCTCGTGACGACCGTCCGGGCGAAGAGCGCCCGTTTCGCCGAGCTGTGGGACGAAGGCAACGCGGCTCCGCATCTGAGCATGGCCAAGACGGTCCACAATCCGCTGGTCGGCGACATGACCATCGACTGCGACGTGCTGACGGTGGCGCACTCCAACGTCAGGCTCGTCGTGTGCTCGGCCCCGCCCGGCAGTCCCGACGCCGACAAGCTCGAGCGGCTGCGGGACCGATCGGCCCGGGCCGCCACCGCGTGAGCGGACCCGACGGCCGGCGCGACTGCCGGGCGGGCGGCGGAAGTGCTATGCCCCCAACGGGATCGCTTGAACCTTTTCGAGCCGTTCGAGATCGTCGGCGTCGAGTTCGATGCGCCCGACGGCCAGGTTCTCGTCGAGGTGGGCGATCGAGCTGGTGCCCGGGATCAGGAGCATCCGCTCGTACCGGCCGAGGAGCCATGCGAGCGCGATCTGCGTCGCGGTGGCGCCGTGCTTGGCGGCGACGGCGCTGACGTGCTCGTCGGCGGCGAGGTGCCTCGGTCCGCCGGCGCCGAAGGCCGAGCCGAGCGGGAAGAAGGGCACGAACGCGACCGCGTGCCGGCGGCACAGCTCGATGATGTCGTCATCGGTGCGGTTCAGGATGCTGTAGGCGTTCTGGACGCACACGGCTCCGGTGAGTTCGATCGCCGACTCGACGGTGTCCAGGTGGGCGTTCGAGATGCCGATCATGTCGATCTTGCCCTCCTCTCGGAGTTCGGCGAGCGCGCCGAGCTGGTCGGCCAGCGGCGGGTTGGTGAACTCGGGGTGGTCGCGTTCGAAGCGGCGCAGGTTGACCAGGTCGAGGCGTTCGACGCGCAGCGAGCGCAGGTTCTCCTCGACTTGGCGCTTGAGGGAGGCCGGGTCGGCGCTGGGAAGCCAGCCTCCCTTGTCGTCGCGGGCGCCGCCGACCTTGGTCGCCAGGCGCAGCCCTTCGGGGTAGGGGTGGAGGGCTTCGCGGATGAGGTCGTTGACGACGTCGGGGCCGTAGATCTGGGCGGTGTCGATGTGGTCGACGCCGTTCGCGACGGCGTGCCGCAGGACCGCCTTGGCGTTCTCGGGGTCGGCGGGCGGGCCGAAGACGCCCGGTCCCGCGAGCTGCATCGCGCCGAAGCCGATCCGGTTGACGGTGGTGTCGCCGAGGTTGTTCTCATTCATGCCTCGACGGTAGATACACAGGTGAGGCGGTGCCAGAGAACGCTTTTCATGGGAATGACACTCCCACCTCCGAGCCGTGCGCCCGGCGGCGGCGCCGCGCGGGAAGCCCTCGGAACCAGCACCTCCACCGGCGATGCCGCACTTCCCGACATCGTCGTGCTCACCGTGCGCCGCGGGCGGATCGCCCGCCTGCGCGATTACGTCGACCATCCCGCCGGCCGCGGCCGCCATAGAGCGCGGCATGTGACCGCGCCCCTGAACCCCGCCGTCCGATACGGCGTCGGCAGCCGCGCCGCTTCGGACATCGCAACGTGGCACCGGCCGTATATGCGGCGGCCGTCAAGAGCGGTTGCCGCCGGTCAGAGACGAAACTCCTTGTCCTGCCTGCGGGGTGACCACGCGAGTCGGTACGGGGTGTCGGCGCCGGGCTCTCTCGCGCCGATCACGTACTTGGAGGTGACGTCGAACTCCCGCGCGAACCTGCGCACGATCTTGACGCCGAGGGCGGTGTCCACCACGCGGCAGAACAGGTTCAACACGGTTCCTTCGAGCTCGTACTCGGCGGGCGGGTCGCCGCCGAGGTCATTGCCGTCGTAGTGGCCCACGCCGCGCCATCCGAGATACTGGTCAAGGGCGTCCTGTCCCTGTTCGAAGAGCCGGTCGTCGTCCGGATGCGAGAGGTCCGGCGTGTGGGTCCAGCACTGGAGGACCACCCAGCCGTGTTGGTCGTCGGGGACCGGGTGAAAGCCGTCGGCCGCCGCGTCCTCGGTGAACGCGCGGATGAACTCGGTCGCGGTGGGGCGGTTCGGCCGGGCCGGGCCCCTCGTGGTGTGGAAGCGGGACTTCCCCTTGGTGCCGACCTTGCCCTCGTGCGTCCATACCCCGTCGCCGTCGTTCCACGCCTCGCGGTAGTGGAGTGCGTCGTCGCCGTCTCGGCGATAGGTCTTGATCATGGCCATGGCATCCAGTATCGCCGTCGTGGGGGGGTCTTGGAGCATCCGGTCACCGCTTCGTCGCGGCTGTCCTACGTGTCCTGGACTGCGACCGGGCCGGCTCGAACGCGTCCCGGACCTCGATCGGCGGGCGATGCGGGCGGGTGAGTTCACCGGGGCGGGTCGGGCCCGCCCCGGTGGCCGGGTCATCGACGGGCCGGCGCCTCGCGGAGCCACACGGCCATGGTGCCCTTGCCGCGGTTGGCCCACCAGAAGTAGGGCACGGTCCGGATCGTCACGGGCTCGCGGGCCGGCTCGGCGGCGGTGTAGAGACCGCTCTCGACGTGGCGTTCGCGGATGCCTTCGACGGCGATCTCGTCGAGTCCGGTCGCCTCGTTGCGCTCGACGCGGAGCCGGGCCCCGGCCCGCACGGCGAGCGCCGGGACGGGCGCGATGTTGTCGACCTCCTCGGCGCAGTACACGATGGGGCCCTTCTGGAGCGCGACCTTGCCGAGGGCCGCCGCCACCCGGTGGTCGGCTCGCACGCGCTGCGGGGCCATGCCGAGGTCGAGCTCGATGACGGTGCCGGGCCTCCATTGCCGACGCAGCCGGAGGTAGCCGTGGTCGGCGACCGCCGCGACGGCGACGCCGTCGATCGTGAGCGCGACGGCGCCGGCCCAGTCGGGGACCCGCAGGCGCAGCGTGAAGTCGGTCGACCGTCCGGCGTCGACGGTGAGGCGGACGCGCCCGTCCCAGGGGTAGGCGGTGGCCTGGGTCAGGCGCACCTCGCGGCCGCCGTGGTCGAAGCGAGCGGTGCCGGCGGCGTAGAGGTTCACGGCGATGCCGTCGGGTTCGGCGGTGTAGAGGTAGTGCTCCAGGGAGGCCAGGAGGCGGGCCAGGTTGGGCGGGCAGCAGGCGCAGCCGAACCATTCGGACCGCTCCACGGTGCCGTCGGCGGCGAGCGGGTTGCCGTAGAAGTAGCGGGTGCCGTCGGCGGAGACCCCGGAGAGGACGCCGTTGTACAGGGCCCGTTCGAGGACGTCGACGTATTTCGCCTCGCCGGTGAGCAGGGCCATCCGCTGGGCCCAGAACACCAGGCCGATGGCCGCGCAGGTCTCGGCGTAGCCCTCGCGGTCGGGCAGGTGGAAGGCGGGGCCGAAGCCCTCGATCTCGGGCAGGGCGCCCAGCCCGCCGGTGAGGTAGAGCTTGGTGCCGGTGGTGTCCTCCCACAGGCGCTCGCACGCGGCGCGGAGGCCTTCGTCGCCGGTCTCGATCGCGAGGTCGGCCATGGCGGCGTACAGGTACATCGCCCGCACCGAGTGGCCCGCGGCCTCGGTCTGCTCGCGCACCGGGGCATGGGACTGGTTGTACCGCCGGTACCACTCGGCGCGATGGGACCGGTCCCCGAAGAACCGTCCGAAGTAGCCTTCGGTGCCGCGGCGCTCGCGTTCGGCGTCGAAGTAGTGCGGCTCGGTGCCGCGGTTGTCGACCAGGCGCAGCGCCAGGTCGAGGTAGCGGCGCTCCCCGGTGGCGCGGTAGAGCTTGACGAGGGCCAGCTCGATCTCCTCGTGGCCGTCGTAGCCGCCCTCGCAGGAGCCGCCGGGCCCGAACTCGCGGTCGATGAGGTCGGCGTAGCGGCGCACGATGTCGAGCAGGCCGGTCTTCCCGGTCGCTTCGTGGTGGGCGACGCCCGCTTCGATGAGGTGCCCGGCGCAGTACAGCTCGTGGGCGTCCCGCAGGTCGGTGAAGCGCTCGCCCGGTTTGACGACGGTGAAGTAGACGTTGAGGTAGCCGTCGTCCTGCTGGGCGCCGGCCAGCAGCGCGATCGCCTCGTCCACGGCCTCGTCCAGTGCGGCGTCGTAGCCGGAGGCGAGCGCGTAGGAGGCGGCCTCGATCCACTTGGCGACGTCCGATTCCCAGAAGATGTGCGGCTCGCCCTCGTCACCCGGCCTCCACGCGAGCTTGAGCGCCTCGAACTGGCCTCCCGCCCGCAGCTGCTCCTCCTGGTGGGGAATGGTCTGCTCGCGGACGATCCGGCGGCGCGGGCTCCAGAAGTCGTCGTCGATGGTCACCTGGGAGATCGGCAGCGGAGAGCGGGTCTTCGCGATGGACATGGGTTTCCTTTCGGGTGGGTGCCAGTGCGGTCGTGCCGCACGGTGCGGCGCCGAGCGGGCGGCGCGGTGGATCGTGTCGGTCGGGGTCGGTCGCGCGGCGGAGCAGACCGGCGCCAGGGGTGCCGGGAGTACGGCCCAGCAATATGGAACGAAAAGGGTTTCGATAGATTCACCGATTCCGGACACCCGGCCGCGCCGAACGCGGCCGCGCCGATCCCGGCGGCGCCGCAGGCCATGAGGTTCCTTCGATATACCACGTTCTGACTCCGACGCGGATTCGAAAGGGTGGTCCGTTCCATGAGCGATGCTCCTTTGCGCCGTGGCGCGATGCACTCGTGGCCTTCTCGAGCATGAGAAGTTTCGAAAAGGTTTTCGACGATGTTAAACTGAGCGTCGACTGCCTGTCAACCCATCCGAATCAGGGGAGCCCGATGCCGCCGGACACCACGCGATCCCATGCCACCCTGACGGACGTGGCGAAGGCCGCGGGCGTGAGCGTGGGCACGGCTTCGAAGGCCCTCAACGGCAGGTTCGACGTCAAGCGCGAGACCCGCGAGCGAGTCCTGCGCGCGGCCGATGAGCTCAACTTCCGGCCCAACGCGCTCGCCCGCGGCCTCCTGGCCGGGCGGACCCAGTCGGTCGGCGTCATCACCAACGACCTCGACGGCCGCTTCGCCCCCAAGATCGTCGTCGGCGTGGAGAACGCACTCGGAGCCGACCAGTCGAGCGTCCTGCTCAGCATCACCCGCGGCGACCCCGAACTGGAAGCGCACTACATCCGCTCGTTCCAGGAACGCCGCGTCGACGGGATCCTCATAGTCGGCAACATCCCCGAGTCGCGACCGCCCGCCCGAGGCCTGGACCGGACCCCGGTCGTCTACGTCTTCTCGCCCTCCTCCTCCCCCGAGGACGCCTCGGTCATCGCCGACAACGTGGCCGCCGGGCGCTTGGCGGCGGAGCATCTCATCGAGCAGGGCAAGCGGCACATCTACTACCTCGGCGGCCCCCCCGAAGAGGTCGCGGCCCGCGATCGCGGCCAAGGCACCAGAGAGCAGATCCTGGCCGCCGGCCTTTCGGTCTCGCCCTTGCAGATCCTCTACGGAACCTGGGCCGAGCAGTGGGGCTGGGACGCCGTCGGCGGCATTCTCGCCTCCGGCGCTCCGGTCGACGGACTCGTCTGCGGCGACGACCAGATCGCCCGCGGAGCCATCGACCGCCTCCTCAGCGAAGGCGTCTCCATTCCCGACCGAGCCGCGGTCATCGGCTTCGACAACTGGTGGATTCTCGCCCAGAACAGCCGCCACCCGTTCAGCAGCGTCGACATGGAACTCGAGGCGATCGGCGGCCGTGCCGCCCGCATCCTCACGACCGGCGCTCCCGCCCCGGGTGTGGTCGCCCACCCCGGGCACGTCGTCGCCCGCTGGTCGACCATCGGCGACGCCCCGCGCTGAACCACTCCCTCCTGGCCACCGGCACCGAACACGGCATCGCCGCGGGCGCGGCCGGCCCGCACCCGCGAACCGGCTGAAACGGTCCGGACTGGATCGTCGATCTTCGGATTCGGGCGTGCGGCGCCGTTGCCTCGGGGGAAGATGCGAATCGATACACGATTCGTTTGGAGGAGTCATGGCTCGGAGTGCAGTGGCGCTGGGCGGGACCGTCTTCGCGGCCTGGATGATGATCGTCGCGGGCGCCTGGCAGGTGCTGGTCGGCATCGCCGCGATCTCGAAGGACGAGTTCTTCGTCGCGGGCGCCGATTACGCCTATGAGTTCGACACCACCGGGTGGGGCTGGATCCATCTCGTCATCGGCGCGGTGGCCGTCGTCATCGGCTTCAGCCTGTTCACCGGAACCAGCTGGGCCCGGGCGCTCGGCGTGGCGATCGCGATCGGCTCTCTGATCTCGAACTTCATGTGGCTGCCGTTCCAGCCCTGGTGGTCGATCATGGTGATCGCGCTCGACGTGTTCATCATCTGGTCCCTGGTCAACGTCGGCGACGCCCTCCGCTTCCCCGATCAGGACAAGGAGTGAACGGGGCGATCCGGGGGTCGTATCCGGGACGCCGTCCCCTCGCCGTGTCGGCTCATCGCGTCTGCGGCCTGGGGCCTGTCGAAGCGCTCCGGGCCGCCACCTCGATGAGGGCGACGGCGATCAGCACGGCGACGGTCACCCACAGCACGCCTTCGACGCCGGGACGGCCCCACAGCACGAGCCAGACCAGACCCAGGGCGACCACCGCGAACTCCAGTACGCGCCGGTTGCGCGCCGCGAACCCGGCGACCGCGCCGAACCCGGCGCCGGTGCGGGCGAGGCCGCTCGCGGCGGCGTCTCGAGCCCGGACCAGTCCGCCGCGCAGTGTCGTGGCGAGCCTCCCCGGCCCGGTGAACCAGGCCGCGACGGCGACGATGAGCGCGAGGACGCCGATCGTCTGCGCCGCCGCCGCGAGGTTGCGCACCACGATGTCGTAGACGGCGGCGACGGCCTGCGGATTCCGCACCGTCTCCGGCAGCCCGGCGATCACCACCGTGCGCGTGACCGCGATCGCGGCCGCCAGCACCAGCATCGCGGCGGCGATGAACAGCGCGCCGAGCAGCAGGCCGCGGCGCCGCTTCGGAGCGAAGTAGACCCCCGCCGCCAGCACCAGCACGGCGGCGAGGGGCAGCGCCCACGAGAGCGTGTCGAGCAGACCGGCCGCCGCGCGGGCGTTGGCGAGCCCCCGCACCTCCATCAGCGGGAAGGTCACCGACAGCGTCGGCAGGTTCGCGGCGAGGTCGAAGCCGCTGTCGACCAGTCGCGTCTTGACCTGCTCGACCACCGGGCCGATGTCGAGGTAGAGCATGTCCCCCTCGATCGAGACCGTCTCGGATTCCTCGCCGGTGAGCAGCGCCTCCAAGGCGCGGTGCGCGGCCTGGTTGGCGCTCGTCCACAGTTGCGAGAACTGATCGCTGTAGACGACGGCGGTGACCTTGTCGGCGACGAAGGACTCCACCGCCGAGACCAGGGGCGCCGAGAGCGCGTCGACCGCGTCCGGGGCGCCCCGGGTCTGGATGGCGTCGACCGCGGTGGCGACGCGCTCGTCGAGAGCGAGCTGATCGTTGACGGTCGCGGTGATGCGGGCGGCGACGGCGGCCCGGATCTCGTCGTCCTCGGCGAGCGGGGCGACGGTCGTGACGTACCGGTCGGTGTCGAGCAGCAGGTTCCGACCGAAGACGGTCACGACCGACAGGAGCGCGAGCAGCGCGGCGACGAGCAGGACCACTGTCGAGGCGGTCCAGCGCGGCCAGCCGCCCCGCCCGCGGTCGGCGGCCGGGGCGCGGTCCTGGTGCAGGGCGCGGAGCCGTTCCAGCTCGGCGCGTTCGCCGTCGTCGATGGGCCGTTCGGACATCGGAACCTCCAGCGGAGCTGTGACCTGCGATGAGGTTATTTCTCCGGTGCGGAGCGCGCGGCGATTCGCGCGATATCGGCACTCGGTGCGATGGCGGTGCACTGCGCTAGGGCGGCCGCTTCGTCACTCCCGCGGTGGACGGCGGATTCCCGGATTCGTGCCTCCCCCGCCCCGCTGCGCGTCTAATTTGAATACACGACGAAAGGGGGCGAGGATGGAGACGCCTTGGCCCCGGCAGACCCCGCCCCGCCCCGCTGCGGGTCCGCTGATCCGCCGCGTGCGCCCTCGATCGTCATTCCCCTCCGCATCGGAGACCGGCCCCCGGGAGCGGCGATGTTCGGCCAGATCGTAGGGGAGATTCTGCCGCAGGCGATCGGCATCGCGCTGAGCCCGATACCGATCATCGCCGCCATCTTGATGCTGCTCTCGCCGCGGGCGAGGCGGACCGCGCCGGCGTTCGCCGTCGGCTGGCTGCTCGGCATCCTCGTCGTCGCGCTCGTGGTGATGCTCTTCGTGCCCGCCTCGGCCGCCGCCGGCTCGGGGGGCGGCGGCACGGCCGTGGGCCTCGTCAAGCTCGCGCTGGGCGCCCTGTTCGTGCTCATGGCGCTCGGGCAGTGGCGCAAGCGCCCCGAGCCGGGGCAGGAGGCCGAACTGCCGAAGTGGATGGCCGGGGTCGACCGGATGTCGCCGCCCGCCGCGCTCGCGGTCGGCGCGGCCCTGTCGGCGCTCAACCCCAAGAACCTGTCGCTGGCGCTGACCGCGGGCATATCGCTCGCGCGGCTCTCGGGCGGCGAGGCCGTCGGCGGCCTGTGCCTGTTCGTCCTGCTCGCCGGCTCCAGCGTGCTGGTGCCGGTGGTGATGTACCTGCTGTTCAGCGGGCGCATGGCACGCCCGCTCGGCGCGCTCAAAGACTGGCTGACCGCCAACAACGCCACGGTGATGTTCACCGTGCTGCTCGTCCTCGGCGCCGTCCTCGTCGGCAAAGGCCTGGCGGCGTTCTAGAACGAGCCCGAACAGTGAAGAACCACACGGAAAGGACCGACCGATGAGCGACCTCTACGTCATCGCCTACCCGGACGTCGCCACCGCCGACCGGGCGCGCGACAGGACGATCGAGTTGCAGCAGTCCAACCTGATCACGCTCGCCGACATCGTCGTCGCCGAGAACCGGGACGGCAAGATCAAGCTCCACCAGGCACGCAGCAACACCGGCCTCGGGGCCACCTCCGGTGCGCTGTGGGGCGGGCTGATCGGCCTGCTGTTCTTCATGCCCCTGCTGGGCATGGCCGTGGGCGCCGGCAGCGGGGCCCTCGGCGGGGCCGCGACCGACACCGGCGTCAACGACGGTCTCATGCGAGAGCTGTCCGAGCAGCTGACGCCCGGCTCGGCGGCGCTGTTCATGCTCGTCGAGCGGCTCACGCAGGACAAGGTCATCGAGGCGCTCGAGCCGCTCGGCGGCAAGCTCATCCAGACCTCGCTGTCCAACGAGGACGAGCGGCAGCTGCGCGAGGCGATCCAGGCCGCACGGGCCTGAGGCGAGGAGCGCGGACGAGGAGGTCGAGATGGGAAGCAGCGGCCGTTCGCGCCGCCGGCGCTTCTGGTTCACGGTCGTGACCGGGGCGGTCGTCAGCGGCGCCGTGGCGGGTGCGGGCGCCTGGTTCGGGCGCGCCAAGCGCACCGCACGCGGCGGCGACTGAGGAGGTTCGAGTGTGGGACGCGCTGGGGTCGATGCTGCCGTACGCGGTGGGCCTGCTGGTCTCGCCGCTGCCGGTCGCCGCGGTCATCATGCTGCTGGTGAGCGCCGGCGGCGTCCGCAAGGCGACGGTGTTCGAGACGACCTGGCTGATCGTCTCATTCGCCCTGGTGGTGGCGGTGGCGGCCGTGGTCCGTCAGACGCCGCCGCGCACTCGCGGTGAGACGCCGGTCTGGGAGGGGGTGCTCGTGCTCGTCCTCGGGCTGGTCATGCTCGGCATCGCCGTGCTGGTGGCGCTCGCCTGGTCCCGTCAGCGCGGCCAGGCCGGTGAGATCAAGGCACCGGCCTGGCTGCGCGCCCTCGACTCGATGTCGGTCATGAAGATCGCCGTCCTGGCCGGGGTGCTCATCATCGCCAACCCCGTCAACGCCAGCATGCTGATCGCCGCGGGCGTCGAGCTCGGGCAGCACCGCCTCGCGGTGGGCCGGGACCTCCTCCCGGCCGCGCTGTTTACCGTCATCGGCTCGCTCACCATGGTCGCGCCGTACGCGATCACCCTCGCCGCCGGGCGCGAGGCGGGATTCCTGCCCAGGGCCCGCCGCTGGCTGCTGCGCCACAACAACGCGCTCACCTTCTGGATGACGCTGGCCTTCGGGCTGCTGTTCCTGTCCAAGGGCCTGCGGGCCCTGATGTGAACCCAGAGAGGGGTCGGCCATGCCGGACTGGCTGCGGGGCTACAGGCCCGCCTGGCTGCGCTACGACCTGGTCGCCGGGCTCACCGTCTGGGCGGTGCTGGTGCCCGAATCGCTCGCGTACGCCACCATCGCGGGGGTCTCGCCGGTGGTCGGGCTCTACGCGGCCGTCCCCTCCCTGATCCTGTACGCCCTGTTCGGTTCCTCGCGGCAGCTGGTCGTCGGCCCGATGGCCGCCACCGCGGCCCTGTCGGCCAGCATCGTCGCCGTCTACGCCGACGCCGGGAGCGAGGACTACGCCGCCGTCACCACCGCGCTGGCGATCGTCACCAGCGCGGTCGCGCTCGCCGCGGGGCTCTTGCGGCTCGGTTTCCTGGCCGGGTTCATCTCCGAGCCGGTCCTCAAGGGCTTCATCCTCGGCATGGCGCTGACCATCATCGTCGGCCAGATCCCCAAGCTGCTGGGGATCTCGAAGGAGGAGGGGAACTTCTTCGAGCAGGCCTGGCACGTGCTCACCGGCCTGGGCGGGACCAACGGCTGGGCGCTCGGCACGGGCGCGCTCTGCCTGGCCGCGGTGCTCGGCCTCAAACGCTGGCTGCCGCTGGTGCCCGGTGCGCTCGTGGCAGTGGCGATCGGGATCGGCGCCGTCGCGGCCCTCGGCCTGGACGATCGCGGCGTGGACATCGTCGGCCGCATCGACACCGGGCTGCCCGCCCTGGGCCTACCCGACGTGGAGGCATCGGTGTGGGCGGGCCTCATCGGTCCCGCGGTGGGCGTGATGCTCATCGGCTTCGTCGAAGGACTCGGCGCGTCCAAGGCCTACGCGGCCGAGAACGGCTACTCGATCGACCCGGACCGGGAGCTCATCGGGCTCGGGGCGGCCAACCTCGGCTCCGGCCTGGCCTCGGGCATGGTGGTCAACGGCAGCCTGTCGAAGACGGCGGTCAACGGCGGCGCCGGGGCGCGCACGCAGGTCTCGAGCCTCACCGTGGCGCTGCTGACGGTGGTGACGCTCCTGTTCCTCACCGGCCTGTTCGAGCAGCTTCCCGAAGCGGCCCTGGCCGCGGTGGTCATCGCGGCGCTGATCGAACTGGTCGACTTCTCCGCGTTCCGGCGGCTGTGGCGGGTCTCCCTGGCGCCGCGGGGCACCTCGGCTTCCTTGGCCGCTCGCCCCGACTTCGTCGCCGCGTTCGCCGCGATGCTCGGCGTGCTGGTCTTCGACACCCTGCCTGGCCTGGTCATCGGTATGGTGCTGTCGCTGCTGCTGCTGGTCTACCGCGCCTCCCGTCCCAATCTGACCGCGCTGGGCCGCACCGGCAGCGGACACTGGGTCGGCATCGAGCGGCACGAGGGCGCGCGACCCGTCGCGGGCGTCGCCGTCGTCCGCTGCGAAGGCAGCCTGTTCTTCGCCAACGCCGACCGCGTCAAGGCGGCCCTCCTCGCCGCCGCGGCGGGCCACCGCGCCGTGGTCCTCGACGGCGGATCGATGCCGCTGGTCGACGTGAGCGCCGCTCAGATGCTCGCCGAGCTCGACGGGGAGCTGCGCCGGGCGGGAGTCGACTTCTATCTGGCGCACGACATCGGGCAGGTCCGCGACATCCTCCGACGCGCCGAGATCGACCTCGAACGGGTCTACCCCACGATCGACGAGGCGGTCGCCGCGGCCGGAGAGCGCGGCTCGTGAGCCCGGCGTGGAAGAGGCGCGCCGCCGCGCTGCTGCCCGACTCCCCGTGGGCGCTGGCTCCGGGGCTGGCGGTCTTGCGCGGCTACGACCGCAAGGCCCGGCTCAAGACCGACCTGGTCGCGGGCCTGTCGGTCGCGGCCGTCGCGGTCCCGGCGGGGCTGGGCATGGGCGAGCTCGCCGGGGTCGACCCGGTGGCCGGGCTGTACGCCACGATGTTCCCGCTGCTGGCGTACATGCTGTTCGGCTCCTCCCGCCAGCTGGTCGTGGGGCCCGAGGGCACGCTCTCCACCCTCACGGCGGTCACGATCGCGCCGATCGCCGCCGGGGACCCGGACCTGCTGCTGCCGCTGGCGGCCGCGATGGCGCTCCTGGTCGGCTTGATCCAGATCGCCGCGGGCGCGATGCGGCTGGGGTTCATGGCCCAGTTCCTGTCCAAGCCGATCCTCCTCGGATATGTCAACGGCGTCGCCGGCATCATCATCGTCGGGCAACTCGGCAAGCTCCTGGGCCTGGACATCGCCTCCAACGGCTTCTTCCCGCGGCTGTGGGAGAACGTCACCGAGGTCGCCTCGGCGCACTGGCCCACGGTCGCGCTCTCGGTCGGCCTGCTCGCGGCCTATCTGCTGCTGCGCCGCTTCGCGCCGCGTGTCCCCGCCGGGCTGGTCACGGTCACCGTGGCGGTCCTGGCCTCGGTCACGCTCGACCTGGAGGCCCACGGTGTCGCCGTGGTCGGCGATGTCGCCTCCGGCATCCCGCTGCCGGCGTTGCCGTCGGTCGGATTCGAGCGGCTCAGCGCCCTGGTCGTCCCCGCCGCGGGCATGGCGCTGGTCGGCTTCGCCGACGCGGCGGCGATCACCCGGGTCTACGCGAAGAAGCACGGGTACGCGGTCGAGGCCGATCGCGAGCTCCTCGGCCTCGGGACGGCCAACGTCGTCGCGGGCGTCACGAGCGCGGTCCCGGTCGGCTCCAGCGGTTCCCGGACGGCCGTCAACGACGACGCCGGCGGTGCCTCGCCCGTCGTGTCGATCGTGGTCGCGGCCGTGACCGCGGCCGTCGCCCTGTTCGCGACCGCGCTGGTCGAACCGCTGCCGAGCGCGGCGCTCGGCGTGGTCATCGTCGGCGCCGCCCTCGGGCTGGTCGACTTCGGAGGCGTCCGGCGTCTGCGCAGAGTCCACGACACCGAAGCGGGGCTCGCGCTCGCGGCGCTGCTCGGGGTGCTGGCCCTGAACGTCCTCGGCGGTCTGATGGTCGCGATCGCGCTCTCGGCGGGCGTGTTCGTGTACCGGTCGATCCGCCCCCACGACGCGGTGCTCGGGTCGGTCTCCGACGTCGACGGCTACCGCGACATCGTCCACCACCCGAAGGCGGCCCTGGTCGAAGGCATGGTCGTCTACCGGTTCGACGCGCCGCTCTACTTCCCCAACGCCCAGTACTTCACCGAGCGCGCCATGTCGCTCGCCGATCCGGCGCCGCGGTGGTTCGTCCTCAACTGCGAGGCGGTGACCTACATCGACGCCAGCGGCATCGAAGCGCTCGAAAACCTCCGCGACGAGCTGTCCCGGCAGGGCACGGTGCTGGTGGTCGCCCGGGCCCGCGCCGATCTGCGGCGCATGTTCGACCGCACCGGGCTGGCACGGGACCTGCCGGTCTACCGCTCGGTGCGCGCCGCGGCCGAGGCCTTCAGACGTCGGGGGGAGGGCTCCGGCGGCGGCTCGGACGCGGCCGACGACTGAGCCGGAAAGACGGGGTCGAGGCTCGGGGCGCATTTCGGCACGATGGCGGGCGGGCCTGGGGTGAGACCGCCCGGTGAGCCGCCGGACCGCCGGGTGCAACGGCCGCCGCACCGGATCGCGAGCCTTGGTGCCCAGGGCTCGCGATCCGGTGCGGCGCTGCGTCGACGAGCGGCCGACGACGCGTTCGTCAGGGCGTGACGATGGCGAAGTCGGGATCACCCGGGTCGAGTACGGCGGCAAGGCGCCGGAGGGCTCCTTCGTCGCCGCTGATCTCGATGCCCGCTTCGGCGAGTTTCTCGGGATCGAGTCCTCCCACCATGATCGCCGGGAGCGCGCGGCCGGGCGCGGTCACCGTGGCGTCGGCGTCGCCGGACTGCGGCGCGCTGGAATGGGTGAGCACGCCGTTGGCCAGGCGCAGGCGGTACCGCTCGCCGGTGTCGGTGAGCACCACGTCGATCGAGAGCCGCTCGTCCCAGGCCCTCGGGCCGTCCACCTGGAGGGCGATGGCGGCGAAGAACAGCTCGGGCGAGAGCTGGCCGATCATGTCGGCCGAGGTCGTCTCGGTCGGCGTGCCGAAGTTCCCTTCACGCAGCTCGGTGGCTCCCGAGAGGTAGAAGTTGCGCCAGGTGCCGTTCTCGGCGCCGTATCCGAGCTGCTCGTAGGTATCGGCCAGGAGGGCGCTCGCCTCGGCATGGCCGGGCTCGGCGAAGACCGCGTGCCCCAGGATCTCGGCGGCCCAGCGGTAGTCCCCCGCTTCGAACGCGGTGCGCGCGGCGTCGACGACCTTGTCGGCCCCGCCGGCCAGCGCGAGGTAGCGCTTGGCGCGCTCCACGGGCGTGTGCTGCCACAGGTTCGCGGGGTTGCCGTCGAACCAGCCGAGATAGCGCTGGTAGATCGCCTTCACGTTGTGATTGAGCGAGCCGTAGTAGCCGCGGGCGTTCCAGGCGTTCTCGAGCACGGGAGGGAGCGTGAGCTCCTCGGCGATCTCGGACCCGGTGAGTCCCTTGTTGAGCAGGCGCAGCGTCTGGTCGTGGACGTAGGCGTAGAGGTCGCGCTGGTTGGTGAGGAACTCGACGACGCGTTCGTTCCCCCAGGTGGGCCAGTGGTGCGAGGCGAAGACGACCTCGGCGTCGCCGCCGAACAGGTCGATCGTCTCGGTCAGGTACTTCGACCACACATGCGGGTCGCGCACGACCGCGCCGCGCAGCGTCAGGATGTTGTGGAAGTTGTGGGTCGCGTCCTCGGCCGTGCACAGCGCCTTGAAGTCCGGCAGGTAGATGAGCATCTCCGAGGGCGCTTCGGTCTCGGGGGCCATCTGGAAGACCATGCGGACGCCGTCGACGGTGGCCTCGTGGCCGGTGGTGGTGATCTCGTCGGTCGGCGGGATCAAGGTGACGGTGCCGGTCGAGATGGTCTGGCCCAGGCCCGCCCCGACCTGGCCGTGGGGGCCGCGGGCGAGGACCGCGCCGTACATGTAGGCGGCACGGCGGTTCATCGCGGTGCCCGCGTAGACGTTCTCGGAGACGGCGTGCTCCACGAACCCTTCGGGTGCGAAGATCTTGACCGCCCCGGCGTCGACCTCCTCTTGCGTCACGAAGCCCTTGACGCCGCCGAAGTGGTCGGCGTGCGAGTGGGTGTAGACGACGGCCTTGATCGGCCGCTCCCCGCGGTGCTCGCGGTAGAGCGCGAGGGCCGCCGCGCCGGTCTCGGCGGACAGGAGCGTGTCGATGACGACGACGCCCTCGTCGCCCTCGACGAACGTGGTGTTGGAGAGATCGAGTCCGCGGACCTGGTAGATGCCCTCCACGACCTCGAACAGGCCCGCGATGGCGTTGAGTCGGGACTGGCGCCACAGGCTCGGGTTCACCGTGTCGGGGGCGTCGCCGTCGAGGAAGTCGTAGGTGTCGTTGTCCCACACGGTCTCGCCGTCCTGGCCGGTGACGGCGCCCGGTTCGCGGCGGGCGATGAGACCCCGGGTCGCGTCGTCGAAGTCGCGCGTGTCCGAGAATGGCAGGCGGCCGAGCAGCTCCCGCTGCTGAGCCGCGACCGACGGTGATGCTGGTTTCGAAGCTGTCATGGCGACAGTCTCACACCGACGCGTACGGAATACCTGGTGAACAGTAATATTCACACGTCAGAGGCAAGGCGCCGGGGCCGCTCTGCAACGCATGGCGAGACCGAGGCTCCGGCTCCAATACCGACACCCGCGGGGTCAGGCCAAGAGCTTGGTCTTGGCGGCGGCGAACTCCTCATCGGTGAGGGCGCCTGAGGCGTGGAGCTGGGCGAGCTGGTCGAGCTTGGTGATCACGTCCTCGCCGCCACCGCCCGCGGCGGGAGCGGACTGCTGCTGCTCGCGGTAGGCCTCGGCGTCGGCCCGAGTCTGCGCGCGGTTGTCCGCGGCGCGGTTCATGGAGCGGTTGACGGCTCCGGCGGTACCCGCGATGACGGCGGTGCGGGCCATGGTGCCGAGCAGGCCAGGGCGTCCGACGCGTCGAATCATGGCAGTGCCTCCTAGTTCTCGGCGAGTTCGGCGATGGCGGCGGCCGGGACGCGTTCCCAGTCGAGCAGGTGGCCGCCGACGCCTCGAACGGCCTCGGCGAGGGTCGCGGCCCAGGTGTGCTCGAACAGGAGCATCCCGATCGCGGTGTCGGCTTGGAGTTCCTCGGCGACGGCCTCGGCGTCTTCGGCGCTGAGGAGTCCGGCCGGTTCGCCGACGAGGGCGTCGAGGCGCTCATCGGCGCCGGAGGCCTCGATCCACTCGACCGAGCCGTCGGCGCCGCGGCTGACCAGCAGCGCGTCGAGGACGTTGATCGTGCCGTCGGCGTCGAGCCGTTCGAGCTCGTCGAGGACCCGCCCGTCGAAACGGTTCCCAGAGAACTCGACCAGCACCAGGTCCACGGGTGCCTTGCCCTGCATGTCTGCCTCCCCGCCGCTCTGCGGCGCCGCGTCGCGCGGCTCCTGGATGGGACGCTACACCGTGGACGGCCGGGCATCCGCGGTTTCCTCGGATACCTCCGCCGGACGCGGTCGCTCCCTGAAGGCCGGTCAGAAGGTCTTGGGCAGCACCAGCAGCACGATCGCCGCCCCCACGAAGGTCACCGTGGCGGCGATCGACAGCAGGTATTGCGAGCGCAGGGTCCTGGACCGGCCCGCGACGCCGGCGAAGAACAGCGCGAGCGCCAGGATCACGGCCATGAAGACGTAATTGTCGGAGCGCTGGTTGTCGTCGTGCGCCTCCTGCGTCGACGCCTCGGCCTCCTCGACGAGCGACGCGGCGCGGGCGTCGGATTCGAGGGTGTACTCGGGCATCTCGAACGGGGTCGCGGGGGCGTCGGGGTCGATCAGCGGCTGCGTGGCGATCCAGGCGTCCACGGCGGGTTTGAACTCCGGGCGGAACCGCTCGTAGAGAAAGCCCGAGAGCTCCTCGTCGTTCGGGGTGTAGTCGCCTTGGGGGCGCGGCGAGGTCCCGGCGACGATCTCCTGTTGCAGCGCTTCGAGCCAGGAGGTGAACGTGACGGTGTCGGCCAGGCGGTCCTGCCCGGCGTCGGTGCTGGCCTTGGCCGACTCGGTCCGGGCCGCTCCGGCTTCGGCGAAGGCGATGGCCTGGAGGCCGCTCCATTTCGCGCTCTGGAAGCCCGCCCAAGCGGTGCCGACGGCGGCCAGCGCCATGATGATGGTGAGCGCCAGGTCCACCCACCGCGGCATCTCCGGTCTCACGTCGTCGTTCACCGCGGAGCCCCCTCCCCTACGGACCGATGTCGCTTCGACCGGCGGCGGGTCCGTCGCAGATGGGCCAGAGAATAACCGGGTCGGCCATGCCGCGGGGGGATATCGCGCGGCTCCCGCGTCAGCGCTTTCACCGGATTCGGCGCCGCGACCGTGCTCCGCACGGCCTTCGGCCGCAGTCCACCGACGGGTCGCACCGGCGCAATGCCTTGAAACGGCTCGCTGCTTCGACCACGCCATCGCAGAGTGAAGGCGGTCTCGACCGCTGGGGCCGAGACCGCCCGGTATCCGCTCGACGGTCAGCCGATGGTGCAGGTCAGCTCCGGAGCGGTGTTCGAGTCGCCGTAAGCGGCGTTGAATCCGAACGAAGTGGACTGCCCGGAGGCAAGCGTGTTGTTGTGGGAGGCGCCGGTCGCGGTGACCGACGATCCGGACTGGTTCAGCGTGGTCGACCAGCTGTTGGTGACCTGCTGGTCGCCCGGCCACGTCCAGTTCACCTCCCACGAGCCGGAGCCGCCGGTGCTGGCGACCTCGACGCTGGCGGTGAAGCCCGAACCCCAGTCGTTGGCGACGGTGTAGGTGGCGGTGCACTCGCCGTCGGCCGGCGGGTCGGTCGGGTCCGGCGGGTCGGTGGGATCCGGCGGGTCGGTCGGGTCGGGCTGCGAGCCGCCGCCGAACCACGCGTCCGAGCAGGAGTAGAAGGTCTGGTCGAGGTGGCTGGCCTGCCAGACCACGTAGACCACGTGGTGCCCCGTCCGGCCCGGCGCGCTCACCGGGATGTCGACCGGCTCGCCCGGCTGGTAGACGCCGGTCTCGACGACCCGTTCGAGGTCGCCCCAGTCGAGCGCGTCGGTGGTGGCGTCGTATCCCTGCTTGGTGACGTACACCCAGTAGTAGTCCGCCCCGTGCGTCGCCTGGTCCTCGTAATGGAGGGTGAAGTTGTTGCTGAGCGAGGTGGTGTGCCAGTTCCCCGGCTCGTCGAGCGCAGCGTAGCCGGCGTTGCCGCCGGAGCAGAGCTGGTTGTCCGGGATGCGTTGTTCATGCTGCCCCTGCATGCCCTCGCGGAGCAGGCTCATCCAGCTCCACATGGCATTGGCGTTGGCCTGGAAGGCCTGGTAGCACATGGGGTCCTCAGTGGCCATGCCGGGGTTCGTGTGGTCGGCGCCCCAGCGCTCCCAGCAGCTGTACTGCCGCGCGGGCGGCGAGGTCGCCGTGCCGTGCGCGGAGGCTGTCTGGGCGGTGAAGAACAGCGCCGAAGCACCGGCCATGACCACCGCGGCGAACGCGAGGATGAGGCTTCTGATGCGGTGGTTTCTCGATCTGAGCATGGTAGCGCTCCCAATAAAAGGAGATATTTGCAACTATAAATATATAACACATGCGCCCGAAATGGAAATGCCCGTCGGCCACGGCGTCGGAGCGATGAGAGCGGCGCCGCATCCAACCGCTCACGCCAGGCGGATCAGCCGCCACAAGCCGGTCCCACCATCCGCGACGGGTCGCCGAACTGCCCGTCGCTCAGCTTGACCACTGCAGACGGCCGCGACGGAAACGCTTCGCGCACGAGTGTTCCGACACTCCCCGAGCCCGGCGACCCACGAGCTCGTTCGCTCAGCCGCAATGGCGAGCAGTCGTCTTCGAACGCCGGCCGGCCGAGGTCGCTTGTTTCGCCGCAGCGCCGGAGTCCGGTGCGGGACCGCACCGGACTCCGACCGGCCGCTCAGCCCACGGCGCAGGAAGCGCCGTTGAGGGTGAAGGCCTCGGGAGCGGGATTGCCGCCGCTGTAGCTGCCGACGAACCCGATGGTGGTGGACTCGTTCGAGGCCAGCGTGCCGTTCCATCCGGCGTCGGTGAAGGTGACCTGGTTTCCGCTCTGGGCCCAGTCACTGTTCCAGCCGTTGCTGACCTGCTGGCTCCCCGGGAAGGCGAATCCCAGCTCCCAGGCGTCGAGGGCCGGGCCTTCGTTGGTGATCGCGACCTCCGCCACGAACCCGTTGCCCCAGTCGGCGCTGACCTGGTAGTCGACGGTGCAGGCCCCGGCGGGGTCTGCTCCTTCGGTGGTCACTTCGACCGGCGCGGACGGTGCCGAGGCACGGCCTTCGGCGTCCACGGCGACGACTCGGAAGGTGTAGGCGGTGCCCGGTGCCAGATCGGTGAGCGTCACGGTGGTGGCGGGCGCCTCCACGACGGCGAGCGGATCGCCGCCCACGTCTCCGGCGTACACCTCGTAGCCGGCGATCTCGGCCGAACCGGGCTCGGCCGCCTCCCAGGTGAGGGTCGCCCGGTCGCTGCCGACGTCCGAGGCTGCCAGTGCGCCGGGAGCGGAGGGAGCTTCGGATTCCGAGCCGGAGCGCCATTCATCCAGCTCGTCCAGGGTGATGACGCGGGGGTGGTTGTAGACGTGCTCCAGGTGGGAGGGGGGATTGTGGACACCGTCGCGGATGAAATCGCCCGCCCAGGTGTTGAACCAGCTCCAGTCGGCCTCGTAGGCCTCCAGGAGGTCCGGATCGGGGATGGAGCCGTTCTCGGTGAGGGCCACCGGCTTCTCGTCGCCGACGAGTTCGACCAGCTTCTCGTAAGTGCCGCTGATCGGTCCGAAGTCGCCGGCCTGCGGGTAGGCGTCGGCCGAGATGATGTCCACCACGTCGTTGCCCGGGTACCACTCGGTCTGCGTGGAGTTCCACACCCAGAGCAGGTTGTGCAGCCCGTGGTGGTCGACCATGCGGTCGTACATGATCCGCCACAGCTCCTTGGCGGGTTCGGGGCCCTTGGCGCCCCACCAGAACCAGCCGCCCTCGGCCTCGTGCAGCGGGCGCCACAGCACCGGCACGCCGGCGTCCTGCAGCCGCAGCAGTTCCTCGGAGATCGCGTCGATGTCGCGGAGCAGCAACTGGTACTCCTCGGATTCCTTGTCCGCCAGCGCCGCCGCCACGTCGAAGGTCGTGGCGTCGGTGTAGAAGCCGCGCCACCACTCCTTGCCCGGCTCGTCGATCAGCCCCGTCGGCGCGTTCCAGTGCCACGTGAAGGTGACGATGCCGCCGCGCTCGGCCCACGGCAGGGCGGCGTCGACGTCGGTGCCCACGGTGCCGCGCTCGACCCGGCTGGGCGAGTAGTCCATCATGTCCACACCCATCACCGCGGGGGCCTTGCCGACGTTCTGCTCCACCCACTCGACGTCCGCCACATCCTGCTGTCCGCTGAGGATGTTCTCGCCGTAGTTCGCGGCGATGTCGGCCAGCAGCTCTCGGGCTTCGGGCGTGGCGTCGGGGTCCACGGGAATCCCGCTCACCTGGTGCGGCGGCCGCGGCTCGCTGGGGGCGAGGCTGATGGCGTCGATCTCGTACCAGCCCCAGTTGTTGACGATCGCGATCGTGTTCTCGCCCTCCTCCAGGAGCATCCGACCCGCCGAGACGGTGCTGAAGGTATCGATCGCCGCGAAGGTGACGCTGCCGGCGCCCTCGCCGTTGAGCTGCAGGTAGGCCTGCTTCTCCCCGTACGGGGCGCGGTAGTGGATCGTCAGGTCGTGCAGACCGCCAGGGCTGTCGGGCACGGTGATGGTCACCGAATCGGTGGCCTCGTCGAAGCCTTCGACGTACCCGGTGCCCGAGTACCCCGAAGCGCTGGAGCCGACCGTCACGCCCTGGAGCGCTCCGTCCTCGGCCTCGAACACCTGGGCGTCCGTCGGCGCCTCCTGCCCCTCGGCGCCCGTCGAGGTCATTGAGAAGGCCAGCGCTCCGGTCACCAAGGCGACCAGCGCGCTGGAGAGGGTTCTTCTGAATCTCATGTCGTTTCCATTCGCATCGTGAGGGCCGCCGAACGCCTGAAGTGGGCGTACCAGGGGCGATGATGAGATTTCCTTAACCCAACCAAGAAATAGACAAGCATCAATTTTTCGGTATGTCAAGATGCGATGATCCACTGCCGCAGACCGGTACCGCCGGCACGGCCGTTCACACGGCAGGCTCGACATCGCCTGCCATGCCGAAGATCGGCGCCCGTGGGCATGGGGCACCGACGGCCACATCGCCGCCGCCGCCGTCCGCCACCGACAAGGAGGCGGCAGACCGCTGCGGCAACCGCTCACGATCCTCGCCGCGGCGGGAACACCCATGACATGCGCCCCTCCCGTCCGGCGAGGATCAGAGCCCGCAGCGGTTGAGCGGCCCCGGGGCGGGATCGATCATCCACTGTGAATTGCAACACTCGATCAGGGATTCCACATAGTTCCCAGTGATTTCTCCATTATGTCCATTTTGACTCATGAACCTGCCCTGTCATGGTGGGACCCAGGGGAACCGAATTCCTTTGCATTCCGATCACCATCGGCGCCGACCACCCCGGTGCCGCTACCGCCAAGCAAGGAGCCATCTTGTCACGGACGCAACGATGGCGTCGGGTACTCGCCGTCTCGCTCGTGGGAGCGCTAGCATCGGTCTTCGCCGTTGCCGCACCCGCATGGGCGCAGACCGATTCCGACGCGACAGCACTGATGGAGCAGAAGGTCGAACCCGAGCTGCTGGCCGAGATCGCCGGCGAAGGCGAGGCCGAACTCTGGGTACAGTTCCACGGCGGCCCGGACTATTCGGCCGCGCTCAATGCCGAAACCAAGGCCGACAAAGGCGCAGCCGCCGTCGAAGCGGCGATGGACTTCGCCGAGTCCTCCCAGGCCGACCTGACCACCGCACTCGGGCAGGCGGGCGTCGAGTACGAGTCCTACTGGGCCTCATCGGCGGTCAAAGTGACCGGCGGGATCGGGCTGCTCGAGACCATCGCCGCCTTCGACCAGGTCGCAGCGATCGTCGACAGCCCTGAAGTCGTGCCCGTCGAACCGGTCGAGTCCGCTTTCGAACCGACCTCCACCGCATGGGGTGTCGAGGACGTCAACGCCCCCAGCGTCTGGGAGCAACTCGGCGTCACCGGCGAAGGCGTCGTGGTCGCCAGCATCGACTCCGGTGTCCAATACGATCACCCGGCGCTCGTGGAGCAGTACCGGGGCAACAACGGCGACGGCACCTTCACCCACGACTACAACTTCTACGATGTCGAGGGGATCTGCGGCGGCACGCCATGCGACATCAGCAACAGCGGCCACGGCACCCACACGGTGGGGACCATGGTCGGCGACGACGGGGCGGGCAACCAGATCGGCGTCGCCCCCGGTGCCGAGTGGATCGCCGTCAACTACTACGGCGCCAGCATGGAATCGGTGCTGAAGGCCGGTCAGTGGATCGCCGCGCCCACCGACTCGGAGGGGAACGACCCCGACCCGTCCAAGGCGCCCGACATCGTCAACAACTCCTGGGGCCGGGACACGACGGGCGACGACGACCCGTACTACCAGGACATCGTCAACCTGTGGCACGCCGCCGGGATCATCCCGGTCTTCGCCGCGGGCAATAGCGGACCGGAATGCGCCACCGGTATTCCCCCCGGCGCCTACGCGAACGTGATCGCCGTAGGCGCCTACGACTCCAGCGGTGAGATCGCCGAGGGCTCCTCCCGGGGCCCCACCAGCGACGGACGGGGCAAGCCCGACGTCTCCGCCCCCGGCGTCCGCATCTACTCCTCGATGCCCGGCGGCACTTACGATCTGATGAGCGGGACCTCGATGGCCGCACCGCACGTGACCGGGACGATCGCCCTGATGATGGAGGCCGAGCCCGCGCTCCGGGGCGACTACGGCCTGGTCTACGAAATGCTCACCGACTCGGCCCGCTTCACCGAGGACGACCAGTGCGGTGGCACTGACGAGGCGAACAACGTCCACGGACACGGGCGCATCGACGCGTTCGCGGGCGCCCAGGCCCTCCCCGAAGGCGAATCCGGTTCCATCACCGGTACCGTCACCGACACCGACGGCACGCCGTTGGAAGGCGCGGAACTGGTCTTCGACGGAGCGTTCGACCGGCGCGCCACGACCGGAGCCGACGGCACCTACACCGTCTCGTTCGCCCTGGCCGGGCAGCACGCGGTGAGCGTCACGAAGTTCGGCTACGAGCCGGCCGCCGGGACAGTGACGGTGGCAGCCGACCAGACCGTCGAATTCGACGCGACACTGACCCCGCTTGAGACCACCGTGGTCACCGGCACCGTCGTCGACGGCTCCGGCCACGGCTGGCCGCTGGCGGCGACGGTCGCCACGGCGGGCGGTGAGGTGTCCACGACGACCGATCCGCTCACCGGGCAGTTCGAACTGACGCTGCCCATAGGCGGGGTGGAGCTGGTCGTCGAAGCCGACTACGGCGGATACCAGACCGTCCGGGTCGCCGCGGACGCGACCGATCTGCTCATCGAAGTGCCGGTCGCGAACGGTTGCACCGCTCCCGGCTACGCCTACGACCCGCTGGGCACCGGTTTCGAATCCGAGACCGCGCCAGTGGGTTGGACGGTGGTCAACCGCGGTTCCGAGCCGTGGACGTTCGAGGACCCCTTCGGCACCGGCAACCGCACGCCCGGCTCAGGCGGCTTCGCCTTCGCCGATCCAGTCGGCGGCGGCGTCATGGACACCGACCTCGTCTCACCGGTGTTCGACCTGGCGAGCGCCCCTGAACCGGTCCTGTTCTTCGCCACCGACTTCTACATGTACGCCCCGCACTCGCGAGCGGACGTGGCGATCAGCGTTGACGGCGGCCAGAGCTGGGAGGAAGTCTGGGCGGCCGAGGAATCGGTGCGCGACACCACGGTGACCGTCGACTTGACCGCGTGGGCCGGGGCGCAGGAGGCCCAGCTGAAATTCCACTACTACCACGCCTACAGATCGACCTACTGGTGGCAGGTCGACGATGTCCTCGTCGGAGGCGTGGCCGACTGCGCTCCGATCGCAGGCGGACTGGTGCGGGGCACGGTCACCGACCAGAGCGGCGCGCCGGTCGCGGGCGCCCAGGTCACCCACACCGGTTCGGGCCATCACGGCACCTCGGACGCCGACGGCCAGTACTGGACCTTCGCCCCCGGCTCCGGGCTCGCGCAGCTCGAAGCGGTGGACGACGAGTCCGGGTCCGCGACGGTAGAGGTCGATATCGTCCCCGATTCCGTGGTCGAGGCGAACTTCGTGCTCGGCACTCCGCCCCCGACCTCCTTCACGCCGACCGGGCAGGAGCTCTCATGGCCCGACTCAGACCTGGTGCTCGCGCGGCAAACGCCGCGCTACACCTCGTGACCCGCACATGATCATGGGCCCGGTGACGTGGTCGCCGGGCCCATTCCGTCGGTCTCTTCGAAAGTCATCGGCCCCGATCCATTCCTGCTACGGGCGCGAAGCGCAGGCGAACGGCACTGCGATCTTCGTCGCGCCCCAGGGCGTCGGCGACGCCTGGCCCGACACGGGCGGCAGGGACGCGGCCCCGTCGACGAGATGATCGAAGGCGACCTGCGCGTCGACTGCGGCTCAGCGGGTCCGGTAGCGCGCGTAGATCAGTCCGCTGTCGAAGGCACGCTCTTCGACCAGGTCGAGATCGAGGCGTACGCCGCCGGGGAAGAACCGCTTGCCGCCGCCGACCACGCTCGTGGTGATGAACAGGTGGTACTCGTCCACCAGGCCTGCCACGATCGCCTGCGCGGCGAGGTTCGGGCCGTCGACGGTGAGGTCGTGATCGGACTCGGCCTTGAGCTTGCGCACCGCCTCGGGATCGAAGGTCCGCTCGATCCGGGTCTTCGCGCTGGAGACCGACTCCAGTGTGGTGGAGTAGACGATCTTCTCCGCGGCCTGCCAGTCGCGGGCGTACTGGAGGATGTGCGGCGGCACGTCGGGCTCGGCGTGCGCGGTCTCCCAGAAGACCATCGTCTCGTACATCCGCCGGCCGTAGAGGTAGGTGCCCACGTGGCGGAAGGTGTCGCCGATGAAGGTGTGCACCTCCTCGTCGTCGGCCCCGGTGCCGAGGTCGCCTTCCGCCGCTTCGGCGTAGCCGTCGAGCGAGGTGATCATGGAGTAGATGAGCTTGGCCATGTCCGGCTCCTTCACTTGAGGTGAGTCAGCCGACTCGCCTCAGTCGAGGATACCGACAATCCAGTGGTGAGTCAAGTGACTCACCTCCATGTCATACTGGGCACATGCCACGCGAACTCTCCGCCTACCATCGACAGGTCGCCGCGACCAACCGTGCGGCCATCCTCGACGCGGCCGCGGGCCTGTTCCTCGAAGCCGGCTACGACCGGACCTCGCTGGCGCGGGTCGCCCAGACCGCCGGGGTCTCCAAGGCGACGCTGTTCAAGCAGTTCCCGACGAAGGCGGAGCTGTTCGAAGCAACGGTGCTCGCAGCGGGCGACACGGCCGAGGGAGCGCTCGTGGACCCGCCGCCGGGAGACTTCCACGCGGGCCTGGTCGCCTTGGGCCTCGCGTACGCAAAGCTGCTGTCCCGCCCTCGGATGGCGGACCTGATCCGGGCCGTGATCGCCGAGTCGCCGAGGTTCCCCGAACTGCGCGAGCGGACCTTCGACTTCGGCACGCTGCCCGTACTCGCGGCGCTGCGGCGCTACTTCCAAGCGGCGAACGCCGCAGGAACCGCCGACGTGGACGATCCAGACACGGCCTCAGCGCAGTTCCTCGGCATGATCGCCGCCGTCGTCTTCTGGCCCCGCCTCGTCCACGGCAACTGGTCGCTCAGTGAAGAAACGACGCTCCGCGTGGTGGACGAAGCGGCCAAGACGATAGTCGCGCGCTACGCCGCGCCCACGAGCAACTGATCATCCGCCGGCGCAGGCACGCAATGAGGCGTTCGAACTCCATGCCCGCCATCCTCGGCTGCGACCTCGCGACAGACGATGCACCCCATGGGTATGGCGTCCACGGGGTTCTTCTGCCCCGATGGAATGACGCGCACCAGCCGTCCTGGGGCGGCGGGAGCTCCCCTTCCAAGGGCGAAGCTCCCGGCTCCACGCAGGCTACGTCCTACACCTGCTCGAGCACCCCGAACCCTACAAGTCCGGGTCTCAGGGTGTCCTACCTTCTTGAGTACGTCCTTGTTGTTCGCGACGATGGGGATGCGCGAGCGGGCCGGGGATGGGGACCGCCCTGACCGCCGAGTTCCTCGCCGCCGCAGGCAACCTCACCCGCTTCGCCTCCGGCGACGCCCTGGCCGCCGCGGCCGGACTCGCCCCCGTGTTGTCCCAGTCCGGCAACACCAGGCGCAATAAACGCGCCACCGGCGGCGACCGCGCGCCCAAACGCGTCTTCTACCAGTCCGCGTTCTGCGCCATCAAGAACGACCGAGCCTCCAGGACCTTCTACGACCGCAAACGCGCCGAAGGGAAACGACACCACCAAGCACTGATCGCCCTCGGCCGCCGACGCGTCAACGTCCTCTTCGCCATCCTCCGCGACCGGATCCCCTACCAAGAGCAGATTCCCGCCTCCAACACTTGACAAAAGCATTAGACAGTCAACACCAAAGGGTCAGGTCCCTACTCGCTACTTTGAACACGCCACCGCAGGTAGACGGCCTACTTGTGCGCCTGTCCGCCCCGCTCACGCCCAATGCCGGGATTTCAGGCCCTTCCTGGCGCTCAAGCGCGGCAGCTGAGTACGTCATCGAGGACAATTCAGGACGGATACCTCGGCCGCTTCATCGGCGCCTCTCCTTCGACCAGCGAACCGCGCTCGTCGCATCATTCAGCGTCAGGGCCAAGCAGAAGGACCTTGCCATCCAGTATGGCGTCAGCATCCGAAGTGTCAAGCGCCTGGTCCAGGCTGATCGAGAAGCGGACGCTGTCACCTAATACTCCATCCTTGGTTCCGTTGGGGTGCTTGAGATTCAGATGCACGCAGAAGCAGTCGCTCGTGCGTGCTTCCCGCGCCCGCGACTACACCACCGCCGCGCACGGTGGCGTCAGTTATCTGATGCGGCAACCACGGTTGGGGCGTGATCGGGCGGCCCGGGTTCACATACGTCGCGAACGCGTCGCCGGTCATTGGTTCAAGCACGGGCCCGAGCGGCACCAGGGCGATCTGGACGATCGCTGCCACTTCGCCGCTGGCGCTGCCGGTGCCTTCCAAGTCCACGCTACCAAACGCATCACCCCCCACCCCGACCTGTTTGACAGTTGTTCCAGGTAGACCCGAGAACAGCCTTCGGTGGTAGCTGCACCGGTGCAGCTACCAGACTTCCACACCTGCGATCTGGACTACCGCCTCCCGGAAGGCCCTTTTCGAGGGTGTGACCTTCTGGAAGTCACACAGAAAATAGGCGTTTTCATACTTTATGTACTCGTCCTTAGGCAGGTTCGGTAGGTAGCCGCTGCCGGTCGGCAACACTGCTATAAGTCGCCGACGCTGACCATCGTGATACATGTCCGCGAGGTGGTCAATCTTGCTCCATGCGATTCTACGCTCCCGAGGTTCTTGGGTTTGACGGACAGTGATGTGTTCTTTGGACAGCTCGACCGTGTACGGCGCTGTTGCCTTTTCCCACATGGTGGCCGCCCCAAATAGGATCAATACAGAAATCGCTAGAACAATGAGGCCATTGCCAACGTCTCTGTGATTCTCTATATTGGACAGGAATGTCACCAGAAACCAAACCACTCCCAGAAAGGCAACTCCTCCGCATGCGAGCGCGAATCCCAGTTCAATCCGTCTGGGGTACCGTTCGCAGACGAACGTTTGGACCACCGCAGTCGCGTTTCGGTTGACGTCGCCTTTCCGTTTCGACGCCGCCGTCGATTGGTACTGCTTGAACGCGAACCAGGCGCTTGCCATGCCCGCCACCACTCCAGCTACTTGCAAGAACGCCTCGAAACCTGGACTCATGCTGAGACGATATATGACAGATGCCTTTGCGGCGCAACCCCAACGAGCCGAGGGGTTCCCTTGCGGTCCGCCTCGACGCCAGCTCCACACCACGATGCACGGGACTTTTCACCCTTCACGGGCTTGAGTTTTAACGCGTTTGGTTGACGTGCAGGGTTTTCGGTGCTGGTCAAAGCACCGACCGAAGGGGGTCTCCGGCGCGTGAGGCCTTGACCCGTCGGTGCTGACACGGAACCGCGTGACCGTAGTAATCCTACGGTCACGCGGCCGGGATAATACCACGCTACGTCCGATCACAGCCATTCATAGGGGTACGGGAGTGTCAGGAACTTGGCTCTGTCGCACTTTCGGGGGTAGCGGTCAGTGGTGGGATCCGAGCAGGATGCGGTGGCGGAGGAGTTTGAAGCCGGCCCGGCCGTACATTTGCCGTTTGATCAGCTTCGTCTTCGTGTTGACACCTTCGGTGCGACCATTATGGAATGGGAGGGTGAAGGCTGCGGTGACCGCGGCGCGGTCCTGTTCGAGGCCGCGGGTGAAGGAGTGTAGGTGGGGCAGGTCTTCTGCGCGGACGGCGGTGGTCCACTCCTCGAGCCGTTCGGCGTTGCCTGGCTCGGGGCGCAGGAGTGCAGCGAAGCCGCCGGTGAGTCCGACCAGGGCCTTCATCTGCGGGCAGCGGCCGGTGAGCTCGTCGACGAGATCGCGCTGCTTGCCGCTGCGGTGGGCGGGGGCGGTGAGGATCAGGCCGGTCAGACGGCGCGGTGCGATCGGGCGGCGGTCGGCTTCGACGCGGCCTTGGTTGATGTAGCGGTCCAGGAGGTTCTGGCTGCCGGTGTGGCCGAGGGCTTTGATCTCTTCGAGCAGCTGCTTCACGGTCACGGCCGGGTCCTCGGATCGCCTGCGGCGCAGGTGGTCGCGGTAGGGGTCGACCAGGGTGGTGCGGTATTGCGGGGTGGGTCGGATCCGATCGGGCTCGGCGGCGCGCATATACCGTTTGACCGTGTTCAGCGACAGTTGCAGGCGCCGGGCGCAGTCCATGAGCCCGACGCCGGCGTTGAGCAGGTCGTGAACGGCATGCCAGCGTTCAAGGGTGGTCCGGGCCCGTTTGGTCGCGGTCGAGGCTGGCCCGCCTTTCGACCAGCAGGACCCGTGCGCGGCGACCTCCTTGAGTGAGGCCTCGCCGAAGCCCCGCCAGAGGTGCCAGCGGTCGGCAACCTGGATCGCATCGGGCAGGGCGTCCGCTACCGCCTGAGCATAGGCAGCCGAGCCGTCACGGCAGACGACCTCGACACCCGGATGAGCCCCGAGCCAGGCTTGGAGGGTGTCGGCCTTGCGGTCGGGCAAGACGTCGATGCGTTCACCAGTCACGGCGTCGATCAGGACCGTGGCGTAGCGAAGTCGCTTGCGCAGCGCGAAGTCGTCGACCCCGAGCACCGTCGGGGTCCGCTGCGGCGGCAAGGGCAGGCGTAGGAGCATCCGGATCGCAGTATGCCGCGAGACCGCCATCGACAGCGCCGCCAGCGTCCGCTGGCTCGCGCGTCCGGCGAGTTCGCTGACCACTGCGCCGATCTGGGCCGCCAGTCGGCCGGTTCGCCGCTGATAGCGTTCGAGCACCTCGGGGACCTGCTCGCGGAAGGTCCGGCGCGGACAATCACAGTTTTCGCAGCGCAAGCGCCGCACCCGCAGAGCTACCGGGCGGGCATCGATGGGTACATCGGCGACCGTCCGCTCGCAGCACTCGTGGACCCGGCGCGAGGCGATACCGCAGTCAGGACACGCCACCACCTCATCGGTCGTCTTCGCGATGACTCGAACACGATCTCCCAGGTCACGAACTTCTTCAATATCCAATGATGACAGTCCGGAAAAGACAATACGTACGACCTCGCTGCAGCTACACCGGACTCATCATCCCAGACCACGCTCGGTAACCCCCGAAAGTGCGACAGAGCCAAGTTCCTGACACTCCCGACAACGGCATGCCCAGCAGCACAATGGCTTCGACAACTCCGAACTCAGCCCAGCCCAACCACCCTTGCAGCCCAACATTCAGGGTCCTACAGGACCACGCCTCGCATAATTGGTCCTGCCCATGCAAATTGCGTTCCACTTCTCGCCGGGCTAGAACACGAGCTGTCGGCAACCCGACTCCAAACTTGACCGAAATGCCTCGAATGAGAATTTTTTGGGACCTCGTGCGACCAGTTCAATAGATATGATCTCTGGCACTTGCACCTCCTATCCACCTTGGAGCATTTGTGCCTGCTGACATGTCTGACCAAACCGACTACGACCTTCGCGAAAACGGCAAGAAGATCGCACTTGCCGAATCAGAAAGCAGGACTCTCAAGACCCAGAGAACTCTCAAGCTCATCTGGCTAATTTCGAGCATCATCGTTGCCGTATTCCTGGGAACATCGATGGTAATCGGAATTTGGGCGAACCATAGCGGCATATTCAGTTTCATTGGATTCATTGCCGCCGCGTTTTCAACAGCTATGGCCGTGGTGAACATCTTGGCAAGGCAATCCGAGATTGCCAAGCAGCAGAATGAACTCCTGAATCTCCATCATGAGAGAGCACAACTTGCCGCGCGAAACGCGGCTCAACAAGATGAGTCCCTTCGAATCTATCGAATTAATATCCGCACCACGATGGATCGTTACCGAAGTGAAGCTTCTCAAAATCGACGAATCGGCAACACATTGCAATGGTTTATCATCATTGGGGCAGTAGTCGCTGCCAGCTCAACGAGTGCTGCGGCCGCCGCGATTTCAAGCATGACCTGGTTTAAATGGCTTGCCGCGTCGATGAGCATGATTGTTGCAATCGCTTCTAGCGCGACAGGATTCTTCAAGTTCCGCGAACGAAGCGTTGCAAAGCAGCAAACAGCGGACTCAATCGCACGTGAGTCCCAGGCAATGGAACTCGGAATTCGCGATTACAAAAATCTCGGAGAAAAAGAGCGTCTCACTCTATTTGCCGAGCGAGTCGAAGACATCATTGAAGAACAGCGCAAGCGCGAGCTTCAGCTTGAGGAATCATCGAGGGAAGGAGAGAGTCGGGAGTCCCGATAGGCGCGGCGCCGTCAATGCACCTCTACATCGTTACGAGTTCTACCCAGCCTGCTCGCTTCTTCTTATGAACTCCTCCAACACCTCGCAAATCAAACATACATGCAATCGGGTCATTCGAGACCGGTTTGACTAGTGCTCCACTTCTCACAAACACTCGCTTCGGCGTGATGAGCATATTAGAAGTGAGGATATCGCATTCATGGGCAATTAGGAATTCAATAATCCTGAACTGTTTTTCGGAATTTCGTGAGAATCGACTCAGTGCAGTAACACCGAAGATCAAAGGGTCCTCAGCAGCCCTCACCAATTGGTCATACATCGCGGTATCCACGCGCTCGTCGATCGCATTGAATACATAGGTTTGCAGCTTCTTATTCTTCGACTTGGTCTGACTCTCTATGTTGTCGACAATCTCGAAATCCTCGAGAGTCGGACTAGGTGAAGCCGCGTAGCGATATTCGATCTGACCGCCGCCGATGACAAACAACCTATGAGCGCCTTCGAGGGCGGACCAAGCTCGCGGATACTTACGACGCAGTCCATAAAAGTACTCGGCATCCGTTGAATTTGATTGGATTTCATCCTTCGTCGACAGGAATACTTCCAATGAAGGCGCCATCATCGTGGTCAATTGCTTGATCTCCACATCTGAGATCTGTCCACTTGAGTGCGCATTCTCCAACTTACTGTTCCGCACCACAACTGTTACAAACGCCTTCGTCCATCCTGAGGAGTTGAGCGGCCTATGATCGAAGGACTCTTCATAAAAAGCCGCAGCAAGCGTTTTCCTGTCCTCATCTGGGATCGAGCGGAACCATTGGGCTCTATGGAGGATGTCCTGCCCGATCTCCTCAGCATCCTCCGCTTGCACCGAACCTTCAGTTTGCAGCAAGCGGGGAACCTGTGATGTCACGATCTCGTTGAAGGACATGCTGTTTACAGGAGTGCTCATGCGACCGGATCTTAGCTGATGAGAGTCATCTGCGATATCCCCCGATGGGAGTAAACTCGGATTCGCGCCTAGTCACGAGGCTCCTTGTAGCGCTTGTGCATCCGTTCGATGACACATTGATTTGGCTGCGGCATTTAAGGAAAGGCGATCCCCTTCATTGCATCTCACGGGAGAGACACGGATACATCCGCGCGATGGAAGCTCTTGAGGTCCGGGAAGGTACCCGGTAGTGTCGAGGGCTGATGTTGCGTCTGGCGGACGAATGACGGACACGGTCTGTGGCGCCGGCGGAACCCTGAGGGGCGAACCCGCAGTTGCCTGCGGATTCGCCCGCTGCATGCGTCGGGACGACAGGATTTGAACCTGCGACCCCCCGCTCCCAAAGCGGGTGCGCTGCCAAGCTGCGCCACGTCCCGGTGGCCGCCTGAAGGCGGCCGTAGCCAGGGTACAGCACTCTTGCCGAGAATCGAGGTTCGACCGCTTGCGGGCGCGACGTACCGGTCTGGTCGTGTGGAATTCCCGCAGGGCGGCTCGGGCCGTTTCCCTATCGCTCAGCCGGGGCTATTGCTGTTCTAGCTGGTAGTGCACTTCAGAGCGGGAATGGATCGTCGGCTTGCCGCACCGGGTGGCGGCACGCCCGGGGCGTGCCGCCACCCGGTGCGGCGCTTCAGATGACTCCCAGTGCCAGCATCGCGTCGGCGACCTGGATGAATCCGGCGATGTTCGCGCCGGCCACGTAGTCGCCGGGGGAACCGTAGGCCTCGGCCGTCTCCAGGCATCGGTCGTGGATGCCGCGCATGATCTCGGCGAGCCGCTGCTCGGTGTGCTCGAACGACCAGGAGTCGCGGGAGGCGTTCTGCTGCATCTCCAAGGCGCTGGTGGCGACGCCGCCGGCGTTGGCGGCCTTGCCGGGCGCGAAGACCGTCTTCGCCTCGGCGAGGACCCTGATCGCGTCAGGGGTGCACGGCATGTTGGCGCCCTCGGCGACGATCGCGCAGCCGTTGCCGACCAGGGTGGCGGCGTCGTGGCCGTTGAGCTCGTTCTGGGTGGCGCACGGCAGGGCGATGTCGCAGGGCACGTCCCAGACCGATCCTCCCGCGATGTAGCGCGCGGCGCCCCCGCGCAGCTCGGGGTACTCGGCGATCCGGCCCCGCCGCACCTGCTTGAGCTCCTTGAGCACGGCGAGGTCGACGCCGCGCTCGTCGACGATGTGGCCGCCCGAGTCGGAGCAGGCCACCACGGTGCCGCCGAACTCGTGGACCTTCTCGATCGCGTAGAGGGCGACGTTGCCCGAGCCGGAGACGACGACGCGCTTGCCCTCGAAGGAGTCGCCGCGGGCCTTCAGGATCTCGTCGGTGAAGAACACCGTGCCGTACCCGGTGGCCTCGGGGCGGACCTGCGAGCCGCCCCAAGTGAGGCCCTTGCCGGTCAGCACGCCCGACTCGTAGCGGTTGGTGATCCGCTTGTACTGGCCGAACAGGTAGCCGATCTCGCGGGCGCCCACGCCGGTGTCGCCCGCGGGGACGTCGGTGTGCTCACCGATGTGCCGGTACAGCTCGGTCATGAACGACTGGCAGAACCGCATCACCTCGCCGTCGGAGCGGCCCTTCGGGTCGAAGTCCGAGCCGCCCTTGCCGCCGCCTATGGGCATACCGGTGAGGGCGTTCTTGAAGATCTGCTCGAAGCCGAGGAACTTCACGATCCCCAGGTACACCGTCGGGTGGAAGCGCAGGCCGCCCTTGTACGGCCCGAGAGCGGAGTTGAACTCGACTCGGAAGCCGCGGTTGATCTGCACCTGGCCGTTGTCGTCGACCCACGGGACGCGGAAGATGACCTGGCGCTCGGGCTCGCACAGCCGGCGGATCACCGCCGCGTCGGCGTACTCGGGATGCTTGGCCACGACCGGCCCGAGGCTGCTCAGCACCTCGTGGACGGCCTGGTGGAACTCCGTCTCGCCGGGATTGCGGCGGAGCACCTCGTCGTGGATGTCTCGTAGCTTCTCGTCCAAGCCGGGCACACGTCTCCCCTCTCTATCGCGCGAGCAGGGCGGACGACGGTGGCCGCTCGGTTCGCTCACAAGTGCGCAGCGCGATGGTGCGCACCCTGGCAACCGTACTCACCACCGGATAAGTATGCGATTGCCGAGGCTTCGTGACGTGGCTTACTTCATGTCGTCCCGGCGCGCCGTGGGAGCTCGGCGTCCGGTCGGGGCTCTGGGAGAATGCAAGTCGGATCTTGTCGGATGCGGGAAGTGGGGACGATGGCATGCAGGACAGGCCGCTGCTGAACCGGAGGCTGGAAGGGTTCAGCACCACGATCTTCGCCGAGATGTCGGCCCTGGCCGCGCGCACCGGCGCCATCAACCTCGGGCAGGGCTTCCCCGACACCGACGGCCCCGCGCAGATCGCCGAGGCCGCCGCCCGCGCCGTCATGGACGGCCGCGGCAACCAGTACCCGCCCGGTCAGGGCGTCCCCGAGCTGCGCCAGGCAGTCGCCGAGCACCAGCGGCGCTGGTACGGCCTGTCCTTCGACCCCGACGGCGAAGTCCTGGTCACCGCCGGCGCCACCGAGGCGATCGCCGCGTCCATGCTCGCCCTCTTGGAGCCGGGCGACGAGGTCATCGCCTTCGAGCCCTTCTACGACTCCTACGCCGCCTGCATCGCCATGGCCGGAGCCGAGCGGGTCCCCCTCACCCTCCGCGCCCCCGACTTCCGCCCCGACCTCGACGCCCTCGCCGACGCCATCGGGCCCCGCACCCGCCTGCTGCTGCTCAACTCCCCCCACAACCCCACCGGCATGGTCCTCACCCGCGAAGAGCTGACCGCCATCGCCGAGCTCGCCGTCGCCCGCGACCTCTTGGTCGTCACCGACGAGGTCTACGAGCACCTCGCCTACGACAGGGAGCACCTCCCGCTGAGCGCCCTGCCCGGCATGCGCGAGCGCACGGTCTCGATCTCCTCGGCCGCCAAGACCTTCTCCTTCACCGGCTGGAAGGTCGGCTGGCTGACCGCCTCCGCCGAGCTCGTCGCCGCCGTGCGCACGGCCAAGCAGTTCCTGACCTACGTCAACGCCGGACCCTTCCAGTACGCCGTCGCCGAGGCCCTGCGCCTGCCCGAGGGCTACTTCGCCGAGCTCCGAGCCGACCTGCGCGCCAAACGCGACCTGCTGTCCGCCGGGCTCGCCGACGCCGGCTTCGAGGTCTACCGGCCCCAGGGCACCTACTTCGTCACCACCGACATCGCGCCGCTGGGCGAGCGGGACGGCTTCGCCTTCTGCCGCGCCCTGCCCGAGCGCTGCGGACTCGTCGCCGTGCCGAACGCGGTCTTCTACGACGACCCGGACGCCGGACGCACGCAGGTCCGCTTCGCGTTCTGCAAGCGGAAGGACGTCCTGGAAGCGGCCGTCGACCGCCTCGGCGGGCTCTGAGACCGGGCGGGGCGGCGTCCGAGTGGCCCCACCCGGGTCCTCAGCCTTTGATGCCGGTGTGGGCCAGGCCCTCCACGAACTGGCGCTGGGCGATGACGAACACGATCACCACCGGCAGGGCCGACATGGTGGCCGCCGAGAGCTGGACGTCCCACATCGGGCCGCCGTAGGCGTCCACGAACTGCGTCAGCGCCTGCGGGAGCGTGAACTTCTCCGGAGTCGACAGGAACACCACCGGCTCCAGGTACAGGTTCCAACTGTGCAGGAACGAGAAGATCGCGACCGCCCCGAGCGCGGGCCGCGACAGCGGCAGGGCGATGCGCGCGTACAGGGCGAACCGCCCGAGCCCGTCCATGCGGCCGGCCTCCTCGATCTCGACCGGCAGCGCGATGAAGAACTGCCGCATGATCAGCGTCGCCAGGACGCTGGGGGCGCCGAAGATCGGCACCAGCAGCAGCGGCCAGTGCGTGTCGATCATTCCCCAGGAGTTGAACATCTGGAACAGCGGCACGATCGTGACCTCGCTGGGGATGAGCAGCCCGACCAGGATCACCAGGAACAGCGCGTTGTGGCCGGGGAAGCGGATGCGCGCGAAGGCGTACCCGGCCAGCGAGGACACCGCGAGGGTCCCCACGGTGACGACCGCGGCGATGTACATGCTGTTGAAGTACTGCTGCGCGAACGGCGCGAAGTCGAACACGCGGCCGTAGGCGTCCAGGCTCGGGTCGCCGGGCCACAGGCTCGGCGGGAACGCGAAGATCTCGTTCGCCGGTTTGAGCGAGGAGGTGACCATCCACCAGGTGGGGAACACGAACGGGACGGCCAGGAGGCACAGCAGGCCGTAGAGCACCAGTTTGGCGCGGCCGGAGCGCTCAGTCTTCATGGACGACCCACTTCCTGCGCATCTGCCACTGGACGACGGTGAGCACCAGGACGATCGCGAACAGCAGCACCGACAGCGTCGCCCCGTAGCCGAAGTCGTGGAACTGGAAGGCGTTCTGGTACAGGTAGTAGACGAGCACCGTGGTCGAGGTGCCCGGCCCGCCGCCGGTGAGCACGTCGATCTGCGCGAAGACCTGGAGCGAGCCGACCACGGTGATGATCGAGGTCAGCAGGATCGTGGGGCTGATCATCGGGACGGTGATGCGGCGGAAGCGGGTCCAGCGCCCGGCGCCGTCGAGCATGGACGCCTCGTACAGCTCGTGCGGGACGCCCTGCAGGGCCGCCAGGAACAGGACCATGTTGAGCCCGACGTTCTTGAGCACCTGGACCACGATGACGGCGATCATCGCCGTGGTCTCCCCGCGCAGCCAGTTCGGGCCATCGGTCCCGATCGCCGACAGCAGGCCGTTGACGCCGCCGTCGTCCTGCAGCAGGAACCGCCACACGATCGTCCAGGCCACGAGGGTGACCGCGACCGGCGAGAAGAACAGGGTGCGGAAGACGACCGTGCCGCGCAGCTTCTGGTTGAGCAGGACCGCCAGGGCCAGGGCCAGGCTGAGGTTCAGCGCGACCAGGCCGGCCGAGAACGTGGCCGTGGCCGCGAGGACCCCGGGCAGGGCCGGGTCGGCGGCGAGGCGCTCGTAGTTGGCGGTGCCGGTGAACTCGAAGGAGCCGACCAGCACGTTCCATTCGTGGAAGGAGTACCAGAACACCAGCGCCAGCGGGACCAGGACGAACAGGACGCTGCCGAGGAGCTGCGGGGCGACGAATAGGTATCCGGCCAGGAGGTCGCGGCGCCGGGCGGTCCAGCCCTTGCGCGGACGCGGGCCGCCGCCCGGTCGCCGCGTTCGGCGGCCGGTCTCGGCGGTGGGTGCGTCTGCTCGGCTCATCGGGCCAGGAACGGGTCGATGGCCGCGCAGACCTCGGTCAAGACGCCCTCGACGTCGGCGTCGGCCGTCCAGAGCGGGTCGAGCGCGGCGCGCACGGCCTGGTCGATCTGGGCCTGGCCGGTGTGGCTGGGCTTGACCACGCCCTCGTCGATGCGGTCGATCACGACCGTCTGGAGCTGCTCGGGGCTCAGCAGCGGGTTCGCCTGGCCGAGGACCTCGGCGGTGAGCTGCGACTGGCGCGGCGGCGGGAAGTACTGCGCGAGCTTCTGGGAGTTCTCGGGTCCGGTCATGAACGCCAGGAAGTCGGCGGCCTGCTCGGGGTGCGGGGCCACGGCCAGGACGCCGATGCCGGCCTGGCCGATGACCGAGTACTCCCCCGCGGGCCCGGCGGGCAGCGGCACGAGGTCCCAGGCGAACGCGGCGTCCTCCAGGAGCCCGGCGCGGGAGATCTGGGTGACGGTCATGGCCGCCTCGCCGGCGAAGAAGTCGGCGGTCGTGCCCGGCCCGGGCATCGCCTCGTGCTCGAAGACGCTCCGGTGCATGAAGTCCATCGCCTCGACCATCTCGGGCTCGGCGAAGCCGCATTCGGTGCCGTCCTCGCTCCAGGGCCGCGCGCCCCATCCGGTCCACAGTGTGGAGAGGTTGTCCCAGCCGGAGTAGTCGAAGTCGCGGATGACGATGCCGTCGGCGCCGGTCTGGGCCCGGACGGCCGCTCCGGCCTCGACCGCGCGCTCCCAGGTCCACTCGCCGGAGGCGGCGAGTTCGGCCGCGGTCGGCTGGCCGGCCTCGGCGAGCAGGTCGTTGTTGACGAACATCGCGAACGGGGAGGTCGAGAACGGGTAGGCGTACAGCTCGTCGTCGTGCCGCCACAGCTCCGTCGCGGCCGGGACCAGGTCGTCGACGTCGTAGCCGTCGGTGCTGGAGAGCTTGTCGCCCAAGGGCACGAGGGCGCCGGTGGTCACGAAGTCGGGCGCGGAGTTCTCGAGGATCCAGGCCAGGTCGGGGGCGTTGTCGCCGGCGATCTGGGTGGTGAGGGTGCTGGTGTAGCCCTCGAACGGCAGCGGGTCGAACTCGATCGCCTCGACCTCGGGGTGGTCGGCCAGGTAGGCCTCGGCGATGCCGTTCAACAGCGCGAGGTGGTCCTCGTTGGCCGACCAGACGGTCACGCGCAGCGTGACCGGGCCGTCGTCGTCGGATTCGCCGCCGCAGGCGGCCAGGGCGATCGGTGAGGCCGCGGCGGCCGCGACCATGGTGCGACGTGTGATTCTCATAAGGGGTTCTCCTTGTCAGTACGCGGCGATGTCGGGCCATCGCAGCTCGACACCGCCTGATTCGAGCCGGCTCTGGAATGCTTCGAGGAGTGCCGGGGAGTCGCGGACCGCGCGGGGCGCGACGCCGCGGTCGAGGCTGAAGGCCGCCAGCGCTCCGGCGGCCTCGCCGATGTTCCACTCGACCGGGTGGAGCCGGTAGCAGCCGTTGGTGATGTGGGTCGTGCCGAGGTTCTTCGCGGCCGGGAGCAGGTTCTCGACCCGCCGCGGCAGCAGCGCGCCGAGCGGGATCTCGAACGGGCTGGAGGCGACGTCGATGTAGTTGTCGCCTCCGGTGGAGGGGTGCAGGTCGATGCGGTACATGCCGATGCCGACGCTGTCGTGGTAGGACACCGCGCCCGCCGGGCCGCGCACCGCGGCCGACAGGTCCTGCTCGACGACGGTGTACTCGGCCTTGATGCGCCGTGACTCGCGGTGGTAAGGGGCCTGCGCGAGCCCGTCGGCCGAGCCGGTGATGTCGCCGCGCAGCCGCAGGCCCGGCCAGCCGGTGCCGCCGTCGGGCCGCGGGGCCTCGGTCTGGAGCCAGTACAGGACGCTGTAGGACAGGCCGCGGGCCCGCTCGAGGTGCTCGGCGGCGTCGGGGGCGTCGAGGGCGGGCGCCAGGAAGTAGTCGATCATCGGCCAGTTGACCAGGGTGATGTCGCTGTCGTAGGCGCCGGGGGCGAAGGTGCGGCGGGCGGCGATCCGCCGGAAGGTCCACAGGTTGACGTCGCCGCCGCCGCGCCGCTGGTCGCCGACGACGGCCAGGGGGTCGTCGTCGGGGTTGGGGTCGAAGGTGCGGTCGGCCGGTTCGAGGGTGCGCGGGTTCGGCGCCCGGAAGCCGAGCATGTTGCCGCCCCAGAAGTCGGGCCGGAAGTCGCGCCAGAACGCGTAGTCGGCGGGCTTGTCGATGGTGTGGTCGCCGTCGACGTGGTCGATCGCGAAGCACACCGACACGGCCTGGACGTTGTCCGGCTGGGCCGTGCGGGGGGCGCTGGGTTCGCCGGTGTCCTCGGCGGACTCGAAGCCGGTGACGTACTCGGTGCCGGTCAGCGGCAGCAGTTCGCCGGTCTCGGTGGCGTCCAGGACGAACGGGGCGGAGACGACGAGGCGTTCGCCGTCGTCGCGGTGTTCGAGCTCGACGGCCTCGACGCGGTCGCCGTCGGTCCGGGCGGCGACGGGCCGGTAGGGCTGGAGCAGCCGCAGCCGGCCGGAGCCGAGGTGGGGCGCGAGCATGGACTCCAGGACCGCGACGGCCACGCGCGGCTCGTGACAGAGCCTCGAGACGTGCCCGCCGCCGGGGTTGAGGTCGCGTTTGGCGCGGGCGGCGTCGGTGAGCGGGTAGTGCCGCCGGTAGTAGTCCCTGATGCCCTCGCGCAGGCTCCGGTAGGAGGCGGTGACGCCGAACTGCTCGACCCACGAGGGCTCGTCGGGCGGCACGGCCTGGCTGGTGAGCTGGCCGCCGATCCAGTCGTACTCCTCGGTGAGGACGACGCGGCGGCCGGCGCGCAGCGCGGCGAGCGCGGCGGCGACGCCTCCGAGTCCGCCTCCTACGACGAGGATGTCGGTTCGCAGTTCCTTCTCGGGCACGGCCTTCAACTGGGGTTCCTTCCTGTGGCGGGGGGTGCGAGGGTGGTGCCGTCGTGCAGTTCGCACGGCAGCAGCCGCTGCGCCTGGGTCTCGGCTCCTTCGAGGAGGGCGTCGAGGACTTCGACGGCCTGGAGTCCCATGTCGCGGCGGGGGATGGTGAAGCCGGTGGCGTCGAGGTCGATCGAGACCGGCCGGGTCGGGTCGCCGAGGGCGACGACGGAGAGGTCGGCGGGGATCCGCAGGCCGCGCTCGGCCGCCCAGGCCGAGACGGCCGGGACGTCGGCGGGCTCTTCGAGGAACACGGCGGTGACGCCTTCGGCGGTGAGCCGGTCGAGCGAGGCGGCGTCGAGGGCGGGCAGCCGCCGGGCCGTGCCGGGGGCCGCGGACGTGAAGCCGCGCAGGCGGTCGGCGTAGGACTCCGGTCCCTCGCCGCGTCCGATGTAGGCCAGTTCGCGGTGTCCGGCGTCGAGGGCGCGGCCGACCATGGCCGCCGAGGCGGCGGCGTAGTCGGCGCCGACGTAGGGGACCGGTCCTCCGGCGTCGTCGCGCCGCCCGACCGAGACGAACGGGATGTCCTCCTCGATCAGGCGCGCCAGGTCGTCGCGGTCGATGTCGCGACCCAGGAGCACGCAGCCGTCGGCCAGGCGGATGCGGCTGCCCTCGGCGAAGATGCGGCGGCGCCCGTCCTGGACCGGCGCGCTGGTCAGCAGCAGCAGGTCGCAGGAGCGGCGCTCGGCGTTCTCCTCGATGCCGACCAGGAAGGGGTGGTAGAAGTCGCGGGTGCCGGAGGGGAACACCGGCTCGTAGGTGAACACGCCGATGATGCGGTTGTTGCGGTCGGCGAGGCGGCGGGCGAGGGGGTCGGCGACGTAGCCGGTCTCGCGGATGGCGCGCAGGACCCGCTCGCGGGTCTCGGGGGCGATGCGCACGCCGGCGTCGAGGCGGTTGTTCAGCACCAGGGACACGGTGGCCTGGCTGACGCCGCTGAGGCGCGCGATGTCGCGCTGCGTGACGCGTCGGCGGGTTCCTGACACTGGGGTGCCTTTCTCGGTCAGCTGATAATCCGTATCAGCAAGGCGATCGATAGTCATATTGCGCTCCGATCAAGGGGACGTCAAGATGATAATTCGTATTATCATCTTGACGGGTCATCGCCCCTCACCCGAGACTCGGAAGCCGAAGGCCCGCCGCGGCACTCCTGAGCCGCCGCGCATCAGGGCGCGGAGGCGATCGCGCGGGCCGGAGGAGAGTCACCATGGAATCCGACCGAAAACCGACCCTCGGCCGCCGCGGCCTCCTGCTGGGAGCCGCCGGAGCCGGAGCGGTCGCCGCGCTCGGCACCGCGGCCCCGGCCCGCGCCGCCATCTCGGGCTTCCCGCAGTTCACCCGCCTCGGCGCGGCCCTGGACAAGTCCTCGCTCGACTACAACCCGACCGATGAGCTGATCTTCCCCTCGATCCGGCTCGCCGCCGGGCGGGTCCGGAACCCGCTGGGCAAGTGGTACATGTACTACGCGCCGCACGACGACCCCGGCGGGATCTGCCTGGCGTACGCCGACTCCCTCGAGGGGCCGTGGCACGAGTACCGGGCGAACCCGATCATCTCCCGCGACTGGCGCGGGCACTTCTCGGTCCCGCACGTGTCGAGCCCGCACGCGGTGTGGAACCCCGACGACCGCCGGATGTACCTGTACTTCCACGGGGACAACCGGACCACGCGGGTCGCGACCTCGGTGGACGGGCAGCACTTCACCTACGGCGGAGTCGTGCTGCACACCGACATGGTGGGAGCCGGTCTGCACGAGGCGTCCTACGCGCGGGTCTTCCCGCACCCGGTCAAGGACGGCATGCACATCATGCTGTACATGGGCCGGCAGGGCCAGACCCGCAAGATCTTCATCGGCTGGTCGCACGATCTGGCCTCGGGCTGGAAGTTCAAACCGGAGCCGCTCATCTCCCCCCGCGAGGGCGAGGGCGGCCAGCTCTCGGGCGCGCACTACTGGGGACGGAACGGCGGCGGCCACGTCGTCTACCACTCGGGGGCGGGCACCATGCACGCCGCGTACGTGGGCACGAGCTTCGACCGCGAGGACCACCTCGGCGTCTTCTACACCGAGCCGGTCGCCACCAGGGCCGCGGCCCCGAGCTTCGCCGAGGAGGACGGGCGCCTCTACATGTACTACGAGGCCGGACGGCGCGGGCACACCAACATCGCGATCGCCCGGGCCTGAGGGCCGGAACGAGGCGGCGGTGCCGACTGGAGTCGGCACCGCCCGGACGGCCGACGATTCGCGCGCAGGACAGCAGGAGCGTCAGTCGGTCGGCGGGTCAGACCACCGAGCGGCGCCACGAACCGTTCCCACTGTCAGTCGGCGAGGCCGCGCCCGCGGCCGTCGGGGCAGCGCACGTCGACGTCGACGTAGCGCGGCCGGTAGTTGTCGACCTCGTCGTACAGGTCGTCGCTGTCGAAGCTGTTGACGTTGTAGGTCACCAGCAGGGTGTCGCCGTCGCCCAGATTCGGGTGGGCCTTGGCGTTGTAGGTGAAGATGTTCCCGCCGGTCTCCGGGGTCTCGTACAGCACGGTCTTGCCCGTGTACGGGCCTTCGACGTCCTCGCTGCGGTACATGACGATCTTCGCGCTGAGCGGCTCGGTGGCGTCGCCGGTGACGATCGTGAACCTGCCCTGGAAGCGGGAGACGCTGAACTCGTTCGAGACGCCCTCGAGGATCCGGGAGGACGCGGTCGGGTCGGCCCGCCACTCCCCCGCGTCGTAGTACTCCCAGGCTCCGGTGGTCAGGGAGCCGGAGGGCACGCGCGCGAGGTGGGCGTACTTCTCGCTCTGGAGGTCCTCGACGCCGAAGACGTAGGTGTGGCCGTCCGACGGGTCCTCGTAGATCGCCGAGCCCCAGTTCACTTCGGACTCGGGGAGCTCGGTGACCGACTCCAGGCTCATGTCGCCGGCGTCGAAGGTGGCGACGGCGTTCCCGGTGAACTCGAAGTCGAAGACGCCAGAGCCGGTCTTGACGAATTCCAGGAGCATCACGTGGAGTCGGTCGCCTTCGACGGTCGCGTCGCCGAACCAGTACCAGTTCTGGGTCTCGTCGGCCCCGGCGACCTTCACGAGGGACTCGGGCGCCGCCTCGGTGCCGCCGGTGTGGGTGGTGAGCTCGCCGCCGTCGTCGACGATGATCGAGTTGTGGACGAACGGCGAGTCCAGCGGCCTGCCGTGGTCCTCGTCGACCTCGCCGAGGAAGGTGTCCGAGTAGATCCAGGCGGTCGAGCCGTCGGGCAGGTCGACGCTGTAGGCGGAGTCGGCGCCGGTCCAGCGCCCGGCGGTGTCGCCGTAGGCGCCGAAGCGCTCGGTGAGTGCTTCGTTGACCGACGCCGAGATGCTCGGCTCGCAGGCGGGGGCGGCCTGCGCGGCGGTGGGGACGGTCGCGGCCGCGAGTCCTGTGAGGACGGCGGCGGTGAGGGTGAGCGGTCGGTGTGCCATGGTCTGCTCCTTTGCAGTTTCCGTGTCGGAGGGCCGCCTACGCGGTCTCGCCCGGCGGGGCGGCGAATGCGGTGAGGACGCGGTCGGCGAAGCGTTCGCCGATGAGGCGCTGGACATCGGGTCCGGGGTGCAGGTTGTCCGGCAGGGGCATCGCAGCGGCGTCGCGCTCGCCGTAGAGCGACAGGCCGTCCAGGTGGCGCAGCCGGTGGTCGCCGTCGGCCCGGCGCCTGTCCACGATGGATGACAGTGCGGCGCGGACGGCCCGCAGCGAGAGCTTGCCCGCCGCGACGTCGGCCTCGGTGCCCGAGGCGATCGTCCACTCTTCGCTTCGATCCGGGTCCTGGACGGTCGGTCCGGCCGAGGCTTCGACCGGCTCGCACCAGATCGGCGAGACGAGCACGATCGGCGTGTCCGGGTGGCCGTCGCGGATCGTGTCGAGGAAGCCGTCGACGGCGGGGCGGAACGCGCGCAGGCGCATCACGTCGCCGCAGACGATGTTGACGCCGATCTTCAGGCTGATGACGTCGGCAGGGGTGTCGCGGATCGTCCTGGCGACGAAGGCGTCGAGCATGGCGTTGCCGCTGAAGGCGAGGTTCGTCAGGTGCGTCCCGGTCTTGAGCGCGGCGACGACCGGCCAGGTGCCGGTGGTCGTCTCGGCCCGGTAGCCGTGGCTGATCGAGCTGCCGTGGTGCACCCAGCGGCGCGTCTCGGGCTCGGGAACGGACGCGACCGGGGCGTCGGCCCGCAGTTCCAGCAGCTCCACGTGGTCGTGGTACGGCAGCCACAGTTCCAGCTCCCGTTCGCGGCCCGTGCCGAGCCGCTCGAACCGCACCGTCGCGGCCGGGCCTTCCACGATCTCGCCGCTCGGCCGCTCGAAGGCGAAGACGTAGCGGGAGCCCGCCGCCGCTCCCGCGGTCGCCACGAGCCTTCCGCGCTCGGTGAGCTCGTAGGCGCTCGGCGGGAAGGGCGTCTCGGCGTCGGCGGCGATCCGCCGGGCCCGCACGTCCAGTTCGACGACGTCGGCGGCCGTGCGGAGCGCGAGCCGCACACCGGCGCTCTCGGCGCTCGTCTGCACCATGAAGGGGTCGGGGATCTGCCGCCTGGCCCACTGCGGCAGCCGATGCGGGACGAGGCCGCGCTCGGTCTCCTCGGTCTCGACGGCGCCGCGGATCGAGCGGCGCAGCGTCGACCGCTCGATCCGGAAGGGCCGCACGGCGTTCGTCATGAGGCGTCGACCACGGTGCCGTCGGCGTGCACGTCGACGAGCCGGTCGCCGAGGCGCAGCCCGCGCAGGACCGCGTCGGGGTCGAGCTCGGCGACGCAGCCTTGCGCGGCGTCGAGATCGGAGCCGACCTTCGGGTCGACGCCGAAGAACGACTCGATCACCAGGGCCACATAGGCTCCGGCGGAGGAGCAGGCCCAGTCGATGATGTACGGCAGCTGCGGGGGCGCCTTGCGCGCGCCGCCGCCGACGGTGGGCATGGCCTCCTCGGTGAAGTGCGCCTGCCCGGGCGGGCCCTGGTTGGCGGAGCGGGCGAGGCCGGGGAGCCAGTCGGCGGCGACCGACGGGGCGCCGAGCGCGATGAGGGACCGGGCCGCGTCGGCGGGCCAGGCGGGGTAGGCGCCGTTCCACTGGTGGTCGGGGCGGACGCTGAAGCTCGCGTCGGTGTCCCAAGGGGACAGCGAGCGCACCCAGGTCTCGGTTCGCAGTTCCCGCGTGTAGAAGTCGACCATCTCGCGGCGCACCCGCTCGTCGAGGTCCGCGGCGATCGTGGTGCCCACGATGGAGAAGTCGTAGACGTGGCGCACCGGCACGCGGATGCCGTCCGGCTGCCGGGCCGCGAAGTGGCCGCCGCCGGGTTCGTAGAGCTCGATGACGTCGTCGACGAGTTCGGCGGCCTCGTCGGTGAGCGCCTGGGCGCCCTCGGCGTCGCCGCGGGCGGCCAGGATTCGGGCGACCGTGCGCATGCTCCACACGTTCGCGGCGTTGAGGCTCGCGACCTCGTGCGTGTAGGAGCTGACGCATTCGAGGAGGTTGTCGATCTCGCCGTAGTCGGCGAGCGGGGACTTGCCACGGAGCCCCTGCCAGGCGAGGGCCCATTCGCGCAGGTGCTCGGTGACCGGGCGCCCGCCGGGGGTCTCGTCGAGCAGGCTCGCGTCGCCGGTGAAGCGGAGGTAGTCGTGCACGAGCCGGGTCATCGCGTAGTCGTTGACCGAGTACCAGCGGCCGACGGGTCCGCCGGTGAGCGAGGAGGTCCCGAAGTGCGTGTGGATGTCGGAGGCGATCCAGTGCCGCAGCTGGCGTTTCATCGGTTCGGGGTCGAGGAGGGCGTGCGTGATGGAGCTGAGGCTGTAGTCCCAGATGAAGGTGGTGGTGGCCCAGTAGTTGGGCATGAGGGTGTCGTAGCTGCGGCCGAGCACGTTGCCCGCGAAGTCGCGCCGGAACCAGATCGTGCCGAGCACGCCCCACCAGTAGAGGCGGCGCAGCGGCTCGGAGGTGGTTTCCAGGACGGGCAGGTGGCCGGAGAACTCGCCGTTGCCAGGGGTGAAGGCGGCGGTGAGCTGGTCGTTCCAGAAGGTCTCGGCGGCTTCGACGGTGCCCGGGACGTCGGCGGCGACGCGGTCGAACGCGGCGGTCGCTTCGGCCTCGGTGGCGGCGACGGCGTGGACGTAGCCGAAGCGGGCGGTGGCGCCGGGGGCGATGTCCAGGCGGACGACGACCTCGCCGCCGCGCTCGACGCCGCCGATGCCGACCTCGTGATCCGAAGCGGCGGGCGCGATCCTGGAGAGACGCACCGACGCTCCGGTGTCGACGCCCTGCACGCTCCAGGCCGTGCCGGACCCGTTCGCGAAGACCAGGCGCGAGCGCTCGGCGACGGAGCGGTTGGACTCGCTCGGGGCCACCGCGTCCAGCCAGGCCTCGTCGGACCGGGTCGCCCCGGCGGCGAGGGTGAGCGCTACCGGCACGGTCCGGGGGCGGTCACCGGTGTTGGTGACGCTGACATCGATGGCCACGCCGGTCTCGCCCGGCGCGCAGACCGTGACGGTGGTCAGGTCCAGGCCGGGCAGGGACACGCTGCGGCGCACCCGGTCGGGGCGCCATTCGTGCGTGATCGGCGCGCCGTAGGACTCCACGAGGCGCCCGTCGACGAAGCACGCGGCGGTGCGGGTGAGCCCCTGCGACACCGGCGGGAACGTCACGGCGCTGATCGCGGTGAGGTCGTGGTCGACCCTGGCGGTGCCGAGGAAGTTCGTCAGACCGCTGGGCGCGATCATGTCGTCGTAGTGGTGCGTGACCGGGTCGGCGGCGAGGTCGTCGACCGTGGGTATGAGGCGCATGGGGACTCCTAGTACTGGCCCAGGGCCAGGCCGCGGGCGAAGAACTTCTGCGTGCAGAGGAAGAGCACGACGGTCGGCAGCGAGACGAGCAGGCCGCCGGCGAGCACGGTCGACATCTGCGCGCCGCCGTAGGTGCTCTGCATCCCGGCGAGGCTGGTCACGATCGGCCGTACGGTGTCGGACTGGCTGAGCACCAGGCCGAGCAGGAAGTCGTTCCAGATGAACGTGGCCTGGAGGATGAAGATCGCGACCAGCGCGCTCGAGGCCATCGGCAGGTACACCCGGAAGAAGATGCGCCACGTCGACGCGCCGTCGAGCACCGAGGCCTCGAAGACGCTGTGCGCGATGCCGGTGAAGAAGTTGCGCATCACGAACGCCGAGAACGGGATCGAGATCGCCGTGTAGACCATGACCATGCCGAGCCGGGTGTCGAAGACGCCCATGCGCGAGTAGGCGTCGAACAGCGGCAGCAGGATCATCTGGAGCGGGAAGACGGTGCCGCCGAAGATCGCGACGAACCAGGCGAAGCCGTGCCGCAGCCGGAGCGCGACGATCGCGAAGCCGGTGCCGGCGCCGACGAGGACCGCGATCGCCGGCGAGACGACCGCGTAGAGCAGGGTGCTCGCGACGCCCTCGGCGAGGCCGGACAGCCGCATGGCCTCGGCGATGTTCTGGAACAGCGAGAAGTCGGTGGGCACCCACGACTTCTCGGTGGTGAAGGTCTCCGGCGACTTCGCGGCGTTGATCAGGAGCAGGTAGACCGGAAGCAGCCAGATGAGGCCGAGGACGGCCAGGACGCTGGTGCGGATGACTCGTGCTGTGCTTTTGTACGGCATGTCAGACCCCGTGCTTGCTGGACAGCTGCTGGCGCAGGTAGAGGATCGAGGCCACGAGCGTCACGATCGTGAGGAACACGGCGACCGCCGAGCCCAGGCCGTATTCGCTGTTGACGAAGGTCTCCTTGTACATCGTCAGCGCGAGCGTCTCGGAGTCGCGCCCCGGCCCGCCCTTGGTCATGCCCTGCACGATGTCGAAGGTCTTCAGGCTCGCGACGATCGAGAGGCCGACGACGACCGCGGTGAGCGGGCGCAGCATGGGCCACAGGACGCTGCGGAAGAGGCGGAGGCCGGTGGCGCCGTCCATCCGCGCCGCCTCGAGCGGCTCCTTCGGGATCGACTGGAGGCCGATCGTGAACAGCAGCGCGTTGACGCCGACGCCCTGCCACGCGGTCGCGAGGATCATCACGACCGTGTTGAGCGGGGCGTCGACGAGCCAGCGCGGCGTGTCGGCGATCCCGAAGGCGGCCAGCGCCTGGTCGAGGGCGCCGCCGCCGCCGAGGATGAACGACCAGATGACGCCGACCCCGATGCCCGAGAGCGCGTACGGGATGAGGAACGGCAGCCGCAGCCACGTCCCGCCCGCGAGGTTCCAGGTGAGCAGGGCGACCCCGAGGCCGATGCCCACCGGGACGATGAGGGTGCCGACGACCCACAGCAGCGTGTTGAGCACGGAGCCGAGGAACTCCGGGTCGTCGAACATCTCGACGTAGTTCTCGACGCCGATCCACTCGGGATCGCCCAGCCCGTTGTACTCGGTGAAGCTGATGAAGGTCGTCCACAGCAGCGGCAGGTAGAGCAGCACCGCCACCACGAGCACGCTCGGCGCGATGAAGCCCCTGGCCGACCAGCGGTACGGGTCGCGCTCCTTGGGGAACCGCCTCGTCGGGGTCTTGTCGGACGTCATCTGGCGCTACTCCTGGTCTGCCCAGTAGTCGTCGGCCTCGGCCTGGATGGTCTCCAGGTACGGCATCGGATCGCCCGGGTTGGCGATGAACGCGCCGAACTGCTCGAGCGCGACGGTGAGGATCGGTGTCGGCGTCGCCTCGTAGTAGCGGTCGTAGAGCTGGTAGTCGCCGCCGGTGACGGTGGTGCCGAGCTCCTCGAGCATCGGGTCGGCGACGGTGGCCTGCGGGTTGAACGCGACGTCGCCGCGCGCCTCGCTCCACGCCGTCTGCGCCTCCGGGGACATCCACCACTCGGAGTAGGTCAGGCCGAGCGTCTTCTGCGAGGAGTTCTCGGCCACGCACAGCGGCCCGGACTCGACGGCGACGGGAGTCTGCTCGAGCTCGGGGTTCACCGCGGGGATCACGAACATGTCGTAGTCCTCGCCGGAGACCATGCCGGCGCCGTCGAGGGAGCCGTTGAAGAACGAGCCGAAGTTGATCATCGCGTAGTCGCCCTGCTTGAGGCCGACGGCCGGGTCGACGGTGCTGCCGGCGTCCGAGAACCAGCCGGCCTCGGCCTGGTCGCGCCAGGTCTCCATGATCTCGACGATCCTCGGGTCGGTGTACTTCACCTCACCGGTGGCGAGCCCGTTGTACAGCTCGGGGTCGGTGCCGGCGACCAGCTGCTGGAACCACGGGAAGGTGAACAGCGTGCTGGTCTGGTAGTACGGCGTGATCCCCTCCTCGGTCAGCTGCGCGGCGATCGCGTCGAGCTCGGCCCAGGTGGTGGGCTCCTCGAGCCCCTGCTCCTCGAAGATGTTCTTGTTGTAGTACATGACCCAGTAGGCGATGTTCATCGGGACGCAGTACTGCTTGCCGTCGAAGGTGTAGCTGTCCCGCAGGTCGGGCGAGACCCAGCCGGAGTCGACGGCCTTCGTCCAGATGTCGGTCGTCTCGGCGATGAGGTCCTCTTCGACGAGCTCGGCGAGCGAGGGGCCGGTCTGCCAGGTGAACAGGCCCGGGCTCTTGTCGGTGCGGAAGGACTGCCTGATGAACGCGTCGTACTGGTCGGCGTCGGAGTAGCCGGTCGTGTTCAAGGTGATCTCGGCATCGGACTCGCTCTGGGCGTTGAGCTCGTCGAAGTCCGGCTCCCAGGCGGCCTTGTTCGTGTAGAAGTCGAGCGTGCCCGTGGTGGCGCCGTCGTCCTCGCCTCCGCCGCCGCACGAGGCGAGCAGCAAGGAGACGCCGGCGGCGGCCGCGATGACGAGGGGGATCTTGCGTGATCTCATTTCGAACTCCTTTGTTCTTCCTTCTCAAGGGGGTGGGGCTTGTGCGGGTGCGGTGTCATGCCTCGGACGCGCCGGCGCCGGTGCCGCGGACCGAGGCCTTGACCGTCGCGAAGCGTTCGCTGCGCGAACGCGCCGTGCGCCGGATGACGTACGGGCCGACGGCGGCCGGGACGATGAACGTCTCGGCGTAGTGGATCTCGTAGGGCGCGAACGCGCCGGTGGGGCTGACGATCTCGACCTCGTCGCCTTCGACGAGGTTCAGCACGTTCACGGTCCCTTCGGTGTCGTGCGCGGCCTGCTCGGAGAACCAGTGGCGGCGCACCTCGATGAACTCCAGCTCGTGCAGGCCGGTGCGCTCTTCGACGTTGCCCTCCTCGGCGGCGCCGTCGCCGCCGCGGGACACCACCTCGACGCGGTTGACGAGGTTCGCCTCCGTCCAGGTCCGGTCCCGCTCCCAGGCGAAGTTCGCCTCGCCGTGGTCGAGGTGCACGGGCCGGGGGATCCCGTCGAGTCCGACGCGGCCCCAGTCCCAGAGCTTGAAGGTGAAGATGAAGGGGGTCGCGGAGATCTCCAAGACCATCGAGTTCGCGCCGGAGCTGTGGATCGTGCCCGCCGGGATCAGGAAGTGGTCGTGCTTCTTGGCGGGGAACGCGTTCACGTGGCGCTCGGCCTCGAAGGGGCGCTCGCCGGCGGCGGCGGCGCGCAGGTCCTCGAGCATGGCGTCCTTGTCGACGTCGTCCTTGACTCCGAGGTAGACGACGGCGTCGTCTCCGGCGTCGAGCAGGTAGTACGACTCGTCCTGCGTGTAGTGCATGCCGAAGGTCTGGTGGATGTAGTCGGTGAAGGGATGCACCTGGAGGGAGAGGTTGCCGCCCTCCATGGTGTCGAGGAAGTCGAACCTGATGGGGAACTCGGCGCCGAACCGCGCGTACGTCCGCTCCCCGAGCAGCGCCTTGGGCTGGGTGAGCACCAGGTCCAGCGAGGGGATCTCGACGATCGCGCCGTCGGCGTCCTCCAGCAGCAGCGAGTTCTCCTCGGGGACGCAGTCGAAGCACCAGGCGTAGTTCGGCTTGCTCGGGTCGAGGTCGAGCTTGCGCTTCATCCACTGCCCGCCCCAGACGCCGGGGTCGAAGAACGGCACGACGCGGAGCGGGGCGTGCGCGGCGTTCGCGACGGCGGCCCGGAAGGCGTCGCCGGTGATCATCCCGGCCTCGCGCGGGTGCCCTTCCGCGGCGCCGATCGCGTTGGCGTCCAGCACGAAGTCGACCCGGTCGAACAGGGTCCGCTTGTGGCGGTCGGCCACGCGCCACTCGACGAAGAAGCCGCGCTTGTACTTGCGCAGCTGGTCCTCGTCGGGGTTCTCGGCCCGCCAGTTGGCGGCCCCGGCCCGCTGGCGCAGCTGGATCTCCCAGCGGGCCATGTCGGCGAGGACCAGCGCGTACGGGGCGCCGGTGCGCCGGGCGACGAGGTCGGCGCCCCAGCCGAGGAGGACCACCGGCCGGTCGTCGCCGTCGACCTCGACGGCGAGCTTGTCGAGGCGCTCGGCGTCGTAGAAGGAGTCCACCGCCGCGTGGGAGAGGACGCCGAAGACGCGGTCGTCGGTGAGGTTGTCGGCGATGCGGGCGTCGATCAGTTCGATGGGGAGCGCGGCGGCCTCCTCGACGTCGACGAGGTGCCACTGCGGGAGCGCCTCGGCGACGGCCTCGGCGATGAGCGGGAGGTCCGCGCCGGGGTAGGCGTCGACGACGAGCAGCGGTGCGCGGCCGGCGGCCCGGTCGGCGGCCGTTTCGGCGGCCCGGACCCATGCCTTCGCGCCGGTGAGCACGCGGGCGTCGGCCGGGAGCGGCACGGTCGGCCGCTTCACGTAGCGCCCGGGTTCGGTGGGAGACGGACTAGCGGTCGGCACGGGTGCTCCTTCTGGGATGGTTCTCGGCCGCGAGGACGGACAGTCCGCGCAGCACCGAGAGGTCGGGTCGGTCGGGGATGACGAAGGAGGGGCGGTACGAGCTCGTCCAGAGGTGCTCGGCGACGTAGGCCTCGATCGGGGCGGCGAGGGCGGCGCCGGCGCGCATGATGCCGCCTGAGAGGACGACGACGTCGGGGTCGTAGGCGTGGCACAGCGACACGGCCGTGGCGCCCCAGGCCCGGATCGCGCGGTCGCGCAGGGCGGCGGCGGCGGTGTCGCCGGCTTCGGCGGCGGCGAGCATCGCCTTGACGTCGGTGACCGCGTCCCCGCGGGCGGCGAGCTCGCGCCGGATGGCCCAGGCCCCGGCGATCGACTCGGCGCAGCCGACGTTGCCGCAGTTGCACGGTTCGGCGTCGATGTCGACCGTGAGGTGGCCGCCGAGGATGCCCGCGTGGTCGTGGGCGCCGCGCAGGAGCGTGCCGTCCATGACGGCCGCGGTGCCGATGCCGGTGCCGAGGGTCATGAGCACGGCGTCCCGCGCCCCGGCCGCCGAGCCGGCGGTGATCTCGCCGACGAGCGCCGCTCTGGCGTCGTTCTCGATGACGGCGGGCAGTCCGAACGAGGCCCGCGCCCAGGCGACGAGGTCGAGTCCGCCGAGGCGGGGCTGCTTGTCGTGCGCCTTCACCAGGCGGCCCGCGGCGCGGTCCACGACGCCGGGGACCGCGATGCCCGCCGAGTCCGGCGCGGCGGCCGCGGTCAGCTCGACGGCCGCGGCCACCGTCCGCTCGAGGTCGTCCTCGCCGGTCGGGACGGTGGCGGTGCGGACGGGCGCGCCGCGGTCGAGGACGCCGAGCTTGATCTCGGATCCTCCGAAGTCGATGCAGAGCTCCATCGCGTCCGCCTCCTCCTCCGTGGCTGTGGGCACCGCCGTGGTCCGGCTCGGTGATCGTGCGGTTGGTAACGTTACCAACTTAGCGCGGTCTTCTGCAACCACCCCCGCCTGTCGGCGCGTCGTCAGGGATATTCGATGGTGACGGGCAGTTCGACCGTCCTGGCCGCCTCGGCGGTCTCGCCGTCGAGCCGCGAGAACAGGAGGGTCGCCGCCTCGCGGCCGAGCAGCCGCGCGTCGTGGTCGATGACGGTGACCGGGACCGGCATGAGCTCGGAGAGCTCGAAGTCGTCGAAGCTCACGACGGCCGGGCGGGGCCCGGGCAGGCCGTCGCGCATCCGCCGCCCGATCTCGCGCATCGCGCCGATCGAGTTGCGGTTGTTCGCGCTGAAGATCGCCGTCGGGGGCTCCGCGAGGTCGAGCATGGCCCGCGCGGCCCGGGTCGCCGCGGTCACGTCCTGCTGGTCCCGGGCGACGATCGCCGGGTCGATCGGCGCCCCGTGTTCGAGCATCGCCCGCTCGTAGCCCCGGTACCGGCGCTCCCCGGTGAACACCGAGCTGCGGTTCCCGAGGAAGCCGATGCGGGTGTGCCCGGCGTCGAGCAGGGCGACGGTGCCGCGGTAGGCGCCGCCGACGTCGTCGAGCAGCACCGTGTCGACCTCCAGGCCGGGCACGCGCCGCGAGGCGAGCACGAGCGGGACCTCGCCGAGGCGCTCGGGCCGCAGGTGCTCCGCGTCGCCGCCGCTGGTCGGCACGAGGATGAGCCCGTCGACCTGCCGCCCGATGAAGTCGCTGACGAGCTGGCGCTCGCGCGCGTCGTCCTCGCCGGTGTTGCCGAGGATGATGCGCCGGCCGTGCTCGGCGGCGACCTCCTCGACTCCGAGCGCGAAGTTGCCGTAGTAGGGGTTGGCGAGGTTCGTGATCGCGACGCCGATGAGGCCGCTGGGCTGCCCGGGGCGCAGGCTCCGCGCGTTCTCGTTGCGGTAGTAGCCGAGCTCGCGGACGGCCGCCATCACGCGCTCCTGGACGTCCGGCCGCACGTTCCGGCCGCCGGCGAGCGTGCGGGAGACGGTCATGGGACTCACCCCGGCGCGCGTCGCGACCTCTTTGATCGTCGGCTGGCGCGCCCCTCGGGATATCGACATGCCAGCCCTCCTCCGCCTGGTTCGCCAATCCTATGCGTACGTTAGCGCGCCCGAGTGGGAGCGTACGCGGCATGTGCGACGGCCCGGCACGCCTCCTCCGGCCGCGCCGTGCCCCGAAACGGTTCGGCGCCACCGCGAGCAGGGCGGACCGGCCCTGCTCGCGGCCCCGCTCCGGTCCCCCGCGGCTGTATCCTCGGAACCGAATCGCACGGTCGTCTTGAGGGGAGCCTGTCGATGGCGGGCAGTGAGTCTTCGGGGCGCCGCACACTCCCGAAACCGAAACCGTCGATGGGCGACGTGGCCGCCCTCGCCGGGGTCTCCTCGCAGACGGTCTCGCGGGTGTCGATGGGGGCGACCAACGTGCGGCCGGCCACCCGCGACCGCGTGCTCGCCGCGATGTCCGAACTCGGCTACTCGCCGAACTCCGCGGCGCGGGCGCTGCGCTACGGCGCCTTCCGCACGATCGGGATCATCGCCCACCAGCTCAGCCGCACCGGCGAGTCGCGGACGGTCGAGGCCGTCGTCGAGGCGGCCCAGCGTGAGGGCCACACGGTCACGGTGGTCGATGTGGAGAGTCCGGTGTCGACGGAGGTCTCGGAGGCCGCCGCCCGGCTCTCCCAGCAGTCGATCGACGGCCTGGTCATCATCCGCGCCGAGACGGTGACACCGGACATGCTCACCGTGCCGCGGGGCCTGCCGGTCGTCGTCTCCGACTCGCGCTTCGTGGGCCGCCATCCCGCGGTCGGCGCCGACCAGATCGACGGATCGAGGCGGGCCACCGAGCACCTGCTCGCCCTCGGGCACCGGACGGTGCACCATGTCGCCGGGCCCGCGGACTCGGGCCCCACGCGGCTGCGCATCGAGGGCTGGCGCGGGGCGCTCGAGGACGCGGGCCGCGAAGCGCCGGAGATCGTCCGCGGCGAGTGGACGGCCGCCTCGGGATACGAGGCGGGGCGGCGCATCGCGCGCGAGCCCGGCGCGACGGCCGTGTTCTGCGCCAACGACGAGATGGCCGCCGGTGTGCTGCACGCGCTCCACGAGGCGGGCCGCCGCGTCCCCGGCGAGGTCTCGGTCGTGGGCTTCGACGGCATCGCCCTCGGGGCGCACCTGTGGCCGCCCCTGACGACGGTGCGCCAGGACTTCGCGGAGATCGGGACGCGCCTGGTCGACCTGCTGATGCGCCAGGTGCGCGGCGGCGAACCGCTCGAGGACGTGCACGAGCTCGTCCCGGTCGAGCTCATCGTGCGCCAGAGCACCGCGCCGCCGCCGTAGCGGCCCTCGGCTTCGCGGACTCCCGCGAAGCCGAGGGGTCCGTCAGTGGGCCGGCGCGGCCTCGACAGCGGCCTCGACTGTGGGCTCGGGCGGGCGCCTGACGAGGAAGGACGCCGCGACGGCGACCAGGGCCAGCATCCCGCCCACCAGGAACGCGCCGTGGATGCCGCCGGACTGGGCGGCGGCCGGCGCCATGCCCGCCTCGAGGTTGGCGGTGGTCCCGGTGGTCATGAGCGTGATGAACAGCGCGGTGCCCGCGGCGCCCGCCAGCTGCTGGAGCGTGTTGACGATCGCGCTGCCGTGCGGGTACAGCTCGGGCTTCAGTGAGCCGAGCGCGGAGGTCATCAGCGGGGTCATCATGAAGCCGAGCCCGATGCTGAGCATCAGGTTGACGCCGAGCACGAAGCCCGCGGAGCTGGACTCGTCGAGCAGGTTCAGCAGCCCGAGCGCGCTCGCCACGACGATCGAGCCGGGGATGACCAGCGGCCGGGGGCCGAAGCGGTCGAACAGCCGCCCGATGACCGGCGCGATCAGGCCCATGGCCAGGCCGCCGGGCAGCAGCACCAGGCCGGTCTCCAGCGTGGTCAGGCCGAGGACGTTCTGGAGGTAGATCGGCAGGAGGATGAGCGTGCCGAACAGGGCGCCCATGGAGATGAGCATCATGACGACGCCGACGACGAAGGCGCGGTTGCGGAAGGGCCGCAGGTCCATCAGGGCCGCGTCGGAGCGCTGGAGCGTCAGCTGGCGGCGCACGAACAGGACCAGCGCGGCGGCCCCGATCACGATCGGCACCGCCGGGGGCAGCGGCGTCCCGCCGGGCTCGGCGGCGGCCTCGCCGATGCTGCTGAGCCCGTAGATCAGGCCGCCGAACGTCAGCGCCGAGAGCCCGACCGAGCGCACGTCGAACTTGACCGACTTGGGCTCGGTGATGTTCTTGACCAGCGCGGCGCCGAACGCCAGGGCCAGGAGGGCGATCGGCAGGACGGACAGGAACATCCACCGCCACTCCAGGACCGACAGGATGAAGCCGGAGAACGTCGGCCCCACGGCCGGTGCGACGGAGATGACGATGGTGATCAGCCCCATCGTGCGCCCGCGCCGGTCGGCCGGGACGAAGGTCAGCACGGTGGTGATCAGCAGCGGGAGCATCACGGCGGTGCCGCTGGCCTGGATCACGCGCGCGGTCACGAGGACGCCGAAGGCCGGCGCGACCGCGGCGAGGAGGGTGCCGGCGGTGAACAGCGACATCGCGGTGATGAAGACCGCCCTGGTCGTGAAGCGCTGGAGGATCAGCCCGGTCGTCGGGATGACCACGGCCATGGTGAGCATGAAGGCGGTGGTGAGCCACTGCGCCGTGGCGGCGCTGATCGTGAGCTCCTCCATGAGCCTGGGAATCGCCACGCCCATGACGGTCTCGTTCAGGATCATGACGAACGAGGCGGCGAGCAGCAGTCCGATGACGAGTTTGATCTGGCGTGGAATCCCCGACCCCGACTCCTCGGCGGACGGCGTCGCGGCGTCGTCCTCGCGTTGGTCAACGCTCATGGAGAACCTTTCCTTACGTTCGGAGGGCAGGCCGAGGCCGGATTCACCGCCGCACGGGCCTTGGGGAGGAAGCGGATACGCGACACCGCGCACCGCGATGCAGTCTACGTCCGGTCCGTCAGCGACTGCCAGTCTTTTGACTCGGTACAATTCCGATGATGACTACCGGTGGGGGCCTGCGCGAGGCGTCGCGCCGAGCCGTGCGCTCCTGCATCGCCGAGACCGCGGAAGCGCTGTTCATCGCCCGGGGATTCGAGGAGACCACGGTCGACGAGATCGCCGCCGCGGTGGGCATGTCCCAGCGTAGTTTCTTCCGCTATTTCGCCTCAAAAGACGATGTGATTCTCGACAACCTCAGCCGTTTCGGCGCGGACCTCGCCGCCGCCGTCGGCGCGCGCCCGGCCGAGGAGCCGGAGTGGGACTCGCTCCACCGGGCCTTCGGCCTCGTCGTCGAGCGGTTCGCCGACCGCGAGCGCCGCGAGCACGAAGCGGCGGTGCAGCGGATCATCGAGGGCAGCCCGCGGCTGCTGGCCGCCTACCTGCAACGGCTCGACCGCATCCAGCAGCACCTCACCGAGGAGCTCATGGGGCGCGCCGCCGCGGGCCCGGGCCCGGCGCCCGACCGGATGGTCATGCGCGCCATGGTCGGCTCGGCCTTCGCGTGCCTCCACGCGGCCGTCTCGCACATCGCCGCCGACGGCGACCCCGAGCGGTTCGAGCAGCACCTGGAGCGGGCCATGGCCGCCCTGCGCCCGGCCGGGATCGGGCTCGCCTCCTCGGAGCCTTCGTGACCCCGCGCCGCCGCGGCGGCGTTTTGCGTACGGCGCCACCGGGTATCCCCTCGACGTCAAACATGACGAAGGGAACATCATGGCTGATGAGACAGCGACGCTCGTGCGGCTCGGCGACACCGACCTGACGCTCGCGAACGAGGTCGACGACGTCCGCGGCCACACCGTGGTCGATCGGAACGGCGAGGAGACCGGCAAGGTCGACGGCCTGGTCATCGATCAGCGGGAGCGCAAGGTCCGCTTCCTGGAAGTGGGCTCCGGCGGCTTCCTGGGCATCGGGAAGCAGCAGGTGCTCGTCCCGGTCGACGCCGTCACCGGTATCGACGAGGACCGCGTGTACATCAACAGGGACCGCGAGCATGTGGCCTCCGGTCCCGTCTACAACCCCGAACTGGCACCCGAACCCGAGCGTCCGTACGAGGACGTCTACGGGTACTACGGGTTCACGCCCTACTGGGGCTCGGGCTACATCTACCCGGGCTACCCGTTCAGGTGACGGGCGGCAGAGCACTCGGGCGCGCACGGTTCCGTGCGCGCCCGAGTGCCGCCCGGGCCGCGGACCCCGCCGTGGGCCGCCGGGCCCTATACTGAGCGCCGTGACATTCGACGAGACGAGCCCCTGTCGCCGATGAATCCGGCCCACGTGCGCAGTGCGCACGCTCCGGACGCCATATCCCTCCGTCGTCTCCCCCGGCCTCTGCCTACGGCATTCCAAGACGCGGGGGTCCGCCATTGACTGCACGAGAATCGGGAGCGCCGTTGAGCTCTCAAAAACTGTCCACCATGGACCTACTGGCTCGCGTCGAGACCATGCCGGTCGGCGCGCGCACGCGATTCCTCTCCGCATACGCGCGCGAGCACGCCTCCGAAGAGGGCTTCGCCGCACTGCTCGCCGATCTGGCCGGGCACAGCGCCTTCGCCGCCGAGCTGTCCCTGTTCGCGGCGCGCGTGTCGCAGCACCGCGGCCACGTCGCCTCGCTGCTCGGGCACGAGGATCCCGACGTCGCCTCCGCCGCGGTCAAGACCGCCGCCGCGCTCGGCGGGCTCGACGACGCGATCGAGGCGGCCGTCCTGGACGGCGCCCGGCACGTCCGGCGCGCCGCCTACAAGGCGCTGCGCGTCCGGGGGCGCGAGTCCCTCGCCGACCGGCTGCTCCCCCAGGTTCGGGAGCGGTTCGGCGACCGCGAGGCCGCGCGGCTGCTGACCGCCTGCGGTGATGCGACCGTCGCCGAGGCGCTGCCGGAGCTGGCCTACGCCGTCACGGCCTGGGCGACGCTCGCGCGCCGCCACCCGCGCGTCTTCGCCGAGTACGCCGAGCACGGCCTCGACGAACTGCCGCCCTCCCATCGGGCGCAGTGGTGGGCCCACCACCACCGGGGGATCGCCTCGGCCGTCGAGTCCGAGCCCGCGGCCTGGCTGTCGCTGTTCGAGCGCTTCTGGTGCGCGACGCTGACCCCCGTGGTCTCCCCTCTGCTGCCGCGCCTGATCAGCGCCGACCCCGACGCCGCGTGGCGGTTCGCCCTCGCACCGGAGCGCGAGTCCCTGACCAGAACCGTCGGTCACCACCGGGGCGTGCTGCGGCGCCTGGCCGACCGCGACACCGCGACCATCGCGGCCTTCCTCCGCGCCTCCCCCGCCGTCATGCTGGCCCAGAACCTGCTGATGCCGAGGCTGGCGCCGTCGCGCCGCAAGGCGGTGCTGGACGCCTGCGCGGAGAACCGGCGGGGAAGGGCCGCGCGCGGGCAGGTCTGGCACCTGCCGAAACCCCTGCGGCACAAGACGGTCCGCAAGCGTCTCTCGTGGCGCGCGATCGCCGACGACCGGGCGCTCCGGGAGGACCTGCGCTCGTATCTGCCGTTCGCCGAGGTCCGCGACGAGCTGGTCGCGGCCGCTGAGCGGTCGTCGGCAAGCGAACGGGCCACCGCGTACGAGCACCTGATCCGCTGCGCCGGCCTGGACGGTCCCGAAGCGGTCGCATCGATGCTCAGAGCGCTGGACCGGCTGGCCCGCGACCAGGACCCCGTCCATGTCGCCGCTCTCGCCGCCCTGGCGAAGGTGCCCGCCCACCACTGGCGGGAGGCGCACCTGGCGGCGCTGGGCGACCTGACCGGCGCCGTGCTCGGCTCGCCTTGGCGCTCACGGACGACGAACCAAGCGATGCTCCGCCTCGCCTCCCGCCTGCTCCTGGTCGGCATGGACCACGGGCGTCCGGCCTTCGCCGGGTTCGGATACGAGTGGCTCGAGCGCGTCGCCGCCGAGAGCGGCAGTCGAGATGTGGCCGACGCGCTCCGCGCGCTGCCGCGCCCGACCGCGATGGAGCTGTGCCGGCGCCTGGCGCCGATCATGTCGGGCCAGGCCGAGGTCGGGCGCTTCAAACTGGCGCTGGTGTTCGCCGAAGCACTGGGGCGCCGCGCGGGCGGACTGCCGGAGCTGTGCGCGCTGCTGCGCGAGGCCGCCGGATCGGCCGACACCGACACGGCCAAGCGGGCCGCGTCCGCCCTGGCCGCCGCCGATCGGGAGGCCGCCGCCGAGCTGATCGAGGCCGATCCGGCGATGGCGGCCGTCCCGGCCGTCTTCGGCCGCCTGGTCCGCGATCGGGTGGACGTGCTCGCCGCCTGGCTCGCCGCGCCGGGCGACGGCGTCTCGGCGCTGCTGCGGCCCATCGGCCGATCGTTCACCCGGCGCTGGCCTCCGGCCGTGCGCGAGGCGTATGTGGACTCGCTCGCGTCGCTGGCGCGGGACGGGCGCCGCAGCTCCCGCGAGCGGGCCATGGCGGTCCGGGCCATGTCCCGTGTCGCCGGGCTCGAGGTCGGCGAGCTGGAGGGCTTCCTCGGCGGTGGCGACCCGGCGTCGTCCACATCGGCGCTCGCCGCCCTCGACGCGGCCCGGCCGTTCGAGCGGGCCTGGGAGCTGCTGGCGGAACACGCGGCGGGCCCGGACGCCTTCGTCGCCGGGGTCGGCCTGGCGCGGCTCTCTCGGCGCATGCGGCCCGAGTTCCTGGCCGAGCGGCTCGCCCCGATGCTCGAGTCCGAGCAGCTCGCCGCCCGCAAGCAGGGCGTGCGGCTCATGCTGGAGCACCGCGTGCCGGGCGCCGACGAGACCGTCCGGCGCATGTGGGACGACGAGACGCTGCCCGACGGCGTCCGCGAGGCGATCACGGCAGGGCTCGTGCACCGCTTCGACCGGCCGTGGGCCGGGCGGATCGTGAAGGGCTCGCTCGAGTTCGGCGCCGACGTCGCCACTCCGGCGCTGGCGCCGGCGCCGTTCGCGGTCGCGCCGCGCCACCGCGAGGAGTACGCGGACCTGATCGCCGACGCCGTCGAGTCCGGCGACGAGCGGCTGCTGGAGGCGACCATGAACGGCGTCGGCCGCTGGGCGCCCTACTCCGCGCGCGTCAAGGAGGCGCTCATCGCTCTGGCGTCGAACCTGGACGCCACCGCCAACTGGGGCGGGGGGATGTTCGCGCTGCGCAATCTGGCCGTCGACTCCGGCGACTGGGAGCCGCTGATGGAGGCGGTCAGGCGGCTCCGATCCGATGAGCGGGTGGAGCCCAATGCCACGGCCGAGCGCGACCTGCCGGTGCGGCAGCGGCTGGAGCGGCTGATCGGGCTCTTGATCCCCCGCTACCGCCATACCGCCCTGGACTTCGTGCCCGACGCCCTGATCGATCTCCTGCCGGTGGATCTGGGGACGCGGCTGCTGTTCGTCACGGTCCCTTGGGACGCCGACGGCGTCAGGCTGCGGGAGCTCACCGCGCGGATCGCCGACCCGCTGGAGGCCTACGAGCTGGGCCGGCAGCTCCAGCCTCGGCTGCACGCGGCCCGGGGCGTCGACCTGCTGCCGTTCTTCGAGCGGCTCGCCTCCTCGGGCGTCCCGAACGCCTGCGTGCTGGCGGCGGCCGCGATCCGCGGGCCGGGCTCCATGGCCGGTTGGACGCCCGAGTGGCGCGAGCTCCTGCGGCGGCTGCGGGAGTACCCCGCTTCGGAGGTCTCGCGCCTGGCGCGCGGGGTGTACACCTCGAGTGAATAGAGGTGCGGCGGGCGGCCCCGAGGCTGGGCCGCCCGCCGCGTTGAGAGCAGCGCTTCAGGTCGTGCTAACTCAGTCCGTTGTGGATGGCGCTCATGAGGTCGCCGTCGGCGGTGTCGCCCGACAGCTCCCAGGAGAACGCGCCGCGCAGGCCTTGGTCGTTGAGCCAGTCGACCTTCCCCGCGATCGTCTCGGGAGTGTCGTAGCTCCACCACTCGTTGCCGCAGTGGGCGTAAGCGGTGCCCGCGACGGTGCCGGTGGCGGGGCATTGGCCGACGAGGACTTCGTAGTCGTCGATGCCCGCCTCGTAGGTGCCCGGTGCCGCGCCGGTGGCCGACCCGCCCGGTTCCGATTGGGTCACGCCGGTCCAGCCTCTGCCGTAGAAGCCGAGTCCGAGCAGCATCTTGTCGGCCGGGACGCCGAGCGATTTCAGCTTCCCGATCGCCGTCTCGGCATTGAAGCCGCTGATCGGGATGCCGTCGTATTCGGTCAGCGGAGAGTGCGGGGCGGTCGGCCCGTCCGCGTCCCAGGCGCCGAAGAAGTCGTACGTCATGACCATGTAGAAGTCGACGTACTGCGCCGCGTCGCCGTAGCCGCCGAGGTCCATCTTGCCGCCGTCGGTGCCGTCGGCGGTGATGGCCGAGGTCACCAGCTCATCGCCGAACTCCGATCGCAATGCGGACATGAGCGCCGGGTAGGCGTCGGGGCCGCTGGAGTCGCAGGTCAGGCCGCAGGCGTTGGGGTACTCCCAGTCGATGTCGATGCCGTCGAACAGGCCGTCCCAGCGCGGGTCGTGGACGAGGTCGTAACAGGACTGGGCGAACGCGGCCGGGTTCTGCGCGGCCTGGCCGAAGCCGCCGGAGTAGGTCCAGCCGCCGAAGGACCAGACGACCTTGATGTGCGGGTACATCTCCTTGAGCTTCATGAGCTGGTTGAAGTTGCCGCGCAGCGGGTCGTCCCAGGCGTCGGCGACGCCGTCGACGGACTCCGCGGCGGTGTAGGTCTTCTCGATCGCCGCGAAGGAGTCGTCGAGTTGGCACTGCCCGTTCTTGACGTTGCCGAAGGCGTACATGATGTGGGTCAGCTTCTCGGCCGAGCCGGAGGTGACGATGTCCTTGACGTGGTAGTCGCGGCCGTAGACGCCCCACTCGGTGAAGTAGGCGACGTTGTACTGATCGGTGGGCGGGTCGACCGGCGGATCGGTCGGGTCGTCGGTGGTCGGGTCGTCGGTCGGATCGCCGCCGTCGCCGTCGCCGCACTCGCCGAGGGATTCCCAGACGCCCCACTCACCGGTGGTGCCGGGCTCCTCATTGGTGGTCCACCACTTGGCGCGGTACTCGACGCCCTCGTGGCTGACCTGGTCGCCGCCGACGTAGACCGCCCCGGACTGCCACGCCTCGGAGCAGACCGTCTGGGCTCCGGCGGTGAAGGGATTGGCGACGGCGATGATCGCTGCCGACGCCGCCACGGCCACGGCCGCGGTCAACGCGGCGATCAGCCGTCTGCTCTTGAGTCTCAATTCGTCCTCCCAAAAGTAAAGAGAGTTAATTGATAAGTATCTTTATCTTTATGGCTGCGGCCTGGGAAGTCAAGCCTCCGGGGAGAAAAAGTTCAGAGGCCGCCAATGTCGCGATTCGGCAAACGCGTTCGCGCCCGGCGGGGGCGGTCGGCCTCGGAGGGCTTGCACGGCATGGCTATCGTGTAGGCGAAGGCAGGCAGGGCCAGAGGGGCGGACCGGGGAACCGGTCCGCCCCTCATCTTCTCGCCTTGGGGCGCAACGGCTTCACTGCCCGCTCGCAGATGGGGTCAGAGCCAGCCGTTGCGTTTGAAGCCGCGGTACAGCGACAGGCACACCGTCGCCATGACCGCCAGCACCAGCGGGTAGCCGAACACCCAGTGCAGCTCGGGCATGTGGTCGAAGTTCATGCCGTAGATCCCCGCGATCGCCGTGGGCACCACCGCGATCGCTCCCCAGGCCGAGATCTTGCGCATGTCCTCGTTCTGCCACGTCCCGATCTGTCCCTGGTGGGCGGTCAGCACGGTCGTCAAGAGGTTCATGCACGAGTCGACTTCGCCGTCGACGCGCAGCAACCGCCCGGCGACGTCCCTCATGTACGACGGCGAGAACACCGGCGAGGCGGCGCGGCGCCGCCTGAGCCGCTGCGCGAACGGGATCAAGGGCCTGACCGCGTTCTGGAACTCGAGCGTCTCGCGGATGAGCGAGTAGATCCGCTCGATGAGGTCGCGCCTGCCTCCGGAGAAGACCGCCCGCTCGAGGCTCTCGATCTCGTCCGACAGCGACTCCAGCGCGGAGGCGTAGTCCTCGACGACGCGGTCGAGCAGCGCGTACACGATCGCCGGGACGCCGTCGGAGCGCAGGCGGTCCTCGGCGGCGATGCGCCCGCGCACGGCCGGCACCGGGTCCGCCTCGCCGCGGCTCACCGTCACCAGCGAGCGGCCGTCGGTGTAGAGCACGAGGACACCGGTCTCCACCTGCCGTGTGTCCTGTATGTACCAGAGCGTCTTGACCACGAGCATGACCGTGTCGCCGACCCGCTCCACCTTGGGGTGCCCGCGGCTCTCGGAGCCGAAGCGCTTCAGGCCGAGCGCGTCGAGGACGCCCGCGAGCTCGACCGCGTCCCGTCCGTCGAGTTCCGCCCACAGATGCCGGTCGCGGCCGAGCTCCGCGGCGGCGCGGCCGATCGCGGCCGGATCGCCGTCGTGCCGCTCCAGGCCGCCGGGGGCGGTCACCGAGTAGCCGACCATGCTCACCTCCCGCGCTCCCGAGTCTATGTCCCTCTAGGTCGGGCCGTAGACGATCCGGTGGGCCGCCTCGTGCGCGAGCCTGGTCAAGCGCCGGTAGTGGTTGAGGAACTCCTGGGTGTCCGAGCCGAAGCCGAGCGTCTGCGCCAGGGCGGTGAGCTCCGGGCCCGAGCGCGGGAGCTCGTCGCGCGGCACGCCGCGCGCCAGCGTCATGTCGTTGCGCACCCGCGAGACGAACTCCCAGGCCGCGCGCAGGTCCTCCAGGGAGGTGGTGTCGAGGTGCCCGGCCGCGGCGGCGGCCTCTAGGGCCGGGACGGTGCGGGTGGTGCGCATGAGCGGCTCGTCGCCGTGCTCGAGCTGGAGCAGCTGCGCGGCCCACTCGATGTCGACCAGGCCGCCGCGACCGAGTTTGGTGTGCCCGTTGGGGTCGGCGCCTCTGGGAAGGCGCTCGGAGTCGACGCGGGCCTTGACGCGGCGGAACTCGATCCGCTCGGCCTCGCTCAGCCCGCCGGGCCGGTAGCGGACGGCGTCGGCCGCCTCGGCCCACTGGTCGAGCAGGCCCTGGTCGCCCGCGACGGCTCGGGCCCGCAGCAGCGCCTGGCGCTCCCACAACCGCGCCCGGTCGGAGTAGTACCGCTCGTAGGCGGCCAGGCTCGGCACGATGGGGCCGCCCTTGCCCTCGGGGCGCAGGCCGAGGTCGATCTCGAGGGGCGGGTCGGCGGTCGGGGCGGCCAGGAGGCTCTTCACCGCCTCGACGATCCGCCCGGCGGCCTTGCGCTGGGCGTCGCCCTCGCCGTTGTGGATGAAGACGACGTCGGCGTCGGAGCCGAATCCGGTCTCCCTGCCGCCCAGGCGTCCCATGCCGATGATCGCGATCGGCGGGGCGTCGGGCACGTCGCGGGAGGCGACGGCGAGCGTGGCGTCCAGGACGGCGTCGACGAGGTCGGACAGGGCCAGGCCCACCTGCTGGTCGTCGAGGAGGCCGAGCAGGTCGGCGGCGGCGATGCGGATGAGCTCGCGACGGCGGATCGCCCGGACCGCGGCCACGGCGTCGGTCGCGTCGACGTGCCGCGCGACGGCCTGGCGCATCCCCGCGGCGAGGCCGTCGCGGCTCTTCGGCTCCAGGTCGGCGTTGTCCGAGAGGAACCGCAGCGACTGCGGTACGTGCAGCAGGAGGGCGGTGAAGTAGCGGGAGGTGCCCAGCAGGCGGGCGAGCCGGACGGCGGCCGGTCCCCCGTCGCGCAGCAGCCGCAGGTACCAGGGGGTGGAGCCGAGCTTGTCGGAGACCTGCCGGTAGGCCAGCAGGCCGCGGTCGGGCTCGGGCGAGTCGGCGAGCTCGTGCAGCACGACCGGCAGCAGGGCGCGCTGGACGGTGGCGGTGCGGCCGATCCCGGCGGTCAGCCTGCGGATGTGGGTCAGGGCGCTGTCCGGGTCGGCGAAGCCGAGGACGGCCAGGCGCGAGGCGGCCTCGGACTCGGTCATGCGCAGCTCGGCGGTGGACACGCGGGTGACGGCGTCGAGCAGCGGCCGGTACAGCAGCTTCTCGTGCAGGCGCCGCGCGGTGGCGGCGTGGGCGCGCCAGGCGGCCAGGAAGCCCTCGTCGGTGGTGTAGCCGAGGGTGCGGGCGAGCTGGTGGAGCGGCTCGCCGCCCTCGGGCACGCGGTGGGTGCGCAGCAGCCGCTGGAGCTGGAGCCGGTGCTCGACGGTGCGCAGGAAGACATAGGTGTCGGTGAGCTCCTCGCCGTCGCGGCGGGCGAGGTAGCCGCCCGCGACGAGCACCTCGAGGGCCTCCAGCGTGGACCGCACCCGCAGCGACGGGTCGCCGCGGCCGTGGACGAGCTGGAGCAGCTGCACGGCGAACTCGATGTCCCGCAGGCCGCCGGGGCCGAGCTTGATCTCGTACTTGCGTTCGGCGCGCGGCACCGAGTCGGCGACCTTGCGGCGCATGTCGCGGATGTCCTCGACCACGCCGGGCCGGTTCGCGGCGTCCCAGATCAGCGGCTGGACGGCGGCGAGCCAGTCGAGGCCGAGCCGCAGGTCGCCGGCGGCGGGCCTGGCCTTGAGCAGCGCCTGGAACTCCCAGGTGCGGGCCCAGTCGCGCAGGTAGCTCAGGTACGAGTCGACGGTGCGCACCAGGGCGCCGTGGCGGCCCTCGGGCCGCAGCCCGGCGTCGACCGGCCAGGTGGCGGGGCCGACGATCTGGATCATGCGGGCCGCCTGCCGCGTGGCGAGGTCGAGGTCGCCTTCGGCGACGAACACGACGTCGACGTCCGAGACGTAGTTGAGCTCTTCGGCGCCGGTCTTGCCCATCGCGATGACCGCCAGGCCGGTCTCGCCGGGGACTTCGGCGCGGGCGAGCTCCAGGCCGCGGGCGAGGACGGCGTCGGCCAGGCGGGTGAGCGCGTCGGAGGTGGCGGGCAGGCGGGCCTCGCCGGTGAGGTCGGCGGCGCTGATGCGCAGCAGGTTCGCCTTCCACGCGGCGTTCAATCCGCCCGCGCCGGCGGCGCGGACGCGGGCGAGGCCGGTCTCCTCGTCCTCGGTCAGGGCGGTCTCGACGTCGGGGTGTGCGCGCAGGAAGTCGGCCAGGGCGTTGCTGGCCTCGACCACCGCCTGGCGCGCCTCGTCGAGCTCAGGCATCGACCACCGGCAGGGCTCGGCGCTCCCCGGCGGCGACGCGGGCGAAGCGCTGGAGGATCGGACGCCACGTCTCGACGATGTGCTCGTCGACGTCGGCGACCTTGGCGAGCGCGGCCTCGTCGAAGGCGCTGAAGCCGGCGAGCTGGTCCGCGGTGAACTCGAAGTGGGACTGGACGCCCCAGGCGGCCGCGCGGACGCGGAACACCTCCAGGGCCCCGTACGGGGAGGCCGCCAGGAGCGTGGCCTCCTCGGGGAGGCTCACCAGCCGGTTGGCGCTCCAGGAGATCACGTCGATGGTCATGGGCGCGGGCCCGAACAGGAGGTCCTGCCCGGCGGCGTCGCGTTTGGCGAGCATCCTGGGCCCGGCCGGGTCGTCGGAGGGCTCGACCGAGCCGCCGAAGGCGGCGGCGAGCATCTGCGCCGCCGAGCACAGCGCCAGGGTCGGGGTGGAGTCGGCGACCGCGCATTCGAGGAGGCCGGTCAGCTCCTCGGCCCACTCGCGGCTGCGGGTGCCGCCGAGCGCGATGAGCGCCTCGTGGCCGCCGGGGGTGCGGGGGACGGCGTCTCCGGCGTGCGGGCGCACCACGTCCAGTTCCATTCCCGCCTCGGCGAGCCACCCCGCGGCGCGTCCGATGCCAAGTTTCGGGTCGTTCTCGATGACGAGTGCAGTGGTCACGGTCTCATGCTAATCGGTCACAGATTGATGTATCGACGGCGTTCGAAGGCGGTGACCTGTGTGCGGTAGTCCTCCCACTCGCTGCGCTTGTTCTTCAGGAAGTAGTCGAAGACGTGCTCGCCGAGGACTTCGGGGACCAACTCGGAGGACTCCATCACGTCGAGGGCCTCGTTCAGCGAGGAGGGCAGCGGCTGGTAGCCGGCGGCGACGCGCTCGGCGTTGGTGAGGGCCGAGACGTCGTCCTCGGTGCCCGGGGGCAGCTCGTAGCCCTCTTCGATGCCCTTGAGCCCGGCGCCGAGCATGACCGCGTAGGCCAGGTACGGGTTCGCCGCCGAGTCCAGCGAGCGGATCTCGACGCGCGCCGAGTTCGGCTTGCCGTAGACGGGGACGCGCACCAGCGCGGAGCGGTTGGCCTTGCCCCACGAGACGTAGGAGGGCGCCTCGGAGATCTGGCCCGGCTGCGGCCGGGAGTAGAGGCGCTTGTAGGAGTTGACCCACTGGCAGGTGATCGCGGTGAACTCGGGCGCGTGGCGCAGGAGCCCGGCGATGAAGGCCTTGGCGGTCTTGGACAGCCGCTGCTCGTCGCCCGGGTCGTGGAAGGCGTTGTCCTCGCCTTCGAACAGCGACAGGTGGCTGTGCATGCCCGAGCCGGGCTGGGCGCTGAACGGCTTGGGCATGAACGAGGCCGTGACGCCGGAGGTCAGGGCGACCTCCTTGACGATGTGCCTGAAGGTCATGATGTTGTCGGCCGTGGCCAGCGCGTCGGCGTAGCGCAGGTCGATCTCCTGCTGGCCGGGGGCGACCTCGTGGTGGCTGTACTCCACGGAGATGCCGACCCGCTCGAGCGCGAGGATCGCCTGGCGGCGGAAGTCGCGGGCGACCGAGTGCGTGGTGTGGTCGAAGTAGCCGCCCTCGTCCACCGGCGTCGGGTCCGAGCCGTCCTCGGGGATGTCCGAGAGCAGGAAGAACTCGATCTCGGGGTGGACGTAGAAGGTGAAGCCGCGGTCGGCCGCCTTCGACAGTGACCGGCGCAGCACGTGCCGCGGGTCGGCCCACGAGGGAGCGCCCTCGGGCGTGAGGATGTCGCAGAACATCCGCGCCGACTCCCCGATCCCCCGGCCTTCGAAGGGGAAGACCTGGAAGGTGGTCGGGTCGGGCATGGCGACCATGTCCGATTCGTAGACGCGCGCGAAGCCCTCGATCGCCGAGCCGTCGAATCCGATGCCCTCCTCGAAGGCGGACTCGAGTTCGGCGGGGGCGACGCTCACCGACTTCAGCGTGCCGAGCACGTCGGTGAACCACAGCCGGACGAACCGGATGTCGCGCTCTTCGAGCGTGCGGAGCACGAACTCCTTCTGCCGTTCCATGGTGCCCTTCCTCTCGGTCCTGGGGCTCCAGTGTCTCACTTGATTGTGTCCCCGACGTTAACCGGACATGGCGGCGTCCGCGACCCCGCTCCGCGAATCGGGCGGTGCGGCCCGCGGGCTGGGAGCGGTACATTCGTGGACATGTTCTCAGGTTCGGTGACGAAGATGTGGCGCTGGCCGGTCAAGGGCCTCCGCGGCGAGACGGTGCGATCGGCCGAGATCGGCCCGCACGGCATGACCGGCGACCGGGTGCTCAAGGTGTTCAAGACCGGCACCGACGACGACATCTGGGCCGGAGGGCACCCCAGGATGCTGGAGTGGGAGGCCGCCTGGCCGGCCCAGTGCGGCTGCGCCGACGGCGTCGGGGACGCCCCGGTCGTCTACGAGCCCGGCGGGGCCGCGTGGGCGGCGGACGACCCGGGGCTCGGCGCGGCGATGGCGGACGACCTCGGCGAGGAGGCGCTGGACCTGCGGAAGACCGACACGGGGACGAGCGGGCGCGTCCTGGTCGTCTTCGAGGCGAGCCTGAAGCGGCTGTCCGAGGAGATGGGCCGCGAGATCGAGCCCGAGCGGTTCCGGCCGAACGTGATGATCGAGGCCGACCTCGATCCGTACGCCGAGGCGCGGTTCGAGCGGGGCATGCCGATCAGCCTCGGCGGCAATGCCTTCGTGGTGCACAAGCCGTGCGAGCGCTGCGTCCTGCCCAGCTGGGACCCCCGCGGGCGGGAGCGCGACAAAGAGCTGCACAAACACATCGTCCGAGGGCTCGGCAACCACTTCGGCGTCTACCTCAAGACCCCCGAGACCGTGAGCATCGGCGTCGGCGACGAGGTCGGCGGCTGAGGAGTGGACGCCCTGAGCCGGGGATCGGTCGGCTCAGGGCGCATATTCAGCTTATGCCGCCGGGGCGACAAGATCGGTACACCGTCAGTGGGATTTGCTTCGAGTTGCGGTGCAACCGTTCTCAAGCGAGCCGGTCGGCGACCCAGCGGCGGATGAAGGGGTACAGCTCCTGAAGCGTCGCCCCCGAGGCGTCGGCCCGCGGCCAAGGCCGTCCGAAGTGGTCGATGTAGGCCGTGGCGCAGCCGTGCTCGGCGGCCGGGGCCAGGTCGTTGCGGGGGATGTCGCCGATGCTCAGCAGCGAGGACGCCTCGCGCCCGTCCAGGAGGCCCTCGAGGATCGGGCCGAGCCCGGCGGGTTTGGCCGCGTCGCCGATGACCTGGTCGAACAGGCCGTCGAGCTTGATGTGGGCGAGGATCGAGTCCAAGCCGTCGAGCGGCGCGTTGGTGACCAGGGCGGTCCGGACGCCGCCCGGCAGGCCCCACAGGAGCTCCCTGAGCCCTTCGGGGGCGGACAGCTCGAACTCGCCCGCGGCCATCCCGGCGCGGGCGGCGAGGTAGGCGGGCAGGCGGACGTCTTCGCCGAGGCCGTACTCGCCGGCGAGCCGGCGCACGGCGTTGTACGGGTCGAGGGCGTCGAAGGTGGAGGCGGTGGTGGGTCTGCCCTTGCAGAAGGCGTCGTGGGCGGTGAGGAAGGCGCGCTCGTCGTCGGCGCCGAGGGCGGACGCGACGCGGCGGGCGTAGGCGTAGGCGGGCTCGTCGCCGAGGCAGACGGTGCCGTCGAAGTCGAAGAGCAGGATCACATCAGAGGTCACGTGCGCAAACCCTACGCGAAACGCCGCCTCCCTCCCAGAGGAAGGCGGCGCCGATGCACGGCTCGCGAGCTTCGCCGTGGCGGTGCTCACGCGAGCTATTCGAAGCTGTGCTCCCTCGTCGGGAACCGCCCGCCGCGGACCTCGTCGGCGAAGGCCCTGGCCGCGTCCTGGAGGACGTCGGCGACCTCGGCGTAGCGCTTGACGAAGCGCGGGAGCCGGCCGCGGCGCATCCCGGCCATGTCCTGCCAGACCAGGACCTGGGCGTCGGTGTCGGGGCCGGCGCCTATGCCGATGGTCGGGATCGGCAGCCGCTTGGTGATCTCGGCGGCCACGGCCGCGGTCACCATCTCCAGGACCACGGCGAAGGCCCCGGCCTCGGCGACGGCGTGCGCGTCGGCCTCGACTTCGGCGGCCTGGGCGTCGCGGCCCTGGACGCGGTAGCCGCCCACGGCGTGCTCGCTCTGCGGGGTGAAGCCGACGTGGCCCATCACCGGGATGCCCGCGTCGGTCAGCGCCCGGATCTGCTCGGCCACGCGCCGCCCGCCTTCGAGCTTGACGGCGTGCGCCCCGGCCTTCATGAACCGCACGGCGGTCTCCAGGGCCTGCGCGGGGCCGGCCTCATAGGAACCGAACGGCAGGTCGGCGACGACCAGGCACCGCTCGGTGGAGCGGGCGACGGCCGCCACCAGCGGCACGAGCTCGTCGACGGTGACCGGGACGGTCGTCTCGTAGCCGTAGACGTTGTTGGCGGCCGAGTCGCCGACGAGCAGGACCGGGATCCCGGCCTCGTCGAACAGCGACGCGGTGTAGGTGTCGTATGAGGTGAGCATCGCCCACTTCTCGCCGCGCTCCTTGGCGTCGACGAGGTGGCGGGCCCGCACCCGCTTGACGGTCTTGCCCGGCCCGTACAGGCTCGGGATCTCGTCGGGGGACTTCGATTGAGACATCGTTGTACTCCTGCAATCTCCTCGTGGCCGGCGTTCGCCGGTCCCCGGGTCGTGTGCCGCGCGAAGCGGCTTCTCACAGGACGAGACTAACGCTCATCGATCCCTGCGTCACTCGCCGAGCGCCTCGTGTGACAAACTCCCCGCGCTGATCCCCCTGAAGTGGTTCGTGATCGGCAGGCGGCGGTCGCGGCCGAACGACTTCTTCGAGATCTTGGTGCCCGGCGCGGACTGGCGCCGCTTGTACTCGGCGCCGTCGACGAGGTTCGCGACGCGCGTGACGAGCTCGGCCGGGTAGCCCTGGGCGATGAGGTCCTCCCTTCCGGCGTCGCCGTCGACGTAGGCGAGCAGCATCGGGTCGAGCAGGGCGTACTCCGGCAGGGAGTCGGAGTCCTTCTGGTCGGGCCGCAGTTCGGCGCTCGGCGGCTTGAGGATGATGTTCTCGGGGATCGGCTCGGTCTCGCCCAGCCGCCTGGCGTGCTCGTTGCGCCAGTTCGCCAGCTCGTAGACCAGCGTCTTGGGGACGTCCTTGATGGGCGCGAAGCCGCCGCAGGAGTCGCCGTAGAGCGTCGAGTAGCCCACGGCGTACTCGCTCTTGTTGCCCGCCGCGAGGACGAGGTGGCCGTGCTGGTTGGACAGGGACATCCAGATGACGCCGCGCACGCGGGCCTGGAGGTTCTCCAGGGCCAGGCCGGAGAGGGACATCTGGGCGAGGTAGGCGTCGACGATGGGCTGGATCGGTTCCACGCTGTGGTGGATGCCGCAGCGTTCGGCCAGGTCGGCGGCGTCGTCCACGGAGTGCTGCGAGGAGTACCGGCTGGGGTTGGCCACGGTCCACACCGCGTCGGCGCCGAGCGCGTCGCGGGCGAGGACGGCGGTGACGGCCGAGTCGATGCCGCCGGAGAGGCCGAGCAGGACGGACTTGAAGCCGTTCTTGCGCGTGTAGTCGCCCAGGCCGAGGCGCAGCGCCTCCCAGACCTCCTCGTGGCGGCCGAGCGCCGGCGCCGTGGCCGCCTCGACCGGCCGCGCGGGCGCCTCGACGGTCGCGGAGAGGACGTGGCGGGTGACGCTCATGAGCGTCGAGGCGTCGTTGGGGAGGTCGCCGTCCTGGCTCGCGGCGGGGAGGTCGAGGTCGGTGACGAGCAGCTCGGTGCCGAAGCGGCGGGCGGAGGCGATGATGCCGCCGTCGGCGCCGACGATCGTCGATCCGCCGTCGAAGACCAGGTCGTCCTGGCCGCCGACGATGTTGAGGTAGGCGATCGTGGCGCCCGCGTCGGCGGCGCGGCGGCGCAGCAGCTCAAGGCGGTCCTCGTGTTTTCCCTGCTCATAGGGGGAGGCGTTGATGTTGACGACGAGGCCGGCGCCCGCCGCGGCGGCCGCGGAGAACGGCACGCCCTCCTGCCAGATGTCTTCGCAGACGGTGAAGGCCACGTCGACGCCGCCGATGCGGGCGAGGTGCAATTCGTGCCCGGAGACGAAATATCGGTCCTCGTCGAACACGCCGTAGTTCGGCAGGTGATGTTTGTAGTAGCGGAATAGGACCTTGCCGTCCTGGATGAGCGCAAGCGCATTACGAATGCCGCTTCCGTGGGGGTTTCCCAGGGGGCCATCGGCATCGAGATATCCCACGGCGACGGGAAGGGCGCCGTTGCCGTCGGCGGCGAGTTCGGCGGCGAGCCGCTCGAGCCTGGCGCGGCTGGCGTCGACGAAGGAGCGGCGCAGCGCGAGGTCCTCGACGGGGTAGCCGGTCAAGGACTGCTCCCCGGTGGCGAGGAGGTGGACTCCGGCCTGGGAGGCGGCGGCGGCGGCGCGCCTGATGAGGTCGGCGTTGGCGTCGAGGTCGCCCACGATCGGGTTGTCCTGGGCCAGTGCGATACGAAGCGTCGGCATGCGCCCATTGTTCCCTGCTCGGGCGCCTTGCGTCATCTCAGCATGAGGATGACGCTCAGGATCAGTCCGTAGGCGATGACGGCGATCCGCAGGGGGCGCTCGGGGAGCTTCTGGAAGAGGCGGGCGCCGAGGTAGCCGCCGAGGAACGTGGCAGGCACGAGCACGCCGATGGCCCACCAGGCGACGTCGGCGAAAACGCCGTAGACCACCGAGGTGACCGCGCCCACGATGAAGGTGCAGAAGTTCTTGAGGGCGCCGATGCGGACGAGGCGCTCGGTCAGGCTCATGGCGATGACCGCGATGAGGACCAGGCCGAGCGCGGCGTTGAAGTAGGCGCCGTACAGGCACCCGAGGCCGACGCCGAGGTGCAGGGCGACCGGGTGGAGGGCCCGTCCGCCGTTGAGGGCGGTGACCTTGCGGTTGACCCACGGGCCGATGGCCATGAGCAGGGTGGCGGCCAGGACGAGGAACGGGACGACGGCCTCGAAGACCTCGTGGGGGGTGCTCAGCAGCAGGATCGTGCCGCCGACGGAGGCGAGGAGCGCGGTGGGGATCAGGGAGAGGACGCGGCGCTTCTGGGGGCGCAGGTGCTCGCGGGAGCCGAAGGCCGCCGCGGCGTAGGCGGGGGCGACGGCGATGCCGTTCGTGGCGTTGGCGTGGAGCGGCGGGACGCCGACGGCGATGAGGGTGGGGTAGGTGATGAGGGAGCCGCCGCCCGCCACGGCGTTGAGCCCGCCGGCGACGAATCCGGCGAGCAGCAATCCGGAGACCTGAAGCAGCATCATGGCGTCCGACAGCGTACGCTTGAGCGCTGGGGCGAGTCGGCCAGGCGGTCGCGGCAGTGACGGCAGTGTCTTCTGAGGCGCGGGTGTCACTGGCGAGGAACGTCCGGACTCCTCAGGGCAGGGTGGTTGTTAACGGCAACCCGGGGCGACCCGCGGGACAGTGCCACAGAAAGCAGACCGCCGATTTCGGTCGGTAAGGGTGAAACGGTGGTGTAAGAGACCACCAGCGCCGCCGGTGACGGCGGCGGCTCGGTAAACCCCACCCGGAGCAAGGTCAAGAGGAGCCGTTCGCGGCTCTGCGCGGAGGTTCGAGGGCGGCCCGCCCGAATCGCGCCCGGAGACGGGCGCGGGCCTTCGCGGGTAGACCGCTCGAGCGCGCCGGCGACGGCGCGCCTAGATGGATGGCCGTCCAAGACAGAATCCGGCGTACCGGCCGACTCGTCCCCCACGCTCGGAGCCGGGGCTTGTCATGGACCTCTGAGAGGCGTGGTCCGGCTCGCCCTCCCCAGCGCCCGCCACCCCCGAACCGGCCACCGCGCAGCGACGGCCGTGTGGGCCCGCTCGCCACCTCGTCGGGGCTCCGCCGGGTGGCATCCGTTCGCATCGGCGCCGCCGGGCCCCTTCGGCGTCGGGGACGGGCTCGCCTCGTGGGCCGCTCCGGCCGTTTCCCACCATCGCGCGGGCCGATCCGGCGCGCTTCCGGCTCACACAAGTCGGATATCCGACATGCCAGATCGCCGCGTTGTCACGGCGGTGAGGGTTGCGCCGAACGATGACCGCGGGTAATCGAGCGACCCCGATTCATGCGCCACATAGGGTGCGATTGGTTCATTCGGCGCATTCGTCCGACGGAGGCGCGCATTCGCGGCGAACGATTTTACCAGTTGGGCGACAGCGGAGCAAGTCGTGCAAATGCACGTGCATTCGCACGGCATGGAGGCACGTGCAAATGATCACGGTCTGTAGATATAACCGAACTATGCAAAACCTATTCGCATATCTATTCCTGGCGATCGCCTTCGCCTCGGTCGGCCTCGTCTGCGTCGTCTTCCTCTCCCTTCGCGGCAGCGACCCGGAGGAGCGCGCGGACATCCTGCGGGCGCTCGGCGATTTCAGCGCCGCGTTCGTCGGCGCCCTGCTCATCGCCCTCGTCCTGTATCGCGGCTCGCGTCGGCTCACCCGCCTGGGGATCCTCGAGCATCCACCTGATCAGGGGGCCGACGAGGGCGGAGAGGGCGAATCCGAGTCCGAGTCGGCCGCCTGACGGGCCACTGGCGGGCCTTCGGAGGCCGATAGGGTGTGCCGGTGACTCCATCTGTGCAGCGGCGCCGGGCGCCCTTGGTCCGCAGGGTCGTCGGCCTGGTGTTCTACAGCCTGCCGCATCCGGTGCGCCGCCGGATCGTGCGGATCGCCACCCCCACCTACACCCTCGGATCGGTCGTGCTGGTGATGGACGAGGCCGGCGAGCGGCTGCTCATGCTGCGGCAGCCCCCGGGCCGGCGATGGACGCTCCCGGCCGGGCTCCTGAACCGCCGCGAGCAGCCCATCGAGGGCGCCAAGCGCGAACTGGCCGAGGAGACCGGCATCGAGGCCGGACTCGACGAACTGGTCCCGGCGAACCCCTGCGCGGTGGTGCACACCAGCGGCCGCTGGGTCGACAACGTCTTCAGGCTGGTGCGCGACCCCGACTCGACCCAGATCCTCGTCGACGGCCACGAGGTGTGGGACGCCGCATGGCACCGCGCCGACGAGCTGCCCGAGATGACGCGCGCGACGGCCAGGCTCCTGTCGAACTACGGCCTCGGCCCGCTGGCCGAATAGCGAATGGGGCCGGGCGCGCATCGCCCGGCCCCGTTCGGAGGTCCTCGTCTACTCCGGGCCCAGCTTGCGCGTGCCCGTGTAGTACTCGAAGGTCAGGCCGCAGGTGGCGAACAGCAGCGCCACCCCGCCGGCCACCATCAGCCACGGCAGCCAGAACACGACGCCGAGACCGGCGAGCACGGCCGTGGCGGCCAGGCCCAGCGGCCAGTACGAGCCGGGGCTGAAGAAGCCGACCTCGCCCGCCATGTCCGAGATCTCGCCGTCGGGCCGGTCCTCCGGACGCGGGTCGATGCGCCGCGAGATCACCCAGAACACGAGCCAGACCATGCCGGTCAGGAGCCCCGAGAAGACCAGGGCCAGCGTGCCGACCCACTCGATCTCGCCGGGGCGCCCGTAGGCGGGGTTGTCGTTGGACTGCGTCCACCAGCCGTAGACGGCGGCGAATACGAACATCGTGATCGCCGTGAGGAGGAAGAGCTTGCTCTCGGTCTTCATGCCTGTCCTCGCCTTAGCTCGCGGTGCCCGAGTTCGGGTCGGTGTTGAAGGTGTCCGTGGTCGTGGCGTACGGCTCCTGGCCGATCGCCTCGAGCGCCTCGGGCGTCGTGGCGCCGTCGATCCGCTCGTCGATGAAGGTCTGGTAGTCCTCGGAGGAGACCACGCGCATCTCGAAGTTCATGAACGCGTGGTACGCGCCGCACAGCTCGGCGCAGCGGCCGACGTAGGTGCCCTCGGTGTTGAAGTCGACCTCGAACTCGCTGAGCTGGTTGTCGTCCCCGGGGATCACGTCGCGCTTGAACAGCAGGTCCGGGACCCAGAAGGAGTGGATGACGTCCTCGGAGCGCAGGACGAAGCGGACGTCGTCCTGGTTCGGCACCACGATGACCGGGATGTACTCCGAGTCGCCGGTCTCGACGATCGGCTCGCCCTCGGCGGTCTCGATCGGCTCGCAGTCCTCGCCCTTGTACTCGAACTGCCAGTTCCACTTGAAGGCGGTGACCTCGGTGCAGGCGTTCGGGTGGTCGCTGATGTAGGTGACCTCGTCCTGCACGATCACCGTGAAGTAGAAAAGCACGCCGATGAGGATGAACGGCAGGCCGGTGAAGGTGAGCTCCGCGGGCAGGTTGTACTTCGTCTGCGGCGGCAGGAGCTCCTCGCCGAGGCGCTCCTGCGAGGGGAGCTTGGAGTCGCGCTTCCGGTAGACGGCGATGCACCAGAAGGTCAGGCCCCACACGATGACGCCGACCGCGAGCGCGGCGACGGTGGCGCCGATCCACAGGTCCATCATCATCTCGGATTGGTCGGTCGGCTTCGTCCGGGGCCACCCGAAGTAGAAGGCTTCTTCCAGGCTGCACCCGGCGAGCACCACGGGAAGCAGCGCGGCGATTCCGGTGAGACCTATGGCGCGGCGGGCTCGGCCGCGAGATTCCCGGGACGGTTTTCCGACCACCTGTCTCATGCCTTTCTCAGCGCTCGGCTGCGACCGGCCGCCGGGCAGGCGGCACCGCGCAGATCTAACGGAGCAGAGCCTACTGCCTGAGGCGGGGGGCCGGGCGCAAGGGGTTGGGGTCGGCGCCGTCCGTCTTCTACATTGGGGAGGTGACGGAGACATACTTCGACGGCGCGACCGCGCAGCCGCCGCATCCGGCCGCCAAGGACGCATATGCTGCGGCTTTGTCGGAGGGCTGGGCGGGCCCCGGCAGACTGTACACATTGGGTCGCCGCTCGCGGATGCTGCTGGAGGCGGCGCGCCAGTCGGCGGCCTCTTCCCTGGGGGTGGCGCCCGATGAGGTCACTTTCACATCGAGTGGCACACAGGCAGTGCAGGCGGGAGTACTGGGCGTGATCGCGGCGCGGAGCGAGCCGGACGCCTTCGCCTACAGCGCGGTGGAGCACTCCTCGGTGCTGCACGCGGCCCGCTGGCATGAGCGGCGCGGCGGCGCGGCGGTCGAGATCCCGGTGGACCGCTTCGGGCGTGTCGACGCCGATCCGCTCGTCGAGACCGGTGAGGCGGCGGCCGTGGCGGTGCAGAGCGCCAACCACGAGGTCGGCACCCGCCAGCCGATCGCGGCGATCGCGGCGGGCCTGGGCGGCGTCCCGCTCGTGTGCGACGCGGCGGCGAGCCTGCCGTGGGAGCCGGTGCCTGAGGGCTGGTCGGTGCTGGCGGCGAGCGCCCGCAAGTGGGGCGGTCTGGCCGGCTGCGGAATCCTGGTGGTGCGCAAGGGCACGAGGTGGCGCAATCCCTTCCCCGGTGAGGACTCCTCGCCGCAGGAGGCGATCGGCGAGGTGGACGTGCCCGCGGCCGTCGCCGCGGCGGCCTCGCTGCGGGCGGTGGCGGCCGAGCGCGAGGAGCTCGCGAAGCGGGCGCGGGAGCTCACCGAGCGCATCCGCGAGCACATCGCCGCGACGATCCCCGAGGTGGAGCTGCCCGGCGACCCGGCCGACCGGCTCCCCCACATCGTGACGTTCTCCTGCCTCGGCGTGGACGGCGAGGTGCTGCTCACCGAGCTGAACCGGGCGGGCTTCGCGGTCTCCTCGGGTTCGGCGTGCGCCTCGACGAGGCTGCGCCCTTCGCACGTGCTCCAGGCGATGGGCGTGCTCAGCCACGGCAACGTGCGCGTCTCGCTCCACCGCGAGACGACGGAGGCGGAGGTGGACCGGTTCCTGGAGGTCCTGCCGGGCGTCGTCGAGGGCATCCGGCGGCTGAGTTGAACTTACGGCTCGCAGGCTTCGCCGAGGGAGCTGAATTCACGGCTCGCAGGCTTCGCCGGGAGGGCGGGCGCTCAGCGCGCGAACCTGGCCGCGATCTCCAGAGCGGTCTCGGTCGCCTTCCCGCTGGTGAGCATGGTGCGCGGCGCGGCGGCCGTTCCGTACTGGTCCTCCAGGGCCGTCTCGGTGAGCCGGCCGCGGACGACGTCGGCGGCTTCGGCGATGTCGCCCCATTCGTCGAGGATCACCTGCGCCAGCCCCACCGGCAGCTCCCCCGCCTCGAGCGCGCGGGCCATGGTCTCGTCCATGACGACCACGGCCCGGTGCATCATCTTGAGCAGCACGGTCGCGGTCTCGGCGGTGACCTCGTCCAGGGCCGCCAGCGCGGGCCCGAACGGCCCCGGCTCGGCCCGCGGCGCTCGCGGGCGCACCTGCGGGCTCGGGTCGACGTCGTAACCGGCGTCCCTGAGCTCCTGGTCGGTGTGCTGGAGGGTCTCGACGGCGAGGGCGAGGGCGGGTCCGAGCGTCTTGAGGATCGCCGCGCGCTCGCCGAGCGACCGCTCGAGACCGGCCGCCTCGTCTTCCAGGCTCGCGGCCGCTTCGCGCACGCGCTCGTGGTCGCCGCCGCTCCAGTGGGCGTCGGTGTCGTCGACGTGCGAGCGGTAGCGCTCTCGGCCAGACGACAGCTCGCCCGCGGCTCCTTCGAGCTCGTCGCCGCAGGACTCGAACTCGGCCGGGTCGGCGTCCAGTACCTCTTGATAGCTCGGCATGTCTCTCCGGTCTACGAAGGCGGGTCGATGCGGTCGAATTCGGCGGCGGCGGCCTCGTCGCCGCTCTCGCGGGCCTCGACGGCCCTGAGGATCAGCTCGGCCTGGTCGGTGAGGCGCTCGCCGAGGCCGGTGACGGACAGCCGGTACTCCTCGGCGATGTCGACGAGTCCGCTCGCGGAGGCGAAGCCGGGGTTGGCGTCGGCGGCGCGCCGAGTGGCCTCGGCGATCCGGTCGGGGATGCGGTCGGTGTCGTCGGGGAGGGCCTGGATGCGACGGGCGGCGGCGCGGACCTCGTCGGCATGGAACTCGTTCGTCTCGCTCATTGAGAGCCTCCAGAGCTCGGGGCGGCGCTCGCCTGCGCGGATAGTATCGCGGCGGCGACCTCGGCGGCGAGACCGTCGCGGCCCGCCGGCTCGAACAGCTTGTTCCTGAGGAAGACGATCTCGCTGAGGCGCCCGTGCCGGTCGACGCCGACGCGGCACACGCCCGTGTCGGAGAGCTTCTCGACGCTGGTGGGCTCCAGGACGGCCGGGTCGTAGGCGCTGGTGACGCCGAAACGGCGGTTGAACTCCTCGCCGCCCGCGGCCCGTTCGCGTTCGGCGATGTTCCAGGCAGAGATGACCGCCTCGGCGACGCTCCTGCCGCCTTTGCGTTCGACCCCGGAGCGGAGTTCGAGATGGCGCAGCTCGCCGGTGAACCCGAGCGTGACCGAGGCCAGGTGCTCGGCGTCGGAGCCGGTGAATTCGCTTTCGGCCATGGCCGAGCGCATCTCGCGGTACCTGCGGTCGAGTTCGGTCAGCTCCGAGCCGAGCTTGGTGATCTCGGGGTCGCCGTCGATGGGGCCCTCGCCGCCGGGCTGCGGGACGGCCTCGGGCCGGGGGGCCGGTTCGGGCGGCGGGACGGCGGCGCCGGGCCGGGGATGCTCGATCAGGCTGGTGAGGGTGGCCGCCTCGGCGACGATCTGCTCGGCGTTGGTCCGCACGTGGGGGTACATCTTCGCGAGCTCCCGGATCACCAGGTGCTGCGCGGTGCGCATCTGCTGGACGCTCAGTTCCGAGCGGCGGTCCTCCCCGGCGACGAGGGACCGCAGGACGCGCTTGACGCCGCCGCCGTACTGCGGGTGGCGCTCGGCGACGCGCCTGACGAGGCGGTCGACGTCGTCTTTGAGGAACACGCCGCCGAAGTGGTGGGAGACCAGCACCGAGAACACCGTGTTGACCAGGCCGTAGTAGGCGGCGTGCTGCTCGGCGGGCAGCGCCCGGTAGGCGGTGCGGTCGTGCCTGGAACCGGTGAGGATGTAGGACACGAGCGAACTGGCACCGGGAACGGCGTCGGTCATGGTCGCCCATCTGGTCTCGACTGGTGTGCTGACCGCCGTTCTCGCGCGGCGGTGGAGCTCATGCTACACAGGGCCGTCCTCCCGCCGGCATGTCGATCACGGGGCCGAGCCGGAACGCGGCCGGATCATCCACAGTGCTCGACGATTTCGGACCGGCCGGGGCGATGCCGCGGCGGAGGCCGGAGCGGGCCGCGGCCCGATCCACTGGAGTCGCCGAGGCTCCCGCCGCTGCGCGGCGGGAGCCTCTTCCGTGTGTCCGCGGCTATTTCACGGCGTGCGTGACGTCCCGTTCCTCGGCGTAGAAGCAGGCCGTCGGATGGGTGCCCTTGTCTCCCACGTCCAGGCCGGGGACCTCCTCGGCGCACTTCTCGGTGGCCTTCCAGCAGCGGGTGCGGAAGCGGCAGCCCGAGGGCGGGTTGATCGGCGAGGGCACGTCCCCCTGGAGGACGATCTCCTCGCGGTGGCCGCGCAGATCCGGGTCCGGCACGGGCACCGCCGACAGCAGCGCCTGCGTGTACGGGTGCCGCGGGTGGTCGTAGATCTCCGCACTGGTGCCGTGCTCGACCACCTTGCCCAGGTACATGACCGCGACCTCGTCGGCGATGTGCCGCACCACCGACAGGTCGTGGGCGATGAACACATAGGCCAGGCCGAGCTCCTCCTGGAGCCGCTCGAGCAGGTTGATCACCTGCCCCTGGATCGACACGTCCAGGGCGCTCACCGGCTCGTCGCACACCAGCACCTGCGGCCGGAGCGCCAGGGCCCGGGCGATCCCGATCCGCTGGCGCTGGCCGCCGGAGAACTGGTGCGGGTAGCGGTTGACGTGGTCGGGGCTGAGCCCGACCATGTCGAGCAGCTCCTTGACCTCCTTGGCCCGCTTGTCGCGCGGAATGACGTCCGTGTGGATCTCGAACGGCTCCCCGACGATGTCGCCGACGGTCATGCGCGGGTTCAAGGAGGTGTACGGGTCCTGGAACACCAACTGGATGTCCCGCCGCACCGGCCGGATCCGCCTCGACGACAGGTTCCCGATCTCCTTGCCCAGCACCTTGATCGAGCCCGAGGTCGGCGGCTCCAGGCCCACCAGGAGCTTCGCGAGCGTCGACTTGCCGCAGCCGGACTCGCCGACGACGCCGAGCGTCTTGCCCGCGTAGAGCTTCAGGTCGACGCCGTCGACGGCCTGCACGTGCCCGACGGTCCGCTTGACGACGATGCCGCGCTGCACCGGGAAGTGCTTGACCACCCCGGTCGCCTCGAGCACCGGTTCGGGCGCGGCGTCCGCCTGTCCCAGCTCAGCGTTCATCCCTGTAGACCTCCTTGGCGAAGTGGCAGAGGGCCCGATGGTCTTCGGCGACCTCCTCGTACGGCGGCGCCTCGGTCGAGCACTTCTCGGGGTCGGCCGCCCAGCAGCGCGGGTGGAACGGGCAGCCGCTCGGCAGGGACGCCGGGTTCGGCGGCAGACCGGGGATCACCTCCAGTTCCCGGCCGACGGTGTCGACGCGCGGGATGGCCCGCAGCAGCGCCTTCGTGTACGGATGGGCAGGGCGCTTGAAGGCGTCGTGGATGCTCGCCCGCTCGACGACCTCCCCGGCGTACATGACCGCGACCTCGTCGGCGACGTCGGCGACCACGCCCAGGTCGTGCGTGATGAGGATGAGCCCCATGTGGCGGTCGTCCTGGATCTGCTTGAGCAGGCGCATGATCTGGGCCTGCACGGTGACGTCGAGCGCGGTGGTCGGCTCGTCGGCGATGAGGACCTCCGGATCGAGTGCGAGCGCCATGGCGATCATGACCCGCTGGCGCATGCCGCCGGAGAACTGGTGCGGGTAGTGCCCCACGCGGTTCTTCGCGTCCGGGATGCCGACCAGGTCGAGCAGCTCGATCGCCCGCTTCCTGGCGTCGGCCCGGCTCGTGCCGCGGTGGACCCGGTACAGCTCCCCGATCTGGAAGCCGACCGACCACAGGGGGTTGAGCGCCGACAGGGCGTCCTGGAACACGATCGCGATGTGGTTGCCCCGCACGGTCCTGCGGGTCTCCTCGCCCTGCTTGAGCAGGTCGACGCCGTGCAGGCGCACCTCGCCGCCCGTCACGTAGCCCGGCGGCGTGTCGAGAATGCCCATGATCGCCTGCGAGGTCACCGACTTGCCCGAGCCGGACTCGCCGACGACGGCCAGCGTGCGGCCCCGCTCCAGCGTGAAGGACGCGCCGCGCACGGCCGGGATGCGCTTGCCGCGCACCCGGAATTCGACCCTGAGGTCGTCCACTTCGAGCAGCGGAGCGTTCAAGTCGGCGCCGGGCAGCGTGTCGCCCACGACGCGTACGTTCTCTGCCACTGGTCTCACCTCAGTTTCGGGTCGAGCGCGTCGCGCAGGGCGTCGCCGAAGGTGGCGAACGCGAACACGGTCAGGATCAGCAGCACGAGCGGGATGCCGAACAGGTAGATGTACCCGCCGCCGGCCCATTGCGTGCCGTTGGACAGCAGCACGCCCCAGCTGGTGGCGGGCGGCTGCACGCCGATGCCGAGCACCGCCAGCGCCGCCTCGGCGACGATGACCGAACCGAGGCTGGTCGGCACGATCGCGGTGATCGGCACGATCGCGTTCGGCAGGACGTGCTTGAACATGATCCGGCGGTCCCTGGCGCCGAGGCAGCGGGCGGCGGTGACGTAGTCGAGGTTCTTGGTCTCGATCGTCGCCGCGCGTGCGTAGCGGCAGAACTCCATCCAGCCGAACAGGGTCAGCGCCAGGGCCGCCGGGCCGACGGTCTCGAGCAGGTTGCCCGAGGAGCCGCGTCCGCGGAACAGGCTCAGCAGCAGGATGGCGCCCATCATCAGCGGGATGACGATGAAGACGTCGAGCGCGCGGGAGATGATCGCGTCCACCCAGCGGCCGAAGTAGCCGGCGAGGATGCCGAGGGTCATGCCGATCAGCACCGACAGGATGATGACGGTGAGCGCCAGCGTGATCGTGGGCCTGGTGCCGTGGACGATCGTGGCCGCGAAGTCGCAGCCGAAGCCGTCGGTGCCGAGCGGGTGCTCCCCGGTGAACCAGGTGTCCGGCCGCAGCCTGGCGTCGCGGCCGAGGCAGCGGGTCGGGTCCTTGTCGGTGAACAGCCCCGGGAACGCCGCCATCGTGAACACGAACAGCATGATCAGTGTCGCGAAGATGACGTCCGGCCGACGCGCCATGGTGCGGAAGGCGTCCTTCCACAGCGACGCCTGCGGGACTTCGCTCTGGGCGGTGGGCGCTGTCAACTCAGTCATATCGGATCCTCGGGTCGAGAACGGCGTACAGGAGGTCGACGACGAGCGTCACCAGGACCACGACGACCGCTGTGACGGTCAGGCCCACGATGACCAGGTTCGTCTCCTGTCTCTGCACCGCCTGGAAGATCATGCGGCCCATCCCCGGGATGCCCATCACCCCTTCGGTGAGGACGGCGCCGGAGAGCGCGAAGGCGAAGGTGTAGCCGACCCCGGTCACGATCGGGATCATCGAGTTGCGCACCACATGGACGACGGTGATGCGCGACTTCTTGAGGCCCTTGGCCCTGGCGGTCCGCACGAAGTCGGAGCCGATGTTCTCCAGCTGGCTGGCCCGCACCAGGCGGGTGAGGGTGGCCAGTCCGACCGTGCCGACGATGATCCCGGGGATGATGATCGTCGTCCATGGATAGTCGGGGTTGTAGTTGGGTCTGAACAACTGCCCCATGAACGACTCGGTCCCCCATATGTCCCTGGCCCAGTTGGTGAGCGGGACGGCCATGATGTAGACGTAGGCCAGGAGGATCAGGAACACCGGGATCGAGTCGATCAGGATGGTCGTGCCCCGGACCGTGTGGTCGATCAGTCCCCCGCGGTGGCGCGCCGCCCAGGTGCCCAGGAGCATCGCCAGGACGACGAGGGTGATCGTCGAGAAGATGAACAGCCGCAGCGTGTTGGGGATGTAGATCGACAAGAGCTCGCCGACATCGCGGTTGCCCTGGAGCGTGGTCCCGAAGTCGCCGGCGGCGTAGTTCTGGAGCCGTTCGACGAAGGGGACCAGGCAGGGGTCGCCGGGCCGCTCGTAGCAGTTGTTGTCGAGGCCGTAGAGGCGTTCGACCTGCGCGAGCATGGCCGGGTCGGGCGTGCGCTCGCCGCCGAAGAACAGCAGCGCCGGGTTGCCGCGGATCTGGACGGACAGCGCCGTCAGGTAGTGCAGCAGGAACAGTGTGATGAACAGTGTCAGCAGCGCCTGGAGCAGTCGTCGAATGACGTAGCGTCCCATGGTTTTCCGTTCTAGAGGCCGCGGGCGGGTCAAAGACCCGCCCGCGGTTCGCTCGGTTCGCTACTCGTTGATGACGATGTCGCGCAGTTCCGCGTCACCGCCGGGGCCGGCGTAGATCGGGTTGACGATCACGTTGCTGACCCGCTCGCTGTAGAAGAAGTTCACCTTGTCCTCGAACACCGGGGCGCTCGGGAAGTCCTCGGCCAGGATGGCCTCGGCCTCGGCGTAGATCTCGACGGCCTCTTCCAGGCTCGCGGCGGCACCGGCCTCGGCGATCTTGGCGTTGTACTCCTCGTTCTCGAAGCCGTAGTCGTTCGTGGCGGCGCCGCCGCCGTAGATCGGCTCCAGGTAGTTCTCGTTCAGGTTGTAGTCGGGGCTCCAGCCAGAGCGGAAGGGACCCTCGACGGTGTGGCCCTCGCGGGCGAGCAGGAAGTCGCCCCACTCCATCGACACCAGTTCGTACTCGATACCCAGGGACTCGCTGATCGAGTCACCGATGGCGCGGAAGATGTCGAGGTTGTCGCTGGCGTCGTTGACCCACAGCTCCAGCTTCTGGCCCTCGGGCCAGCCGCCGGCCTCCTCGATCAGGCGCTGGGCCTCCTCGGGGTTGTGCGTGCAGTACTCGCCGCAGATGCCGGTGCCGCCGCCGAGGATGGACTCGGGCACCCAGCTCGTGGCCGGCACGAAGCGGTCGGCGCCGACCACGTTGATGACGCCTTCGCGGTCGATCGCCATCGAGATGGCCCGGCGGATGTTCACGTCGTCGTAAGGCTCGGCGTACATCGGGAAGCCGAGGACCGTGAGACTCGGGTCGGGGCCGGTGATGCGGCGCTCCGCCAGTTCGGGGTCGTTGACGGCCTGCTCGTAGTCGGCCGCGGTCGGGCGGCAGACGTCGATGTCGCCGGTCATGAAGTCGGCCCAGCAGTCGTCGCCCTCGAGGTAGACGTGCCATTCGACGGCGTCGATCGAGGGGGCGTGCTCACCCTGGTAGCCGTCCCAGGCGACGGCGGTGCCACCGCTCTCGAGGTTGTACTCCTCTTCGAACATGAACGGCCCGTTGCCGATCGGCTTCTTCTCGCAGGCTTCGGTGTCCTCGAGGCATTCCTCGGCGACGGGGAAGAACGCCTCGTAGCCGAGCATGGTCGAGAAGGCGGCGAACGGCGCCTTGAGCTGCACCTGGATGGTGTACTCGTCGACGGCCGTCACACCGGACAGCTCCGTGGTCTCGACCTCGGGGAACTCGGGCACCTCGGGGTCGGCCCACTCCTCCTCGGGGAGGGGATCGGGGTTCATCTCGTCGTAACCCTCGAAGGTGGCGAAGAAGTAGTTCAGCCGCAGCGCGTTCGGACCGTAGGCCGTCCGGTTCCACGAGCGCATGAAGGCCTCGGCGTTGACCGGCTCATCGTTGTGGAAGGTCAGGCCTTCCTTGATCTTGATGGTCCAGGTCGTGTTGTCCTCGGTCGAGATCTCCTCGGCGACCAGGTTCTCGGGCTCGCCGGTCTCGGCGTTGTAGTAGACCAGGCCCTCGTAGACGTTCTTCATGATGCGGAAGCCCTCGGATTCACCTGAGCCGCCGGGTATCAGGCTGAACACCTCGCCGATCTGCATGTTGAGGGTTCCGCCGCCGCCGTCGCCCTCGCCGTCGAGATCGCTTTCATCGCCCGCGCAGGCGGACAACGCGAGTACGGCGGCTGCCGATGTGGCCACCGCGAGTTTCATTCGTCTCACAGGTCGCTCCAGGGATGTGAGTAGAGTCGTGGGATGACTCACACCATGACGCACAACACCGCGAAATGAAAGAGTGCGTTGTGAAATCGTTACCCACTGGAACACCACTGGAGACCTTGAGGTGACGAACTTAAGTTTGTATACCTGTAAAAACTCAAACTTCTGTTACTTGTGATATCAGAGTGACAAGAAGGAACCCAAGTGTTCACTCAGGCAACAGATATGCGGAGGCCTCGGCGGCGCAGGCGACTCCGTAGGATTCCTCCAGGAGGCGCACGAATTCGGCGTGATTGACCGTGTATCCATGGGTACCAACGGATTCGAGTACTACTGCGGCCAACTGGCTGCCGAGCTCCGCCGCGCGGCGCAGCGGCATGCCCCAGCCGAGCGCGGTCAGCAGTCCGGCGACGAACGCGTCCGAGGCGCCGGCCGGGTCGATGAGCTCCCTCGCGCGGGCCACGGGAACCCGGATGCGCTCCATGTCGTGGCCGACGATCTCGACGCCTTCGGCGTCGACGGTGGTCACCCGCACGCGCACCCGGGCGAGGATCTCGTCGTCGCTCAGGCCGGTGACGCCTTGCAGGAACTGGTAGCGGTCCTGGCTCGTGACCAGGAACTTCGCGCCTTCGATGAACTCGGCGGCGTCGGCGCCGTCGAGCGTGCCCGGGTCGGCGCTGAACTCCAGGCCCAGGTCGCGGCACTGCTCGGCGTAGGACAGCATGACCTTCGGGGCGTCGGGGCCGATGTGCACCAGGCTGAGCGGCCCCGACTGCTCCATCACCTCGATGAGGTCGAATGCCTCCTGGCCCGGCTCGAGGGCGATGGCCGGCTCGCCGAGCTGGCTCATCCCGTGCGAGACGGCAAGGGCGGTCGAACCTGTGACTGCGGTCTTCATGGGATTGACCTCGCAGGAGACACGGTGAAGCCCGGTCGATGAGACCAGATATTGGGTGGTTTCGACCGGGCTTTCCAGCTTATGGGTCACCTCAGGTGAATGGACGTCCGGAGCCGGGCCCGGCGGACTGGCCGCTGGGCGGAGAACCGGTCGGGCTTCGCGGTGAAGCCCATGCGAGACGAGGCGCGCCGGGCCTCGGCTCGCGGGTTCCGCCGAGTGCGGTCCGGTTCTTCCGCCATGGGCTCTGGCCGACTCCGGCGGCCCCTGAACTCCTAGTGGAAGGAGTCGCCGCAGGCGCAGGAGCCCTGCGCGTTCGGGTTGTCGATGGTGAAGCCCTGGGCGTCGATGCGGTCGGCGAAGTCGATGTTCGCGCCCATCAGGTAGGGAACGCTCATGCGGTCGACGACGACCTCGAAGCCTTCGTAGGACTGCACGACGTCGCCCTCGCGGTTGTCGGTGTCGAAGTAGAGGCCGTAGCGCAGACCGGAACAGCCGCCGGGGCTGACCTCGACGCGCAGGCGGAGGCCTTCCTCGCCTTCCTGCTCGATCAGGGCTTTCACTTTGGCGGCGGCCGCGTCCGTGAGCTTCACGCCGGTGGTGGCGGTCTCCTTGACGTCCTCGGCCTGCTGAGTAGCGCTCACTTGTAGCTCCCTCTGCTTGAGTTTGGGATCAACGGCGTCGATCGGGTCTTCGACTTGTCAACAGTACCTAACGGGCTTGGGCGTGTCTCTATTCCCGAGCCGCCAGGCGAGGGATGGGGAGCACAGGCCGAGCCGCCAGGCGAGGGATGGGGAGCACAGGCCGAGCCGGAGGCGGGGCATGGGAAGCGCGGTCCGGGCCGTCGGCCCCGGTCTCGCCGAGGTGTGGAACACCGGCCTACCTCCAGTCGCGGGCCACCGACTCCGCCAGCGCACGCAGCCCTTCGACCGGCGCTCTCATCGCCTCCCCGACGCTGCCGAGCAGTCCGGCGACGGAGTGCACCCCGGCGAGTTCGGGGTGCTCGTCGAGGTCCGACTTCCCCGCCAGCACCAGGCACGGCTTGTCGTGGGAGGCGGCGGCGGCGGCGACCTCGGCGGCGAGTTTGCCGCGCAGGCTCTGGGCGTCGAAGGAGCCCTCGCCGGTGATGACGAGGTCGGCCTCCGCCACGGCGGCGTCCAGGCCGACGGCCTCGCATGTGAGCTTCGCTCCCGAGGCCCGGTGGCCGCCGAGGAGGAACAGGGCCAGTCCGAGGCCGCCCGCGGCGCCCGCGCCGGGCCAGCCGGAGGCTCCGGCCGGGCCGAGGTCGCGCTCGGCGATCTCGGCGAAGTTCGTCAGCGCCGACTCCAGGAACGGCAGGTCGCTCTCCTGCGCGCCCTTCTGGGGCCCGAACATGTAGGTGGCGCCGTGGGGGCCGAGCAGCGGGGAGTCGACGTCGGTGGCGGCGACGAACTCGACGCCCCTGGTGCGCGGCAGGCCGTCGATCGAGGTGCAGGAGGCGAGCGCGGCGCCGCCGTACGGGATGGCCTCGCCGGCGAGGTCGCGGCAGGTGTAGCCGAGGACGGTGAGCATGCCGGCTCCGGCGTCGTTGGTGGCCGAGCCGCCGAGGCCGACGACGACGCGCTTCGCACCGGCCTCGACGGCGGCGGCCAGGACCTGCCCGAGGCCGTAGGTGGTGGTGCGGCGGGGGTCGCGTTCGGCGGCGGTGAGCAGGTGGAGGCCGCAGGTGGCGGCCGATTCGACGTAGGCGGTGTCGCCGTCGCGCAGGTAGTCGGCCGTGACGGGGCGGCCGAGGGGGTCGCGGGCGTCCACGGTGCGCCTCGCGGCGCCGGGAAGGGCGGCTTCGAGGACGTCGAGGAAGCCGGGTCCGCCGTCGGCGAGCGGGAGCTCGGCGGTGGCGTCGTCCTCGCGGGCGCGTCGCCAGCCGTCGGCGATGGCGCTCGCGGCCTCGGCGGCGGTCATGGTTCCGGCGAATTTGTCGGGAGCTATGAGGATGCGCACACCGAGAGCCTAATCCATGCCCGGAACCGGTGTGTAACCGCTTGCCAAACGGTCCGGCGGCACCAGGAGCACCACGCGCCGCACACCGGAACGCTCGAGTCTCCGACAACCGTTCGGAAGCCATTAGAATCGTCGCCATGACGGGCTTCAATGAACCTGCTCCCACACAGACCGCGCTCCTGCTGCTCGGCCGAGGCACCGACGCGGGCTCCGAGCGCGGCGTCGACTGCCCCGGCGAGCTGCCCGCGCCCTCGGACCCCAACCTCGTCGAGCGCGCCCGCGCCGCCAAGGAGGCCCTGGGCGGCAGCGTCTTCGTCCTCGGGCACCACTACCAGCGCGACGAGGTCATCCAGTTCGCCGACGTCACCGGCGACTCCTTCAAGCTCGCCCAGCAGGCCGCGGCCCGCCCCGACGCCGAGTACATCGTCTTCTGCGGCGTCCACTTCATGGCCGAGTCGGCCGACATCCTCACCGGCGACCACCAGCGGGTCGTCCTGCCCGACATGGCAGCGGGCTGCTCGATGGCCGACATGGCGACCGCCTCGCAGGTGGAGCAGTGCTGGGAGGACCTGACGGCCGCCGGCGTCGCCGCGGACACCGTCCCGATGACCTACATGAACTCCTCGGCGGCGATCAAGGGCTTCGTCGGCCGCGAGGGCGGCGTCGTGTGCACCTCCTCGAACGCCGAGCGGGCGCTGCGCTGGGCCTACGAACGCGGCGAGAAGGTCCTGTTCCTGCCCGACCAGCACCTGGGCCGCAACACCGTGGTCCGCCAGATGGGCTTCGAGCTCGACGACTGCGTGCTCTACAACCCCCACAAGCCGAACGGCGGCCTGACCGCCGAGGAGCTGCGGGAGGCGAAGATCATCCTGTGGAAGGGCCACTGCTCGGTGCACGGGCGCTTCACGCTCGACTGCGTCGAGGAGATGCGCGAGCGCAAGCCGGGCGTCAACATCCTGGTGCACCCCGAGTGCACGCACGAGGTGGTGGCCGCCGCCGACCACGTCGGTTCGACCGAGTACATCATCAAGACCCTCGACGAGGCCGAGCCCGGCAGCTCGTGGGCGGTGGGCACCGAGCTGAACCTGGTGCGGCGCTTGGCGAACGCGCACCCGGACAAGGAGATCTCGTTCCTGGACCGGACGGTGTGCTACTGCTCGACGATGAACCGGATCGACCTGCCGCACCTGGTGTGGGCGCTGGAGGAGCTGGTGGCCGGTCGCGTGCCGAACCAGATCACGGTGGACCCCGAGACCGCCAAGCACGCGCGGGCGGCCCTCGACAGGATGCTGGAACTGCCCTAGGCTCGATGCGTCCGAGGATCGCGTTCCCGGCACTTCCCGTTGACACGCCCTGGCCAGGGGCGAGGTTGCGCGCTCCAGCGGTAAGCATGATCACGCCGTGCCATCGTCCCGCCTGGGAGTGTCAGCCGTTGCCGGTCCGTTATCGTTGGGCGACGATCCCGGTCTTATCCACCCATCTGAGGAGACCTGTTGAGCGGCACTGCGACCACCCCGGAAGACATGCTGATCATCCACGGCGGAACTCCGCTTCAGGGCGAAGTCACCGTCAGAGGCGCCAAGAACCTCGTGTCCAAGGCCATGGTGGCCGCGCTCCTCGGCACCTCCCCCTCGGTCCTCCGCGGGGTCCCCGCCATCCGCGACGTCGAGGTCGTCACCGGGCTCCTCCGCGTCCACGGCGTCGACGTCGCGTTCGAGGGCGACACCCTGTACATGGACCCCACCTCGGTCGAGTCGGCCGGCGTCGAGGAGATCAACGTCCACGCGGGCACCAGCCGCATCCCGATCCTGCTGTGCGGGCCGCTCCTGCACCGGCTCGGCCGCGCCTTCATTCCCGACCTCGGCGGCTGCAACATCGGCGGGCGCCCCATCGACTTCCACCTCGACGCGCTGCGCGAGTTCGGCGCCGTCGTCGAGAAGAGCGCCGACGGCACGCACCTGTCGGCCCCGAACGGCCTCCACGGCATCCGCTACACGCTCGAGTACCCCTCGGTCGGCGCCACCGAGCAGGTCCTGCTGACCGCGGTCATGGCCGAGGGCACGACCGAGCTGCGCAACGCCGCGATCGAGCCGGAGATCATCGACCTCATCTGCGTCCTCCAGAAGATGGGCGCGATCATCAAGGTCCACACGAATCGGGTCATCGAGATCGTCGGCGTCGGCGAGCTCAAGGGCTACTCCCACCGGGCGCTCCCCGACCGCATCGAGGCCGCCTCGTGGGCCTCGGCGGCGCTCGCCACCGAGGGCAGCGTGTTCGTGCGGGGCGCCCAGCAGGCGGACATGATGACCTTCCTCAACGTCTTCCGCTCCATCGGCGGCGCCTACGAGGTGGACGACGACCCGGTCGGGGGCGGCATCCGCTTCTGGCACCCGGGCGGGCCGCTCAAGCCGGTGGCGCTGGAGACCGACGTGCACCCGGGCCTCATGACCGACTGGCAGCAGCCGATCGTCGTCGCGCTCACGCAGGCGGACGGCCTGTCGATCATGCACGAGACGGTCTATGAGAACCGGCTCGGCTACACCTCCGAGCTGCGCCAGATGGGCGCCAACATCGAGCTGTACTCGGAGTGCCTGGGCGGGACCCCGTGCCGCTGGGGGCGGCGCAACTTCCTGCACTCGGCCGTGATCGCCGGGCCGAGCAAGCTCCACGCCGCCGACCTCCAGATCCCCGACCTGCGCGCCGGGTTCAGCCACCTCATCGCGGCCCTGGCCGCCGAGGGCACCTCGCGGGTCTACGGCGTCGACCGCTACATCACGCGCGGCTACGAGAACTTCGAGGCGAAGCTCCAGGGCCTCGGCGCCAAGATCGAGCGCCCGGGCGGGGCCGCAGCCTGAGGCCGCCCTCAGGGGCCGGGCGCCGCTCGGATCGGCGGCGCCGAAAGCCTGGGTATGCTGGACGACAGCATGCTGTCGCACGTTTTAGGAAGGGCGATCGTCCCGTGGCGAAGAAGTCCGCCGAACCCACTCCGGCCGTCGAGGAATCGAAGCCGGTCGGCGCCACCGATAAGAAGGGGAAGGCCACCCCCAAGCAGGTCAAGCAGGCCAAGGCCCGTCCTCCGGCCAATCCTCCGCTCACCGCCAAGGAGGCCCGGCAGCAGTCGAAGTCGTCCAAGCTCTCCCCCGAGCAGAAGAAGCAGGCCAAGGAGGACCTCCGCCGCGAGCGCGCCCGCATCGCCGAAGGCCAGTGGAAGGGCGACCCCCTCTTCGACAAGTACCACCTGCCCCGCGACCGCGGCCCCGAGCGGCTGCTGGTGCGCGACATCGTCGACTCGCGCCGCACCGTCGCCCAGTACTTCTTCGTCTTCACCATGGCCCTGCTCCTGGCCACCAACGTCTTCCCGAACGCCGTCGGCGTCCTCATGCTCGGGTGGGTGGTCATGATGGCCGGCTTCGCCCTGGACTCGTACTTCCTGTGCCGCAAGGTCCGCCGCCTCGTCTGGAAGCGTTTCCCGAACACCAAGCAGCGCAAGGGCGGCCTGTACTGGTACGCGATCCAGCGGGCGATCATGTTCCGCTCGATGCGCGCCCCGAAACCGCGCATGAGCTACAAGGCCACCGAGGACGACCTCGGCCAAGTCGTCAGGTAGCCCGGCCGCCGGGATCCGGCCCGGCGCGCCCCGCGAGTCGTCGACGGCGCCCTCGCCCCTCGCCTCCGGGGCGCCCGATGGCTTAATCTGAATGTCGTAACCCTCAGTTACCGGGAAAGAAGTCAACGTGGTCGATGTCGCGGCGGACTTGCGTGCCGGGCTGGTCCGCGCCCTCGGACCGCTCGACCGCGCCACACTGCGCCACGGCATCGCCGACACCGTCGGCCTCCAGCAGATCCGCGAGCAGGCCGGCCAGCGGCTCGCCCGCTACGGCTCCGAGGCCGACCAGTCGCGGCTGCTCGGCGTCCGGGCCGTGACGATGCGGGTGCTCGGCGACTTCGACAGCGCCGAGGCGGACGCCGCAGCCGCGGTCAAGTACGCCGAGGCCGTCGGCGCCGACCTCCTGCTCGCCCCCGCCCGCGCCCGCCTCGGGCAGGTCTTCCGCGTCCAGGGCCGCTACGCCGAGGCCGACCAGCTGTTCGCGCTCGCCGAGGCCGGGGAGCTCCCCCGCACGCTGACCGGCGCGGCGCGCGCCTACGCGGCGCTGTCGTGCCTGTCGCAGGGCCGCGTCACCGAGAGCCTCATCCACCTCCAGCGGGCCAGCGAGCAGAACCCGCACGCCTTCGTCATGCAGATCGTCGAGACCGCGCTCGGCCTGGCCGAGGAGCTGGCCGCGAAGGGCGGCTTCGGGCCGGGGCCGCGGCCGTGGGCCGAGCGGGCCGGGCACCCGGCGCCCGACCGCTACCAGGACCGGCAGACGGGGCGGTGGGGCTACCTGGGGCCGAACGGCCAGCCGGTGGTCAAGGCGGCGTTCAGCCAGGCCGGGGACTTCCGCGGCGGCGTGGCCGCGGTCTGCCAGGCGGACTGGGGCGCCATCGACAAGCACGGCACCGTCGTCGTCCCCATGCTCTACAACTCCCTCGACACGCCTACTGTGGACGGACGTACCGTGACCGGCTTCGTCGGCGGCGTCGCCGTGGCCGTCCAGCGCGGGCGCTCCGGCGTCGTCCACCGCTCCGGGCGCGTCGTCGTTCCCCCGCGCTACCAGCACATCGCGGTCCATCCGGCCGGGTTCCTGGCCTCCATGGACGGCTACTCCTGGGGGACCCTCGGGCTCGACGGCACCGAGCTCATACCGCCCAGAATGGACAGGTCCGAGGCGGTCCGGACGCTGGACGCGGTCGTGTCGATCGACGACGGACCGCTGTAGAGCAGGGCTTCCTACAACCCTGTGATTTTCGTTTCGTTGACACTAGCCGAGCGGCCGGTAGGCTCATGCGCATGGAGTTTCGTCATCTCGGCCGTTCCGGCCTCGTCATCTCTGAACTGACTTACGGCAACTGGATCACCCACGGCGGGCAGGTCGAGGAGGACGCGGCGATCGCCTGCGTCCAGGCCGCACTCGAGGAGGGCATCACCACCTTCGACACCGCCGACGTCTACGCCCAGGGCGCCGCCGAGGAGGTCCTCGGACGGGCCCTCAAGAGCGAGCGGCGCGACGGCCTGGAGATCTTCACGAAGGTCTACTGGCCGATGGGCGAGGGCAGGAACGACCGCGGCCTGGGCGCCAAGCACATCAAGGAGTCCATCGACAACTCCCTGCGGCGGCTCCAGACCGACCGGGTCGAGCTCTACCAGGCCCACCGCTACGACTACGAGACGCCGCTCGAGGAGACCATGCAGGCCTTCGCCGACGTCGTCCGCGCCGGGAAGGCGCACTACATCGGCGTCAGCGAGTGGACCGCCGACCAGATCCGGCGCGGCCACGCCCTGGCCCAGGACCTGAAGATCCAGCTGGTCTCCAGCCAGCCGCAGTACTCGCCGCTGTGGCGGGTCATCGAGGACGAGGTCATCCCCGCCTGCGAGGAGCTGGGCATCGGCCAGATCGTGTGGTCCCCGCTCGCCGGCGGCGTCCTGACCGGCAAGTACAAGCCCGGACAGGCCGCCCCCGAGGGCTCGCGCGGCGCCGACCCCAAGTACAGCCACTTCGTCAAGGGCTGGCTGGAGGACGACGTCCTCGAGCGCGTCCAGCAGCTCGTCCCGGTCGCCGAGGAGGCGGGCCTGAGCCTGCCGCAGCTGGCGCTCGCGTGGGTGCTCCAGCAGTCGAACGTCTCGGCCGCGATCATCGGCGCCACCCGCCCCGAGCAGGTCAAGGGCAACGTCAAGGCCGCGGGCGTCAAGCTCGACGCCGAGGTCTACGAGAAGGTCAACGAGGTCCTCGACCCGGTCTCGATCAAGGACCCGAAGAAGACGCAGAGCCCCAAGCCGCGTCCGTAGGGAACCGGCGTCGTCAGGCGGCGAGAGCCGTCGCCCGTTCCAGCAGATCGGGATCGGCCGCATCGAGCCACTCGATGCGGCCGTCCCTTTTGAACCAGGAGCGCTGGCGGCGCACGAAGCGGCGCGTGCCCTGCACGGTGCGGCGGAACGCCTCGGCCTCGTCGTATTCGCCTGCCAGGTGGCAGAGCACTTCCTTGTAGCCGAGCGCCCGCGAAGCGGTGCGGCCCTCGCGCAGCCCTTCGGCCTCGAGGCGGCGGACCTCGTCCACCAGCCCGTCCTCCCACATGGCCTCGACGCGGCGCTCGATGCGCTCGTCGAGCACGGCGGTGTCGAGGTCGACGCCGATGCGCACCGCCTCGTAGTGGGCCTTCGGCTCGGGCAGCGTGGCGGTGAACGAGCCGGTGAGCTCGACGACCTCCAGCGCGCGCACCACGCGCCGCCCGTTCGAGGGCAGGATGGCCCGCGCGGCGGCCGGGTCGGCCCGGCGCAGCCGCTCCCACAGCGCGGCGGGGCCCTCGCGCTCCAGTTCGGCCTCCAGGCGGGCCCTGATCTCGGGATCGGTGCCGGGGAAGTCCATCTCGTCCAGCGCGGCCTGCACGTACAGCCCGGAGCCGCCGACCAGCAGCGGCGTCTTGCCGCGGGCGGCGATGTCCTCGACGGCGCTCCGCGCGAGCTCCTGGTAGCGGACGACGTCGGCGCCCTCGGTGACGTCGAGGACGTCGAAGACGTGGTGGGGGATGCCGCGGCGCTCGGCGTCGGTGATCTTGGCGGTGCCGATGTCCATCCCGCGGTACAGCTGCATCGAGTCGGCGTTGACCACCTCCCCGGCCAGGGCCTCGGCCAGAGCGACCGAGAGCGCCGTCTTCCCGGCCGCGGTAGGGCCTACTACCGCGATCACCCTCGGCTGTAGGGTGGGGGTACCGCCGCCGCCCTCATGGCGAAGCTCGGGAGCCATCATCTGGCCTCATGGCGAAACTTGCGAGCCATAACTCGGCACCGTCCAACTGAATACCCCTTCGGTTCGAGTGGGCGGGCGGGTGGGCCCGACCCGATGTCGACCGGGCCGCACCATTTGGCACCGTTCGTCCTTCGAGGTGGACGGCCCCGGCTGGCAGCGACCCGGCAACCACCGTAAGGTACGGGAATACGTCCCTTAGTTCGTGTGAAGGATTTGAGATTACCGCGATGAGTGACCTCGGAGACTGGACCCGCTTCGGCCGCATCGACGCCGATGGCACGGTCTACGTGAAAACCTCCTCCGGCGAGCGCGCGGTCGGCTCCTGGCAGGCCGGCTCCTCCGACGAGGGGCTCGCGCACTTCGCGCGCAAGTACGCCGACCTGGTGGTCGAAGTCGATCTCATCGCCGCGCGCCTGAATTCGGACTCGGCGGACGTGGAGCAGGCCGCGGCGCAGCTGCGCAAGCTCCGGGAGAGCCTGGACACGGCCGCCGTCGTCGGTGACGTCGACGCGCTCGGCAACCGGCTCGACGAGCTGTCCAAGCACGCCGAGGACCGCGTCGGCGAGTTCAAGGCCGCCAAGGACGCCGAGCGGGCCGAGGCGGTCGCCGCCAAGGAGGCGCTCGTCGCCGAGGCCGAGGAGCTGGCCAAGCGCGACAGCCACTGGAAGGCCTCGGGGCAGCGGTTCGGCGAGATGGTCGAGGAGTGGAAGTCGATCCACGGGGTCGACCGCAAGACCGACCAGAAGCTGTGGCGCCGCTTCTCGGCCGCCCGCGACACGTTCACCAGGCACCGCGGCGCGTACTTCTCGCAGCTCGACGCCGAGCGGAAGGTGATCGCCGCCAAGAAGGAAGAGCTGATCGCCGCCGCCGAGGAGCTGTCCACCTCGACCGACTGGGGCCCGACGGCCGACAGGCTCAAGGCGCTCATGGCCGAGTGGAAAGAGGCCGGGCGGCTCGCCCCCGACGCCGAGCAGAAGGCCTGGAAGCGGTTCAGGGCCGCCCAGGACGTGTTCTTCAACGCCCGCTCAGAGGTCTTCTCGGCCCGCGACGCGGAGCTGGAGGCCAACCAGGCCGTCAAGGAAGAGCTGCTCAAGCGCGCCGAAGCGCTGGACATCGCGAGCGACCCGAAGGCCGCGCAGGCCGCGTTCCGGGAGATCCAGGGCAGCTGGCACGACACCGGCGCCGTCCCGCGCAAGAACCAGGCGAAGCTCCAGCGGCGGCTGCGGGCCGTCGAGGACAAGCTGCGCGAGGCGCTGGACACGGCGTGGCGGAAGGTCCCCGTCGAGGAGAACCCGCTGCTGCTCCAGATGAAGCAGCAGGTGGCCGAGGCCGAGGAGAAGCTCGAGCGCGCGAAGGCCGACGGCGACGCCGGCCGCATCAAGAAGGCCGAGGCGGACCTGGCGGGCAAGCGGCAGTTCCTGGAGCTTGCGGAAGGAACCAAGTAGCACAGCCTGGAGCTTGCGGAAGGAACCAAGTAGCACAGCCTGGAGCTTGCGGAAGGAACCAAGTAGCACAGCCTGGAGCTTGCGGAAGGAACGAAGCAGCACAGCCTGGAGCTTGCGGAGGGAACCACGTAAGGCGGCATGAAGCTCGCTGAGAGTGCCGTCCAGATCACTCGAGACTTCCGCGAAAATCTGGATAATGGAAGAGCTACAACGGCGTGGACTGTACGGTTCACGCCGCTTTTTCGATGTGTTCAGCACTGTGAGGGACGATGCTCACAGCGCCGCAGCGCCGACAGGTGCCACCCCGCCGACAGGAAGGCAGCCATATGACCTTGGAAACCCTCCCGCAGCAGTTTCTCCCCACCGAGCAGATCTTCAATCTCCGCGACATCGGCGGCCTCGACGCCGCCGACGGCAAGAAGGTCAAGACCGGCCGGGTCTTCCGCTCCGACAACTTCGGCCAGGCCACCGACGCCGACATGGAGTACGTCGTCGGCGAGCTGGGCGTGCGCCACGTCATCGACCTGCGCCGCCCCGCCGAGCTCGAGCAGACCGGCCGCTTCCCCGAGGTCGACGGCGTCACGTTCCACCACTTCGAGCTGCTCCACATCGCCTGGGAGTCGGTCCGGCTCCAGATCTACAACGACTCCCCCGAAGAGCAGGTCGTCAAGTTCCTGCGCCAGCGCTACTCGGGCATGATGGAGGCCGGCTACCTGGCCATCCGCGACTCGCTCGACGTGATCGCCCTGGGCGAGCCGGTGGTCTTCCACTGCATGGCGGGCAAGGACCGCACCGGGATCGTCGCGGCGGTCCTGCTCTCGCTCCTCGGCGTCGACGATGAGGACGTCGCGGCCGACTATGCCCTGTCCAATGTGGGCATAGACCGGTGGCGGGCGTGGCGGGACGCCAACATCGGCAAGCCCACCGTCGACCGCGGTCTGCGCACTCCGGCGGAGGCCATGCGCCAGACCATCGAGGAGATGAACTCGCGCTTCGGTTCGCTCGAGGCCTATGCCGAGGCCATCGGCTTCACCAAGGCCGACCGACTCCGCGAGCTGCTGCTGGAGTGAGCGGGCGGCGTCGAAGTCGTTCCCGATGAGCGGGGACCACGAGTGACCGAGCTCGCACAATTCAACTAGCCGCACGGCTAGAAAATCGCTTGCCGCTTGTCACCGGGCCACCGTACGGTGGCCTGGTGGGTTCAGTGCGCGCTACATCTCCAGAACAGTCCGACATCGACGATCCGAGTTCCCGCCCAACGGCCCTGACGAACCTGTGGAGGATGCGGCAGTACCTCCGCCCCTACCGCTTCCGCCTTGGAGCACTATGGACGATGGTGCTCCTCAACATCGCCGCCGGGCTCTCCGTGCCGCCCCTGGTCGGCGCCGCCATCGACGGCCCCATCACCGACGGCGACCTCGACGCCCTGTGGGTCTTCATCGGCGCCATCGCCGCCGTGGGCGCCCTCGACGCCCTGCTCAACCTCGTGCGGCGCTACTTCCAGACCGCGACGGCCATGGCCATCGAAGCGGACATCCGCAACGTCATCTACGAGCACCTCCAGCGGCTCCACACTGGCTTCCACGACCAGTGGCAGACCGGCCAGCTGCTCTCGCGCATCACCGTCGACCTGGGCATGATCCGCCGCTTCTTCGCCGGTGGCCTGGTCTTCGCCATCAGCTCCACCGGGATGATCACGATCATCATGGCGCAGCTGTTCTGGATCGAATGGCGGCTCGCCGTCATCGTCGCCGTCGCGGCCGTGCCGCTGTTCCTCATCGGGCGCGGCTTCTTCAAGAACTTCCTGCCCGCCGCCCGCGCCGAGCAGGACCAGTCCGGCGAGGTCTCCAGCGCCGCCGAGGAATCGGCCAACGGCATCCGCGCCATCAAGGCCCTCGGGCGCGGCCCGCTCATGGCCGAGCGCTTCGAGAAGGAGGCCGACAGGCTCCGCGTCCTCGGCGTCCGCAAGAGCCTCATCGCCGCCAAGTCCTGGTCGGCCTTCGGCGCGATCGCCTCGGCCATGCTTGGAGCGACGCTCGTCATCGGCGCCATCATGGTCGCGAACGGCCAGCTCACGGTCGGCCAGCTCACCGCGTTCATCATGCTCCAGCTCAACCTGCTGTGGCCGATCGAGGCCGCGGGCTGGGTCATGGCACACGGCAACGAGGCGATGACCGCCGCCGACCGCGTCTACGAGGTCCTCGACAGCGAGCCGGCCATCAAGGACCGCCCCGGTGCGAAGGCCGTCGACCGCTCGGCTCTGCGAGGCAAGCTCGCCTTCGAAGGTGTCAGGTTCACCTACGACGATGACGAACGCGAGATCCTGCGCGGCGTCGACCTCGACGTCAGACCTGGCGAGACCCTCGCCATCGCGGGCCGGACCGGCTCGGGCAAGACCACGCTCGTCTCGCTCCCGTCCCGGCTCAACGACCCGACCGCCGGGCGCGTCACCTTGGACGGCACCGACATTCGCGACCTCGAGCTGGCCGGGCTGCGGCGCGTCGTGACCACCGCGTTCGAAGAGGCCACGCTGTTCTCGATGAGCGTGCGCGAGAACCTCGCGCTCGGGCGGCCCGACGCCGACGAGGCCGACGTCGAGGAGGCCGTGCGCGTCGCCCAGGCCGAGTTCGTCTACGACCTGCCGTACGGGCTCGACACCCGCATCGGCGAGCAGGGCCTCTCGCTCTCCGGCGGCCAGCGCCAGCGTCTCGCGCTCGCCCGCGCCGTCGTCGTGCGCCCGGCCGTGCTCGTCCTCGACGACCCGCTCTCGGCCCTCGACGTCCACACCGAGGAACTGGTCGAGCGCGCCCTCGAACGAGTCCTCCAGGACACCACCGCGCTCGTGGTCGTGCACCGGCCCTCGACCGTGGCGCTCGCCGACCGCGTCGCGCTCCTCCACGAGGGCCGCATCACGGCGGTCGGCACGCATTCCGAACTGATGCGAACAAGTCCCGAGTACGTCGACGTGCTCTCCGCCGAATCAGAGGAGGTCGCGGCGTGACCGTTCAGCAGGAGAAGGTGCCGACGCAGCAGGACAGGCACGTCGCCTGGCGCGGCCGCAGCGAGCAGGCCGACGCCGAGCGCACCAGCGCCGAGCTCGACGACGCCGAGTCGATCAGGCGGCTGCGCGCCCGCAGCCGGCGGCTCCTGGGGTCGATGATGCGGCCGCACAAGCGGTCCATCGTGTTCCTCGTGTTGATCCTGGTGGGGCAGAACGTCGCCACCATGGCCACGCCGATCCTCGTCATGTACGGGATCGACCACGGCATCCCGGCGATCAGCGACCACGACGACTACTCGGTGATGGTCGCCGTCGGCGCGGCCTTCGCCGCCTGCGCGATCCTCGAATACGTCTGCGTCAGGCTCTACATCGCCCAGTCGGCGAGGGTGGGCAACGCGATGCTGTACGCGCTGCGCAAGCGGGTGTTCTGGAAGTTCCAGCGCCTGTCGGTCTCGTTCCACGAGCGGTTCACCTCCGGGCGCGTGACGGCGCGCCAGAGCTCCGACATGGAGTCGATCCGCGAGATGACCGAGAACGGCGTGGACGACCTGGTCCTGGCGGGCATGAACGTCGTGACGATCACCGTCGTCATGCTCGTGATCGATCCGCTGCTGGCGGCGGTGTCGCTGCTGACGTTCCCGCTCATGCTCGGGCTCGCCAAGTGGTTCAGCCGCGTCTCGGCCGTCGCCTACCGCAAGGCCCGCGAGACCGTCGCGGTCCTCATCGTCTACTTCGTCGAGTCGATGGGCGGGGTGCGCGCGGTGCAGGCGTACCGGCGCGAGGAGCGCGACCGGGACATCTTCGGGCGGCTCAACCACGAGAACCGGTTCGCGCAGGCCAAGGGCCACCAGCAGAACGCGATCATGGCCGGCGGCATGAGGGGCATCGGGCACCTGGCGACGGTCGTGGTGCTGGCGTTCGGCGGCTGGCAGGTCATGATCGGCAACACCGAGGTCGGCGTGCTCGCGGCGTTCCTGCTGTACATGAAGCGGTTCTTCGACCCGCTGAACGAGCTGGTGCAGTTCTACAACGTGCTCCAGTCGGCCACGGCCGCCCTCGAGAAGCTCTCGGGCGTCATGGACGAGGAGATCGAGGTGGCCGAGCCCGCCGAGCCCAAGCGGATCGAGCGGCCGAGCGGCGAGATCCGCTTCGACGACGTGCGGTTCCACTACCGGGAGGACCAGGTGGTCCTGCCGGGGTTGGACCTGCTGATACCCGGCGGGCAGACCGTCGCGCTCGTCGGCGCGACCGGCGCGGGCAAGACCACGATCGCGAAGCTGGTCAGCCGCTTCTACGACCCGAAGGAGGGCGCGATCTCGCTCGACGGCGTGGACCTGCGCGACCTCGGGGAAGCGGACCTGCGGGCCGGGGTCATCATGATCACTCAGGAGAACTTCCTGTTCAACGGCACGATCGCCGAGAACATCGAGCTGGGGAGGCCGGGGGCGACGCGCGAGCGGATCGTGGAGGCCGCGAAGGTCGTCGGCGCGCACGAGTTCATCGAGTCGCTTCCCGACGGCTACGACACGCACGTGCGCAAGCGGGGCGGGCGGCTCTCGGCGGGCCAGCGGCAGCTCGTGGTGTTCGCGCGGGCGTTCCTGGCCGACCCGCGCGTCCTGATCCTCGACGAGGCGACCTCCTCGCTGGACATCCCTTCGGAGCGGCTGGTGCAGCGGGCGCTGCGCACGATCCTGGCCGACCGGACGGCGATCATCATCGCGCACCGCCTGTCGACCGTGGAGATCGCCGACCGCGTCCTGGTCCTGGAGTCGGGCCGCATCATCGAGGACGGCCCGCCCGAGGTCCTCGTCGACTCCGGCGGCGACTACGCCGAACTCCACCGCCAGTGGGAGGCGAGCCTGGTCTAGCGGCGGGCCGTGACGATGTAGTAGTCGATCCAGCCGTTCTCGTAGCAGCGCAGCCAGTTGCGGCCCCAGGAGTCGGCGTACTCGGTCTGCGCGACCCAGCGGTCGAAATACGGCCACACGTGCTCGCCGATCGGATCGACCTCGACGTCTTCGAGTCCGGCCTCTGACAGGTCCGCCGCGAACTCCCCCACCGGGCGGATCACGTCGATGCCGGGGCCGATGGTCTCGATCAGCTCGGAGAGCGAGGGCTCGACGGCGTCCGGCGCGAAGAACGCGGCCGTCGCGAAGCGCCCGCCCGGCCGCAGGACGCGCTGGACCTCGCGGGCGGTCTGCGCGAGGTCGTCGACGTGCTGGAGCATCTCGACGGCGTAGACGCCCTCGACGGCGTTGTCGGCCGAGGGGAGCTCGGTGACCGATCCCTTCTGGAACGTGAGGCGGTCGGCGAGCTCGGCGATCGCCTCGGCGTTGACTCTTCGGGCGCGCTCGAGCTGCTCGTCCGAGCGGTCGACGCCGGTGACCATGACGCCGAACTCCCGTGCCACCAGGGCCGCGCCGACACCGATGCCGCAGCCCAGTTCGAGCAGGCGCTCGCCCAGTCCGGGCTCGAGCCGCGAGACGACCCGCCGGTACATCTCGGCCTGGCTCTCGGTGCGCTCATCGACCGTGATCGGCCGGTCCGGGTCCACATCGCTCCAGTACCCGTAGTTGATGAACGAACCGGAGAAGATCGTCAGCGAGCTCAGGTCCTGCTCGCCGTACATGAGATCGCGCCGCTCTTGTGGACTCGTTTCCTGTGTCATACCGAGACATTCTGGCACGTTGAGACCGAGAGCGGCGAGTCATACACTTGAGGGATGTTCCTCCCGAGCACCCCTCCCCCCGTCCTGCGGGAATGCCGCCATGTCCCAGCCTGACCCCGCTTCGCTCCGCGTCTCCGACGAGGAGCGCAACGCCGTCGCCGCCCAGTTGCAGGACTCGCTCGACGCCGGCCGGATCAATCTGAGCGAGTTCGACGAGCGCACCCGGGCCGTCTATGACGCCGCCACGTACGACGAGCTCAACCGCCTGCTCAGCGATCTGCCCGGCGCGGTCCCGGCGGTTCCGCCCACGGCCGTCGAGCAGGCGCCGCCGCCTCGGCCGCGAGCGCCCGCGGCACCGCCGGAGGCGCCTCAGGAGCCGTCGAACGCGATGGGGAACGGGGCGCTGATCTGCGGCCTGGTCTCGGTGTTCAGCTTCTTCCCGTTCTCGGTCATGGCGATCGTCCTCGGCGCCATCGGGATCGACAAGGCGAACAAAGGCTTGGCCGACAACAGGTCCAGCGCGCTCGCCGGGCTGATCCTCGGTTCGGTGAGCCTGCCGGTGTGGATCACCTTCATCGTGCTGGGCTCGGTCTTCTGGTGGGGCGGTTAGCCGCAGGCGCAGCCGTCCGATTCGGCCTTCTCGGCCGGTTTGCGGCCGATCGTGGGCATCCCGAGGCTCACGCCGGGGAGCTTCGGGGCGGTGCCGGCCTCCCAGGCGTCGCCTGCCTTCGTGCGGCGGTGGCTCAGGATCGCGGTGTCGGCCACCAGGTGGTGCGGGGCGCCGTAGGTGACCTCGGTGGTGATGACGTCGCCGGGGCGGACGCCCTGCTCCGGGTCGGCCGTGAAGTGGACGAGGCGGCCGTCGCGGGCGCGGCCGGTCATGCGGCCGGTGGCCTCGTCCTTGCGGCCGTCCCCGACGGTGACGAGCACTTCGACCTCGGCGCCCTCGAGCTTGCGGTTCTCCTCCCAGGAGACGCGCTCCTGGAGGGCCACCAGGCGTTCGTAGCGCTCCTGGACGACGGCCTTGGGGACCTGGTTCTCCATCTCCGCGGCGGGCGTGCCGGGGCGGATCGAGTACTGGAAGGTGAAGGCGCTCGAGAAGCGGGAAGCCTCGGTGACGTCGAGCGTGGCCTGGAAGTCCTCCTCGGTCTCGCCGGGGAAGCCGACGATGATGTCGGTGGTGATGGCCGCGTCCGGCATGGCCTCGCGGACCTTGTCGAGGATCTCCAGGTACTTCTTCGAGCGGTAGGAGCGGCGCATCTCCTTGAGGACCCGGTCCGAGCCCGACTGGAGCGGCATGTGCAGGGAGTGGCAGACGTTCGGCGTCTCGGCCATCGCGGCGATGACGTCGTCGGTGAAGTTCCGCGGGTGCGGGCTGGTGAAGCGGACGCGCTCGAGCCCGTCGATCTCGCCGCAGGCGCGCAGGAGCTTGCCGAAGGCGTACTTGTCGCCGAACTCGACGCCGTAGGTGTTGACGTTCTGGCCCAGGAGGGTCACTTCGGAGACGCCCTCTTCGGCCAGGGCCCGCACCTCGGCGAGGATCTCGCCGGGGCGGCGGTCCTTCTCCTTGCCTCGCAGGGACGGGACGATGCAGAAGGTGCAGGTGTTGTTGCAGCCGACCGAGATCGACACCCAACCGGAGTAGGTCGACTCGCGCTTGGTGGGCAGCGTCGAGGGGAAGACCTCGAGCGATTCGAGGATCTCGACCTCGGCGGCCCGGTTGTGGCGGGCCCGCTCGAGCAGGGTCGGGAGCGAGCCGATGTTGTGGGTGCCGAAGACCGCGTCGACCCAGGGGGCGCGCTTGACGATCTCGCCGCGGTCCTTCTGGGCGAGGCAGCCGCCGACGGCGATCTGCATGTCGGGGTTGGCGGTCTTGGCCGGGCGCAGGTGGCCGAGGTTGCCGTAGAGCTTGTTGTCGGCGTTCTCGCGCACGGCGCAGGTGTTGAACACGACGAGGTCGGGGTCGGCGCCGCCCTCGACGGGGACATAGCCCGCCTCCTCGAGGAGGCCGCCGATCCGCTCGGAGTCGTGGACGTTCATCTGGCACCCGAACGTCCGAACCTGGTAAGTCTTCACGCCTTGCTGAGCCACTGTTTCAGGATAGACGCGAGGTGGATCACAGCGAGAGGGCCGGGATCGGTCAGATCGGCCTCAGCGCGTTGCCGCCCGCGCGGGCGCCGTCTTAGCATTGGTCCGGGGCCCGGCATTCGGGTCCGCGGACGAGGGAGCCGTACCCGCACTTCGACAAGACGGCCTGGAAGGGTGTCTTGTCATGGCCTGGTTGATCTTGATCGCCTCCGGCGTGCTGGAGGCCGTGTGGGCGGCGGCGCTGTCCGCCTCCGACGGCTTCAAACGCCGAGGGCCCACGCTGCTGTTCTTCGTCGCCCTCGCGGTCAGCATGGCGGGACTGGCGTGGGCGATGAACTCGCTGCCCACCGGCACCGCCTACGCGGTGTGGGTCGGCGTCGGCGCCACCTTGACGGTGCTGTGGGGGTTCCGCACCGGGCAGGAGCGGGCCACCTGGGGCAGGGTCCTGCTGCTGGTGCTGCTCGTCGGCTCGATCGTCGGCCTGAAGGCGGTGAGCTGAGATGGCGTGGATCGTGCTGCTCGTCAGCGCCGTGTTCGAGGCCGTCTGGGCCACCGCACTGGGCCTGTCCGAAGGCTTCAGCGAGCCCGTGCCGACCGTGGTGTTCGCCGCCGCTCTGGCGGCGAGCATGTTCGGTCTGGGCTGGGCCGTGAAGCACATCCCCATCGGCACGGCGTACGCGGTGTGGGTCGGCGTCGGCGCCGCGCTGACCGTGGCGTACGCGATGGCCACCGGCACCGAGAGCGTGTCCGCGGCGAAGCTCGTCTTCATCGCCGGGATCATCGCCGCGGTCGTCGGCCTCAAACTCGTCCCGAGCGGGGCCGAACGGAAGCGGGCCGCCGAGGACGACGCCGACGAGGCGGCCTGACCGCGTTCGATCAGGCGGCTTTACCCGCCGACTTCGCGAGCTGGGAGACACGCTGCTCCGAGATGCCGAGGACTGCCGCGATATCTCGGCCGGTCATCCCCTCACTCTTGAGCAGCAGCACGGTCTGGCGGTTGATGTTCGAGGCTCGCGCCTGGAGCTGGGCGGCCTTCGCCGCCTTCGCTCTGGCATCGGCGATCCGGGCATCGATGTCAGGAGCGACGTGCCAGACGATGGCGATCGGGGCGGTATCGGCATCGGCCACGCCGAGGCAGTCGAGGTAGTCGCGGACCATCTCTTCGGCGGCGCCGGCGGTGGTCGACTGAGTGACGCCGACATCGGGGACGTCGAGTTCCCACAATCCGTGGACACGCGTTGCCGTGACCGTGTAACTCCTCATCGAAGCCACCCTTCCTCCAGGCATTCAAGGTGCCGGATGATGCTGGTACAGGTTCCGGGACTGATATCGCGGTGCCGTGGCAGCGCCGTCGTGTGCGTCCCACACGGGCACTTCCAGATCTCGTGGCCGCCGCGCTTGGCAGTGCCCCGTGGGGAGCAACCGGCTTTGAGCAGTGCGGTCACGACCCCTCGCCGCTTGATCGGTGCGGCCATCATCATCATGGCATGCGACTCTATCGAGACTAGAGTATAGATATCTAGGGGGGTAGAGCAACTGAAACATCGACTTCCCGACTGATGACGAGATGACATTATCGGAACCAATTGATGCTGCCTGATCTGATTGCCGGGCTGCGGTCACGCAGGGAGGACCTCCTCGCCGCAGCCGATGATGTCATCGCTTGCGCGGTCGTCGACGACCGGCAAAGTCCGCAGTTCGGCGCGGAGCGCGTTCAATCGGCGATGGACGCGCCGAGAACGAACGCCGTGGGCTTGCCTATCCAGTCGTTCCCGGATCGCCGTTTCCACGGCTTCTGTCAGGGACTCGCCGGTGACCGCAACAAGCTCACGAGCGAGTTGATCGGCCGCCGAACTGTTGACGCTCAACACCATGTCTGTCGTTCTACCACTGGATACAGAATTCTGGAAGCTGATCGCCGTGCCAATGCAAAGCCCCCGCGCAGTCAGATGCTGCGCGGGGGCCCGGAAGTCCGAAACTATGCAGTCTCGGTGATCTCGCGCTGCACCCACGGCATGAGGTCGCGCATCTTCTTGCCGACCTCTTCGAGCTGGTTGTCGGTCTGGACGGCCTGGAGCTTCTTGAAGTTCTCGCGCTTCTCGGACTCGGCGACCCATTCCTTCGCGAAGGTGCCGTCCTGGATCTCGGCCAGGACGCGCTTCATCTCCTTGCGGGTCTCGTCGTTGACGATCCGCGAGCCGCGCGAGACGCCGCCGTACTCGGCGGTGTCGGACACCGAGTACCACATGTTCGTCAGGCCGCCCTCGTAGATCATGTCCACGATCAGCTTGAGCTCGTGCAGGCACTCGAAGTAGGCGGCCTCCGGCGCGTAGCCGGCCTCCACCAGGGTCTCGAAGCCCGCGCGGATGAGCTCGGCGGTGCCGCCGCACAGCACGACCTGCTCGCCGAACAGGTCGGTCTCGGTCTCCTCCTTGAAGGTGGTCTTCAGGACGCCCGCGCGGGTGCCGCCGATGGCCTTGGCGTAGGCCAGGGCCACCGCCTGGGTGTCGCCCGAGGGGTCCTGCTCCACCGCGACCAGCGTGGGCACGCCCTTGCCGTCGACGAACTGGCGGCGGACCATGTGGCCCGGGCCCTTCGGGGCGACCATGGCGACGTTGACGTCGGCCGGGGCCTGGATCAGGTCGTAGCGGATGTTGAAGCCGTGGCCGAAGTACAGGCTCTTGCCCGGCGCCAGGTTCGGCGCGATCTCCTCGGCGTACAGCTTGGCCTGGACGGTGTCGGGGACCAGGATCATGATGATGTCGGCCCACGCGGCGGCCTCGGCCGGGGTGAGCACCTTCAGGCCCGCCTCCTCGGCCTTCGGACGCGACTTGGAGCCCTCCTGGAGCCCGATGACGACCTCGACACCGGAGTCGCGGAGGCTCAGCGAGTGGGCGTGGCCCTGGGAGCCGTAGCCGAGGACGGCCACCTTCTTGGCCTGGATGAGCGCCAGGTCGGCGTCGTCGTCGTAGAACACTTCAGCGGACATGCGTTTGCTTTCTTCCTTACTTGACTTAGCTCGGTGTGACGTAGCGGGACAGCGAGGCCATCGACTTGGCCCCCCGTCCGAGCGCGACGGTCCCCGACTGGACGAGCTCCTTGATGCCGAACGGCTCGAGGACTTCGAGGAACGACTCGATCTTGTCGGAGTTCCCCGTGACCTCGAAGGTGACCGTGTCGGGTGTGACGTCGACCGACCTGGCCTTGAACAGGTTCGCGGCGGCGACGACCTGGCTGCGGGTGGCGGCCTCGGCTCGGACCTTCACCAGCAGCAGTTCGCGCTGCACGGAGGAGTCCGCTTCGAGCTCCACGATCTTGAGGACGTGGATGAGCTTGTTGAGCTGCTTGGTGACCTGCTCGAGCGAGCCCACCTCGACGTCGACCACGATGGTGATGCGGCTGACGCCGGGGTGCTCGGTCTCGCCGACGGCGAGGGAGTCGATGTTGAAGCCGCGCCTGGAGAACAGGGCGGCGACGCGGGCGAGGACGCCCGGCTTGTTCTCGACGAGGACCGACAGCGTGTGGATGCTCATCAGATGGACTCCTCGTCGTCGAAGTTGGGGCGCACGTCGCGGGCGTACAGGATCTCGTCGTTGGAGACGCCCGCGGGGACCATCGGCCACACCATGGCGTCGGGGCCGACGGTGAAGTCGACGACGACGGGGCGGTCGTCGATCGCGTTGGCCTGCCGGATGACCTCGTCGACCTCGTCGACGGTGTCGCAGCGCAGTCCCACGCATCCGAGGGCCTCGGCGAGCTTGACGAAGTCGGGCACGCGCGGCGAGTCCTCGCTGTGGTGGGTGCCCAGGTCGGTGTTGGAGTAGCGCTGCCCGTAGAACAGGGTCTGCCACTGGCGGACCATGCCGAGGTTGCCGTTGTTGATGACGGCGACCTTGATCGGGATGCCCTCGATGGCGCAGGTGGCGAGCTCCTGGTTGGTCATCTGGAAGCAGCCGTCGCCGTCGATGGCCCAGACGGGGCGGTCCATCCGGCCGAGCTTGGCGCCCATGGCGGCCGGGACGGCGTAGCCCATGGTGCCCAGGCCGCCGGAGTTGAGGAAGGTGCCCGGGTGCTCGTAGGCGATGAACTGGCTGGCCCACATCTGGTGCTGGCCGACGCCGGTGGTCCAGATGGTGCCCTCCTCGGCGAGCTCGCCGAGGCGCTTGATCACATACTGGGGCGAGGTGAGGCCGTCGTCGATGTCGGTCCACCCGAGCGGGTAGCGCTCGCGCAGGTCGTTCAGGGTCTCCCACCAGGCCTTGAGCCGCTCGCGACCGGGGTCGGCGTAGGCCTCGACCATGGCCGCCAGGGCGGCCTTGCAGTCGCCGACGATCGGGACGTCGGCCTCGCGGTTCTTGCCGATCTCGGCCGGGTCGATGTCGACGTGGACGATCTTGGCCTCGGGCGCGAAGGTGTCGAGCTTGCCGGTGACGCGGTCGTCGAAGCGGGCGCCGAGGGCGACGATGAGGTCGGCCTTCTGGAGGGAGTGGACGGCGGGCACGGTGCCGTGCATGCCGGGCATGCCCAGGTGCTGCTCGTGCGAGTCGGGGAAGGCGCCGCGGGCCATGAGCGTGGTGATGACCGGGGCGCCGGTCAGTTCGGCGAGCTCCAGGAGCTCGGCGTGGGCACCGGCCTTGACGACGCCGCCGCCGACGTACAGCACGGGGCGCCTGGACTCGGCGATGAGCGCGGCGGCCTCGCGGATCTGCTTGCCGTGGGGCTGGGTGGTCGGCTTGTAGCCGGGCAGGTCCATGCGCGGGGGCCACACGAACGGGGCCGGCGTGTTGAGGATGTCCTTGGGGATGTCGACCAGGACCGGGCCGGGGCGGCCGGTGGCGGCCACGTGGAAGGCCTCGGCCAGGACGCGCGGGATCTCGGCGGCGTCGCGGATGAGGTAGGAGTGCTTGGTGATCGGCATCGTGATGCCCACGATGTCGGCTTCCTGGAAGGCGTCGGTGCCGATGGCGGTGGAGACGACCTGCCCGGTGATGGCGACGACCGGGACGGAGTCCATGTGGGCGTCGGCCAGGGGGGTGACGAGGTTGGTGGCGCCGGGTCCGGAGGTGGCCATGCAGACGCCGACCTTGCCGGTGGCCTGCGCGTAGCCGGCGGCGGCGTGTCCGGCGCCCTGCTCGTGCCGGACGAGGACGTGGCGCACCTTGACCGAGTCGAGGAGGGGGTCGTAGGCGGGGAGGATCGTGCCGCCGGGAATGCCGAAGACGGCCTCGACGCCGAGCTCTTCCAGGGCCTTGACGACGGCCTGCGCGCCGGTGAGCACGGGGGCGGCGGCCGGGGTGCTCTGGTGGGGCGGGCCGGGCTTGGGTGCCTTCGGCGTGGCGGGCTGAGCCTTGGCAGCCTGCGGCCCTGGCTTCGGTGCCTTCACTGGTGTGCTCATGTCCTTCGTCCAAATAGGGTTGGCTGACTGATTCGACACTGGGACGTCGGTTCCCCGGGCAGAAAAAAGCGCCCGCGTGCAATGACGCACGGGGCGAGCGCACCGTCGGGGAAGCGACGGTGCGCTAAATAAGTACTACGACGAGCAGCCGCTCGGGGGCGGCTGTCTCGATGTAGCTCTGCTGCGGCACGAGACCAGCATGCACGATTCCGGCCCGTGAGTCAACTTTTCTCAGACTCCGGGATGTCGTGGCGGGGCGGCGACGGCGGAACGTTCGCCGCCGCGCGGCGGCGTCCGGTTCGGGTGGCGGTGGGCGACGGGTGGGCTCCCCGGACCGATTCAGGCGGCGGTGATCGCCGGCGTCCCTTCGTCGCCTCCGCGGAGCCACCTGGTGAGCTCGTCCGGTGGCATGGGGCGGGCCAGGAGGTAGCCCTGGACGAGGGGCGCCTGGGCCTTGATCATGGCCTCGAGCTGGGTGTCGGTCTCGACGCCCTCGGCGATGATCTCCATGCCGAGGCGCCGTCCGAGTTCGACGGTGACCTCGGCGAGGGGGCCGACGCCGCCGTCGTCCTTGGCGATCAGGTCGCGGTCGATCTTGATGATGTCGACCGGGAGCCGGTCGAGCTGTCCGAGCGAGGAGTAGCCGGAGCCGAAGTCGTCCAGGGCGATCCGCACCCCGGCGCCGCGCAGCGCCTTCAGCTGCGCGATCAGGGTGTTCATCTGGTGGGAGAAGTCGTGCTCGGTCACTTCGAGGACGAGGCGCGAGGGCAGCACGCCCGCGGCGATGAGCGCGGCGTTGACCTCGGTGGCGAACAGGTGGGTGTGCAGCTCCTTGACCGAGACGTTCACCGAGATCCAGGCCTTGATACCGGCCGAGTGCCACTGCGCGAGCTGCTCGGCGGCGCGGTTGACCGCCCACACCGCGAGGTCCTGGGTGAGGCCGGACTCGGTGGCGGCGGGGATGAACTCGCCGGGGCTGACCTGGCCGAGCCTGGGGTGGCGCCAGCGCAGGAGCGCCTCGGCGCCGACGATGCTGCGGTCGGCCAGGGCGAACACGGGCTGGTAGACCAGGCGGAGCTCGTCGCGGGCGATGGCGCCGCGCAGCTCCTGGGTCAGTTCGTTGCGCCGCCGCACCTTCCGGTCGAACTCGGCGTCGTAGGTCTCGTAGCGGTTCTTCCCGGCCTGCTTGGCGGCCCGCAGTGCCATGTCGGCGTTGCGCAGGAGGATCTCCGGGTCGTCCAGGCCCTCCGAGGCGGTGGCGATGCCGACCGAGCCGGTGGTGAACACGGTGGAGTCGTCGTGGAACTCGTAGGGGTCGGACAGCTTCTGGACCAGTTCGCGGGCCATCGAGACGGCTTCGGCGCGGCTGGCGCGCAGGAGGATCGCGAACTCGTCGCCGCCGAGCCGGGCGCCGAGGTCGGTGGGCTGGAGCAGTTCCTTGATGCGCCTGGAGACCTCGACGAGCAGCTCGTCGCCGAAGTCGTGGCCGCGGGTGTCGTTGACGTTCTTGAACCCGTCGAGGTCGAGCAGGAGCAGCGCGGTCCGGTGCTCCTCCGCGGCCACGCCGTCCTCGAGCTGCTGGAGCAGCGCGCGGCGGTTCGCCAGGCCGGTGAGCGGGTCGGAGTAGGCCATGCGGGCCAGTTCGTTCTCGAGGCTGCGGCGCGCGCCGATGTCCTGGACGCGGGCGACCAGGCCGCGCACCTCCGGCTGGCCGCGCAGGTCGGTCACGACGGTCTCGGTGTGCCTCCAGCGGCGGGCCGAGTCGCGGACGCGGACGTTGAGCGCTATCTGGCCGGTGGCGTTGATGCCGTCGAGGAGGGCGTCCAAGTCCTCCTGCGCGGATCGCCGGTCGTCGGCGTGGACGAGGTCGAGCAGGGACGCGCCGAGGCAGCAGCCGCCGGACTCGGTGGCCGGCTGCCAGGCCGACTCCTCGGGGCGCCAGGTGACCGTGAGGTCGGGGTCGAGGACGAGCACGGTGTCGGAGGCGACCCCTACGATGGCCGAGAGGCGGCGCTGGCGATCGGCGGCGTCGCCGGTGACGCGGCGGACGTCGAGGTGGGTGAGGACGAGTCGTCCACCGAGGGCCGCGACGGCGGCGAGCGCGATGAGGGCGGCGTCGAGCGGCAGCGGGCCGGAGGCGGCCCCGTTGTAGAGCAACACCGCGGTGGCGAGCGCGGCGGCGGCGACCATGACCGCGTAGTGGACGGTCGGGTAGTTGCGCTTGTCGATCGCGGGTTTCTGGCGCAGCGCGAGGTAGGTGACGCCGAGCAGGGCCGCGGAGGAGGCGATCCAGCCCACCGACCACCAGAAGACGGCCGCCGTCGGTCGGTGCCACTGCCAGGCGGCGAACATGGCCATGCCGCTGGTGTGGACGGCCAGGACGGCGAGGTAGGCGAAGGCGTGGCGGCGGCGCCAGCGGTTGAGGCGGAAGGTGGTGGTGCAGCCGACGCCGAACAGGATCATCCCGAGCATGCCGGGGACGATGATGGCGAGGTCGGCGGTGGTGGGGTGCCCGCGGTGGTCCTGGAGCCAGTCGCGGGCGACGATGAGCCAGAAGGCGAAGAGCAGGCACATGCCGACGAAGGCGCCGTCGACGAGGCGGCGCTGGACGGCCGGGCCGTCCCAGCGGTCGTCGGGCATGCGCAGCAGGGCGAGGCCGTAGAGCGCGATCGCGACGGTGAAGCCGACGCCCGCGACGAGGGAGGCGGCGCCGGAGGGGAGCCAGCAGGAGGCGGAGACGGTGCCGGCCGTCGTCTGGAGCCCGGCGGCCATGATCTTGTACGAGACGCGGCGGGTGGGTTTGAGGCGGGCGGCGCCGCGCCACATGAGCAGTCCGGCGCAGGCGGCACCGAGGCCGCCGACGACGGCGGCGGTCGCGGTGTTCAAGGTGTCGGGCGACGAGCGCAGGCCGGTGACGACGGCGGCCGTGAGCACGGAGCACCACACGGCGGTGGCCGCGATCCACGACACAAGGAGGCGCGCGCGGCGGGGTGATGGCGACATGCACAGAGCCCAATCCTAGGAAGCCTCGTGCCATACAGAATGCCTCATCGCGGAGCGGATGGGAACTGCGCCCTCCGGCAGACGCGGACTGCACATGCATCCTTTATGGAACTCTGAGATGGAAAAGTATCGATGATACAACGGTGTGTGACAGCGAAAATCGGCAAACGAGGCATTTCCGATGTCCGCGTGTCCGAATGCGCACCTTCGGTGACGAATGCTTGCCGCACAAGGCAGGAGCAACGCTTGCCACGGAACGTGAATGGGATGTGCCAATTTTTCCGCGCGGCATCGCGACACGGCCGGAGCCGTTCCTCTCATCGGACGAGAACACCCGATTCGGCGAAACGGCGCGCCGCGCGCCTTACTCGGGCAGGGCCGCGAGGAGCTCGTCGCGGGCCTTGGCGACGACGGCGATGCGGTCGTCGCGCTCGGCCTCGGCCTCCCGCGCGCGGTCCTTCGCCCGGATCAGCTCGGCGCGCAGATCCGCGAGCTGGTGATCGAGCTGGGTCAGCCTCGCCGTGTGCTCGGACTTGGCCTTGCCGTAGCGCCACAGCGGCACCACCACGCCGATGAGGGCCGGCAGCGCCAGCGGCCAGAGCCCGAGCAGCGCCAGCGCCAGCGCCGCGACGGCGAAGCCCGCCGCCGTGACGGCGGCGGACACGACCGACGGCGCCTTCAGCCCCATGTTCTGCTCGATCCGCCGCTCGGCCGCCTCGAGGTCCGCCGCGTCGTGGCCGTCGCGGCCGACGACGACCTTCGCGCCGACCCGCTTGACGGTGTAGGTGATCGGCTCCGGCGGCGCCGACGCCCCCAGCGCCTCGACGCGCGAGCGCAGCAGCGGCGCGGCCAGCTCGAACGCGAGCGATCGCAGCGCGGGCGGGCCGTCGGGGTCGAACAGGTCCTCGCGCAGCAGCGCGGCGACGGTCCCCTCGGACTCGGACCAGGTCGGCTTGGAGCGCTGGAGCTGGTCCTCGGGCAGGTGCAGCTCCTCCATCGCCTCCACCAGCGGCAGCTCGGCGGGGCTGGGCTCCTCGATGAGCTCCTGGAGGTACCGCCGCCAGCGGTCGTCGGGCTCGACCGTCACCCCTGCGGGCCGCGGCGCCTCGGCGGCCGACAGGTGCTCGCGCAGACGCGCGAAGGCCTCGGCCTCGGGCAGCGGAGCGGACTCGGGGGTGTCGAAGGAGAGGATCGCCTCGTCCCAGGCGCGCAGCTCCTCCTCGTCGAGCGCGGCGGGATCGAACAGGGCCGCCAGGCGCTCCTTCAGCAGCGATGCGGCGCTGGGCCCGAACTCGCCGAGGGCGGCGTGCTCCCACAGCGTCCGCCACCCGGCGGCGACCTCGCCGGGCTCGGCCAGGCCGAGCTCGGTGGACTCGCCGAGGAGTCGCAGGACCGCGGCGTCGATGAAGGCGGGCTGGTCGAAGCACAGGGCGACGGTGAGGCCGAACAGCTCCGAGCGCACCGGGTCGCGCTCGCGGGCCAGCTCGAGGCTGGCGCTCAGATCGGTGAACGATCCGGAAGCGGCGCCGCTGCGGGCCACGAGGCGCAGCAGCGCGATGGCGGCGGGCGGCATCCAGTAGCCGGGGACGTCATGGACATCGGGGACCTCGGCGGGCAGGCCGCCGGCCAGGGCCCGGAACGGCCTGCGGATCTCCTTGCGCGCCGCGTACTCGTCGAACTCGATCAGCTGGAAGCGCAGCTCGGTCCACTCCAGGACGGTGTCGATGCGGCCCGAGACGGAGCTGAGACGGGAGTCGACCTGTTTGAGGCCGCTGCTGAACTCCTCGCGGGTCTCGCGGAGGCGCTTGCGCTGCAACCGCCGCTCGGCCGCCATCTCCTCGTCCATCTCGTTGATGGCGTTGATCTGAGACCGCTCATAGTTCCAGTCCCACTGGCTGACGCGCGGCATGGGGATCGCTCCTAGGGGTGAAGGGATGTCGGGCGTCCCCATTGTGACCTGGGCGCGCAAACGGCCGGGTCCCCGAAGCGGGGGCCCGGCCGGTGTCGCTCGCCGCGCTAGTCGACCTTGCGGACGGCGCCGTCGCTGGCGGGGGTGGCCATCGCGGCGTAGGCGCGCAGGGCCGCGCTGACGGACCGCTCGCGGCCGGCCGGGCTGAACGGCCGCTCGCGCTTCTCCTGGGCCACGCGCCGCTCGGCCAGGGTCGCGTCGTCGACCTTGAGCTCGAGGCGCCGGGCGGGGATGTCGATCTCGATGAGGTCGCCGTCCTCGACCAGGCCGATCACGCCGCCGCCGGCCGCTTCGGGGCTGATGTGCCCGATCGACAGGCCCGAAGTGCCGCCGGAGAAGCGGCCGTCGGTGATGAGCGCGCACTTGCGTCCCAGGCCGCGGCCCTTGAGGAAGGAGGTCGGGTAGAGCATCTCCTGCATGCCGGGGCCGCCCTTGGGGCCCTCGTAGCGGATGACGACGACCTCGCCCTCCTGGACGGACTTGTCGAGGATGCCGGTCACGGCGTCCTCTTGGGACTCGAAGACGCGGGCGGGGCCGGTGAAGGTCCAGCACTCCTCGGGGACGCCGGCGGTCTTGACGACGCAGCCGTCCTCGGCGAGGTTGCCGAACAGGACGGCCAGGCCGCCGTCGACGGTGTAGGCGTGCTCGACCGAGCGGATGCACCCCTTCTCGGCGTCGGTGTCCAGGCTCGACCAGCGGTTCTGTGTGGAGAACGGCTTGGTGGTGCGGACGTTGCCGGGAGCGGCGTGGAACAGCTCGATCGCCTCCGGGGAAGGGTCCTCGGCGCGGATGTCCCACTTGGCGAGCCATTCGGACAGGGTCGGCGAGTGGACGGCGTGGACGTCCTCGTGCAGCAGGCCGCCGCGGTACAGCTCGCCGAGGATGGCGGGGATGCCGCCGGCGCGGTGGACGTCCTCCATGTGGTAGTCCGGCGAGTTCGGGGCGACCTTGGAGACGCAGGGGACGCGGCGCGAGACCGCGTCGATGTCGGCCACGGAGAAGTCCAGGCCCGCCTCGCGGGCGGCGGCCAGCAGGTGCAGGACCGTGTTGGTGGAGCCGCCCATGGCGACGTCGAGGGCCATGGCGTTCTCGAAGGCGTCGTGGGTGGCGATGCTGCGCGGCAGGACCGACTCGTCGTCCTGCTCGTAGTAGCGGCGGGCGAGGTCCATGACCACGCGGCCGGCCTCGGAGAACAGGGCCTCGCGGGCGGCGTGGGTGGCGAGGGTGGAGCCGTTGCCGGGCAGGGAGAGGCCGATGGCCTCGGTGAGGCAGTTCATGGAGTTGGCGGTGAACATGCCCGAACAGGAGCCGCAGGTGGGGCAGGCGTTGGCCTCCATGGTGCCGAGCTCGGCGTCGGAGACGTCGTCGTTCGCGGCGGCGATCATCGGGTCGATGAGGTCGAGCTTGCGGGTGACGACGCCGTTCGAGTCGACGGTCTTGCCGGCCTCCATGGGGCCGCCGGAGACGAAGACCACGGGGATGTTCAGGCGCAGGGCGGCCATGAGCATGCCGGGGGTGATCTTGTCGCAGTTGGAGATGCAGACGAGGGCGTCGGCGCAGTGGGCGTTGACCATGTACTCGACGGAGTCGGCGATGATCTCGCGGCTGGGCAGGGAGTAGAGCATGCCGCCGTGGCCCATGGCGATGCCGTCGTCGACGGCGATGGTGTGGAACTCCTTGGAGACGCCGCCGGCCTCGGCGATGGACTCGGCGACGATCTCGCCGAGGTCCTTGAGGTGGACGTGTCCGGGCACGAACTGCGTGTAGGAGTTGGCGATGGCCACGATCGGCTTGCCGAAGTCCGAGTCGGTCATGCCGGTGGCGCGCCACAGCGCGCGTGCGCCGGCCATCTGACGCCCGTGAGTGGAAGTGCGTGAACGAAGCGCTGGCATCCTGCAAGTCTGCCACGTTCCAAATCCCGGGACCACCCGCCCGCACCTTAGGACACCCTAGGTTTTCGGCGGCCAGTGCAGGGGGACCGTCATTCGAGAGCCGAGGATCACACCGTAGATCAGCTCGCGTGGGCACAGGCCGAGCTCACGGGAGTCGGTGCCGGTGAGTTTGTCGCTAAGGAGGTAGTAGCGGTCGGCGGGGATCGGCTCGCCGGTGTCGGGGTGTAGGTCGCCCGGCCGGTACGCGACGCGCTTGAGCCAGAACGCGGTAGGAGCGAGACGCCTCGGGTCGCGCTGGAGTCCCTCGAACCCGGACCAGCCGGAGACCGGATGCGGCGGGGCGACGACCACCACGTGGAGCCTCTTTATCCGGCGGGTCACCCGAGCAAGGCAGTTACCACCGGGCGGGTAGGCCGGTCGCATGTCGGCATCGGCGACCGTGACCATGAACTTCTTGCGCCAGAAGATGTGGTCACCGATCGCGTGGCCGATCATCCCCGAGAGAAGCTCGATGATGAAGCCCATGGAAGACCTCCACATGCAAATCCCGTACAGGATATTGCAATGTGAGGACCGTCAGAATTTCCGGATCATGACGCCGGCGATCGCGGCGGCCGGGCAGGGGCCGTGGCGGCGGGAGTCGTCGCCCGCGGGGTTGTCGCTCAGGAGGAAGTAGTGACCGGCCGGGACGGCGTCGCCGGAGCCGGGCATGGACTCGCCCGGGCCGGCCGCCACGCGCTTGATCCACCACGGGCCGCGCCGGGCCTTCGGCGGCTCCGCCCAGCCGAGCGTCGGATCGGGCGCGGCGGCCACCACGATCTGGCCGACCTCGATCCTGCGGGTCCGCTTGGCGAGCACCTCGTCGCCGTCGCGCAGCGCCGGCTCCATGCTGACGCCCTCGACCTTCACGAGCACCCAGCGCCGCCGCAGCTGGCGCACGCCCTCGATGAACAGCGCCACGGCCGCGAGCAGCGCCAGAGCGCTGAGCCACAGGTTCGCGTCCACGGTCTAGGGCAGGTCGTCGATGATCTCGCCGATCGCGCGGCGGCGGCCGGTGAAGAAGGGGACCTCCTCGCGCACGTGCCGCCTGGCGCGCGAAGCGCGCAGCTCGCGCATGAGGTCCACGATGCGGTGCAGCTCGTCGGCCTCGAACGCCAGGATCCACTCGTAGTCGCCCAGCGCGAACGCCGGGACCGTGTTGGCCCGCACGTCCGGGTAGTCGCGGGCCTGCATGCCGTGCTCGCGCAGCATGTCGCGGCGCTCCTCGTCCGGCAGCAGGTACCACTCGTACGAGCGCACGAACGGGTACACGCACAGGTAGCTCCGCGGCTCCTCGTCGGCCAGGAACGCCGGGATGTGGCTGCGGTTGAACTCCGCGGGCCGGTGCACCGCCATGTTCGACCACACCGGCGCCAAATGGCGCCCGAACGCGGTCCTCCGCAGCTCCGAATAGGCCTTCTGCAACTGGTCGGACGACTCGGCGTGCCACCACACCATGACGTCGGCGTCGGCCCGCATCCCGCTCAGGTCGTAGGTCCCCCGGACCTTCACGCCGCCGTCCGAGCAGTGCTTCTCGAAGAACGACTCGGTGTCGGCGATCAGGTCCTGCCTGATCGAGGGGAACGGCTCCGCGGCGCGGAACACCGACCACAGCGTGTAGCGAACGGTCTCGTTCAGCTCCTTGATGCGCTGGGCATTGGGGTTGTTCGACTGCTGTGACACGTTGCGGCCCTTCGGGACTAGTCGGCTTCGGTGAGTTCGGCGGCGATCTGGTCGGCGGCGGCCCGCCCGGAGGCGACGCACGCGGCGATGCCGACCCCGTCGACGGCGGCCCCGGCGATCGCGATGCCGCGGTGGGCGGCCAGCTTCTCGCGGGCGGCGCGGATGCGCGCGGTGTGGCCCGGCGCGTACTGCGGCAGCGCCCCGCCCCACCGGTCGACGCGCTGCGCGACCGGCTCGGGGACGCGCCGTCCCAGGTGCTCGCCGAGCTCCCGCAGCGCGGTCTTGGCGAGCGTCGCGTCGTCGTGCTGGAGCAGCGCCTCCTCGCCGAGGCGGCCCATCGAGACGCGCAGGATCGTGCGCCGCCGCCCCAGGTGCGGCCACTTCCGGGAGGTGAATGTGGCGGCCTTGACCGATTTGCCGTGGCTCGCCGGGGTCAGGAAGCCCGAGCGCTCGGGCAGTTCGATGTCGTCGAACGCGAAGGACGCCAAGGCCACCGAGGCGTAGGCGACGCCCGAGAGCGCAGCGGCGGCCTCGGCTTCGACGCACCGCAGGAGCCGGGAGGCGGGCGAGGCGGGGACGGCCAGGATCACCGCGTCGGCGTGCAGGCGCACCGGGTCCGGCACGGGCCCGGCGACGGCCTCCCAGCCGTAGGGGGTCCGGCGCAGCTCGCGGACGGTCATGCCGAGCCGCACGTCGGCGCGGGAGACGGCCGAGGTCGCCGTGACCAGGCGGCTCAGGCCGCCGTCCACGGTGGCGAACACCGGTTTCCCGGTGGCGGGCCGCTTGACCTCGGCGACGGCGTCGGTCAGGCGGGAGTGGCGCCGCAGCGCCTCGGCCAGCTGCGGCATGACGGCGGTGACCGAGAGCCGGTCGACGTCGCCGGCGTAGACCCCGGCGAGCATCGGCGAGACGAGCCGGTCGAGGACCTCCGAGCCCAGGCGCGTGCGCACCAGCTCCCCCACCGACATGTCGGCGCCCGGCGCCAGGATCGGCGCGCCGGAGTCGGCGGCCTCCTTGACGTCGGCGACGGCGGCGACGTCGGCCGGATCGGCCGGGATGCCCATCATGGTGCCGCTCGGGAAGTCGAGCAGGCGCCCTTCGAGGCTGAGCGCGGGCGCCAGGCCGGCCGGGTGGACCAGGGCGTCGCCGAGGCCGACGGCCCGGGCGAGGGCGACGGCCTCGGGGCGGGCGGCCAGGAGCGATTCGGCGCCGGCCTCGACGGGGCGTCCCGCGAGGTCGACGGTGTGGATCTTGCCGCCGAGGCGGCCGGAGCGCTCGGCGACGACGATCTCGGCGTCCTCGCCGAGCCGCTCGCGCAGCCGGTGGGCCGCGGCCAGGCCGGTGATGCCGCCGCCGACGACGAGGACCCGCATCCGCCCTTCGGCTCCGCGGACGGGCGTGAACACGGCGTTCATCGGGTGGTCGCCTCGTGGACGCGGTCCACCACGAGCTTGAGCTTGCCGGGGTCGGAGTCGGGCAGGACGCCGTGGCCGAGGTTGAAGATGTGGCCGCGGGCGGCCCGTCCGGCGCGCAGGACCTCGTCGGTCGCGGCCAGCAGCGGCTCGTCGTCGGCGAGGATCAAGGCCGGGTCGAGGTTCCCCTGGAGGGTCTTGCCGGGCAGGCGACGGGCGGCCTCGTCGAGCGGGATGCGGAAGTCGACGCCGATGACCTCGGCGCCGGTCTCGGCCATGGCTTCGAGCAGGTGCCCGGTGCCGACGCCGAAGTGGATGCGCGGCACCGACTCGGCCACGCCCATCAGGGCCGCGGTGGAGTGGGGCAGCGCGAAGCGGCGGTAGTCGGCCTCCGAGAGCGCCCCGGCCCAGGAGTCGAACAGCTGGACGGCGCTCGCGCCGGCCTCGACCTGGACGCGCAGGAACTCGCCGCAGATCGCGGCCAGCCTCGCGGCGATCGCGTGCCACACCTCGGGGCGGGAGCGCATGAGGGCCTTGGTCTTGGCGTGGTCCTTCGACGGCCCGCCCTCGATGAGGTAGGACGCGAGGGTGAAGGGCGCGCCGGCGAAGCCGATGAGCGGCGTGCCGCCGAGCTCGGCGGTGAGCAGACCGACGGCCTCGGTGATGTAGCCGACGTCGCACGGGTCGAGGTTGCGCAGGCGGTCGACGTCGGCCTCGGTGCGGAACGGCTCGGCGACGACGGGGCCGACGCCGGGGACGATCTCGATGTCGACGCCGATGGCCGCGAGGGGGACGACGATGTCGGAGAAGAAGATGGCGGCGTCGGTCTGGTAGCGGCGGACCGGCTGCATGGTGATCTCGCAGACCAGTTCGGGCGTGCGGCAGGCCTCGAGCATGGTGGTGCCCGCCCGCGCCTCGCGGTATTCGGGGAGCGAGCGTCCGGCTTGGCGCATGAACCAGACGGGCACCCGGTCGGGCTCCTCACCGCGGCAGGCGGCGAGGAACGGGGACGTCGAGGCGTGCTTCGCCTCGGCCGAAGTTGCAGCAGCGGTACGCACACGGCCATCTTGGCACGCTGCGGGGCGGCCGTCCCGCATCGGCGAGTGCGATGTGGCGCGCACCGTCGCCGCGGCCGTGACCGAGGCTCTACTTATCAGTAGATGTGAATGGTGCAATAGGCCCACGTTCGGGTGTATATCGGTCTCCTGTCCGGCGGGGCAGTGGCGCGACCAGCGCACCTGGCCGTACCGTGAACAGGTGACCGATCCCCAGCCCGAACCAGATACCGAACTCCTGACCGAGCCGAGAGAAGGGATGCCCCCGCTCATCCAGACCTCCGCGGGGCTCGCCCAGGCGGCCGAACGGCTCGCGTCCGGTTCTGGCCCCATCGCCATCGACACCGAGCGCGCCTCGGGTTTCCGCTACTCGGGTCGCGCATATCTCATCCAGCTGCGCCGCGCGGGGGCCGGGACGCTCCTGGTCGATCCCATCCCCATCGACGACCTCGCGCCGCTGCGGGCGGCCCTGACCGGGCCGGAGTGGATCCTCCACGCCGCGAGCCAGGACCTGCCGTGCCTGGCCGAGCTCGAGCTGCACCCGGCCAGCCTGTTCGACACCGAGCTGGCGGCCAGGCTGTGCGACTTCGAGAAGGTCGGTCTCGCCTCGATCACCGAGCAGCTGCTCGGCTTCCGGCTGGAGAAGCAGCATTCGGCGGCCGACTGGTCCTCGCGCCCGCTGCCGCACGACTGGCTCGTCTACGCCGCGCTCGACGTGGAGCTGCTGCTGGAGCTGCGAGGGAAGCTGGCCGCCGAGCTGGCCGAGCAGGGCAAGACGGCCTGGGCCGAGGCCGAGTTCGAGCACGTGCGCACCGCCGGTCCGCCCAAGCCGCGCAAGGAGCCGTGGCGGCGGACCTCGGGCATCCACAAGGTGCGCGGCGCGAAGGCCCTGAGCCGGGTGCGCGCGGTCTGGGAGGCGCGCGACGACCTGGCCCGCAAGCTCGACCGGGCGCCGGGCAAGGTGCTGCCGGACGCGGCCATCGTCGAGGCCGCCGTGAACGACCCCACCGACTTCGCCGAGCTGATGAGCCTGCCGGGCTTCCGGCGGCGCGGCGGGCGCACCAACGCGCGGCTGTGGCTCGCGGCGCTGGCCGAGGCGAGGAAGCTGCCGGGCGAGCGGCTGCCGGCGACGACCCCGCCGCAGGACGGGCCGCCCGCGGCGCACCGCTGGGCCGACCGCGACCCCGACGCGGCCGAGCGGCTCGCCGCCGCCCGCGAGGTGGTGGCCGACGTGGCCGGCGCGCACCGCCTCCCGGCCGAGAACCTCATCACGCCCGCGATCGTGCGGGCGCTGGCGTGGGAGCCGCCGTCTCGGCTCTCCGAGGAGGACGTCCGCGAGGCCCTGCTGGAGGCCGGCGCCAGGCGGTGGCAGGTGGACCTGCTCGCCGGGGGGCTGACCGAGGCGCTCGGCTGAGCGCTACTCGGTGGCGCGCACGCCCAGGACGAGCGCCACGGCCTCCTCGTACAGCCCAGGGGAGCCCCAGGAGCTGAAGGTGCAGATCATGGCCGGCTCCTCGCCGCGGTCGATCGCCAGGAAGCCCCAGTAGTCGGTCAAGTCGACCGCTTCGCCGTCGTTGTCGGCGGTCCAGGCGAACTCGGCCTCGGCCAGGTAGGCGGCGCGGCCGTCGATCACGTAGTGCGTGAAGGACTCCTCGCCCTGCTGGGCGATCTCGGCGCCCTCGGACTGGGCGCCGAGGTACTGCTCCGAGGTGAGGTCGAAGGCCGTCTGGTAGTCGGTGAACTCGGGCAGCGGGGTCGCGCGCCGCTCGGCGTCGCCGCAGGTGTAGAAGGCCGGCATGCCGTCCTCTCCGGTCTTCGACCAGGAGGAGCGGGACGGGTCGCTCGGGATCGGCTCCTCGGTCCACTCGGCGGGGTCGCCGACGGGCAGCCACAGGTCCTCTTCGTCGGTGATCGCGACGTAGTCGCCCGAGTCGGGGTCGAAGGGGCCGAGCCCTTCGGTGAGGTCGACCGCCTCGGGGTGGACGTTCGGGTCTTCATCAGGCTCGGGGGACGCGGAGGGGGCCTCGCTGGTCTCCGAGGGCTCGGACGGCGAGCAGGCGAGCGGCACCTCCGCTCCCGCCGCCACCGCGCACGGCGGCGTCTCCTCCTCGCTGAGGACGATGAAGGCGGCCGTGCCGCCGCCGACCAGCACCACCAGGAGGGCCACCACGCCGAGGGCCAGGCCCACGGTCCGGCCGGTCCGGTTCGGGACGGGCGGCATCGGCGGCGGGGGCCCGTACGGCCCCGACGGGGCGCCGTAGGGGTTCGGGGGCGGGGCGCCGTGGGAGTACTGCCCGCCGGGGGCGCCCGGGGGCGGGTGCTGGGGGCCGTGGGGACCGGAGGGGTAGCTCATACCCTCACAGGATAGGGGTCCCATGCCAGCTCGGAGGGGTGCGGCCGACATGGTCGCGACGCGCCGCGTCGAGGCGTGCCGCGGCGGCCCCGCCGTGGCAGGGTGGGGGCGTGACATCGATCTTACTTGCGAGTAACATCGCGTGTGACGCCGCATACCCAAAGGAGGGCCAGCGTGAACGACACCATCCGCGATGTCGTCTTCGTCGACGGAGTGAGAACGCCGTTCGGCAAGGCGGGGAAACTCTACGAGGAGACCCGCGCAGACGACATGATCATCCGCTGCATCAGGACGCTGCTGCGCCGCAACCCGGAGCTGCCGCCTGAGCGAGTCGACGAGGTGGCCCTGGCGGCCACCACCCAGATCGGCGACCAGGGCCTCACGCTGGGACGGTCGGCGGCACTGCTGGCGGGCCTGCCCCGCTCGGTCCCCGGCTACTCGATCGACCGCATGTGCGCCGGCGCGATGACCGCGGTGACCTCCGTGTCCTCCGCGATCGCCGCCCGCCAGTACGACGTGGCCATCGCCGGCGGCGTCGAGTCGATGTCGAACCACCCCATGGGCGAGGGCGTCGACCCCAACCCGCGCATCGTCGCCGAGAAGCTGGTCGACACCGACGCGCTGGTCATGGGCAACACCGCCGAGAACCTGCACGATCTGTTCCCGGCCGTCACCAAGGAGCGCGCCGACGCCTACGCGGTGGGCACGCAGCGGCGCTACGCCGCCGCGCTCGAGAAGCTGAAGGCCGACTTCGCGACCATGGCCGCCCGCTCCAGCGAGGAGGGCTGGACCGTGGCCACGGCCGACCAGCTGCCGCGGCCCGAGACCACCATGGAGGGCCTGGCCGAGCTGCGCACGCCGTTCCGCCCGCACGGCAAGGTCACCGCGGGCACCGCCGCGCCGCTGACCGACGGCGCCACCGCCTGCCTCGTCGCCGACGCCGAGACCGTCGCCGAGCTGGGCCTGGACGCCTCCATGAGGATGGTCGGCTTCGCCTTCGCCGGCGTCGACCCCGAGACCATGGGCGTCGGGCCGATCCCGTCCACCGAGAAGGCCCTGGCCCGCGCCGGGCTCACCATCGACGACATCGGCCTCATCGAGATCAACGAGGCCTTCGCCGTCCAGGTCCTGGCCTTCCTCGACCACTTCAAGATCGCCGACGACGACCCCCGCGTCAACCCGTGGGGCGGGGCGATCGCCATGGGCCACCCGCTGGCCTCCTCCGGCGTGCGGCTGATGACCCAGCTCGCGCGCGAGTTCGCCGAGCACCCTGAGGTGCGCTACGGCATCACCACCATGTGCGTCGGCCTCGGCCAGGGCGGCACGGTCATCTGGGAGAACCCGAACTTCGAGGGAGAACAGTAATGAGCAGCTTCCCCGTCGACCTTCCCGAATTCCCCGACGAGGTCGTCACCGAGGCCTACGTCCGCTTCGTCGAGCCGCCCGGACTGGGCGGCCGGGCCGCGCTGATCACCCTCGACAACGGCTACGACCACACCAAGCCCACCTCGATGGGCCCGGCCGGGATGCGGAACCTGTGGGCCGCGCTCGACGAGGCGCTGGCCTCCGACGCGAAGTTCGTCGCCGTCACCGGCAAGCCGTTCATCTTCCTGGCCGGCGCCGACATCAAGATGATGCCGCTCCTGGAGAGCCGCGAGCAGGGCCTGGCGATGGCCCAGGCCGGGCACGTGCTCTACAAACGGCTCAAGGACGCCTCGGTGCCCACGTTCGCGTTCATCAACGGCACGGCGCTCGGCGGCGGCATGGAGCTGGCGCTGCACTGCCACTACCGGACGGTGTCGGCCAGTGCCGTCGCGCTCGGGCTGCCGGAGGTCTCGATCGGGCTCATCCCCGGTTGGGGCGGCTCGCAGATCCTGCCGAACCTCATCGGGCCGGAGGCGGCCGCGCAGGTCATCATCGGCAACCCGCTCAACCAGAACAAGATGCTGCGCGGCCCCGACCTGACGAAGCTCGGCATCGCCGACGCGCAGTTCGAGGCGGCCGACTTCATCGAGGAGTCCGTGGCGTGGGCGACGGCCGTGGTCAACGGCGAGATCGCCGTGGAACGGCCCGAGATCGACCGCGGCGAGTCCTGGCAGGCGGTCGTGGCCGGGGCGCGCAAGCTGGTCGACGAGAAGATCCACAACGCCTCCCCGGCGGCGATGAAGGCCCTCGACCTGCTGGAACTGGCGCGCACCGCCAGTTTCGAGGAGGGCTCGCTCGCCGAGGACGAGGCGCTCGCCGACCTGGAGATGGCGCCGGAGTTCAAGACGAGCCTGTACGCGTTCAACCTCGTCCGGCAGCTCGGCAAACGCCCCGAGGGCGCCCCGAGCCCGGGCCTGGCCAAGGAGATCGGCAAGGTCGGCGTCGTCGGCGCCGGGCTCATGGCCGGGCAGATCGCGCTCATGTTCGCCCGCAGGCTCGAGGTCCCGGTCGTCATGACCGACCTCGACGCCGAGCGGGCCGAGCGGGGCCTGGAGTACGTGCGCGGCGAGATCGACAAGCTCGAGGCGAAGGGCCGGGCCTCGCGGCTCAAGGCCGCGAAGCTGCGCTCGCTCGTGTCGGCCAGTGCCGACAAGGGCGTCTACGCCGACTGCGACCTGGTCATCGAGGCCGTGTTCGAGGAGCTGAAGGTCAAGCAGGCGGTGTTCGCCGAGGTCGAGCAGGTCGTCTCCGAGGAGTGCCTGCTGGTCACCAACACCTCGGGCCTGTCGGTCACGGCAATGGCCTCGAAGCTGGCCCGCCCCGAGCGGCTGGTGGGGATGCACTTCTTCAACCCGGTGGCGGTCATGCCGCTGGTGGAGGTCATCGCGACCTCCTCGACCGACGAGGAGACGCTCGCGACGGCGTACGCGGTGGCGAAGCAGCTGAAGAAGACCGCGGTCGGCTCGGCCGACCGCCCGGCGTTCATCGTCAACCGGCTCCTGGGCCGGATGCTGGCCGAGGTCACCGGCGCGGTGGACGAGGGCACGCCGGTCGAGGTCGCGGACGTGGCGCTCGACCGGCTGGGCCTGCCGATGCGGCCGTTCGCGCTGCTGGAGCTGGTCGGCCTCCAGGTCGCCTGGCACCTGTGCGCGCACCTCAACGAGGACCTGGGGCCGCGCTTCCCCCTCTCGGCGAACCTGCGGCGCCTGGCCGAGGCCGAGGTGCCCGTGTTCGATCCCGAGGCGAAGGGCAGGGGGCGGCTGACCGAGGCCGGGAGGGCGCTCCTGGAGTTCGGCGACAAGGCCTCGACGGCCGGGGAGGTCGAGCACCGGGTCCTGGCGGGCCTGGCCGAGGAGGTCGCCCTGATGCTCGACGAGGGCGTGGTGCCCGGGCCGCGGCAGATCGACCTGGCGATGATCCTGGGCGCGGGCTTCCCGTTCTGGCTCGGCGGCCTCACGCCGTACCTCGACCGGGCGGGGATTTCGACCGAGGTGTCCGGAAAACCGTTCGCGGCCATGCGTGAGTGACCACGGTCACATTATCCTTCAGTCGAGCTTGGACTCATCCCAATGGACGAGTCCGAGCTCGACCCTTATGAGCCGCAAAACCGCTGATATCGTTCACAGCCGGCACCTAAACGGACGCAATGGCTGAGAGCGTCGGTATCGGGAGAACCGCACAAGCCGGATAGGAGACTACGGAACCGCTCCCACTTCCTTGCATACCAGCGAGTAGCGCACTTTGACCTGCGGGTTCATCTCCCTATGGTTGTCGGGTGCAATTTCGCGACACGATCCAAGGCGCGACCGGCTTCGCCCGGAGTGCCGCCATTGCCACCGGCAATCGAGTGAAATCACTGACCTCTCAACTGACCGAACGCCTCAGCCCCTGGATGACCGTGCTGGCCGGACTCGCCTCCGCCGGCTTCGGCATCCTCCAGAGCACCGTCGCCACCGCCATCGAGCGGATGGAGCCGCTGGTGTCCCGCGTGGCCGAGTTCCTCCGGCCGTGGATCGCCCGGCTCGCCGAGCGCCTCGCGCCGTGGAAGGCCCTGGTGAAGGACGTCGCGGCCGTGGTCGCCGACGCCACCCGGACCGCCTACGAGGCCGCCGCCGAGCGCGTGCGCCCCGTGGTCGCCCGCGGGTACGAGGCCGCCGCCGCGCGCGTGCGTCCGCTGGTCACCCGCGTGACCGACCGCTTCGGCGTGCGGATGACCGTCGTCGGCGCCGCCACCGCGATCTTCGTCGGCTCCACCGGCAGCACCGCGTGGGCCATCACCTCGATGGAGGGCCCCGCCGGGACCCCCGCCGAGCAGGACGCGCACACCGTCACCGTCGCCGAGTCCATCGCCGGCGTCTCCGAGGACGCCTCCACCACGGCCGAGCAGCTCGCCGCGGCCCAGGAGGAGGCTCAGGCCGAAGCCGAGGCCGCCGCGGCCGAGGAGCCCGCCGAGCCCGAGCGGGTCGGCGGCCTCAGCGAGCTCCAGATGGCCAACGCCATCGCCATCGTCGAGGCCGGCGACGAGCGCGGCCTGGACCGCCAGGCGTGGGCCGTCGCGCTCGCCACGGCCATGCAGGAGTCCAAGTTCAGGAACTACGCGAACGTGAACGTCCCTGAGTCCTACGACTACCCGTACCAGGCCGAGGGCTCCGACCACGACTCGGTCGGCCTGTTCCAGCAGCGGCCGTCCTCGGGTTGGGGCTCGGTCGAGGAGCTCATGGACCCGAAGACCTCGGCGGACAAGTTCTACAACTCGCTGGAGAACGTCAACGGCTGGAAGGACATGCCCGTCACCGTGGCCGCCCAGACCGTGCAGGTCTCGGCCTTCCCCGACGCGTACGCGCAGTGGGAGGGCCTGGCCTGGGAGATCGTCGAGTCCTACGAGGCCGCCAACTCCTGATGTAGAGAAAGACTCCTTTCCACCTCCCGATGGAACGGGCCCCGCTGCGGCGGGGCCCGTTCCGCTTCCCCCTATCCGACACGTTCCGTCACCGATCAACGACTCCGCCGACATGATCACGAACACACCACACATTCGGTGCTTTCGGGGTCCGTCGCGGGACAACGCTTGCTCATCCGTTCGGACGAGACGTCCACCGCAAGATCGTGGGAGCGCACATCGTTGCCGCGATAGCACGCGTTCCCGGCGAAAGGGGCACTTCCCCCATCGGGTGAGCACAGTCCCCCGTCCGGGCGGCGTCGCCCTCGCTGTCCGTCCGAGCTGGTCTTTCGCACTTCTAGCCTTGCGCGAATGCGGAAGCACTCCCATCCTCCCGAAACCGAGACGAGCAGCGGGCACGGCCGCGGCGACGAGATCGGCGTCAAGCCGGGCCGCCATCTCAGGGGCCCCTCCGCGGCGAGCCGCCTCGGCGTCGCCGGGGTCGCCGCCCTCATCGCCGTGGCCTCCGCCGCCGCCGCGGCCGGCACGATCGCCGGGTCCGACGGCCGCACGCCCCAGGAGCGCACGGCCGAGCGCATCGTCGCCGAGGCGATCGGCGCCGAGCCCGACTGGGACGCCGTCGCGCCGATGCCGAGCATCCTCCCGCAGGGCCTCGTGGCCTCGGCCCCCGAACCGGTGAAGACCAGGACCGAGATCGGCCCGGCGCTCGACCGCGACGCCGCTCCCGTCGAAGGCGTCGACGCCGCGCAGATGGCCAACGCGATCACGATCATCGAGGCCGGCATGGACCGCGGCCTCGGCGAGCGCGCCTGGGCCGTGGCCCTGGCGACGGCCATGCAGGAGGCCAAGCTCTACAACGCCGCCAATCCGGCGGTGCCCGAGTCGTACGAGCACGACTGGGAGGTCGAGTACGCCGACCACGACTCGGTCGGCCTGTTCCAGCAGCGGCCCTCGATGGGCTGGGGCACGGTCGCCGAGCTCATGGACCCGGCGACCTCGGCGGACAAGTTCTACGGCACGCTCGAGGGCGTCTCGGGCTGGGAGGACATGTCCATCGCGGGCGCCGCGCAGGCCGTCCAGGTCTCGGCCTTCCCCGACTACTACGCGCAGTGGGAGGACCTGGCCTGGCGGATCATCGACCGGGCGGTGCGGTAGCGGGCCTCAGCGCACGACCTTGAAGTTGAACTCGGCGGTGCCGAACGCCCCGAACAGGCGCAGCCACAGCGGCAGGACCATCTCGGCGCCGCGCGCGGTGGTGATGTCGCCGAGGTCGACGACGTCGGTGTGGCCCATCTGCTCCAGCAGATCGGCGACGGTCCGCTTCGCGTCGGGGTCGTCGCCGGAGACGAACACCGAGTGGTCCCCGCCGGCCAGCCGCCGCGGGTCGGCCATGAGCGAGGCGTTCATCGTGTTGAGCGTCTTGACCACCAGCGCCTCGGGGAAGGCCCGCTGGATCCGCTCGCCGAGCGAGTCGGTGTCCTTGACCGACAGCGTCGGCGGGAGCCCGCCGGAGAAGTCGAGCGGGTTCGAGACGTCGATCAGGACCTTCCCGGCCAGGTTGCCCTCGCCCGCCGCGCCGAGGACCTCGATCGCGGCCTGCCCGGAGGCGGCGTTGACGTTCAGCTCCGATCCGGCCGCGGCGTCGGCGAAGGAGGCCAGACCGACGGCGGGGTTCGCGCGGGCCCACGCGGTGTAGGACTCGCCCTGCTCGGGCTCGCGGGCCAGGGTGGACGCGACGTCGCGGGTGCCGACGGTCACGTCGTGGCCGAGCTCGGCGAACCGCCCGGCCAGCGCGCGGCCGACCGTGCCGGTGCCCATCACTGCGATCTTCATTGTTGTTGCCCTTCGGGAGTGCGAGGAGGAGTGACCAATGTCGATTGAAGCAGACGGCGGCGAGCAGGCGACAGGGCCGTTTGGAGGAATCCACGAAATATCCGCGCCGGTGCGGTTCGGGAGCGCCCGGGTGTTGTGACACCCCGACAAATCATGTCCGGTTTGTCTGTTCCGGGATTTGCCATGAACCGGACACTGACAGTATGACCACGCAGATCACTCCTCCACATGCGCCCCGCGGCCCGCGGCGCCGGGGGGCGCCGTCCCCCGGTCGCGGCCGCCGCGCCGAGATCACCACCAAGTCCCTCCAGATCGTCCTGCTCTGCCTGGGCGGGCTGCTCCTGACCGCCGCCGTCGTCGTCTTCACCGCCGTGGCCTGGCGCGAGCTGGGCGACGGCGGGCGGCTGACCATCCTGGCCGGCTTCACCGGCCTCCTGCTGGCCGTGCCGCCGGTCCTGACCCGGTTCCGGCTGTGGGCCACCGCCGAGACCCTCGCCGCCATCGCCACGCTCGCGCTGTGGTGCTCGGCCCTGGCCGGGTACTACCTGTATCTGCCGAGCGGCACCGGACTGACCGCCGCCTCCGTAGCCGCCTGGACCACGCTCGTGCTCGTCGGCGCCGCCGGCTACCGGATCGCCGCCCGCGTCAGCGCCCCCGGCTGGGCCCTGCTGCCGCTGGGCGCGGCGGGCGCCTCGTTCGCCGCGGTCGCCGACGCCTTCGAGGCCGCGCTCCACATGGTCCTCATCGGCGCGGTCCTGGCCGGGGCCGCCTGGACCGTCCTGGCGCGGTCGACCCGGCACACCCGATCCGACCAGTGGTCGGCGCGCGCCCTGATGTGCGCGGCGGGCGTGACGGTCCTCCTGGGAGGGATGCGCGCCGCGTTCGGCCTCGACGCCTCGCTGACGGCGGTCGTGGCGGCGGCCGTCTGCCTGCTGGCCTCCGTCGGCGCGCTCGCCACCGTGCACACGCACCGTGAGGGCGCCTCGTTCGCCGCGGTCGCGGTCGGGTCCTCGGCCACCGGCGCGCTGGTCGTCGCCGCCTGCGTCCTGGCCGCCCGCTCCGCCGAGCCGGTGCTGGCCCTCCCCGTCTTCCTGCTGCTGGCCGTCGCCGTCATCGCGCTGACCGCCATGGGCGACCCGAACGGCCCCGTCGAGCTGTCGCCGGCGGCCTCGGCCGTGTCGGGCGTGGTCTCGATCGGCACGCTCGGGGTGGTCCTGACCGAGTCCTACGATCTGACGTCGTACTTCGGGGCGGCGGTGCTGTCGCTGGCGGTCTCCCGGGTCTTCCCGGCGCCGCTGCGTTCGGCGCTGCGCTGGGGCGCGGCGCTCACCGGGACGGCGGTCTTCGGCTGGTGCGCCGCGGTCGCGCTGTCGGTCCTGGCCGTCGCCTTCGGCGCCGCGCCGATCTGGCTGCTGACGTGGGAGATCCCCGCGGTCGCGGCGGCCTGCGCGCTGGGTCTGCCGCTGGTGCCCAAGGGCCTGCGGCTGGACTTCCTCGCCGCGATCGCGTCGGTCGCGGTGCTGGCCGCGGGCGGGCTGTGGGCGCACCCGTGGGCGCCCGCCGCGTCGTTCGTCCTGGTGGCCGCCGCGGCGCTGACCGTCGCCCTCGCCTCCGGCGGGCGGATCCGGCGCTGCGTCGGCTGGGTCGGCGCGTACGCGTGGCTGATGACCGCGGCCCTGGCCGCCCACCACCAGAGCGCCGGGGGCGGTGAGCCGGCGCTGGTCGCCTTCGGCGCCGTCGCCGCTGGCTCGGCCCTCCTCGTCGTGGCGTTCACCGCGCCGCTGGGCGAGGGACCGGCCGGGCCGGCGGCGCGGGCCGGTGCGCACCTGTTCATCGGCGTGAACCTGCTGTGGACGCTGATGGCCGCCGGGGACGGCGGCGAGCGGATCTCGGTCTACGCGCCCTTGGGCTTCACGGCGTACGCCGCCGCGCTGGCCGCGGCCGCGTGGGCGGCGCCCGCGCGCCGCGTCGCCCACGTCTTCGCCTCGTTCGGCGCCGTCACCGCCGCGCATGTGCTGCTGGCGGCCCGCGGCGGGGTGTCGGGACTGGAGTACTACACGGTGCCGCCTTCGGTGCTGCTGCTCGGGATCGGGCTGTGGCTGCTGCGGCGCGGCCCCGACATGGGGTCGTGGACGGCGCTGGCCCCGGCCTTGGCGATCGGTCTGGGGCCGTCGCTGGCGCTGTCGTTCGGGCCCGACGGCGATCCGCTGCGGCGCCTGCTGGTGGGCGCCGTCGCGCTGGCGGTGCTGCTGGTCGCGGCCTGGCGGCGCTGGCAGGCGCCGCTGGTGATCGGCGCCGTGGTCCTCGCGGCGCTGAGCGTGAACGAGATGGTGCTGCTGTGGAGCCTGGTGCCGAAGTGGATCCCGCTGGCGGTCGGCGGCGTGGTGCTCATCGCCGCCGGTGCGACGCTCGAGCAGCGCCGCCGGGACCTGGCGCGCCTGAGCGGCTCGGTGAAGGCGATGCGCTGACGGCGCGCACAGGTGCGGGGGGCGGCCCGGTCGGGCCGCCCCCGTTCGCGTCCCTCTCGCTCGCGGTCCGTTTAGAGGAATCCACGAAGATCGGGACGCGGCACGCCGCGGGGGCCACAAGACGTTGTGACCACTGCACAATCACTGTCCGTTTTGCCCGATCTTCAAGTTGACAGGCTGGCGACACTGTTGTGATGACCACCTTCAACTGCCCACGCTGCGGTCGGCCGAGCACGCCCGAGCACTGCCCCGCATGCGGCCGGGGGCCCGAGCCGCTCCTCGCCCGCCTCGCCGAGCTCGACTCGGCCCTGCGGGTGCTCTCGTCGAGCACCACCAGCCGCGGCGCCGTCGAGGCCGAGCGCGCCGAGGTGCTCGACGGCCTCGGGCGCCTCGCCGCCGCTTACCGGGCCGAGGCGCCGGCCGCGGCGGTTCCGGCCCCCGACACGCCGCCCGCGGCCCGGCCGGTCCCGCACATGGAGCCGCCCGGCCTCCAGATGGCACCGCCCCAGACCCCGACCGAATCCGTGCTGCCCGGCGGCTTCCCCGCGACGCCGCCGCCCGCCGTGCCCCGGCGGCGCGGCGAACTCGGCTCCAAGACCGTGCAGACCCTGCTGCTGGGCCTCGGCGGGCTGCTCGTGGCCGCCGCGATCATCATCTTCACCGCCGTCGCCTGGCGGCACATGGGCGACGCCGGACGGCTCGTGGTCCTCGGCGCCTTCACCGCACTCATGCTGGCGGTCCCGGCCGTCCTCATCCGCTTCCGCCTGTGGGCCACCGCCGAGACCTTCGCCTCCCTGGCCGCGCTCGCGCTGTGGTGCTCGGCCCTGGCCGGGTACTACCAGGTCCTGCCGGAGGGCGCCTCGCTCAGCGCCGAGGCCGTCGGCACCTGGACGCTCCTGGTGCTCGCCGTCCTCGTCCCGCACCGCTGGGGCGTCCCCGCCACCGCCACGGGCTGGGCGCTCCTCCCGCTGGCGGCCGTCGGCTCGGCCTTCGCCGCCGCCGGCGAGGTCACGAGCGCGGCACTCCTCATGGCCGCGACGGCCGCGGTGCTCGCCGCCGCGTCCTGGGTCGTCGGCCGCAAGCCGAGCCGCTCCCCGCGCTCGGACCTGTGGGTCTCGCGGCTGCTGCTGTGCGGCGCGGTCGTCCTGGCCTTCCTCGCGGGGCTCCGCCTCGCCTTCGGCCTGAGCGAGGCGCTCGTGCCGCCGGTCGCGGCCGGAGTGGCCGTGCTGGCGGCGGGGAACCTGGTCGCGACGGTCTACGCCCGCCGCGCCGGGGCCTCGGTCACCTCGATCCTGGTGGCCTCCTCGGCGACCGTCGCCATGAGCGTCGCCGCCTGGGTGCTGGCGGCCCGGTCCGACGAGGCCGCGCTCGCGCTGCCCTCGCTCGCGCTGCTGGCCGGTCTCATCACCGCGGTGGTCGACGAGTTCGCACCGGGCGGCGGCGAGGCCTCCCGGAAGGCGTCCGGGGTGGCGGCCATCGCCGCTCCGGCCGCGTTCGCCATCGTCGTGGCCGACGCGCCCGAGCTGAGCTCGTACCTCGTCGCGGCCGTGGCGATCGGGCTGCTGTCGCTGGCGCTGCCCGAGCCGCTGCGCCGCTCGCTGCGCCACGCCGCCTACATCGGCGGCGCGGCCATCGCGGCGGTCGGCGGCCTCATCGCGCTGTCGGCGCTGCCGGACCTGTGGTGGGACTTCGGCTTCCCCGGGCTGCTGACCTGGGAGGTCCCGATCGTGCTCGCGCTTCTGGCGTTGAGCGCCGCGCTGGTGCCCGAGCGCAGGCGGTTCGACGTCGTCGCGTTCACGCTGACCTTCGCTGGGATCGCCGCGTCCCTGCTCCTGTGGCACGGCGAGCCGTCGCGGCTCGACGCGATCCCGGCCGTCGGCTTCGCGCTGGCGGCGGTGATCGCGCTGGTCGGCGCCATGGCCTCGGCCACGCTCGACGGACGCTGCGCGAGCTGGTGCCTGCTGGCCGTCTGGCTGCCGCTCACGGCCAGCGCGATCGGCTCCAGCACGATGGACGCCTCGTCCTCGCAGATCGGCTTCGGCCTGGTCGCCGCGGCCGCGGCGATGCTCGCCGTCGCCGCCGGAGCGCCGCGGCGCAGCCGCCCCGACCGGGTGCTCGCCGCGGTCCTGGCGCACGTCCTGGCCGGCGTCACGGCCGGTGCGATGGTCGTCGGCGAATGGTTCGGGCAGCTCATCAGCGGCTCCGATTCGAGCTTCTACCTGCCCGCCGCGCTCGGGGTCTACACCCTCGCGCTCGCCGGCGTGGCGCTGATGGCGCCGGTCAAGAAGACGCCGTACGCCGTGGCGGCGCTGTGCACCGGCACGGCGGCGTGGTGGGCGCTCCTGGCGGCGCTGGAGGCGGAGACCCTCGAGGCGTTCACGGGGCCTCCGGCGGCGGTGCTGTTCGCCTTCGGGCTGTGGCGGCTGCTGCGGCGGCCCGAGACCGGCTCGTGGGCGCAGCTGGCGGCGCCGATCGCGGTCGGCATCGGCCCGAGCCTGCTGCTGGCGCTCGCCGAGGACGAGACGGCGCGTCGCGTCGGGGTCGGCGCGGCGGCGCTCGCGGTCGTGGTGGCGGGCCTGGCGCGGCGCTGGCAGGCGCCGCTGGTGCTCGGTTCGATCGCGCTGCTGGCGCTGACGGCCAACGAGCTGGCCCTGGTGTGGCACGCGATCCCGCAGTGGATCCCGCCGGCGGTGGGCGGCGCGGTCCTCATCGGCCTGGGCGCCACGTTCGAGCGGCGCCGCCGCGACCTGGTGCGGCTGCGCGCGGGACTCAAGGCGATGCGCTGACCGGGGCGCCTCACCGCAGGCGGCGCGCGACCTCCGCCTGGAGGCGCTCGGCGATGGCCTCGGGGGTGAGGCCGAGGTCCGCGAGCAGCTGGTCCCGCGTGCCGTGGGGGTGCCAGCCGCGGGCGACGGCGAGGTCGACCAGGGGGACGTCGTCGCCGCTGTCGCGCATGGCCTGCGCGAGCGCGTCGCCGAAGCCGCCGGTCCTCACTCCGTCTTCGACGGTGGCGACGAGCCTGTACTGCCCGGCGAGTTTCACCAGGGCCTCGGGGACCGGGGAGATCCAGCGCGGGTCGACGACGACGGCCCCCACTCCCTGCGCGGCGAGGAGCTTCGCGGATTCGACGGCGGCGGCGCCCATCGATCCGCAGGCGACGATGAGGAGCTCGGCGCCCGCGGGCTCGACGAGGAAGTCGAGCCCTTCGCGGGAGTCGACCGGCTCGATGTTCCCCTTGGGGACCGCGCCGGACGGGAAGCGCACCATCGTGGGGCCGTCGTCGACGGCGAGGGCCTCGGCGAGCTCGAGGCGGAGGGTGGCCTCGTCGCGGGGCGCGGCGATGCGCAGTCCGGGCACGACCCGGAAGATCGAGGTGTCCCACACCCCGTAGTGGCTGGGCCCGTCGGGGCCGGTGATCCCCGCCCGGTCGAGCACGAACGTCACCGGCAGCCGGTGCATGGCGACGTCGAGCACGGTCTGGTCGAAGGCGCGGTTCATGAACGTCGAGTAGACGGCGACGACGGGGTGCAGGCCGTTCATGGCCAGGCCCGCGGCGGAGGTCACGGCGTGCTGCTCGGCGATGCCGACGTCGAAGACCCGCTCGGGGAAGCGTTCCATCAGCTTGTCGACGCCGGTGGGGCCGGGCATGGCGGCGGTGATGGCCACCAGCTCGGGCCGGATCTCGGCCTGGGCGACGAGCTCTTCGGCGAACACGGCGGTCCAGCGGCGCTTGGAGGCGGCGACGGGCTCGCCGGTGATCGGGTCGAAGGCCGAGGACAGGGAGTGCGCCTGCTCGGCCTCGTCGGCGCGGGCGGGCGCCCAGCCGTGGCCCTTCTCGGTGAGGGTGTGGACGATGACCGGGCCGCCGAAGCGCTTGGCGCGCTCGAGCGCCTCGGTGAGCTCGCCGAGGTCGTGGCCGTCGACGGGGCCGACGTACTTCAGGCCGAGGTCGGAGAACATGCCCTGCGGCGCGAGCGCGTCCTTCAGACCGGTCTTGGCGGCGTGGAGCGTGGAGTAGGCGGCGCGGCCGAACACGGGGATCTTCTCCACCGCCTCCTGGATCCTGCGCAGCGCGGGCTCGTAGCCGGGGTTGAGGCGCAGCCCGGCGAGGCGCTTGGCGAGGCCGCCGACGGTGGGCGCGTAGGAGCGGCCGTTGTCGTTGACGACGATGACGAGCTTGAGGTCGTCGCGGGCGGCGATGTTGTTGAGCGCCTCCCAGCACATGCCGCCGGTGAGCGCGCCGTCGCCGACGACGGCCACGACGTGGCGGTCGTCGCCGGACAGGGCGTGGGCCTTGGCGAGGCCGTCGGCGTAGGAGAGGGAGGTGGAGGCGTGGGAGTTCTCGACCAGGTCGTGGGGGGACTCCTCGCGGTTGGGGTAGCCGGCGAGGCCGCCGCGGCGGCGCAGGCCGTCGAACTGCCCGGACCGCCCGGTGAGGGCCTTGTGGACGTAGGACTGGTGGCCGGTGTCGAAGACGATCTGGTCGTGCGGGGAGTCGAAGACGCGGTGGATCGCCATGGTGAGCTCCACGACGCCGAGGTTCGGGCCGATGTGCCCGCCGGTCTTGGCGACCGCGTCGACGAGGAACTCGCGGAGCTCATCGGCCAGGCGGGGCAGCTCGGCCTCGTCGAGCGATTTGAAATCGGCCAGTCTGCCGATCGTCGCCAGCAGCGGGTATGCACTCATAAAGCCGAAGTCTATCGGCGGCGGCGAGCAGGGTGTTAGTCCAAGACCGGCACTGAGGCGGGCCGCATACCCCCGATCGGGTGTCAAAAAACAGTCACTCCCCGAAAGGGACACGCCGGGCGAAAGTCCGGCAGAGCCCGCGATGATGGTGTGATCATCGCAACATGGACCTCATCGACCTGTACCAGAACACCGAATGGCCGGCGCGTCTCGATCAGGTGTTGAGCTCCTCACCGGTCGACTGGCCGGTCCGGCGCAAGATCGTCGGGGAGTCGGTGGTGCCGGGCCTGGCCCGGCTCCAGCGCATGTCGGCGGTGCCGCGGTTCGACCTCGACGCGGTCGAGGGCGAGGTGTACGAGGGGATCCTCGAACGCGCCCTGACGGCGGCGGCCGAGGCCGGAGCGGTCTACACCGAGCTGCGGCTGCCGCAGGAGTCGGTGGCCTACCCGGGCTTCATGGAGCGGTTCGACGCCGCGAAGCAGAACGTCGCCGAGCTCTTCCCGGACTTCGAGGCGGCCGCGGTGCTGAGCCTGAACCTGTGGGAGCCGACCGTCAAGGAGATCTGCGACGCCTTCGGCGACGCCGCCGCGGCCGGGCTGGCCGGGGTGGAGCTCATCTACGTCCCCTACGCGGCCGAGGCGGACTGGACGAGGGGGCGGGCCGTGGCCGAGGCCGCGGCGCAGGCCGGCCTGGGGGTGACGGTCCCGGCCGGGGCGTTCAACGCCTCGAACGTCGCCGCGGTGGCGCAGTTGGAGGCGGTGAGCCGGATCGGCCACGCCGTGGGCGCCGCCGACGACCCGGGGATCGTGCGGCTCCTGGCCGAGCGCGGCGTGGCGGTGGAGGTGTGCCTGACCTCGGCGGTGCTCCTCGGCATGGTCGAGCGGCTCGAGGCCCACCCGCTGCCGCTGTTCGTCGAGGCCGGAGTGGAGGTGGTGCTGGGCACCGACTCGCCGATGCGGATGGGCACCGACATCGCCGACGAGTACGCCAAGGCCCGCGCCTTGGGATTGAGCGAGGCCGACCTGGTGGCCGTCTCGGAGCGCGCGATGGCCGCCAGGCTGCCCTGAGGGACCGGAGCGCCGCGGCGGCGCCCCGGCGCGGGAGCGGTGGGAGCCGCGCCGTGAGCGCCGCCGCCCGTACGCCTGAGCGCACCCTCAAATCCAGTCGCTTTGGTTGCTGTTCTGCAACATTCTTGACAACGTCGGATTGCAGACAATCGGATCTCAGACCGGAGAATCGCGAATCGCAGGCCGACTACCTGGGAAAACGTCGATCATCTACATCGCGTGTCTATCTTCTCACGCGCTGCTCCGCGTGCCGGAACCCCAGCTCTTGACTAGTGTTGCCCCGGTTGCCGCCCGCCAACCGGAAGGAAACGATGTCTGCCCTAGCAGTCGATTCCCTGTACAAGATCTTCGGCAAAGGTGCCAATAGAGCCGTAGCCGAGCTCAAAGCCGGCGTCCCCCGCGACGAACTGTCCGACAAGAAGGTGACCGCCGCGGTCATCGACCACAAGTTCGAGATCGGCTCGGGTGAGATCTTCGTCGTCATGGGCCTGTCCGGCTCGGGCAAGTCCACCCTCATCCGGATGCTCAACGGTCTGGTCGAACCCACCGCCGGATCCATCTGGATCGACGGCGTCGAGCTGGGCGGCCTGTCGAAGAAGGGCCTGCGCGAGCTGCGCCGCGACAAGGTCAGCATGGTCTTCCAGCACTTCGCGCTCCTTCCCCATCGCACCGTGCTCGAGAACGTCGCGCTCGGACTCGAGATCAAGAAGACGCCCACCGCCGAGCGGCGGGCCAAGGCCTTCGACGCCGTCGAGATGGTGGGCCTCGGCGGCCAGGAGGACAAGCTCCCCTCGCAGCTGTCCGGCGGCATGCGCCAGCGCGTCGGCCTGGCCCGCGCCCTGGCGGCCGACACCGAGATCCTGCTCATGGACGAGGCGTTCAGCGCGCTCGACCCGCTCATCCGCCAGGAGATGCAGGACCAGCTGCTCGACCTCCAGAAGACGCTGAACAAGACGATCGTGTTCATCACGCACGACCTCAACGAGGCCATGAAGATCGGCGACCGCATCGCCATCTGCGACGGGCGGATCGTGCAGCTGGGCACCGCCGAGGACATCCTCATGCACCCGGCGAACGACTACGTCTCCGAGTTCACCGCCGACGTCGACCGCTCGCGAGTGCTCACCGCCGCGTCGGTCATGGAGCCCTGGGACGACGCCGACACCGGCGACTTCGACACCGTCGAGGCCGACACGCTGGTCGCGGAGCTGTACGAGCAGGTGCTGTCCACCGAGGACCCGCTGCTGGTCGTCGACGACGACTCCGACCCCCTCGGCGTGGTCACCCCCAAGGGCATCATCAAATCGCTCGCGTCCGAGAACGAGTCCCCCGAAGCCGATCAGGAGCCCCAGCAAGCATGATCCAATACCTCCGCGACTGGTTCTGGACCTACGTCTGGAAGCCCTTGCCCGACATCCCCTTCGGGGACTGGGCGGAGTCGGTCATCGACTGGGCCCGCCGCGAGTGGAACCCGTTCTTCGAGGGGACCAACACCTTCCTCGAGACACTCCACACCGGGCTGTCCGACGCGCTGCTGTGGCTGCCCTCGGGCCTGATGGTGATCATCTTCGCCGGCATCGCCTGGCTCGCCAAGGGCGGGCGCCTGGCGGCCCTGGTCGGCGTCGGCATGTTCGTCGCCGCCTGGACCCCCTACTGGGAAGAGACCATGGAGTCGCTCGCGATGGTGCTGATCGCGACCGTGATCGCGACGGCCCTGGCGATCCCGCTGGGCATCCTCGCCGCCGAGAACCGGCTGGCCTCGACGATCGCCCGGCCGATCCTGGACTTCATGCAGACCCTGCCGCAGTTCGTGTACCTGCTGCCGGTGGTCATGCTCTGGGGCATCGGGGTCACGCCCGGCATCATCGCGACGATCATCTTCTGCATGCCCCCGGGCGTGCGCCTGACCGAGCTGGGCATCCGGCAGGTCGACCACGAGGTCGTCGAGGCCGGTCAGGCCTTCGGCGCCTCCCCCGCCAAGATCCTGGCGGGCATCAAGCTTCCACTGGCGCTGCCCACGATCGCCGCCGGGCTCAACCAGGTCATCATGCTCGCCCTGTCGATGGTCGTCATCGCGGGCATGGTCGGCGGCGGCGGCCTCGGCGGCGTGATCGTCTCGGCCCTGGGCCGGGTCGAGATCGCCAAGGGCTTCAACGCCGGGCTGGCCGTGGTGGTCCTCGCGGTCTTCCTCGACCGGGTCATGCAGGGCCTGGCCGACCGCACACCCGTCGCCCGCGCCGCGAGACTCGCGGCCTGAGACGCCCCGAACCCCCGAACCATCGGCATGAGACCGGACAACAGAGAAGGAGACGACATGCGACGTCGTTCGATCATGAAGAGCACCACCGCCCTCGGTGCCGCGGCCGTGCTGGGCCTGGGCCTGGCCGCCTGCTCGGTCGAGGAAGAGGGAGGCGGCTCCGGCGAGTCCGGCGGCGGCATCGACTTCGGCCTGCCCGAAGGCGAAGGCGAACTGGCCCTCGCCATCATCCCCGGTTGGGACGAGGGCGTGGTCGCCACCGAGGTGTGGCGCCAGGCGCTCGAGGACGCCGGCTACGAGGTGACCGTCGAGGAGATCGCCGAGGCGGGCGTGCTGTACGAGGGGCTCGCCAACGGCGACATCGACGTGTTCCTCGACGGCTGGCTGCCGATCACGCACGCCACCTACATGGACGCGTACGGCGACCAGCTCGAGACGATCGGCACCTGGAACGAGAACGCGGCGCTGACCGTGGCCGTCCCGAGCTACGTCGACGAGGTCGACTCGCTCACCGAGCTCAACGACAACGCCGAGCTGTTCGGCAACCGCATCGTCGGCATCGAGCCGAGCGCCGGCCTGACCGAGGCGGTGCTGGAGAACTCGATCCCGACGTACGGCATCGAGGACATGGAGCTGGAGACCTCCACGACCGCGAGCATGCTGTCCGAGCTCGACTCGGCCATCGCCGCCGAGGAGCCCATCGTGGTGACCCTGTGGCAGCCGCACTGGGCCTACGCCAAGTACGACCTCAAGAACCTCGAGGACCCGGAGAAGACCCTCGGCGAGGTCGAGACCATCAACACCCTGGCCACCGCCGGGTTCTCCGAGGAGCACCCCGAGCTCGCCGAGGTCCTCGGCACGTTCAAGATGACCGACGAGCAGCTCGCCGGCCTGGAGCAGGTCGTGTTCGACGAGCACGACGGCGACGTCGAGGCGGGCACCACCGCCTGGCTCCAGGAGAACGACTTCTCCGAGCTGATCTCGCAGTAGACGAGTCCTGAAAGGGGGGACGGGCTTCGCCCGTCCCCCTTCGCCGTGTCCGCACATGAGTGGTTCTCGGTGAAACGCCGCCGCACCGGCGCACAGGTGTTAATGTCCTGGCACGACGGCAGATCGCGAAGGCGTCGTCCAGGGGGAACACCGAGCGGAACCGAGCAGCGGGGAGCACGGCCATGGCGCATCTCGAGCACACCGGACACGACCACCGCCACGGCGAGGGCTGCGGCCACACCGCCGTCCAGCACGGCGACCACGTCGAATACGCCCACGACGGGCACCTGCACCGGGCCCACGGCGAGCATTACGACGAGTGCGAGCCGAGCGGCCACGTCATCTGCGAGGGCCACGACCACCAGCACGGCGAAGGCTGCGGCCACCCGGCGGTCCGGCACGGCGACCACGTCGACTACGTGCACGACGGCCACCGGCACGCGCTGCATCAGGGCCACTACGACGACCACTAAGGCCTGGTTGCGACCTCCCGTGAGCGGCCGCCGACCGGCGTCGGCGGCCGCGGTTGCGCGCCGACGATAGGATGCCTCTCGACTGTCCCCGGCCTCAGGAGACCGCCCCATGTTCGGCATCCTCGCACCATGCCCCTCACGCACTCCCGCCGATCTCAAGCCCCGCTGGATGGGCCACTTCTGCGGCCTGTGCCTGGAGCTGCGCGACGACGCCGGGCACCTCGCGCGCCTGACCACCAACTACGACACGCTCGCGCTGTCGGTCCTGGTCGAGGCCCAGCAGGGCGACGGGGCCGACGGCCGCGACGCCGGGCCGTGCGCGCTGCGCGGCATGCGCCGCCAGCGCATCGCCACCGGTGACGGGCCGCGACTGGCGGCCACCGCTTCGCTGCTGCTGGCTTCGGCGAAGCTGCGCGACCACGTCGAGGACGGCGACGGGATCGTCGCCCGGCCGGGCGTGGCGGGCCTGGCGGGGAGGACGGCCGGGCGCTACCGCTCCAAGGCCCTGGCCATCGGCGAGTCGATCCGGCTGCCGGTGGAGGAGGTCATGGCCGCCGTCGACCGGCAGAAGGCCGTCGAGGACGCCTGCGGCCCCGGCACGCCGCTCGCGGCGGTCACCGCGCCGACCGAGCAGGCCACCGCCGAGCTGTTCGCCCACGCCGCGGTCCTGGGCGGCAGCGAGGACAACATCGGGCCGTTCCGGGCCGCGGGGGCCTCGTTCGGGCGCCTCGCGCACCTCCTGGACGCCGCCGAGGACTTCGACGACGACGCCGAGCAGGGGGCCTGGAACCCACTCGCGGCCACCGGCACCGGCATGGACGAGGCCCGCTCGCTCGCGCGGGGCGCGCTGGCCGACATGCGCGCCGCGCTCGAGGCGGCCTCGTTCGTGGACGCGACGATGGTGCGGCTGCTGCTGGACCGCTACGCGCGCCACGCGGTCTCCAAGACCTTCGGGTCGACGTGCGCGACCTACCGGCGCCCCGACCGCGGCGACTACCGGCACCGGCCGCGCGACGACCACGACCATCGGCGGTTCGGGCGGCGGCGCGGCTTCTGGGGCGGGCTGTGCGTGGCGTCGGCGCTGTTCTGCTCCTGCCAGATGTGCTGCGCCAACGAGTACCACGACCCGTGGTCCGGCCAGCCGCGCCAGGGCTGCTGCCACCAGTGCGACTGCTGCGACGCGTGCGAGTGCTGCAACTGCGACTGCTGCAGTTGCTGCAATTGCGGCGGGGAGGACGGCGGCTGCTGCAACTGCGATTGCAGCTGCGACTGACGCCGCCCTCGTTCAGGCCTCGCCTATGGCCGCGGCCTGGCCGGTGTCGATGCGGCCGATCTTGTCGCCGTCGACGGTGAAGTCCCAGTAGGTCGTCATGTCGCCCCACTTGTCGTCGTGGACGGCGACGATGAGCCGCGAGCCGCCCATGGTCTCGCGCTGCGGCGTCAGGCGGGCGTCGGCGTCGAACAGGTTGGAGTCGCACCACTCGGCGAGGTCGCGCGCGACGCCGTCGTCGGTCAGGACGGCGTCGCCGGTCAGCAGCGCGTAGAAGGCGGTGCGGTCGCCCGCGTTGACCGCGTCGACGAGCGCGGCCACGGTCGGATTCGAAGGTGTCATGGCCTCATTGTGGCGATCGGAGCGCCACCGGAGCGCCGAATCCGATATTTCGTCGCGTTACCGGGCCGTTTCGACCGGTGCCGGTTCGAACAGCGCGATCGTCTCGAAGTGCTGCGTCATCGGGAAGGCGTCGAAGGCGCGCATGCGGCTCGGCTCCCAGCCGTGCTCGGCGAAGGCCTTGACGTCGCGGGCCAGCGCGCCCGCGTCGCAGGCGACGTAGCAGATCGCCCTCGGGCGGGCCTCGACCAGGGAGGCCACCACCTCGGGCCCGGCGCCGCTGCGCGGCGGGTCGAGCACCACGATGTCCACGCCGCCGAGGGCGGGCACGGTCTCGGCGACGTCGCCGTCGATCGCGCCGGCGTTCTTCCAGTCGGCGAGGTTGGCGGCGGTGCGGGAGGACTTCGCGTTCTCGACGGCCACCACCCGGCCGAGCTCCCCCACCGCGTCGGCGAGTCCGGCGGCGAACAGCCCCGCCCCCGCGTACAGGTCCCAGGCGGCCTCGCCCTCCCGCGGCCGGAGGAATTCGAGCACGCAGTCCAGGAACGCCTCGGCGGCGGCCGGGTGGACCTGCCAGAAGCCGTCGAAGCCCAGCTCGAACTCGGTCTCGCCGACCCGCTGGTGGACGGTCTTCGGGCCGCTCTTGTGGTGGGGCCGGGAGGTGCGGCGCAGCTGCGTGTAGACGGCGAGGCCGTCGTCGTCGGAGTCGACGACGCCGACCGCGCCCATGCCCTTCCAGTTCCGGGAGAGGACGTCGGCCGAGCGGATCGGCTCGGAGGCGATGCGGCACCAGTCGATGTGGACGATGTCGCGGGACTTGTGCTCGCGCAGTCCGGCCTTCCCGCTCTGGTCGACGGCGTACTGCATGCGGGTGCGCCAGCCGAGCGGGCCCTCCTTCCAGGGGAGCGCCTCGACCTCGAGCCCTTCGAGCCGCTCGGCGTCGAGCCCGCCGAGGCGGGTGAGCTGGTCGGTCAGGACGCGGGTCTTGAGGCGCAGCTGGGCCTCGTGGCTCGCGTGCTGGAAGTCGCAGCCGCCGCATCTGCCGGGCCCGGCCCACGGGCAGGGCGGCTCGACGCGGTCGGGCGAGGGCTCGAGGATCTCGACGGCGTCGGCGAAGGCGAAGCGCTTCTTGCGGTCGGTGACCTCGATGCGCACCCGCTCGCCCGGCAGGGCGTGGCGGACGAAGTACACCTCGCCGTCGACGCGGGCCACGCAGTGGCCTCCGGCAGCGACGTCCCCTACGGTGACGATCATCGTCCTCCCCAACCCCCGTGTCCGTGGGCCGGGGCCGCTCGACGGGCGTCGGCGGCCTCCCCGGCCCGGTGCAAGCACGCCCGCCAGGCTACTACGGGCGGGAATGGGCGCGGCACCTCGCACGTGGCATTGAGGCATTCGAATTGTTGACTTAAAAGACGGCCGTCGATATAGTGGGCCGAAGTGTGCAAACGCTTGCATTCCATGTCCATCTCAGAGAGGCGAGCTCATGTCCGACCGCAGGAACCCCCGCTCCCGAGCGGGAGCCATACCGATCGCGCTCATCGCGGCCGTCCTCGGCCTCCTCGGCGCCACCGCCTTCGCGCAGCCCGCGTTCGCGCAATCCGAGATCTTGACCGTCGCCACCGACGGCGACGACGCCAACCCCGGCACCGTGGCCGCGCCCCTGCGCACCATCCAGCACGCCGTCGATCTGGCCGCACCCGGCACCGTGATCCAGATCCGCGGCGGCGTCTACGCCCCCGAGACCAACCTCCAGATCAACACCGACGGCGAGTCCGGGAACCCGATCACCATGACCGCCTACCGCGGCGAGCACGTCGTCATCGACGGCGAGAACATGCCGTACACGCCCGGCGAGCTCGACGGCTCGATCCCGAGGCCCGACCGCGGCGCCCTGCACGTCGAAGGCGACTGGTGGGTCTTCCGCGGCCTGGAGATCGTCCACGGCCCGTACGGGATCTTCTGCATGAACTGCAACAACAACGTCTTCGACCGGCTCGTCACCCGCGACAACTACGAATCGGGGCTCCACCTCTTCCTCGAATCCGGCGGCAACCTCATCCTCGACCTGGACAGCTACGGCAACTTCGATCCGCGGAACAACGGCGAGAGCGCCGACGGCCTGGCCATCAAGGAGGGCTCCGGCGAGGGCAACGTGGTGCGCGGGGCACGCCTGTGGAACAACGTCGACGACGGCTTCGACTCCTGGGAGTTCACCTCGCCGATCCTCATCGAGGACTCCGTCGCCTGGGGCAACGGCTTCAACCGCTGGGACTTTCCCGACTTCCCCGGCGACGGCAACGGCTTCAAGCTCGGCCGCGGCGCCGAGACGGCCACCCACACCGTGCGGAACAGCATCGCCTTCGACAACGCCCAGCACGGCATCATCGACAACGGCAACCCGGCCTCGATGCTCATCGAGAACAACACCGCCTGGGACAACGCCGAGACCGGCTTCGTCTTCGACCGCTCGACCTCGACGCTGAACGGGAACCTCTCGGTGGCCAACGCCGCCGCCGCCGCCCTCGGCTCCTCCGGCGGCGAGGGAAACTCCTGGGACATCAAGGACGAGTGGAGCGAGGCGGACCTGGCGAGCACCGCGACCGGCGTCATCACCGGCCCCCGCGCGCCCGACGGCTCGATCCGGTCCACGGACTTCCTGCGACCCGAGGGCTACGAGGACCTCGGCGCGGACTTCTCGAACGGCGGACGCTGCGGCGCCCACGGCGCTCCGGCGACGTAGACTCCCCTCCTCGCACAGGCCCCGGCGGCACGCCGCCGGGGCCGCCTCATCTGCGGATGCGCCGCAGCGGCGGGGCCTCGCGGTTCTCGCCGAGGATCCACGGCACGGTCACGATCATGACGCCCGGCACGTACTTCAGCTGCCGCTGGATCGCCTTCGTGGTCTGGTTGTGCAGGAGCCAGCCGGACCACGGGAAGTAGTTGCGCGCATCGCCCTTGCGCTGCCACCAGTGCCCGACGACGTACTCGGGGAGGTAGACGGTGACCACGTCGCGCGGCGCGTCACGCATGCGGGCCTTGACGTAGTCGACGATCGGGCCGGTGATCTCCCGGTAGGGGGAGTCGACGACGGTCAGCGAGATCCCGATCCCCCGCCGCTCCCAATCGGCCAGCAGCGCCCGGGAGGCGGCGGCGTCGACGTTGACCGTCAGCGCCGTGACGGTGTCCGGCCGGGTGGCCTTGGCGTAGGCGAGCATCCGCATCAGCGGCCGGTTCACGCTGGAGACCAGCACGATCGCGTGGTTGCGCGAGGGCAGCCTCGGCTTGCCCTTCGGCAGCTCGATCTCCTCGGCCACGGCCGTGTAGTGGCGGGAGACGAACCACATCATCGCGTAGCCCGCGCCGATGATGACGGCGGCGATCCAGCCGCGCCGGTAGTCGGTGACCGCGACGATGCCGAGCACGATCGCGCACATGAGGGCCGCCGCCGCGGCGGTGCGCATCGCCCGGCGGGCGCGGGCGCGGCGGGCGGCGTCGCGCTCGATCCCCAGGACCCGCCGCCAGTGGAGGACCATCGCCGCGTGGGCCAGGACCATCGACAGGAACACCCCGACGATGTACATGCCGATGAGCCGGAACGTGGCGCCGCCGAAGGCGACGACGAGGATCCCGGCGGCCACGGCCAGGATGATGATGCCGTTGGAGTAGACGAGCCGGTCGCCGCGCTTGTGGAGCTGGCGCGGCATCAGGTAGTCCTTGGCGAAGACCGAGGCCAGCTGCGGGAAGCCGACGAACGCGGTGTTGGCGGCCAGGAGGAGCACGCCGCCGGAGGCGAGCATGATCGGCCACATCAGCAGCGCCCGGGAGTCGAACACGGCGGCGGCGAGCTGGCCGATGAGCGGGTTCTGCACGTAGTCCTCGGGCACCCCGGCCAGCTGCGTCTGCGGGTCGACGGTGGACTGCGCGCCGACGAGGTAGGCGAGGACGACGATGCCGACGTACAGCGCGATGGTGGCGGCGCCGACGGCGGTGATGGCGGCGGCGGCGTTGCGGCCCCTGGGCGGGCGGAAGAACCGGACGCGGGTCGTGAACGTCTCGATGCCGGTGACGGCGACCGAGCCGGCGGCGAAGGCGCGGGCGCACAGCACGAACAAGGCCACCGAGGTCATCTCGGTGGCCTCGCCTACGGTGTCGTAGCTCGCCGAGGGCGGCTCGATCTGCTCCCCGGCGGCGAGGCGGACCAATCCCACCGCGACGGTGGCGGCCATGCCCGCCACGAACAGGAGCGCGATCCCCGCCGCGACGCGGCCCGAGACGCGCCCGCCGCGCAGGTTGAACGCCATGAGCAGCGCTATCGCCAGGGCGCAGGCCCATTCGCGCCCCTCGCGCACGCCGGGCCACAGCACGGCGAGGCAGGCGACGGCGGCCGAGACGGAGACGGCGACGGTGAGGATGTAGTCCAGGACGAGCGCGGCGGCGGTCAGGGCCCCGGCCCTCGGCCCGAGGTTCGCGGTCACGACCCGGTAGTCGCCGCCGCCGCCCGGATAGGCCTGCACGGTGTAGCGGTAGGAGGCGATGACGGTGAGCATGACGACGGCGACGGCCAGCCCGGTCCAGATCGAGTAGGCGTAGGCGGCCGAGCCGGCGGCCGCCATGATGAGGAAGACCTGCTCGGGGGCGTAGGCGATCGAGGAGAGCGGGTTGACCGCGAGCAGCGGGATGGCGTACCGCTTCGACAGCTCGAGGGAACTCTGCCGCTCGGAGGTGAACGGCTCGCCCACGAGCAGCCGCTTGAAGACGGACAGGGACCGGGTCACGGCCTTGGCATCCCCTTTTCCGAAGGTGGAAAAATTCTCGGTTACAGTACCGCGTGAGCAGCACCGGCGCCGAGAGGTTCCTCGTTCCTCCCCTGCAGGGGGTTGCGGGCGGCGCCGGACGTGTCCGGTCTTATCCGCCCTCCGGAGGCGTTTCGCGTCTCCGCATGCCCTGCGGCGACGTCCGCGAGGCGTTGCCCCTCACGGCGGATGTTCAGTTCCGCGTTCACATCACGATCATGCACGGCACCGCATCCACATTGCCAGAGGCGGATCTTGAGCCCGGCCAGTCCTTTCGGCCCTGAGAGCGATCCGCATGCCGAACACAGTTGCGTGGAGGGAAAGAACCGATCGATCCGAACGAAGGTTCGCCCCCGTCGCTCGGCCTTCGACTCCAAGCGGGAAAGGAACCCGCCGAATGCCTGATCGTGCAGACTCTTCGCCCCGCGACCGCGCACCGGGCCTTTGACATTGAGGTCTTCGACGTACACGGCCTGGTTCTCTTCGAGTATCGCCTTGACCTGTTTGTCGAGCCAATCATCTCTCCTGTCACGGATCCGCTCGTGGATCCGAGCCAGCTTCAACCGGGCCCGCTCCCGATTCGCAGAGCACCGCTGTTTTCGCGCCAGTTCCCGCTGCGATCGCTTGAGCTTGCGTTCGAGCGATCGGAAGAATTTCGGCGACTCGATCACCTTGCCTCCGCGTAGAACGGCGAAATCCTTCAAACCCAGATCGATCCCCGTCGCGGCCTCGGGCAATGGCTCCTGCGATGCGGCGTCCTCGTCGACGGCCACTACAAAACTGGCGTAGTATCGGCCGGCTGCGGTCTTGATCACCGTCACCGAAGACGGATCGGAGGGTAGTTCCCTCGACCAGGCGACTTTGACATCGCCGATTTTCGGCAACCGCAGCCGCCCGTCGCCGAGCACTCGGAACCGACCATTGCGCGTGAATCGCACCGCCTGCCTATGTGAGCGCCGTTTGAATCTCGGCGGGCCGATCTTCGGGCCCGGCCGCTTCCCCGATCGGGAATCGAAGAATGCCCGCCAGGCTCGGTCGCAGTCCGCCAGGGCCTGCTGGAGCACCACCGCCGAGACCTCGACCAACCAGGCTCTCTCCGGTGTCCGTTTCGCCTCGGTGATCAACCGCTTGGACAACGTCGCCGCGCTCGGGTAAGGCGACCGATCATTATGCGCCGCACGCCGTACGGCGATCGCATCGTTGTAGATCACGCGGGCGCATCCGAATGACCGCGCCAGCGCTTCGCGCTGTGAGGCGGTCGGATACAGGCGGAACCGGTAGCGTGAACGCTGCGGCGGTGGGACGTCGCGGTATCGTCGCACCGATGTCGTCAGTGAAGGGGTGAGCCGGGTGCATGTGGTGATCATGGGCTGCGGCCGCGTGGGTTCGCTCTTGGCGCGCAGCCTGGTGGAGCTGGGGCACACGGTCGGCGTCATCGACCAGAATCCCAAGGCCTTCCGCCGGCTCGGCCCCGACTTCGACGAGACGACGGTCAGGGGCAACGGCTTCGACCGCGAGGTGCTGGCCAAGGCCGGCGTCCAGCGCGCCGACGCGTTCGTGTCGGTCTCCTCGGGCGACAACTCGAACATCATCGCCGCGCGCGTGGCACGCGAGAACTACGGCGTCCGCAACGTCATCGCCCGCATCTACGACCCGCAGCGCGCCTCGGTGTACGAGCGGCTCGGCATCCCCACCGTCGCCACCGTCCGCTGGACGGCCGACCGGCTGCTGCGCCACCTGCTGCCCGAGGAGCAGCAGCCGCTGTGGCGCGACCCGACCGCGACGCTCTCGATGGTCGAGGTCCTGTACGACGAGGGCTGGGTCGGCGTGCCGCTGGCGGCGCTGGAGGCGGCGACGGGGCACCGCGTCGCCTATGTGACCCGTTTCGGGCGGGCGACGCTGCCGACCGACTCCTCGGTGCTCCAGGACGGCGACCAGGTGTACATGCTGGTGGCCGACGACGGCGCCGAGCAGGTCGCCGAGATCGCGGGCCGGGCCCCGCAGGGAGGTGTCTGATGCGCGTCGCCATCGCCGGAGCGGGCAACGTGGGCCGCTCGATCGCCGCGGAGCTGGTCGGCAACGGCCACGAGGTGCTGCTCATCGAGCGCGACCCGGAGGCGATGCGGCCCGAGCGCGTCCCGGAGGCCGAGTGGCTGCTGGCAGACGCCTGCGAGCTGGAGAACCTGCGGCAGGCGCACTTGGAGGGGTGCGACGTGGCGGTGGCGGCCACCGGCGACGACAAGGTGAACCTGGTCGTCAGCCTGCTGTCGAAGACCGAGTTCGCGGTGCCGCGCGTGGTCGCTCGCGTCAACCGCGCCGAGAACGAGTGGCTGTTCGACGAGGAGTGGGGCGTCGACGTCTCGGTCTCCAAGCCCAGGCTGCTGGCGGCGCTCGTCGAGGAGGCCGTCAGCGTCGGCGACCTGGTGCGGCTGCTGAGCTTCCGCCAGTCGCAGGCGAACCTGGTGGAGATCACGCTGCCGGTCGACGCGCCGCACGTGGGCAGGACGGTGGCGGAGGTGCCGCTGCCGCGGGACGTGGCGCTGGTGGCGATCATCCGGGGGCGCAGGGTCATCGCTCCCAGCCCGGACGACACGCTGGAGGCCGGGGACGAGCTCGTGTTCGTCTGCAACGAGGACGCCGAGGACGCGGCGCGCGCGGTCATCCTGGGCAAGTCCCGCTGAGCTCGGCCGGGGCATGACTCGGCCCGCCCGCCTTTACATCGGGGGCCTTGCCGTAATATATTTAAGGTTCTCGATGTATTAATCAACTGGGAGCGCTATCATGCTCAAAGTACCCAAACGCCTCCGAAGCGTGCTGCTCGTCCTCGGGGCGGTCGTCGTCGCCGGTGGCTCGGCGCTGTTCTTCGTGCAGCCCGCCGCCAGCCACGGCACCGCCACCAGCCCGCCCGCCCGGCACTACAGCTGCTGGGAGCGCTGGGGCGACGACCACCTGAACCCGGACATGGCCCAAGAGGACCCCATGTGCTGGCAGGCCTGGCAGGCCAATCCCAACACCATGTGGAACTGGAACGGCCTCCTGCGCGAGGGCATGCAGGGCCAGCACGAGTCACGCATCCCCGACAACCAGCTCTGCTCCGGCGGCCAGGCCGAGGGCGGGCGCTACAACTCCCTCGACGAACCGGGCGCCTGGCACACCACGCCGCTCGACAACGACTTCACCCTCCACTACGAGGACACCGCCACGCACGGCGGCGACTACTACTGGGTGTACGTCACCAAGCAGGGATACGACGCCACCACCGACGCACTCGACTGGGGCGACCTCGAACGGGTCGTCGAGACCGGCGTGTACGAGCCGGGCGAAGAGGTCGACATCCCCGTGAGCGCGCCGGGCCGCACCGGCCGACACGTGGTCTACGTGGTCTGGCAGGCCAGCCACATCGACCAGACCTTCTACTCCTGCTCCGACGTCTGGTTCGGCGAGGGCGGGCCCACGGACCCGCCGGACGACCCGACCACGCCCGACGAGCCGGACGACCCCACGACCCCCGACGACCCCACGACCCCCGATGAGCCCGACGACCCGACCACGCCTGGCGGCGACCTCAGCTGCTCGGCCACGGCCACGGTCAACAGCTGGGGCTCGGGCGCGACCGTCGAGGTCACCGTCGACAACACCGGATCGCGGACGGTCCACGCCTGGATGCTCCACTGGCATTGGCCGGAAGGCTCGGACGCGACCGTGACGAACATCTGGAACGCCGAGCATTCGCTGATGGGCGACATGGAGATGGCCGAACCGGTCGGATACAACCAGACCATCGACTCGGGAGGCTCGGTCTCCTTCGGCTTCAACGTCAGCGGCTCGCTGACATCGGCGCCGGAGTTCGACTGCCTGGCGTCGTAGCAGTGCCCTTGGGGCCTGTGAACAGGCCCTAGGCGCCGCGGCTCTCGGGCCGCGGCGCCGCGGGTTCGTCGGCCTCGGCCGCCTCTTCGGCCGGGGCCGACTTCAGCGTGCGGCGCACGACCCAGATCGTCAGCGCGGTCAGCGCGACCGTCACCGGCGTGCCGCCGAACAGCGTCACCCATCCCAGCGCGGTGTCGGCGTCGATCTGGTACAGCCAGATCCGGGCGGCGTTCTTGAGGATGAACACCACGCCCCACAGGACCGTGATCCAGCACAGGACGTCGACCAGCCGCTTGTTCTGGCGCCACTCCTTCTTCCCGCCCTGCGCGATCACGGCGTAGACCCAGCCGACGATCGGGTGGCGGAAGATCGCCGAGACGATGAAGCCGACGCCGTAGACCGCGCCCCAGATGATCCCCGGCAGGTAGAAGTCGCGCGCGTCGTCGCTGCGCCAGGCCAGGAACGCGCCGAGCGCGATGCCGAACAGGCCGTTGAGCGCGTACCGGACCGTCTCCTTGCGGGCCGCCCGCCAGACCGCGATGCCCACGGCGCTGGCGGCCGCGAGCACGATCGACCACTGCAGGCCGTTCAGCGGCCCGAACTCGCGCTCGCCGAGGATCGGGTTGAGGACCACGAACAGGGTGATCGGGACGGCCGCCTCGATCACGCCCCTGACGCCGCCGAGCTGCTGCGAGAGCTGCTCGGAGAACGGGGGCAGCTCGTCGGGATCGGTGCGCTGCGGCGTCTCGGTGCTCAAAGAGTGCCTTCCGGGTTCCTCGGCGCCTTCAGAGGCGGAGTTCGTAGATCGGGTTGTAGATGACAAATCGGCCGTCACCGCCCTGCGCCACTCGGCCGCGGGCGACGATCCTGGTCCCGGCCTCCAGGCCAACGATACGCCGTCGGCCCATCCAGACCAGTCCGACCTGACCGGTGCCGTCGAACAGTTCGGCCTCCACCGACGGCGAGCGGCCCTCGGCGCGCAGCACGACGGTGCGCAGGCGACCGGCGACGACGACCGACTGGCGCGCCTCGATCCGCTCGACCGGCGTGTACTCGGCGTCGGCCTCCCCCTCGCCGCCGGTCCTGCGGGCGGCGATCTCGTCGCGCACGTTCGCGGCGAACAGCTCCTGCGAGGGGGCGGCCAGGCGGCGGAGCCACCGCTTCCAGCCGGGGGCGGGGTCGTCGGGCACGGTCACCGTGGCGCCCCTCGGCGGGGCCTGCGGGCCATCGAACCCGGCCTACCGCTTGCGGGGGCGGGGCGAGGGCTTGCGCCTGACCTTCGGCTTGGGGGTGTCCCCGGCCGCGACGATGGCGCGGGTGCCGTCGCCGCCCTCGGCCTTGCGCTGCGCGATGCGCGCCGCGGCCTCCTCGGCCATCTTCGGCGGCAGCTTCAGCGGCAGGGGCTCGCGGACCGGCATGGCCAGGTTGCCGCGGTCGACGACGAGGTTGCGCAGGGCCTCGTCGAGCTCGGGCGCGGCGTCCTCGTCGGTGGCGCGCTTGCCCTGGAAGGTGGCCTGGACGAACCAGCGCGGGCCGTCGACGCCCACGAAGCGCACCGTGTTGGTGCCCTTCTGGCCGGCGACCCGCGCGATGAGCTCCTCGCCCCAGCGTCCCTCCACCGTCTCGACCTTGCCGCCCTGGCCGGTGACCTGAGCGGTGAGCTCCTCGCGCATCTCCTCCCAGATGCCCTCGCTGCGCGGCGCGGCGCGGACGAGCAGCTGGAGGGCGGAGGAGCCGGTGGTGAGGACGACCTGGCTGATGTTGCCCTTGGCGTCGGTCTGGGCCTGGAAGCCCACGCCCTTGGGGATGGGCAGGCGGATCGCTCCCAGGTCGAGGCGGCGCAGCTCGTCCTCGGGAGCGTCGGCGGCGTCGAAGGGGCCTTCGGTGACCTCTCGGTCGACCTCTTCACCGCTCTCGGCCAGCGAGTCGAGGACCGCTCCCTCGCTGGGGCGCTGCTTTTTCGACGACCGTCGCCGTCTAAACACGTTCGTTCTCCTCTGCGAGTCGGCGGTGTCCGCCGGTGGACCCGTGGCCGTTCGCGCCGCGCCGGGTGGGGGCCAGTTCGTCGACCTCGGTGAAGCGGGCTCGTACTACAGGTTGGATCACCAATTGTGCGATACGGTCCCCGCGTTCGATGACGGCGGTCCGCTCCGGATCGAGGTTGACGAGGTTGATCTTGATCTCACCGCGGTAGCCGGAGTCGATGGTGCCCGGGGCGTTGGCGATGGTGACGCCGAGGCGGTGGGCCAGGCCGGAGCGGGGGTTGGTGTAGCCGACGTAGCCGTCGGGTACGGCCACGGCCACGCCGGTGGGGACGAGGACGCGCCGCCCGGGGGCGAGCTCGACGGTTTCGGCGGAGTAGAGGTCGGCCCCGGCGTCGCCGGGGTGGGCGTACGTCGGGACGGGCAGGTCCGGGTCGATGCGCCTGATGGCGACCGGCACGTCGGCGTTCACAGTCTGCTGCCTCCTTGAGTTCGAGGGCTATGGTCTCAGACATGGAGAGTCGAGAACGGTACGCCGAGCGGATGCGGATGCCGTGGGCGGGCTGGCTCGCGGTCCTCGCGTTCGCGACGCTGGCGGCGGGCCTGTCGAATTTCGGGGATCTGCGCTGGTGGCGGGTCGCGGCGAGCGTCGCGGTCTTCGTCGCGGTGCTGGCCGGGGCCTGGTGGCTGGGCCGCCTGCCGGTGCGGGTGGTCGAGAGCGGCGGGGACGGCGAGGTGTGGCTGCACGTGGACGACGCGAAGCTGCCGATGTCGGCGGTGTCCGAGGTCCAGGTGCTGGACCGGACGGCGTATTCGGACGCGCTGGGGGTCGCCCTGCATCCGCTGGCGTTCGTGGTGCAGCGGCCCTGGCTCAAGCGCGGGGTGCGGATCGTCCTGGACGACCCGGAGGACCCCACGCCCTATTGGGTGGTCTCCTCCCGGCGTCCCGAGCGGCTGCGGGAGGCGCTGGCGGTGCCCGTCGGGTCGCCGGCCGCCTGAGCGGCGCGCAGCGCGGCGAGACGGCGAGACGCCCGAATGCCGGTGTCGGCACCCGGGCGTCCGATGACGGGGCGGCGGGCCGGGCACGGCCCGGTTCGCGGAGTTCGTTCTAGGCGCAGTCCTTGCAGATCGGCTGGCCGTTCTTCTCCTTGGCGTACTGGCTCCGGTGGTGGACCAGGAAGCAGCTGGAGCAGCGGAACTCGTCGTTCTGCATCGGCAGGACCTTGACCGAGAGCTCCTCGTCGCCGAGGTCGGCGCCGGGCAGTTCGAAGTTCTCGGCCACTTCGGCCTCATCGACGTCCACCGTCCCCGACTGGTCGCTGCGACCCTTGGCCAGCGCTTCGATGCTGTCGGGGCCGCCGGTGGCCTCTTCCTTGTCCCGGCGCGGGGCGTCGTAGTCGGTTGCCATCGTTTCCACTCCCATTGGTTTCTATGGCACAGGTGCGTCGAAGCGGCGCGAGTCCGAGGGCTGCGGCTGACGCCGCGGGGGCCTCCACGGCTACGCTCGCGAAGCCGTGCGTCAGCGGCTACGGCGACGCTCGCGAGCCGTGAACAGCGTCCTCGGCCGCGCTCATTTCGACTTGGTTTCCTGGCGGGTTCTGTCCGTCCCTGCAGGCGGCGTACCTTACCGCGTGCAGTCCATTCGTATACACCATGTCGCTCGCTTTTTCATCCCCATTGTGGCGAGAAACACTCTTGTGGCGCGGGAAGTGAGTGTACCGCCTCTCGCCCACGAAGGCCGTCCCCGCACGATAGCCTTTGGACTACATCGAGAATGGGGAGGTCGCAGTGCGAATCGCTCGTATCCGCGCGTTGACGGTTTTGTGTGCATTGGCGCTGGTAGCGGCATTGGCGACCCTGTGGGCAATTAGGAATGACTCGCAAGTGAGCGCCGGCGCGGACTGCGCCCCCGGGGCGGTCGAGATCAAGACCGCGCCGATCCCCGACCCCGAGCAGATCGAGGTGGTCGTCCTCAACGGCACGGAGCGGACGGGCCTGGCAGAGCAGGCGGCCGGCCAGTTGGAGGACCGCGGCTTCAAGGTCATCGAGGTGGGCGACACCGACGAGAGGATCGACGAGGCCGCGCTGGTGAAGTACGGCCCCGAGGAGTACGCGGGCGGACTCCACACTCACGCGTACTTCTACGGCGGCCGCGACGGCTTCGACCTGGAGTGGGAGGAGCCGATCACCATCGTCCTCGGCGACGCGTTCAAAGAGGTCCGCTCCACTTCCGATGCGCGCCAGTCGTTCGCCCAGAGCGGTGGCATCACGACGCCCGATGGCACCTGCGCGGTAGAATAGGTCGCCGTCACGCCCCTCGAACCACTGCCATCGTCATCAAAAATGCGGAAACTCAGCTCGAAACGGCATCACGGACGGGCCGGTAGCGAATTTCGGCGCTACAATTCACGCTTGCCCGGTCGTGTTGCGACCTGGGCTGCCGACCCAATATCCAATGCTCACCCGCCATGGAGCCCGGCTCCGCCGTGCCCGCCATTGCCTCGGAAGGTTGCTCGTGACTGACGCACGTCCCAACGGCACCGACGTCAATTCTCTGACCGACTCATTGCTCGAACTGGCCCGTGAAAGCGATGGGCAGCTGACGTCAGCGAAAGTCGCTCAGGTCCTGGAGTCGGCCCAGGTCTCCCCCGCCCAGGGCAAGCTGGTGCTCAGAGCGCTGGCCGAGGCCGACGTCACCGTTGTCGTCGACGGCTCCTCCTCCGGCCGCAAGCGCGTCCCCGCCGCCCGCACCGCCACCTCCTCGCGCACCGCCACCGCCAAGACCGCGAAGAAGTCGACCAAGAAGGCCGCCAAGAAGACCGCGGCGTCGAAGCCCGCCGAGGACGGCGAGGAGACCGCGGCACCGAAGAAGGCCGCCAAGAAGGCCTCCGCGAAGAAGACCGCCAAGAAAGCGGCGAAGAAGACCGCCAAGAAGGCCGCCCCCAAGTCCGAGGACGAGGAGGCCGCCGAGGCCCTCGCCGCGGAGGAGGCCGCCGCCGAGCCGCCCAGGAAGGCCACTCGGAAGAAGGCCGCCAAGAAGGCCTCCGCGAAGAAGGCGTCCAAGAAGGACAAGGACGACGACGAGCCCGACGAGAACGACTTCGAGTGGGACGAGGAGGACTCCGAGGCGCTCAAGCAGGCCCGCAAGGACGCCGAGATGACCGCCTCGGCCGACTCGGTCCGCGCCTACCTCAAGCAGATCGGCAAGGTGCCGCTGCTGAACGCGGCCCAGGAGGTCGAGCTCGCCAAGCGCATCGAGGCCGGGCTGTACGCCGTCGAGCGCCTCAAGCAGATGCGCGAGGCCGGCGAGGAGATCCCCACGCAGATCCGCCGCGATCTCGAGTGGATCGTCCGCGACGGCGACCGCGCCAAGGACCACCTCCTGGAGGCGAACCTCCGCCTCGTCGTATCGCTCGCCAAGCGCTACACCGGCCGCGGCATGGCGTTCCTGGACCTGATCCAGGAGGGCAACCTCGGCCTCATCCGCGCCGTCGAGAAGTTCGACTACACCAAGGGCTACAAGTTCTCCACCTACGCCACGTGGTGGATCCGGCAGGCCATCACGCGCGCCATGGCCGACCAGGCCCGCACCATCCGCATCCCGGTGCACATGGTGGAGGTCATCAACAAGCTCGGCCGCATACAGCGTGAGCTGCTCCAGGACCTGGGCCGCGAGCCCACGCCCGACGAGCTGGCCAAGGAGATGGACATCTCCCCGGAGAAGGTCCTGGAGATCCAGCAGTACGCGCGCGAGCCGATCAGCCTCGACCAGACCATCGGCGACGAGGGAGACAGCCAGCTCGGCGACTTCATCGAGGACTCCGAGGCGATCGTCGCCGTCGACGCGGTCTCCTTCTCGCTCTTGCAGGGCCAGCTCCAGCAGGTGCTCCAGACCCTGTCGGAGCGCGAGGCGGGCGTGGTGCGGCTGCGGTTCGGCCTCACCGACGGCCAGCCGCGCACGCTCGACGAGATCGGCCAGGTCTACGGCGTCACGCGCGAGCGGATCCGCCAGATCGAGTCGAAGACGATGTCGAAGCTGCGCCACCCCTCGCGTTCGCAGGTGCTGCGCGACTACCTCGATTAAGCCGCGCGCCGCGGGGTACACGTTCGACGCAAGGCCCGCGCGACGGTCCGTGAGCGCCGCCGACGTGGCCGCACAGCCGAATACCGCCGCCCTCTCGGGCGAGGTCGACGGGCCGTGAAACGGCGGCCGCGACGATGCTCGGGGCCGTGAAACGGCGGCTTCGGCGACGCCCGCGAGCCGTGATTCGGCACGACCCGTATCACTCGATCGGGTAAGTGAGCGGTCGCCTCGCCAGGTTGCCGTTCGCCGATCCGTGGGCTACGGTGTGGAGCAACTATCGCGATCCGGACAGCGGAGTGAGCCGAGTCTCACTAAGCAGGTCGGGGGAAGAGGTAGTACAGTGCAGGCGTTGAACGGGATGAGCCGGTCAACGGGCCGACGTAAGAACCAACGACTACCGAACGCAGCGGAGGACCTGGTATGACATCCACCCTGACGCCCCCGCCCCAGACGGAGGAACGTCCGATCGCGGGCGAGCGCTGCGACCGGTGTAGCGCCGCGGCGAAACTGCGCGTCATGCTCGCTGAAGGCAGTGACCTCGTCTTCTGCGGACACCACGCGAACCAGTACGCCGAGAAGCTCGTACCGATCGCCATCGACTTCAACGCCGACCCCGAGTTCGAATGGCGCGGCACCGACCTCATGGCGTCTGAGAACTAGCGCCCACAGGCTTCGAGACGAGCCCGGACGGCCCCGACCGTCCGGGCTCGCTCTGTGTCCGCCCCGGCATCGAGGCGGTCCGCTCGCGAGCGCGGAACGGACGGTCGCGTCCCGCTCCAGAAGCGGGGCGGCGACCACGCCTTCCCACGAGCACGGAGCGGACCCGTGACGAGGTCGTTCACCGGCGTGTCGCTTCGCTCGCCCACGTGAGCGCGACTCGGCTCCGACCCGCCGCCATTCGGCCCCTCGCGGGCGCGGAACGGACGCGCGCCGGCCTCGGGCCTCGTGCTCACCAGGAGCGGATCGTGGCGATCCGCTCCTCCAGTTGCTCGATGGTCGCCTGCGCGCTCGGCGGGCCGCCGCACTTCGAGCGGAGCTTCGCGTGGATCTTCCCGTGAGGTTCGCCCGTAGCGAACGACTGGGCGCCCACCAAGGCGTTCAACTGCTTGCGCAGCTTCAGGCGCCGCTGCGCGTTCGTCATCGGCGGCTCGGCCGAGGGCTTCGCCGCCTCCGGCGCCGACGACTTCTTCTGCTTCGCCATCTGCTCGCGCTGCCGCTTCTGGAGCAGCAGGTGCACCTGCTCGGAGGTGAGCAGCCCCGGCAGGCCCAGGTACTCCTGCTCCTCGGGGCTCCCCGCCTGCACCGGCAGCCCGAACGAGCCGCCCTCGAAGATCACCTGGTCGAGCTCGGCGCTGCTCTCCAAGGTCTCGCGCTGGCCGAGCTCGGTCCCCTCGTCGAGCTGCCGCTGTGCCTGCTCCAGCAGCAGCTCCGGGTCGGCGTCCTCCGACTTCTGCTTGATGACGTGGTCCCGGTCGGCCTCCAGGTTCTCCGCCAGTTGCAGCAGCGGGATCACGCTCGGCAGGAACACCGAGGCGGTCTCCCCGGGCCGCCGCGACCGCACGAAGCGGCCGATGGCCTGCGCGAAGTACAGCGGCGTCTGCGCGTTGGTCGCGTACACGCCCACCGCCAGCCGCGGGATGTCGACGCCCTCGGAGACCATGCGGACGGCGATGAGCCACTCCTCGTCGGAGGCCGCGAACTTCGCGATCCGGTCCGAGGATCCGGCGTCGTCCGAGAGCACGACCTGCGCGGTCTTCCCGGTGACCCGCTTGAGGATCCCCGCATAGGCCCGCGCCGTGTTCTGGTCCGAGGCGATGACGAGCCCGCCCGCGTCGGGCATCCCGGCCGCGCGCAGCGAGACGAGCCGGTGGTCGGCCGCGCGGATGACCTGCTTGATCCACTCCCCCGACGGGTCCAGCGCCGTCCGCCACGCCTGGGCGGTCAGGTCCTTGGTCAGCGGCTGCCCCAGGCGCACCGCCAGCTCGTCTCCGGCGCTCGAACGCCACTTCGCCTGCCCCGAGTAGGCCATGAACATCACCGGGCGGACGACGCCGTCGGACAGCGCGTCCCGGTAGCCGTACAGCGAGTCGGCCTTCGAGCGTTTCGAGCCGTCGGGGGCGTCCTCGTAGTCCACGAAGGGGATCGGGTTGTCGTCGCTGCGGAACGGCGTGCCGGTCAGCGCCAGGCGCCGCTCGGCCTCGCCGAAGGCGGTCAGGACGCCCTCGCCCCACGAGCGCGAGTCGCCCGCGTGGTGGATCTCGTCGAGGATGACGAAGGTCCGACGGGTCATCGTGCGGCGGCGGTGGACCGAGGGATCGGCGCCGACCTGCGCGTAGGTGACGACCGCGCCGTGGAAGTCGGCTGCATTGTGGACGTCGGCGTTGCGGAACGAGGGGTCGAGCTGGATGCCGAAGTTCGCCGCGGCCCCGGCCCACTGCACCTTGAGGTGCTCGGTGGGGCAGACGACGGTGACGGTGTCGACGGTGCCGTCGGCCAAGAGGTCGTAGGCGATCCGCAGCGCGAACGTGGTCTTCCCGGCGCCGGGCGTCGCCACCGCGAGGAAGTCCTTCGATTGACCCCGGTGGTAGGCGACCATGGCTTTGCGCTGCCAGACCCGAAGCGACGGAAGCGATTCAGGTGGGGCGGCCGGGATCATGCGGGCTCCTTCTTCTCTCACCGAAGCGCGCGAGGCGCAGGCCTCGACACGGACAGACCCGCTCGATTCTAAGGGGCGAGGGTGGTCACGTTCAGCGCTCCAGGAGGATGGTGTTGGGGCCGACGTTGACACTGCGGACCTCCATCATGGCGCCGAACTTGCCGGTCTCGACGTGCGCTCCGAGCTCACGCAGGACGGCGGCGACGGCCTCCACCAGCGGTTCGGCGACGGGAGAAGGGGCCGCGGCGTTCCATGAGGGCCTGCGGCCCTTGCGCGTGTCGGCGTAGAGCGTGAACTGGCTGACCAGGAGGATCGGGGCGTCCAAATCGGACGCAGACAGCTCATCCCTCATGATGCGCAGCTTCCAGACCTTCTCGGCGATCCACCGCGCTTCCTCAAGACCGTCCGAATGGGTGACGCCGAGGAGGACGAGCAGGCCGTCGCGGATCGCGCCGACGCTCGCCCCCTCCACTGTCACTTCGGCTTCACTGACGGTCTGCACAACAGCTCTCATGCCCCAGATCATGTCGCATCGGATCGGCGTAGGCTCGAAGGGTGGGACGGCGTGAGAAGGCAGTGGCCATCACCGACGTGGAGCTCTCTCCTGACGAGGAGCTGCGCATCCGGACGATCCGGTATGTCGTGATGATGTCGATACGCGCGCTTCTGGTGATCGTGTGCGCCGTCCTCGTGATGGTCGAGGCGCCGCTGCTGTGGCTGTGGCTGCCGCTCGGGCTGGTCGGCATGGCCGTCCTGCCGTGGCTGGCGGTGCTGCTCGCGAACGACCGGCTCCCCAAGGACAAGCGCAGCGCGTTCGTGCGCCACCGGCGCCGCGCGGAGCACCTCCCCGCCCCCGAGCACCGCATGATCGACTCCGAATAGCGCCCGGCGGCCCCGAACCTCGCATGATGCGCGGAGCGGACGTTCGGCGCACGCGCCCGGAGACCGCCACTGCCCGCGCGGCGGCGCCGTCTTCGGCGGAGCGGTCCGTGACCGCGCCGCCACGGGCCTTCGAGCTGTGATTCCGCTCGCCCGCGTGGCAGACTTGACGGGTCCTGCCCGCAATCGAGGAGTGAGTTTGACGTGAGCGAGCTTCCCACCACTGGCGGTTCGACGATGCTCGACGAGCAGACCGAGACCAAGCCGAATTACACCTACGAGGACGGCGACGAGGAGCGCTTCTCGCATTACGTGCCGAAGGACAAGCTCATGGCCGCCATGGTCGACGGCATCCCGGTCAAGGCGCTGTGCGGGAAGATGTGGGTGCCCACTCGCGACCCCGACCGCTTCCCGATCTGCCCGAGCTGCAAAGAGATCTACGAGAAGATGCGCAAATAGGCGCATCGCGCCCCCGGTGGACGCGGCGCCGGGCTTCTTGCGAGTCGCAGCTCGCGCCGCGCCCCCGGACCGGGATGTGACCCGGCTCTGCCTGCTATAACGCCTGAGTGGAGCCTTTCTCTCTGACACTGGTCGCCGAACTGGTCGGCACCGCCGTCTTCGCCGCCTCCGGCGCCTCGGCCGCGGTCGGCAAGCGGCTCGACATGTTCGGCGTCGTCGTCATCGGCGCCATCACCGCGCTCGGCGGCGGCACCATGCGCGATGTGCTCATCGACGCGCCGCCGCTCCTGCTCGTCGACTGGCGCTACCCGACCGTCGCCGTGCTCGCCGCGGTCGCCGTGTTCTTCTTCCACCCGGCGCTGTCGCGCCTGCGCATCGCGATGCTGGTGCTCGACGCCGCAGGCCTGGCCCTGTTCACCGTGGTCGGGACCGCGAAGGGCCTCGACTACGGCCTGGCCGTCTACGCCGCTTGCATCGTCGGGGTACTCTCCGGTGTGGGTGGCGGCATCCTGCGGGACGTCCTCACTCGGGAGATCCCGGTGGTCCTGCGCGCGGACTTCTACGCGCTGGCCGCCGTGGTCGGCTCGGTCATCGTCGCCGCGGGCGCGCCGCTCGAGTCGCGGATCGGGGCCGTCGCCCTGTCGGTCATCGCCGCCGCAGCGATCTTCGTTGTACGGCTGGTTGCCATCAGGTATCGCTGGGAAGCCCCGAAACCGAATTTCTGAGTCTGTCTCCCGGTATCGTGCCACCCTTCGCCCTGAAGGGTTTCAACCGCCGATTTCCGCTGCAAGCTGGTACCTCAACGCCCGGTGCCCCGCCGGGTGAGGTGCGGGAACACCCCCCGTGCGAGGGTCAGCAGCGAAAGGCGAACCAACGATGGCACCCGTCGACAGCATCCGTCAGCGGCCGGCTCAACGTGCGGCCGAGTACTCCGGCGACCCCGTTCGCGCCTATCTCAACGGGATCGGCAAACACCGCCTCCTCACCGCCTCCGAAGAGGTCGAATGCGCCAAGGCCATCGAGGCCGGCCTGATGGCCGAGCGCCGCATCTGCGAGACGACCCAGCCCGATCTGCGAGGCGACCTGGCCAAGATCGCCGCCGAAGGGCGCGCGGCCAAGCAGCGGATGCTCGAGTCGAACCTGCGCCTGGTGGTCAGCGTCGCCAAGCGCTACTCCGGACACGGCATGAGCCTGCTCGACCTGATCCAGGAGGGCAACCTCGGACTCATCCGGGCCGTCGAGAAGTTCGACTACCAGAAGGGCTACAAGTTCTCCACGTACGCCACCTGGTGGATCCGGCAGGCGATCAACCGCGCGGTGACCGACCAGTCCCGCACGATCCGCGTCCCGGCCCACACCGTCGACCAGATCAAGCGGATGAACCGGGCCCGCCAGGACCTGCTGGCCGGACTCGGCCGCGAGCCGAGCTACGAGGAGATCGCCGCCGAGCTCGACATCACCCCCGGCAAGGTCCTCGAGCTCATGTCGTACGACCGCGAGCCGGTCAGCCTCGACCAGACCGTCGGCGAGGACGACTCGACCGCCCTGGGCGACCTGGTCGCGCACATGCCCCGCGAGGCGGCCACCGAGGAGTCGGTCTCCTACGCGCTGCTGCGCCGCCACATCGCGAACGTGCTGGCCAGCCTGCCCGAGCGGGAACAAACCGTGCTCCGTCTGCGTTTCGGTATCGACGACGGCCGCCAGCGCACCCTCGAAGAGGTGTCGGCCGATTTCGGCCTCTCCCGCGAGCGGGTGCGGCAGATCGAGAAGAACGCCCTGCACCGTCTCCGCCAGCCCGACTACGCGGGACGGCTCGCTGACTATGTGGCCTGAACGGCATATATGATTGGTGTGGACAGGGGTCTGGCGGCACTTGACCCACCCCGCCCTGGGGCGTGAGTCGATTCGCGGCTCGCATGCCGTGCATCGACCTCGTCGAGCCGGGCGGCCTTAGTGAAGGAACGAAGCTGTGACCACGGACCTCGTCGACACTACCGAAATGTACCTGCGTACCATCCTCGAGCTCGAGGAGGAGGGCGTGCCGGCGCTGCGCGCGCGGATCGCCGAGCGGCTCGAGCAGAGCGGCCCGACGGTCTCCCAGACGGTCGGCCGGATGCAGCGCCACGGCCTGCTCAACGTCAAGAGCGACCGCCACCTCGAACTGACCGAGGAGGGCCGCAGGCAGGCCGTCGCGGTCATGCGCAAGCACCGCCTGGCCGAGCGGCTCCTCGTCGACGTCATCGGCATGTCCTACACCGAGGCCCACGACGAGGCGTGCAAGTGGGAGCACGTCATGAGCGACTCGGTGGAGAAGCGGGTGTACGAGCTGCTGGAACACCCCACGCGCTCGCCCTACGGCAACACCATCCCCGGGCTCAAGGAGCTCGACTCGGCCGCCGAGGTCGTGCTCGACGAGCGCGACGAGCGGCCGATGAGCGTGGTGGCGCCCGGCTCGAAGGTGCGGGTGACGCGCCTGTGCGAGTCGGTCCAGACCCACCCCGATCTGCTGGCCTCCCTCCACGAGGCCGGGATCGACCCCGGCGCGGAGGTCGTGGTCGACCGCGCGGACCGCGAAGTGGTGATCAAGGCCGAGAGCGACACGATCCGCCTGGCCGTCGACGACGCCGCGAAGGTGTTCGCCGCTCCGGTCGAGTAGCCGCTGGGCATTGACCATCCGGTGACGGGCCGGTATGGTGGCGGTGTTTTGTGAAACCGCTTGCTGTCGCTCGAGGGGCCGCCCATGCGCATCACTCATCTCACCACTCACGTCGTCGGCACACCCTGGCGCAACCTGACATACGTGCAAGTGCACACCGACGAGGGCCTGACCGGCGTCGGCGAGACGCGGATGCTCGGGCACACCGACGCGCTCCTGGGCTACCTGAAGGAGGCCGAGCGCAACCACGTCGCCGGCTCCGACCCCTTCGCGATCGAAGACCTCGTGCACCGCATGAAGTACCACGACTACGCCCGCCCCGGCGAGGTCATGTCCAGCGGCATCGCCGCCGTCGAGATGGCCTGCTGGGACATCAAGGGCAAGGCCCTGGGCGTCCCGGTGTGGCAGCTGCTGGGCGGGAAGGTCCGCGACCGCATCCCGGCCTACGCCAACGGCTGGTACACCGTCGAGCGCACCCCCGAGGAGTTCCACGCCGCGGCGAAGAAGGTGGTCGAGCGCGGCTACCGGGCGCTCAAGGTCGACCCGTACGGCGCCGGCCGCTTCGAGCTGGACCAGGCCGAGTCGCGCCGGGCGGCCAGTCTCGTCGAGGCGGTGCGCGACGCCATCGGCGAGGAGGCCGAGCTGCTGCTGGAGATGCACGGCCGCTTCAACCCCGCCACGGCGATCCGCCTGGCCCAGGACGTGGCGCCGTTCCGGCCGGGGTGGGTCGAGGAGCCGGTGCCGCCGGAGAACCTCAAGGCGCTCAAGAAGGTCTCGGACCACCTCGACCTGCCGGTCGCCACCGGCGAGCGCATCCACGACCGGGCCGAGTTCAGGGAGCTGTTCGAGCTCCAGGCGGCCGACGTCATCCAGCCCGACATCGGCAACATGGGCGGGCTGTGGGAGACCCGCAAGCTCGCCGCGACCGCCGAGACCCACTACGTGCTCATCGCCCCGCACAACGTCGGCGGGCCGGTCCAGACCGCCGCGAGCGTCCACCTGGCGGCGGTGACCCCGAACTTCAAGATCCAGGAGCACTTCAACGACTTCGCCGACGCCGACATCAAGGCCGTCGCCCCGGGGTCGCCGCAGGTCGACGACGAGGGCTTCTTCCCGCTGCCGACCGCTCCCGGCCTGGGCGTCGAGTTCGACGCCGAGGCCGCCGCCGCGACGCCGCAGAACCGCGCGAAGTTCAACCTGTTCGCCGACGACTGGCACAAGCGCGAAGGCACCGCCTGAGCGCCCCCCGAACCGCACTCCGCACCAGAGCGCCCTCCTCGTTCCCCCGGCGAGGAGGGCGCTCTGCCCGTCCCCGCCGGAGGCCGGCGGTCACTCCTCCTCGGCCGCGGCGGCGTGGGCCGCGGTGATGCCGTCGGCGAGTTCGGCGAAGCCGTTGACGAGGTTCTGCACCTCGACCGGGTCGGCGCCCTCGGGAGCGGTGTAGCGCATCTCGAAGATGTCGCCGCCGCTGTACCAGCCCATCTCCATGGCCGGCCCGGCGCCGGTGTCCTCGGTGTGCACGATCCAGTACCCGGTCTCGCCGATGCTGTCGGTGCTCTCGGAGCCCTCGGGTATCTGCTCCTTGTAGACGTCGACGCTGGCCTCGGTGCCGATGATGAACAGCGTCAGGTCCGGGTAGGCGGCCTCACCGGTCTGGATGGCGCACGTCGCCTGGTCGGTGGCCTCCTCCTCGTCGGTGCCCTCTTCTTCGGGGCCGCCGGAGGCGAAGCGGAAGTCCTCACCGGTGATCGAGTTCAGCTTCGCGCCGTCGACGAAGGGGCACGCCCCGCCGGCGCCCTCCAGGTCCAGGTCGACCGGGCCGGTCGTCTCGCCCGAGGGCGACGTCTCGCTGCCCGCGGTCTCGACCGGGTCCTCGGGCTCGTCCTCGCCGTCGCCGCACGCGCCGAGCGCGAGCAGCAGCACCGCCGGGATCACTGCGAGTCTTCTCATCGTTCCTCCCCCGTGGCGACCTCGCGGCCCCGTGAGACCCAGTCGCTCCATGAGCCGATGTACACCGGCGGCGTCGGCAGTCCGGCGGCCGTGAACGCCAGCGCGGCGCGGGCCGCGCCGACCCCCGAGCCGCAGTAGAACGCCGCCTCTCGATGGCCTTCGTACCGCCCCCGCAGCGCCTCGGTGTCGGCCAGGCCGCTGCCGTCGGGAGCGTTGTCGTCGCTCAGCGGCAGGTTGACCGCGCCGGGGATGTGGCCGGCGACGGGGTCCACGGGTTCATTCTCGCCGCGGTAGCGCTCGGGGGTCCGCACATCGACCAATTCGTTCCGCTCGGCCCAGGCCGCGGCGGCCTCGGCGTCGAGGACGGGCAGGGCGCCGGGGCGGACGGTGATGTCGCCGCTCTCGGGCTCGGGATCGGTGTAGGCCAGCGGGTAGCCGGCCCCGATCCAGGCGTCGATGCCGCCGTCGAGGACGCGGACGTCCTCGTGGCCTGCCCAGCGCAGCGTCCACCAGGTGCGGGCGGCGGCCATGCCGTCGCCGTCGTCGTACACCACGACGGTGGAGTCCTCGCTCACGCCCGCCGCCCGCAGCACCGCTTGGAGGGCGTCGGGGTCGGGCAGTGGATGGCGTCCGCCGGTCTCGCGCACGGGCCCGCAGATGTCGCGATCGAAGTCGATCCAGACAGCGTACGGCAGATGGCCTTCGCGGTAGTCCGATTCCCGGCTCGGCCCTCCGAGCGTCCAGCGGACGTCGAGCACGACCGGTTCGGCGAGTCCGGCGGCCTCGTCGGCGCCGATTAGTGGCCTCATAATCCACAGATTATCGGAGGTGCGCATTGGGTCTTTCGGCCGCTTCGGCGAATTCGGGCATCGCCCGCACTCGGACGCCGGCCTCGCGCAGGACGGCGATGCCGCTGGGAGCCTGGACGAAACGCTCGGGTTCGGCGATCGCGTAGACGACGCGGGCGATCTTCGCCTCGGCGAGCAGCCGCGCGCACGGGAGGGGCCGGGAGGCCCGCAGCCCGCACGGCTCCATCGTCGAGTAGACGGTGGCGCCCTCGACCGGGCCGTCGGCGCGGCGCAGGGCGACCTCCTCGGCGTGGTCGCTCGGGTCCTCGGCGCGCGAGTAGCCCTCGCCGACGGCCCGGCCGTCGACCACGATCACCGCGCCCACGCTGAACGCGGTCCGCGAGGGCGGGCACCGCTCGGCCAGGGCGACCGCGCGGGCCATCCAGCGGGCGTCTGCTTCGGATTCGGGCACGGTGCCAACATACAGCGGACCAAGGCACATGACGGCCGTCACGCCGCGTTGCCGCGTGCCGATACCATGATGTCGACCCCCCGAACCTTGCACTCTCGCGACGCCCGCGGAGTCGCGAATCTGAGAGGTGAACTTGACCGTCCAGTCTCCTCCCGCCCCACCGCGGCAGCAGCCGGCACCGGGCGGCGTGACCTCGCCGGTGCCCGGGCCCGAAGGCGTCGCCGAGCGCGGGCGGCAGCGGGTCTCGCGTCTGACCACGTCGCTGCGGCAGACCCCCGGGCAGCTCCGAGGGATCCTCGCGGTCCTCGTCGTCCTGACGCTCGGCGCGGGCGTCACCGCCATGGTCTCGATCCTCGGCAAGAACGCCGTCATCGAAGAGACCACGAGCCAGTCGGGCCGCCTGTCGGTGGCCGCGCTCGACCTGTACCAGGCGCTGTCGCAGGCCGACGCGACGGCCGCGAGCTCCTACCTGACACCGGGGGCGGCCTCGGAAGAGGTCCGCGACGCCTACCGGGAGGCGCTGCGCGACGCGACGGTCGCGCTCACCACCGCCGCCGGCGAGGTCGAGACCTCGGCCGACGCCCAACTGGTGGCGAACCTGAACGCGCACCTGCCGGTCTACACCGGCCTGGTCGAGTCGGCCCGGACGTTCAACCGGCTCGGCGAGCCGGTCGGCGCCACCTACCAGCACCAGGCGTCGACGCTCATGCGCAGCGAGATGCTGCCCGACGCCGACGCGCTCCAGCACAACGCGATCGACCAGCTGGGCGAGGCGAGGGAATCGGCGGCCTCGTTCCCGTGGATCCCCGCCGTCCTGGCCGCGCTGGCGCTCGGCGTCCTGGTCTGGGCGCAGCTGTGGCTGACCCGCAGGACCAACCGCGTGTTCAACCTCGGCCTGGTGGGCGCGACGGTGGCGATGGTCGGCATGGTCGGCTGGCTGGTGTTGGTGTCGCTGGCCTCGGCGAGCCACACCGACCGCTCGCACGAGGAGGGCGCCGACCCGCTGGCGCTCCTGGCCGAGGCGCACATCGCCGCGCAGCAGGCCCGCGCCGAGGAGTCGCTGGTGCTCATCGCCCGCGGCGAGGACAGCAAGGCGGAGGAGCGCTACACCGCCCAGATGGAGCTGCTGACGGGCGAGGACGGCCTGCTCGCGCAGCTCAACGAGGCCTACGGGGACGACCCCGAGCTCGCCGACTCGCTCGCTGCGGCCCAGGAGTCGGCCGGGACGTGGAGCGCCGGGCACGACGAGGTCATCAAGCTCGCCAGGGCCGGCGAGTACAGCGCGGCCGTGGAGATGGCCGTCGGGGACTCCGAGGAGAGCCTGGCGACGTCGTTCGACGCGCTCAACGAGCAGCTCACCGCGGCGACCGAGGTCAGCGCCGACCGCTTCGTCGACGCGACCGGCGACGCCAGCCGCTCCCTGTCGGGCGCGGCCGCCGGACTGGCGACCCTGTGCCTGCTGGCGCTGGTGAGCGCCGCGATCGGCATCCAGATGCGAGTGGCGGAGTATCACGCATGATTGAGCACAGGTCAACGGTTTCACGAGACGCGCCGAAACGGCGGCTCCGGTGGGCGGCCGCGCTCACCGCCGGTCTGTTCGCCGCGGCGGCCTGCTCGGGCCCGGTCTCGGTGGAGCCCCCGCAGGTGGACGTGCCGACACCGCTGCCCGAGGGCATCGACTTCGACCCCGACATCAGCACCGACCCGGCCGACGAGAGCTGCGACCCGCTCGCCTCGTACTCCCCCGGCTCGGTCACCGCCGAGCAGGCGCGGGATACCCTGGGCGACCAGGAGCTCCTCGTCGTCGGCATCAGCCAGTCGACGAACCTCATGGGCTACCGCGACCCGTCGACCGGCCAGCCCACCGGCTTCGACGTCGACATCGCCAAGGCGATCGCCGGCCACCTGATGGGCGACGAGGCGAAGGTCAAATGGGTGCCGATGACCTCGGGCGAACGCGAGGAGGCGGTGAACTCCGGCACCGTCGACATGGTGGTGCGCACCATGACGATGAACTGCGAGCGCTGGGGCAACGTCGAGTTCTCCAGCGAGTACTACCACGGCGGGCAGCGGCTGCTCGTCCCCACCGACTCGGGGATCGCCGGCCTGGCCGACCTGACGGCCGACCACCGGGTGTGCACCGGCGCCGGCTCGACCTCGCCGAAGAACATCGCCGAGCAGTCCGAGGCGCAGCCGGTCACCGTACCGGACTTCAACGACTGCCTCGTGCTGCTCCAGCAGGGCACCGTCGACGCGATCACCACCGACGACTGCATCCTGGCGGGCATGGCCATCCAAGACCCGACGCTCGAAGTCGTCGGCGAGGCGTTCTCCGAGGAGCCCTACGGCATCGCCTTCGCCAAGGGCAACACCGACCTGGCCCGCTACGTCAACGGCGTCCTGGAGACCATGCGCTCCGACGGCACCTGGCAGTCCATCTACGACACGTGGCTCGCCGAGCACCTCGGCGACGCCACGGCCCCCGCCCCGGTATACCAGGATTGAGGTCAGCGCGATGAGCGACGAGCGGCCCGAACACACCCAGCGCTACACCCCGAGCGTCCGCCAAGTCCAGCAGGCCCAGACCGAGGACGAGTCCGACTCCGACACGCTGCGGGTGCGCAAACGCCTGAGCACGCCTCCGGCGGTGCCCGCCGCGCCCGGCTTCGCCCCGCAGCAGACCTCGGGCGCCCCGGTCGGCGCGCCGATCTCGGCCCAGCCGGTCTCGCACGTCGTCTCCCCCTCGCAGGCGCCGCCGTCGCCGCCGCCCGCGCCCTACCGGGCCCCCGCGGCGCCGCTGCCGCAGCCGATCACCGGGCCGGTGACGCGCTCGTCGACGACCAGCTCCCGCCAGCGGGGCGGCCTGTCCGACATGCCGCCGGTGCCGCCGCGCGACCCGTCCGAAGCGGTCCTGGCCGACCCGAAGGTCCCCGAGTCGAAGCGCTTCTGCGGCTCGTGCGGGAAACCGGTGGGCCGCCCGCAGGCCGGCCGCGGCGGCCGCGTCGACGGCTTCTGCCCGTACTGCCGGGCCCGCTACTGGTTCACGCCCTCGCTCCAGCCCGGCGACCTCCTCTCGGAGCGCTACGAGATCCTCGGCGCGATCGCCCACGGCGGCCTCGGCTGGATCTACCTGGCCAACGACAAGAACTTCGCCGACGACCTCACCGAGCGGTGGCTGGTCATCAAGGGCCTGATCAACACCACCGACGAGGACGCCATCGAGGCGGCCATCAACGAGCGCCGCTTCCTGGTCGGCATCGACCACCCGAACGTGGTCGACATCCACGACTTCGTCACCGCCGCCGACCCGCGCTCGGGCCAGCTCCAGTCCTACATCGTCATGGAGTACATCGCCGGCAAGTCGCTGCGCGACATCCGCGACGCGGTGGACCCGGACGGGGAGCGCAGCCCGCTGCCGCTGGAGCAGGTCCTCACCTACACCTCCGAGCTGCTCCCGGCGTTCTCCTACCTCCACGACCGGGGCCTGCTGTTCTGCGACTTCAAGCCCGACAACGTCATCCACGTCGAGACCTGGCTCAAGCTCATCGACCTGGGCGCGGTGCGCCGTGTCGACGACGAGGAGTCGGCGATCTACGGCACGCCCGGCTACTCGGTGCCCAACGACGAGATCCTCTCGGTGGGCCCGTCGGTCACCTCGGACCTGTACACCATCGGCCGGTCCATGGCCGTGCTCGCCTTGAAGTTCAAGGGCTTCACCGGGGAGTACCGCGACTCGTTCCCGCCGGCCTCCGAGACGCCGCTGTTCCAGGAGTTCGGCTCCTTCCACCGGCTGCTGCTGCGCTCGTGCCACGCCGACCCGCGCTCGCGCTTCCAGGACGCCGACGAGATGCGCACGCAGGTGCGGGGCGTCCTCCACGAGGTTCAGTCGATCCAGCGCGGCGAGCCGAAGTTCGAGCCGTCGACGCTGTTCAGCCCCGAGCAGTCGGTGTTCGGCGAACCCGACGTCGAGTACGACGTCGCGGCGATCGGCGACCCATTCGACGTCGCGCACGCCCTGCCGACGACCATGGTCGACCTGGCCGACCCATGCGCCTCGTTCCTGGCAAGCCTGACCGCGACCGACGCGCACGGCATCCTCACCGAGCTGGCCTCCGCGCCCTCCCAGAGCCCGGAGGTGCAGCTGCGGCGCGTGCGGACCCTCGTCAACGCCGGCGAGCTGCACATGGCGAACTCCACGCTCGACCAGTTCGCGGCCCAGGAGGGCAACACCTGGCAGGTGACGTGGATGCGGGGCCTGATCTCGCTCCTGGCCGGCGACTTCCACACCGCCGCGGCGCACTTCGACGCCGTCTACTCGCACCTGCCCGGCGAGCTCGCGCCGCGCCTGGCGCTGGCCGCCTGCGCCGAACTGGCCGGGCGAGGCGACCTGGCGCTGCCGCACTACACGCGGATCTGGGCGTGCGACCACCGCTTCGTCTCGGCCGCGTACGGCCGGGCGCGCCTGCTCGACCTCGACGGCCACTCCACTGAGGCGATCACCACACTCCACCAGGTGCCGAAGACCTCGTCCCAGTACGGGATCGCGCAGACCGCGGCCATCCAGACGTCCCTGCACAGCCGCACCACGCCGCCGTCGCTGATGGACCTGCACCACATGGCCGGGCGGCTCGAGGAGCTCAAGCTCGAGCCCAGGCGCCGCCACCTGGTGTCGACGAGGATCCTGCACGCGGCGATCGACCTGGTGTCGCGGACCGGGCCGGCGGCCGAGCCGCTGGTCTTCGGCGCCGTGCCCGAAGAGCGCGAACTGCGTCTGGCGCTCGAGGCGGCCTACCGTAAGCTCGCCCACACCTGCACGAGCCGCGAGGACCAGGTCTACTACTTCGACCAGGCCAACCGACACCGCCCCCGCACGATGCTGTAGCGAAGGAGCACCGAATGTCGTCCTCACCGACAGCCACGCAAGGCCCCGCGAAGCACTGCACCGCCTGCGGTCTCGCCGCCGATGTCGGCCGCTACTGCGAGGCGTGCGGCGGCGACCTGGCCGAGCACGAGCGCCCCGCCGAGACGGCCGCGTGGCTGTCCTCGGCCGCCACCGAGGACAACCCCGACCACCCCGGCGGCTCCGACGACCACGCCTCGTTCACCCTGCCGGGGATCGGCGCGGCGACCGACGTGGGCAAGCGGCACCACTACAACCAGGACTCCCTGGCGATCGGCTGCGCCGAGGACGGCCGCAAGATCGCGGTCGTGTGCGACGGCGTCTCGGGCGCCTCGGACTCGGAGCGGGCCTCGCTGGCGGGCGTGGAGGCGGCGGTGACCGAGATCCGGGCGGCCCTGGGCGAGGGGCTCAGCGCGGAGGACGCCTCCAGGCGCGGCGTCAACGCGGCCCACTCGGCGGTGGCCGCGGTCGGCAAGCAGTACCCGAACTCGCCGCCGTCCTCGACGTACGTCTCCGCGGTCGTCGAGGGGAACCAGGTCATCCTGTGCTGGGTCGGTGACTCTCGCGCGTACTGGGCCGGTGAGAAGGAAGCGAGATGCCTCACCGTCGACGACACGATCCACGCCAGGCTCGAGTACCAGGGTGTGGACCCTTCGGACGACCGGTACAAGAATCCGTACGCGAAAGCGCTGCTGGCCTGGCTGGGAGCCGACGCGCCGACGCTGAATCCGAACCTCCTCCGGGTGGACCTGGGGGGCGGACATGTCGTAGTGTGCAGTGACGGTCTGTCACGCTATTTCAATGACGATGCGGACCTGTTGCCACTGCCGGAGGGCAGTGTTGGCGATAAGGCTGTAGCGTTGACACGACAAGCGCTCGCTCACGGCGGGCACGACAACATCAGTGTCGCGGTGGTGGAACTCGAATCCCCCGGTTCGGGCAAGGTCGACGAGCATGCGCAGGAACATGCCGATCCGGACCTCGAGCGGGAGGGCGACTCCACCTCATTGCTCGGTGTCGCCAGTGAGGCCGAGTACACGGAATTGCTTGGAGGGGGACGACCTTGACCTACCAGCCGACCTACCCCGGCGGCGGTGCCCCACAGCCGGGCGGATATCAGTGTGCCTGCGGGGCGTTCCCTCAGGCCCAGTTCTGCGAGCAGTGCGGTACGCCGAACCCGGCGTGGCAGCAAGGCCAAGCTCCCCAGTCACCGGCCGCGTTCGGGCAGGGCTACCCGCCGAACGACCCGTACGGCCAGCCTCAGCAGCAGGACCCGTACGGCCAGCAACCGGGATACGGCCAGCAGGACCCGTATGGGCAGCCGCAACAGCAGGACCCCTACGGCCAGCAGCCCGGCTACGGGCAGCAAGACCCCTACGGGCAGCCGCAACAGCAGGACCCCTACGGCCAGCAGCCCGGCTACGGGCAGCAAGACCCCTACGGGCAGCCGCAACAGCAGGACCCCTACGGGCAGCCCCCCCAGCAGCAGGACCCGTACGGCCAGCAGCCGGGATACGGCCAGCAGGACCCCTATGGGCAGCCGCAACAGCAGGACCCCTACGGCCAGCAGCCCGGCTACGGGCAACAAGACCCCTACGGGCAGCCGCAACAGGACCCGTACGGGCAGCCGCAGCAGCAGGACCCGTACGGCCAGCAGCCGGGATACGGGCAACAGGACCCCTATGGGCAGCCGCAACAGCAGGACCCGTACGCGCAGCAGTACGGCGGCGCTCCGGCCTCGGCTCCGCCGGCGCCCACGTCGGCGCCTCCCGGGCCGCCTCCGGGGGTCCCGGCCGCGCCGTTCGGCGCCCCGACCTCCGCTCCCCCGGCCGCGTCGCAGACCGGCGGGTTCAGCGTCCCCGACTCGCAGCCGCACGACCTGGCGTCGAACTACGCGCCGCCCGGTCAGCAGGCCGCGACGGCGACGCGCTGGATCGTGGCCGTGACGGCCGACCAGGGCTACTTCAACAAGGTCGCCGCCTCGGACGGGGCCTCGCAGCTCCAGTATCCGTCGTTCGCCAAGCCGCGGCGCTTCCCGCTGGACAAGGGCGAGCTGTCGATCGGCCGCTACAGCGCCAAGCGCGGCGTCACGCCGGACATCGACCTGTCGGGCGACGTGGCCGACCCGGGCGTGAGCGCGCAGCACGCGAAGCTGTTCGCCAAGCCGGACGGCTCGTGGACGATCATGGACGTGGGCTCCTCGAACGGGACGTTCCTCAACGGCTCGGACGAGCCGCTGGCGCCGAACGTGGAGATCACGATCGGCGACGGCTCCTACCTCAACATCGGGGCCTGGACGCGCCTGACGATCCACTACGAGGGCTAGACGAGCGTAGAGCGGGGGCCGGACATTCGTCCGGCCCCCGCTTCGTCTACTCCCCCGTGACGAAGGCGGTGACGCGCCGGTTGACCTCGGGGCTGACCAGGACCTTGCGGTGCCCGAGCCCGGTGGTGGGCATCAGTTCGGCGTTCGGCCAGGCGGCGGCGAGCTCCTCGGCGTGGCGGAAGGGGTTGGGCCGGTCGCCCTTGTCGTGGACGATGAGAGTGTCGGATTCCACGGCCGGGTCCAGGAGTGTGATCTTCGAGATCTCGACTTCGGCGCGCCGCTCGGCCAGCGGGATGAGGCGCTCGATGATGCGCGGGCCGACCGGGACGATGGCGCCGAGGGTGTCGTTGAAGCCGGCGGTGCCGCCGACGAACGGGGCGATCATGGCCAGGCGGGTGCCGTCCAGGTCGAAGCCGGAGGCGCGCATGGCGAGCACCGAGGTCAGGCATCCCATCGAATGCGCCACGATCGCGTGCGGGGCGCCGAATTTGTCCAGTGCGGCGCTCATCGCGCCGACCAGGTGCGGGCCGTTGGAGTACTCCGGGCCCCACGGGCCCGGTCCGGAGTTGCCGTGGCTGGGGGCGTCGAAGGCCACCACGCGCATGCCGTTGGACACCAGGCTCGCGGCGATGAAGTCGAGGTCGCCGGTGCACCCGCCCCAGCCGTGGACGAGGTAGACCAGGGGCCCTTCGCCCCAGTCGTAGCCCCACACCTCGCTGCCGAGGCAGTCGAGGGTGAAGACCTCGGCGCCGCCGGGGGCCTTGCCCCTGAGGCGCCGCGCCGGTCCGCCGGGGACCTTGAACCACAGCCGGCTCAGGACCTTCGCCGCCGGGCCGGGCGCGAAGCGCTCGGCGGCGGCGAAACCGGCGCGGACGTGCCACGGGGCACGAACGGTCGTGCTTTTCTTCTTCGAGCCGGGGCCCGGGGTCTGCTCTGCCATGGACGCGACCTTCCTGGTCAGTTGCTGTGATCGTCGATGAGCCGATCGAACGCCGCCCACGCGCGGTCGGCGGCGTCCGGAGAGGACACGATGCGGCTCATCCAGTTGTAGGACAGCAGGATGCCGAAGACCTCCTGCGCGACCTGGAAGACGTCGACGTCTTCACGGAACTCGCCTTCGGCGACCGCCGTGGAGGCGATCCTCGCGAGCGAGTCGAGCATGTCACGCTGGTCGGTGACCATGAGGTCGTGCAGCGGCCCGGGCAGATCGTCGAACTCGGCCGCGGCGGCCAGGAACAGGCAGCCACCCGGGCGGGCGTACCAGCGCATCCAGTACTCCACGAGCGCCCGGAGCCTGGTGACGCCGCGCGGCTTGGCCAGCGCGGGCCTGATCACCTCGTCGATGAACTGCTCGACGTTGCGCTCCATGCATGCCAGCTGGAGCGCCTCTTTCGACTTGAAGTGCGCGTAGACCCCCGACTTGGACATGTCGGCGGCGGCGGCCAGGGAGCCGATGGTCAGCCCCGACAGGCCGCTGTAGCGGGCCATGCGGACGGCGACGTCGAGAATCGCCTGCCTGGTGAGTTCGCCCTTGCGCACCCCACAAAACTAGCACGATCGTGCTGAAAAATCGATCGGCAGCGTCCCTCGGTGGTTGGGCGCCACCCGGTCGGGTACTCCCCCACCCGCAAGTCCGCACACGAGGGAAGGACGAGCCATGGGGTTCGACCAGGCGAAGGACAAGGCCAAGCAGAAGATGGGCGAGGCCAAGGAGAAGGTGGGCGACGCCACAGACAACGAAGACCTCGAGAACTCGGGCAAACGCGACCAGCTCGTCGGCGAGGCCGAGGAGGCCGGCCACGACGCGCGCGACAAGGCGGCCGGCGCCGTCCACGACTTCAAGGAGAAGCACGACGACGAGTGACCCCATCGCCCGTCGCGACACAGACGCCCGGTCCCCGCCGTCGAGCACGGCGGGGCCGGGCCCTTTCACGCCCGCCAGGCCGCGGTGGCCTCGGCCCGCTCCTCCCACAGCCGGACCCCCGCTCCGCCCGGCTCCCAACGGTGGCAGAACTCACGGAGCTCCGCGCACCGCTCCAGCATGGCGGCCCTGCGCACCGGCCAGGCGGGCACCGGCCCGCCGTAGGCGGCGAAGAAGTCGTCGAGCGCACCGACACGGTCCGCATGGTGCGTCCGCACGACCCACTCGCACCACGCGAGGTCCTCGATCGGATCGCCGGTGTGGGAGAACTCCCAGTCGACCACCGCCGCGACCGCGAACGTGCCCGGGTCGAGCAGGAGGTTGTTCGGCCCGAAGTCCCCGTGGACCAACCCGGGACGCACCGAGTGGATGCGCCGCAGGACCTCGCCGCACGAGCGCAGCACCTCGACCGCGGAACCGGACTCCAGCAGCTCCTGCCCGGGGGCGCCGTCGACGAAGCCGAGTTCGAGGGCACCGTCGCGCGCACCGAGCACGGGCGGCACCGGGACCTCGCCTCGCAGCTCGGTCAGCACGAGCCGCTCCCGTTCGAGCCGGGAAGCGGCGTCAGGGCCCTCGTAGCGCTTGATCACCGTCGCCCCGTCGCCGGCGGTGCGATTGGTGTAGCCGTGTCTGAGCGGACGCATCCGTCGATGATCGGCCAGGGCGCCGAGAGCCGCCAACGATTAACGGGGCGGAGAACGCCTCGCGCTCCCCGCCCCGCCCTCGAACGGCTAGCTGCAACCGCTGGTCGCGCCGCAGCCCTCGCAGGCGTAGCACGAGCCGGCCGGACGCATCGTCGTGCCGCAGTTCATGCACAGCGGCGCGTCCTGGCTCCTGGCCTGGGCCGAGTTCAGGACGTCGTCGCGCGCGGGCTTCGACTCCAGCTTCAGCTGCTCCTTCGCGGCCTCCTCGATCGGCGCGGAGGCCCGCATCTGGTCGAGGTCGACCTCGGACTCGGCGTTGACCTTCGAGGGGTCCTCACCGTTGACCTCGGCCGTGCGCTCGGCCGTCGTCAGGATCCCCAGCGCCGCCCGCTCGTCGTAGGGCAGGTAGTCCAGGGCCAGGCGCCGGAAGATGTAGTCGACCACCGAGGCGGCCATGCGGATGTCCGGGTCGTCGGTCATGCCCGCCGGCTCGAACCGCATGTTGGTGAACTTCTCGACGTACTTCTCGAGCGGCACGCCGTACTGGAGCGCGATCGAGATCGCCACCGAGAACGCGTCCATGACGCCCGCGAGGGTCGAACCCTGCTTGGACATCTTGAGGAAGACCTCCCCCAGGCCGTCGTCCGGGTACGACGACGAGGTCATGTAGCCCTCGGCCCCGCCGACGGTGAACGACGTGGTCTGGCTCGGGCGGCGCTTGGGGAGCTTGCGGCGCACCGGGCCCTGGAAGGACATCTCCTCGACGACCTTCTCCACGACCTCCTCGACGGCGGCGTCGATCTCCTTCTTCTTGGCCGACAGGGGCTGTCCGACCTTGCAGTTGTCGCGGTAGACCGCCAGCGCCTTGAGGCCGAGCTTCCAGCCCTGGAAGTAGATCTCCTCGAAGTCGGCGATCGTGGCGCTCTCGGGCACGTTCACCGTCTTGGAGATCGCGCCGGACAGGAACGGCTGCACGGCGGCCATCATGTGGACGTGGCCCATCGGGGAGATGGCCCGCTCGCCCATGGCGCAGTCGAACACCGAGTAGTGCTCCTCGGCGAGCGCGGGCGCGCCCACCACGTGGCCGTGCTCGGCGATGTAGTCGACGATCGCCTTGCTGTCCTCCTCGCCGTAGCCGAGGCTGGCGAGGGCGCGCGGCACGGTCTGGTTGACGATCTCCATCGAACCGCCGCCGACGAGCTTCTTGTGCTTGACCAGCGCCAGGTCCGGCTCGATACCGGTGGTGTCGCAGTCCATCATGAAGCTGATGGTGCCGGTCGGGGCCAGCACCGAGGCCTGGGCGTTGCGCCAGCCGTTGACGGCGCCGAGCTCGTTGCCCTTGGCCCACTCGGCCTTCGCGGCCTCCAGGATGCTCGCGTCGACGTCGCCGAAGGTGCGGACCTCGTCGGCCGCGGCGGCGTGCTTGCGCATGACCCGCTGGTGCGGTTCGGCGTTGCGCTCGTAGCCGGCGTACGGGCCGACCGCGCCGGCGAGCTCGGCGGAGCGGCGGTAGGACACGCCGGTCATCAGGGAGGTGATGCCCGCGGCGATCGCGCGGCCCTCGTCCGAGTCGTAGGCGTGGCCGGAGGCCATGAGCAGGGCGCCCAGATTCGAGTAGCCGATGCCCAGCTGGCGGAAGTCGCGGGTGGTCTGCCCGATCTTCTCGGTCGGGAAGTCCGCGAAGGAGATCGAGATCTCCATGGCGGTGATGACGAACTCGACGGTCTTCACGAACCGCTCGACGTCGAAGGAGCCGTCCTCGCCGAGGAACTTCATGAGGTTGAGACTGGCGAGGTTGCACGACGAGTCGTCGAGCGACATGTACTCCGAGCAGGGATTAGACGCGTAGATGCGGTCGGTGTTCGGGTTGGTGTGCCAGTCGTTGATGATGTCGTCGTACTGGATGCCGGGGTCGGCGCACTCCCAGGCGGCCTCGGCCATCTTGCGGAAGATCTCGCGGGCGTCGCGGCGGGCGATCTCCTTGCCGTCGAGGCGGCCGGTCAGGGCGTAGTCGGTGCCCTCTTCGACGGCGCGCATGAACTCGTCGGAGACGCGCACCGAGTTGTTGGCGTTCTGGTACTGGACCGAGAACATGTCCTCGCCGCCGAGGTCGACGTCGAAGCCGGCGTCGCGCAGGGCCCGGATCTTGTCCTCTTCGCGGGCCTTGGTGGCGATGAACTCCTCGATGTCGGGGTGGTCGACGTCGAGGACGACCATCTTGGCCGCGCGGCGCGTGGCGCCGCCGGACTTGATCGTCCCGGCCGAAGCGTCGGCGCCGCGCATGAAGCTGATCGGCCCGGAGGCGTTGCCGCCGGAGGACAGCAGCTCGGCCGAGGCGCGGATCTTGGAGAGGTTGACCCCGGCGCCGGAGCCGCCCTTGAAGATCATTCCCTCCTCTTTGTACCAATCGAGGATGGACTCCATCGTGTCGTCGACACTAAGGATGAAACACGCCGACACTTGTTGGGCCGCTTCGGTTCCGACGTTGAACCAGACTGGGGAGTTGAAGCTGAAGTACTGGTGGAGCAGGAGCCAGGTGAGCTCGTCGGCGAAGATCTGGGCGTCGGCGGCGGTGGCGAAGTAGCCGTTCTTCTCGCCGGCGGCGTGGTAGGCGCCCACGACGCGGTCGATGAGCTGCTTGAGGCTCCGTTCGCGCTGGGGGGTTTCCGCGGCGCCGCGGAAGTACTTCGAGGTGACGATCTGGGTGGCGTTCTGGCTCCAGAACGCGGGGAATTCGACGCCGCGCTGCTCGAAGTTGACCGAGCCGTCGCGCCAGTTGGTCATGACGACGTCGCGGGACTCCCACTCGACCTCGTCGTACGGATGGACCCCCTCCGTAGTGAACACACGTTCGATTCGCAGGCCCTCGCTTGGCTGCTTGGCGGTCTTCTTCACGGTCTTCGGCATGTCTCGCCCCTGTCTCTCATGCCCTGGTGGTTCGGTGGGTGTGTCAGTCGCCGCGGCCGGCGGCGTGCTGCTCGCGCAGCTGCGCGATGGCGGCCTCGAAGTCCTCGAGGGATTCGAAGCCTCGGTAGACGCTGGCGAAGCGCAGGTAGGCGACCTCGTCGAGCTGGCGCAGCGGTTCGAGGATCGCGAGGCCGACCTCGTGGCTCGGCACTTCGGCGACGCCCCGTGAGCGGATCTCGTCCTCGACGGCCTGGGCCAGTTTCGCCACGTCGTCGGCGTCGACCGGCCGTCCCTGGCAGGCCTTCCAGACGCCCTGCTTGACTTTGGCGCGGCTGAAGGGCTCGGTGGCCCCGCTGCGCTTGACCACGGCGAGGATCGACTCCTCGACGGTGGTGAACCGCTTCTCGCACTGCTGGCAGACCCGGCGGCGCCGGATGATCTTTCCGTCCTCGGCCTCGCGGGAGTCGACCACTCGACTGTCGGGATGACGACAGTAAGGGCATCGCATCGCTACTCTCCTTCTCGAGGGTCGACTTGTCCTGCTCGGCGAGGCCGGATTCCGGTTCCGCGGCGGTTCGGTTCGCTTTCGGTCACCGCATGTGGGGTTCAAACCCCAACACCTAGTGAGAGACGATACATCAAACCACAAGATCTAGTGGCAATGATAGCTCGATTTGGCACATCCGTGATCTTGGAGGGCCTCGGCGGGGCGTTCAGCTCACCATATGCGATACGAACACCCGTACTGCACCCCCGGAGACACGAGCCGCCCCACATTCAGGCGAGTGCGGCGACACGCCGAAGTCGCACGAATGTTTGACTTGACACCGAGCCTGAGTTACATTGTCGGAATCAGACATACCGTCCCATTTGTCTTACAGGAGCTTCCTGTGGCTACCGAGACCACAACAGCCCGAGCGAAGACGCGCAAGCTGACTCGCCGGCAACAGCAAGTCCTCGAGTACATCGAGGAGTTCATCAACAACAAGGGGTATCCACCCAGCGTCCGAGAGATCGGCGCCGAGGTCGGCCTGGCGTCGGCCTCCAGCGTCGCCTACCAGATGAAGCAGCTCGAACGAAAGGGCTACCTGAACCGCCTGGCGGGGCGCCCGCGCGCCGTCGGCGTCAAGCAGTCCACGCCGGGGGGCGTGCAGACCTGCTCGCAGCATCCGCGTCCGCGCTACGTCCCGATGGTCGGCGAGATCGCCGCGGGGCAGCCGATCCTCGCCGAGGAGCGCGACTACGACGTCATGCCCCTGCCGGCGGAGTTCGTCGGCGAGGGCATCCACTTCCTGCTCCGCGTCAAGGGCGACTCGATGATCGAGGCGGCCATCACCGACGGCGACTGGGTCGTGGTGCGCCAGCAGCCCGATGCGCTCAACGGCGAGATCGTGGCCGCCATGATCGACGGTGAGGCCACCGTCAAGACGTGGAAGCGCAAGGGCGGCAAGCCGTGGCTGATGCCCGCCAATGCGCTGTACGAACCGATCGACGCCACCGAGGCCGAGATCCTCGGCCGAGTCGTCGCCGTCCTCCGGAAGATCTGACCGTCCATCCGACCGGCGCGCGGCCGCACCAGTGAGTGGGTGCGCCGCTAACGCCGCCGACCGCCGCCGTCAGGCGGGCCCCAGTAGTCCTCGTCCGGCTCCTGGGTCCGTCCTCCCCCGCTGCCGTAGACCGTCCCTGTCGACTCGACGTTCGCTGGCGAGCCGCCGTAGGCGCCGCCCGGCTCGCGCGGGCTCCCGTAGGTCGAGCCCGTCGCCTCGCCGCCGCCGTAGACCGCTCCGCCCGATTGGCGGGGAGCCCCGTAGGCGCCGCCCGCGGGCGGCTCGACCGCGAAGGACTCGCCGGCGTTGTTGTAGATGCTGCCCTGGCCTGCCCCTTCGAAGGCGCCGTACTGAGGTTCGGAGCGCCCGCCGCCCGGTGCGGGGGCGGGAGGCTCGGGCCGCGGTTCGGGCGGCGCCGAGCCGTAGACGCTCCCTGAGGCCTCCGGTCTCGCGCCGCCGTAGACGTTCCCGCTCGGCTCGGCTCCCTTGGCGCCGCCGTAGACGTTGCCGCTCGGTTCGGCCCGCTGCGCGCCGTAGACGGCCCCGCCCTGGGCGAGCTGGCCGACCTCGGGGTCGGGCTGGCCGCTGTCGAGACCGATGTCGACGGGGTCGTTCTCGACGTCGCCGAACACGGGCTCCTCTTTGGCGAAGCCCATCTCGGTGTCGTCCTCATCGGCGCCGTCACGGGCGCGCCGCGACTTGCGGATGGCGAGGATGCCGCCGAGCATCACCAGGAAGCCGACCACGGCGATGCCGGCGAGGATCCTGACGATGGTGTCGAAGCCCAGGCCCAGGATGAAGTCGACGATGCCGCCGCCCTCGTCGCCTCCTCCGGAGGCCTGGTCGCCGCCGCTCTCCTCGGAGGGTTCGGCGGCCGGCGGGGCTGCCGGGGTGTACTTGTCGATCTGGGCGAAGGTGTCTTCGCTGTCCAGTCGCGCGAGCGTGTTGAAGTTGCCCTCGGCGTCGTAAGTGATGTCCTGGGCCTCGCCTTCGCTGGCGAGGGGGGTGAGGGTCGGCTCGGCGCCGGTCAGCGCCCCGACGACGTCGCCGCCTTCGACGGCCCACTCGTAGGCGGTGTCCGCGGTCCGCAGCACCACTTTCGTGCCGTCGGCGTTGACGGCCGCGCCGGTGACCGAGCCGCCCTCGGAGAGGGCGACCGCGCCGAGGTTCTCCATCGGGGTGTCGTACTCAAGCATCTCGCCGGACGGCCCGTACAGGTTCGCCTCGCCGTCGCCCGCGGTGATGAACAGGGGGGTGTCGGTCTCGGGGAGGAGCACGAAGGCCTCGGTCTCCTCGGGGCCCTCGGGGAAGACGAAGCGGTACATCCCGGTGTCGGTCCGGTCCTCGGGATCGACCCAGTTGACCGCGATGCTGTCGCGGTCGAGCGCCTCGCCGGTGTCGGCGATCCACAGATACCCCTCGGAGTCGGTCGCCAGCGCCTGCGGATCACGGGGGTCGTGTTCGATCCAGGCCTCGTCGTCCGGGCGCATGCTGCAGTCGGCGCCGATGCGCAGGACGGACAGCGTCGTGTCCTGGTTGTCGCCGCCGGAGACCACCCACCAGCCGTCGTCGCCCGCGCTGGTGATGCCCGAGGCCCCTTGTGTGGGGAAGTCGTGCAGGCCGCAGAGCCGCTCCGCACCCGATCCCTCGTCGTCCTGGGCATGGGCCGGAGACACGGCCACCGCCAGGACGGCCCCGGCCGCCCCGGCGACGAGTCGCGTCTTCCAGGCAGGACGTATCCCACGGCGCTCTCGCATCAGGCAAGTGTTCCAGAACACGCCCGCACGATAGCGGGCCCCCTGCGAGACATGTTCAAGACCACGGAAGATAAGTCCGTTTCAAGGACGAACGGGCGCAATTCCCCAGCGAGCGAGGGATCCACCCGGACGGTCATCACCGTGCCGTCACCGCGGTGCTCGGTGGAGAGGACCTCTCCTCGGGAGCGCACGCGCGAGACGAGGTCACCGCGCACGTACGGGACGCATACCCGCAGGGACACGTCCGGCTGCGGCAGGGCCCGCTCGATCGCGTCGCGGAGCTTGTCGACGCCTTCGCCGGTGCGCGCCGAGACGAACACCGCGTCGGGCCAGTCCGACCGCAGCTGGAGCAGGCGGTCGGGGTCGACCGCGTCGACCTTGTTGACCACGAGCAGCTCGGGGACGTCCTCGGCGCCGACCTCGGCGAGCACTTCGCGGACCGCGTCGGCCTGGCCGACCGGGTCGGGGTGCGAGCCGTCGACGACGTGCACGACCAGGTCGGACTCGGCGACCTCCTCGAGCGTCGAGCGGAACGCCTCGACCAGCTGGTGGGGCAGGTGGCGGACGAAGCCGACGGTGTCGGAGACGGTGTACTCGCGGCCTTCGGAGGTACGAGAGCGCCTCGTGGAGGTGTCGAGCGTGGCGAACAGGGCGTCCTGGACGAGGATGCCCGCGCCGGTGAGGGCGTTGAGCAGGCTCGACTTGCCGGCGTTCGTGTAGCCGGCGATGGCGACGCCCGGCACCCGGTTGCGGGAGCGCGAATCGCGCTTGGTCTCGCGGGTGACGGTGAGTTTCGCCAGCTCGCGGCGGAGCTTGGCGACCTTCGCGCGGATGCGGCGGCGGTCGGTCTCGAGCTTCGTCTCACCGGGGCCGCGCAGGCCCACGCCGCCGTTGCTCCCGGCGCGGCCGCCGGCCTGGCGGCTCATGGCCTCGCCCCAGCCGCGCAGGCGCGGCAGGAGGTACTGGAGTTGCGCGAGCTCGACCTGGGCCTTGCCCTCGGCGCTCTTGGCGTGCTGGGCGAAGATGTCGAGGATCAGCGCGGTGCGGTCGATGACCTTGACGTTGACCGCCTTCTCGAGGGCGATCAGCTGGCCGGGCGAGAGTTCGCCGTCGCAGATCACCGTGTCGGCGCCGAGCGCCTCGACGACGTCCTTGACCTCCCGGACCTTGCCCGAGCCGATGAAGGTGCCCGGGTCGGGCTTGGAGCGGCGCTGGATGAGGCCGTCGACGACCACGGAGCCGGCGGTCTCGGCCAGGGCGGCCAGTTCGGCCAGGGAGTTCTCGGCGTCCTCGGCGGTGCCCTCGGTCCACACGCCGACCAGGACGACCTGCTCGAGGCGCAGGCGCCGGTACTCGGCGTCGGTGACGTCGGCGAGCTCGGTGGAGGCGAGACCGGAGACGCGCCGCAGCGCCTGGCGCGCCTCCAGGTCCAGCTCTCCGGTGGACGGGGTCTCGGTGGTGTTCACGGGAGATTCTTCGTTCAAGTTCTGATACTCCATCTGCATCGCCTCAAGCTTGACACGTATTCGCCTCGATACGAAGCGAATATTCGGTGTCGCGTCCGACCCTGCCGGGAGTGGGCCGGGCCACGTCCCCCACGTGGGGCTCGGCTCGCCGGACGGGGAGCCCGGCGACGGTGGCAGAATTGCCGGTACCCGAGTACCCGGGCCCACGGCGTGGCGATTCGGCCTTCCGGTATTCGTTCTCGTAGTCCACAACGTGGTGACTATCAAGGAGTGGCATGACTTCTGCGCGACTGACCAGCGCCGGTTTCTCCATCACGGTCCGGTTGGCGCTCTCGGCGGACCCCGGCGCCGCCGGGCGCCTGGCCACCGTCGTAGGGCAGGCGGGCGCCATCGTCACCGCCCTCGACGTGGTCTCCTCGGACAGCGGGAGGATGGTCGTCGACCTCACGTGCGACACCTCCGACGCCTCGCACGCCGAGCAGGTGACCCAGATCCTCGGGGCGATGCCGGACTTCGAGGTCAAGAAGGTCTCCGACCGGACCTTCCTGATGCACCTGGGCGGCAAGATCGAAGTGCAGCCGAAGGTGCCGCTGAAGAACCGCGACGACCTGTCGATGGCGTACACGCCCGGCGTGGCCCGCGTGTGCATGGCGATCGCCGAGAACCCCGACGACGCGCGGCGCCTGACGATCAAGCGCAACACCGTCGCCGTCGTCTCCGACGGCTCGGCGGTGCTCGGGCTGGGCAACATCGGGCCGGAGGCGGCGATGCCGGTCATGGAGGGCAAGGCGGCCCTGTTCAAGAAGTTCGCGGGCGTCGACGCCTGGCCGGTGTGCCTGAACACGCAGGACACCGACGAGATCGTGGACATCGTGACGGCGCTGGCGCCGACGTACGGGGGCATCAACCTCGAGGACATCGCCGCGCCGCGCTGCTTCGAGATCGAGGCGCGGCTGCGCGAGAAGCTCGACATCCCGGTGTTCCACGACGACCAGCACGGCACCGCGATCGTGGTGCTCGCGGCACTGACGAACGCGCTGCGCGTGGTCGGCAAGGAGTTCGCGGAGGTGCGCGCCACCGTCGTCGGCTGCGGGGCGGCGGGGACGGCGATCATGCGGCTGCTGGCGAAGGCCGGGATCGGTGACATCGTGCCGGTGGACCGGGACGGGGCGCTGCACGAGGGCATGGAGACCGACAACGAGACGTGGAAGTGGCTGGCCGACAACTTCAACAAGGACGGCTACTCCGGTGACCTGTCGGGCGCGGTGGAGGGCTCGGACGTGTTCATCGGGGTGAGCGCGCCGAACATCCTCAAGGGCTCGGACGTGGCGAAGATGGCGAAGGACCCGATCGTGTTCGCGCTGGCCAACCCCGACCCGGAGATCAGCCCGACCGAGGCGGCGCGCTATGCGGCGATCGTGGCGACCGGCCGCTCGGACCAGCCGAACCAGATCAACAACGTGCTGGCGTTCCCGGGGGTGTTCCGGGGGCTGCTGGACGCGCAGGCGCGGGGGTGGAACGACGCGGCCGCTCTGGCGGCGGCGCGGGCGATCGCCGACAGCGTCGGGGAGGACCAGGTGAACGCGACGTACATCGTGCCGAGCGTGTTCGACCCGCACGTGGCTCCGGCGGTGGCGGCCGCGGTCAAGGACGCCATGCGGTAGTCGGTCCGAGGCAGTAATCGGCCGGAGGCAGTGGGCGGGGTCGCTGTTCGGCGGTCAGGTGGTCGGTGCTCTCGGAAGGCCGGTGATGGCCGCTTGTGGTGTGCGCTTACTTGGGGATCCCGGTGGTGGTCGCGCGGGTGTGGGCGGCTTCGTGCTCGGTGGGTGGTCGCTGTCCGAGCGGGCGGCGACGACCAGGCGGCGGCGCGAGGAGGGGTCTTCGTCTGGGTGTGCGTTGGGGTGGGGCTTCGANCGGGCGGCGACGACGAGGTGGGTGGGGGGGCGGGGTCGCTGTTCGGCGGCAGGGCCGGTCGTCTTCCCTCTCCTTGCGCGGCAAGGATTTCGGGGGGGGG
>NZ_ATYW01000017.1 GCF_000427885.1 Glycomyces tenuis DSM 44171
ACGCCGCCAGCGTTCGTCCTGAGCCAGGATCAAACTCTCCAACCAAAACCAAACACACCAACACCCGAAACCGAGCATCAGCGCGAAGCAATGTGCCGAAGCATGCCCTGACCGATCATCCGAGACCCACCAGTTCAGCAAACCAGTACGCCCCAAGGAAAAGACAGTCAAAAACAGTACCAACCATGAACCCCGAAAGATCCACAGCCAGCCCACACGCTGACCATCCAAACACCCTGTTGAGTTCTCAAACAACACGCCACAATCAGCCTGAAAACATCTTGGATGTCCCAGCTCCGATCGGAGCGGCTCCAGAAACTTACCAGATCGATTTTCGGCCGCTGTGGGCCCCGACCTGTTCGCTCGGAGTTTTGCCCTTTGCGGTTCGACCAGGGCCTTTCGGCTTTCCTGTCCGTTTCCCCCGCGGGCAAGAACTAATTTACGCGACCCGGAACAGAGGTTTACAAGGGGGGTGCGTGTTCGGCGCCACACCCTTGCAAACCTCGTGTTTCCGCAGTTCAATACCGGTGATGAGGCTAGCCGCGGCGTCGTTTGCCGCGGGCTTCCTCTTCCTTGGCGACACGTTCGAGCAACTCTGCCCGTCGTGCTTTGCGCTCGGCGAGCCGCTCGTCCGCACCCTTGCGGTCGCTCCGCTCGAACCTCGCGTCCGTGCCGCGCGGCCCGACCGTGGCGATGACCGTCGGGTCGGTCGGCTCCCACTCGAACTCGCTCTCGCCGATCCGGACCACCGAGCCCGGCACGGCCCCCTGCTTCGCGAGCTCCTCCTCGATGCCGAGGTTGGCCAAACGGTCGGCCAGGTATCCCACGGCCTCCTCGTTCTCGAAGTTCGTCTGGCCGACCCACCGCTCGGGTTTCTGCCCGCTGACGGCGAATTCGACATCGCCCTCGTAGGCGGGCGTCAGCTTGTGGACCTCGAAACCGGAGTCGTCGACGGCGGCCGGCCGGATGACGACTCGCGTCGCCTCGATCGGCGGCTGCTCGGCTCGGTAGTCCTCCACCGCTCGCGCGAAGGCGAAGGACAGTTCGCGCAGTCCCTCACGGCTGACGGCGCTGACCTCGTAGACCGGCCAGCCGTACTTCTCGAGGTCGGGGCGGACGAACGCGGCGAGCTCGCGGCCGTCGGGAATGTCGATCTTGTTGAGCGCGATGATGCGCGGCCGGTCGGCCAGGCCGCCGTACTCGGCGAGTTCGTGTTCGAGCGCGTCGATGTCGGATGCCGGATCGCGGTCGGTCTCGAGGTTGGCGCAGTCGACGACGTGCGCCAGTACCGCGCAGCGCTCGATGTGCCGGAGGAACTCCAGCCCGAGGCCCTTGCCTTGGGCGGCTCCGGGGATCAGGCCGGGGACGTCGGCGATCGTGTAGGTGGTCTCTCCGGCGGACACGACGCCGAGGTTCGGGGTCAGGGTCGTGAACGGGTAGTCGGCGATCTTCGGGCGCGCGGCCGACATCGCGGCGATGAGCGAGGACTTGCCCGCCGAAGGGAAGCCGACGAGTCCGACGTCGGCGACGCTCTTGAGTTCGAGGGTGATGTCGAACTCACCGCCGGGTTCGCCGAGTTCGGCGAAGCCGGGGACGCGCCGTTTGGAGCTGACGAGCGAGGCGTTGCCGCGGCCGCCGCGGCCGCCGCTCGCGACCGTCACCTCGGTGCCGGCGCCGGTGAGGTCGGCGAGTTGCTCGCCGTTCGCGTACACCACTGTGCCGTTGGGCACTGAGACGCGCAGGGTCTCGCCTGCGGCGCCGTCTCGGTTCGATCCCTTCCCGTGCTTGCCGTTGCCGGCCTGCAGGCGGCTTTGGAAGTGGAAGTCGAGCAGCGTGTGGACGTTCGGGTCGACGACGAACACGACATCACCGCCGTGTCCGCCATTGCCACCGTCGGGGCCGCCCAGCGGCTTGAACTTCTCACGGTGGACCGACACACAGCCGTTTCCACCTTTACCGGCAATGACCTGCAGGTTCACCCGGTCAACGAAACTTGTCACCGCTCAAGCGTAACCACCGGTCGGCCCCCTGGAGCGGGAGCCCGTAGGACGTGCTAAAGTTTCTCCTCGTGCGAGCGACACGGGCCGGACGGCCCACAGCAGCTCAATCATCAAGCGCCGCTAGCTCAACTGGCAGAGCAGCTGACTCTTAATCAGCGGGTTCGGGGTTCGAGTCCCTGGCGGCGCACATATAACCGCAGGTAGGGCCGGTCACGCACCGGCCTTTTTGCTTACTCGAAACCGGGCTCATGGACGCTCGTAGCACGGCCCGTAGCAGTACGCCGGAACGCGGCCTCCCCGAGCCGGTCGGCGGCGGCGATCAGGTGCGTGTCCGGCACATGCTGGTAGCGTTTCGCCATCTCCGGGGAGGCCCATCCGAGCATCGCCATCGCGATCACCGAGTCCACCCCGAGCCCGCCGAGGAACGTCGCCGCCGAATGCCTCGCTCCATGGAGGGGGAGGTATTCCACGCCGGCGGCGTCGAGGATCTCCTCCCAGTCCTCCCAGTCCTGCCTGGGATCGATCGGTGCCCCGAGCCGGGTGGTGAAGATCAGATCGTGCCCGGCCCACATCGACCCGGCTTCGGCCTGCTCCAGCTCCTGCCTGGCCTGGTGGATGCGGAGCTCGTCGCGGACGATCTGCGGCAGCGGGAGCCTGCGGTTCCCCGCCTGGGACTTGGGGCGCAGGTCGCGCCTGCTCTTGCGGCGCCCGCCCACGCGACCGGCCGACACCTCGGCGCTGCCGGTGGCGGCCTCGATCTCGGTGAAGACCAGACCGCCGATCTTCTCCGGGCAGTGACGAGCATGACCGGTGCAGTCGGGTGGGCAGGCGATGGCGTGGGACTTGATGGTGCACGCCGACCGTTGCCGGTCGGGACACGCCCGGCCGTGGCCCGTACAGCGGGGCGGGCACGATTTGCGTTTGGCGCCGCGGGCAGCGTCGCTGGGGTAGAGCGGCCGGAGGCAATGCGGGAGGGCGCACATCTCCGGGTCGTCGCACCCGTGCGCCCACTTCCGGCCCCGGCACGTCGCCTCGCAGCCCTCGGCGGTGGTGCAGTTCGCCTCCGCGCATTTATGCGGATCGTCGCACCCGTGCTCGTAGGTCTGGCGTTGCAGCTGCCGACGGATAGTAAGGATCCCGGTGTCCCAGTCGATGTCCGACCACCGCATACCGAGCACCTCGCCCTGGCGGGCGCCCATGAACGCCAGCCACCAGCGGGCATGGTTGCGTTCCTCGGCGACCGCTTCGGTGATGCGGGCGACCTCGTCGGCGTCGAGCGGGACGACCGACTCACTGCGGATCGGTGGCAGAGCGTTCCTGGCCGCGGCGGCGGGGTTCGCCCGGATGCCGACCTCCTCGAAATCGATGGCTCGGTTAAGCGCGACGGAGGCGGTTCGGTGCACGAGATGCACCGATGCCGGGGCGAGCCCTTCAGTCTGGAGGTCGCGGTAGAGCGTCGCGAAGTGCCGCTTGTTGAGTTCGGACAGCCGCCACTCCCCCAACCTGGGGGCGAGGTAGTTGCGGATCTGCGACTGGTAGCAGCGCAGGGTGGTGTGCCGGACCTGAAGCGGCGCATAGGTGCCGATCCATTCATCGAGCCACGCCGAGAACTTCTTGGAGCGTCCGACCTTCGGTGCGCCGTTCTCGTCGATCTCGTCTTCGAGGGCGAGGACTTTGGGGGCGAGTTCTTCTTCGGTGGCGGCTTCACGGTGGCGCCTGTCTGGGGAGCCGTCGGGTTTGCGGCCGGCGTCGACGAAGGCGTGCCAGCGTCCCTTGCGGTCTTCGAACATACGAGTGCGAGGTATGCGGTCTGGGGGTTTTCGGGGCATGTGGTTACTCCTCTTCGGGGTAGAGGGTGGTGATGTTGCCGTTAGGGCGCAGTCGGCTCTCGACGTCGTGGTAGTCGCGTTCGGCGCGGCGTTGGGTGGCGAGATGGGACAGCTCGTCCTCGATGCGGCGGAGCCGGTCGAGGACTGCGAGGGTGCTGATAGCGATCACGGCGAGGGTGGCGCCGGCGAGCAGCCAGGTGCGGAACGCGGGGACGATGGTGCCGTCGTACACAGCGGCGACAGATTCGGCGGTGGCGAGGATGATGCCGAGGACAACGCTGGTGGTAACAGCGATGAGACGGCAGGCGCGCATGACCATGACGGTGGTTCCGTTTCGGGGTCGTGTGGCATAGCAGCACCTGTCGTACAGATATGTAATCACAGTGCGTGCACGCACGGGCGCACTATGGGGTCATCCGTTCGTATGAATTTATGGCCTAGCTCGCTTTCCGCCTGCGGCGGACCGGCTTCATCTTCTTGCCGGACTCTTCCACGATCCGCTCGACGGTGCCGCGCGTCGTGGCGACCAGGATGCTGATGTGCGCCCGGAGTCGTTGTAGTTCATCACGCACCTGCGACAGTTCGTGGTCCTCGATGTCGTGGTCGAGCTGCACGAGGTCTTCGTACACCGGATCGACATGGCGTTGTCCAAGGTCTTCGCGGACCACAAGGCCTGCCTTGAGGAACAGGTGGATCGGGTCCACGCCGAGGACCTTCGCGATGGCGCGGAGGCTCTCGATGCCGGGATCGGTGGCACCCGTCTTCCACTTGGAGATGACCGAGGCGTTGAAGCGGGGACTGCCGACCTCGCGAACACGTTCGGCGAGTTCGGTGTTGGACCAGATGCCGGCGCGGTCGCGGAGTTCTTCGAGGTAGCTGACGAAGGCTTCCCCGGTTGTTTGACCACCACTTTCATTACGCACGTGTACGACTCTAGCGGACACGGGTGGGGCAGGGCTCCCGCCGCCGGGCCTGGTGCTCCTGTCGTGACCTGCGTCGGGACGGTTACGACTGTTCTTCCTGTGCGACGATTTGTGTCGTATATCTGATTGCATGCATGCAATGTTATCGACTAATCATTCTTTAGTGATCATCCGAACGTCCGACTAGACCACCCGAAAGTATGACCCCTACGCGCTTGTATTCTTCCTTCAGGAAGAACTAGGATCATTACATGAATCCCGGAAGGAAGAACAGAGGTCGACTTCTTCTCGACGACAACATCTTTATCCGCATGACCAGCGAAAAAGGATGGGACACCGACGTCAAGCGCGCCGAGGCCATCGGCACCACCCCCACGACCATCTACCGCCTCCGCACGGGCCGCAGCTCACCCTCAGCGGATCTCGTGTTCGACCTTCCGCAACTGCTCGACGTGGACCCCAAGGTCCTCTTCTACAGGCAAGGAGTGAGGGCATGAACGTCCGCTTCACCACCGCCGAGGTCGCCGAACGACTCCGCATCTCCACCGACGAGGTCCGCAAGCTCTGCAACACCGACGAGCTGGGCCATCTCCGCATCGGCTGCAAGTACGTGATCCCCGAGGAAGACCTCCAGGCGTTCGAGGCTCGCTCATACCGCCCGGCGGTCGCCGGAGGCGAGCAGCCGCGATTGCGGGCCGTATGAGCGCCGGTGGCGCGGGGACGCACCCGAAACCGACGCACCCGACACCGGGCCCGCGACCTCGATAACTCCACAGTCTCCCGGCCTCGTTTCTGAGGGGTGGCGCGGCCGGGACCGGGATCGAGCTACTCGCTCTCCCACTGGGGCTGGCCCTTCTGAGGGGTAGGGGCTGGCCCCACCTAAGACCACCGCCGGGAGGCGGCGGACCAACTGAATAGCTCTCGTCTCCGTCATCCACGGGGGCTGCACCAGGAGGCGGGAGCGGGGCGACGGAAAGCCACGGCTGGCCGTCACCGGGTTCAAGGCCCGGCGTCCCACGACAGATGAGAAAAGCCCCGGCCGGGATCAGCGGCCGAGGCGGTTCTCCAGGACCAAAGTCTCGAAAGGAAGTCCTGATGAACAGCGAACAGTCTACAGGCCGAGGGTGGCAGTCGCCTCCGCTCGTGACTCACGCGACGTATCCGCCTGGGCAGCACCCAGCGTCGCCGGCTCCGGTGCCGCCGCCGTTCTGGGCGTCGACGTCGGTGATGCCGGTCGCCTCTGCGCCCGAGCCGAAGCCGCGCAAGCCGCGCCGGTCGGTGTGGGACTGGCTGGCGCCGGTCTTGGCGATGCCGGTCGCGGTCGTGATCGGTGGTTTCGGGGTGCACCTGTACTACACGGAGGCCGCCCCGCCCGCCGCGTGCGCCGAGGCGCTCGACCTGGCCGACCAGCTCAACACCGAATCCGAGCAGTACGGACTCCTCGTCCAGGACATGTTCGACGCGGTCGCTGCGTTCGACCAGGCCGCGGCTGACGTAGTGGTCGCGGAGATGCAGGCGCTGTCGGAGGTCCACGACCAGACGTACGCCTCCTACGAGACCGCCGCCGCCGAGTGCCGCGCCGAGGGCGGTGCGCTGTGAGCCAGGTACAGGAGACCGAGCGCGAGGAGACCGTCCACGTCGTCTCGGCGCTCGGCACGCACTACAGCGCCGGTGTTGTCCAGTACTACCTGGAGGACGGCGCCTACGGCGACGGCAGGGCGGCGCAGGCGGTACGCGACCTGCTCGCGCAGTTCGGTGCCGAGGTGGGCGGGTCGCCGATGACGACCGCCCAGTGGCAGCACCGGACGGCGGTGGCCCGATGACCGCCATCAAGCCGGGCCCGCGCGCCGAGGTCGACCGGGTCGACGCCCTGGACTGCGAGGCGGGTGCGATGCACGACGTCGGCGGCCGGCGGGTCTGCGAGGCGCACTACCTGGAGGTGCTGCACGCCTACTGGGAGGCCATACCGGATCTGATCCTCCACCACTACGACTCACCGCGCGGGACGTGCGGGGACATCGACGGGGGGTCGTGGTCATGAGCGGCTATGTGCAGTCCGGTCAGGACTTGATGGATCTCGCTGAGTCGGTGGCGCGTCACGCGACGGCGTGGCAGGGCCGGGACACCAGCACCCGTGAGGGCGCGTCGGCGGCGTATGCGGAGTTGGCGCACGCGGTGGGTGCGATCGATCGGCTGGTGTCGTCCGCTGAGGCGCTGAAGGCGCCGCTGGCGGAGGCGCTGGTGGCCCACCAGACCGACCAGGCCGATGCGCTCGGGGAGTTCTTCTCCGAGGTCGTTGGTGACCGCGAGTACGGCATCAACCCCGAAGGGGGGCAGTCATGACCGGTCCGATGTTTGTCGCCGCTCTGGCGCTGGCCGCGGTGCTCGCTGTGGGGGTGTGCGTCCTGGTGACCGAGGTGGCGGCTCGGCGTCCGGTGGGCCGTCACCGTGCGGGCCGGGTGATCGAGGGGGAGCTGGTCGATGAGTCCACGCTCCCGATCCCGGTCGGGAGGTGGCGGTGATGGAGCAGTTCATGTCCCTGGTGTGGTCGCTGCCCGGCCTGGTCCTGTTCGCCTCGTTCGTCGCCGCTGTCGCGCTGGCCCTGTCGGGTCGCGGCACGGACGCGGACTGGACCGACTGGCCGAGGGAGGGACAGGAATGACGGTCCTGCTTGCGCTCCTGATCCTCGCCGCTGTCGGTGTGTCGCGGCTGGCCCAGTGGGTCAAGCGCCGCCGCCGCGCGGACAAGGCGATCGATGCCTTCCTTCGTGACCGGTTCCAGACCGGCTACGAGATCTACGGCATGACCGTCCCCGAGCTGCTCGACCTGACCGATATCGAGATCGAGCTGGAGTCCGACCGGCGGATGCGTCGCCGTGTCCGCGCCCTGAACGACCAGCTCAACCAACAGACGTAACTCCGGCGGGGCCCTCTGGCGCGGGCCCCGCCACCACCTGAGGAGACCTGATGCGCACACCGAAACGCACCCGCAGAGGCCGCCGCGGCGGACGACGACACACTCCCGCCCCGGCCCCGCAGCCCGTCGACGAACCCACCACCCCCGAAAGGACTAATCCGATGACTCTCTCCACCGACATGTACATCCAAGGCGAGGTCGACCTCGCTGAACTGCGCGACGTCGTCAAGGCCGCGCTGGCGAAGCACGACGACCAGGGTCGGACGCCCGATCAGCAGGTCTGGGAAACCGGCGGCGAGGTCTGGACGCACTCCGACCTCACCACGCCGGGACAGGGGCTCCCCGCCTGGACGTTCATCCACTACGGCGAGAACGGCGCCTGGCGCAACCCCGAACCCGAATACGAGGACCCCGAGTACGTCGACGAAGGCGAAGAGCCCCGCATCGTCACACCGCGGCACTTCGCCCGGATCGACTTCGATACCGCCTACGGCTACACCGGCCCGAACGGCGAGGGCTGCTCCGAGCTGCACACCGCCTTGATGATCCAGGTCGGGGCCTGGATCGACGCGCAAGGCGTGCCGTGGCAGTGGCGCAACGAGTACACCGGCGAGATCCACAACGCCTACGAAGGTTTCGAGGAGTTCGCCGGGAACGGCTATGAGGCGACGGCCTGGTTCAAGCGGGTCATGCCCGCGATCGCGGCCGCTGCCGCCGAGGAGGCCAAGTAGCCATGACGATCGACTACGAGTACCTGTCCGACGCGCAGTTGGACGCGATCGCGGCCATGGACGTGAACCTCGCCGACGACAAGAGCATTGCCGAGGCCGAAGGCCGCCGCGACGCCGACCGGATCACCCAGCTCGAGATGGACCTGGAGTGGACGCAGCGGCAGCGGGAGCACGCCGAGCAGTGCGAAGCCTTCGCCGATGCGGCCCGCCGCGCCGCCGCCGAGCGCGCCGACGCCGCCGAGACCGCACTCCACAAAGCCGCCGGGGCGCTCGCTGACGGCTGGGCCGCGCTCAACCTCCACGGAGGCGACTTCGACATCTACCACCGGGACCGGCACGCCATCGCCGACCTCGTCTATGAGGAGCTGCTGGGCGGCGCCGACCCCGACGACCTCGACTATGCCGCGCTCATCGCGGGGTACCTGGAGGCCGGCCGGTGAGCGGCGAGTTCACGGTGACGTCCCCGGGGGTGTACGACATCCCCGAGGACGTCTACCACGCCGACCCGGTCCCGGACGGGTCGCTGTCCTCGACCGGGGCGCGCGCGATCCTCCCGCCCGGCACGCCCGCGAAGTTCCACTGGGAACAGGCCCACCGGACCCACAAAACCGTGTGGGACATCGGGACCGCCGCGCACGCCCTCGTCCTCGGCACCGGCCCCGAGATCGTCATCATCGACGCCGACTCCTACCGCACCAAAGACGCCAAAGAGAAGCGCGACTCCGCCTACGGCGACGGGAAAGTCCCGCTGCTCATAGACGAGTACGAGGACGTCCTGTCGATGGTGCAGACGATCAACCGCCACCCCGTCGCCGGGCCGCTCCTCGCCGCGGGGACCGGTCTGCCCGAGCAGTCCCTGTTCTGGGTCGACGAAACCACCAGCGTGTGGTGCCGGGCCCGCCTCGACTGGATCAAACCCGCCCCCGATGGCGGCCGGCTCATCGTCGCCGACGTCAAGACGACGACCGCCGCCGACATCGCCTCGATCGAGAAAGCCATCGCGAACTTCGGCTACCACCAGCAACTCGCGTTCTACCTCGACGGCGTCCGCGCCCTCGGCCTCCACCCCGACCCCGCCGCCGTCCTCGTCTTCGTGGAGAAAGCCTCGCCGCACCTGGTGCACGTCGTCCAGCTCGACGGCTACACGCTCCGCCTCGGCGAGCTGAAGAACCGCCGCGCCCTGGAGACCTTCGCCGCCTGTGCCGAGTCCGGCACCTGGCCCGGCTACCCGACCGACATCACCACCGTCTCGCTCCCCGCCTGGGCCGAGCGCACCGAATCCGAGGAGTACCTGACCGCATGAACACCACCGACATCGCCACCACCGACCTCCAGGCGCAGCTCGCACCGTCGCGGATCGGGCAGGCCACCGTCGTCGAACAGTCCCGCGCGATCGCCGAAGTCCAGGCCGCGATCGTCGTCGCCCAGCAGTGCCCGCGCAACATCACCGCCGCGATCGCCGAGATGCGCGAGGTATGCGGGCAGATGAGCCTGGCGAAGAAGGCGTTCTTCCGGTTCCCCCGCGCCGGCCAGACCGTCTCCGGCCTGTCCATCCACCTCGCCCGCGAACTCGCCCGCATCTGGGGCAACACCGCCTACGGCGTCAACGAGATGCGCCGCGACGACACCGCCGCCGAGTCCGAGATGCAGGCGTACGCCTGGGACGTCCAGCGCAACACCCGCGTCGCCTCGACGTTCATCGTCCCCCACAAGCGCGACACGAAGCAGGGCGTCAAAGTCCTCGGCGACCTGCGGGACATCTACGAGAACAACGCGAACAACGGCGCCCGCCGCCTGCGTGAGGCGATCTTCTCGGTCCTGCCGAACTGGTTCATCGAAGAGGCCGAGGAACTGTGCCAGGCCACCCTCTCGGGGAAGGGATCAGGCAAGCCGCTGAAGCAGCGCGCCGCCGACGCCGTCGGCGCGTTCGAGAAGTTCGGCGTCACCGTCGACCAGCTCGAGGACAAGCTGGGCCGCGAATCGGGGAAGTGGACCGAGAAAGACCTGGGCGAGCTACTGGTCATCCACGGGTCGATCAAGAACGGCGAGGTGACCGTGGAGCAGGAGTTCCCGGCGAAGAAGGTCACCGCCGAGGAACTCACCGCCGCCGCTGGCGAGCCCACCGCGCCCCTGACAGAGCCGGAGCCAGCGTCATGATCACGCTCTTGCACGGGCGCCACTCTGACGGGGATGCGGCGCCAAGTCCCCGTGACGCGATCGCCCGCGACTGGCCGATTGCGACCACGACTCTGTTCGGTGGGGAGATCGTCGACCTGGTCGCGGTCGGGCGCCGCCTCGAAGGCGAGACGCTCCCGCTGCACCGCGCCGAAACCAGGTTCGCGGTCGTCTACGGCACCCACCGGCTGGGCATGTCCGCGCACGACCTGGCCGGGTTGCTCGGTCTCCACCAGCGGGTCGTCACCCGCATCCGCAGCGAGGAGGCCAGCAATGCCGACTAGCTTCGCCGTGGTCGAAGGGCTCTACATCGAGCTCGAGGGCGTCACCGGGCTCGACTGGCAAGAGCGCGCCTCGTGCCGCGACTCGGATACCGAGTCGTACTTCATGGAGGGGCGGCTTCCCGGTCGCCTGATAAAGCGGTGCGCGGCCTGCCCGGTCGCCGAGAAGTGCCGGGAGTACGCGATCGACCGGTCGTGGATCCAGGGCATGTGGGGCGGGACGACCGGGAAGCAGCGCGACCAGATCCGCCGCCGCCGCAAAGCCGGCCTGCCCGACACCCCCGAGGAGGAGACGCCGCTGTGCCGCAAGGGCCACCCGCTCGACGAGGTCAACGCCCACCGCCGCACTGATGGCGGCCTCCGGTGCCGACAGTGCACCCGGGACTACTGGCACGCCCAGCAGGCCAAGAAGCGGGAGGCCGCGGCATGAGCGTGATCGGTGACGCCCTGCTCGACGAGCTCGAACCGGAGTCGTTCGAGTCCCTGCTGGTGCGTGTGGCGGCGCTCCGGGATGAGCAGCGGCGGCTGTTGGAGGACCGGGAGTTCTACCGCGGCGAGTCGTACCGCCACCGCCGGACAGCGAAGAAGGAGGCGGCATGAGCATCCCCAGGACCGGTGTGGAGCTGGACATGGAGGCGACGGTCGCGTCGCTCGCGGCCCGCGTGACCGAGCTCGAGGGCGAGAACGCCGGCCTCGCGTTGGATCTCGCGCGCGCCCGCGACCGCATCACCCGGGTCACCCGTGAGCGCGACGCCCACCACCGTGCCTACACCGATGCCGACGCGCGTGCACTCCAGCTCCAGACCCAGCTCGACTCGGTCGGCGACCACCTCCGTGCCCAGCTCGCCGCCTGCCTGGCGGAGAGCCAGGACGAGCCCGGCCAGCGCCATTTGGCCGCCGCGGTCCGGCAGGTCCGCCACCTCCACGACCACTACACCACCATCACCGGGAGCACCCCATGAGCGACCAGCCGACCCTGTTCGACACCGCGCCCGTCGCCGAGCCCTGGTATGTGCGCCGCCCCGCCTCGGTGATGGACCGCAAGCGGGCGCTGATCTGGCGCGGCCAGCACCCCCTGTCGGGTGTCGCCTCCGCCGGGCACCTCGCCCTCCACCCCGACACCACGTTGACGTGCGGCGGCTGCCGGTTCTTCGAGCACCAGCCCGGCCAAGGGGAGGGCCCGTTCCCGGCCGCCCCGAAATGCGTTCTCGGCGCCACCCGCGACGCGGACGGCCGGGTGACCGCCGCGCCCCGCTACCTCGTCCCCGTCAAGGGCCACTCGTACCCGGCCGCGATGGAAGACCTCGACAGCGACCTGTGCGACTGGTTTCCCGCCTGCAAGTCCTACGAGCCGCGGGAGACGGCATGACCTCTCGTATCGAGGCGATCGCCGCCCGTCTGGCCGCCGCCACACCCGGCCCGTGGATCTACGAGAACGGTTCGGTGATCCACGGCTTCGACGACGCCGACACCCACTACGTGACCGACCAAGTCGGCGCTGCTGACGATGACCCGCCGATCGGGTCGTTCATGTTCCGCGCGGACGCCGAGCTCGCGGCTCACGCCCCCGATGACCTGGCCTGGCTCGTCCAGGAGCACCACCGTCTCCAGTCCAGGGTCGCCTACCTGGAGGGCTGGAAAACCCAAGCCGAGGAGGCCCGTGATGCCGATCCGACGTGACGTTCTCGCCTATGAAGGCAGATACGACGTGGCCGATACAGGCGAGGTGCGCTCCCTGCTCAGGCGGTCGCCTCGGACATTGCGACCGGGCAAGGACGCGTGCGGATATCCCCTCGTGGTCCTCACCGATGTAGACGGCCGGCGCCGCACTCGCCGGGTGCACACCCTCGTTGCAGAGGCATTCCATGGCCCACGGCCACACGGCATGCAGGTCCGCCATCTCAACGGCGTGCCTGCCGATTGCCGCGCGGAGAACCTCGCGTGGGGAACGGCTTCCGAAAACATTCATGACCAGGTCAGCCACAGCACACATCACCACGCTGCCAAGACGCACTGCCCGGCAGGCCATGCCTATACCCCAGCGAACACCTACGTGAACAAGCATGGCGGCCGCGAATGCCGTCGCTGCCACGCAGACCGGGAACGAAATCGGAGGGCCGCCCGATGCCCATAAAGAAGGAGAACCGCGACCGCTACCCGAAGGACTGGCCCGAGATCTCGCGCCGCATCCGGTTCGTCCGCGCCGCCGGGCACTGCGAATGCCTCGGCGAATGCGGCAGGGGCACGCACACCGGCCGCTGCCCGAACCGGCACGGCCACCCCGCCTACGGGACCGGGTCGAAGGTCGTGCTCACGGTCGCGCACCTGAACCACACGCCGGAGGACTGCCGCGACGAGAACCTCAAGGCGATGTGCCAGGGCTGTCACCTGCACTACGACAAGGACCACCATGCCGAGACCGCCAGCCACACCCGCGCGCTCGCGATGGCCGACGGCATGACGCCGCTGTTCGAACTGGGAGGCATCGATGCCTAAGAGGATTCAGCGCCGCATGGTAAAGGACTGGCGCGCCCCGCTCGACGACCAGGGCAGGCCGCCGGTGTACGTCGGGCGCCCCTCCAGGTGGGGCAACCCGTTCCGGATCCACAACGGCCACACCAGCGTCGGCCCTATGTGGCACGTCGCGGTCAACACCTGGAAGCACATCCCCGCCGACGAATGCGTCTACGGCTACGTCACCAGCAGCAGCCCGCTCGGGCCGGAAGCGGTGGTGTCGTTGTACCAGGACATGCTCGCTGTCCGCCGGCGGGATGAACCCGATCGGTTCTGGGAGTGGCTGGCGCCGCTGGCCGGCCGGGACCTCATGTGCTGGTGCAGCGTGGAGGATCCGTGCCACGGAGACGTCCTGCTCGAGCTGGCGAACGGCGGTGAGGGCAATGACCGTTGAGTCCTTCATCCACCAGGGCGTGGCCTTCCCCACGGTCGAGATCGAGCACTTCGCGTGCTCGTGCGACTTCCACACCGCGTTCTGCTGCATCGATATCACCGGGGCGGAGTGGACCGATGACTCCGATCACGAGTGGCGTCTCTGCGCCGTCTGCGTGGACCTGTACGAGCACTACCAGGAGGTCGGTGTCTGCTGCCCGAAGGATCCGGCGGTGCACCGTGGCTAAACGTTGGACGCTTCTCATCCCCGCACCCACCACCTGGTTGAACGCGAACCAGCGACACAACCACTGGTCCGCGCGGTCAGGGCCGACGAAGCTGTGGCGCGAAGCCGCCGAGATCCGCGCCCGCGCCGCCGGCATCCCGGCCATGAAGCGCGCGACGATCACCGCGATCGTCCACCGCGCCGACCTTCGGAAAGACTGCGACGCCCACAACCGGTACCCGACCGTGAAAGCCGCGATCGACGGCATCGTCGACGCCGGCGTTCTCGAAGACGACTGCGACCGGTTCCTGGTGTCGCTGACCATCCGCGCCGGCGACCGGGTCGACAAGAAGAAGCACCCGCTCGGGATGTTGGGGCTGCTCGTCACCGACCTCGGGGAGGAGCAATGAGGCTAGGACTTGTCATAAGTTGTCATAACCAAGAGACCGCTTTCCCATTGCGGCCCAACCAGACCGGGCGCAACTTTGGCCGGATGGACACGAACGAAAACGCGAGGCTAGGACTCGCGAGGGGGCCGCTCAGGGAGGATCGCGCCGCGCTCGCGGTTGTACCAGTCGACGAGCTGGCGGATGACCGTGGACCGGTCGGTGCCAGCGGCGTCGGCGTTCTCACCGAGCCGGTCCCACGATTCCTGGCTGATGCGGACGGTCTGCTGCGGCAGCGGTACACGGGGCATGGTCGTCTCTCCTCATGTCATGACGCCACCCAGCGTACCGCATCCCGATACCGTCTGCCTGATCGTCGATATTTCTGTCATGACAATCGTCATGACGGAGTGATAGGATTCCTACATCCCCAGGACACCCAGACGGAGGCGTCGCAATGATCAAGCCGATCCCCACCACCTACCGAGGGACCACATTCGCGTCCACACTCGAGGCCGACTGGGCATGCACGTTCGACCTGCTCGGCTGGGAATGGGAGCACGAACCCCACGGCATCCTCGTCGAGGACAACACCCGCTACCGGCCCGACTTCTACCTCCCCACCCAGCGCGTCTGGGCCGAAGTCAAGGGCCCTCACAACCAGCGCATCGACAAACCCTCCAAGCTCCAGGCCGCGCTCAGCCGCGACTCGTTCGACTGGAACGCCGACCTCGTCGTCATCCTGCGCCCGTCCCGATCCGGCAAGGGCGAAGGCGAACGCTCGTGGTGGGAGAACGCCATCAACGGCCAGGACATCGTCATCGTCCTGTGCCCCGAGTGCGGCCACCACGGCTTCATGGACCTCGCGGGCACCTGGTCATGCCGCAGGCACATGCGCGAGCAGCCTGAGCCGAACAAGTTCTGGACCGACCCCAACGGCGACTTGTTCCGGCCCGGGGAGCTGCCGTTCCAGCGGGCGCCGCGGCCCCGCAGGGGACCACAGCGGCTCGGCGACTTCTTCAACGACTTCGACCCGAAGGGGAGGCAGTAGTGGCGCGTACCGAAGCACGGCTCCGCACCAGGTTGTGGGGCGACCGGGATTTCCTGGCGTTGTCGTTCAAAGGCAAGGGCGGCTACGAGTCGATCCTGTGCCAGCCCGACGTCGAGTACACCGGCGTCCTGCCGCTCCGAGCCCGGCGGCTGGCCGGGTTGTTCGGCCTCGACCTCGAGGACTTCATCGAGATGCTCGAGGAGCTCGAGGACGCCCGGTTCGTCCTCATCGACTGGGACACCGAAGAGCTCCTCATCCGGACGTTCATCCGTAACGACGAGGTGTACCGGCAGCCGAACGTGATGAAGTCGGCGCAGCAGGCCCTCGACTCGGTGTCGTCGCTGCGGCTCCGCGCGGAGATCCTGACCGAACTGCACCGGATCGAGGACGAGCATGGCGATTCGATCCCGAAGGGTTCGCATGAGCCTCTGCGGGAGATGATCGCCGACCTTGAGAAGGACCCGCCTATCCACTCCCCGGTCACTGACATCTCAACCAAACGACCCAAGGCCGAACCCAAGCAGGAAGCCCTAACCGAACCCAACCGGGAACCCTTCGGGGAACCCTTCCCGGAAGGGGGTTCAGACGACTCGCTCGAGGGGTCCGGGGAGGGGGTAGGGGTAAGGGGAGTTAGTTCAAGGTCCGTTGTTTCTAACTCTCGGTCGGCCAAAGCCGACCGCACGAAAGACGACCCCGAATTCGCCCGCTGGTATGAGCGATACCCGCGGAAGGTCAAACCCGCTGCGGCGCGCACCGCGTGGAAGTCCGCTGTCAAGAAGACCGACGTCGCAACGCTCTTCGACGCGCTCGAGGCGTACATCGCGTACTGGGAACGCGAACGGACCGACACGAAGTTCATCCCGCACCCGTCCAGTTGGCTCAACGCCGAGTCCTGGGGCGACGACATCGCGACCAGGAAGACCGCCACGACCTTCGAAGGGGCGGCGAGCAGCATATGGGACTGAACGATGCGCTGCGTGAGCTCGTGCTCCCGAAGCTCGACCGCGTCCAGAAGACTGCTGATGGATTCATGGCTCGCTGCCCCGCGCACGAGGACCGCAACCCGTCCCTGTCGTTGGGGTACGGCACGAAGCACCCGGTGATCTTCAAGTGCCACGCCGGATGCGACGCCGAGGACATCCTCAAGGCGCTCGGCCTGACGTGGGAGGAGCTCTCCGCGCCACGCGAAGAACGCAAGGGTGCCTACCGCGGCAAGTCGACGATGATCGCCACCTACGACTACGTCGACGAGGACGGGAAGCTCCTGTACCAGGTGTGCCGGTTCGAACCGAAGAAGTTCTTGCAGCGGCGACCGCTCCCCGGCGGCGATTGGGAGTTCAAACTCGGCAACACCCGCCGGGTCCTGTATCGGCTCCCCGCGGTCATCGAAGCGGTCAAAGCTGGCCGGCAGGTGTGGGTCGTCGAGGGCGAGAAGGACGTTCACGCCGTCGAAGAGCGGCTCGGGCTCCCTGCCACGTGCAACTCCGGCGGGGCCGGCATGGGCTGGCCCGACTCAGCCTTCGAGATGTTCCGGGATGCCTCGGTGGCGATCTGGTCCGATGCGGACAAGGAGGGCCGGGCGCACGCCCGCAAGGTCATGGCATCGCTGGCGGCCGTCGGCGCCGAGGTCACCGTCTACGAGTCCCCGACCCACAAGGACGCCGCCGACCACCTCGGCGCCGGGTTCGGCCTCGAGGAACTGGTGGAGACCCGCGCGACCACCGAGGAGCCCACCCCGGTGCTGGCCCCGGATCTGTGGGAGTTCATCGCCGCCGGCGACGACGCCTATGACTGGCTCGTCCCCGATGTGCTGGAGCGCGGCGACCGGCTGATGATCACCGGCGCCGAAGGGCTCGGGAAGTCGGTGTGGTGCCGGCAGTTGTGCGTCCAGCTCGCCGCGGGGATCCACCCGTTCCAGCCCGGCACGGTCGACCCGGTGAAGGTCCTCGTCGTCGACTGCGAGAACTCCATGCGGCAGAACCGCCGCCACTACGGCACCCTCGCCGGGCTGTCGGTGTCGAAGGGCCGCCGTGTCCCTGATGGTGGGCTGCGGCTGATCCACCGCCCCGAGGGCATCGACCTCACGAAGGGCGACGACGCCGAATGGCTCCTCGAACGAGTCCGCGCGCACCGGCCGGACGTGCTGTACATCGGCCCGTTCTACCGGCTGCACGCCTCGGACATCAACGACGAGTCCGCGGCCCGCAAGACCGTCTCTGTTCTCGACGCTGCCCGTGTCGCCGGCGACGGGTGCGTGCTGCTGATGGAGGCGCACGCCGGGCACGGCCAGCACGGCTCCCAGCGGGCACTGCGCCCGGTCGGATCCAGCCTGCTGCTGCGGTGGCCGGAGTTCGGGTTCGGGTTGCGACGCGCGAAGGAGTGCCTGCCGAACGAGCAGCGCCCACGGCTGGTGGATCTCGAGGCGTGGCGCGGCGCCCGCGATGAACGCGATTGGCCGTCGTCGTTCCGGCACGGCAAGACCGGCGAATGGCCGTGGATGCCCGAGGCGGCCGTGAAGCCTGAGTGGTCGTCCGCGTCGCAGTGGTCGGCCGAGTCCCTGTCCGAGCGGGGGGTGGCGTGATTCCTCTGTCTCCTGCTTGTCCCCTGTCCGACCCGAAGTAACCCAACCCGAAAGGACCCCGAAATGGAATCCCTGGCCAAGTTCTTCATCGCTCTCGGCATCTTCGTCGCTTCGATCCCGCTGGTGGCGTGGCTGTTCATGCTCGGCGTCGGCGTGATCCACCACGAGTGGCTGCCGATGATGCCGACGATCGGCTACAAGTCCTCGCTGATCGTGTGCGCGATCGCGATGCCGCTGCTGCGCCTGTCGGTGCTGCCCGGCAGCAGTTCGAAGGACGACTGACCAGACGGGCGGCGCCCGAGCTGGGTGCCGCCCCCTGTCCGACACCAACCCCGAGGAGAACTGATGGACGACTACGACTTCGACGAACCGTTCGGCCCGGTCTACGCCGCGCCCCGCGGCGCCGACTGCCCCGACTGCAAGTGCTGCACGAAGGCCCTGTGCGACAAGGCCCGGTCGACGCCGTTCCTGTCCTGCCAGCAGCTTTCGAACGCTCCGAGCCTGGTCAAGGACTGCCCTTGCCCGGTCAAGCCCACCACAATCACCGAAAGGACCGAACGATGAACTACCGATACAGCACCGAGGACATCCATTCGATCGTCGATGGCGCCGATGGCAACTACGACGACGGCCTGGACGCGTACGTGTCCGTCCGACCCGTGGAGGGTGCCTCGATCATTGAGTTGACCTCGACCGAGGAAGACAAGGCCGATCGCGTGACCGAGCGGTTCCGCGTCACCGTGGAGCGGATCGAGGGCGACCAGTGAGCACCCTCCCCGATGGCTACTACGCCGTCCCTGACCCTGACGACCCGGACACCATGACCCGCTGGCGGGTCGACAGCGGTGGGATGCACCCGCACCCGGCGAAGACCTGGTACGGCCCCGCGAGGCCGCTCCGGAAAGACGCGCCCGGCAAGCCCGGCACCGACGAATACATCGCGTGGATGCGGGACTACTTCGACGAGTGGGGATCCTGGGCGCGGCGCGTCAAGGAAGCGATCGAGGCGAACCCGCTGATCGCCCGGTTCCACTTCACCGAGTCGACCGGGCACTGCCACAACTGCGGACGCGTTCTCACTGATGGGACGTCGCGGACGCTCGGGATCGGCCCTGACTGCCGCGAACGCATCCCTCACGACCTGTTCTCGGCGTACCTGGCTGAGGTCAAGCGCGCCCGGGAGGTCCGATGAGCGCCGAAACCCAGAAGCTGACCGGCGACGAGTACATGCAACTGCTGGAGCAGCGCCGTTCCGAGTGGGAGGCTGCGCACCCGGCCCGCGAGGCCGCTGAGGCGGAGATCGCGCGGATCAAGCGGGAGTTCCCGGGAGCCAACCCGACACTCAAGCCCGGGTGGGAGCCGCCGCGTCCCCTGCTGGAGTGGTTCATCCGGCCGGGTGACGAGGACCTGGTGGACCTGCCCGAGAAGCAGACCGCGCCGAAGCGGGCCCCGAAACCCCGCGTGTACCGGTCGGCGGCGTCGTTGATCGCCGAACGTGACGAGCTGGTGGAGCGTCGGGACGCGATCGTCGCCGACGATGGCGGGGACATGGCCGCCGTGAACCTGTCGCCGCACTCGCGGTCCCGTGCCGCTCGGAACGCGGGCCGCCGCCGGTTCGCGCAACTGGACCGCGACCTGGAGCGCGTGGCGAAGCTGAACCGCCGCATTCAGGCCCTGAACTTCCGTATCACCACTGCCCAAGCGCGCGAGAAGCGTGCCGCCAAAACCACTACCCGAGAGGACCAGAAATGACCGACCAGGCCACCACCCGGCCAGACCGGCGCATCGCCGAGCTGGAGGCCATCAACGACCAGCTGCGCTGGAACCTGCGCGACGCCGAAAAGGGCCACACGGCGCTGTGGGGCCTGATCGACGCCGCCCGCCGGGCGCTCATCGATAACGCCCGGTCGTACCCGCCGAGCAGCGAAGGGCATGGGGCGGCGCGGGCGGCGCTGTTCGATTTCCTGCACGCGGTCGAGGACAAGCACTACGGCGCGGCTCGGCGCCGCTCGATCAATGCGGCGTGGGCGTACGTCGACCGGCTGATCGGGGGTGTCCGGTGACCGCTGAACCGATGACCACCGAAGACCTGGACCGTCTCCGGCACAACGCCGAGAAGTACCAGACCTCCCGAACGCCGAGTGACCTGCTGTGGCTGTCGATTGCTGGTGACTTCGCTGCCCTTGTGGCCGAGGTCGACCGGCTCCGCGCCCGCAACGCCGACCTGTTCCGCCGTCTCGGTGGGCACATGGACGACCTGGGCGACATGACGACCGAGCGGGACCGGCTCCGTGCCGACCTGGCCGAGTCCGATGAGCTGCTGGCGTCCGCTGAACGCGACCGGGAGCAGTACCGGATCGAGCGGGACGCCCTGGCCGCGAAGCTCACCGCCTTCCGTGCGCTCCCGCCCGAGCCGCGATGCGATCACGAGGGCGACTGCTCGGTTTGGTCGCACGGCTGGGACTCCGGCCGGAACGCGACCCTGCGGGAGGTCGGGCGTGTCCTCGACGGACAGCTGCCGCTCCGGGACTACTCGGAGACGCCCCGTCCGCCCGTCCAGGAGCGCGTCTCCGGCCCGGAAGCCCCGGAAGGGTCCACCGATAGGGGTACACCCGTTCCAGAATCTCTCAGAAGCAATCAGGTGTCCGATAGCCACTGGCTGAAGTTCAACGCCGACTGTCAGGTCACCGGCTGCCAGTGCGGGTTCCGCGCGGACCTCGACTCCGATTGCGAATTCGGCGACTCGGTCGTGGCGCACCTCCTCGACGTCGGGCATATCGCACAGGCCGACGCATTGAAGGCCGCCATCCGCAAAGAACACCAAGAGCCTGAGTGGGTGGCGTACGAGAAGCCCTGCGACGACTGCAAGACCGCCGACCAGGAAGGACACGCCGATGAACGCTGAGCTGACCACCGAGGAACAGGCCGAACTGGAACGCATCGTCGCCAGCCTCCACGAACACGGCTACGTCGACCTCGACGAGTTCGTCTACCCGAAGTCGGGACTCAAGCTCCGCGTGGGAACCCGCATCAAGCACCGCAACGAGGAGTACTGGAAAGCGATCCGTCACGGCACCGCCAACGTCGTCGCGCTCACCGAGAAGCCGGACTCGCCGTGGTCGAAGACGTACCGCATGCGCGATATCGAGCTGGTCATGTTCCGGCAGGAGCGGGAGATCGGGTCGCGGTTGTCGCAGGTCGCTCAGTACCACATCGATGTGATCGAGGAGGGCCGGGCTGATGAGCGCTGACGCCCCGACGCTGTTCGACCACCTGCCGCCCGCCGAGGACTCGCCCGCCACCGAGCCGCACCAGGCATGGGAGGACATGAGTCCGGAAGAGCGCAAGCGCGCCGCTCGCGCAGGCGTGCTCGCCGCCCAAGAAATGATGGCGGAATGGTACGCCCTGCGGGCTGAACTGGCAGGCCAGGACGATGCGGGCACTGACACCACCGATCTGCGTGAGGGCCCGTCCGTGACCTCACCGCCGCTCGCCGCCGAGCGGCAGGCCCGAAAATCGGCCGACGACTGCACGAACTGGTGCGCACCCCGGCCTGAGGGCCAGTCCTGCTGGTGTACATGAAGGACCAACTCCGGACCGACGAGGGCACGCACGTCGACATGATCGCGCGGATCCTCGTCGGCTCCGACTGGGACGACGGCGTCCGGTACACCGACATCGGCACCCGCGAGACCGTCGAGCACCTCGCCAGGCAGATCATCGCCACGCTCCAGCCCGCCCACTACAGGGAAGCCGCGGGCTCCCTCGACCACATCCATCCCGAAGCGGCACGGCTGCTGCGGAGTGTCGCGAAAGACCTCGAAGAAGGAGAACCCGAATGAAGACCTGCGAGAACTGCTACGGCCAATACGACCCGGATATCGAGGGCGCTGACGGGCTCTGCGAGGAGTGCTACGGCGACCAGTTCGAGGAGGCCCCCGATGAGGACTGAGACCCGACCTCGCCGCCGGATCGCACGGAAGCGCCACTACTGCAACGGCTGCGGCACCACCGCGATCGCGCCCGGCCAGCCGTACCTGTCCGGGACCGTGTTCCCCGGCCACGACCTCATCCAGACCACCATCCCGCTGCGGCTAGCCGAATGCGGCGACTGCGCGACCCGGTACGGCCGCGCGCACCTGCTGGGAGACGCCTCCGAGACGATCGCCGCCGCGCTCGACCGGGCGCACAACGAAGGAGAGAGGTCACGATGATCCGCTCCGAGAAATTCCTCATCTCCCAACGCCCCTACGCCATCAACCTCGACAGCTTCACCGTCGAGGAACGCGACATGAACGACCGCATGTACTGGGTGGTCGATGTCGAATCCGTCTGGTTCCGACGCCGCCGCGGCGCTACCGTCGCCGCCATCGGACACATCCAGTCCTACAACTTCGACCACCGGCCCGCCGACGTCCACTCGTTCCTTACTGGGCTCGACGACAGCCGCGACAGCGGACGGTGCGAAGGCCGCTGGGACGGCACCCGCTACTGGGGCGCGCAGGAGCCCAACGTGATCGAGAAGCACCTGGCGTTGCTGCGGCCCATGCTCGACAACTATCCGGCCATCCCGGACGGCTTCGACGGCTGGTGGCGGTTCCGATGAGCAGCGAATTCAGGGAAATCCGCGAAGACCTGAATACCAGCGGAGATGTTCAGGGGAACCTGACACCAGCCGAGCAGGCCGCCGCCGACGCGCTCATGGACACGATCGGATCGAGCCTTACGGACACCGCCCGCGCCGTGGTAGCCGCCGTCCGGCCCGAGATCTACGACGAGATCGCAACCCAGCTCGAACAGCAGCAATTCCTCAAGGGCGAGCGGGCATGGCCGTTCGTGGACCTGCTCCGCCAGACCGCGAACGGCATACGCTACGCCGCCCGCCAGGCCGAGGAGAGCGACCGTGGCTAGCGCGATCGGCGCCCACCACTCCGCCAGGGCCAGATCCAACGTCTGGCTGACCCCGCCGGGGATCACCGAAGCGCTCGGCCCGTTCGATCTGGACCCGTGCGGGCACGAAGGATGGCCGACCGCGAAAGAGCTGATCTGCCCGCCCCGCGACGGCCTCACCGAACCCTGGCACGGCCGGGTGTGGTTGAACTGCCCGTATCGGGAAATCGGGGCGTGGCTGGCCAAGCTCGCCGACCACGGCGACGGGATCGCGTTGACGTTCGCCCGCACCGAGACCGCCTGGTTCATCGACCACATCTGGAAGAAGGCCACCGGAGTCAAGTTCCTGCACGGCAGGATCCGGTTCTGGCACCCCGAGGGCTACCAGGCCCGCGACAACGCCGGCGCCCCCTCCGTCCTGGCCGCCTACGGCCCCGAGTGCGCCCGGTCCCTCCGCGATGACACCCGCATCCGCGGCACCTACCTGCCCATCAGGAGCACGCCATGACGTTCCACTACGACCCGGGCCCGTGCCCCTGCTGCAATCTCGACGGCCCCACGCGCGCCGAGGCCGAGCGGGCGGCTGACTGGCCGACCGCTACGGCGGCGCCGTGGACGGCCCGCCGGGCCGCCAGGGCCCGAGCCGCTGTCGACGGCGCGGACGGCTACCCCGTGGACCCGGCCGCCCTCGACTGGCCCCCGCCGCCCCCGGTCTCAGTCCACCAGGAACTGATCCGGCAGGGCCCGCTCCTCGACGAGGACGCCCGCGACATCCAGACACAGAACCGACCGAGCATCATCCGCCGAATCCTCAACGCACGAAAGGCAAGCACATGACCACGAACGAACTCCAGGCCAGCGTCGTGCTGGGCGATATCGCCGCCGAGCAGGTCCGCCAAGACGCGAAGTTCGGCGAACAGAACCACATCGACGGCACCGGCGACTACGACGAGGCCGCCGACGCGGCTCGGAGGGCTTGCCAACGAGCGGCAAAGCACGGTTACCTCACCTGGCGGCATGTCCTGGCTGAGGAGGTGGCCGAGGCGTTCGCCGAGACCGACCCTGCCAAGCTCCGCGCCGAGCTCATTCAGGTCGCGGCTGTCGCGGCGACATGGGTCGAAGCGATCGACCGGCGCACTCCTGGCCTGGACGGAGCCGGATCATGAGGCCAGACCATCCCAACGTCGGCTGCTTCAACCGTTACGAAGACGCTCAGGAGCAGGCCCGCTTCCGCGCTGATATCACGGGGCTCCGCTACCGCGTGCACTTCGAACGAGAGAACCGGTGGTGGCAGATCGTAGAGACGACTCGCCCACTGGCCAGCCGAAACGGAGCTGGGTCATGAGCGACCGCATGGACGCCGTCCTCACCAGCATCGACCAGGCCCTCGACGGCTGCGACGACGACTGGGCCGTCTCCGGCGACGCCATGCGCTGGGCACCCCCCGGACAGGAAGCCAGCGAACCCCCTTGCGCCTGCACCATGTCCACCCTGTGCGACTACCACGGGCACGAACACCGAGCGCTGACCTCGCGCATGTTCGACATGGTCAACCTGAATTGCACCTGCGGGCACCTCGCAGTGTCGTTCCTCGGAGACGTGAACGACGAAGCGATCGAAGCGAAGTTCGCCGAGCACCTCGACGAGGCACGAGCACCCGCCGACGAAGACGAGTCGCTCGACCACACCATGCCCACCCAGAGCTGGGCCGTGACCGTCCCGGTCACCTGCACGTACGTGAACCACGAAGCCATGAACGACCTCTTCGACGAAGACGACCCGCGAAACACCATCCGCGACAACCTCAACCAGATGCAGGACGAAGCGTGGCGGGCCGCTCTCGAACACCTCCAGGCCGACACCGGAGCGTCCGCCAACGGCGAACCCGACGAGGGCCAAGAGGTGTTCATCGGGTTCGACGTCGTCGGCGACACCGTCACCTACGCGATGGTGTCCGGCGACTGCATCTGGCGGACCGGATCGTTCCCGGCCCCTGAAGGCATCGACGAGGAGTGGCGTGACCACATGGGCCAGATCGTCGTCAAGGGCACCTGGACCAGCCAGCCCACCACCGACCCTAGGAGCACACCGTGAGCAGCACCTACAAGGCCATCTGCCTCTCCCACAACCCCGCCATCGAAATCCACGGCGAAGACCACGACGACCTGACCTGGAACGACCGCGAAACCGGGCTCGGCGCCCTCGCCCGCCGCACAGGCGACCTCGCCGCACACAAGACGTGCGACCTCGTCCTCGGCGCCTACAGCTACCCGCTCTGGGAAATCACCTGCCCCGTGAGCTCCGGGAAGCGCGTCGAGGGCATCAAGGACGGGTCGATCTGCTGCCACAACTACGACAAGTCCATCCAGGTCGACTGGCTGCGCTTGATGATCGCCGCGCTCATCGAGCCCACGACGGCCACAAAGAGGGTCCTCGAACGCCGGCTGATCGACGGATGTTGGCCGCCTGACCGGGTCTTGCGGTTGCGGCCCCTCCTGCTTCCCGAGGAGGACCAGTGACCGACTCCCGGATCGGGACGCCAGCGGGCAAGCCGTCGACCACCTCCTCGAGCGCCACAACGCGGGCCTCGTCGGTGAGAAGGAGGCGATAAACCGGCTACTTCCCCGCCACCAGCGAAAACACTGGAATCAGTAGCCATGAAGTAACTCAACGCACACATAAACCCCGGGAAAACCGACACCACACCCCCTCCACCCACGATCCCGATGGAGGACCACATGGAAACCCGAGCACACACCGAGCGCGTCTGCGTCACCTGCCCCGCCCTCGGCCGCGATGGCGAGCACGACCGCCCACAGCCCAACCTGTACGACTACCGCCACTCATGCGGAGAATGCCGCGCCCAACTCCCCGGCATCCTGAAGCGGATCCCGCTCAACCACGCCGAGCTCGACCCCACACCCGGCTCCACCAAAGGCGAGCACGTCACCGGCACCATGGACGCCCCTCTCGGCGTCCGCGTCGCCGTCCTCGACGAACTCTCCACCGGCCCCGCCATCGCACTCGCCTCACCGCCCATCCCGATAGGGCCCGACCAAGAAGGCACCCTCCCCGCAGTCAGGGTCCTCGGGCACATCGCGCACGCCTGGCTCCCCGCCTGGCAAGAAGCCCACCCGGACGAACACCTCCCAGCCGCGACCGTGGAAGACCTCGCCGACTGGCTCGCCAAACGCGTCGACTGGGCACTCAACACCCTCCCCGCGCTCATGCCCGACCACGCCGCCTACCTCCGGGCACTCGACCACAGGCTCGACCGCCTCAATGGCAGTGGCACCAACAAACCCACCATCATCGATGGCGTCGCCTGCCGCGAATGCGACCGCTACTCCCTCATCCGCCAAGGCGACGACGTCATCTGCACCGCCAAAGGCTGCCGCTGCCGCATGTCCCCAGCCGAGTACGAGAGGTGGACGAAACTGTCTGCCGCCCACGCCCAACAAGACCACCAGAAGGCCGCGTAACCCATCAAGCAGCGGAAACACCCGCTACCCGTCAACACACCCATGAGAGGATGAAGCATGGACGACACGAACCACCTCCAAGCCACCGTCAGCGAACGCGGGCTCGTCTACCTCCCGCCCATCGAAAGCGGCCACCGGATCGCCGGCGGCCGAGCCAGGGCCGAAGTGCAAACCTCTTCGGCGGTGGAGCCGTCGGTCTGGCTGCGCGTCACCGACGAGATCGGCTACGACAACAACGGGGACGGGATCGGCCCGGTGCACACCGGTGACGTTGTCGAGCTCGCGCTGCACCTGTCGAACGGGGAGGCGGTGCGTCTCGCCGAGCAGATCATGGCGTTGACGGTCGGGACGCCGACGGTCGAGATCGGTGAGGGCTGAACCATGACCACTGTTGAGGACGCGATCGCCTGGCGCAACCGCCACGGCATCGCGCTCGCCGAAGCGTTCGGGCTCGACCCGGACAAGACCGCCGTCGACATCAGCGTCGAGCCGGACAGCGTCACCTTCAAACAGGTCGGCGCCGGCCACGACATACCCGCTCCGGCCGTCGTTCGGGGTGACGGCGTCAGCAGCGTTACGACCGTCGAGTTCCCTGCCGTGGCGTGGACTCCGGAGCAGCGGCGGGCGGTGAACGCCTACCTCGGTCAGTTCCCGGCGCGGGAGGACCAGCCGTGACCAAGCAGCAGTTCATCACCGAGTTCATCGGCTGGAGAGACTGATGGCCGATCTCATCACCGCAGGGATCGGTTTCGTCGGCGTACTTGCCGGTGGCTACCTCACCCACCGGACCCAGATGCGAGCGCTCCGGGACGCGCAAGCGAACGATCGACGCACCCGCGAAGCCGACATCGTCGGGGAACTCGCCTCCGCATCCATAACCTGGATATCCATGATCGGCAACAAGATCCTTGACGCCGAGAACCACGCCCGCGGCATCGGAAACATGGAGTACACCGCTCAAGCCATGGAACGATGGGAAGCCGATAGCCGCACTTTCACATCCGCGCTTGCGCGAGTCCGGTGCGGCACCCTCAACCCTGGGTTGCGGGACCCGCTCAAGAAGATCTGGGTGATCTGGCACGATGCCACCACCCTCGTCAACAGCGCGTACCTCGACGCAGACGAGATTCGCAACCACCGAAAAACCATGGACAGCTTCAAAGGAGCCACACGCTTCGAGACCATCAAGTCCTACCGCGCGGACATCGTGACCGCGATCGACGAACTCAGTGGCGCCAGCAGGGCATGGGGCGGCTATATCGAAGCCAAACGGCCATGGTCGAAGCGTGTTTTCGGGAGAGGTCGTGCGATGGAGGCAACCAGCAGCCAACACGGCGCGTGAACACCACATGGATCCCCTGACAATCACGTTCATCTCGATCGGCGTCTCCATCACCGTGTCCACCATCGTCACACTCGCCGTCGAATGGATAGCGAAACCACAACTCGAAGCCAGGAAAGAACACATCCTCGATCGACACCGCGCACTCCGAGCAATCTCCGCACTAGCGAAGACCGAAAAACGTCGTTCGATCGAGCTCGAACTGGACCGGATCGAACGTACCAGCCCTCTCCACGAATTCGATGAAGAGATCGAAGACCCTCCCAGCGAGGACAGTCCATACGGACAGTTCCGCCGCCTAAGGGCTGAGGTAGACCCACCTCAATACCACGTCGAAGAAATCATCCTCAGCTCGATCAGCAGCATGCTCTCCGTTTCGCCAGGGGTCGTAGAGGTACGAGACCGCGCCCACGTATTGGAAGCTGCCGCCAACGCGCTCACCGTGCCACGCTGGCGCCCCCGTACACGGAGACGCTTGTACAAGCAGTTCTTCGACACGCTCGGCGAAGCGGGGATGTGAGACATGGACTTCGCTTACAAACTCTTCGCCCTCGCCCACCTTCAGATCCGCGGCGAGTGGTTCGGGTACGCGGACGACATCAAGGAGCATATCGAACAACTCGGGTCTCAGCCGCCTCCCAGTTGACGAACTGGAAAACGGGTGTCACACTTGGGTGCATCTAGACGCTACCCAAATACTGAGAGCCTCACCCCCGCGGTGGGGCTTTTCGCATATCCGGGGGTGGAACATGGTTGACCCTGACGCGCTTGTCTCCGGCCCGGACGCCGCCGCGCACCTCACTGAGCACACGCCTTCCCGCGTCACCAACGACATGATCCGCAAGTGGGCGTCCCGAGGCTGGAAGGCCCGTGAAGGGGAGAAACGGAAGCTCGAAGCCGTCGACTATGAAGGCCCGCGCAACTCGGCCCGCTACCGGTGGTCTGATCTCCTCGACGCCGAACGCGACACCCGCCGCAACCCCAAGTCGCCCGGCCGCGCGAGAACCCCGCTCGCCGTCGCCGCCTAAACGGGAGGTGCCATGCCGTTCCCCAACACCTACCCCGAAGGCCACGAACGCCAATGCAAAGCCACCTCGAACCGCACCGGCAAACGCTGCGGGAAGTGGGCGCTGAAAGGCATGACCGTCTGCGGCACACACGGCGGACGCTCTCCCAGGGCCAAGGCCGGTGCCGAGCGCCGCCTCGCCGAACAGGAGGCACAGAAAGCTGTGAAAACGTTCGGCCTCCCCCGTGAAGTTGACCCCCGCGACGCGCTCCTCGAAGAGGTCTACCGCACCGCCGGCGCCATCGACTGGCTCACCTCCAAGGTCCGTGAACTCGAACCCGAAGCCGCCGTATGGGGCGTCACCGAGCAGGTCTCGAAGACCGCCACCGAATACGAAGGCGTCGACACCACCCATGCTGCCGCGGTGAACGTCTGGGTTGAGCTGTGGCAGAAAGAACGCAAGCACCTCGTCGACGTCTCCAAGGCCGCGATCTCCGCTGGTATCGAGGAACGGCGTGTGCGTCTCGCTGAGCAGCAGGGCGCGCTGCTCGCCTCGGTGATCAAGCAGATCCTCGGCGACCTTCAGCTCACCCCCAGGCAGGCCGCTGAGGCGCCCAGGATCGTCTCTGACCGGCTCCGTGCCGTCTCCATGTCTCTCAACTAGCCGGCCAGGAGAGGGTGATGGACACCCTCAACGCCTTCGAGGCCGCCGCCCGGCACTTCGAGCCACCCGAACCTCGCGATACCCCGTGGAATACGCCGCTGGATCTCGCCGTGGCACTCGACCCCCGCACTGTCCGCACACCAGCCCTGGACCTGATCGGCTCGGCTCTGGTCGATGTCGCTGAGGGCCGCTGCCAACGCCTCATGATCTCGATGAGCCCGCAGGAAGGAAAATCTGAGGCGTGTTCGCGCAGGTTTCCGACGTGGATGCTCGCGAAGTACCCGTGGCTGCGGATCGCGGTCGTGTCGTACGCGCACGGCATCGCCAGACGTTGGGGCCGGCGCATCCGGGACGACATCGGCGAGCACACCGACAAGCTCGGTATCAGCGTCGACCCGGCGACGTCGGCGGCCGATGAGTGGAAGCTCCTCGGCCACGACGGCTCAGTCTACTGTGTAGGAATAAAAGGCGCGTTGACCGGCAAACCGGTCGATCTGCTTATCATCGACGACCCCTACCGCGACGGCGAACAAGCCGACTCCGACGCCTGGCGCGAAACCGTCGAAGACTGGTGGACCGAAGTCGCCATCCCCCGCCTCGGCCCCGGTGTCGCTTGTGTAGTGATCCAGACCCGCTGGCGGCATGACGACCTCTCCGGTTGGCTCCAGGCCCGCGACGACGGCATCGACTGGCGCGTCATCAACATCCCCGCCAAGGCCGACCACGACCCGAACAAGGGTGAAACCGACGTCCTCGGGCGCGCGGTCGGCGAGTACATGATCTCCGCCAGGGGCCGCACCCGAGAGCAGTGGGAGCAGCGTCAACGCGAGGTCGGCTCCAGGGCATGGCTCGCGCTCTTCCAGGGCCGGCCAACCCCCGCCTCCGGCAACGTCTTCCAACGCACCTGGTTCACCGATCACGCCTACGAACAACCCCAATGGACCGAACACCCCAACGGGACACGGACCGCGCTCGGCTTCGACGAGATCATCGCCTCCTGGGACATGGCATTCAAAGGCACCGACGGCTCCGACTACGTGTGCGGACAAGTATGGGGCCGCCGCGGCGTCGAAGCATGGCTCCTCGACCAAACCCACGGACACCTCGATTTCGTCGACACCCTCGAAGCCGTCCGGACCCTCGCGGCCCGCTGGCCGCAGGCGACCGCGAAGTACGTCGAGGACAAAGCGAACGGCACCGCCGTGATCAACATGCTCCGCCGGACCGTCGCCGGGCTGATCCCGGTCGAACCGGAAGGCTCCAAGGTCGCCCGTGCTGCCGCGGTCTCCCCGTTTATCGAGGCCGGGAACGTCCACGTCCCAAATGTCGAACTCGCGCCGTGGGTCGGCGACCTCATCGAAGAGGCCGCTGGTTTCCCGCGTGCAGCGCATGACGACCAAGTGGACGCGATGACACAGGCACTGAACCGGCTCCTGCTCAACCCGCTCCTGATCGATAACGACGTGATCGAGGACGACGAAGCCGAGCAGTACATCAGCCCCTACTAACCCAGGGAGGGGGCCCCGTTGAGTCTCCTGCCCGCGCCGGTCCGCCGCGTCGTCGAGTCCGTCCGCAGCCGCATCACCGCCCCAGTACGGGAAGAGCTGACCGCGGAGCGGAACAACAACGAGCTCCTCTCTGAGGCCGTCGCCGATCTCGAGCGGCACCTGTACGAGCCGGAGTGGATCCGTCTCGCCGCGCTCACCGAGGTCGAGTTCTCCGTCGACGGGATGCGGCAACTCCGCGCGATCTGCCGGCTCATGACGCTGAAGAACCCGATGATCAAACGCGGCGCTGCCCTCCGGGCCGCGTACGTGTGGGGTCAGGGTGTGGAGATCACCGCCCGCGCCAACGGCAAGAACGGGCAGCAGGACGTCCAGGCTGTTGTGACGGCGTTCCTCGACGATCCGGGGAACCAGAGGACGATCACCTCCGCGCAAGCCCAGTCCGAGCACGAGCACGCGCTCTACACCGATGGTGAGCAGTACCTTGCCTGTTTCACCAACCCGCGCACGGGGTTCGTGCAGGTCCGGAAGCTCCCCGCCGACGAGATCACCGAGATCATCACCAACCCCGAGGACACTACTGAGCCGTGGTTCTACCGGCGGCAGTGGACACAGGTCGGCTACGACGCGCAAGGCACCCGCACCACCCAGACCCGTGAACGCCTGTACCCGTGCATCGACTACAAACCCCGCTTCCGCCCCAGGGTGTTCGCTGGTGTCGAGGTCGCGTGGGACGCCCCGGTGATCCACCAGGCCGTGAACCGGCCCTCCGGGTGGCAGCACGGCGTCCCCGACTCATACGCCTCGATCGATTGGGCGAGAGCCTACAAGGTGTTCCTGGAGGACTGGGCGACCGTCGTCAAAGCCCTATCGCGGTTCGCGTTCCGGATGACATCGAAAGGGTCGGCGCGGGCGCAGGCCAGGGCCGCGCTTTCTGCTGCTCCTCCTCGTGACCCGGTCACCGGGAAAGCCCAAGACGCCGGCGCTACTGCGGTCACCCCGATGGATGCGATCCTCGAAGCCATCCCCAAGTCCGGTGCGACGATCGACTCCGACTCCGGCCGCCCCATCGCCTCCATGGCCGCCGCCGGCGTCGGCCTGCCCGTCACCATGCTCCTCGGCGACCCCGGCACCACCGGCGCCAGGGCGACCGCCGAAACCCTCGACCAGCCCACCGAGCTCGAAATGGGGCAACGCCGCCAGCTCCACACCGCGCTGCTGCGCCGCCTCCTCGCCTACGTCATCACCGCCGCCGTCCGGGCGCCCTCCGGGCCGCTCAAGGGCACGATCACCCGCGACCCCTACTCGGGGGCGGACACGGTCACGCTCGACGGCGACACCTCCACGGTGGTCGACATCGACTGGCCCGACCTCGACGACACCGACGTCACCGACCTCGTGCAGGCGATCGTGCAGGCGAACGGGACCGGGACGATTCCGCCTGAGCATGTGCTGCGGCTGCTGCTGACCGCGCTGGGTGTGCGGCATGTGGACGAGCTCGTCGAGGAGATGCTCGACGACGCTGGCGAGTTCCAGTGGCCGAAGAAGCCGCCCCTCGGTCCTGGTGGGGATGCGGCGGCGCTCATGCGCTCGGGCCGTGACCCGACCGGTGCTGGGCCTGGACCGATGGATGAACCCAACGACCCTCCTGACAACGACTCCGGTGAAGACGGCACCGAGGAAGATCCGGCCTCGGATGAGGAGGACGACGAGGACGAGGAGACCGGCGGGGGGCCGTAGATGGCTCTCACCCGCTCCACCATCGCGTTGACGCGGAGACTCCGGCGCGACATCGGCACCGAAACCGATGACGCGGACCGGCACCTCACCCGGCAGTGGGTCGAAGCGTGGGACCGGCTCGCACCCACCTGGAGTAGGGCAGTCACCGAGCTCGCCGCGGCGGCCGTCGCCGCAGGCTCGTGGCCGACGGTGCATCAGATCGCCCGCTCGACGGCGATGGATGCGCTCGTGGCGTCCCGCGTGGAGCTGGACAAGCTCTCCACAGAGACGGACACGACTGCTTCGGCGGGCGCTGAGCGGGTCGTGGAGATCGATACCGAGCTCGAACCCAGGATCATCGCCTCGCAGGCTCCGGAGACGCAGCAGGAAGCCCTCACCAGGTACATCCTCCGGCGAGAGCAGGACGAGCCGGACGTCACCGATGGCGGCATGGTCCCCCCACCATCTGCTACTGACGTCCTCGGCCAGGTCACGATCGCTGGTCTTATCGCCGGAAGGTTCGAGCCCAGTGCGCTCGCGGCGATCATCGCCAGAGCGCAGGGGCAGATCCACGCCGACACCTTCCCCCTGTCTCCCGCAGCGGAGCAGGCGATGAAGGACGCGCTGATCGAGGGCGTGATCGTCGGCGACCATCCCGAACCCATCGCGAGGGACATGCTCGCCCGGGTCGAGCAGGCGTTCAACGGTGGGCTCACGCGGGCCATGAACATCGCCCGTACCGAGATGCTCGACGCCTACCGTGCGTCCTCCGCATATACGCACCGAGCGAACTCCGACCTGGTCAAGGCGTGGGTCTGGTACGCCTCCACCGACCGTTTGACATGTCCTGGATGTTTTTCCCGACATGGGACGGTCCACCCGATTACCGAACCGGGCCCGGACGACCATCCCCGTGGCCGGTGCACTCGCCTGCCGAAACTCGCCACCTGGGAAGAGCTCGGCATCCGCGCGAAAGAACCACCCCCGATCGTCCTCGACGGCGAGCAATCCTTCCGCCGCCTCTCCCGCGCTGACCAGCTCGACGTCATGGGCCCCACACGTCTCGCGCTCCTCGACTCCGGCGACATCACCTGGGACCAGCTCGCCACCTGGCGCGACAACCCCCAGTGGCGCCGCTCCAACCAGCCCACAACCGTCCGCGACCTGCAACGCATCGCTGATCAGGAGGTCTCTCGTGTCTCGTAAGCGCAAGCCCATGCACCCGCAGCGGCGGCGCGCCGTAGCGGAGTCGGTGGCCGCGCCCGTCCGAGAAGCGGTGTGCGAAGCCGGTATCGCCGAAGCCATCTCGAAGCCGGGCCGGATGCTCATCCGCCTCATCTCGGCGGGCTGGAGTCTGAACAGCAACTTCTATCCCGCCGAGGTGCTCAAGCGCGACGGTGCGAGGGCGTGGCCGGCGGGGACGCAGGCGTTCATCGACCACCAGTCCGAAGACGAGGAATACGAACGCCCTGTGGGGTCGGTGGAGAAGCTCGCCGCGGTCCTCACCGAAGACGCCCGCTGGGACGAAGCCTCCAAGTCGTTGGTTGCTGAGGCCCGCCTGTTCGAGCCGTGGAAGACCCCGCTCATGGACATGGCCCGCGCTGAAGCCGAAGACGGCATCCCCGTCATCGGCATGTCCATCCGGGCATGGGCATCCGGCGCCCCCGGCGAAGCCGAAGGCCGCTCGGGCACGGTCATCGACCGGATCGACCAAGGCCGAAGCGTCGACTTCGTGACCAAGCCTGCCGCGGGCGGGCGCATCCTCGCCGTCCTCGAATCGATCCAGAACCACCAGGTCGTCGAAGCCCGCACGATCGGCACCTGGCTCGAGAGCCGACTCCACCTTGCCTTGACGCAGTTCGCGGACGACATGTACGGCGACGGCCGCCTCACCCGCGCCGAGCGCATCGCGCTCTCCAGTGCGATCGGTGACGGCCTCCAGGCGTGGACCGCGCGAGTCGAAGCCGACGCGCCGCAGTTGTTCAAGCGCGGCCCGTGGGACGACGCGCCTGAAGAGGATCGGGTCGACGAGGCGCTCGCCGACGACACCCGCGCCCGGCTCCAGCGGGCCGTGTCCGCCGCGTACGGCGACGACAACGACGAATACGACGACACGTGGGTCAACGATTTCGATCCCGACGAGGGCTTCGTGATCTTCCACGCCGGGGACAAGACCTGGCGCCAGGCCTACACCACCGACGGCGGTATCGCGCTCGACGGCGACCGCGTCGAGGTCACCCGCCGCACCACCTACGAGCCCATCACCGCCCCCGCTGACGAAGCGGTGACCGCTTCGGCCCGGCTCTCCCCCATCGAGGTCGCCGAAGACCTCGCCCGCGCCGACCAGGCGCTCACGAACTCACCGACCAGCTCGGTGACGGCCAACGCGCCAGGCTCCCCGCCTGCCGCAACCCAACCATCCGAAGGAGATTCCGCGATGAGTGGAACCACCACCGAGGCCCCCAAGGGCCCCGAGGCGGGGAACCAGAACGGCACCCCCGTCGCCGAAGAGGTCGCGGTCGTCGCCGCTGAGCGCGACCAGTACCGCGACCGCTGCAACTCCATGACCGCCGCGCTCACCGAGGCCCAGGCCGAGGCGCGCACCGCCCGCGCCGAACGCGACCAGGCCGTAGCCCGGTCCCTGCTCCTGGAGGGCAACGAGGCCGGACGGATCGCCGTCGACGCCGCGCTCGCCGCCGAGGAGTCCGGTGTCCCGGAGTCGATGTACGCCTCGATCGCGCCCCGCGTCCACGCCGCCGTCCGCGGCAACGTCCCCATGGAGGACGGGAAGGTCAACACCGCAGCGCTCGAAGCGCTCGTCGCCTCCGCGATCAAAGCGGAGCGGACCTACGTCGCCTCGGTCCTCGAATCCCAGGGGATCGGGCAGCCCGCCGGGCTCGGCGGCGACCCGAACACCATGACCGACGCCGACTTCGAAGCGCAGAACATCGCCGCGTTCGAAGCGCTCGGCATGGACACCGAAACCGCCAAGCTCGCTGCGAAGGGGCGATAAGCCATGGCTACCAACCAGGTTCTGAACCACGGCGACCAGTTCTCCGTCGCCGCCGCCGACGTCAACGCCCCCGCCTCCCCCGAATCCGGGGACGCGGTCGTGATCGACCAGCTTCCGGCCGTGGCGCTGACGAACGTCTACACCGACACCGACGGCACGAACCGGATCACGGTCAAAACCAACGGGGTCTACGAATTCGCGGTCAACGCCAACAACGGCGCGATCGAAGTGGGCCACGTCGTCCACATCCACTCCACCACGGGGGCCGTGACCAACACGGCCACAGGCGGGGTCCGGTTCGGCTACGCGCTCGGCGCGGTCGCCAGCTCCGCCACCACCGTCATCCCCGTCAAGATCGGCTACTAGGAGGCCCACCATGGGACGAAATGACCTGCTCGAGGTGGGCACGTTCAACCGAGCGAACGCCTCCGAGTCGAAGATCTACGCCGGCGACGGTGCTCCCGTCGCCGCCCGCGCCCGCAAGGCTGCGGCGAACCCGAACTACCAGAAGCAGTTCTCCGAGGCTATGGGCCTGTACATGAAGGTCATCAAGGGCGACCGCCGTGCCGCCCTCGATTTCCAGGAGGCGATGACCACCTCGGACTTCAGCTTCCTGTTCGGCGACATCATCGATCGGCAAATGCTCGCGAATTACCAGCAGATGCCCGTCCAGTGGACGTCTCTGGCTCGCGCTGGCCGCGTCCGCGACTTCCGCACCGTCAAGCGGTTCACCCTTGACGGCGGCGAGTCCACACTTCAGGAGGTCGGTGAGCAGTCCGAGTACCCTGCCGCTGACCTGGCGGACGGCGAGTACGAGTACCGGGTCCGCAAGTTCGGCCGGCGCATCCCGCTGTCGTGGGAGACGCTGATCAACGACGACCTGGACGCGTTCGCGGACATCCCCCGCCGGCTCGGCAACGCCGCCCGCCGCTCGGAGGAGCGGTTCGCCACGTCGCTGTACGCCACCTCGGCGGGCCCGGATTCGACGTTCTTCTCTGCGGGGAACGCGAACTTGACCGACGAGCAGCTCACCGTCGCGGGCCTCCAGGAGGCCATGCGGATGCTCGGCGAGCAGACCGACGCCGACGGCGACCCGATCTACATCGAGGCCGCTACCCTGGTCGTCCCGCCCGCGCTCGAGGTCGCCGCGAGGAACATCCTCAACGCGACCGAGATCCTCGCGGGCACGGGCGGCGGGGACGGTGTCTCGAACGACCAGCTGCGGGTGACGAACTGGATGCGCAACCGCGTGTCCCTGATCGTCAACCCGTGGCTGCCGATCATCGACACCACCACCGGCTCGACCGCCTGGTACCTGTTCGCGAACCCGAACGACGGCCGCCCGGCGATGGAGATCGGCCGCCTCATCGGGCATGAGAGCCCGGAGCTGTTCCAGAAGTCCCCCAACGCGACTCGTGTCGGGGGCGGCCTGGTCGACCCGACCGACGGTGATTTCGACACCGACTCGGTCGAGTGGAAGGTCCGCCACGTGCTGGGCGGGACTCTGATGGACGCTAAGAGCGCGCTGGCCTCGACTGGTACGGGGTCTGGAAGCTAATAGCACCTGGCTTCCCGTGATGGTGAAGCCGCGCGTGGCATCCACGACAGAGAGTCATGAGGTTGCTGGGGTCATGATTGGTCTTCCCCCAGTCGATGTGGTGAATCACCAGTTCCCCAGCAACCTCTGGCTCGGGCGCGAAACCGCAGATCCGGCAGGTGTTGCCGTCACGTTCACGGATTGATTCCCGGAGTCGTGGTGTCCATCCGGGAGCGTACGGCAAGAACGAGATACCACCACGCCAACGGAAGTGTTTCGGGCCTTGCATATTCGGCTTCTCCCGAGCCCGCATATCGGGGTCCTTGTTTGCGCACTGGCGTGAGCAGTAGGTGTATCGCTGGAGGGTGGCGCTGGTCCGCCACACGGGCTTGTCGCACATCTTGCACGGCAGCCATTGGCCCTGCCTCAGCTTGAGATTGGGCCCAACAATGCCGACAGCCCGGCAAGCTCGGCTGCAATAGTTCGACTCGTACTTCTCCAGTTGCGACGGTTTACGGGTGAATTCTTTCCCGCAGGTGGCACACTCGGCAACTCGTCGTTCGCCACTACCCCAATGGGCAAGTTGCATTTGCCTTCGGGACTCGGAAAGGCATTCGGGTGAGCAGGAGAACTTGCCGCTTTTGTTCTGCTTGAGCCTGCTGGGTTTGACGGTGAATTCGGTTCCGCACACGTTGCAGGACACGATGACTCGTTGAGGTTTTCCCACCTTAATAGACTACCACCAAGGACGTGACGATCAATCATGAGTACCCGGCCAGGGGGAGAGCAGCCACAGGAACCATCGGTGACTGGGCTGCTCTCCGACATCCTCGACGAACTCCGGGATCTGAACCGGAAGACCGCCCGGCGCGAACCCCGTGACGGGCGCATCTACCTCGAAGAACCCGCACCGATCCGGGAGCGGCCGTGACCATTCCGCACACGCTGCACCAGATCTGGATCGGCCCCGACCCGCTCCCCGCGGAATACGCCGCCTATACGGAAGGCTGGCGGCAGCTACACCCGGACTGGGAGTACCGGCTGTGGACCGAGGACGCGCTCCCGGTCATGCGCAACCGGGACCTCTACGACAGGGCCGAGGAGCTCGTCCCTGAGCATTCGGTGTGGCAGTTCCGGTCTGATGTCCTCCGCTACGAGGTCCTGTGGTCCTACGGCGGCCTGTATGTGGACGTCGACTTCGAGTGCCTCCAGAACGTCGAACACCTCCTGGGTGAGGCTGAGGCGGTCGCGGCGTGGGAAGCGCAGGACCGGTGGGTCAACAACGCCATCCTCGGTGCAGAGCCAGGCCATCCGTTCATCGACCGGCTGATCACCGGACTTCCTGCGTCGGTCGAGCACCACCGTGGCCTGCGCCCGAACATCTCGACCGGCCCGCAGTACCTGACTGGGCTGTGGCGCCGCCACCGCGACGAGCTCACCGTGCTCCCACAGGCCCTGTTCTACCCGTACTCGTACGCCGACGTCGGCACACCGAAAGAACACGGGCCGTGGCCTGGCGCTGTGGCAGTCCACCATTGGGCGAACCGGCGCCGCACCATCGCCAGGGGAGGCCAGCGGTGAAGACCGTCACCCTCCCCGCCGGCGCCGACTGGCGCGGCCGATCGCTCATGCCCTTCGTCACGATCGAGGTCGACGAGACCGACCACATCGGCCGGATCATCAACCGCGGCACCTGGTACGAGAAAGACCTCCTCGACGACGCCTTCGCGCGCGTCCAGGGACCGGGGACCGCGATCGACGTCGGCGCCCACATCGGCAACCACGCCTTGTGGTTCGCGCGGGCGATGGGCCTCAGCGTGGTCGCGCTCGAACCCAACCCGACGACCCACGAGCAACTCCTACGCAACGTCGCAGCGAACGACCTCAGCTTCCCTTACCCAAACATGCCTTCGGTGCGGTGCCTCAACGCCGCCGCCGGGGCCCGCCACGGTTGGGGCCGCATGACCGAGCCCGCGATCGCGCACAACTCCGGGACGTGCGCCGTCGTCCGCGAACCCGACGACGTCGAAGCCGGACCGGACCACATCTCCATCCTCCCGCTCGACCAGCTCATCCTCGCCGCCCCCGTGAAGCTCATCAAGGTCGACGTCGAGGGAGCCGCGGGCGCTGTGCTCGTCGGGGCCGTTGAGCTCATCGACGAGCACTCCCCGGTGATCTACGCCGAGGGCGACCGGGACGCGATCCAGGACGCACTCCCTGACGGCTACCACTGTTTCGGCAGGTTCGCGAAGACCCCGACCTACGGATTTTCCCGATGACCGTGTCTGTCGCGATCATGGCCCACCCGAAGCGGTCCGAGTTCATCCCCGAACTCGAGGCCCAGTTGGATCGGCCCGCGACGGTGGCGTGGGACGACGGCTCCAACTCCCGCTGGGGCACCGGCCGGAGGGCACTGCTCGCCTACGAACCCGCCGCGACGCATCACCTCGTCATCCAGGACGACGCTGTCATCCCCCGCGACCTCGTCGCCGGCGTCGAAGCTGCACTCCAGTACACGCCAGGGGACGTCCCGGTGTGCCTCTATGTCGGCAAGACAAGGCCCTACCGGGAGATGGTCCGCGAGTACGTCAAACGTGCTGAGCAGGGCGCGTCGTGGCTGGTCATGGACCAGATCAACTGGGGTGTCGCAATCGTATTCCCCACGAACATCATCGACGACATGGTCGCGTGGTGCGACACGCAGCGGATCCCGAACTACGACTCCCGCATGTCGCTGTGGTTCGAGCACCAGGGGATCCCGACCTGGTATCCGTGGCCGTCACTCGTCGACCACCGCGAATCCCCCTCACTCGTACCCGGGCGCGGCCACTCGGGCAGGGTCGCTCACCGCTTCATCGGCGCCGATGTCTCGGCGCTAGACATCGACTACTCCGGTGACGTGCTGCGTCTCCCGAGCGTTTCTGACTACCGGCCAGGAGGTCAACCCATGCTGTTCTACTGCACCAAGCACGACAATCTCTCCGTCCCGACCATCGGGGTGCGGTTCAAGGACCACTTCGCGGAGGCGACGACGAGGGGCGCGATCGCGTATCTCCAGTCGCCGTTCATGCGCCGCCGCGGCGTCCGCCCCGCGACCGAAGAGGAGGAGGCCGCGTGGCGCGGCGAGACCACCGGTGGACCTGTGCTCGTCCAGGAGCCCGCACCGGTCAACCCGCCCGCCACGCAAAACCCGGCCCCTGACGGGCAGCACGAGGCCGTTCCCGACGGGAAGGCCGAAGAGGTGCTGGCGTGGGTCGGCGACGACCCCAGCCGCGCTCAGGGCGCCATTGACGCCGAGCAGCAGCGGGAGAAGCCTCGCAAGACCCTGCTCGCCAAGCTCGAGACCATCGCCAGGGCGGAGTAGTCAGCGATGGCGATCGACTACGACACCGACCTGGGCCGGGTCCGGCTGCTGATCGCCGACACCGACGAGCCGAGCAACCTGCTGCTCACTGATGAGCAGATCACCACGTTCCTGTCCATGGAGGGCAGTGTCAAGCGGGCCGCGGCGCAGGCGCTGGACACGATCGCCTCGTCCGAGGTGCTGGTGTCGAAGAAGATCCGCACCCTCGATCTTCAGACGGATGGTCCCGCGGTCGCTGCGGAGCTGCGGGCCCGCGCGAAAGAACTGCGGGACCAGGACGACGCGGACAACGACGACCCATGGGCGATCGACGTGATCAACTTCGACCCGTGGGCCGCCTACCGGACCGAGGGAATCTAGGCCATGCCGCTCCCCAACACTCGGGTGTTCTCTCCCGGATGGGACGCCCACCATCGGCCGGTCGCTGAGGGCGGCCAGACGTCGCTGGGGATCATCCGCCGCCAAGACGCCGAGGGCGTCTTCGATCCAGACACGATGCAGACGACCTGGCCGCCGCCGACCACGATCTATGGCGTCGACGAGCCAGCCCAGATGCGGATCGTCCGCGACGGCGTCGAAACCACCCGCCAGGTCGGGGAGCGGACGGTGGTGATCCGGTCCTACATCGTTGCGATCCCCGCCGGTGCACCCGAGATCCGCATCAACGACGAGGTCGTGCCCTCCACCGCTTCAGACCCTCGCCTGCCGGACAAATCCTTGTGGGTGCATGACGTCCGGTACGGCTCCCAGGTGTGGGAGCGGGACCTGGTCTGCCAGAACACCCCACCCACCACGAGATAGGGGTGTGCTGTGGCTGAGTTCGAGTTCGAGACCGTCGAGATCCGCTCGCTCGAGCGGGACATCGAAGTCGCCACACCTACGGCGAGGAAGTTCGTCCGAGACACGGTCCGCAAGGGCATCTTCGAGATCGAAGCCCGCGGCAAGGTCAACTCCCCGTACCGGACCGGGAACCTCCGCAACTCGATCACCTCAGATTTCATCGGCTCCAACCGCGATGTCGCCCAAGGCGAGACGGGCCCAGAGGCGGGCTACGGCTGGTTCGTCGAAGGCGGCACCGAGAGGATGGCGCCGCAGCCGTACATGGGGCCCGCGTTCGACGCCGTCGAACCGAGCATCATCGAAGCCCTGGAGAGTATCGACCCGTTCGAGGGCACCTGATGGACGCATCCCGGCCGTTCCAACTCGCCGTCAAGGCCATGGTCACCACGGCGCTCCCGTCCATCCAATACCACTACGGGGGCGTGAAGGTCACCGACGAAGAGCTGGTCTACCCGTATCTGGTGCAGTGGCCGACGCCCGCGACCGGACGGATCGTGAACCTTGCGGGGAATCTGATCCCGGTCATGAACTACGCGAAGTTCGTCGCCGTCGGACTCTCCATCGATGAGGTCATGACCATGCTCGACCGGGTCGGGCAGGCACTCCGCGGGAAGAAGCCCGTCATCGAGGGCTGGCAGGCGGGGTTTCTCCGGGAGCTCCCGAACGAGCAGCCCATCAGCGAGAACACCGAGACCATGGTTGACGGCCAGCCCACCTACCGGGGCTGGGCCGACTACCAGATGAGCGCCGAACGCGCACGCGTCACTGGTTCTTGAACCCCTCGAGGATCCCACGGACCACCGCCGACAGTACGGCGATCGCAACACCGGTCCAGAACAGCGGGAACAGCCACCCCGGCATCTCCGCAGGGTAGGTGTCGTCCATCGCGTAGCTGATGGCCGCCGCAATGACGGTGACGACGGTGAACGCGATACCACCCCAGATGAGCAGTCTCCACATGCGATTCATCCGCTCACCGTAGCGGCCCTGTGGCGTGCCCACATCCACCAGTCGGGGGAGGCGTGCGTGTACGTCCGGCTCCGCTCCCTCACCACAGGACACCAGTGGGACTCGTGTGAAACCGCCGCGGAGGCGTACCTCGCGTCCGGCGGTGTCGAGATCGTCCGTCCCCGGCCGCGCCGGGGCCGCATGAAGCCCCGGCGGGACCTCGCCGGCGGCAAACCCCGGCCACAACCAATGAAGGAGAGAACGCCATGAGCGACCAAGTGCCGCTTTCGGTCTCGGCGGACGGCAACCTCAAGGTGCTGTGGGTGCCCGCGATCGCCGACACCACCGCGCCCACCATCGACGAAGTCACCGCTCTCGAAGTGGTGGAGCTGTCGTGCTATCTCACCGCGGACGGGTGGACCCCGGCCACCGATGAGCAGGTCTCGAACGACGACCGGCTGTGCTCGAAGCAGACGTTCGAGAAGCGCGGACGCTACACCGACACCCTCAGTGTCACCTACGTCTACCAGGGCCAAGAGCTCACCGCCGAGGACAACAAAGCCCAAGCCACGATGCAGGAGGGCGAGGCCGGGTTCGTGGTCGCGAGGTGGGGCGCGGACTATGCCGTGCCGATGGCCGTCGCCGATGTCGTCGACGTCTACACCGTCGAGTGCGGCATCCCCGTCAAGCAGGCTCCCGAAGCGAACGCGCGCCTGCGGATCATGCAGAAGCTGTTCGTCACCAACACCACCCAGCGCGACAAGGCGATCGTCGCCTCATAGACGGGGGCTCGCGCATCAACCTGGCCGGGGTGCGCGAGTCCCTCCACCATGTTCGGCCAGGATCTACGGCCAGGAGAAGGACGATGACCACCAAGAAGAAGGTCAAGACCGCAGCGGAGAAGCTCGCCGCCGCCCGTCGCGCGCAGGACGCGTTCACGATCTACATGCCGGGGCCGCTGAAAGCCGAATGGAACCGCGTGTCGGAGGAGTTCGACCGGGAGAACCGGAAGGTCGCCACGGGGATGCTCAACGAAGGCGCGCTCAAGCAGAAGCTCGCCGCCCAGATGGCGAAGCTCGAAGACCAGATGCGCGAAGATGCCATCGAGGTCACCCTGGAGGCGCTCCGCCGCCAGCGGACCCCGTCCACACCGAAAGACGCCACGACGTGGAACGAGCTGGTCAAAGCCCATCCCCCCAGGAAGGGCAAGGACTCGAAGCCCCTCCCCGAGGATTCCCCTGGGGTGAACATGGAGACGTTCCCCGAGGCGCTCATCAAGGCCTCCGTCGTCGACCCCGAGTTCACCGACGAGGAGTGGGAGCAGCTCCTCGGTGAGGTCATGAACGACGCCCAGTACGACCAGCTGTTCGCGATGTGCTGGCGGCTCAACAAGTCCGGGATCGACGTCCCTTTCTCGTCAGCCGCCTCGAGGACCCTGAACTCCGGCGGCGAGTCGAACAGGCAGAACGACTAGGGGTCTCACTCAAACGGTTCGAGGGCTGGGAGCCGGAGACCGTCACCGAGTACCGCTACGACGAGCACGGGCGCCTCACCGAGTCGGTCACCCGCTCCGATCCGGAGTGGGACGAGGAGCAGCAGGCGATCATGGTCGCCCTCGCGGTGTGGCGGGACAACCGCTGCAACCAGTGCGGTGGGGACCTCGAAGAGACCACGTCCGAGGAGAACGACGGCACCCCCGGTCACGGTGCCTATTTGCCGTTGCTGCCGATCCGCTGCCACCGGTGCACCGCCCTCGCCAAATCGGAGGCGCACTACCGGGATTTGAAGGCCGAGCATCCGCATGCGCTGATCCACCGAGTCGAGCTCCACCCGCCCCGCATCGCCTAACCGGAGGGGGTGGCCGTGTCCATCCGCTCCGTCTCGGTCAACGTCAAGGCGAACATTCGGCAGTACACGGCCGCGATGACGGACATGGCCCGGACGACCAGGTCGTTCCGGGAGGAGCTCGCCGCGACCGCCGCGAAAGGCCAGGGCGACTTGGATGCGGTCGCGAACGGGGCGATCGCGTTCGGTGCCGCGCTCGGCGGCGCTCTGGCGATCGGTGTGGCGCAGGCCGTCGAGTTCGATCATGCGATGGCGCAGGTCAACGCCGTCAGTGGTGCGACGGCAGCCGAGTTCCAAGACCTTCGTCAAAGCGCGATCGACATGGGCGCCTCCACAGCGTTCTCTGCGACGGAGGCCGCGAACGCCACCGAAGAATTGGCCAAGGCTGGCCTCTCAGCCGCGCAGATCACCGGCGGTGCGCTCGCTGGCGCCCTGAACCTCGCCGCGGCGGGCGGCGTCGGGCTCGCCGAAGCCGCCACGATCGCCGCGAACACGCTGAACCAGTTCAACCTCGAAGCCTCCCAGATGACCTCGGTGGCCGATACGCTCGCGGGTTCGGCGAACGCCTCCTCCACGGACGTCACCGGGCTCGGCGAGTCGTTGAAAAACGTCGGCACCGTCGCCGCACAAGCAGGGTTCACCGTCGAAGAGACCGTCGGCATCCTCTCCGCGTTCGGCGACAACGCCCTCGTCGGCGCCGAGGCCGGCACTGCCTTGCGGACGGTACTGCTGCGGCTCATGGCCCCCACCGGAGCCGCGAAAGAAGAGATGGACCGGCTCGGCATTTCCATTTTCGACGCCAACGGTGAGACGCTGTCGGCAGTAGAGATCGTCCAGCAGCTCGAGCATGGCCTCTCGGGGCTGTCGGTCGAGCAGCGTACCGCCGCACTGAACACGATTTTCGGTGCCGAGGCGATCGCGGGCGCGAACATCATCCTCGCCGAGGGCTCGGCTTCGATCAACAACTACATCGGGAAAGTCTCCGAGCAGGGCGTCGCCGCGGACACTGCTGCGAAACGCATGGACTCCCTCAAGGGCGACGTCGACATGCTCACCTCCGCACTGGAGGGCCTCGCGATCGAGTCGTCCGGTGGCGTCTCCTCCGCGCTCCGCGTCCTCGTCCAAGCCGGCACCGACCTGATCGACACGTTCAACTCCATTCCCGCGCCCGTCACCTCCACCGTTGCCGTGATCGGGATGCTCGTGGCCGGCGGCCTGCTCTTGTCCGGGATGGCGGTCCGCGCCCGCGACAAGCTCGCCGAAATGAATGCGCAGCTCACCGCCATGGGCCCCGCCGGGGCCAGGGCCGCGACCGTCCTTGGAAAGGTCACTCGGGCCGGCATCGTTGTCGGCACTACGTTCGCCGGGCTCCAGCTTGCCTCCGCCGCGCTGTCGGCCATGATGCAGAACAACCTGAACCCTCAGATCGACGCGTTCGCCGTCGGTATCGAACGGTGGGCAACCGAGGGGAAAGCCGCTGGTGAGGTCGCCCGCATCATGGGTGACGACATGTCGATGCTCGGCGATTCACTGCTGTGGGCATCGGAGTCGGAGCAGGGCTCGATAGCAGGCGGCGTCGGCAAGTTCAAAGAGGCCGTGCTCCCGTTCCTGAAAGAGTTCGACGGGTCGGTCGCTAAGAGCACGGAGCGGATCCAGGCAATGGACTCCGCGCTGGCGACGCTGCACGGCGAGAACCCTGAGGCCGCGGCCGATGCGTTCTCCATGATCGCCGCCGAGGCCGAGAAGCAGGGCCTGTCGATGGAGCAGCTTCAGGCGATTTTTCCCGAATATCAAGCGGCCCTTGAGACCACGACAGCGAAAACCGAGGAAGCCACTGAGGCGGTCAACCCCTATGCTGACCAGCTGCAAATCCTCGCCGACCACTTCGATTTGACTGGGGAGTCCGCAGAGCAGGCCGTCGCGGACATGATCGCCGCCTGGACCGAGGGCGCGACCGCGTTCATCGACATGCTGAGCGTCTATAACGAAGCGCTCGCCGAGCTCGATGAGGGCCAGAAAGTCACCGCCGAGAGCTTCATCCAGGGCCTTCGTGACCAGGTTGCGGCACAGCAGGAGTGGGCCGACAACATGACGTACCTGGCCGGTGAGGTTCCCGCTGCCATGCTCGACGAGCTCGCCCGGATGGGACCCGAGGGCGCCGAGATGGTTGCGCTCATGGCCTCCATGACCGACGCCGAACTCCAGGAAGTGGTGGAGCTGTGGGGGCAGCGCGGTGACGCCGCGGGCCAGGAGATCGTCGACGGGATCCTGGAAGGCACCGAGGGGTCGATCCAGGGCGCCAACGATCTACAGAACGTGATCGATTCCCTGCACGGCACGACGATCACGATCACGACCCGGCAGGTGCAGCAGTTCATCTACCAGGAGCACGGGCTGGGCGCGTCGGAGCTGGTGAACCGGTGGGGCGGGGTGTACCACGCCCGGGAGGGCCTACTGCGGAACGCACAAGTGTTCTCGGCGATGTCGCCTGCACGGTACGCGTTCGCGGAGCCCGGCACGGGCGGCGAAGCGTTCATCCCTAAGCGCGGCAAGCACGCGCGGTCGATGGCGATCCTCTCTGAGGCCGCGTCGTGGTACGGGGCTGAGGTGGTCCCGGCTGGGCAGCAGTGGCGCAGCGCCCGCCCGATCCCCATCTCCTCGTCGGCGAGCGGCGGATCCTCAGGTTCGCCGTACGAGGCCGCGAGGGTCGTGATCGATTTCGCGAACGCCGACGGCGAGTTCAACCGCTGGTTTAGGAAGCTCGTCCGCGTCGAGGGCGGCGGGTCCGTTGAGAAAGCGTTCGGGAGGGGCTGATGGTCTTCCCCCAGGATGTGCTGGATTTGACGGTGGAGTTGGCGCTCGACGCCGACCTCACCGCCGACCCCTCCACCTGGGTGTGGACGGACATCACCGATTTCGTCGAGCCGCGCATCAACATCACCGGGGTCGGCAAGTCCGATGAGCAGACGAAAGCGTCCTCAGCGAAAGCGACACTCTCAGTCGACAACACCGACGGCAGATTCGTCCGCCGGAACCCGCTCTCTCCGTACTACGGTCAGCTGCGGAAAGGCACCCCGATCAGGGTCACCGCCTCTGATGGCGTCATCGATCCCTCGGTCAGGTTCCGCGGGTTCATCGCGGAACTCCCACCCAACTGGGAGGGCGGGTACGGGGACCAGTGGGTCGAGATCACCGCCAGCGGGGTCCTCCGCAGACTGGACCAGATCGACATCACCGACTCCGCGCTGAAGCGGTTCGTGCTGGGCACCACGAAACTCCGCGCCTACTGGCCGCTGGAGGACAGCTCTGGTGCTACCTCCGGCGCCTCGGCTATACCGGGGCAAAACCCGACATGGGCGAACGGGTCAACCGAGGACGTGTCGTGGGCGTCGGCCTCCGACCTGCCCGGGTCCGGGTCATTGCCGTCGCTCGGGGAGGGCGCGCAGATCGGCGCCCGCATCAACGGCGGCACCGCCGCCGCATGGATCGTTGCCCTCGCCGCGAAGGGCGAGCTCGACTCCGACTCCTCCGATGGCGAATGGCTGTACGCGCGCATCGAATTGACGGGGACGGGCGTCTACTACGTCGTCATCGGCACCGACGACAGCGTCCGGGTCCGCATGATCGATTCGGACACGGGCGCGACGGTGACCGAGGTCGACACTGCGACGCTGCTGGGGACGCTCAACCTCATCGGCAACTGGCACACCGTCGCCGTCGCCGCAAGCGGCGGCACCGGCAACGTGACATTCTCGGTGTTCATCGATGGGCGGCTCGGCGCCACCCTCGGCGTCACCGGGACCGGCCGAAGCGTCGGCCGCGTCGACCGGATCTACTACCCCCACATCTTCGACTCCGCAGACATCCAGTCGATGCAGGTCGGGCACATCACCGTATGGACCAACGTCGGCCTCGTGCTCAGCACCGACGACATCTGGAGAGTCGCTTCCTATCACGACGCGGCCATGGGCTACGCCGGTGAGACCGCCGGCGACAGGATCCGGAGAGTCTGCGCCGAGGAAAGCATCCCCTGCGAGGTCATCGAAGGTGTCGTGGTGGGGAATCTCCCCGCCTCCACAAAAATGGGCCCGCAGGAGCCCGCATCGATCGGGGCGCTCCTCGAAGCCGCCGCCAGCGCCGACGAGGGCCTCCTATATGAGGACCCCGCTACTGGCGGGATCGCGTATCTCGCGAGATCAGCGCTGTACGAGCGGGCCGTCGACACCCCCGCGATGATCCTCGACATCGACGAAGGCGACATCACCTCGGACTTCGAGGTGGAGGACGGGGACCAGTTCACGGTCACCGACATGACCGTCTCCCGCTCGGGCGGGTCGTCGTCCCGGTACACCGCGGTCCCCGAAGGGGAAGTCCCCTACCCCAGATCAATAACTTTGGATCTCGCCTCGGATGGGGCGACGTGGCATCACGCGTCCTGGGGCGTCCACATGGGCACCGTCGACGAGTACCGGTACCCCGTCATCGAACTCGACCTCGGGTCCCGCCCTGAACTCATCCCCGCGTGGGTGGCGTGCGGCGTCGGATCCAGGATCACCATCGACCATCCGCCGCCAGGGCATCCACCGGATGAGCTGGACCTGATCATCATCGGCTACAGCGAGATCCTCGACGGAGTGGACTGGAAAGTCCGCCTGAACTGTGCGCCGGCCCGGCCGTACCAGATGGGTCAGCTCCCCGGGACGCTGACCACCGTCTCAGAGGGTTTCGAGGATTCGACGTTGGCGTTCACCGTCACCGATGGCGGGAATGCGGCGTGGACCCGCACCCAGGATGATGCGCATCGGGGGTCGTGGTCGTGGCGGTCGGGTGTGATCGCGGACTCCGAGTCCTCGGACGCGATCGTCACTGTCCCAGCGGGATGCACCAGGGTCAAGTTCTGGTACAGGGTGAGCTGTGATGGCGGGTTCGACTTCTTCCGGGTGATCGTCGGCGGCGTCACGCGGCTCGAGGACTCCGGGGTGTCGGGCTGGATCCAATCCGGCTACATCGACGTCACCCCTGGTGGGACGGTCACGTTCCGGTACATCAAGAACTCCTCCAGGGCCCTGTTCGGCGACAGAGTCTATGTGGACGATATCCAGTTCGAGGGCGGCACCGGCACTATCGACAACGGCCGGTCCCGGCTGGACACGGCCGGATCCGAGCTCGCCTCCTCCGTCGACGCCGACGGCACCACCATGGTCGTAGCGACCACGCAGGGGCCGATCTGGGTGTCGGACCTGTCCGGGCTGGTCCTGCCAGGTACCGCCGGGTCCTACGCCTCCACCCCGCACACCGTGGCATCGGACATCACCGCCGCCGCCGGCTTCGACGCGGCCGGATCAGACCCTGCCGTCGCCCCCTCGGTCACCGCCACCGTCCCCGGGCTCCTGGTGTGCGCGTGGACCGGCTCGGTCACCGACGGCACCTACACCATCCCCGGTTCGATGACCCAGGTAGCGGAGCAGCAGGGCACGTTCTACGGGCCCTCCACGGTCGCCATCGAGGCTGTGACAGCCGGGGCGACCGGCACCCGGTCGGCCACCGCGGGCGGGGCGCACGACTGGTCGGCCGCATCGGTCGTCCTCCCCGGCGCCACCGTGGAGGACACGGTCTGGGACACCGCGGTCAACGCCGGCATCTCGGTGGGCACGGCCGCGGCCGAGACCGGCTGGTGGGTGATCGCGGTGCACGCTGCGGGGTGGGACGGCCCCGATGCGATGGGCCCGCCCGACGGGTCCTGGGACCTCATCGCTGACTCGACCGCGCAGGCCTCCTCGACACGGACCGCAGTGTGGGCCCGGCAGGTGACCACACCTGGGGTGCAGACGGTCACGGTCGACGCGGTAACGGCCAACATCGACCACTTCCTCACCGTCTTGGTGGTGTCGGGTGTCGTGATCGACTCTGGCCTGGACATCACCGGAAACTTCACCCTCGAAGCCGACCTCGATGTCACCGACTGGTCTTCTGGTGCGACGCAGGCGATCGTCTCCAAATACCTCGGGACCGGGAACAACCGGTCCTACGGGATGTGGATCTCCGGGGCCGGGGCGCTTCAGGCGGTGTGGTCGACGGACGGCACCAGCGCTGGCCGGTCCATCATCTCCTCGGCGACGCCGGTCCCGGCCCGCGCGGCGGGTGTGCGGGTCAGTCTCGACGTCGACTCCGGATCAGACCATACGGTCGTGTTCTCGTACCGGGAAAGCGACGCCGACGACTGGACCGTATTCGATACGCAGGTGATCGCCGGAGTCACCTCCGTGGATGCCGGGACGGCAGCGCTGGAGATCGGCGCCCACTCCGGCGGTACCGCGGACCCGCTCGCCGGGACCGTGCGGGCCGTCCGGGTTTACTCGGACGGCACGTTGATCGCGGATGTCCGACCCAACGCGCAAGCCATCGGCGCGACGTCGTTCACCGATGAGGACGGGCGGGTGTGGACGGTGCACGGGTCCGCCGCGATCGCATCCCTGGAGACGATCGACCTCGCTATCGGCGGTGAGGTCGTCACCGCCACATCGATCTCCGGTGCTTCGTCCCCGCAGACGTTCACCGTGACCAGGTCCGTCAACGGCATCGCCAAGAGCCATCCGTCCGGGACTGCGGTCGCGTTGGCGCACCCGATGATCCTCGCGATGGGAGATTGACCATGCCGCACCTCGCCGGGCAGAAACTCTACGCCGAAGACCTCAATCTGGTGCCGATGGAAGCGGTCCGGACCGTCGACATCGACACCGCCTCCACCACCTACCAGTTCGGGTCCACGACCTGCGGGCAGACGTTCACCGCCCCACCGTCCGGGCGGGTGAAAGTGCAGGTGTACGCGCACCAGCAGAACACCTCCGGCGCCGGGATCACGTTGTGCTCGTTCCAGGTCCGGCAGGGCACCACCACGGGCGGGACGCTCGTGTACGACGATCTCGACCTCACCGCCTACCGGACGGTCGGCACCACCGGCATCCAGGGCGGCGCGGGGCGGATGACGCTCGTCTCGGGTCTGACCTCGGGGAGCACGTACACGGCGTGGGCCGTCGTCCGGGTCACCTCCGGCACCGGCACCTGGCACACCACCACCATTTTCGTTGAACCCACGCTCTGAGGGGATTCACCATGTCCACCAACACCACTGGGGTGCGCCGCGCCCAAGTAATCGGCGCGACCCTTCTCGTCGTCGCGCTCGCCGCGCTCCTGCTCGTCTTCCGCGCCGGCCCCACACCGGTCGCGGGATCGACGTACACCACCAACGATTCGACGGTCTACCAGGACTTCGGTGGGACCGTCCGGAACACGGGGAGCGGCTGGTACGTCCTCGACGACGCCGGGCACACCCCGGACGACATCACCATCGGGACCGTCACCTCCACCTACGTCCAGGTCCACTACCCCGAATGCGCCGAGATCACCAGCGCCATCGTCGCCCCCGACGACACCTACGCGCGGGTCTACGGGGCTTCTTTCGGTGCGTCCGTTGGGCTCTCCTACCTGCTCATTTACGGGTCGATCAACGACAGCTCGGACTCCGGGACGGCGGCCGACACGTGGGACCCGACCACCGACTACAGCGCATCCTCGAACATCTGGATCACGGGCCGCTGCATCCCGGAATAGCCGTGCTCTGACGAGAGGAGACATCGTGGCCGAAGTACACGACTGGCACCTGCTCGACGCCGAGCGAGGCCTCGAGGTCCGCCAGACCACGCCTGATGGCGAGGGGAACTGCTGGGAGGTCCGATGCCCGGACGGGCGCGTCGAAGTCCTCGATGACGACGAGTTCGAGCAGTTGCGCTGCGAAGGACCCAACCCGAAGGGGCTGGACTGATGGCGATGGGCTCGTCCTACATCTCCCCCGCGATCGAGCGGGTCTGGCTCGGCGCCAAGCAGACGATCCCTGGTGTCCGGCTCGGCGGGATCTTCGCCCGGAAACGCGGCTACCACAACACCCGCCGAAACAACCAGGCCTCCTGGCCTGGCGACTACTCGATTCGCCTGTCGATGGACAAGCAGGGGTCGGCGACGCTCGCCGCGGCGATCGACCTGACCATGTCCACCACGGAGATGAAGAAACGCACCGCCTACCTGCGCCGGTCCGCGCTCGATGCGCGGGATGACCGACTCCGGTGTCTGCGGGAGTTCATCGGCACGCTCAACGGCAGGCGGGTGTTCTGCCTCATCGGGGGGAACGCCGGGCTCGGTGAGGGCCGCGGCGAGGAGGACTGGGGCCGGGATTCGTCCCACCTATGGCACGTCCACCTGAGCATTCTGCGTGCATTCGCTGCGGACTGGGCTGCGCTCGAGGGCATCGTGTCGGTCCTGTCTGGCGAATCGTGGGAAGCGTGGATCGCGCGCAAGGGCGGCTCATCGGTTTCCAACGTCCCGACTCCGACGCTCCGCGAGGGCGACTCCGGGCCGGACGTGGCGGCGCTGCAACGCGCGCTGAATGAGGCGATCGGCGCTGGCCTCACCACTGACGGCGACTTCGGCCCCGCAACGGCTGCGGCGGTCCGGGTACTGCAAGAGCGCGCGGGCATCACCCGAGACTCGATTTACGGCCCGGCTTCGGCGCGGGCCCTGGCTGACCTACTGGAGGACGATATGAGCTGGGATGAAAAGATTCCCCTGGTCACGGGCCAGGGCGTCAGCTATTCAGGTAAGGAGTGGCCGGCGAGTTTCGTGCTCGCGTCGGGCCATTACTACACGCTGAAGTACGGGCAGACCGTTGTCGCCGAGCAGGCGAAGCAGACCGCGCTGCTCCAGGCGATCGCCGCGGGCCAATCGGGGCTGACCGAGGAGGCTATCGCCGCCGCGGTCGCCGACGGTGTCCGTGCCGCAATCCCGCCGGTCTCCCAGATCGCCGAGGCGGTCGCTGCCGCGATCGACCACGACCTGGACACCGCCGCGGTCGCCGAAGCGCTGCGGGAGGTCCTCGGCGGGCTCGACGGGTCCGGCGAGTAGTCGAGGGATGTGGCGTGACGGATGAGGCGATCGGCCGCGAGATCCGGCAGCTCCGTGACGACATCAAGGACGACCTCGGGGAGATCAAGGGCGAGCTGGGGAAGCTCTTGCCGCGTGAGGTGTACACCGCGCGGCATGAGGCGCTCACCCGCCGGGTCGAGTCGCTGGAGCGCGAAGCGGAACTCGCTGAGACACGCCAGACCGCGACCCGCCGGTGGATGGTGTCCGCTGTGGTGATCCCTCTGGTGTCGATGACGGTGATGATCATCCTGGCGGTGACATGAGCAAGCTCGCGAAACGCCGCCTCGGGGACTGGGCGTGGGTCGGTATCGCGGTCGTGATCGCGATCTTGCTGGCGTGGACGCTGACGCAGGTGCAGCAGCAGGCCGACCGGATCGAGGCCCTCGCTGCCGCCCTGGAGGCGGAGCAGCAGGCGACCGAGGACCGGGGTGAGACGCCGGTCGCGCCGGACCCTGACGAGTTGATCGAGGACCCGGACGCGGAGGGCCCGCCCGGTCCTCCTGGCCCGCCGCCGACCGACGAAGCGGTGGCTGCCGCGGTCGCGGAGTATTTCGAGCAGCACCCGGTCGAGGACGGCGAGACACCCTCGCCCGCTGCAATCGCCGCCGCCGTCACCAACTATCTCGCCGAGCACCCACCGGAGCAGGGCGAGCCCGGCCCGCCCCCTACGGCGGGGCAGATCGCTGCCGCTGTCGAGGACTACCTGACCGTCCACGCCCCCTCCGATGGTGTGGACGGCGCGCAGGGTCCGCCCGGTCCACCGGGTGAGGACGGCGCCGATGGGGAGGACGGCCGGCCACCAACTCCCGAAGAAGTAGCCGCGGCGGTCGAGACCTACATCGAGGAGCACCCGCTCCCGCAATGCCCGGCCGGGACATCCGCTGAGGCCCTGACCGTATTGACCGTAGGCGCGCCGACCGAAATCGTCGGATGCGTCGTCCAAGAAGGAGAATGAGATGTCCGATACCACCCGAGCTGCGCTGTACGGCGTCGCTACCGCGGTCCTGGCGCTGCTGTCGGTGCTGGGCTACGTGTCCGCTGACGAGCAGTCTGCTTACGCTGAGGCGGTCGCCCAGTCGCTGGTCGCGCTGGCGACGCTGATGGCTGCGGTGAAGACGTTCAAGCAGCGCGGCGACACCAAGGCCGAGTAGCACTCGCCGCCGCGGGCGACCATCGCGGACGAGCCCGGTCGCTGCTCCCTCACAGGGGGTGGCGGCCGGGCGCTTTTCTGCGCTCTTGCGCGCCGTTGCACGCACTTATATGCCCACTAGTATCCCGGAGATTCCCGAGGTTTCCCGCCAATTCCCTACGTGCATGCAACACCATTACTTGCGTGTATGCATATTCCCTGGAAGAAATTCCCAGCTCAATCAGGGTTTGTGTAGGTAATACATTTGCTTGTGTGCAACACCGGCGTTGCGCTGGGGTGTCACACCGGTGTGACATTCCGACGGGAGTCCATCCTTAATGCACGAGCATCGTCCGATGTCCCACTCGAGAGACATTTATCCTCCGTTCGTACGAGGCCGTGACAGCTCAACATGACGCGTCACTATATACGCCGCTCGGTGGTACTCTTATCCGCGCGGGCCGCGTTGCGCAACTGCCGCCCGCAACCGTCCGGGGTAGCTTCCGGGCGATGAGTCTCCGGCCCGTCCGTTTCCCCGGCGGGCCGGAGAAATCCATCCGAGGGGAAGCGAAGGGGAAACACCACGACCCACACCCCACCTGGCGAGGCCAGGCCCCCAGAGACGGAGAAGCCCGCCGCGAGCGGTCACTCGACGACGGGCAGAGATCTCCGATTGCTTAGGAAATTACTAGTTCAGGAGATGTCTTGAACCATACCATCGTTTCGCGCGAGGAGCCGTATCACGGTGATAACAGCTCGCCGTTCGACCAGGTCAAACACACCGACGAGCATGGCAACGAGAACTGGACCGGCCGGTCCCTCCAGCCGCTCATGGAGTACTCCCGCTGGGAGGACTTCGCGACCGTCATCGAGAAAGCCAAGGATTCCCTGCGCCTCGTCGAAGGCCCCGAGCAGGCCGATCGTCACTTCGGCAAGTGCCGAAGTGACGGAGGGCGCTGGGGTAACCAGCAGATCGATGACTATCGCCTCACCCGGTTCGCCGCCTACCTCACTGCGATGGCCGGCGACGACACCAAGCGCGCCGTCGCCGAGGCCCGCATCTACTTCGCGGTCAAGACCCGCGAAGCCGAGGTACGAACCAATCTGACGGAGATCGAGGTGGCCCGCCGCTACCTCGCAGCACTGGAGTCCAAGCAGCAGCTTGAGGCTCAGGTGGCTGTCCTGGAGCCGAAGGCCGCAGTCGCTGACCAGTTCCTCGGCTCGGAGGACACGATCTACCTCAACGACCTCGCGAAGAATCTGAAGCTGACCAGGCACCGCCTGATCACGATCCTCCGCGACGAGGCGGTGCTGTACGCCGATGAACTCCAGTACCGTGCCGGCTTCGAGGACTGGTTCTGCGTCGAATGGGACTGGGTGTCCACGATCGGACAGCACAAGAAGGCGCTGAAGGTCACCCGGAAGGGGGTGCGGGCGATCTATGAGCTGTTGGTCGAGGGCGAGTGGATCAGCCCGGATCGGCGGCGCCCGACGCACGGGCCGCCCGATAACCGTCCCTGACCTGGCTTTGTACTGACGCCAGTAAGAAGGCCCTGTCTCTTCGGAGGCGGGGCCGTTTCGTCGTCTACGGCAGCGGGTCAGGCAGCGCCGACTCCATACCCGGAACGTCCTGGCATGCCCCGCACGGCACCAGCTCATCTTCCTCGGTGTCAGGACCGATCCGCTCGGCGAGGCCGATCGGGTCGGTCCAGGAGAGGTACCCGGTGCTACCGCAGATGCGGCAGTTCTCGGACCCGGGGTAGGGGATCGGGATCTCGAAGCGGGCCTGAAGCTCGGCGGGGGGCGGCATGGGGGCGTTGTCGGTCATGCTGGTGTAACGATCGCAGCGCCCGCGCGGCACGGCCTCGTTCGTCATGTCTCGGGGTAGATGATCCTGGCCCCGCACTCCTCGGCGGCCCGCCACGCGACCAGTTGATGCCACTCCGCCGACACCACCCGCTCCGGCCGGGACGCCCGATACGACTCGTCGGTCAGGTAGGTGACGATCGGGTTCTCCGGGCCGTGGACGGCGGCGAGGTCCGCTACCGTCTGGTCGGTGTAGGCGACGAGGTCGGCGAGCGCCTCAGCGTTCAGGCGGTAGATCGGCTCCCCCGCTTCCCATCTGGTGACCGTCCGCCGGGTGACCCCGATCGCCGCGGCGAGGCTGGTCACGGTGAGACCGAGGGATCGACGCAGGCAGAGCAGCCCAGCCCGGTTCATCTCCGACGGGTGCTGCACTGCGGGCCCTTCCCATGTAGGTGTGTGGGGTCACGATAGCGCTGAGGCGTGTGAGGGGAAACCGCAGTCGTCGACCTCCAGGTCATCCACCGGCTCGGCGGCGGCCTCGAACGCGGAGGCGACCGCCCGAGCAGCGATGCCAGCGGGGCTCGTGTCGGTGTCGTCGAGGTCCAGCTCCACCCGGATCGTGGGCCTCCCGGCGAGGACGGCGGTGGCGAGCGCGCACAGCGCCGCCACGCGCGGGTCATCCGCGCCAGCCTCAGCAGTTTTCAGGTGGGTTTCGGCGCGGGCGGTGAGCTCGGTGTAGCGGGACATTACGAGTCCTCTCGGGTGGTGTACCGGCCCGGCGATACCCGCCGGATGCGGCCTTGGCTGTGCATGCGGGAGAGGGTCGGGGCGATCACGCCCGGGTCGGCCTGGTCCCCGGTGCCTGCGAGGGCTTCGGCGATGTCGGCGGCGGTCATCCCCTCCGGGCTGCTGGACTGCTCCAGTATGGCGGTGATCGCCTCGGGGCGGCGTCCCTCAGACGGGCCATTGCTCAGGTCGAGGCCGTTCGCCTTGGCGATCGCTTCGAGCTGGGACCGGACCGCGTCATACACCTCCCCGCCCTCATCAGGGACTTCGCTGGTGTCGTCGCCATGGGTCAGGTAGGTCATCATCCGGTCGTCGACGAGCTGATGCCGGTTCGCGTAGGCAGCGCCCGCCGCGGCCAGACCCTCGGCCTCGGTGAGGCCACCCTGGACGAGATGCCGCCTGGCCCACGAGACATCGGCGATCGTCGCCCCATCATGCAGCCTGGGCTTCGACGGGTCGGTGGTCTGGATGTACGGCGCTTTCAGGTGGATCGGGTCGGCCTCGGACAGCAGGTAGAACTCGCCCCGGTGGTTGGGGACGGGGAGCTTGTAGTCGTTCGTGAGCCTCCCGGTCTCAGCCCAGTCCTTCGACCGGAACGCGTTGTTCACCGCGATGTTCGCAACGACATCGCCGCCGCGGTCGCCGAAATGGTCGACGGTCGAACGCTGGGTGGCGAGGTGGACGTTGACATCGCCGGAGGCGGCACCGCGCAGCTTCATCGACGCCAGCTGGGAGGCGGTCACCCACTCCCCCGCGAACCCGATCTGCTGCCGGGATTGGGCGACGAACGAGAACTCGTCGAGGAACACGATGATCTTGCGCCACTGCCTGCGGGACATAGGCTGGCGCTGGCGCCACCGTGCTACTCCCATGGCCGCGGCCATCATCGCGAGCGTGTCGGTCTGGCCGTGCGCGACCCAGTCGATCGGCGGCCGGAGACCGGTGTTGTAGTACGGCTCCAGCCACGGACCCACGAGGTCGTAGAGCTTCTGGACGCCACCGATCCACACGATCGCGTCGGTGCAGCGGGTGGCGTGCGCGAGCTTGAGGTTGATCAGGGAGGATTTCCCGGACGTGGAGGATCCGATGTCCCTGGTGTGCTGGTCGAGCCGTTCGCGGTGCTCGCGGCCGTCGATCTCGACACCGACCAACGCGGGGACGGTGATGCTCGTGGGCGTGGGGTCGTCGACGTAGAGGATGACTTCGGCCATGAGGTCCCGGTTGGTGACGGTGATCGAGTAGGCCCCAGCGGCGCGCTCTTTCCGGAGGCGGACCCAGTCGGACTCGACGCTGCGGCCGGTGATCTCCGCCAGGGCGATCGCGAGCGGCTCCATATGCTTCTGCGTCAGCTCAGCCTGGGCGCCGGCCCGCTCGCCCTTCGCAAGGACGGTCTTGGACTGGGTGCGGACGCGGAACTGCCAGCCCGCATCGGACCGGAGCGGTTCGGCTCCGGGCAGGACCCGCACGAACCCGAGCCCGGCGCGCTTCAACGCGGCCTTGAGGACCTTCTCCTTGGTGCCGAGCAGCGCGTCGTCGTCCTCGGTCTCGGCGTGGGGCTTGGGCGGGGCGGTGGTGAGCCGCCACTCCAGGCCACGAGCGGACCAGTACACGCCGACGGACAGCAGCCCGAGCGCTATCACCATGATGATGCCGGACGTCCACGACAGCGGCAGGAGCACGGCGGTGATCGTCCACGCCGCATACGCGATCGCCGAGGCGCTCGTCCCGATCCACACCTGCCTGCGCTGCCATTCAGCGGTACCCCGCCACATCGCGCACGCGTCGATGATGGCGTGACTGATCAGTACCGTCACCACCGCGAGCGCGGACGCGAGCGCGACCGCGAGCGGCATCCAGAGCAGCCCGGTCGCCCCTATGACGGCCAGTGCCAGCGACACGGCCGTGGCCGCGCCGACCCAGAACGTCTTCCACTCGATCACTGCCATCTCCAATCTCGTAGCCCGGCGGCCAGTCGGCCGCCGGGCAGTGGGTTAGACCGACTCGTAGGCAGCGGCGGCCTGGCGGCGCTGCTCGGCGGTCTCCTCCAGGCGGGCGGCCTCGGCCAGGAGCGGCTCGGCGGCGGCGTCGTTGCCCTTCTGCTGCCATTCGTTGGCATGGGCGCGCAGGGCAGAGGCTTCCTCTTCTTTCGTGGTGGCTTCGGCGCGCAGCTTCTGTGCGGCGTCGCGGGTTGAGGCGCGGAACGTCTCGGTCGACGAGGCGTCGATCATGTGGGCGTACGGGTTATCGGTGCGGTCGGACATGGTTCTCCTTACGGTTGTTGGCTTGGGCGCCTTGGGTTTCGGTTGCTTCGGTGCGGGCGGCGAGATGAACCCGCCGTCGTCGACGTTCAAGAGCTTCGGCGCGGGCCGCGGCGCTGGCTTCCAGTTCGGGTCCGGCGCGATCGGGAATCCGGCGTCGTCGAACTCGAAGTCATCGGCGGGAGCGGGCTCCGGCTTCTTCTCGGTCTTGGCCTTCGGCTTGTCGGGCTTCTTCGCGCTGTTCTCCTTCTTCTTGTCCTGCTTGGACTTCTCGCCCTTGGTGTCGTCGCTCTTCTCGTCGGTCTTGGTGTCGTCGGACTTCTTGCGTCGCAACCACCGCCAGCGGCGCCTACCGCCCTCAGCCGTGGGCTTACCGTCGGCCTTCTCGTCGGCCTTCTTGTCGCTGGACGGCTTCTTGCCCGAGTCCTTCTTCTCGCTCCTGCGCTTCCGCCACGCCTCCCGCTCGGCCTTCGCCGCGGCACGGCGCGGCCCGACCCATGTCGACGGGTTGGCGCGGCTGCGTGACCACCTGGCGCCGACGGCACCCGACGGCGCGGCCGACTTCGACCCGGCGCGGCTCCCGTGGGATCCGCCCGTGCCCGATGTGGCGCGTCGTCCGCGTGACCGTCCGGACGAGCCGCGCCCGCCGGAGCTGCCGCCCGCGTGGTTAGCGCTCCGGCGTCCGGTGCCGAGCCATGACCGGAGTCGCCCGGTGGGGCGTCCGGTGTGGCCGCCCGATCCGGCGGCCTGTCCGCTCGTCTGCGCCGATCCCTTGGCGGACCGTCCGGAGCCTCTGAGTCGTCCGATCGGATTCCACCGCGATCCGCGTCCGCTCCCGGAGTCGTGCCCGCGTCCGCCGCGCTTGGACCGTCCGCCGAGACCGAGCCCGCGCGCGACTCCGGTGCGTCCGGTCGGGCCAGTCGTCCACGTGCGAGTGGTCCGGGTGGTGCGTCCGCTCCGCCGCTGCCACCATCTGGCGACCGCCATGATGACGAGCCCAGCGACAGCAGCGATCGCGGTGGCGATCAGCAGCCACACTGAGATCGACCACAGCACGATCACCAGCACGACGGCCAGCAGCGGCACCGCCCACCCCCACAGGCGCGACGCAGGCACACCGCCCTGCTTCTTGTCGGTGGCGGCGGTCTCGCGCGCTGGCGGCTCCTCAGCGCGCTCCTTGGTCTCCTTGGGCGGCTTGACGCCGTCGAACAGGTCAGACATGGGGTTCTTCTCCTTGGGTCTTGAGCGAACGAACGAACGCCTGGTAGGGGGTCTGGCCTGCACGAACACGAGCAGGTCCCCCACGTTCGGCGTGTTCGTTCGTTCGGATGCAGGTCACTGGGTCCGCCTCCCCACGGCGGCCCGCACCCACACGGCCCCTCGGAGCAGCAGCGCCCCGACGAGCACGACGGTCGGCAGCGCGGCCACCGCCGCGTCGACGAAGGCGAAGATCAGGCCCGCGAACCCGGCAACGGGAACCGCGACCCCGAACACGATCAAGGGCACTCGACTCGGGTGGGCAACGGGCCGCGGCGTGCGGACTGGCGCGGTCATGAGGACACCTCCCGTCCGGCGCGGATGGCCTCAGCGCGGGCGGACAGTTCGTCGACGCGTTCAGGGTTGGACTGCATCCACGAGTGGATCGCGGACTTCTTCCGGACACCGCTCACAGCCGCCTCGATGGCGCGGGCGCCCGGACGCTTCCCGGTGTCCGACCACAGCTGGACGATTGCTTCCTCAACGGCGGTGAAGTCCCCGGACGGGCGCGGCTTGGCGGGCGAGGGCTTCGCGGGCGCCTGCTTGGACGGACGCGCCTTCGGCGCGGACTCGATCGCTGGGGCGGGCTTGGACGCCGGACGCGGCTTGGCGGCAGGAGGCGGCTCGGCAGGTTTGCGCCGGAACGAGAGGCGGAACCGCCGGACAGGACGCTTCGCGGCCTTCACCGCATTGGCGGCAGCAGCCTGGGCGCGCTCGGCTTCCCAGGCGGCCAACTGGGCACTGTCAAGGGCGGACTCCAGGGCGGCCTGTGCCGCCTTCGCGGAGGCCATCGCCGAGCTGCGCATGGCGGCAACCTCGGTCCTTGCCAGGAGCCTGGCGGCACCAGAGCCGACACGGTCCCTGACGTCGAGGGACCAGGCCCGCCATGTCGACCGGGGGTAGCGGATCCACCGGCGCACCCCGAACCGCTCCGGCGGGTCCGGGATGAGTCCGAGTTTGCGGAGCGCGTCGCGGTGCTTGGCGCCGGAGCGGACCTCCCACACGATGATCGCCGCGAGAGAGGACGCGCCGAGGACTGAGGCCATGACCAGGTCGTCGCGGTGTGCGACGAAGTTGATCGCGGAGGCGAACCCTGCGGCGATCCACGTCATCGCCGCGGGAACCAGGGCGCGCTCGCCCTTCAGCCGCAACTGGTGCGCGGTAAGCGCCATCGACAGCGCCAGGCCCTCCAGGAACACGGCCATGCCGATCCCGAAGATGATGGGCCAGCCGCGCTCGGTCGCCATGCTGATCTGCCCGTACACGGCCACATACAGGGCCATGGCGTAAATCCCGGATGAGTAGACCGCCGGGGCGTTCCCGGCGACGAACACGTAGACGCGCGTCGCGGCGGCCCTGGCGCGCTCGGTCCGCGCCTGACGGCGGGCGCGGCGCCGCTCAGCACGGCGGGCACGCTTAGCCTCGCGGTCCGCGGCCTTGGCTTCGCGCTCGATGCGCTCGATCTCGGCCTCACGGTGGCGCAACTCGATCGCGGACTCACGTTCACGGAGCCGCCGGGCGGACTCGGCATCACGCTCGGCGATGCGCGCCTCGGCCGCGCCGGTCCTCCGGGTGACCTTCGCGGCGGCCTTCGACTCGGCCTCGTGGGGCTGACGTTGTCCCGGGGGCGCTTGTACAGTGGTGGCATCCATCGTCTGGTCCAGTCCATTCGGTGGCTAGAGAGCCTCGTCGGGTAGCGGCCCGCCGGGGCTTTCGTCGTTTCTGGGAGTCGTACTGTCCCTATAGTATGTCTCACTGTGAGACATCGCTAGGGGTGGGGCTGCACGGGTTCTTCTCCGTCGGGTTCCGGACACGCGAAAGGCCCCGCCGGAGCGGGGCCTGTGGCTGGCCGGCCTGCGACAACCAGGAGACCAGCCGTGGTCAGCCTACGCGGCCGGACTATCCCCGGCGGGGAGGCGGGGCCGGGTGTCGGCTCAGGTAGCGGCGTAGTAGTCGCCGCAAGCAGCGATCGCGGCCATGATCGGGTCGTCCCGGTAGCCGCTGTAGCCCTGGATCAGGCCGACGAGCCGCTGACCGTCGTCGGTGTACCGGTAGGCGGCCAGCGGCCCGTCCGGGTCGGTGGCGGACCGGAGGTCGAGGAGCCCGATGGCGAGGTCGGCGACGCCCTCGGGGATGCTCCGGATCTGCCCGGCCGGAGTGATGAGGACCCGGTCTCCCCGGTAGCCCCAGCCGGTGATCGTGACCGGGGCGTCGTCGCGGCCTTCGGCCTCGGCGAGCGCGTCGTACAGGGCCTGGCCGGTCGGCATCCCGGACGCGTCGGTCTCGGTGAATTTGCGGCCGCGGAGCTCGTAGTACCCGTCGCCGGGGATGGTGGGGACGTACGGGCGCAGGGCGTCGGCGTTCCAGATGGCGGCTCGGTTGCCGATGATGGTGCGCCCGCCGTCGCGGGCGACGGTCACGAGCCGGTAGTTCGCGGGGAACATTTCGGCCCAGGCGGTGGTTTTGACGGTCATGTCGGTGTCCTTTCTGGTGTGGTGCCCCCGGCCGGAGCCGGGGCCGGAGTGGCTAGCGGTTGTAGCAGGTGTCGCAGGTGTAGAACTCGAACACCGCGGCACTACCCTTGCGGAGCCCGGCGAAGAAGTCGTTCGCGTAGGAGACCAGCTGGGCGGCGGTGCGCGGCCAGTCGCCGTCCTGCACGATCTCGGGGAACGCGTCGATGAAGTGGTCGTCGAGGTAGCCGCGGGCGATGTTGCGGACGTCGCGCTCGTGCCGGCAGACAGCTCGGGTCGTGTGGCGGGCCTGGGCGGCGTCGACGCGGGGGCGGAGTTGGCAGGCGAGGTGGCGGCGGGCCCAGGCGAGGGCGGTGCGCTTGTCGGTGGGGGCCTTGGTCGTGGCTACCATGGGGTTCTCCTGTTCTAGCGGATGGGAGTGGGCGGTCCGGGGATGCTGTGGAGGTGATCCGGGCCGCCCGTGGTGTTCTGGCCGGGGGTGGTGGGTCAGTAGCCGACGCAGGAGGCGACCAGGCCGAGCTGGGCGGTGTGCTTGTCCCACTCGGCGTCGGTCAGGTGGACCTCGGAGGGGTCGATGCCGGCGATCGCCATCGTGTCGCGGGCCTTGAGGCGCTGCACCAGGGCTTTCAGGCCGGGCTTGGCGTATTTCGCGGGGCGGTCTTCGAGCGCGAGCGAGTAGTCGATGAAGATGGTGAGGAATTCCTCGGTGCGGTCGGCCTTGGGGGCGAACGCTTCGGCGCAGCGCTGGGAGGCGGCCTGGTACGCCTGGTAGGCGGTGGAGGTGGTCTTCCAAGTCTGGTAGCTCATGGGTCCGAGTCCTTTACGGAGTGGCCGGGGCTGGTCCCCTTGCCTCATACCCCAATGTTACACCCTAAATTAGGGTGTAGCAAGTCGAAGGGGTCACCCGAACGGATGAATCTCCCTAACGGCCATGGCGCGCCGCCGCCACCGTCATCGCCTGGTCCAACACCGGGTGCTCGGACCGGTACTTCCGGAGCGTCTTGGAGGACACGCCGGCGCGCCTCGCCGCCGCGACTATGGACATACCACCCTCGATCATGGCCGCGATCTCATCGAACAAGACCGCATCGAACCCACGCCGGCGATACCGGTCGGCCGCGCACTCCATGGCCGCGGCCAACTCAGGATGCCGCTCAGCCTTCCGATAGATCCCCGCCTCAGATATCCCGAGCCGCTCCCGAGCCTCCTGGATGGAAGCACCGCCCTCCAGCAGCTCGATGGCGCGGTCGACGAGCAGATCGGAGATGTGAGTGTACTGCCGCGCCTCAGCTTCGACGATGTCCCGCAGGTACAGGGACAGCAGACGCTTGGCCTCCTCCAGGCGCTCATCTTCATGGAAGAGATGCAGCAGCTCGCCCGGTGAGATGCCGGTGTCGGCGTGGGCGTCCTCCTCACTGCCCACCGAGCGGCACAACGCGGCGAAGAAGTCGCCGACGCGCGCTGCCCGCTGCACACTGATCGGAGCGCCCTCCAGCGCACAATGCAGCTCGGAGTCGATCAGGGCGGCGGCCATGACCGCCTGTGTCGTCACGCCGACCTCGGCGACGGCCGCATCGAATGACCAGCCGCCGTTGATGATCGCGATGACCGCATCGCGCTGCTCGCGGGTGAGCCGCTTGCCGCGCTCGGCGGCGCCTTTCTCGGCGTTCGATCGCCGGCACCGGTAGCACCGGCCCCCGGACTGGTAGCCCGAGAGCGTCCCGCACAGCTCGGGCTTGGCCGCACAGACCGGGCCCTCGCTCACTGGGCGCGCCGCCCCTCAACCACGACTAGGCCCGGCACCTCTTGGGCCACGCGCATGAGGACCCGCCGATGCCAGGAGGCCGGCCAGCGCACCACGGTCCCGTCGTCGTGCACCCTGGCGGTGGTCTCCTCTCCTGGACGGTCGGCGTGGTAGTCCTCGTCGCTGTAGTAGGTGGCGACGGCGGGCTCGGGGGCATCCATGAGCGCGTCGACGTTCATACCGACGATCTGCGCGGTGACCTCCTCGAGCCGTTCGATCTCGAGCCGGATACGATCGGGGATCTTCGAGCGGCCCTCTTCCCAGTCGCGGATCGTGCGCGGGTTCACGTTCAGGCAGCGGGCCAGCCAGGGCCCGGAGACCCCGAGCCATTCGCGGACGGCCTTGAATTCGAGCCCGATCATGCGCTCGTTCTCGGGCATGCCGGGCGGGTCGGTGTAGTCGGTCATGGTGTCTCCAAACGGAAGGCCCCCGGTTCCCCGGGGGCCTCGCTATGGTCGGTTAGGCCTCGTGGGCGGTGAAGACCTCCTGGACGACGGCCCAGAACTCGTCGGGGGTGACGTTGTCGCGGTCTTCGAGCTTGAGGACCAGGGCCTCGCGGACGGTCTCGGGGAGTTCGTTGTCGCCGATGGCGGCGGTGAGCTCGTCGCGGATCTCTTCGCGGTTGAGGGTGGTGAAGTCGGTGATCTGGTCGCCTTCAGTGTTGATCATGATCGAGTCCTTTTTCGATCGGTGGTCCGGGGCTGTTCCCCTTGACCTGATGAACTCCACTCTACACCCTAATTTAGGGTGTGACAAGTCGGGAAGGGTTCGAATTCAAATGTTCACCCGAACGAGTGACACCGCCCAGCTAGCAGCACCTAACCTCACCAGCGCTCGGCACCCTCGGCGTAGATGACCGCTACCGCGTCCCACGCCAGCCACTCCACCCCGTCTTCATCACCGATGACGCAGATGCCCCACTTCTCGACGGCGGCGACCTCCGGCGGCGCGAACCCCTGCGACCGGATGTAGTCGGTGAACGCATCCCCGGTGTCGGTGGCCGTGTCGTACTCACCGATCAGCGCGTCGTTGCGTTCCCGGTCGCCGGTGACTCTCACCTGCTTAACCATCAGTCAGTGCCTCCCCGGTGCCTGTGATGCGCCTGCGGTATCGGATCCGGTTCTCGCTGTCGTAGACCTTGATGTCCAGGACCGATCCCGGTTTGAGATAGTGCGCGGTGTTGTCCTTGCATCCCTGCCCCTTATAGTCGCACGGTTGGACGTTGAGGAACAGGCTCGCCTTGGTTTCCCCGGTGTGGAGCATGTCGGCGGCGGCGTTGCCCTCGATGTGTCCTTGAGCGGGTTTGGTGTGCCGCCATTCGGGTTTGACCTCGCCGGGCTTGAACTTCGTCTCCCCTGGTGTCGCCTTCAACGGCCGGTCGTTCTGCCGCCCCGTGGCGAAGAACAGGTTGCCCTCGGCGGTGCCGGCCTCCTCGTAGGGGCGGATGCCGGCCATGCCTTCGCGTGGGGGGATCGTCGAGGGGTCGCGTCGTAGTGGCTCGGCCGCTGGCGTCACCGGAGGCGGCCCCGGTGGAGCGCCGCCACCTCCACCACCCCGGAGTGCCTCGGCTTGCGCGAGCACGGTCTCGGCGTGGCCGATTGCCGTTTGGGCTGCCGCCTGCTGCTCCTCGATGGCGTCCACGATCGCGGCCGTGTCGCGGGCCTTCCCCTCGGCGCCGAGGCTCGTGAACCGGTCGCGGACCTCTCCGGCGGTGGTACGCGAGGCGGTGATACTGACTGCGGCTGCGCGGATCTGTTCGAGGGCGTCGCGGATCGCGGCGGTGAGGGTGTCGATTGAGGGCACGGGGCTCCCTCCGTCAGGGGACGAGGGGGACGCTAAACGCCGTGGGGGTTGGTTGGTAGGGGTCTGTCGGATGCCCGACAGTGCCTGCGCCCTGTCTACGACCGCTCGGCGCCTTCGGGCCAGACCACCGTCACCGGCACACCCCGCTCCTTCGCGGCCTTGACGGCGTCCGCTGTGCCGCCGGTCTTCCACTCCGGTGAGGGCTGGCCGTCCCAGACCGCGATCATGGCATCGACCTCGTCGAGCATCTGGGCGTTGGCGGCGTCGTAGGCGGCCATCGAGGACGACTCGGCGACGTACCGGACCTCGTCGGCGGCGTCAACGAGCGCGTCGAACACGGGCAGGTGGGCCTCGGAGACGCGGGTGTCGCGGTAGTCCGGGGCCGGGAGGAGCGCGACCAGGCGACCACCAGCGTCAAGCACGGCTTGGGCGAAGAGGCTGTCGGCGCCCTCGGCGAAACAGGAGTACCCCACCAGGTGGTCATGGCCGGCGAGGAGCTTCTCGAGCTCGACCCGCACCAGCTCGCATGTCGCGGGGGTGAGGTTCATGTGGCCGGTAATGCCGATCCGCACAGAGGTCTCCTATCTAACTGCGAGTTCGTCCCGCAGCTCGACCGCAGCGGGGATGGACGGATAGCGGGCGGCCTCGACCAGGAGGCGGCGGGCGTACTCCTCGACGCGCGCCGACTGTACCGTCACCGCAGCGTCCAGGGCCTGCCGGGCGTAGACGCAGGCGTGTTCGGGTTCGTCGGCGGCAAAGTACACCAGCGCGGTGTGCCCGAGGTTGAGGACTTGCCCGCGCGGGAGGGGCCGGGCGAGGCGCGCGGTCCGCTCGGCGGCGTCGACGGCATTCGGGCGGTCGCCGGTGAGGTGGAGGCATTGGGCGATCCGGCCGTCGAGCCAGGCGTGGCCGACGTGCGAGATCCAGTCGGGGGCGCCGGGGCGGTCGGCGCGGTCCATGTCGGTCTGCGCGGCGACGATGAGCCGGGCGACCTCGACGGTGTTCCCGCCGAGGGCTTCACCGTGGGCGACAGCCATGCGGGCTTCACCGATGAGCGCATGGTCGCCGAGGCGCACGGCGCCGTCGACGGCGGCACGGCCGGCTTCGACTGCTGTCGTGGCGTCGCCGGTGATGGCGGCCTGATTGGAGGTGGCGATGATCGTCTCGCACGCCAACGGGCCGTTCCCGGCGTCCTCGGCGAGCTCAAGCGCCCGCGCGAAATGCGCGGAGGCGGCGGCTTGGACGCCAGCGTCGAACGCCGACCATCCCGCGAGGAGCGCGAGCTCGGCGACCGCGGACTGGAGCAGCCCACGAACCGGACTGGCGACCGGGCCGGTGAGCATCGGGAGTGCGACGGCGTCGAGGTAGGCCGCGATCGAATGGGTGGCGTGCGTCCCGCCGTGGTGTGAGTCGAGGGTGCGAAGCGTCGCGGTCATGGACCGGACGATGTCGAGCTGCGGGGAGCCGACCTGGCCGCCGCTGGATTCGGCGTCGGGGATGGCGGCGCCCATGAGCGCGAGGGATTGGAGGATGATTCTGCGGCGCACGCCGTTCTCTCCACAGGTCGCGAGATCGGACAGGAGCCCGTGCGTCCCAAGCTGTGTCTCCAGGTCGCGCAAGAGCGGGGCGCCCGGCGACTTGTGGCCGTTCTCGATGTTCCGCAGATGCGACTCGGAAGTGTGGCAGGCCTGCGCGAACTCGGGGCGTCCTCGTCCGGCGCGCTCCCTGAGCGACCGGATGACGCGGCCAAAGCTACGGCGGTCATCGGCGGTCGTCATCGGTGCGGCCCCGACGGAATCAAACGGAATCACTCCAGGTGTGGAGATTCATGCGTGCTGCGTCCCACACTACACAGGTAGGCACTGCGCGTCGTCCCCTGCTGACCCGGGCGGCGCCGGACAGACTGCGGGCCGCCGCGAGACCTTGGATCGGGCGGCGGCCCGTGCATCACCAGACAGAGATCGGACCTCTGACGATGACACAGCCCAGACTACGACCAGCCAGCCCACCAGGGCAAGACGGACTGATCGGCGAGTACTCGCCGCGGTACTCCGTCCGGTTGACCATGCACCGCATCGCCCCCGGCAAAGCAGTCGTGCGCCGGCACCGCGTGAAAGCCAGCATCCGGCCCGACGACATCGCCACGGTCACCTATTCGATGAAGAACGTCGAGATCACCTGGGACGAGCACCACCGTGACGCGGGCCTGGACTGGCAGCCGGGCGCGGTCACATGGATCCATGAGGTCGTCGCCTCGCTCAGGGGCGCGTCGTGAGTGCGCTGTATCCGGGTGCGGGCCGGTGGGATGTGCCGGCGCCGTCCACGCATCCCCGCAGGCCCATGGCCTGGTATGTGGAGCGTGCCCAGCGGCGACTGCGTCGAGCTGGCTGTCTGGCCTCTGGGCGTTGATGCTGGCCGCTGTGGCGCTGCGCGGCCGACCGGCCCGGCCCGTGGTGGGGGGTCGGGCCACCTAGTCCCCCGGCCGCCAACCCCACCGGCGGCCGGGCCTATCGCTCATCGGCAGGCCGCTCCTGCTCGTCGAGGTAGCGCTCGAGCGCGAGCATGACCAGGCCCGAGGAGGTCATCCGCCGCTCCTCCGCGTACTCCTTTGCACGGCGCCAGAGGTCCAAATCCGTCTCGCGGACGTAGACCGTCACGCGCTTGCCCCGCACATCACTGCTCACCTCTGGAGCATCAACCTTACGTCAGGTTGCGTCATGTTACGCACACGAGGTATCGTGCGGGCTCGCTATCACCCTTCCGGGCGGCTTATGCACACCGGTCACATGGATACGCCTGGATATATGCGACCCCTAGAACCCCGTCGCCTGCGGGCGGCGGGTAGGCCCGGTCATGGCCTGCCGCCTGGCCGGGCCGCCCCCATGTTTACAGGCTGTTACACGCTCGGAGTCGCTCCCAGGTTGCAACGATGGCATACCAGATAATGAAATGTGTACACGGACCGTTACAGGGTCACCCGATCGACCGATACCACTTTCAGAGTCGGGTAGGAGACACTTGACGTTCTAAGGCGGCAGGCGTAGCCAGGGCCCCGACCGACAAGAGGTTTAGCAGCACCTGTCAGCCGGGGCCCTGTCTTCATACCATCATGGACGGTCCCTGTACATCGATCGCGGGTACTGGTCTGCGTGACTGATCAGCCTGCTAGTAGCAGGGCCCGTAGCGGCCCGGTTCCGCGCCGATGGAGTGGACTGGACCGATGAAAACGATGGGACCTATGGACCAGCAGGTCACAGCGTTTTCATCGGTGCTATCCGGGCCATCGGTTTACCAGAGCCAACTCTTAATCAGCGGGTTCGGGGTTCGAGTCCCTGGCGGCGCACCAGACGAAAAGAAGGCCGGTCGTGGACCGGCCTTTTTGCTTGCCTGGATCGCTCCGTCATATGAGCGCGGGCCTCGTCGAATCGGGCGGCCGGGTCGGGACCCGGCCGCCCGATTCGCTATACGTAGTCGGCGAACATCTCGGCCGCCTGCTCGCCCAGGGACTGGAGGTACTCGTCGGCCACGGCCGGGTCCTGCTCGTCGGGGTAGATCCAGACTTCGGCATCGATCTCCAGGCCGCCCACGACGACGTGGATGCTGCGTTTCTGGTAGGTGTCACCCTCACCGAAGACCATGTGGTAACCGGCGTCGCCGAAGGCGGTGTAGTCGGTGACCACGTAGTCGGAGTCCTCGGACCAGGTCTCCTTCTCGTCCTCCCACCAGTCCATCGCGGAATCGGAGTCGCCCCACGCGTAGACGTACACACCTGAGGAGTCGTAGTTGGTGGTGTAGTAGTTGCACGACAGCGAGCCGGTGTCGCCGCTGGAGGACGCCGAGGTGTAGGACTCGTCGGGGTCGGGGGCCTCGCCGTAGAGCTCTTCGAACTTCGACTGGTCGAAGGCCTCGCAGGTGGCCTCGGTGAAGCCGGCGGCGTCGCCTCCGCCGTCGTCGGTGGGCTCCTCCTCCGTGGGCTCCTCTTCGGTCGGTTCCTCTTCGGTCGGCTCCTCCTGCGTCGTGGGCTCCGCCGCGGAGGTGGACGGGTCGCCGCTGCCGCCCTCGGTGGAGTCGTTGCTGCGCTGAAGGATGACCAGGACCACGGTCATGATGACGATGAGCACGACGATGACGGCCGACCCCACGAGCCAGAGGTTGGTCTGGCGCGGTGCTGGAGGCTGTCCGTACGGCGGCGTGTAGGACGGCTGAGAGGGGTACGACATTCGCTTACTCCCGGGAATCGATCATAGGTCCGGCCCTCACTGTAGCCTCGCACGTCCAGCCGCCGTCACCTGGAGACCTGTCTGCTCAGGGCTTCTACGGTCCGGGGTTCCCGGTCGGAGCCCACCCGAGTTCGGGCGGTTCGGGAGGGGGCCGCCGGAGCTGTGCGGGGGCGAGGTGGTGCGGCCGGTCCCGACCGGGCACGGAACCTCGTCGGGCCTGGAGGAACCCGTCCCCTGCCCGGTCAATGGCCGCCGGCGTCACATCTCATAGCCGGCGAACGACACGTAGAGCTCGCTGAGGAGGTCTTCGAGCATCGCGACGGCCGCATCCGCGTCGTGTACGGCGGGGTCGATGGAGGCTTCGGCCTCGAGCTCGATGTTGGCAACGGCGACGTTGATGAGAATCGTCTGATAGGAGGAGGTGTCCGTCGACTTGGCCATGTAGCCGGTGTCTCCGAGTGCGGTGTAGTCCGTGACCTCGTAGGTGCCGTCTTCGGCCTGGCTCACCTGCTCGTCCTCGACCCAGCCGATGTTGAACTCGGGGTCGTCGGTGACGTCGACGTAGAGCCGCAGGCTCCAATAGTCCTTGGTGTAGAAGTTGCAGCTCACACTGCCCGTCTCGCCGCTGGAGGAGGCCGAGGTGTACGTCTGGTCCGGATCGATCTCGTCGCCCAGGACCTCTTCGAAGGTGCTGAGGTCGTAGGTGGTGCAGATGTCCTCGCTGAAGCCTGTGGCGTCGCCGCCTCCGCCGTCGTCGGTGGGCTCCTCCTCAGTGGGCTCCTCTTCGGTCGGCTCCTCTTCGGTCGCGGACTCCTCGGCCGAAGTGCTCGGGCCGCCGCTGCCGCCCTCGGTGGAGTCGTCGCTGCGCTGAAGGATGACCAGGACCACGGTCATGATGACGATGAGCACGACGATGACGGCCGACCCCACGAGCCACAGATTGGTCTGACGCGGCGGCGTCGGAGGCTGCCCGTACGGTGATGTGTACGGCTGAGAGGGGTACGACATTCGTTCACTCCCGGCGATCGATCATAGGTCCGGCCCTCACTGTAACCTCACGCGTCCACGTCTCATCACCTGTCGGTCCGGGGCCTTAGACTGTGCCTGCACCGGGCGGTGAACGCGCCCGGACTCCGACCCGCGATTGGGCCATCATGGCGAACGTCTTCCATCGGCATCTCAACGACCTCAACGAACTCCTCGTCGACATGGCGCGCCGCGTGGGCGAGGCCATGGAGAAGGCGGGCGCGGCGCTGCTGGAGGGCGACACCGCGGCGGCCGAGGCGGTGGTGGCGGACGACCGGGAGGTCAACGCGCTCCAGTTCCAGGTCGACGACCGGATCGTGGAGTTGATGACCCAGTACGAGCCGGTGGCGTCCGATCTGCGGTTCATTCTCGGCGCCGTGCGGATCTCGGTGGACCTGGAGCGGATGGGCGACCTGGCCAAGCACGTCGCGAAGACGGTGATCATGCGCTCGCCGGCCCCGGCGATCCCCGAGTCGCTGCACGGGGACTTCGCGGCGATGGGCCGGGCGGCGGTGCGGATCTCGGAGAAGCTGGTGCGCATCCTCGCCGAGCACGACCGGCTCCAGGCCGCGCAGATGGGTCTCGACGACGATGAGCTGGACGCGATCCAGCAGCGCATCCACGAACAACTGCCGAGCTTCGGCTACGGGCCGCAGGCGGCGGTCGACGCGGCGCTGCTGGCGCGGTTCTTCGAGCGGTTCGGCGACCACGCGGTGCGAGTGTCGCACCAGGTCGTGTATCTGGTGACCGGTGACATTCACCTCGACCGTTCATAACGTTACGATCACGACACAGCAATCGTCTTATTAAAATCCCTGCTCACAGGCGTTCGAATCAGCGGCCGGGAGCCGTTGTTGCGAATCGCGCTCAGTCGTTCACCTCGAGTTCAACTCCAAGTCGCCAGGTGAACACCGGGTTTGGCTTTGATTGACCGCGAACAGTGAAGCAGTGACCCGGTGCGACCGGGAGACGGAGTAGAGACTAGCTGTGAATATGAAACTGAACCGCAGAGCCATCTTCGGCACGGTCACCGCCGGCGCCCTCGCGCTGAGCCTCGCGGCCTGCGGCGGCGACGACGGCGAGTCGAGCTCGCCTGAGATCAACGGTACGGGCGCCAGCTTCCCGGACGCGTTCTACGCCGCTGCCATCGAAGGCTACGCCGACGTCAACGCCGACGCGGTCGTCACCTACGACGCGGTTGGCTCGGGCACCGGCAAGTCCGACTTCGGCGAGGGCCTGAACGACTTCGCCGGCACCGACTCCCTGGTTGGCGAGGGCGACGGACCGGAGGAGGGCTCCTACCAGTACATCCCGACGGTGGCCGCCCCCATCACGGTGTCCTACAACCTGCCCGGCGTGGAGGCCCTCCAGTTGAGCCAGGAGACCCTGGCGCAGATCTTCCAGGGCGACGTCACCACCTGGGACGACCCGCTCATCGCGGCGGACAACCCCGAGGCCGAGCTGCCCGCCACCGAGATCACCATCGCCCACCGCTCGGACGGCTCGGGCACCACCAGCAACTTCTCGATGTTCCTCGACGAGGCCACCGAGTCCTGGACCCTGGGCGCGGGCGACACCATCGAGTGGCCGTCCAACTCGGTCGGCGGCGACGGCAACACCGGCGTGGCCCAGACCATCCAGGACACCGAGGGCGCCATCGGCTACGTCGACCTGGCCGACGCCACCGAGTCCGGCCTGGTCTTCGCCTCGGTCGAGAACGCCGACGGCAACTTCACCCAGCCGACCCTCGAGGGCACCACGGCGGGCCTGGAGGGCGCGGTCGTCAACGACGACCTGTCGTACAACCCGCTCAACGCCGCCGGTCCGGACGCCTACCCGATCACGGCTCCGACCTACATCCTGATTCGCACCGAGTACGAGGACGCGGAGGTCGGCCAGGCGGTCAAGGACTTCGTCGAGTACCTGCTCACCGACGGCCAGGAGCTGGCCGCCGAGGCTCACTTCGCCGCGCTTCCCGAGAGCCTGCAGCAGCAGGCCCTCGACGCGCTGAACGAGACGATTGCCGACTAGGAATCCGTGCCCGACGGCCCCAGCGGCGCCCCCGGCGCCGGTGGGGTCTTCGGCCGTTCCGCGAACGAAACCGGAGTTTCCATCTTGACCGCTACGGCACCACCCGAGACCTCCGAGGACCTCGACCTCGGCGGCGACTCCCGCGCCCGAGGAGCCGACCGGAGCTTCAGGGGCCTGGTCACTCTGGCCGGCCTCATGGTCCTGGTCATCCTGGCCCTGATCCTGGTCACCACCACGCTCCGCGCCATGCCCGCCCTCCGCGATGAGGGCCTGTGGGGCTTCATCACCGGCACGCGCTGGGCGCCGAACGAGGACATCTTCGGCACCTTCCCGATGCTCTACGGGACCCTGGTCACCTCGCTGATCGGCATGATCGTCGCGGTGCCGGTCTCGATCGGCATCGCGCTGTTCATCACCGAGATCGCCCACCGGCGAGTGCGCAAGTACATCGTCACCGTCGTCGACCTGCTGGCCACCATTCCCTCGGTGGTCTTCGGCCTGGTCGGCGTGCTGGTGGTGGTCCCGTTCATCACCGACTGGTACCAGGGCTTCGCCAGACTGGTCGACCCGATTCCGGTCCTTTCGTCGATCTTCGACGAGTCCAACACCGGTCGCAACTACTTCACGGCCGGCCTGGTGCTGGCGATCATGACGATCCCGATCATCACCTCGATCGCCCGCGAGGTCTTCGACACGGTCCCCGAGACCGACAAGCAGGCCGCCTACGCGCTGGGCGCGACCCGCTGGGAGATGATCAGGGGAGCCGTGCTCCCCCACTCCTTCGGCGGCCTGGTGGGGGCCTCGATGCTCGGCCTGGGCCGGGCCATGGGCGAGACGATCGCGGTGGCGCTGGTCATCGGCGGCTCGTTCCACATCTCGGCGAACATGTTCGACACCGGCAACACCATGGCCGCGGTGATCGCCCAGCAGTGGGGCGAGTCGACCGGGCTGCACACCGACGCGCTCGTCGGCATCGGCGTGGTGCTGTTCGCCATCACCATCATCATCAACTTCGTCGCCCGCTGGGTCGTCCGCCGGGCCGAGACCAAGATGCGAGGAGCCCACTCATGACCACTGTGACCCAGGGCGGCCCGCCGGACCTGTCGGGGAAGAACCTCTCGCTGCGCCGCGCCGCGGCGAACCGCGCCGCCACCATCGGCATCGGCCTGTGCGTGCTCATCGCCGCCTTCCCGCTGATCCTGGTCGCCTACCAGGTGGTGGTGCGCGGCGGCTCCGCGATCGGCCTGGATTTCCTGACCGAGGAGATCGCGCGCAACTACCGCACCGCGGGCGGAGGCATGGGGCCGGCCATCGTCGGCACCCTGCTGATCACCGGGATGGCCGCGCTCATCGCGATCCCGATCGGCGTGCTCGGGGCGGTCTATCTCAACGAGTACGGCAAGGACCGGCCGCTGGCGAAGTTCATCAGGACGATGGCCGACGTCATGACCGGTGTCCCGTCGATCGTGATGGGCCTCTTCATCTACGTCGCCTACGTCCTGGTCATCGGGGAGCGGACCGGTTTCGGCGGGGCGCTGGCGCTCGCGTGCCTGATGCTGCCGATCGTGATCCGCTCGACCGAGGAGATGCTGCGGCTCGTCCCCGACGAGCTGCGCCAGGCCTCGGCGGCCCTGGGGGCGCGCAAATGGCGCACCACGCTGTCGGTGGTGCTGCCGACGGCCTCTTCGGGGATCACCTCCGGTTCGCTGCTGGCGGTGGCGCGCGCGGCCGGTGAGACCGCGCCGATCATCGTCACCGTCGGCCTGACCTACCTGTACAGGCCGGACCTGTTCGCCGGTCAGAACACGACGCTGGCCGCGCAGATCTACCGCAACGCGACGCAGCCGTTCGAGGCCTCGCAGGAGCGGGCCTGGGGCGCGGCCCTGGTCCTGATCGCCATCGTCTTCCTGTTCACGATCCTGTCGAGGATCATCTCGGCGCGATTCGCCATCGACAGGCGCTGAGCGGGCTCCGGCCGGTCACTGTTCGCACGCCCCCGCGCCGTCGGCGCGGGGGCGTGCCGCCGTCCGGGGGCGGCACGGAGACGACGAGGGCCCCGCCGCGCGGCGGGGCCCTCGTGTGTGCGCCGGTGCTCTAGCCGAAGCGGCCGGTGACGTAGTTCTCGGTGCGCTGGTCGGCGGGGGTGGTGAAGATCCGCTGCGTGTCGTCGAATTCGACGAGGACGCCGGTGCGGGTGTCGCTGCGCTCGTTGACCTCGGTGGAGAAGAACGCAGTCTTGTCGGAGACGCGGGCGGCCTGCTGCATGTTGTGGGTGACGATGACGATCGTGAACTGCTTGGCCAGGTCGACCATGAGCTCTTCGATGCGGGCCGTCGCGATCGGGTCGAGCGCCGAGCACGGCTCGTCCATGAGGACGACGTCGGGCTGGAGCGCGATGGTGCGGGCGATGCACAGGCGCTGCTGCTGGCCGCCCGAGAGCGCCAGGGCGCTCTTCTTGAGGTTGTCCTTGACCTCGTCCCACAGGGCGGCCTTCTTGAGCGAGTCCTCGACGATGCCGTCGCGCTCCGTCCGGGAGGCACCGTGGATCTTGGGGCCGTAGGCGACGTTGTCGTAGATCGACTTGGGGAAGGGGTTGGCCTTCTGGAAGACCATGCCGATGCGGCGGCGCACCTCGACGGGGTCGACGCCGGGGTCGTAGATGTTCTTGCCGTGGTAGGAGACGGTGCCCTCGACGCGGGCGCCGGGGATGAGGTCGTTCATCCGGTTGAGCGAGCGCAGCAGGGTGGACTTGCCGCAGCCCGAGGGGCCGATGAGCGCGGTGATCTCGTTCTTGACGACGGTGAAGTTCACGCCTTTGACGGCGTGGAAGGCGCCGTAGAAGACGTTGGCGTCCTTGATGTCGAAGACGGTGGGGCCGTCGATTCCGGCGGGGCCGCGCTGGGGCGCGGTCTGAGGAGCCGCTCCGATGCGGCGGGGGCTCACGGTGGGGCCGGCGCCGGACATGGTCGGGTCGCTCATTGGTGGTTCTCCTCTGCGGCGAGCTGGCCGAAAGCGTTCGGGGGCTGTGGCGACGATAGACGCCGCGGGTAGCGACAGCTTCGCCCTTCGGTGAACGGGGGGTGAATGCGAGGGCGCGGGACCGTCTCGCGCCTCGTGCCAGTTGCCCGAGTTGCTGGACGGATGGGCGTTTGCGCGGTGATACTGACGCTATGAGTTTTGTGATACGTCTGCTGCTGACCGCGCTGGCCTTGTGGCTGGCCTCGGCGTTGATCCCGGGCATCTCGCTGTTCGGCGACTCGACGGGGGGCAAGGTCTTGTCGCTCCTGGTGGCCGCGGTGGTGTTCACGGTGGTGAACACCTTCGTCAAGCCGATCGTGATGGCGGTCGGCTGCGCGCTGTACGTGCTGACGCTGGGTCTGTTCGGTCTGGTGGTGAACGCGCTCATGTTCTGGCTGACCGGGTGGGTCTCGGAGCAGTTCGATCTGGGTCTGGCCGTGGACGGGTTCTGGGCGGCGTTCTGGGGCGCGATCATCGTCTGGCTGGCGATGTGGGTGATGGACCTGCTCATGCCCGGCAAGCAGGAGTCGCGGCAGTAGGGCCGGGGCGAGGCGGCGGGCCGCTCGCGGTGCCGCTTCGCGCTTCGGCGGGATTGGCGGCGCGCGTCGACGCCGTGGAGCGCGGCGGGCCCCCGGCACCTTGCGGTGTCCGGGAGCCCGGTGGTGCGGGGCGGGCCTGGCCGCCCCGTGGTCAGTAGAAGTAGAGCCCCGTGGCGGCGTCGTCGCGACGGGCCTCGGCCTGCTCGTCGGCCCGTTCGTAGCCGGTGGCGCCCGCGGCGTTGAAGGGCATGGGGCCTTGGGGCCCGGGCGCCTTGCCGAGGCGCCTGCGGACCACGTTGAGGTTGTGGAGCCCGGCCAGCGCGTAGGTGCGGATGCGTCGGTACTGCTTGGTCTTCTTGGCCGTCTTGAGGGACTGGTCGGCGTTGCGGTGGAGTTTGCGCGCTCGGTCCAATGCGGCGGCGGCCTCGTCGTCCGTGACGTGGCCGGGCGCGATCAAGAGTTGGCTTGCGAGGAGTCTGGTCCAGGCTTCGGCGTCGGCCTTGGCGCGGGCCTTCCGGCGTCTTCGCGTCTCGATGGTCGATCGCAGCCCGAGGACGGCTGCGAAGACGAGAACGATCGCGACGACCGCCCCGAACGAGGCGATGGCTACTTCAATGGCGTTTTGCATCGTCACCCCCCGTGCCCAGTGTTGATGTGTCTCTGACGAATATTATTCCATTCTCGCTCCGGGTTTTATGAAACTCCCCCTTGTTCGATGAGCCTGGGCGGTTTCCAACATTTGACGCATCTTCATCCCGATGGCATCTTCCGGACGCTTCACATGCAAAAATGCGCATGTTAGCATTCATCCGTCGAGGGGCATGCCTCGCCGGAGACCCTCGTCCGGACCGACGCATCCGGCATGGGAAGGGAACAACCGCATGGGACACGACCACTCGCACGGCGCCGCCAGTCTCGGCGCCCGGCACCGCGGACGGCTCTGGCTGGCGCTCGGCCTGGCCCTGACCGTGATGCTCGTCGAAGCGGTCGCCTCCTGGTACACCGGCTCGCTCGCCCTGCTCTCCGACGCCGCCCACGTCGCCGGCGACTCCTTGGGCATCGCCATGGCCCTGGCCGCCATCACGGCCGTCCGGCGCGACACCTCGGCGCGCGACGAGCCCGGAGCGCCGCGAAAGCCCCGCCGGACCTTCGGCATGTACCGCCTCGAAGTGCTCGCCGCGCTGGCGAACACCGTCCTGCTGTTCGGCGTCGCCGGCTTCGTCGCCTTCCAGGCGGTCACGCGGTTCGACGATCCGCCCGAAGTGGAGTCGCTGCCGATGCTCGCCGTCGCCATCGTCGGCCTGGTCGCCAACATCGTCGCCCTGCTGCTCCTGCGCTCGGGCGCGGCCGAGTCGATCAACGTGCGCGGCGCCTACTTCGAGGTCCTGGGCGACGCGCTCGGCTCGCTGGGCGTCATCGCCGCGGCGGTGCTCATCTGGCTCACCGGCTGGTACTACGTCGACAGCGTCATCGCCGTGGCCGTGGCGCTGTTCATCCTGCCGCGGGCGGCCAGGCTCGGGCGCGACGCGCTGCGGATCCTGCTCCAGCACGCGCCCGTCGGGGTGAGCATGTCGGAGGTCGAGGACGCTCTGGAGACACTCGATGGGGTGAAAGAAGTCCACGATCTTCACCTCTGGACGCTCACTTCCGGCATGGACGTGGCCACGGTGCATCTGGCCCTGCGTTCGGAGGCCGATCCGGGCGCCGTCCTCGCCGACGCCCAGCAGACGCTGGCGCAACGCTTCGGGATCGAGCACACGACGGTCCAGATCGAACCGGGGGGCTCCGCTCAGACGTGCGATGGGCCGAAGTGGTGAGTACCCGGCGGACATGTCAGGAAACCGATAGTGACAAATTTGTGACGTTTGCCATTGGGCCGGTTGACTATGGTAAACCCGACCTGGGGACTCGAAATGCTCCTTGGAAGGAGGAGATCCATGTTGACCCACACATGGAGGAAGAGCAGTAGATCAGGCCCGAACGGGGCCTGCGTCGAGGTCAGGCTCGCGGAAGGTGTCGTTGAGATCAGGGACACCAAACTTGCCCAGAGCCCGATCCTGCGGACCAGCCAAGCTGACTGGCTGTCGCTGCTGCACCAAGAAGGCCGGTAACCCAACGGGCTGACGGGGCGGCCGCGGTGAGAACCGCGGCCGCCCCGTCATTGTGTCTCCAGGCTTTGACGCGAGCAGGACTCACATGGCTTTGAGCCGGTTGGCCTGCTGCTCGATGAACTCCAGGCTCTGGCCGGGCCCCAGGGCCGCCGAGCGGAGGTTCCCGAACACCTCGTGGAACGGGGCGACGTCCTCGCCCTCCTCGTACACGTCGCCGTTGTGGCCTTCGATGTAGACCACGTCGGGGTGCCGGTACCCGGGGTCGACCTCGCCGTCGACCTCACCGAAGCCCAGGATCGTGAACGAGGAGAGCATGCCGGGATAGGCGCCGCCGTCGAAGGGCAGGACCTGGAGGTGCACGTTCGGCAGCGCCGCGAGTTCGAGGAGGTTCTGGAGCTGGTCGATCATGACCTTCGGTCCGCCCAGGACGCGGCGGATCGCCGCCTCGTCGATGACGTTCCAGATCTTCAGGTCCTCGCGCAGCCGCGCCTGGCGCTCCATGCGCAGCTGGATGCGGTCCTCCATGAACCGCCGCCCCTGCTCGAGCACGTAGTCGAACGTGGCGCGGGCGTAGTCGGGCGTCTGGAGCAGCCCGTTGATGATCAGCCCGTCGTACAGGTACAGGCTCGAGGCGTCCTGCTCCAGGCCCACATAGGTCGCGTACGGCGGGGAGATCGTGTCGGAGTAGCGCGCCCACCAGCCGCGCTTGCGGCCGTCGCGGGCCAGGCGCACCAGCTCCTCGATCTGCGCGGCGTCGCTCACCCCGTAGACGTCGGTGAGCGCCATGACGTCGCGCGGCTTGATGCCGACCCGGCCGAGCTCCATGCGGTAGATCGTGGAGGTGGTGACCTCCAGTGCGTCGGCCGCCGCCTGGGCGTCCCTTCCGGACTGCTCGCGCATCTGGCGCAGGATCTTGCCCGCCCTCCTGCGGCGCACGGTGGGACTGCCACCTGAAGGCATCGCCTTGCCCCCCAACCTTTTCGGCAGATCGTTGTCAGCGTCGTCGTTCGATGTTCCCATTTGACACCCTGATCCCTCCGGTTTCGGTGAGGACGCACCGACCGGGGAGGACTTCTGGCCGATCACCGGTGCGCCGCACGAATTGACGGCTCCGCGAACGTCGCCGAGGCTGCGAGCCTCCTGCTCCGCAAGCGTCATCGTTGCCGCACATTCACGACTGCGCGGGCATCGCCGGAGCGGATCGGCCCGCGGCGCCGCGGACGCGCGGCCCCCGAATCTCCTCAAGCCACGGAGCCGCGATGGCTGACGCCCTGGCCCCGAGGCATACTGCGGAAAACACGCCACCCGATCCGGTTATACCTCTTGCATCGAAAATCTGCATGTGCAATTCTACTTGACGGAGGGGCTACCCGCCTCGTCCGACTGTACCGATTCGACACCGCGACTCGAAACCGACCGTCCCGCCCGGAGACGGGCATCCAACGCCGCTCGCACAGGCGAGATCCGGCGTCGGCACGACACGAAAGGCAACCCGCGTGCGAAGTCCGTACACACTCGACAACCCTCCGCCGGACGAGCCTCCGAGCGGGGTCCCGGTGCCGAGCCTGTGGCGCGTCCAAGCGCGGTGGTGGAAACGGCACACGCCCGCGCTCGATCAGCGAAGCACCAGGCGGCCGGTCTGCGGCCACTGCCTCCAGGCCTGGCCCTGCCACTCCTGGGCCTGCTGGGACGGGCAGCTCGGCGAGGCCGTCGGCGTCCCCGGGCTCGACGCCGAGGCCGTCTCCGGTGCCGCAGCGCCCCGGCCGGTCCCCGAGTCCCGCATGAGCGAACCGTCGCCCATCAGCGTGCGGGCACGACAACTCGCCGCCGGTCAGCGGCACCAAAAGAGCGCGGCCTAGCGCGTAGCCTCAGCCGGTCACGGTCGTTAAACCCCTTGAGAGAAGAACCGACTCTGGGCGAATTTACGACTTGCGGGCTTCGCCGCGAAGGCGAACCACGGCCCGCGAGCTTCGCCGTGAAGGGGAAAGCGCCGGATGCTGAGCACGCGCAACCTCAAGGCAGGCGACGTCCTGGACGGGCGGTACCGGCTCGAACGCCGCGTCGGCGGCGGCGGCATGGGCGACGTCTGGGAGGGCACGGACACGATCCTGTGGCGCACCGTCGCCGTCAAGGTCCTCCTGGCCGACCTCGTCGACGACCGCGGCTTCCGCGAGCGCTTCCGGCGCGAGGCGCGCGCCATCGCCGTCATGAAGGGCCCCGGCGTCGTCGAGGTCTACGACTACGGCGAGATCGACGACGGCGACGCCGCCATCGCCTACCTCATCATGGAGTTCGTCGACGGCAAGCCGCTGTCGCGCCTCCTCGGCCTGTGGGGCAAGCTCGGCGCCGCCGACACGCTCCGCGTCGTCGGCGGGGTCGCCGAGGCGCTCCAGGTCGCCCACGACGCGGGCATCGTCCACCGTGACATCAAACCCGGCAACATCCTCGTCCGCGACGACGGGTCGGTCGTCCTGGTGGACTTCGGGATCGCCCGGGCGGGCCACAACCTCACCCTCACCACCACCGGCGTCGTCCTCGGCACCGTCACCTACATGTCCCCCGAGCAGGCCGCCGGAGAGAACCTCACGGCCGCCTCGGACCTGTACTCCCTGGGCGTCGTCGCCCACCAGTGCCTGGCCGGGTCGCCGCCGTTCAAGGCCGACACGCCGCTCGGCGTGCTCTCGGCGCATCTGCGCAACGCCCCGCCCGGGCTGCCTCCCGAGGTGCCCCGCGAGGTCGACGCCATCGTCGCCAAGGCCCTGGCGAAGGAGCCCTCGGACCGCTGGCCGAACGCGGCGGCGTTCGCCGCGGCCTGCCACGAGACGCGGACGATGATCACCGCCGCGAAACCGGCTCCGGCGCCGGGCCGGACTCGCGAGCAGTCGCCCCCGGGCACTCCAATGGTCCACACAGGACAGCATACCGGGCCCCGCACCGGCGCGAACCCGGTGCCGCCCGCCCCGGCCGAAGTGCCGGAACCGGCCGACGCAGGGCGGCCGCGGGGGCGCAGGCGACTGTGGGTCGCGTTCAGCGGGACGCTCATCGTGCTCGGCGCGGCCGGAGCGATCGCCGCCGCGAGCCCGTGGCAGGACACGGCCGCCCCCGGCATCGCGGCCGCCACCGAGAGCGGCGAGGACGGCGGCGTCTCCGGCCGGTCCAGCGACGAGCCGGCCCCCGCCGGCGAGGAAGGCGCCCTGCCCGAGCCCGACGGCGAGTCCGCCGCGGCCTCCGCCGCGGCTTCGGCCGATGAGCCGCCGGACGGGCGGACCTCGCCGCCGCCGGCCGGCACCGAGCCCACCGGCGGCTCCAGCGCCTCGCCGAGCCCCAGTGCGAGCCCCTCGCCCACGCCCGAGGCCAAGGTGCCCGTCCCCGACGTCGGGGGCATGTCCGAGTCCGCGGCGCGCCAGCGCATCGAGGAGTCCGGCCTGGCCCCGGTCGTCACCAGCAACGGCACCGGCGACTACCAGTGCGGTGTCGTCCGCCAGTATCCGAGCGCGGGCACCGAGGTCGCCCCCGACTCGACGGTGCAGGTCACCGTCCAGAAGGCCGACGACGCCGCCGGGTGCAAGACCGAGGCCGACGAGACGGAGGCTCCCGGCGGCCCGTGACGGCCGCCGGGAGCCTCCGGCGTCGGCTGTTCTCTTATGGGCGCTCGCGCCTCACTGCCCGGCCGCGTCTCTGGCGGCCTGGAGCTGGTCGAGCGCCGCGAACAGTGCGTCCAGGGCCGCGCCGGCCTCGGCTTCGCTGCCCGAGGCGCGCGCCTCCTCGTAGGCCGCCTGCGCCTCGAGGACGTCCTGGATGGCGGCCTCCACTTCCGGCGGTTCCTCGCCGGTGGCCGGCGGCGCCTCCGTGGTCGGCGCTTCGGTCGTCGGCTCGTCCGTGGGCTCCTCCGTGCCTTCGGTGCCCTCCTCGACCTCTTCGGCCGCGGTCGGCACGCCGCGCAGATAGTCCTGCACGACCTGCTCGAGCGCCCCCAGTTGGTCTCTGGGGTACTCGGCGAGCGGCGTCTCCTCGAAGTTGCAGCTTCGCTCCGGATCGTCCGGGTCGACGCAGGTGAACTCCGCCGCGTAGCCGACGTAGCCGCCGTAGCTGACCGCGACGCGCCGCAGCAGCGGCAGCGTGGTGCCCTCGCCGCCCGACTGTCTGCGCAGGTACATCGGCTCCATGTAGAGGATGCCGTTGCCGACCGGCAGCGCCAGCAGGTTCCCCCATTCGACGTCGGTGCCCTGCTGCTGGAAGAGTCTCAGCTCCTCGGCCACGTCGGTGGTGGAGGTGATGATCTGGTGCACCTGCCCCACCGACTGGTCGTCGCCGCCTGAGACGTCGTAGAGCACCAGCTGCGGATCGCCGTTCTCGTCGTAGTAGCCCGACATGAGGCTCGCCAGCGCGTTCTCGCGGTTGCGCGGCACGTACGTGCCGGTCAGCTGGAAGTGCGACTGCTCCTGGTTCGGGTACTGCGCGAAGACGTAGTACGGCGGCTGGGTGACCCCGTTGCCCTGCGAGGGGTCGTCCGGCGTCGCCCAGGCCTCGCCGCCCTCGATGAAGGCCCGCGCCTCGTCGACGTGGTAGCGCTGGAGGATGGTGCGCTGCACCTTGAACAGGTCCTGCGGATAGCGGAAGTGCTCGACCAGCTCCGGCGGCGTGTCCTCCTTCGGCGTGATGATGTCGCCGCCGTAGACCTCGTTCCACGCCTCGAGGATCGGGTCCTCGGTGTCGAACTCGTAGAGCTCGACCGAGCCGTCGTAGGCGTTGACGACGGCCTTGACCGACGAGCGGATGTAGTTGACCTCTTCGGACTCCTGGGTGGCCACGCCCTGCCCCGAGTAGGTGTCGTTGGTGGCGTCGGCCAGGTTGACCCGGTCGGAGTAGGGGAAGTCGTTCGTCGTGGTGTAGCCGTCGACGATCCAGACGATCTCGCCGTCGACGACCGCCGGGTACGGGTCGGCCTCGATGGACAGGAACGGGGCCACGTCCTGCACGCGGTCGCGGATGTTGCGGTTGTACAGCAGCTGCGACTCTTCGTTGATCTGGTCCGACAGCAGGAAGCGGGGCTCTTGGAACTCCCAGGCGTACAGCAGTCGCGTGGTCCACGAGCTGATGTCGACGCCGCCGTCGCCTTCATAGGTGGTGTAGCGGTCCGAGCCGCGCTCTTCGGCCTCGACGTCGTCGGGATCCTCGGTGGTGACGGCGATGTCGGCCGGGCGGTCGTACTCGCGCGGCGTCTCGCCTTCGGGGACGCCGACGATGGCGTACTGGTTCTCGTTGGTCAGCAGCCCGTAGTAGATCTGGGGCCGCTCGACCGCGAGGAAGTCCTCAGTGGCCTCGCACTGTCCTGCCTCGGCGTCGTCCGAGCGCATGACGCCGTTCATGAAGTACGGGCCGCCGTTGCAGTTCTCGGTGCTCGAGGCCGCGACGAAGCCCCAGCCGTGGGTGTAGACGGTGTGCTGGACGGTCCAGTCCTGCTGCTCGCCGGTGAGCTGGTCGGGGTTGAGCTCGCGCAGGCCGACCACGAAGTCCTCGGTGACCTCTTCGCCTTCAGCGTTGGTGTAGGTGTAGCGGTCGATGTCGAGCTTGTCGTTGAAGTCGTAGAAGCTGCGCGGCTGCTGGCGCTGCGTGAACGCGTCGGAGACGATGAACGGGTCGATCAGGCGCGTGTACGGCACGGTGCCGGTGTCGGTCTGCAGCTGCTGGGCGTCGGGAGTGGCCGTGACCTCGTACGTCTCCTGTTGGAGGTCCTCCATGCCGTAGGCGTAGCGGGTGCCGTCGATGGTGTACTGGGCGTACTCGCCTTCGCGCTGGGGCCGGTTGGGCTCGACCTGGAAGTTGCGGACCACGGCCGGGTAGATGCCGCCGGCGGCGATCGCGGTGACCACGACCAGGCCGAGGGCGGCACCGGGCAGGGCGAGCGACCTCGTGAGGCCCCAGGAGAAGACGAGGATGGCGACGGCGGCGATGACCGAGACCCAGATGAGGGCGGTCTTGGCGTGCATGAGCGCCTCGATCTCGGTGTAGCCGCCACCGACGATGTTGGTGACCTCGTTCTCCTGCGTGGTGAAGTTGAACCGGTCGAAGTAGTAGGCCACGGCCTTGAGGCCGAGGAACAGCGCCACCAGGACCGACAGGTGGATGCGGGCGATGTTGGTCATGCGGTCGCCCTGGCCGGAGAAGCGCAGTGCCCCGTACAGGTAGTAGGCGCCCAGGGAGGCGACGATGGCGACGACGACGGCGGCGAAGCCGAAGCCGATGAGGAACTGCCAGAACGGGAGCCGGAACACGTAGAAGCCGGCGTCCATGTTCATGACCGGGTCCTCCCAGCCGAAGTCGCCTCCGGCTCGGAACAGCAGCCAGGTCTCCCAGCGGGACTGGGCGGACATGCCGGCGAAGACGCCGACGACGACGGCGACACCGGTGATCCACCAGCCGGCCCGCGGGGAGATCAGCTCCCGGTAGCGTTCGAGGCCCTCCTGTTCGGAGGTGGCCGGCCACGTGTCGGGTCGGAAGCGCCAGGCGAGGTAGAGGTTGAGCGCGGTCCAGGCGGCCATGACGAGGGTGAACACGGCGAACAGGCCGACGCGCGTCCACATCATGGTCGAGAAGACGGTCGTGTAACCGACCGAGTCGTACCACAGGTAATTGGTGCGGAGGCTGACCAGCCACCCGAGCACCGACAGCAGGACGATGGCGGCGACGAGGAGGATCAGCACGTAACGTCCTCGTCGGCTCATCCGTGGGGGCGTGGGCGTCCGATTCGCCACTCTAAGCAACTCCTTTGTGTTTCATCGAGCCGATGCGGTGGTGTTCAGCAGGTCGTCACTGCGTCGCCGGCGGCGATGGACTCCAGTGCGGCGACTGCGTCCGCGAGGGTCTCCACCCTGACAATAGTCATATTCTCGGGCGCCACCGAAGCGGCGTCGGCACAGTTCGAAGCCGGAGAGAGGAACACGTCGGCGCCCGCGTCCGAGGAGGCGGTGATCTTCTGCTGGATGCCGCCGATGCCGCCGACGTTGCCCTGGGCGTCGATCTCGCCGGTGCCCGCGACGGTGAGGCCGTCGGTCAGCTCGCCTTCAGTGACGGTGTCGACGATGCCGAGCGCGAAGATCAGGCCGGCCGAGGGGCCGCCGATGTTGAGCGCCTCGGTGTCGATCTCGATGCCGTAGGGGTCTTCGCGGGTCAGTTGGAGTTCGGCCTCGCCGAGGGCGGCGGTCACGGCGGTCTGGGCGCCGTCGCGTTCGACGGTCACCTCGGTTTCGCCCTCAGCGAAATCTTCGAGGGAGGAGATCTCGTCCACGGGGGTGCCGTCGACTTCGAGGATGAGGTCGCCTTCGAGGAGGCCGCCGCCGTCGGCGAGGGCGAGGAGCTCGGCGGGCTGCTCGAGGTAGGCCAGCGCGGCCTGTTCGGCGTTCGACTGGGACTCGATCCAGTCGGCCTCCTGTTCGGCGCTGATCTCTTCTTCGGACTGGCCGGGCGGGTAGATCAGGTTGCGCGGGACGATGGCGTGCTCATCGGACATCCAGTACTGGAGGGCCTGGGCGAGGGTGACGCTCTGCTTGACGCGGACCGTGGTCAGGTGCAGCTCGCCGGAGGTGTCGTACGCGACGTCGGCGCTGATGATCTGGTGCTCGACGCCCTCCTCGTCGACCGTGGCGCCGAGGACGTCCTCGGTGGGGCCGGGGCCCATGGCCACATAGGCGACGTCCATCGTCAACGACTGCCAGGTCAACAGTGCCACCAGCGCCGCGCCGATCAGGACCGTTATTCCGCGCCTCTTCATGGGCGGAAGCCTACATGGCGAAGCCCATGTGGGCTTCCGCCCATGAAGTGAAGAAAGCACAGCATGGGCGGAAGGCCCGCGCAGCGGGCTCCCGTCCGACGCAGGAGAACGGGACCTACACGGCGAAGCCCATACGGGCCTGCGCCCATTGAGCGGAGGGCCCGGAGCCGGGGCCGCGTCGGTGAACAGGGGTCGGCCCGTTCACTATGAGCTGACGGAACAGGGCCTCTCAGATTGCCGGGGCGTGGTTATCGGGGGAGGCTCTGACGTACGGTTGGCGCATGGGCTCCGACATTCCATTCGGCTTCGGCAACTTGGGCGGCGACCTGCCCGACCCGAACGACCCGCGAGTGCAGCAGATGATGCAGCAACTCCAGCAGATGATGGCGCAGTCGCTGTCGTCCGGTCCGGTCAACTGGCAGCTGGCCAAGCAGCTCGCCGAGTCCGAGCTGGCCGACGAGAACATCGTGGGCCCGGCCGACCAGGCCGCGGTCTCCGAGGCCGTGCGCCTCGCCGACCTGTGGCTCGACGGCGTCACCGCCTGGCCTTCGGGAGTCTCGGCCACCGACGCGTGGACCCGCAAGCAGTGGATCTCGCAGACCGAGGACTCCTGGAAGCAGCTGACCGAGCCGCTCGCCGCCCAGATGGGCGAGGCGATGCAAACGCTCGTGCCCGAGGAGATGTCGGGGATGCTCGGCCCGATGGCCGACTTGATGAAGGGCGTCGGCTCGGCGCTGTTCGGCGCCCAGATGGGGCAGGCGCTCGCCAAGCTCGCAGGGGAGGTCCTCTCCTCGACCGAGGTCGGCCTGCCGTTGGGCAAGACCGGCGTCGCCGCGCTCCTGCCCGGCAACGTCGCGGCCTACGCCGAGGGCCTGGAGCTCCCCGTCGAAGAGGTCCGGCTGTTCGTCGCGCTGCGCGAGGCGGCGACGCACCGGCTGTTCACGCACGCGCCGTGGCTGCGTTCGCACCTCTTGGGGGCGCTCGAGGCGTACGCGCGTGAGATCCGGATCGACGAGGCCGCCATCGAGGAGGCCATGTCCGAGATCGACCCGACCGATCCCGAGGCCGCGGCCACGATGGATCTGAGCGAGGTCTTCAAGCCCGAGGACACCGAGCAGCAGAAGGCGGCGCTGGCGCGGCTGGCGACGACGCTGGCGCTCATCACCGGCTGGGTCAACGAGGTGGTCGCCGACGCCGCCGGCGAGCGGCTGCCGACGATGGACCGGTTGCTGGAGTCGGCCAGGCGCCGCCGGGCGACCGGCGGGCCGACGGAGCAGACCTTCGAGGCGCTCGTGGGGCTGCAACTGGACCAGGGCAAGGTGGTGGCGGCGACGCGGCTGTGGAGGTCGCTGGCCGAGGCGCGCGGCGTCGAAGGGCGCGAAGCGGTCTGGGCGCACCCGGACCTGATGCCGAGCGCGGCCGACCTGGAGCACCCTGAGGGCTTCGCGTCGGTGTCCGAGGCGCTCGGCGACCTGGACATGTCGATGTTCGACCAGCTCGCGGTCAACGACCCGAAGCCGCCGGAAGGCGACGACGAGGACGAGGACGACAAGTAGCGCGGGCCGGTCTCAGACCGCTTCGGCGTCGGCGATGCCCTCGAGATAGCCGCGGGCGCGCTCGGCCTTGGTGTAGCGGCCGACGAGGTCCCAGAACGGCCGCGAGTGGTCGGGGTGGACCAGGTGCGCCAGTTCGTGGAGCAGCACGTAGTCGATGACCCATGACGGCATCATGGTGATCCGGCGCGAGATCCGGATGGTGCCGTCGTCGGGGGTGCACGATCCCCAGCGCCGCTGCTGGTTGTCGACCCATTTGACACTGACCGGCTCGGCGCATTCGGGGTGGTCGGGATAGTAGCGCCTGGCGAGCCGAATGGCCCTGGCCTTGAGCGCGGCGTCGCTCGCGCGGCCGTCGCGGGCCTCGCGGCGGCGCAGTCGCTCGAGCATGTGGTCGATCCACTCGCGCTCCTCGGTCTCCGAGAAGGTGCTGGGGATCATGACGACGACGCGGCCTCGTTCCTCGTAGGCCGCCACGGTGGCACGGCGCCGGGTTGAGCGCCGCACTTCAACGGGGGGATGCACTTTGCGCGCCATGACCGCACATTAATCCCTGGGAGTGACAATCGCATAACACGAACGTCGCGATTATGTGGGTCAAAGCGTGAACATCACAAAAGTCCCCTCGCCAGTTTCCCGGTATCCGGGACGAGGCGAGGGGTGAGGGCGTCCTCGGCGGACTCCGCGGGCCGTCGCCGGGCCCGCTCGACGGCAGTCAGGCCTTGCCGAGGATCCGGTTCATCTTGGTGCCGCACTTGGGACACGTCCCCTTGGCCATCCGGCGCCCGGAGTCGGACACGACCACATGGCCCTCGAAATCGCGCTTCTGCCGACACTTGACGCAGTAGCCGTTGTAGGTCTCGGTAGCTTGAGCCACTGGTATCCCCCCGTTGCTGTCAACGGTCACGCTGTGCGACCGCCTGGCCTCAGAATGCCACATATTTCACAGTTGTAAGTCTCGCCGCGCCGCTTCACCCGTGCGGGGTACCCCCGAATGCGAGCCTCACCCGCATGGGGGGCGAAATACGGTCTCGGCGTGAGAGCATGGGGAACGTGAGCGACAGGCATGGAAACACCCATTCGGGCGACGACCTTCCGCGGCGGGCCTTCTCCCGCGGCATGAAGCTCGCCTCCCTGCCGCTGGGCCTGGCCGGACGCGCGACCGTCGGTCTCGGCAAGCGGGTCACGGGCCTGGCGGACGAGATCCTCGGCGAGCAGGCGCAGCGACGGACCGCCGAACACCTGTTCAGCGTGCTCGGGCAGCTCAAGGGCGGCGCGATGAAGCTGGGCCAGGCGCTGTCGGTCTTCGAGGCGGCGCTCCCCGAGCACCTGGCCTCCCCCTACCGGCAGGCGCTGACGAAGCTCCAGAACGCGGCGCCGCCGCTGCCGGCCGCCAGCGTCCACGGGGTGCTCGAGCGGCAGATCGGGCCCGAGTGGCGCGAGCGGTTCGCGTCCTTCGACGACACCCCGGCCGCGGCGGCGAGCATCGGCCAGGTGCACCGGGCGGTGTGGCACGACGGGCGCGAGGTGGCCGTCAAGATCCAGTACCCCGGCGCGGGCGACGCGCTGCGCTCGGACCTGCGCCAGCTGGCGCGGATCGCGCCGCTGTTCAAAGTGCTGCAACCGAACTTCGACGTCAAGAAGCTCACCGTCGAGCTGCGCGAGCGGCTGCTGGAGGAGCTCGACTACGAGCTGGAGGCGGCCACGCAGCGCCAGTTCGCCGACGCCTACCGCGACGACGGGCAGATCCTCGTCCCCGAGGTCGTCCACGCCGGTTCCGAGGTGCTCGTGACCGAGTGGATCAGCGGGACGCCGCTGTCGGAGGTGATCGCCGAGGGCACGCCCGAGATGCGCGACCGGGCGGGGCAGCTGCTGGCGACGCTGCACTTCTCGGCGCCGAAGCGCGCCGGGCTGCTGCACGCCGACCCGCACCCGGGGAACTTCGCGCTGGGCGACGACGGCCGCCTGATCGTCTACGACTTCGGCGCGACCGCGCGGATGCCCGGCGGGATGCCGGTGCAGGTGGGGCGCCTGACGAAACTGACGCTGGAGGGCAAGGCCGATGAGGTCGTCGAAGGGCTGCGCAGCGAGGGCTTCGTCCCGGCGGACCTCGAGATCGACGCCCCGGCGATCCTGGACTTCCTGACGCCGATGCTGGCGCCGCTGGGGGCCGAGGAGTTCCAGTTCTCGCGGGAGTGGCTGCGGGGGGAGAGCACGCGGCTGACGAACCAGAAGTCGGAGGCGTACAAGCTGAGCAAGCAGCTGAGCTTCCCGCCGTCCTACCTGCTGATCCACCGCGTGACGATGGGTTCGATCGGGGTGCTGTGCCAGCTGGGCGCCAGGGGCCGGTGGCGGGACATCCTCGAGGAGTGGCTTCCCGGCTTCGCCGACCCCGGCCAGGACGAGGGACGCGAACTCGAGGCGTGACCGGCGGACGAGGGACCGCCCGCCGCCGGAGTCGTCGCGGAGGCGCCGCCCGCGCCGGACGGCGTGCCGTCTGACTGCGGATCAGAAGGCCGGGGGCTCGCGTGCCGGAGCAGGGTGGACGGACCGCCTTACGCTCGGGGAGCATGACCGGGTTCCTAGCACTCCCCGAGGACATCAAGAGCCTCGGCAAGCTCGTCGGCACGCAGGCCGACCACGCCGCCGCCTGCCAGCGCTACATCCTCAACAACACCGGCCTGCAGGGAGGCGAGGGCTGGCTCAACGATCTCAGCGGCGCCCACGAGGCCCTCGTCGGCAACACCGCCGACTGGTTCTCCACCCTCAGCCGCTACACCCTCGAAGCGGCGGAGTTCTCGATCACGGACTCCGCCGACTACTACGCGAAGACCGACGCCGACAGCGCCGCGAAACTCGACTCCCAGCTCGAGGGCTACCAGACCAGCCCGCCGGAGGGGCACGAGTACCACTACGAACGGATCGAAATCGTGGTCGGGACCTTCGGCGAGAAGTACGACCCCGAGTCGTACCTCACCGAACCCGACGACTACGCGGCGCAGGGCGCCTGGCGGTGGGAGCCCAGCTGGTCGGATTACGCCTCCATCTCCTCTGCGGGGCGCGGGGCCATCATGGCCGCCACCGAGGGGCTCTCGTGGCTCGGCCTGCTCGACCGGTCCTACGACCCGTACGAGTTCCTGCTCAAGCCGGTGACCGGCGACTGGGCGGGGTTCCGCGCCTGCGCCGACGTCTACCGGAACACCGCCAACGCCTGCCGGAGCATCGAGTTCAACATCAACCACGGCAGGATCGGGCTGCCGAGCGCGTGGTCGGGACGAGCCGCCGACTCGTGCGAGCACTTCCTCGCCGCGGTGTGCGCGGCGCTGCCGGGGGCCGCCGACGTCCTCGACGACATCGCCGAGGAGTACGAGGACGCCGCCAAGGGGGCCCTCGAATTCTCCTCGGTGGTCGGGAGCCTCATCTCGAGCCTGGTCGACGCGGCGGTGATCTGCGCGGCGGCACTCGGAGGCGGGGCGGCCTCGGCCTCCACGATCATCGGTCCGATCATCGGGGGCGGTGTCGCCCTGTACGAGGGCAAGAAGATCGCGGACATGATCAACAGCCTGGTGGACGTCTACAACACGACGAAGGACATCATGGCCGCGGTCGAGGCCGGGATGAACAGCTTCGGGCAGCTCCAGGCGTCCGACAAGTCCCTGCCGAAGGCGCCGGAAGCCGGGGACGCCGACTCTTCCATGGGGCAGCTGCCCGGATGACGCCGCCCACCAGCGAGAGGAAGGTCCCGAATTGAGCGAAGCCGAGACCCCCGACGACGAGATACCGGAGTCGGGCCCCGAGCGGTACATGCGGCTGCTGGAGGGCACGCCGTTGGGCGAGCAGCTCGCCACTTCCGAGGGAAGGCGGAAAGCCCTCTACGACATGCTCGCCGACCACCCTGATCCGCTGTGGAGGGAAATGGGCGAGCAGCTCAAGGACGGCCGGATGCGGCCGATCGACATGTTCGCCACGCCCGCCTACCGCGAGCACCTGCTCGCGGGGCTCGAATCGGCGCGGGAGCACCAGGACGAGATGTTCGAGGCGATCGAGGCGGCCGCCGAGAACGGTGAGCTCCCCGGCGCCGGGGAGCCGGAGGGGCCGGGGCAGGAGGAGGCGGCCGCCGATCCGCCGGAGGAGCCCGAGACGGGCCTCAGGACCTGCCCGAGCTGCGGCCGGGCGCTGACCGGCCCGGACTGCGTCCACTGCATATAAGACGAGAGGGGCCCATCCCTGTCGGGATGGACCCCTCTGGCCAACGCATTCGCTGCGGCGTCAAAGCCTTCTCCGGCGGTGCCTGGGTGCCGTCAATTCGGCCCCGGCATGCCCGGATTCCTTCCACAGACTCCGCATGCGGATGCGTCCGACCCGTCCGAGCAGCAGCTCTGCCGAGCTCCGCGCCCGACCGGCCTCGAGTCGCCCGGTGGGCAGATCGAAGTCCCGCGAGCCGACGTCACGCTTGAGGTGGCGGCTCAGGTGTTCGACCGTCACGACACATTCACCCCCGCCAGTGCGAGTTCGGCGGTCCGCGCCTCGAGCTCGGCCTGCGCGGCCTGCTCGATGAGGGCGGCGTCCTTGCGGGGCCGTCCGCGGGGCCGCTTGCGGGCGACGACGGCGCCCTTCTCGAAGATCTCGCCGCCCCAGACGCCCCAGGGCTCGTGGCGCTGGAGGGCGCCGGTGAGGCACTCCACGCGCACCGGGCAGTCGGTGCACAGGGACTTGGCGAATTCGAGTTCCGTCGGGGACTCCGAGAACCACAGGTCCGCGTCGTATTCGCGGCAGGGCAGGTCGCTGCCGGTCTCGCAGGCCTGCTCGCGGAGCTCAGGTCCGATGAGGGTGTCGGTCATGAACTCGGTCTCCTCTCTCATTTCGATCGGCATCGTGCTCGATGAAGTCGGTCGCGTCCGTACTTGTTGAGGACTCAATTGCTTCGCAATCTGTCTCGTTTTGTTCTTTGCCTGGTGGTGGGCTTCGCGACCTGGTCTGATGCCATAAAAAATGGCCGCGATCCCGGTTGCGGGAGTCGCGGCCTCGAGAGGTCCGGTGGGGCTTCCTGTAAGCCCCTCAGATGTTCTCGAGGCGGTCTCCCGCGGGTGGCGCCGTGGCGCTTCTTGAGGCCGAGGGCCGGCTGGAACCAGTCGGCCAGGCCGACGGCGGATCCGTCCCAAACGCGCTCAATGAACGCGACAGCGCCCATATCGGTGCTGTGGACATTCGTCGTGCCCTCGACCGTCGTGGGTTCGATGACGGCGGAGGGCAGAGTGGTGCCACGGAGCGAAGCGGGGACGGGTGCGAGCTGACGATAAACAGCGGCAGCGGGCAGCATCGTCTCCACGCGCTTGCCTGCGAAGTCATTTGTCAGCAACACTTTCAACCCCTCCTTCCTTGATCCGTGGTCGCCATCGTTACATCTCCTTAGACAGCCTGGTGAGGCGCAGACCTCACCCCGGCATGGGCAACGCTACGCCCGCTGGCATCGGGAACGCAACGCCTTTTTCGGGGAGTCGTCAAAGAATTTTCTTGCAAGTGGTCATCGGTGTCAGTTTCCTTCACTGGAGATTGCAAGCGCTTCCTCCACAGTACCGCCGTTGACCAGGCACAACACCGCTGGTCCATACTTGTCCAACTTGGACTTACCGATGCCGTGGAGGGAGGCCAACTCAGTGTCGGATGCCGGACAGCGCTCTGCAATGGCGATCAAGGTCACATCAGTGAACACGGTGAAGGCCGGTTTGCCACCCTCCTTGGCGACGGTGACGCGCCACTCCCGGAGTCGCTCGAACAGCTCTTCGTCCATTGTCGACGGACAGTCGGGGCAATGCCCCAGCTTGCGGTCCCGCGCATCGGTCAGCGGCTTGCCGCAGCCCGAGCAGTCGAGCACCTTCGCCGGTTTCCGCGTCCGCTGGCGCGGCCCGGCCGCCGAGGGCTCGGGCGCGCGGGGGAAGCCGCCGAGCCCGAGCGGGGCGAGGTAGCGGCTGAGCCGCCTCTCGCGCCCGCCCGGGTTGCGCGAGAGGCCGTACGAGAGTTGCAGCCACTCGCGGGCGCGCGTGATGCCCACGTACAGCAGCCGCCGCTCCTCCTCCAAGGCGTCGTCGGTGCGGGCGAACGTCGTCGGGAGCGTGCCGTCGGCCAGGCCGACGAGGAACACCGCGTCCCACTCGAGGCCCTTGGCCGAGTGCAGGCTGGCGAGGGTCACGCCTTCGACGGCCGGGGCGTGCTGCTCCGCGGCGCGGCGGCCGAGCTCGGCGCAGAACTCCTCCAGGGACGGACCTGAGCCGTCGGCCGCCGCGGTCTGCTCCGCACTCGACCCATCGTTCGCTCCGCGCTGCTCCGCACTCGACCCATCGTTCGCTCCGCGCTGCTCCGCGCTGGATTCACTGTTCGCTCCGCGCTGCTCCGCGAACTGCTCGGCGAGGCCCACCAGGGCCGCCACCGCCTCGTACTGCTCCCGCTGCGCTCCGCCGGAAGGCGCGGCGCCCGGCCGCCAGCCGACCGCCTCCAGCGCCGCCGGGACGGCCTCGACCAGCGGCAACTCGCCGATGTCGTTCTTGGCGGCCGCGCGCAGCGCCACGACGGCCTGGCGCACCTCGGGCCGATCGAAGAACCGCGCCGCGCCGGTCACCACGGTCGGCACGCCGTAGGAGGCCATCGCCTCCTCGTACGCCTGCGACTGGGCGTTGGTGCGGTACAGCACCGCGATCTGTGAGGCGCTGGTGCCGTCGGCGATGAGCTGGGAGCAGCGCCGGGCGACCATGTCGGCCTCCTCGGCCTCGTCCTTGAACGTCTCGGCGAACACCTCCGGCCCGGTCGGGCGCTGGCCGACCAGTTCGAGCCGCATCGCCGCCTCGCGGCCCTTCGACTCGGCGATGATGCTGTTGGCCAGCCCCACCACCTGCGGCGTGGACCGGTAGTCGCGCACCAGGCGTATCAGGGCGGCCGACTCGTGGCGGCGGGTGAAGTCGAGCAGGTACCGCGAGGTGGCGCCGGTGAAGGAGTAGATGGTCTGGCTGGCGTCGCCGACGACGGTGATGTCGTCCCGGTCGCCGAGCCACGCGTCGAGCAGCCGCTGCTGGAGCGGGGTGACGTCCTGGTACTCGTCGACGACGAAGAAGCGGTACTGGCTGCGGATCCGGTCGGCGGCGGCCTCGTCCTCGGTGATCATGTCCGCGGTGTGGGCGAGCACGTCGGCGAAGTCCATCAGCCCCGAGCGCCGCTTGCCCTCGACATAGGCCGCGTAGACCTTGGCGACGTCTTCGGGGGCGGCGGGCGCGTCGCGGCCGAGCTTGGCGATGGCCGCGACGTAGTCGTCGGGCCCGATGAGCGACGATGCGGCCCACTCGATCTCGGTGGTGAGGTCGAAGTTCTTGGCGCGGGAGGTCTTGAGGCCGGTGCGGGCCGCGGCGATGGCGACGAACTTGAGGGAGGAGTCGACCAGCTCGGGCATGCCGCCGCCGAAGCGGCGGGCGCCGAAGTAGCGCAGCTGCCGCAGCGCCGCGGAGTGGAAGGTGCGGGCGTTGACGCCGGTGACGCCGAGCCCGCGCAGCCGGTCCCGCATCTCCCCCGCGGCCCGGGCGGTGAAGGTCACGGCCGTGACGTGCTGGCCGCGCATGTCGCCCCGCCGTACGCGCCAGGCGATCCGGTGGGTGACGGCGCGGGTCTTGCCGGTGCCGGCGCCCGCGAGGATGCACACCGGCCCGGCGTCGGCGGTCACCGCCTCGCGCTGCTCAGGGTCGAGATCGGCTAGGAGTTGATCGAGTTCCCGGTCGCGCGAAGTCACCCCGACAGTGTCGCAGAGTCCTGTGACAGGCTCGTGGCCCTGCCCGGTGCCCCGGCGGCGGGGTGTGCGAACGGACACCACGGGCGCCGCTTCGCGCGGAATGCCGCGTGCGCGCTTCGCGTTAGGGTTCATGACGAAGGAGGATCCATGATCACCATGTACAGCACCACGTGGTGCGGTTACTGCAGACGGCTGAAGAGCGGGCTCGACCGTGAGGGCATCCTGTACAAGGAGGTCAACATCGAGGACGATCCCGAGGCCGCCGACTGGGTCATGGGTGTCAACGGCGGCAACCAGACGGTGCCGACGGTGCGCGGGACCGGCCCTTCCGGCGAGGAGTTCGCGTTGACGAACCCGAGCGTGGGCCAGATCAAGGCGGCGCTCGGCGGCTGAGCCGCCCGTCGCGCCCGCGGGCGCCGGGTGCTCCCCGGTCACGACGACGGCCGAACGGCCAGTGGCGTTTCCGCGAGCATCGCGCACTCCCCCGGCCGCGACGGCGGCGGTCGATGCCGCGCGAGTGAAGCCCGCCCCTCGACGCCGAACGCGAAGCGGTCGAGACCACTCGGCGCCGCGCGCGAGCGACGGCCGCGCATCGGCGGTGCCGCAAGGATGTCAGAGAGGCGCGGGCTCCCGTCCCGTGGCGCTCCCACACCCGTGGCGCCGCAGGCGAAACCGATAAAAGACGAGATTGGCGCTTGACTTGTGCCACATGCCGAGACTATGGTCACGTTTAGGACACAGAGCCGGTAACATGCTCTATAGTTGAGTCGTCAAGCTTGCTTGGCTGCTTCGAGGGGTGGCAGCCAAGCATTCAGGCCCGGGATGGATCCGTCCCGGGCCTTTTCTCTGCCCCCGCGCAGACGGCGCGCCACCGGACCTGGGTTCTCCCGTCCGGGCTCGCCGCCCCGTCCCGGTCGCCCCGCCGAGCCGCGCATCGGCTCGGCGGCCTTCGCCCATGAGGAGCCGCCCGATGTCGTCCCCCCGAGCCGCTCTCGGCGTCGTCCTGATCCTCCTGGCATCCGTGTTCTTCGGCGTCTGCGGTCCTTTCGGCAAGGTCGTCATCCAGGCCGGTCTGACGCCGGTCCAGGTGACGTGGCTGCGCATCGTCGGCGTCGGCCTCATCGCCGTCGCCGCGGCGATCTGGCCGCTGCTGCGGGCCCGCCGCCACGGGCCGAAACCGCCGCTGGCGGCGCTGGTCCTGTTCGGGCTCACCGCCATCGCCGGCGTCCAGGCCTTCTACTTCGTCGCCGTCGAGCGGCTCCCCGTCGGCATCGCCCTGCTGCTGGAGTTCATGGGCCCCATCGTCGTCGTCGCCTGGGTCCGGTTCGTGCGCCGCAGCCCGCTGCCGCGTGCCGCCGTGGTCGGCGCGCTGCTCAGCCTCGCGGGGCTGTGCATCGTCGTCGAGGTGTGGTCCGGGCTGCGGCTGGACGCCGTCGGGCTGCTGGCCGGCTCGGCCGCCGCGGCCTGCCAGGCCACCTATTTCCTCTCCGGCGAGCGGCTCACCGCGAAGGTGGACGTGCGGGTCATGCTCGCCGTCGGCTTCACCGTCGGCACCATTGCGCTCGCGCCGCTGGCCGCGCCGTGGGCGATGGACTGGGCCTCGCTGTCGTCGCCGGTGACGCTCCTCGGCGCCGAGGCCACGAGCCTCGCCAGCCTCGTCGCGCTCGTCGTCTGCACCGCCGTGGCGTACACGCTCGGCCTGACCGGGCTGCGGTTCCTGTCCGCGCCGGTGGCCGGGGCGATCGGCTACGCCGAGGTCGTGGTGGCCGCGCTGGCCGCCTGGGCGCTGATCGGCGAGGCGCTGACGGTGCCGCAGATCATCGGCGGCCTGGTCGTCATCGCCGGTGTCTTCACCGCCCAGCGGGCCGTCGCGAAGCGCCGCGCCCCCGACGACGAGGACGAAGCCGAGCTGGCGCCGACGGCGGTCTAGCCTTCGGCGAGCCAGCCCTCGATGAGGAACCTGGCGACCGAGATCCGCACCGCGCTCGGCGTGTCCCGATCGGTCTCGATCCACATGCGGCGCACCTCCTCGCGGGTGAACCAGCGGGCGTCGACGATCTCGTCCTCCTGGATCCGCAGCTCCTGGGAGGGGTCGGCGCTGGCCCGGTAGGCGAGCATCAGCGACCTGGGGTAGGGCCACGGCTGGCTCGAGACGTAGGCGAGCCGGTCGAGCTTGATGCCGGTCTCCTCGCCGACTTCGCGGTGCACGGCGGCCTCGGCGGACTCGCCCGGTTCCACGAACCCGGCGATGCAGGCGTAGCGGGCCTTCCGCACCGATGCGGACGAGCCGCCGTAGCGGCGGTGATGGGCGAGCAGGACCCGGTCGGCGCCGTCGTCGATGAGGACGATGACGGCCGGGTCGGTGCGCGGGAACACGCGGTCGCCCGCGGCGGTCTCCAGTTCCCATCCCGCCTGCGCGGGCGCGAGCTCCTCGCCGGTCGTCGGGTGGTACCGGTAGGCGGAGCGCCAGTGCATCATCGCGATGGCCTCCACGGCGACCGCGAGGTCGCGGCGGTTCCAGTGGCCGCCGATCCAGCGGGTGGGCAGGCCGTCGGGGACGCTGCCGATGACGGCGAACACCGGCGGGTCCTCGCCGCCGAGGTAGACGCGCTCGCCTTCGGGCGCGGTCTCGGCGTCGAAGTAGCGCAGGCCGTCCTCGTCGGCGTCGATCCGGTCGGCCGCGGGGTCGCAGACGACGATCTGGGCCCGCTGCCAGGCGTCGGAGATCCATTCGGGCTCCCAGCGGTGCTCGGCGCACCGGTCGAGCGCCTCGATCGCCAGGGGCGGGCGGTTCACAGGACCTCGATCTCGGCGATTTCGGAGAGCGGCGCGGTGACGTGGGAGCCGTCGCCGAGGATGACGGTGACCGCGCCCTCGGGGCTCATCCGCTCGGCGGCGACGCGCTTGATGTCGGTCGGGGTGACCGCGCGCAGCCGCTCGGAGTGCTCGGCGAGCCACGACAGCGGCAGGCCGCAGGAGGCGAGCGCGGACGTGTAGTTCGCGATGCCGGCCTGGGTGGCGGTGGCGAGTTTCACCGAGCCGAGCGCGTAGCGGCGGGCCAGGTCGAGCTCGGCCTCGTCGGGCGGGTTCTCGGCCATGCCGCGCAGTTCGGCGACGACTTCGGCCAGCGCCGGCGCGGTCACCTCGGTGGCGACGTCGACGCTGGTCAGCTGCACCGAACCGGCCGGTGAATGGTCCACTCTGGATCGCGGCGAGTAGCCGTAGCCCTTGGATTCGCGCAGGTTCATGACCAGGCGCGAGGTGAAGTAGCCGCCGTAGATCAGGTTCGCCAGGTGCTGCGCGGCGTTGTCGGCGTGGGTGCGCGCCACGGCGGGGTAGGCGACGCGGATCGCGGACTGGACCGAGCCGGGCCGGTCGGCCAGGACGATCGGGCCGGGCGCCGGCTGCGGCAGCGGCTCCATGTGCCGCGGTTCGCCGACGCCGTTCCAGGAGCTCAGGGACTTCTCGATGGCGGCCCAGGTCGCGTCGGGGTCGATGTCGCCGACGATGATGAGGCGCGCCCCGGTCGGGTGGAGGCGGGAGGCGTGGAGGGCGCGCACGGCCTCGCGTTCGACGGCGGCGACCTCGGCCGCGGTCGGCTGCTGGTGGCCGTAGGGGTGCTCGCCCCACAGGCGGGCGTCGAGCGCCCGGGAGACCTGGAACTCGGGCTGCTGCTCGGCGACGGAGAGGCCGTCGATCATGCGGGACCGCTCGACGCCGAGCGGCCCTTCGGGGTAGTCGGCGGCGGTGAGGAGCTCGCCGAGGACGTCGAGCAGCTCGCCCAGGCCGCTGGCGAGGCAGTTGCCGGAGGCGGCGATCCGGTCGGGGTCGGCTCCGGCGCCGAGACTGCCGCCGACGCCTTGGAGGCGCTGGGCGATCTGGGTCATCGTCGAGGACTCGGTGCCGGAGAACAGGGCGGCGGCCAGGAGGTCGGCGACGGCGAGGTCGGCGTGCGCGGCCGGGATCGACAGGCGCACTTCGGCCAGCGGGACGCCCGGCCTGCGGACCAGCGTCACCGACAACCCGTTGGGCAGGGCGCGCTCGACCGGGGTCGGCAGCGCGAGCGGGACTTCCGGCGACAGTGCCGGTACGGCGGTGCTCACTGGTTTCCTCCGGGAACGACTTCGATGACGGCGCGGCGGTTCGGGGTCAGGGTGGCGGCGGCCCGCGCGACGGACTCGGCGGTGACCTCGCCCAGGAGCGTGGCGAACCTGGTGGCGTAGCGGGCGTCGCCGTGGAAGACCTCGGCGGTGGCCAGGCGGCGGGAGCGGCCCATGACCGAGTCGTCGCCGCGCAGCAGCTGGGCGGCGACGCGGGCCTTGACGCGGCCGAGTTCGGCCTCGTCGAGGCCGTCGGCGACGCGGGCGAGCTCTTCGCCGACGCCGGCCATGACGGTGTCGGCGTCGCCGGTCGGCGGCAGGAACGCCTGGATGAGCAGGGCGGTCGGGCCTCTGGAGGCGAAGGGCTCGGCCATGAAGGTGGCGTGGGCGGCGACGGCGGTGGCGGTGCGGTCGCGGTGGACGAGGCGCTCGACCAGGCGGGAGGCGTCGCCGTCGGTGAGGAGCTCGCCGAGGACGACGTAGGGCAGGAAGCCGGTCAGCTCGGTCACGGGGTCGGGGGTGCGCCAGGCCATGGCGACGGCCGGGAGCGTGGCCCGCTCGTCGACGTAGGACTCGCGGCGCTCTTCGTCCAGGTCCGGTTCGGCGAAGGAGGGCAGGACCGGGGCGGGGCGGGCCGCGACGTCGCCGAAGTGCTTCTCGACCAGGGCGCGGGCGGCCGCGGGCTCGAAGTCGCCGGCGACGGAGAGGACGGCGTTGGAGGCCGGGTAGTAGGCGTCGAAGAAGGCCTGGGCCTCCTCGACGGTGGCGGCCTCGAGGTCGTCGAAGGAGCCGTAGCCGTCGTGGGCGTTGGGGAAGGTGTCGAACATGACCGGCGGGAGCTTGAGCCAGGGGAAGCCGCCGTAGGGCCGGTTGAGGACGTTGACCCGGATCTCCTCTTTGACGACGCTGACCTGGTTCTCGAGGTTCTCGGCGGTGATCGCCGGGCCCCGCATGCGGTCGGCCTCCAGGAACAGGGCCAGCTCCAGGCCGTTCGCGGGGAGGAGGTTGAAGTAGTCGGTGTAGTCGATGTGGGTCGAGCCGTTGAAGGTGCCGCCCGCGGACTGGACGTGCCGCATGTGCTCGGCCTTGCCGACGTTGTGCGAGCCCTGGAACATCATGTGCTCGAACAGGTGCGCGAATCCGGTCCGGCCCTCGGGCTCCGAACGCATGCCGACGTCGTACACCACCGCCACGCCGACCACCGGAGCGCCGGGGTCGGGGGCCAGGACCACCCGCAGTCCGTTGTCGAGCCGGAAGGTCTCGATCGCGAACGCCGGTGCGGGAATCGTCGCAACAGTCATGGCCAGACCCTATCTCAAGAGACCGCGCGGTGTTGATCACAGAAACTTGGATCCCGTACGTTCACCTGCTTCACTTGCCAACTGTGAACAGGTGGTACACGATCTCCGACCGCGGCGCTCGGCGCGTCGCGGCCTCGTGCTGCCGAATGTGCGCCGTCTGAGGGCCCCCACGTCCGCCGCGCCCCGAAGCGGCAGTGAACCCACGGCGAAAGCGATTCAATGTCCAAGCCCAGCATCCGCCTGTCCGGCGTGAGCAAACGCTTCGGCGCCACCGTCGCGCTCGACGGCGTCGACCTCGAGGTCCAGCCCGGCGAGATCTTCGGCATCCTCGGCCGCTCGGGGGCGGGCAAGTCCACGCTGCTGCGCACCGTCAACCTCCTCACCAGGCCCGACGAGGGGACCGTCCACGTCGACGGAGCCGAGCTCACCGCCCTGCGAGGGCGCGAGCTGCGGGCCGCGCGGGCGGGGACGGCGATGATCTTCCAGCATTTCAACCTGCTGTCCAACCGCAACGCCGCCTCCAATGTGGCGCTGCCGTTGCGCTTCGCGGGGGTTCCCCGCGCCGCGCGCCGCGCCCGCTCGGTCGAACTGCTCGACCTGGTGGGCCTGGCCGACAAGGCCCGCGCCTACCCCGGGCAGCTCTCCGGCGGGCAGCGCCAGCGCCTGGCGATCGCCCGCGCCCTGGCGGCCGATCCGACCGTGCTGCTCTCCGACGAGGCCACCAGCGCGCTCGACACCGACACCACCGACGAGATCCTCGACCTGCTCGCCGAGCTCAACCGCGAGCTGGGGCTGACGATCCTGCTCATCACCCACGAGCTCGAGGTCATCACCCGGATCTGCCACCGCGCCGCGGTGATGGAGGCCGGGCGTTTCGCCGAGACCGGCGCCGTCGCCGAGCTCTTGGGCGACCCCGACACGCGCCTGGGGTCCTCGGCGCGGCGCCTGGCCGCGCGGCTGCTCGGCGAGAGCGCCCTCGACGGGGGTGAGCGGGCGTGAACGACCGCTTGACCGAGCAGCTGTACGAGTCGCTGCTGGAGACCCTGCACATCGTCGGCGTCTCGGGGGCCTGGACGCTCCTGGGCGGCCTGGTCCTCGGCGTGATCCTCTACGTCACCTCGAAGACCGGCCCGAGGCCGCTGGCCGTGGTCAACGCGCCCCTCGGCCTGGCCGTCAACATCGGCCGCAGCGCCCCGTTCGTGCTGCTCATGGTCGCGGTGGTGCCGCTGACCAGGGCGATCACCGGGACGACCATCGGGACCGAGGCGGCGATCGTGCCGCTGGCGGTGGCGTCCATCCCGTTCTTCGCCCGGCTCGTGGAGTCCTCGCTGCTCGAAGTGCAGCCGGGGCTGATCGAGGCGGCCCGCTCGATGGGCGCCTCGACGCCGGCCCTGGTGTGGCGCGTCGTGCTGCCGGAGGCGACGCCGGGGCTCATCCGCGGGTTCACCGTGACGCTCGTCGCGGTCGTCTCGTACTCGGCGATGGCCGGCATCGTCGGCGGCGGCGGCCTGGGCGACCTGGCCTACCGCTACGGGTACCAGCGCTTCGAGACCGAGTACATGATCTGGCCGCTGGTCGTGCTGGTCGTGCTCGTGCAGCTGTTCCAGATTCTCGGCGACCGGGGCGCCCGCACCCTCGACCGCCGCTAGACCCACCCCTGAACGTCCCTTGCCAACCGCATCCAGCAATTTCCTACTAAAGGAGTAGAATATGTTCAACCGTCGAGTCCTCCTGGGCAGTACCATCGCGGCCGCCTCGACCCTGGCCCTGACCGCCTGCGGCGGCTCGGACGAGTCCGAGGCGACCGAGACCAACGGGACCGTGGTCGTCGCGGCGACGCCGGTGCCCCACGCCGACATCCTGACCTTCATCTCCGAGGAGCTGGCCGACGACGCCGGCATCGAGATCGAGATCGAGGAGTTCACCGACTACGTGCAGCCGAACGTGGCGACCGCGGACGGCTCGGTGGACGCGAACTTCTTCCAGACCGAGCCCTACCTGGAGGAGTACAACGCGGCGAACGGCACCGACCTGGTCACCGTGGCGCCGGTCCACATCGAGCCGCTGGGCCTGTACTCCGACAAGGCCGACTCGGTCGAGGCGATCCCCGAGGGCGGCCAGGTCGCCATCCCGGGCGACGGCTCGAACGGCGGCCGGGCCCTGGCCCTGCTGGCCGACGCGGGCCTGATCACCCTGGCCGAGGGCGTCGACCCGACCCTGGCCACCGAGGACGACGTCGCGGAGAACCCGAAGAACCTCGAGTTCGTCCCGCTCGAAGCCGCGCAGCTGGCCCGCTCGCTCCCGGACGTGGACGCGGCCGTGATCAACGGCAACTACGCCCTCGAAGCCGACCTCAGCCCCGCCGAGGACGCCCTCGTGAGCGAGTCCCCCGAGGGCAACCCGTACGCGAACTACCTGGTCACCACGTCGGCGAACGCCGAGAACGAGGACGTCCAGAAACTCGCCGAGCTGCTCCAGTCCGACGAGGTGCGCCGGTACATCGCAGAGACCTGGGCGGACGGCTCCGTCGTCCCAGCCTCCTGACCTGCGCCAACACCACCGGAACCCGGTTGCACCGGCCTGGAATCGCCACGTAAGATGGTTGCGGCCAGGCCGGGCAACGGGTCTGGCGTAGGGGCGTGGCGCAATTGGTAGCGCATCGGTCTCCAAAACCGAGGGTTGCAGGTTCGAGTCCTGTCGCCCCTGCAGATGATCAGTCGAGGCGCGGTCGTCACATTGTGACGACCGCGCCTCGTTTTCTTTGTCTCTCAGGCCTGCTCATCCCATGTTCGCGCTCGGCCGCTCCATCGTGAGTTCGCGGCGCTGCCGCTCAGCAGCGGGTCCGCGAAGCGGATGACATCGGCGATCAGTGCTCCGAAGCCTTCGGGATAGCTCTCGACCTCGGCTCCTTGCCTGCGGCGCCAGGTCCGGTAGTTGCCTTCGCGCGAGTCGACCAATGAGCCGATTCGCTGGGACAGCGGCCCGAGCGGGATGCCCCGATACTCGGCTGTGCGTCGCAGCGCCTCGGAAAGCGTGCCGCCATCGAGGTCGTGCCCGCCTGTGAGCCGCCAGATGTCGGCCCAGTCCCGCTCCCGGGTATTGATCTCGCCGAGGTTCACCGCCGTGGTGATCTTCTCGGCGAGGGCGGTCTCGATGGGGTACGCCAGGATCTCGAAGCTCTGGGATTCGAGCACACTCGGATAGGGGATGCGAACCGCTCCCGGTGTGACGGGATCGCCGAAGTTGACATCCAGGGCCAGCTTGATCCGTGCCTTCCCGAGGAAGGCGGGCATCGTGATCCGGAGGCCGGAGTACAAGTCGTCCTCACGGATGACCGTCGCACGGATCTGGTCGGTGTCGAACTGGAGGCCGTCGTCGACACCGATACCGGCGATCTCACCGACTCGGTCGACGAGTACCTCGACGTCGTTGTCCATGCGTCCGAGCAGGTCGGCGTCGCGGGTGGGCCTGCGAGCATCGAAGGCCGCGAGCAGCAGTCCGCCCTTGAGGATGAACTGCTCCCGATAGGGCGAGACGGAGACACGGTAGAGCCAGCGCTCCAGCGCGTAGGCCACCAAGAGCTCGTCAGTGCCTCGTTGCTGTCGCCGAGCGGTGTTTCGCAGATCGTTGAACACACGACCCGCCGTCGTGTCTCGAGAGGGAGTCGGCATCAGCTGAGTATCACCCGCATCGCATCGGTCAACGCGGAGGCACGGCCAAGCCTCCTGGCAACGTTCATCAGTTCCGCGGGTCGACCGCGCTTCTCGGCGAGGTAGGTCCGCAACGCCGCGAGCGCGACACCCTCACCGACCAGGTGGCGCATACGCATCGCGTCAGCGATGGCACGCTCGGGCGAGTAGACGTTCACCGACTCTCCGGGCGCTGCTTCGAAGGGCTGTTTGCCGATGTCAAAAGTGGCGGGATCGAAGCGGTGCACCTCTGTCGGCGGATAGGCGATGCGCGGCGGATTGACGCCCCTCGGCACCGCCAGCTGCACAGCCGGCGGAATGTCGTCGGTCAACTCATGGAGCGCCAACGCTGACACCAGGCAGACGACCCCGCGTGGAGCGCGCTTGGCAGCCGCCAGGACGTCGAGGTACGCGGTCTCGGCCGCGTCGGCCTTGCGGTACACGCCTCGGGAGATCTGGACGACCTTCCCCGAGTCTCGCCATGAGTACACCGCTCGTCGGGACCCGCCCGCGGCGATGACCTCCGGGAGCGTGAACGTGGCTGGAAGCTCATCCAGTTGGACAGCCATGAACAAAACCATACCATGTTTATGTTTAAGGTATGGACTTGTTCCTTGCCATGTTCTTGTACATGGCTCTCACCTGCGGAAACAGATTCCCATAGGCATCGATGAGGCCTGCAGATTGAAAGGGTCCGAACCGCATGCGGTTCGGGCCTTTTTGGATGTTGTGATCACGACGGTCGCTCAGCCGGGCCCTTTTCCCTGCACTCGCCGTACGAGAAGCGGGCCCGACAGTCGCTACCCCTGAGAAACTTGGTGTCGACACGCCGATAATCTTGGTACTCAGAGTTCCAGAATCTTGGTATTGTGGCATTATGAGCAGGGAATACATCGCGCGCATCGCAGACCAGTTGGTTGACGATCTCATGGAGGATTTTCCGGCTGTGCTCATCGTCGGACCGCGAGCGTGCGGCAAGACAACGACGGCTCGGCGTCACGCGCGGACCGTGATCCAGCTCGACCGCGAGGCTGAAGCGGCGGTTGTGCGCGCCGATCCTGAAGGGGCCCTTGATGTGGACCGGCCGGTGCTGCTGGACGAATGGCAGGTGGCGCCGGGGGTCCTCGGTGCCGTGAAGCGTGCGGTCGACGCTCGGCCCGGGCCGGGCGCGTTCCTCATCACCGGTTCCGTCCGTTCGGACCTCGAAGCCGAGGGGTGGCCGCTAACAGGGCGTGCGATTCGGGTCGAGATGTACGGCCTCATCCAAAGGGAGGTCGAAGGGAACGTGGAGGTGGCTCCGCTCTTCGATCGTCTGCGTTCCGATCCCGAGGGAGCGCTACGAGGGGCGACGACGGATCTAGCCCTCAACGACTATCTGGACTTCACGATCCGCGGCGGATACCCCGACTCCGTCCTGGCGCCCAGCGCTACTGCTCGGAACCGATGGCTCAGGGCATACGTCGATCAGGTGGTCTCGAGGGATGCCGAACTCATCGACGGCGGACGGGATCCGATCAAACTGCGGCGATACCTGCATGCCCTCTGCCTCAACACCGCCGGGGTCACGGTCGCGAAGACGCTCTACGAGGCCGCAGGCATCAACAGCAGGACCGCGCAGGCGTACGACCGCCTGTTGGGGAACCTCCTACTCGTCGAGGAAGTGCCGGCGTGGTGGAACAACCGCTTGAAACGCCTGGCGAAGACGCCGAAACGGTACATCATCGATCCCGCCGTAGCGGCCGCCGTCCTTCAAGTGGACCGCCAAGGTCTGCGACGCGACGCCGACATGGTCGGGCGGATGCTCGACACCTTCGTCGCCAGTCAGCTCCGTGTCGAGGCCCGCTTGGGCGAGTCCGATCCCGTGCTGCACCACCTGCGTACGAGCGACCAGCTCCACGAAGTGGACCTCCTTGCCGAGTACCCCGACGGCAGTGTGTTCGCCTTCGAGATCAAGTCGTCATCGGCGGTCGCCGCCAAAGACGGGCGACACCTGGCCTGGCTCCGCGATGAACTCGGCGACCGATTCCTCGGAGGCGCAGTCCTGCACACCGGCCCGCGTTCGTTCACTCTCGGCGACCGGGTGATCGCCGCACCGATCGCCGCCCTCTGGTCTCGACCGACGTCGACCTAGAGCGAATGGTTCCAATCGGGTGCGCACGACCGTGACCTGCGGGTACAAGTTCCCATAGGCCTCGATGATCCCTGCAGATCGCTGAAGGGCCTCTCCGGTATGTCGGAGAGGCCCTTCACTTTCCCCATTCGAGTTGCCGGGCGCACGTCGATCGCTGCCGAGTTGCGGTGGGCCTCAATGCGTCGAAGCGGCGGTCACGGCAGGGGCGCGCCACCCCAGAGCGCTGAGAGGGGAACGGCTGCCATGTCAGGTCCGAACGGCCGCAGCTCCTCACCCAGGTAGAGGACATAGCCCGCGCGGAACCGGTCACCGAGTCGATCACGCAGCCAATGGAGGTGCTTGAACGAGTCGGACCGCACCGTCGCCGAAGCCTTGACCTCGATGGCGACTACCGCTCCGTCTCTGCGTTCGAGTACGAAGTCGATCTCGCGGCCGTCCCTGTCGCGGTAGAAATGCAGTCCAGCCCTGATCGCGCTCACTGTGAGCTGTCGGGTCAGCTCGGCGAACACGAAGGTCTCCACCAGCGGTCCCGCGAGCGGGTGCCCAGGGGCGGACACCGCTTCCAGATCCGCCCCGAGCAGCGATGCCGTCAGACCCGAGTCGGTGACGTAGGCCTTCGGGGTCTTGATGAGCTTCGAGGTCAGGTTGGTCGACCACGTCGGCAGTTTCGCGGTCAGGTAGACGATGTCGAGATAGCCGAGGTAGTCACGGACGGTGGCGTGGTTGAGCTCGAGGCTCCTGGCGAGATCGGAAAACACCAGGTTCGACCCGCTACGCGCGGCGACCAGGCGCAGGAGTTGCGGCACCAGGTTGGCATGGCGAACGTCTGCGAACTCCGCGACGTCCCGCAATACCACCGTGGACACATAGCTGTCGAACCAGTCCGCGCGAAGCGATTCGGACCGGATTCGGATCGCCTCCGGATAGCCTCCCTCGCAGATGAGTTTGAAGTAGTCGCCCCTACCCCACTGCGATGCCGGCGATGAGTGCAACAATCGCTCCCGATCGAACAGGAGCGCAGGCGCATCCACCTCTGACCTCGTCCGCTCGGCGGCGCTCAACGGCCAGAGATCGACGAACACGGCTCGCCCCGCAAGCGACTCTGACAATGTCGGTACCGTCAGAAACCGCGTCGAGCCCGACAGCACGAACTGGCCGGGCGCATCGTCGAGATCCATGAGCCGCTTGACCGCGAGCAGAAGATCATCGCCACCGCGTTGGACCTCGTCGAAGATCCGCGGCGCCGAACCATATCCTGCGAATCCCGACGGGTCGGCCCGGACCGTCTGGAGAACGGTCGGATCATCGAGCGTCGCGAAGGTTCCGCCTCGTTCAGCATGCAGCTGCCGCAGCAGCGTGGTCTTTCCCGCTTGCCGAGGACCACCGACCACGACCGCTCGGAACGCGTCAACGCGCTCGTTCAAATGGGCGAGCGCTCGGCGAGGCAGAAGGTTCGACATGCGGCGACGATATCAGACGAATTTATGATCGTAATAACAGATCTGCCGATACTACAGTCATAGTTTCGCCGAACTTCTGATCCCAGTTCGGCCGCGCTCAACGCTGGTTACAGCTACCACCTTCCAGCCAGACTGACCACCATGCGGGTATGAAGGGCGTCTACCTGCGGGAACAAGTTCCCATAGGCCTCGATGATCCCTGCAGATGCATAGAAGGGCCCAGGCCGAATGGCCTGGGCCCTTCACTGTCGTTGTCGCTGATTCCGGGGCGCGGCACCGGTTGGGCCGTGTTTCACCACCGACTGAGTTTCGCGGGGTTGCGCACCGCCCAGATGCGGGTGATGCGGTCGCCCTCGAAGTCGAACGCGTACACCGACACGGTGACGCCGCCCAGCTGTGCGATGAGGCCGGGCTGGCCGTTGACCGTGCTTTCCAGGAACTCCATCTTGCGGAGCCGGCTCTCGAACGGGGCCAGGGAGCGCACGATCTGCTCGGCACCTTCGACCGGGCGGAGCAGCGCACTGGCGGCACCGCCGCCGTCGACGATCGCGGTGACGTCCGGGTCGAGCAGGCCGATGAGCGCGTCGATGTCCTTGGCCTCCCAGGCTCGCTTGAGGTCTCGGACGATCGCGGCGCGCCGGTCCGCGGACGCGGCGGGCGCGCGCTCCCCGCGGACGCGGCGGCGGGCCGATGAGGCCAACTGGCGGCAGGCCGCCGGTGAACGCCCCACGACCTCGGCCACGTCGTTGAAGGGATAGCGGAAGACGTCGTGCAGGATGAACGCGACGCGCTCGGCCGGGGTCATCGACTCCAGCACGACGAGGAACGCCATGTGGACCGACTCGTCGAGGGTGATCCGGTCGGCCGGGTCGACCGCCGCGGCGCCCGAGGGGCCGACGTCCCGCTCGGAGAGGTCGGGCAGCGGCTCGGGAAGCCATTCGCCCACATAGGTCTCCCGTCTGGACCGCGCCGAGTTGAGCAGGTTGAGGCAGATGCGGCTGGCGACCGTGGTCAGCCAGGCGCCGGGTGAACTGATGTCGTCCCGCTGCTCCGGGGACATGGCGCACCACCGGGCGTAGGTCTCCTGCACGACGTCCTCGGCGTCGGCGAGGGAGCCGAGGAGCCGGTAGGCGACGTTGATCAGCTGGGGCCGCTCGCCCATGATCGCGCTCAGGTCCGGATCGGCCTGACCGTGCTCCGGCCCGAATCGGTTGGTCATGGCATGCCGCCCGTCATCCCGCTCCCCCTCTCGCTTCGGTCCTCACCGTTCCGACATGACAGCACGCTGGAATGTGAGGTCGTCGCGTCACCTCACATTCCAGAGGGCTCGATTGTCGTACTGGTGTAGGGCGGCGTGCTGCTCAGGGCACACCGACCGGACCGAAATGACGAGGAGCCGCCATGCCGACACGAACGACCCACGACTTCCCACGCGCGACCGTCGAGCGCTCGACGGCGCGCAGCGGGCCGGGCCGATTCCGATCGATCGCCTTCTGGGCCGTGACCTTGGTGGTCGCCTACGAATTGGCTTCTGGGTCGGTGTGGAACCTGGTGCCGATCACATGGGTCGAAGTCCAGCTGCACCACCTGGGCTACCCGCACTACTTCGCCCACATCCTGGGCGCGGCGCAACTCGGCGCGGCCATCGCGATCGTGGCGCCCGGCCTCCCGATCCTCAAGGAATGGGCGTATGTGGGCTGCTGCTTCCTGTGGGTGGGCGCGGTGGTGTCGCACCTGATCGTCGGCGACGACGTTCAGACGTGGTCGGTGCCGCTGGGTTTCGGGGCCCTCGCCATCGCCTCGTGGGCGCTGCGCCCCGCCGACCGCCGCGTGCCCCGAACAGGCAGGGGCGCCGACGAGCCGGGGACCGGCGCCTGGGAGATCCGCCCGCGCGCCTGGGTCGTCCCGCTCGTCGTCCTCGTCGTCCTGTACGCCGTCTCCATCCTCACGCTTCCCATCTTCGATGACATGACGTACCAGTGGGCGGTCGACTACGGCTGGATCACCGAATAGCCGCCTTGCCGAGGATTCGCAGCCACGCCCTGGACCGGCCGGATCAGGTCTCGCTTGGTCGGTACTCGCCGATCACTTCGATGAGGCCGATGATGTGGCGGTTGAACTCGTCGAATTCAGCACTCGCCATGCATCCGGTTTGCGAGCGGACGGGCGCTGGACGAGCCGGACCGTGTGGGAACCACTGACGTCCGGTTTCAGGATCTCGCGGGCGACCGCCGCACAGCGAGTGCACGAGGTGATCGACCTGCTGGCCGCCTGCGCCCCGAAACCGCAGTCCGGGCTGCGCCGGGCCAAGCGCTTGGGCCGGGCTTCGTCATCCTCGACGGCACCCTCGTCCGCTGCGACCGGCTCGCGGCCGATCGGCCGTTCTACGCCGGCAAGCACCGGTCGTGCGGGATGAACCTCCAGGCCATCGCCGATCCCGATGGGAACCTGCTATGGGCCTGGGGCGCGATCGGCGGCTCAGTGCACGATGTCAAGGCCGCCTGGATCTGGCAGGTGCCGCGGCTGCTGCGCGAGCACGGCCTGTTCGCCCTCGCGGACACGGCCTACCAGGGCCTCGACGTCGACCTGGTGATCACGCCCTGCAAGGGCGAAGGCAAGCCGACTCGCCCCAATCGGGTCCTCGCGCCCTGAGGCCCGCCGATTCAGTCGCCGAAGTGGTCGTTCAGAACGCGGAAGCGGTCGAGTACGTCCTGACGGAACAGACTCCCGTGGCCAGCCGCCGCGCGGGGTACGGCAGCTGCGGGTTCAGGCCGCTCACCGGATACGGTTCATGTATGGCCTACAGCTATTTCTCTCAGGACGATGCTTCGGCCGCCCTCCAGTCCACGCTCGCGCATGCGCAGCGTCTCCCCGCATTGTCGGCACTGCTCGACGGCGACCTGCTGTGGGACCGGTCGGCGCACCAGCTCGTGTTCATGGTCGATTCCTGGATCGACGGCACCGGATACGGGCGTCGCATGCACACCTGCACGGACCGCCGCGTCATCGACGACATCGACCTCGTGCGCGGGTTCTCCAACGGCACCAAGACCGCCGACCCCGAACTCGTGAACGCGGCGGCCGACGAGGTCCTCGATATCATCGGCGCCTGCATCTCCGCGGTCGACAGGTCCGCGGCGTCGGCCGCGATCACCGCGACGCTCCATGGCGGCCTGGCGGAGTCCCCGTCTCGAAAGCCGATGTTCACAGCGCTGCGGGCACGGCAGCTCGAGCGTACGGCCCAGCGCTGAGCAGGAGGCGAGAGCCGACTCGATCGCGGAATGACAGGTGGCTCGCGAGACCTTCGGAACAGTCCGGGCGCTCCGTGTACGCCCATCCGGGGCTCGGCGCTTCACTGATGGCGCAGACAATCCGATGTCCGATGAGCGCTCAAGATCGCTACTTCGGGATACAGGTCCCCATAGACCTCGATGATCCCTGCAATGTGATGTATCAGAACATGAAAAACGGTCCGATCCTGCAGGGTTCGAGCCGCTCGCCGTTCGTTGGCATGCGGGTCCTTCGGGCCAGTCGGCGGCCCGGTGTCCGCCTATCCTGCCGGCGGGATCGACGAGACATCAATCGGGAACGGGCTCGCCCAGGCCTGAGAACAGCTTCAGGGTCTGCGTCGACGGGTAGTCGGACAAGGAGGCGATCCCGTGAGCGAGGTCGATGGGCGCCAGAGATCCCTCGTGCAGATAGCTGACCAGGTGCGGCAGGGTGGCGACGATTCGATGAAAGCCGATGAAGTCCTCAGGATGTGATGGTTTCTCTAGTTCATCGAGGTACTGTCCGGTGGGGATGTTGAGCACAAGCGAGAAGTTCGAATCGAGCCGGACCAGGATCTTCTCACCGTAGTTGGTGCGCTTCCCGTAGAGATTCTCCATCTGCGGTGCCCGCTGGACCTTCTCCCGGATGTACCGATGGGACAGGATCGCGGTCTGCGGCCACTTGGTCTCTTGCCCAGCGTGCAGCGCCCGGCGTTCGTCTTCGAGGTGGTCGAAGAGCATTCCGGACTTCTCCTGCCCCATCAGGTGGATGGTGACTCCTTGCCGCTTGGCGTACTCCAGCAGTTCCCGAAGCCGTCTGGTCAATTTCGCATACTGCCGAGGGAACATGAGCGGGCCGTCCTTGACCAGCAGGGTGTTCTCCAGGGTCGCGAAGTCTCCGCGCTCCCAGCAGTGCTGGATGAACGAGACCAGCAGGAGCATCTCGTGGATGGCCATATAGGCGCTCGCGACCGTGTCTCGGGCCGACTCCTCGTTCATATCGAGGTGAAGGCCGGGTACGTCGGTGATGTAGACCGGCTCACCACACCTCAGGTTGGGGCACTGCGTCTCGTCCACCCCATGTGGAAGGCCACCGGTCAGGTTGTCGCAGTGCGGGCATTCGACGCCGGGGCTGGGTTCATCAGATGATTCCCACTGCTTGTAGAGCAGCCACTTCAACGCGTCATGAAGCAGGCCGCCGTGCTCTTCGCGGAGGATGTCCCGGACGATCTCGCGGATCGAGCGGTACACCGCTCCGGCCTCGCCGAACCGTTCCTCCAGGGACACGTTGCGCAGCGGGAACACGGCATTGCAGTGAAGCGCGGAGTCGCTCATGAGCCGCTCCATGTGGAGCGGATGCGGGGCGTGCGGGTCAATCCGCTCGGTCTCGGCCCGGCTCAGCTTGAACAGGGCCGTCTTGACGAAGCAGATCTCGCGCATCCTGTCGTCGGAGGTGACCCGTTGGAGCGAGTCGATGATTGACTCCACCAGGGCCCAGGCCTCCGAAGCTGAGAGCTTCGTCTGCTCACCGTCCCGCCGGCCCGGCGTCCCCGAAGACAGACCCGCGGCGCCACCGGTGTCGAAGCGCGCCCTCCAGTTCCGGACCGACCCGCGCGAGACTCCGAACACCCGCACCGCCTCGGCAGTGCTCATGCCGTCCCCTACAGCGGCCATCACTCGCTTCCGCAGCACTTCCTGCTGCTGGGGCGAGAGCCTGCGCATGTCCACCCTCAGATCATCGCCCACACCAACCACACGCGATGATCAACCGATAAGTTTCGGATCAATACGAGTTCCCACGGGCCGCTGTGAAGTCTGTGAACCGGGAGCGGCCCGGTTAACCTGTTGGCGCGGTGAGGGGCGCTGCCGTGATACTGCTCGGATGACGAGCGATCAGTATTGGCCCAAGGAGCGGTTCGGGCTCGATTTCCCGAAGTTCTTGCAGCAGTATGGGCTTCAGGCCCGGGGCGAGCCGGTGCCCTTGACCGGGGGCGAGGACAACCGTCTCGCTCGGATCCCCACCGACCGGGGCGAGGTGGTGATCCGCGAATACCTCCACTCCGGCCGTGCCAAGGTCGGCGCCGAAGTGTCACTGCTCGAGCACCTCGCCCGAGACGGGTTCCCGACGCCGATGCCGATCTTCCCCAAGGCGGGCGAGCGGGTGGCGTTGGTCGGCGGGAACCCGATCGTGGTGTTCCCGTTCGTCTCCGGCCGCGTCCCCGAGGCGATGACGGAGGCGCTGGCCGGCCAGTGCGGGGCCTTGCTGGCCCGGATGCACGTGAGCACCGAGGGCTGGGCCGACGAGCGGATACCGGTGGTCGACCGCCGCGGCATCCTCGAACAGGCCGCCGCGAGCGACGTCAAGCTCGCGGGGGCGCAGTTCTGGCGGTCCGAGACACGCGGCTTCCTCGAGCGGAACGCCGCGGCACTGGGGCTGCTCGGCGAGCTTCCCTCCGGCCCTCTCCACCATGACCTGCACCGGCAGAACGTGCTCGTGGACGGGGACGCGGTCACCGCGGTCCTCGACTTCGACGAGCTCAATCGAGGCCCGCTCATCCTCGATCTCGCCCGATGGTGCCATTACGCGGCGCTCGAACAGGACGACATGCGGCTGCCCGCCGCCCTCGTCGAGGCGGCCGTGGCCGGCTACCAGAGCGTCAGGCCCCTCACCGGCGCCGAGCTGAAGATGCTGCCGTTGGCACTCGACCTCGCCGGCATCGTCGACGCGGCGGGCTTCGTCATGTGGGCCGCACCGTATCTGGGCCTGGAGTCGATCAGCGAGTGCCGCAGCTGGAAGGCCTACCTCGCGAACTGCGACTCCTGAGCCCAGAGAGCGGGCTTCGCGGGCCGGTCGAGCTCGTCATGGATGCGTCATGGATTCGACGGCGGCGAGAAGGACCGATCGAGGACGCGCACCGGCACGCTTTCCCTGTTCGCAGTGCGTCGCAGTGCGACGGCGAGAGATCTGCACTCGAAGGAAGTGATTCGCCATGGGCGACAGGATCAGCTACAGCCCGGAGCACATCAGGGAAGTCGGGGAGACCGTCTGCCCCGACATCGCGAACTTCTACGACGACGTCGGCTACAAGGCGGCCGAGGCCGGGCGCGTGGGGGCTTCGGTCTTCGGCGACCACGGCCTGGGCGAGACCTGGACGACCTTCTTCAACCTCTACTACGACGTCGTCTACGAAACGGGGTCCAACACCCGCGCCATGGGCCGGACCCTCACGCAGATCGCGGAAGATCAGGAGATCCTCGAGGGCGAACTGGTGAACACGTTCGGGCAGATGGAATCCGAGATCGACGCGGGCGGATACACCTCGACGCCCTCGACCAGCTACCCCGAGGCGCCCTTGAAAGCCCCCGCGCCGGAGGACAAGGACGAGAACCCCTACACCGCCGAACTGGGCGGCCCGGTCCCCGGCCTCTGACCCGCCCCGACCGCTTTCAAGGTCCTGCACGACGAAGGAGCAAGCCGCATGAGCGCCTATCAACCACTCGACTTCAACTCGCTGGCGGAGGCGACCGGCGACATCCCCCAGATGATCGCCGACCTCCGCGACCCCTTCTTCGACATGTACCAACGGGAGATCGCGATCGCGAAATGGCCGGCCTACGCCGACGTCATCAGGCTCAGCAAGGAAGAGGCGTGGCGCCGGATCGGCATCGGCCCGGGCCAGGGCATCCCGAACTCGGACAACCCCCTGAACCACCGGCAGCCGAGCCGGCAGTCGAGCATCCTCCCGTTCTTCGTGCCCCAGGAGGCGACCGCCGCGGAGGAGCAGGCGATCGCCGACAGCGGAGCGGCCAGCGCGACCTCGGCCGTCGACGAGATCCGTTCGGCGTTCGACGAGGTGCTGGAGAACGGCTCCCTGGCCGCGGCGGACACCTTGCTCCAGAAGCTCTCCGCCGCGGGCGAGTCGGTCGATCACCTCATCGAGACGCATGACCGGGGCGGGTTCGCGAAGGTGGAGGACCTGTTCGACGCCTGGGACGGGCGCGACTCCGAAGCCGGCGCGGAGCAGTTCGGCGAGCGCCTGCGGACCGCGGCGGGCCTCCACCGCATGATGACCGCGCAACTGATACAGGGCGGCTCCGCCGAGTGCGCCGCCAAGCTCACGACGCAGATGTACCTGGGCTCGACGCTCAAGAGCGTTCACGAGCAGATCGACGAGCTCATGACCGGCACGAGCACGCTGGTGAAGGTCCTCGTCCGGACCGCGTTCAACGAGATTCCCCACTCGGGGGGCATCGTCAGCCTCCTCGACGGCCTCCTCGAGCAGCAGGGCAGCGGCGAGACCGCGGCCGGCAACTGGCTCACGGCCGCCTTCGGCAAGCTCGACATGGAATACGACATGGGACTGGAACCGCAGAAGGGTTCGGTTCTGCGTCAGCAGCTCCTCGCCGCCGCCGCGTACTGCAAGGACACGCTGAAGAACGCCCGTGACGAGGCGCAGCGGGGCCTGGGCATCGACCTGAGCACCTGGCAGGGCTTCTTCCCTCAAGCGGCGAACGTCCTCATCCCGGGCGAACCCGTCTAGGCAGTGTTCGAGAGGTCGATGCGCGCACCGGGCGAGTCGGATCCGCCCGGCGGTCGGGCCGGGCCCGCCGGGACGGCCATCGACTCGCAGGACACCAGGGCCGGCCGGCACTGAGTTCAAGCGGATCCTGGTGTCGCCGCCCGCGAAGAGGGCCGGCTGTTCGGGGCGGTCTCGGCAGCGCAGTCCACGAAGGCGCGCACCCTGCCGGTTTCGTTGGATTCGAGCCAGACCGGCGCCCATTGGAGTTCAGGCGCGCCGGTGATCGGCAGGTAGACGACGCCGGGGCGCGGGTAGAAGCGCGCGGCGTGCGCGCCGACCGGAAAGACGCCCTGTCCAGCGGCGACCAGCGCCAGAATCTCCGAGAAGGTCTCCGCCACCGGGCCCGACCGCACCGGGCGGCCCGAAGGGGCCGTGGCGGGGACGCGGTAGCGGATCGCCGCCTCGGGGAGGCCGCTGGGGTGGATGACCGGATGGGCTGCGAAGGCCTCAGCGGTCGCCTGCCGTTCGCGCGCGAGCCGGTGGCCTTCGGGGACGGCCAGCACGAGCGGCTCGGTGAACAGCACCGGCCCGACCCGCACCCCCTCGACCGGAAGGGCGGTGATGAGCACGTCGAGCTGCCCGGACACGACGCGTTCGCAGGCGTCGTGGAGCTGCGCCTCGTGGAGGTGGACCCGGCAGTCCCGGTATCGGCCGCTGAACCGGTCGACGGCCGAGAGGAGCGCTTGACCGGCCGCGGCGCCGACGAAGCCGACGTGCAGCTCCCCGGCGAGTCCGCGTCCGGCCTCGACCGCGCGCCGCTCGGCCGCGTCCATCTGCGCCACCAGTGGACGCAGCTCCGTCGCCAGCCGGGCGCCGATCGGGGTGGCCGCGACGGTGCGGCTGGTGCGGGTGAACAGCGGGGCGCCGATACGGCGCTCGAGGCGCTTCACTATGCGGCTGACCTGTCCGGTCGACAGGCGCAACCGCTCGGCGGTCCGGCCGAAGTGCAGCTCCTCGTCGAGCGTCAGCAGCACTTCGATGTCAGTGCGTTCGAGCACCTCAGCCTCCATCGTTGCGTCGGACGCAACGACTGTAGCCGGAATCGATCTTGATGGCGGCGCGGGCGGCGCGCAGAGTGGTCTTCGCATACGGCACCGGGACCTGCCGCGGAATCGTCGCCCGCGATGAATCCGCGCCCGCCGCCTCGTCTAACCGGACAGCACCCATCACCCGCCACAAGGAGCACTGCTCATGACCACCGTGACCACCACCCGCCCTCTGGCCGCCCCGGCCGCGACCGCCGCCGTCCCGCGCCGACTGCTGGCGTGCGGAGTACTCGCCGGGCCGCTGTTCGTCGGCCTCACCGTCGCCCAGGCCGCGACCCGCGACGGCTTCGACCCGGTCGTGCACCCGCTGAGCCTGCTCAGCCTCGGCGAGCTCGGCTGGATCCAGATCGCGAACTTCGTCGTCTCGGGCCTGCTGGCCCTGACCGGAGCGGTGGGACTCCACCGCTCGCTCGCAGGCGGCCCCGCCGCCACGTGGGGCCCGAGGCTGTTCGGCCTCTACGGGATCGCCCTGGTGTGGGGCGGCGTCTTCGTCGCCGACCCGGCCTTCGGCTACCCGCTCGGCACCCCGGACGGCGCTCCCGCCGAGCAGAGCTGGCACAGCGTCCTCCACGCGTTCGCCGCCCCGGGAGCCTGCCTCACACTGTTCGCCGCCTGCTTCGTCTTCGCGCGCCGGTTCGAGCGCGAACGCCGCACCGCCTGGCGCGCGGTCTGCCTCACCGTGCCGGTCCTGTACCTGGCGCTCACGGCGGCCTCCTTCGCCGCGGCCGACTACCGGTTGATGCTCGCCGGCGGCGCGCTCATCTGGCTGTGGGCCTCGGCCCTCACGTTCCAGCACCTGCGCTCGGTTCGCTAGCGCAGACCGACCACCCGACGACGACCCCACGGAGGATTCCCATGACCACGCCGCCCAAGGGCCCCACCTCGTACTTCCCTTCGATCGAGCGGACCCACGGCCGAGCGATCGCCGACTGGCTCGACGACATGCGGGCGAGCGGCCACACCGGACACAAGGCCCTGGTCAACTGGCTCAAGGCCGAGCACGGCCTCGGCCACGGGCACGCCAACGCGCTGACCGCCTACCACCTCAACCCCGGGAAATGGCCCGAATACCGGGCGACGTAGGCCCCGCCCCGTCAGGGGCGGCACGCGGCGGCTCTGCGCAAGAGGTATCGCTGCTCGGGCATGCTCGTGGCGAGCCGTGCCGCCTCCAGGTAGGCGGTGCGGGATTCGTCGATGCGGCCCGCCCGCTCCAGCAGGTGCGCCCTGACCGCGTGCAGGCGGTGGAGCGGCTCCAGCTTCCGTTGCCGCATCAGCGGTTCGAGCATCGACAGGCCGGCGTCGGGTCCCTCGGTCATCGCGACGGCCACGGCGCGATTCATGGTGACCACGGCCCCCGGCGCGACGGCGTCGAGCATTCGGTAGAGCTCGGCGATCTGCGGCCAGTCCGTGTCGGCGTAGTCGGCCGCCTCGTCGTGGACGGCGGCGATCGCCGCTTGGAGCTGGAACGGCCCGACCGGGCCGGTCGGCAGCGCGTGCTCCACGAGCGCCACGCCTTCGGCGATCATCGCCCCGTCCCACCGGGCGCGGTCCTGCTCGGCCAGCGGCACGAGTTCGCCGCGGTCGTCGACTCGCGCCCTCGCCCGCGCCTCGGTCAGCAGCATCAACGCCAGCAGGCCGGCGGTCTCGGTGTCGCTGGGCAAGCGGCGCCGAAGTTCCCGGGCGAGCCGGATCGCCTCCCGGGTCAACGAGATGTCGAGCAGCTCGGTTCCGGCGCTTCGGGCGTACCCCTCGTTGAAGATCAGGTACAGCACCTGGCGCGCCGACCGCACCCGCTCGGGCAGGTCGTCCGCGCCGACGTCGCCGAGACTCGCGTCCGAGGCCGACAGCTTCGCCTTGGCCCGGCTGATCCGCTGCGCCATGGTGGCGACCGGCACGAGGAACGCCGAGGCGATCTGCTCGGTGGTCAACCCGCCGACCGCGCGCAGAGTCAGGGCGACCTGGGAGGCCTCGGAGAGCGAGGGGTGGCAGCACAGCAGCAGCACATGCAGCGAATCGTCCCGTTCGGCGCCGGAGCGGCGGGGAGTGGGGTCGCGTTCTGCGGCGGTCTCGCGAGCCGTGCGGGCCTGGTCGCTGCGCTGGGCGTCGATCAGCCGCCGCGACGCTGCCCGGACCAGCCAGGCGCGGGGGTTCCTCGGCAGCCCTTCGCGCGGCCAGTGCAGCGCCGCCGCGATCAGCGCCTCCTGGACGGCGTCCTCGCAGCGGTCGAAGTGCCCGTAGCGGCGGACCAGCGCCCCGAGGACGTGCGGCGACTCGCGCCGCCACACCGCCTCGAGGTCGCCGTCCGGAGTCTGGACCATGCCCTTACCGCTCCTCGCCGCCCGGCCACATCGCCGGTCGCAGCTCGATCGTCTCGCCGGGCCCGGAGAAGGCGTGCGCGATCTCCTGGGCGCGTTCAGGGCCGGCGACGTCGATCAGGAAGAACCCGGCCAGGTGCTCCTTGTACTCGGAGTAGGGGCCGTCGGTGGCCAGCGGCTCGCCGTCGCGCCAGCGGTAGAGCGTCGACGTGGTCGGATCGCCGAGGGCCTCTCCGGTGATCAGCTCGCCGTTCTCCTGCATCTCCCCCAGCAGCCGCTCGAACTCGGAGTTCAGCCGCTCGCGCTGCTCGGCGGGCAGGGCCTGGTTCTCGGCGACGAAGTCGCCGGTCGGGTGCCCCCACGGCTGGGGGTTGGAGTGGATCAGAATGACGTACTTCATGGTGACCTCCTGGCCATCGTCATCGGGCCGGACTTTCCGGCCGCTCACCTGAGACGACGGAGCCGCACCGCGGTTCTCGACATCGTCTGCCGCCTCACCCGGAAAATGCTTCACCGGCGCCGCCCGCCTGGGCGTTCCCCGGCTCGGCTCCGCGATGAACTCGACTGCCGGTCCCCCGGCAAAGCCCGCAGTGACCGACTCACGGCCGATCTGGTGCCCCGGTCGGAGACATCGTAGTTCAACAGTTCGGCGGACTGCTGAGCCAACGCTGCGGGCACATGCATCGTTAAGCGACCATGCACGGCCACTACCTGTCGAAAGAAATCCACATAGGCCTCGATGAGGCCTGCCGTGGTGCCCGCACCGCCCGACGCGTCCTCGACATCGCCTGGGCGGCCGACGGCGTCACACTGCGCGCTCGCCTCCATCGCCGCAGCGCCGTTTCACGGAGCGTCACAGCTGCGAGGTCGGTCCACGTTCAGGTTCGGCAATGCTCTTGATCGTCTCCTGGTATTCGTCCAGACGGCCCTCCATGCCAGAATGCGAAGTGCGGTCAGCCCGTGGCACGCATCGAGAACGTCGCCACCGATGCCCGCGTGCCGATTGCCCTTCGGCAGCCTGAAGGCCAGGGATCCGCGACCGGCGGCCGACTTCCGTCGAGCACTCGTTCTTTGACCGGGAGACAACATGGCAGAGCCCAATGGTCACCCGACCGCCCTCAACCCCGCCGCCTGGCTGCTGATCCTGTGGTCGCTGGGCTTCGGTGGCCTCAGCGTCTTCTGGGCCTGTGGCGGCACCTGGCTGGCCGACAAAGTCTCCGAACAGGCCCAGCAGATGGCCGCCGACCGCGTGTGGTGGTTCATGCTCCTGCTGTGGCTGACGGCGGCACTGAAACTCGGCTACGGCGTGCGGGCACTGGCGATCACCCGCGCCTGGGGGCGGGTCTTCCCCCGCTGGCTGCTGCTCCTCGGCGGCTGGGGCGCCGGCCTGGCGACCCTCGGCTACGGCGCAGTGCAGTTGGCATTGTCACTCCCGGTGTACACCGGCGCGGTCGAATACGCCAACGCCCCCGACCGCGAGACGCTGTGGTGGCACGTCTTCGTCTGGCAGCCGGTCTGGATCGCCGGAGGACTCCTCGTCCTGACCGCCACCCTCACCTACCAGATCCAAAGCGGACGGTCCCGGGCGCGAGCCGAGTGACATGTCCGAAGGAGAATGGTCTTCCCGTCGGTGGGGGTGTTGTTCCGGTCCTGGTGCGGGCTCACCTGTCGTCCGCGTTCAATGAAACCCTCCGAGGCCCGATGGGTTGCTTGAGGGCGATCGCCGGTTGAGCACATATGAGCACTGCGGCACCGGGCTCGGCGGTCGCAGCCGTGCAGGGATCAATTCGCCGTCTCGGCGGGGAGGCGAGCCGGTTCAAGTCCGCGGATCCGATCCGGAGCGGCGAAACCACGTGTCACGGCCATCAGGGTCGACACCCATCCGGTCGAGGGCGGCGGGTTCGCCCTCCAGGGTGCCGAAGGCCTGCTCGGTCGCCTGAGCGCCTTGAGCGGGTTCGGCGGTTCGTTCTCGATTTCTATGCTGGTGGCATCGTTTTCGAGTGAAGGGGTGGCCTTGAGCGGCGAGGATGAGCGCTTGCGGAAGCTCTATGACGAGGTGTGGGCCGGTGGGGCCGCCGCGTTCCGGGGTGGGACGTATCGTGCGGATCCGGTTCCGGCGCATGGTGCCGGGCGGTGGGGGCTGAGTTTCGTGGTCCGGGTCGAAGGTGCTTTGGCGGAGGCGTTCGCGGCCGAGTGCGATCGGATCGCGCGGGTGCGGCGCTCGCCGCATCTGGTGTACCGGCGCGATGAGCTGCACATGACCGTTCGCAGTCTGGAGGGCTACCAGGAGACCGTGCCTGAGGAGCAGGTGCTGCACTACCGGTCGCAGCTCGAGCGGGCCGTCGAGGGGGTCGGCCCGTTCGCGGTCCGGTTCAGGGGCCTGTGCGGTTCACCCGCCGGGGTCTTCGTGCGCGGCTATCCGGACGGGGCGTTGTTCGAGCTGCGGCACAGGCTCACCGAGGCGCAGCGGCCGCAGGGGAATCTGGGCGTGCCCGGTGGGGACGGCGAGCGGGTCAGGGACAACGCGCACGTCTCGTTGCTGGTCGCCAAGTCGCCGGTCGTGGCCGAGCCGGAGCTCGTGGAGTATGTGGACGCCCGGAGCGAGGTCGAGTTCGGGACGCTGCGGTGCGCGGCGGTCGCTCTGGTCCGGTATCGCCCTGACGCGGTCTCGGTCGGGCTTGAGGAGTACGAGCGGATCCGACTCGGGTGAGGGCCGGGAGACCGGCCCTCACCCGCCTGCTAGCGGCCTATGCCGTCGAGGGTGAAGTGCTCGTTCCACTCGTGGACCCATTGCCTGCCGAAGGCGTCGGCGACCGCTCCGTTCCTGGAGAAGGTCAGGGTCTCGGCGTCGAGGCCGGCGTCGTCGAGGGAGGCGGGCTGCACGACGTTCGTGTTGATCTTGTCGCTCCACCTGGCCAGCTCGTAGGTGGACGACGGGTTCGCGAACGTCGCCGAGGCCGCGCTGTAGTCGCCGCCGCCGATGATCACGGAGTGGTCGAGCTCGTTGCGGGACGGGACGTAGAGCGAGTCCGGGTCCTCCCAGACGGCGGCCCGGTCGCAGCCGTTGCTCGCGTCCGTCGCATAGTGCTCGGCTTTGCAGTCCTCACCGGTGTCGTCGACGCGGGGCACGTACCAGTCGTCGATCTCCGGGTAGAGGATCGGCGTGCCGTCGGCGTACGTGTGCTCGCCGCTGGTGTAGTGCTCGTGCCAGGCGGCGACGATCTCCGGTGTCGCGCTGTACTTCTCGCCCTCGCGCACGTCGAGGAAGGAGTTGAAGCGGCTCTGCACCACCCAGCCGTTGGACACGGGCAGGTCGGTCTCCCCGTCCTCGTGGTAGAGCTTGTCGTGCCCGGTGTGCTCGACGTCGATGTACACGTTGTCGTTGGCGGTGTTCGAGTGTCCGGACTGGAAGAACACGCCCGCGTTCGCGTCCTGGACCACGTTGTGGTGGAACCGCATCCCTGAGGCGCCGTCGTCCATGTAGAAGGCGTTGTTCGAGCCGCCGATCGTCTCGAAGTAGTTGTAGGCGACCTCGTTCCCCAGGTAGGTGTAGTCGCGTCCGGTGTAGACGACGCCCTGGTCGCCCGCGTTCAGCACCAGGTTCTGGAAGTGGTTGTGGTTGACCTTCATGTCGTTGCCCATGATCTGGATCGCCATGTGCGGCGCGTCGTGGACGTAGTTGTACTCGAAGGTGTTCCCCACTCCGTAGAGGTATCCGGCGGGCGTGTAGGTCGCGAGTTGGGAGAAGCGCGCGATCTCGTTGTGCCGAGCGACGTTGTCGCCGCGTTCGAGGGTCTCGCGGTCGCCGCCGCCGAGGAGGACGCCGCCTCCTCCGAGGTCGTGGAGGTAGGAGTGCTGCACGACGTTGCCGTGCCCGCCGCGAGTGGTCTCGTAGTCGGGCAGGGCCGTGAGGGTCTCGCTGGTCTCGCCGATGCGGATGGCGTCCATGCTCACATTGGAGATCTCGACGCCGTCGATGAGCGTGTCGACCGCGTCCAGCAGCTGCACGCCGGTCACGAGCGAACCGGTCATCGCCATGCCCTGCAAGGTGACGCCGGCGGTGCCCTCCAGGCGGAAGAAGTTCTGGTCGAAGGTCATCAGCTCGATGTCCTTGCCCTCGACCGTTCCGTCGGCGGGCGCGTAGTAGAGGACGTCGTTGCCCTCGTAGCGGTCGATGTAGTACTCGCCGGCGACGTCGAGTTCGGACAGGGCGTTGACGACCTTGACCTTGGTCCACTCGTCCTGCGGGATGTACATCGAGGGGTACTTCGCGTAGAGCCGGTCCTCGCTCCAGGAGACGAGGCGGACCATGTCGTTGGCGTAGTTGTTGCCGAGGTAGCCCGAGAGCCAGGTCTCCGTCTCGTACGTGGTGTTGTCGATGTCCTCGATCCACTGCGGGTCGAGCTGGGTCGCCACGTCCGAGTACTCGCCGAAGCCGCGGCCGCCCAGGTCGTCCACGACCGGCTCGCCCTCCGGGGCCCAGGCCTGGTACCGCTCGGCGGCGCGGCCGCCGACGGTGAAGATCGACGGCGTCATCGTCAGCATCTGCTCGTAGGACCACGAGTCGCTGTCGTCGGGGTGCTCCTGCTTCTTGTCCTCGAACTGGGCGCGCGGGGTGGTGCCGCTCCACTGCCAGTCGTCCTGCGCGCCGAAGCGGCCGAGCAGGTCGACGTTCATCAGGTCCTCGGGGCCTTCGGCGTCCCACTTCTCGCCGGTGCCCCACAGGTGGCACGCGGTGTCGGTGGTGTCGCAGGAGTCGCCGTTCGGGTACTCGGCGAGCGTCTGGATCGATCCGTCGACGATGAGCTCCGGCGCGAAGGGCTGCTGCACCCAGTTGAAGCCGTTCTTGTAGAGCGTGCCGGGGTCGATGCCCGCCGCTCCGAGGTCGTAGACCCAGACGTCCTCGCGCAGGGCCGCGTCGGTCAGGCGCGTGTTCGAGGAGTACTGGGGCTGGGCGAGCTCGTCCTCGCCGAGCTCGGCGAGCCGCTGCCAGCCGTCGGCGGGGAGCCCGTGGGAGCCGGTGATCGTCACCTGCTCGTCCTTGTAGGCGGTGTAGGTGACCCACGAGTGCTCCTCGCCGGTCAGCTCGATCGTCTCGTCCAGGACGTACTCGCCGCCGCGGAGGTAGACGGTGCCGCGTTCGTCCTCAGAGGTCTGTCCGGCCAGCGCGTCGCGCGCGGCCTCGATCGTCCGGAGCGGGGCCTGCTTCGTGCCGGGGTTCGCGTCGTCGCCTTCGGTGCTGGAGACGTACACGGTCAGCGGCGGCGACGCCTGCGCCGGGGCGCTCACGCTGAGCGCCGCGCTCACCATGAGGACCACCGCGGCCGCTTTCGCGGCGAGGCGTCTGGCGGGGTGGTGCGTTCTCGTCATCGAGAAACTCCCTCGTCGTAGTGCCATGCGCCGATTCGTGAGAGCACACATGACACATCTACATGTATGACATGTTAAGAATAGGGGTCGGGAGGGCGGTACGCAAGACCTGAGGGCGACCGGTTCAGTCGTCCTGCGGCGCCCGGGTCTCGCACTGCGGCTGTTGGCGTCCGAGGCCGTCGATCTCGGCGGTGAGCGGGCGCAACCCGCGCCGGCGCTCGCCGCCGTGCGCCGCTGGGCGCTCCTCGCCTCCGGCGCCGACGCGGGCGGGCTTCACGCGGTCTCCTCAGCTGAGGTCGGGGCGCTCGCCCTCGGTGATGCGGCGGCGGCGTTCGACGTAGGCGGGCAGGATGGTCACGTCCTCGTCGGTGAACCAGTCGAAGGGCGCAGTGGAGGCGACAAGCGCGAAGTTCGCCCACGGCTCGAAGGAGCCCGAGCGGACGACGAGCTTGGCGCGCGGGGCCCACTGTTCGATGAGCGTCTCGTGCGTGGTGCCGTGGAAGACGGCCCCCGAGCCGGTGAAGCGGTCCTGGACCTCGCCGTAGAGGCGCGGGTGGTGCGTCTTCAGCTCGGTGGCGAAGTGGACCTCCTCGACGCAGACGGCGTCGAGGAGCGCCTGGAGCACGACGCGGACGTCGATCTGGCCGCGCGTGAGGGCCAGGTCGATCCGGTTCGCGTCGGCGGGGATGGGGAATCCGGCGTCGGTCACCAGGACCACGTCGGTGTGTCCGAGCGCGGCCAGGCCGCGGGCGAGCTCGGGGTGCAGGATGGTGCCGTTTCTCATTGCCGCTCCAATGCGTTCGTCGGGTTCGTGCGGGCGAGGGCCGCCTCGACCGCGGCGCGGTCCTGATAGGAGGGGACGGTCTCCCAGTGCTCGCAGCACAGGCCCGCCGTCGCGTTCGCGAAGCGCGCCGCCTCGGGGAGGCTCCCGCCTTCGCCGAGCGCCACGGCCAGCGCGGCGTTGAAGCTGTCGCCGGCGCCGTTCGAGTCGACGACGGTGACGGGCACCGGCGGGACCGGCACGGCGCCCTCGGCGGTGGCGACCAGGGCGCCCGCTTCGCCGAGGGTGATCACGACGGCCTTCGGGCCGAGCGCGAGGAGGCGGCGGGCCAGTGCCTCGGCGGGCGTGCCGTCGCCCGGTTCGAGGCCGAGGACGGTCTTCGCCTCGTGCTCGTTCGGCGTCAGCACGTCCACGCAGGACAGATCCACCTCGCGCAGGTCCGCCGCGGGAGCGGGGTTGAGGATCGTGGCCGCGCCGCCCCGCCGCGCGAGCGCGAGCGCGTGCAGGGCCGTCTCCAGGGGTGTCTCCAGTTGCGCGAGCGCCGCGTCGGCGGCGAGCAGCGCGTCGGCGCAGCGGTCGACGTCGGCGGGGACGAAGGCGGCGTTCGCACCCGGGTCGACGACGATGACGTTGCGGCCCACGGTGTCCTTGACGATGAAGCCGACGCCGGTCGGCCGGTCCGCGGTGGTGCGCAGGCGCTCGATGTTCACGCCTTCGTCCTCCATGAGCGCTTTGAACTCCTCGCCGTGGGCGTCGTCGCCGACGACGCCCAGATAGGACACCTCGGCGCCGAGGCGCGCGGCCTGGACGGCCATGTCGGAGCCCTTGCCGCCGAAGGTCTCCCGGTAGTCCCGGCCGATGAGGGTCTCGCCCGCCCCGGGGATCCGGTCGGCCGTCATGACCAGGGCCTTCGCGTAGCTGCCGACGACGGCGACCCTCGCGCGCGCGTCAGTAGGCATCGGGGTCCCCCTCCAGGCCGTCGACGATCGCCGGGCCCGAGCTGGTGCCGACCAGTTCGGCCCCCGCGGCGAAGAGCGAGCGCATCTTCTCCAGCGTGTTGACCTTGCCGGAGACCTTGACCCGGCAGGGCGCCTCGATGTGCTCGGCGAGGATCCGCACGTCGTGCTCGGTGGCGGCCAGGCCGCCCCTGCCCCAGCCGGAGGACTGCTTGACCCAGTCGACGCCCGCCTCGTAGGCGATCCGGGTGGCCTTGGCCTTGAGCTCGTCGGTCTCCAGGAAACCGAACTCCAGCATGGCCTTGACCTTGATCCCCTCGCCGTGGGCGGCCTCGACGATCGCGGCGATGTCCTTCGCGTACAGCTCCTCGTCGCCGCCGAGCAGGAGCCCGGGGTGCGGCGGGAAGTCGAACTCGTCGACGCCGTCGGCCGCGAGCGCCTGCAAGGCCGCCAGGCGCATCGCGAGGGTGTCGTTCGCCATCGGGAAGTTCAGGGTCGAGGCGACTCTCACGCCGGTGCCGGACAGCGCCTCTTTGGCCAGGCGCACCCAGTACGGCGCGATCATGGCCGCGTCGAAGCCGTACTCGACGCAGGTCTCGAGGTGCTTGAGCAGCCCCGCCCGGGTCAGGTCCGGGTTGACGTTCGTGTACTGGATCGCCCCGGCGACCTGTCTGGGGTCGGTGAAGTCGGTGGTCATCGTGGTCTCCTTCCGAATGCGGGCTCAGCCCCTCATGGCGAAGCCTGCGAGCCGTAAATCAGCCCTTGACGGCGCCCGCCGAGAGGCCGCCCATGATGTGCCGCTGCATGACCACGAAGATCAGCAGGATCGGGGCGACGGCGAGCAGCAGGGTGGGAAAGACGATCTCGTAGTTCGTCGAGTAGGTGGACACCGCGGCGTACACGCCGGTCGTGATCGTGCGGAACTCCGAGCCGGGCCCGAGGATCAGCTGCGGGCTGACGAAGTCGTTCCAGGCGCCCAGGGCGTTGAGGATGAACGCGGTGGCGACGATCGGCCGCATGAGCGGGAAGATGATCGTCCACAGGATGCGCTGGCGGCCCGCGCCGTCGATCGAGGCCGCCTCGTCCAGGGAGCGGGGCAGCATCCTGATGTAGGCGCTGAAGACGAACAGCGTGAACGGGATCATCGTCGCGGACATGAACAGGACCAGGCCCGGCAGCGTCCCCATCAGGCCGAGCGACTTCAGGACGAAGACCGCCGGGACGAGGATGATCTGCGCGGGCACGAACATGCCCGCGACGAAGAACATCAGCAGAATCCTGAACAGGAGCTTGGGCGTGCGGGCGATGGCGTACGCGGCGGGGACCGCCGTCCCGATCGCGACGGCGTTGCACGCCAGGACCAGGAACAGCGAGACCGCGTAGCCCTCGACGACGGGGAAGCTCGTGCTCTGCCAGGCGGCCTCGAGGTACTCGGTGGACGCCGTCGCGAAGTCGATCCCGAGCGGGGACAGCAGGATCTCCTGCTGCGGCTTGAACGCGTTGACCACCATGATGTACATCGGCACGAGCATGGCGGCCGAGAGCACCGCCACGACGGTGACGCGGGCGGCGGTGCGGAACGTGCGCTTGCTGGTCATCCGAGGCTCTCCGCTCCCTCTTCGGCGCGCCGGCGCAGCACGATGATCGTGAACGACAGGAGCCCGGCGACGAGGACGAGCAGGACCGCCTGCGCGCACGCGAGCCCGATGTCGTTGTTGGCGAAGGAGACCGCGAGGATCTCGTACGCCCAGTTCTGGGTGGCGTCGCCCGGCCCGCCGTTGGTCAGGCCGAGCACGACGTCGTAGACCTTCAGCAGCGAGAGCACGGTGGTCACGAGCGTGACGGTCACGGTCGGCGCCAGCGCGGGCCATGTGACGTGCCGGAACACCTGGCCGCCGCCGGCGCCGTCGATCCTGGCCGACTCCTTCAGGTCCGGTGAGACCGCCTGGAGGCCGGCGAGGTAGAGGACGAGCTGCACGCCGAACTGCGCCCAGACGATCACCGCGATGAGCGTCGCCAGCGCCCACTGCGGGTCGGCCAGGAACGGCAGCGTGGACTGCCCCCAGCCTCCGAGGATGTTGTTCACCGCGCCCTGCGGCCCCAGGATCGCCTGCCACAGGAAGCCGACGATGAGGGCCGAGAGCACGTGCGGGTAGAACATCACGACGCGGGCGAAGGTGTTGAACGGCGTGGTGCGCCGCAGCAGCAGCGCGAGGCCGAGCGCGGCGGCGTTCACCAGGAGGGTGCCGACCACGGCGATCGCCACGGTGACCCAGACCGAGGGGTGCAGATCGCCGATGGGGTCGTCGGCGATCCGCCGGTAGTTCTCGAGGCCGACCCACGTCGGCGTCCGGCTCGGGAAGCCGTTGTAGTCGGTGAACGAGTAGTAGACGGCGAAGCCGACGGGCACGACCAGGAGTCCGACGTAGACGGCGAGCGCCGGCACCGTCAGCAGCCCGTTCGCGAAGGCGCCGGCGCGGGTCCGCCACGAGGTCGAGGTCCGGGGCATGTCAGCCGGCACTCTCCGCCTCGTACCAGGCGGTGAGGTCGGCGGCGACGTCGGCGGGGTCGGCGCCCTGCCACAGGCTCTGGACGAGCTCGGTGAACTTGGGGTTGAACCCGGCCACCGGCAGCGCGTAGTCGCCGACGGTCTGGTTGCCCGGCACGACGAACGACGGCGCCTGGTCGGCGACCTCCTGGACGGCCGAGGCGTACTCGTTGCCGCTGGTGTCCAGGCCCTCGCGGGTGAAGTGGTCCATCTCGGCCTGCGTGGCGATCGCCTCCGCGTCGGTCACGAGGTACTCGACGAGCGCGGTGGCGTCGTCGACCTTCTCGGTGCCGTTCCACACCATGTACGGGTAGGCCATGGTGGCGCCCATGGGGCCGGGGGCGTCGGCGGCGGCGTCGACGGGCGCCGAGAAGACGCCCACTTCGAAGTCCGGCGGCGAGGCGGCCAGCGTCGTGGTGAACCAGGAGCCCATCGGGTAGATCCCGACCTCGCCGGCGATGAAGTTCGCCTCCTGGGTGCCCGAGTCGGTCGCCACGTCGTCGGCGGTCGTGTAGCCGGCGTCGATCCACTCGGAGAGGTGCTCGAACAGCGGCTCGAATTGCTCGCCGAGGCTCGAGGAGCCGTCGGCGACGCTCTGCTGCCAGCCGGGGGCGGCGACGTTCTGCTGGGGGTGCCAGATCTGCTGGGCCTGCACGCCGGTGGCCCATTCGGAGGCGAAGGCGATGGGGGTGGCCACGCCGGCGCCGTCGAGGGCGGCGAGGGCGGCGTCGAGTTCGTCCCAGGTCTGGGGCGGCTCGGTGACGCCGGCCTGCTCGAACAGGTCGGCGTTGTAGTACAGCAGCGACTGGGGCTGCATGCCGACGCCGACGACATTGATCTCGCCGTCGGTGGCGTACAGGTCCGCCATCGGCGTCCCGGAGGCCCACTCGTACTCGGTGAGGTCGAGGATCTCGGGGGCGGTGTCCTCTGAGGGGAAGATCGACTGGATGACGTCGGGGGCCGTCCCGGCGGCCAGGAGCGAGGGGAAGGACTCGGCGACCGACTGGCCGGTGGGGCCCTCGATCTCGACGTCGATCCCGGTCTCGTCCTCGAAGGGCTTGACGAGCGCTTCCCACTTCTCCTGCGTGAGGTTGTCGGTGATGTTCACGAGCATGCGCACCGAGTCGCTGTCGGAGCCGCCGCCGGAGCCGCAGGCCGTGAGCGCGAGGACCGGGGCGAAGCCGAGGATGACGGCGCCGCGGGTGCGGCGCCGGAGCGGAGTTGACATCGTTGTCTCCCAACCTTGGTCCGAGTCGCCTCCACCCGGAGGACGACTACTTGTAATACATACTACATGTGCTAAGTCATGGTCAAGTGTGCGGTCAGCCTCGCGCACGTGCCCCCGGTAGGGGATCGCGCCGAGGACCGAGACGTCGGTCGCGCGCGCCGAGTCGTCGAGGCGCCAGATCCCCTCGTCGGCGACGAAGAAGACCGGCGCCTCGTCGAATGCGAGCTCGGCGGGCAGCGGCTCCTTGTCCGTCCAGGCGAAGAAGGACCGCGCGAAGTCGTCGCGGTCCTTGCGGCCGTAGATGCTGAGGTCTCCGGCCGTCAGCGGGCTGAGGATGCACCAGTGGACGCCGTCCTCGACCCAGTAGGCGCGGTCGGAGAGCAGGACGGACCGCCGCTCCGGCTCGGCGAACACCACGTCCCAGAACGACTCGGCCCAGAAGGACTCGGCGGTGTCGTAGTGCCGCACGAGGAACAGCAGGTCGTGGGCGTGCCAGGCGGTGCTCGGGGCGACGTCCGCCTCGTTGTGCCAGCCGGTGGCGGAGGCGAAGTACCCGGCGGGGGTCTGGTACGCGGCGTAGGTGGCCAGGCAGTCCTCGACGAAGGCCGCGAGCTCGGGGTGCTCGGTCTCGGAGAGGACCTCGTCGATGCCGTAGAGGCTCAGGCCCATGCCCGCGATGAGCATCGGCTCGGTGGTCTTCAGGGCCGTCTCGCCGCGCACGTACCAGTAGCGGTGGAAGCGGGTGCGGCCCCGCTCGTCCGTCCAGGCCGAGCGCGCGACGTGGAGGCTCAGGCGGACCGCCTCGTCGAGCAGGTCCGGGCGGGCGAAGCGCCGCGAGCCGATCACGAGCGGCACGATCATCAGCCCGTAGTACTCGGCCGGTTCGAGGATGCCGCCCTCGGCGCGGTCGGCGGGCTGCCGGTAGGCCCCGCAGCTCGCCGCGTCGGGGACGCCGGGGGCGCGGCTGAGCCGGACGAGGGCGTCGAGGTCGTCCTCCAGCTCGTGGGCGTAGCGGTCGTCCCCCGACAGCTCGGTGTACCTGAACTTCGCCCAGACGCGGGCGTACTCCTGGTTCACGGTCCCGTCCTCGCTCGGGCGCCCGCCGCCGTAGACGCGGCACGCCTCGAGGTTCGCGCGGACGGCCCGCAGGACCTCCTCGGCCTCGCCGGGCTCCAGGAGGTGCCCGGCGTGGCGCAGGCCCTCCAGGAGGCCGATGCACCCGGCCATGTTGTGGATGAGCCCGGAGGTGGCCGACTCGCCGACCTGGAAGCCGATGTGGCGGAACTGGCCGTCGCCTTGGACCGTGCGCGCCTGGAACAGCATCATGCGGCGCCACATCTCGCGGGCCCGGTCGTCGGGCCGCCTGGCGAGGGCCTGGGCGAACGCCGCGGTCGCCGGGGCCGAGAACGCCTGGTGCCCGCTGGTGAAGTCGATGAACGTGGCGGGGTTGGTGCCCCACACGCTGTGGTTGTGGAAGCCCCGGATCTGGCCTTGGGCGCCGATCCAGGTGCGCATCCACCGGGCGAGCGCGGCCGTGTCCGGTGCGGGGGCCTCGTGCGTGCTCATGTCGTGCTCCTTCCCGTGTGCGCCTCGTCGAGTGCCGGGACGAGGCCGAGGCGGTCGAGTTCGTCCCAGAGCGCTTGCGGCACTTCGCGTGCGATGCGTTCGGCGTTGGCCGTGACGTGGTCGGCGGTGCGCATGCCGGCGACGACCGAGGCCACCGCGCCGTGCCGCAGCGCGAACTGCGCGGCGAGTTCGGGGACGGTGACGCCGTACGGCTCGGCGGCGTCGGCGATCCGGTGGACCAGGGCGGCGAGCTCCGAAGGCACCCGCCGGTAGTCGAAGCGGGCGTCCGCGGCGGGGCGCGGCTCGGCGAGGAGCCCGGAGTTGTAGACGGCCGCGGCGACCACCGCGACCCCGCGGTCGAGCGCGGCGGGCAGGAGGTCGGCGAGGGCGCCCCGGTCGACGAGGGTGAACCGGCCCGCGCACATGACGACGTCGATGTCGGTCTCGCGGACGAAGCGGGCGGGCATCGCCGACTGGTTCATGCCCACGCCGATCGCCGAGACGACGCCCTGCTCGCGCAGTTCCACGAGGGCCTGGACGCCGCCGGTGGACGCCTCGTCCCAGTGCTCGTCGGGGTCGTGCAGGTAGACGATGTCGATCCGGTCGGTGCCGAGCCGTTCGAGGCTGCCCTCCAGGGACCGGAGGATGCCGTCCCTGGAGAAGTCCCATTCCCGGCGGAAGGCGGCGGGGACGGCGAAGCCGCCGTCGTCTCGCAGGTGCGCGCGCTCGGGCGTCGGCACGAGCAGGCGCCCGACCTTGGTCGACAGGACGTACTCGTCCCGGGGCCGCCCGGCCAGGACCGCGCCGAGGCGCCGCTCGGAGAGGCCGAGCCCGTAGTGCGGGGCGGTGTCGAAGTACCTGACGCCTGCGTCCCAGGCGGCGTCGACGGCGCCGCTGGCCTCCGCTTCGGTGGTCTCGCGGTAGAGGTTGCCCAGCTGCGCGGCGCCGAAACCGAGCTCGGTCAGCCTGGTGCCGGTTCGCAGTTCACGCATGCCCGGGCCCTCCCAGGTCTTCGGGGCAGGCGAAGGGGAGCCCGGCCGCGAAGCGCTCGACTTCGGCGGCGACCGAGTCGCCGATGCGGTGCAGCTCGCGGCCGATCGAGCCGGCTATGTGCGGGGTGAGCACGACGTTCGGCAGGGTCCACAGTTCACTGTCCGGGGAGGGCGGTTCGGGCTCGGTGACGTCGAGGACCGCTTCGATGCGGCCGGTGCGCAGTTCGGCGACGAGCGCGGCCTCGTCGACGACGGCGCCGCGCGCGGTGTTGATCAGCGTCGCCCCGTCGGGCATGAGCGCCAGGACGCGCGCGTCGATCTGGCCGACGGTCTCCGGCAGCAGCGGCTGGTGCAGTGAGAGCACGTCGCTCTGCGCCGCGACCTCGTCGAGGCCCGCTGTGCGCACGCCGAGCGCCGCGGCGTCCTCGGGCCCCAGCTCGGGGCTGTAGACGACGACGTCGAGTGCGAAGGGGCGCAGGAGCTCGATGAGGCGGCGCCCGACCTGCGAGGCGCCGACGATGCCGACGGTGCGGCGGTAGTTGCCCGCGTCGCTCGGGCGCTCGGGCATGCGGCGGTGCTCGCGGTACTCGCGTTCGAGCGGACGGGCCCGCTTGTTGGCCAACAGGATCTGGGCGAGCGTGTACTCGGCGACCGGGGCGGCGTTGACGGCGCGCGCGTTCGAGGCCCGCACGCCGCGCGCGGCGTGCTCGGCCGGGTCGGCCAGGCAGGTGGCGGCGACGCCGCCCGCGTAGACGACGGCGCGCAGCCGGGGGACGAGCGGGGGCGGAATGCGGGGTGCTCCCCAGCCCGCCAGCAGCACTTCGGCCTCGGCGAGGAGCGCGCGGTCCCGCTCGGAGCCGGTGTCGGTGACGACCCGCTCGGTGTCGACGTCCAGCAGCGCCGAGATCCGGTCGAGCGCCTGCGGGGTGAAGACCTGTCCGATCAGGTCCGCCGGCCGGAAGGACAGGGCCGCCCGGGGCCTGCGGGTCTCGGCGGCGCTCATGCGCTGCCGCCCTCCTCGGCTCCGGCGCGGCGGTGCCGCGACGCGAGCCGCAGGCCCGCGTCGGGCGGGCGCACGTGCGGGCCCGCGGCGTCCCCCCAGGTGCCCGCGCCGCGCTGCGCGGCGATGTGCGCCTCGTCGACCTCGATGCCGAGGCCGGGCGCGTCGCCGAGCCGGATGCCGCCGTCGGCGATCTCCTGGTCGGCGCTGAGGCCGACCGGCAGCGCGAGGTCCTGGAGCTCGGTGGCGAGGTGGTTGGGGACGGCGGCGGCCGCGTGCGCCAGCGGGTTGGCGTTGTACGCGACCGGGCTGACGGGCAGGTCGCGGCCGAGCGCGAGGACCGACACGCGCAGGAAGTGGGTGATGCCCCAGACGCTTCCGGCCTGGACGACGCCGAGGGCGTCGGCGGCGAGCAGGTGCCGGTACTGCTCGAGGCCGGTGAGGTTCTCGCCGCTGGCGACCGCCGAGCGGACGCCCGCGGCGACGGCCCGGTGCCCTTCGACGTCCCAGCGCCGCACCGGCTCCTCGATCCAGGTGAGGTCGACCTGCTCCTCGACGCGGCGGGCGAGCCGGACGGCCTGGTGGCGGCCCCACGCCTCGTTGACGTCGTACATCACCGCAGGCCGCTCGGCGTTGACGCGCAGGACGTCGCGCACGGCGACCAGGCGCTTGGCGTCCCGGTCGACGTCGAGGCCGCCCTTGACCTTCGCGCCGGTGAAGCCGCGTTCGGCCCAGCGCTCGTAGAGGCCGACGAGCGCGTCGTCGTCGAGCGCGTACTCCAGGCCCGAGGCGTAGCCGGGGACGAAGCGGTCGGCCGCGCCGAGGGTGCGCCACAGCGGTTCGCCGGCCATCTTCGCCTTGAGGTCCCACAGGGCCATGTCGAGGGCGCCGATGGTGCCGAAGGCCGCGCCGTTGTGCCCGGTCTTGAACACGAAGGCGAGCATGCGGTCGTACAGGGCGGTCACGGCGCGCGGGTCGCGGCCCTCCAGGGCCGGGAAGACGCGGTCGACGTCGGCGTTCGAGCCGAGGCCGACGCCGGTCAGGCCGCCGTCGGTCTCGAGCAGCACGATCGGGACCTCCGTGACGCCGTCGGCGATGACGCCGTTGACGTCGCCCACTGGGCGCCCCCATCGGTGGACCGTGGTCAGGCTCCGATACCCGGTGATTCGCATCGTGCTCCAGATCAGCGTCGCGATAGCATGCTCGCAGGCTTCCGCCAGCATGTCACTTATAACTTATGATACGACTGAAGATAACACATCACTCGGCTACACTTGGCCGAGCGGCGGAGTCCCGTCTGCCAGTACACCAATGGAGTCCTCGACGACATGAACCCGACACACGCGCCCGGCGGTGAGGTGCCCCGCCCCCAACGTCACCGGCCTCCGCTCGCCGCGGCGGTCGTCCAGAGCCTGGTGCGGGCGATCGTCGTCGGAGAGCACGCCCCCGGCTCGGCCCTGCCGACCGCCGGAGAGCTGTGCGAGGAGTACCAGGTGAGCCGGACCGTCATCCGCGAGGCCACGACGACCCTGGCCGAGAAGGGCCTCGTCGCGCCCCGGCAGGGCTGGGGCACGGTGGTGCTCGACCAAGACCAGTGGAACCTGTTGGACCCCTTGGTCCTCGACGCGCTCTTCCAGCGCGAGGACCGGCTGTTCTATCTCGACAACCTCATCGAGGTCAGGGCGAACCTGGAGTGCGCCATGGCCGCTCGGGCGGCGAGCCGCCTCGACGACGCCCAGCGCTCGGCGCTCACGGCGAAGCTCAAGGAGCTCGGCGAGTTCATGGGCGATCCCGTGGCGTACTCGCGGGCCGACGTGGAGTTCCACGAGCTGATCCACCGCGCCTCGCAGGACGCCTTCGGCCGGGCGATCGTGGCGAACATCCAGGGCAAGGCGCTCCACACGCCCCAGTACAGCGGGCACCCGACCCCCGAGGACATCGAGGTGACCCACGAGGGCCACACGGCGATCCTCGCGGCCCTGCTCCTCGGCGACGCCGACCGCGCCGCCCACGAGATGCGCGAGCACATCACCTCCTCGTGGGCGAGACGCCGCCCCAGCGAAGCGCCGCCCGTGGCCTGAGCGCCCCTCGAGCCGCGAGGCCGGCGCGGCGCTCCCTGTGACGCGATCAGGCGGCGGAGGCCGCCCGCCCGCGGCGTTTCCGCCGCCCGGCCCGCGAGGGCGTTCCGCCCCTCCGGAGTTAGGCGAACCTCTATGGCTCTGCGGCCCAGGGTCTGCCATGATGTAGAGCCAGACTCGGTTTCCGAACGAGGTGCGCCCCTTGCCTGAGATCAGAATTGAAGTCGACGGACAACCTGGTGACACTGCAGATCTCTTCGAGGAGCTGCGGTCCGCCCGGATCCATCCGGGTGTCGAGATCAAGGCCGTATCGAACCGCGATGGAACGCTGGGCCCCTTCGACGCGGTCCTCGCCGTCGTCAACTCGCTCGCCGCGGTCGGGAGTCTGGTGGTCGCCGTCCTGCAATGGAAGACCCCGTCCGGCCCCAAGGTCCGCATCGAACTCGGCGAAGGCAAGTCGATCGTCATCGAGAACGCCGACGCGGACACCGTCGAACGCATCTGGAAGCTCATCGAGCCGCCCGAGGAAGACGACCTGAGGTGACCCCGTCGGCGGTCCCTGTGCCTGAGGGATCACAGGTCGTGCTGATCGGGGTGTCCGAATACGACGACCCGGCCCTGCACTCCTACGACGCCTTGGCAAACGGTGTCGAGGAGCTGGCGCGCCTGCTCAAGGACCCCCGGATCCTCGGCGTCCCGGACGGCAACTGCCATGTCATCACCGGGGCCGAGGCGACTAGAGACCGCATCCACCGCACGCTCACCGACGCCGCCGAGCGCACGACCTCGCTGCTGTTCGTCTACTTCGCCGGGCACGGCCACTGGAGCAGACGGGAGCACCCCACCCGGCTCACGCTCGCGCACAAGCAGGTCGAGCACGACGACTTCCTCGACTGGATGCCCTTCGAGTGGCTGCGCGGCCATCTCGCGCGCGGCCGGAGCCCACGCGCGAAACACCGCGTGCTGGTCATGGAGACCTGCCACAGCGGTGCCGCACTGGAGCATGGGACGCTCGCCGGTGCCGGCACCTGGGTCGACGACGACCGCAGCGATCTCTCCACGATCCTGACCGCCTGCGACAAGGCGGAGACGGCGCGGGTCGTGGACGGGGAGCCGTATCCGCTGTTCGCCTCCGCCCTCATCGACGTGCTCCGAAGCGGCATCGAGGGCAAGGGCGGCTTCCTCACCCCCGACGAGATCTGCGACGCGATCCGCGCCGAGATCGGCGATGTCCAGACGCCTCGGCTCGTGTGCGCCGACGGCGCGGGCGCCCAGCCGCTGTTCGGCAACCGGCGGGCGGCCGCGCCCGCGGCGGTCGTTCCGGGGAAGTCGACGATCCCGCCCCTCGCGAACCCGCTGTTCGGACACAGAGAGCAGGTCGAACGCCTGCTGGAGGGCGCCAGGAGCGCCGCTGAGGACGCCGGGCCGTTCATCGGCGTGATCACCGGCAAGGGCGGCTACGGGAAGTCCCTGCTGGCCCATGCGGTCGCCGCCGAGCTGGGCACGGCCTTCGCGTGGCGCCTCCATCTCGACCTGCGCGCCTCGGAGCTCGCACGGACCGAAGTGGACTCCTTGGTCATGCTCAGGGAGCTGCTGATCCAGTCCGGGCAGACACCGCCGAACTGCCTGGCGTCGAGCCGGAGCCGCTGGACCAACTGGCTCGCCGAGCACCGGGTGCTCCTCGTGCTCGACAACGTCGCCGACGCCCGCCAGATCGAGGCCGCGATGCCGCCCGCCGACTCGCGGTGCGCGGTCCTCGCCACCAGTCGCGATCCGCTCAGGGGCCTGCCGTCCGCGACCACGATCGAACTGGGCCCGCTCGGCCGGACCGACGCCGTCGCGCTCCTGCGCCACCACGTCGGCGACCGGTGCAGCGAGAGCGAACTCGTCGCCCTCGCGGCCGAGGCGTGCGGCGTGCCCGCGGTCCTCCACGCCCTCGGCGGGCAACTGGAGTACCAGCCGCCGCGGATCCTGCTCGAACGGATGCGCCGCTCCGGAAGCGGGGTGATGAAGGAGATCTTCCGCAGCACCGTGGCGAACCTCGAGCCGGACGCACTGCGCCGGACCGCGCTCGCCTGCGGCCTCCACCCCGGGCCGAGCTTCGACCCCGACTCGATCGCGGCCATGACCGGCGCGGACGGCGACGACACCTGGGACCACTGCCACTCCCTGTCGGTGCGTCGCATCCTCAAGCCGCTGCCGGGCTACCGGTACCGCCTCCATGACGAGGACCGGGCCTTCGCCCCGGCGGTCGCCGCGGCCCTCGGCCCCGACACGGCCGAGCACGCCGGGGACCGGCTGTGGGACTGGACGGCGAGACGGGTCGACGCCGCGGTGTCGCAGCTGTGGGGAAGCGAGCGCCCGTCAGCGCCCGCCGAGCCCGATCGGCGGATCGGGTTCGCCGAGCCGCACGAGGCGGAGCACTGGCTCTCGCGCGCCAGTGACGAGCTGCTCGTCAGCGGCCGCCTGGCGCTGCGCCGACGGCACGAACGCGGACTGCGCATGGCCGCCGCCTACACGCGCTGGCTCCGCCTGCGCGGCAGGTTCGAGCCGGCGGCCGGACTCCTCAACGAACTCAAGTCCGTTCCCGGCGACGAAAGCGCCATCGCCGCCTCGCTGGGGCTCGGCGACATGGCGCGGCTCCAGGGCGAAGACGCCCGCTCAGAGCGGTTCTTCCACCGCGCGATCGCGATCGCCGTGTCCATAGACGACGTCCGGAGCCAGGTCCGGGCGCTCGACGGGCTCGGGGGCGTCGCGCGACTGCGGGCCCAGCACGATAAAGCGAGGGGCTACTTCGACCGCGCGCTCGATCTGGCGGAGTCGATCGGCGACCTCCCCGGCCAGGGGCACGCGCTGTGGGGTCTCGGCGTCGTCTTCGGCGGCCAGGGCGAGTGGGATACGGCGGCCGAGCAGTTCGACTCCGCGATGAGGACGGCCCGGCGGGTCGGCGACCGCATCGGCGAGGCCAGCGCCCAATGGGGCATGGGCCAAACGCTCAAGGCGATCGGCAACCGCGAGGGCGCCAAGCACGCGTTCCGCTCGGCGAGGCGGCTCTACGCCAAAGTCGGCTGGACCGACTGGGCCGCCAACTGCGAGGAGGTGCTCGCGCAGATGGACGCGGGCTCGACCGTCCTCTGGTGGGGCATCAGCGCCTGAGGAGGCGAACGCGGAACGGCCCGCGGATCCTTGGGGGTCGCAGTGGACGCGGAGTCGCTCCCGCCCTTGGGGCGCGCCACCGCCCCGGCGAGGCGACCGCCGCCCCTGAGGGCTCTCGCGCGGATGGGGACCCGGACCCTCAATCGTCCGCGGCGAGGCCGGGAGCGTCGGTGACCGTGGAGGACTCGGCCGGTGGGGCCGCCGCGCGGACCTGACGCGTGAACGGCCCGGTCAGACCGAGACCTCGACCTTGTCGGCGTCGCGGTGCGGGTGGCGGCGCTCCAGGGCGGCGCCCTCGACGTCCACGTCCGGCAGGATCCGGTCGAGCCACTTCGGCAGCCACCAGACCTTGTCCCCGAACAGGTGCATCAGGGCCGGGATGATGAGCATCCGCACCAGGAAGGCGTCGACCAGGACGCCGAAGGCGAGGGCGAAGCCGATCGGCCGGATCATCGCCGAGTGCGAGAAGACGAAGCCGCCGAAGACGGAGATCATGATGATCGCCGCCGCGGTCACCACGGCCCGGCCGGCGCGCAGGCCGTGGACCACGGCCGGGCGGGCCGGGACGCCGTGGGCGTAGGCCTCGCGCATGCCCGAGCCGAGGAACAGCATGTAGTCCATCGCGAGTCCGAACAGGACGCCGACGACGATGGTCGGCAGGAAGTTCAGGATCGGCCCGGGCGTGTCGACGCCGAAGACGTCCGCGAGCCAGCCCCACTGGTAGATCGCCACGACGCCGCCGAGCGCGGCGAAGTAGCTGAGGATGAACCCGAGCGTGGCGATGACCGGCACGAGGATCGAGCGGAACACCAGGATGAGGATGAGCAGCGACAGGCCGACGACGACCGCGAGGTAGACCGGGAGGGCGTCGGCGAGCTTCTCGGAGATGTCGATGTTGCCGCTGGCGCTGCCCGCGACGCCGATGTCCTCGACGCCCTCGACGTCGAGGCCGCGCAGGGTGTGCACGAGCTCCTCGGTCGACTCGCTCGTCGGCCCCTCGGCGGGGACGACCTGGAACGCGGCGACGGTGCGGTCCTCGGAGAGGCCGACGGGCGCGACCGCCTCCACGTCGTCCTCGGCCGCGATCGCCTGGGCGACGGCGGCCTGGGCGGCCTGCGCCTCGGCCTCGCCGGGCGAGCCGGGGAGGTCGGCGACCACCAGCAGCGGGCCGTTGGCGCCCTCGCCGAAGCGCTCGGCGATCGTGGCGTACGCCTGGTACTGCGTCGTGTCGTGCGGCTCCGAGGAGCCGTCGGGCAGGTTGAGCCGCATGTCCATGGCGGGCAGCGCGACCAGGACGAGCGCGCCGACCGCGACGAGCGCCCGGAGAGCGGCGCGGGGAGTCGACATGGCCTTCAGGGGCTTCTCGTCGCCGCCGCCGCCGTTCGCTTCGCGTGCCGCCCGCTCCTTGCGGCCGAGGACCTTCATGCCCACCAGCGAGAGCAGCGCGGGCATGAACGTCACGGCCACCAGCACCGCGACCGCGACGCAGAACGCGCCGACCGAGCCCATCAGGCCGAGGAACGGGATACCGGTGACGTTCAGCGCCACCAGTGCGATCAGGACGGTCGTCCCGGCGAACACGACCGCGTTGCCGGAGGTGCCGTTGGCGAGGGCGATCGACTCGTCGAGGTCGTAGCCCTCCTTGAGCTGGCGGCGGTGCCGGTTGAGGATGAACAGCGAGTAGTCGATGCCGACGGCCAGGCCGAGCATGAGGCCGAGGATCGGCGTCACCGACGCCATGTCCACGACGCTGGACAGCGACATCGTCGCCAGCGCGCCGACGCCGACGCCGACGAGCGCGGTCAGCAGCGGCAGGCCCGCGCCGATCAGGGTGCCGAGCATGACGATCAGGACGACGCCGGCGACGATCAGGCCCACGACCTCGCTGACGCCGAACAGGCTCGGGAGCGGGTCGCTCATCTCGGAGGAGTAGTCGACCGCGACGCCCTCGAGCGGCGCCTCGTCGAAGACGTCGGTCACGCCCGCCTTGGTCTCGGGGGTGACCTCCATCTGCGGCTCGGTGAACGCGACGTTGACGATCGCGGCGCTGCCGTCCTCGGAGACGGTGGTGATGCCCTCGGCGAGTTCGAGCATGGCCGCGCCCTGTTCGAGGGCGGCGGCCTGCGCCTCGGCCTCGGCCAGGCCCGCCTGGACCTCGGCCTCCTGGGCGTCGAGCTCGGAGGACGATCCGCCCTGCTCGCGGGCGGCGTCGATCTGGGCCTGGGCCGCCTCGAGCTCCTCGCGGGCGGCCTCGATCTCGGCCGCGCCCGCCTCGATCGCCTGCGCCCGCTCGGCGCGCTCGGCCTCGGCGGCGAAGGGGTCGACGACGGCCGCGACGCCGTCGGCCTCGCCCGCTTCGGCGGCCAGGGCGCTGATCTCGGCTCGCTGCTCCTCGGTGAAGGGCTCGCCGTCCTCGGTGCTCAGCACGATGCTGCCGCTGCCGCCCGAGGCCTGGGGCAGCTCCTCCTGGAGGTGCTCGGTCACCTCCTCGGTGGCGGTGCCCGGGATCGAGAACGCGTTGGACAGCGTCCCGCCGAACAGGGTGAACGCCGCGGCCGCGGCCGCGAGCAGCACGGCCCAAGCGGCGATGACGGTCCAGGCGCGGCGGGCGCTCCAGCGCCCGACCCGGAAGAGGAACTCAGCCATGTCGGCCTTTCTGTGTCGGCGGTTCAGGAAGCGTGGGAGTCCGGTTCGCGGAGGACGGAGGCCAGGCTCGCGATGAGCTCGTCCCAGACCCGCCGCGAGGCGGGCGTGTCGGCTCCGCCGGTGGCGGTGATCCACCGGTCGACGAGGCCGAGCAGGCCGCCGCCGAAGGCCGCGACCAGCAGCTCCACCGTGAGCACGTCGCTGTCGGGATGGCGCTGCGCGATGACGGTGGACATCCGGTCGGTGAACAGGGCGAAGGCGCGCTGCATCAGCACGGCCTCGCGGGTCGACTGCCTCGGGTCCTCGGCGTCGAGGACTTCGATGAGGTAGGCCACCGGCGGCACCAGCTGGTCGCCCGAGGCGGTGGCCGCCAGGTCCTCCAGGATGGTGCCGGCCTCGCGCGAGGCGTTCGCGGCCTCCATCCGGCCGACGACCTCGACGAGCATCTGCCCGGCCACCTCGGTCGCCACGTCCTCCAGGGAGGCGAAGTGGTTGAAGACCGTGCGGCGCGAGACGTCGGCCACGGCGGCCAGCTCGTCGACGGAGAAGTCGGCGCTGCGGTGCTCGTGCATGAGCGCCGCGGCGGCCTCCAGGATCGCCTGGCGGCTCTTGGCCTTCAGCGCCGCACGGCGGTCGGCGGAGTCGGATGTCGCGTCCACGGCGCCTACACTAAATGCAACGATGCACTCAGTGCAAAGAAATGGGCTGTGGCAGCTCGCACAGCGGCCGCGCGTCCTTCTCAGGATTTCCTGTGAATCGGCGCCGCGGCGGAGCTCGCGGGCCCTCGGGGCGCACGCCGCGGGAGCGGCGCTCACAGCGTTCTCCCAGAAGTCCCCAGGACCCGGCCAGCCCGGGCCGCCAGGATCGCGGCCATGACCGTGATAGCGATACGAGGGCTGACCAAGCGGTACGGCCCCGACACCGTGGTGGACGACCTGTCGTTCACCGTCGAACCCGGCCAGGTGACCGGATTCCTCGGCCCCAACGGCGCCGGGAAGTCCACCACCATGAAGATGATCCTGGGCCTGGCCGCCCCCACGCGCGGCACCGTCGCCATCGGCGGCAGGCGCTACGGCGAGCTGCCGGTGCCGCTGACGGAGGTCGGCGCGCTGCTCGACGCCGGCGCCGTCCACGGCGCCAGGAAGGCGCGCGACCACCTGCTGGCGCTCGCCGTGAGCAACGGCCTCCCCCGGAGGCGGGTCGACGAGGTGCTCGCCCGGACCGGTCTCGAAGGCGTGGCCGACAGGCGGGCCGGAGGCTTCTCCCTCGGCATGCGCCAGCGGCTCGGCATCGCGGCCGCACTGCTCGGCGAGCCGCGGGCGCTCATCTTCGACGAGCCGGTGAACGGGCTCGACCCCGAGGGCATCCGGTGGGTCAGGGACTTCATGCGCTCGCTCGCCCGCGAGGGCCGCTCGGTGCTGGTCTCCAGCCACCTCATGAGCGAGATGGCGCTGACCGCCGACCACCTCGTGGTCATCGGCAGGGGCAGGCTCATCGCCGACACCGGCATGGGCGAGTTCATGCGCTCCAGCGGACAGGGGACCGTGCTCGTCCGCACCGCCGAATCCGAGCGGTTCTCGCTCCTGCTGACCGCAGCCGGGGCCGCCGTGCGCGACGGCCTCGAAGCCGCGCTCGTCGTCTCCGGCATGGACGGCGACGAGATCGGCAGGCTCGCCGCCTACCACGGCATCGCGCTCTCGGAGCTCACCCCGCAGCAGGCCTCATTGGAGGACGCCTTCATGGAGCTGACCCGGGACAGCGTCGAATTCCAGGGGGCCGGGGCATGACCGCGATCGCCGACGCGCCCGCGGTGGCCTTCCACCGCACCCTCCGCGCGGAGTGGATCAAGCTCCGCAGCCTGCGCTCCACCTGGTACACCCTGGCCGGCCTCTTCGCCGTCGGCATGGGGATCACCTCGCTCGCCATGGGCTCGGCGGTCGCGGCCGAGTACGAGAGCCTCACGGCCGCCGAGCGGCTGGACTGGGACCCGACCGCCCTCAGCCTGCGGACGTACATCGTCGCCCAGTTGATCATCGGGTCGCTGGGCATCCTGACCGTCACCTCCGAGTACGCGACCGGCCTGATGCAGACCTCGCTGGCCGCCACGCCCCGCAGGCACCGGCTGCTGGCGGCCAAGGCGATCCTGATCACCGGCGTCGCCGTGGTCACGGGCGAGGTGCTGATGTTCACTTCCTTCCTCCTCGGCCAGGCGCTCCTGGCCTCCCAGGACGTGCCGAACGCGAGCCTCGGCGACCCGGGGGTGCTCCCGGCCGTGGCCGGCGGCGGGGTCTACCTGGCGGCCATCGCACTGCTCGCGGTCGGTCTCGGCGCCCTCCTGCGGGCCACGGCCGGGGCCCTGGCCACACTGGTGGGCGTCATCTTCCTGATCCCGGGCTTCTCGGGCCTGTTCCCCTCGTGGCTGGAGGACCTGCTCGACTTCTGGCCGACCGCGGGCGGGGCCGCGGTCATGGCGACGGTCCCCGACCCCGACTTCCCGCACCCCTGGCTCAACCTGGGCGGGATGTGCCTCGGCGTCGCCGCCGTGCTGGCGGCCGCGTTCGTCCTCTTCCGACGGCGCGACGTGTGAGGGGCCGCGGCCGCCGCGCTTCCGTATGCTGGGCGTCGTGGAGATGACGGAGACGGATCATCTGCTGGTGGTCGACGACGAGGCGACCGTGCGCGAGCTGCTGTCGGCGACGCCGCGGTTCGCCGGGTTCCGGGTGTCCTCGGCGGCGAACGCCGCCGAGGCGGTCGCCCTGGCCGAGGCCGAGCCGCCGGACCTGGTGCTGCTCGACGTGATGCTGCCGGACACGGACGGCTTCGAGGTGGTCCGGCGGCTCCGCGAGCGGCGCCCGGCGGGCCGCACCGGGCCGGTGCCGGTCCTGTTCCTCACCGCGCGGGGCCGCCAGGCCGACAAGGTCACCGGGCTCTCGCTCGGCGCCGACGACTACGTGACCAAGCCGTTCGACCTCGAGGAGCTGATCGCCCGCATCCGGGCGATCCTGCGCCGCACCGCGGGCCACCGCCCGGAGGTGCTGACGGTGGGCGCGCTCGCGCTCGACGCCGAAGGGCGCCAGGTGACGCGGGGCGGGGAGCCGGTCCGCCTCTCCCCCACCGAGTTCCGGCTCCTGCACTACCTGATGGAGAACGCCGGGCGCGTGGTGTCCAAGGCCGAGATCCTCGAGCGGGTGTGGCGCTACGACTTCGGCGGCGACTCCGGCATCGTCGACACGTACATCTCCTATCTGCGCCGCAAGGTCGACGACACCGAGCCCAAGCTCATCCACACCGTCCACGGCACGGGCTATGTGATGCGGGAGCCGCGGCCGTGAGGTCGCCGCTGCACCGGTTCTCGCTGCGCGCCAGACTGCTGGCGCTGACGTCGGTGCTGCTGCTGGCGGGCCTGTCCCTCATCGGCGCGGTCGTGTCCGACCGCCTGGAGCGGTACCAGCTCGACCGGATCGACGAGCGGCTGCGGTCGTTCACCGCGATCGTCTCGCAGGTGTCGGCCACCGGGCCCGTCGAGCCCGGACAGGCCGCCGAACGGCCCGAGCTGCTGGATCCGGCGCTCGACCTGGTCGGCGCCCCGTACCTGGTCTACCTCGACGCGGACGGCGAGCCGATCAGCGAACTGCAATCGTCGCGAGTGGATGGAGCCTCGCTGCCTCCGCTGGAGCGGCTGCGGGCGGTCCCCGTCGACGGGGAGGCGGTCACCGTGGACGGCGCGGAACGCTGGCGGGTCGTCGCCCTCTCGGCCGCGAACTGGGACGGGACGGTGATCGCCGCCGCGCCGCTCGACGAGGCCGACGCCGCCGTCACCGCGCTGCGGACCACCAGCGTCGTCAGCGGCGCCGTGCTGCTCGTCGCGCTGACCGCGATCGGCTGGTTCGCCCTCGGGCGGGGCCTGCGGCCGCTGCGCCGGATCGAGCACACGGCCGCGGCGATCGCCGGAGGCGACCTCACCAGACGAGTGCCGCTGCTGGCGCCGTCCACTACGGAGATCGGGCATCTGGCGGACTCGCTCAACACCATGCTCGGGCAGCTCGAGCGGGCCTTCGCGGAGCAGGCGGCGTCGGAGGCGAGGATGCGCGACCTGGTCTGGGACGTCAGCCACGAACTGCGCACGCCGCTGGTCGGCATCAAGGGCTCGACCGAGCTCTACCGCATGGGCGCGATGCCCGATCGATCCGATGTGGACGAGGCGATGCGGCGCATCGACGGCGAGGCCACCCGGCTGGCGGCCCTCACCGAGGACCTGCTGCTGCTGGCGCAGCTCGACGAGGCGCCCGAGGCGCAGCTGGAGCGGATGCCGATGGACCTGCGCACGCTCGCGGGCGAGGCCCGGCACGACGTGCGCTCGCTCGATCCGTCCCGGCCGGTCGAGCTGACCGGGCCGGACGGGACCGGCGCGCCCGGCCCCGCGCCGGTCCTCGCCGACGAGGCCAGGCTGCGGCAGGTCGTCACCAACCTGGTCGGGAACGCCGTCGCGCACACCCCCGCCGGCACGCCGGTGCGCATCGGCGTCGGCACCTCGGGCGGGCGATCCGTGCTGGAGGTGGCGGACGAGGGCCCGGGGATGACGGCCGAGCAGGCGAGCCGCGTCTTCGACCGCTTCTACCGGGCCGACCGCTCCCGCAACCGCCAGGGCGGGGCGAACGCCGGGCTCGGGCTGTCCATCGCCCGCTCCCTCGCCAGGGCCCACGGCGGCGACGTCGAACTGACGACGGCCGTGGGCGAAGGCGCCCGCTTCAGGCTGGCATTGCCGTTGGACCGGGACTGAGACGCCGCTCAGCCTTGGAGTTCGGCGACGGCGCGGGTGAGCCACTCGGTCAGCAGCGTCCGCTCGGCGTCGCTGAGCGCGGGCAGGTCCGGGACGGACGCCAGCAACGCGACGGCGAGCGCGGCCGGGCCGGAGGCGGGCGCCGCCGGGCCCGCGGCGAGGATGCCGCCGAGGACGCTCTCGAGCATCGCGTCCGCGAGCCCGGAGTCGCGCTCTCCTTCGGGGCGGCCGAGGAGCGCGAGCACGACGCCGCTGCCCGCGGCGTGGATCATGCCGACCGCGCGGGGCTCCGAGACCCGCAGCAGCCCGGCGGCCGCCACGCGCGCGACGCGGGCCTCGAGCACCTCGGCGCCCGCGGCCGTGGCGGGCGAGCGCTGGAGGCGCCCCGGCGCGGCGAGCAGCGCGTACAGGTCCGGGTTGGCGAGCCCGAAGTCGATGTGCGCGCGCCAGGCGGCGCGGAGGTCCTCGACGGGGTCGCCGTCCTCGCTCGCCGCCCGCTCCGACTTGGCGGCGGTGTAGGCGGCCATGACGTGCTCGGCGACGGCGTCCAAGAGCCCGTCCTTGTCGCCGAAGAGCCGGAAGATCGTCGGCGCGGGCACTCCGGCGGCCTGGGCGACCGCGCGCGTGGTCACGGCGCGCGAGCCGCCGTCGCGCAGCAGGCGAGAGGCGGCGTCGACGATCCGCGAGCGCGCGTCGGCGCGGTCGGCGGGAACGGGCGAATCAGGCATGGATCAACGATATCAGGTAGGTGGACCAACGATCCGAATCAATGATATCTTCTTGAGTGAATCAACGATTCACGAAGGAGAACCATGCTCATCATCACCGGCGGCACCGGCCGCCTCGGATCCCTCATCGTCGACAAGCTGCTCGAACGCGTCCCCGCCGACCGGGTCGGCGTGAGCGTGCGCGACGTCGCGGGCGCCGCGGCGCTCGCCGAACGCGGCGTCCGCGTCCGGGCGGGCGACTTCACCGACCCCGCGTCGCTCGACCACGCATTCGAGGGCGCCGAGCAGGTGCTCGTCGTCTCGCCCTCGATCCGCGGGGACGGCGCGGTCGCCGCGACCCGCGCCGCGATCGACGCCGCCGCCAGGGCCGGAGCCTCGCGCGTGCTCTACACCAGCCACCAGGCCTCGTCCGCCGACTCGCTCTTCGCGGCCCAGCACCAGCACGCGGCGGCCGAGGCGTATCTGGCCGAGCGGGCAGGCCGCTTCACCGCGCTGCGCCACGGGTTCTACGCGAGCACCTTCGAGATCTACGTGCCGACGGCCCTGGAGACCGGGGAGTTCCGGCTCCCCGAGGACGGCCCGGTCTCGTGGACCGCGCACGGCGATCTCGCCGAGGCGGACGCCATCGCCATGACGCGACCCGGCGCCTTCGACGGGATCACCCCGGCGCTCGCCGCGCCCGAGGCGCTCGACCTCGTCGACGTCGCGCGCATCGTCGGCGAGATCACCGGCCGCACGCTCAAGCGGATCGTCGTGGACGACGAGGAATGGAAGGCGACGGCGGTCGCGGGCGGCCTCCCGGCCCCGGCGGCCGAGTTCGCCCTCGGCATGTTCCGCGCCGCGCGGCGCGGCGAGTTCGCGGTCACCGACCCGGCCCTCGAAACCGTCCTCGGCCGCCCGGCGACCTCCGCGCGGTCCGTGCTCGAAGCGATGCTGCGCTAGGGCGTGGCGGAGCGGCCGTCGCGGCTCAGCCCTCGCATTCGCGCGCGAGCCGCTCATTTCCGCGCCACAGCTCGACCGCGAGGTCGAGCACGGCGAGCGAGCGCGACGGGTCGTCCTGGCGCAGCCAGTCGAGGTTGTCGGGCGCGGCGACCAGGCGCGGCGAGTCCTCGAGGGCGACGACCCGGCCGAGCAGGCGCGGCTCGCTCTCGATGAAGGTCACGCGCAAGAGGGGCCGCCGCCAGGCCCAGGCGAAGGCCAAGGTGCGGCCGTCGACCCCGCGGTAGCCCAGTACCGGGAGCGAGTCGACGAAGTGGAGGGTCAACCGTCGACCTCCGCTTCGTGCTGGGCGGCGTGGAGCCAGATCCCGGCGGCCTGCTCCTTGGCGACACGCCGAAGGGCGGGAGGCCACTCGGCCCGGTACAGATGCAGCCGGGCGAAGGGGGAGCCGATGCGGTCGATGTAGCCGAGATCGACGACCGGTTCCGGGGTGAGGCGGCGCAGCCGCACCGAAGTGGTGGAGCGGCCTGCCACCTGGTAGACCTCGATGCGGCGGTGTTCGAGGGTGAAGCGGCCGAGGACGATGCGTTCGGGATTCATGCGGCACCGCCCCAGGAGAAGCCGATGAGCTGGGTGAGCACCTCGCGAAGCGAATCAGAGTTGATCTTGGAGGCGAGCAGCTTGACCGCCGAGCGGCGCTTGGGGCAGCCGTGGGCGCCCCATTTGTGGTTGCACCACTCGCACCTCAGGCGACCGAGACCGAACCACGTTCGGTACGGCTTGTGCAATTCGAGGTCGATTTTGACCGAGGCGGGGACCGGGTCGTAGCGTAGGCTGGAGTGCACCACGGGAGGTTTCCTCTCTGGTAGGGGGCGGGCCGCCTCAGGACGCCAATCTCAGAGGGCGGCCCGCCGTTTTGCGATATTCAGTTGGGGCTCAAGGACACGTGCTACACGCGTGCTGAAACCTTTGCACACCAAGCCCTCAAGATCAACCAGCGACACGCCAGCGACGCAGAACCGTCTAGAAGCCCGCACATGGAACGGCGTGATCCCTTGCCAGGCAACGGGTTCGACCAAGCCCTTGAAATCGTTCCTGTGGAGTGGCCCGCAGCGTGGTGGAGAGTGTGGGAGCCGGTCGCTAGGTTGAAGGGATGAGCGATGCTCCCCGACTCGAGATCATCACGCCCGCCAACGTCGCCTTGGCCTGTCAGATTAAGGTCACGCCCGAGCAGGAGGAGTTCGTGGCTCCTGTCGCGGTCTCGCTGGCCGAGGCGTATGCGTCCTTCCAGATCGCGTGGCCGCGTTTGGTGTACGTCGGTGCCGAACCGGTCGCGTTCGTGATGGGGGGATTCGACCCGGATGCCGAGATCGAGTTCTTCCGTTGCGGCATCTGGCGGCTCAACGTCAGCGCCCAGCATCAACGCGCCGGCCTCGGTCGCTTCGCGGTCGAGGCGGTGCTCGACGAGGCGCGGCGGCGCGGCTCGAAGCGGGCCACCGTGATGTGGAAGCCCGGCGTGAACGGCCCTGAGGGCTTCTACCGCAGGATGGGGTTCGAGCCGACCGGTCAGGAGTTCGCCGGGGAGGTCGTCGGAGCGATCGCGCTGGATTGACGGCGCCCTCGACGTCGGTGGGGCGCATGGGGTCATATCGGCGTGGCGGGTGTGATCAGTGCGGCGGACGAGACGACGATCGGGCTGTTCAGCGGCCTGTCGGTCCGGCAGAGCGCCCAGACCGCCGGCCGCCGACCCGCCTGCCTACGGACAACTGTCGGGACAGCGCTCATGCGCCGAGGAGAGGTCTCCGCGGCCAACGGACGACGAGCAGCCTTGCTAGGCGGCGATGATACGGGCGGCGAGGCGGGCGGCTCCCAGTTCTCCTGGGGCGGCCAGGCTGATTCCAGTGTGTGGCAGGGCTGCGGTGAGTCGGGACCGGACTCCTTGTCGGATCAGTTCGCATTCGCGCAGGACGCTGCCGGACAGGACGATCGGGTCCCTCTGGCCGGGCGCATGGACGGCCAGGGCGCTCCGGGCGAGGTGGTCCGAGGCGCGGTCGAGGATGGTGACGGCCAAGCGGTCACCGCCCTGCGCGCATCGGTCGACCAGCGGCGCCAGCTCGGCCAGGCGCAGAGCAGGTCTCCTGTAGACCTCCCCCGCGAATTCGTCCGCCGTCGCCGCGTCGGTGCCGGTGACGGCCTTGACGATCGCGGTCGTCAGTGGGGTCGGCGCCTCGCTCTGGAGCGCCTCGGCGGTCCCGGCGGCGGCCTCTCGGCCGATCCAGAAGCCCGATCCGCGGTCGCCGAGGAGCCAGCCGAGGCCGTCGCGCACTCGGACCTCCCGCTCGCCGTCGATCCGCGCGGCGGCCGCTCCGGTCCCGGCTATGAGGACGGTGCCGCTCGGTTCGTCGGTGCCCGCCGCGAAGGCCACCACCACGTCGCCGACGGGCCTCACCTCGCACCGCAATCCGATCGCGTCCCAAGCGTTCTGGAAGGCCGAGCCGGTCGCGGCGTGGCCGAAATCGCTGGTCCCGGCGATGCCCATGACGGCGGCGCCGACGCGGGCGGGGTCGAGCTCGGCGAGGGCCGCTCGCACCGCCTCGGCGACGTGCTCGGCGGCCTTCTCCGGGCCCACCGTGATCGGGTTGCCGCCTCCCGCTCTGCCTCGGCCCACCACTCGGCCGCGCAGGTCGGTGACGACGGCTCTCGAGGCGGTGCCGCCGACGTCCAGGCCGAGCACCAGTGGCTCCATACGCTCCTCCACGGGGGTGCGGGTGCGCCGATCCCGACGCACCCGCAGCTTAGATCAGCAGGCTCCCAGGTCGGTCCACTGCGGGGTCCAGCCGGGCTCGGAGCCCTGCGTCCACCACTCGGCCCGCCACAGGTGCGGCCCGTCGCCGGACTTGGGGCCGGACGGGTCGCCGTAGGCGCTGCGCTCGTGCACGACCACGTCCCCTTCGGTGTAGACCGAGCCGAAGGCCCAGTCCGGGGCGGTCTCACAGTCCGCCCCGCCAGGCGGGTCGGTGGGGTCGTCGGGCGTCGTCGGGTCGTCGGGGTCGGTGGGCGGGTCGGTCGGGGTGGGGCACTCGCCGCCGCCCGTGCCGACCGTGTCGGTGTGGCTCACGCCGTCGACCCGGTACCCGGCGACGAGGCCGCCCACCTCGGCGGGAGTGAGCACTTCGTCGGCGCTGTGGAACAGGTAGTCCACCTGCTGGGTGTAGACGCTCGTGCCGCCCGCGTGAGCGGCGGTGTCGATGAACCACAGGTTGAAGTTGATCGACATCGGCGTCTCGGGGTAGTACTCGCCGCTGTGGTCGGCCACCAGTTCACCGTCCACGTAGTACTTGACGTGCCCGTCCGAGACGGTGAACATCAGGTCGTGCCAGCCCGCGAAGCTCTCGCGCTGCGAGGTGTGCGTGTTGTCGGCGACCCACGGCTCGTTCTGGTAGGTCTCCCAGGTGGTCTGGTAGAAGATCGGCCCCTGCTCGCCCCAGCCGCCGTTGGGCAGGTACTCGAAGTCGATCTCCCCGTAGTCGGGGTCCATCGGCGCGTCGAGCGGCGTGATCGTGAAGAAGGTCTCGACGATGTGGTCGCCGTCGGTGCCGCTCTCGGGCGCGTCGGGGAACTTGACGCGGGCGGCGTAGGTGCCCTCGTAGAACTTGCGCTCGTGGAACAGCTCGGCGTGGCTGGTGCCTCCGGCGGTGCCGTCGGTGGCGGCGCGCAGTTGCAGCGAGCCAGCTCCGTCCACTGTGGGGAAGGAGACGTTGGAGGCGGGCCAGGACGCGCCGGGCACGCCCGGGCCGCCGGCGTTGGTGCGCACGGTCCAGCCGCGCGCGTCCAGGTCCGGGTCGGAGGACGAGGCGTAGTCGAAGTCGTCGAACAGGGTCTGGTCGCAGACGGGATCGGCCGCGGCGGCGGTCATGTCGGTCATGCCGACGGCGGTGACGGCGGTCGCCGCTGCGGCAGCGGCGGCGAAGGCGGCGATGCGGCGTCTGGTTTTCGGGTTGGCGGTCATGGCGAGTTCCCCTTCCGATTGAACTCGTTACCGGACCGCCCCGGCGGTGAGGCCGGAGCGGATCTGTCGTTGGAACAGGACGTAGGCGGCCAGGACCGGGAGGATCGCGATGATCAGCCCGGCGAACAGGCCGCTGAAGTCGCTGCGGTAGCCCTGGCTGACCGCGAGCGCGGCCAGCCCCTGTGCCAGGACGTAGCGGTCGGGGTCGGGGTTGAGGACGAGCGGCAGCAGGTATTGGTTCCACAGGCCGAGGAAGTTGAAGATGCCGACGCTGACCATGCCCGGGCGGGCCATCGGCAGCATCACCTTGAAGAACGCGGCGGTGTGGGAGCAGCCGTCGAGGAAGGCCGCCTCGGTGACGGCCGTGGGCAGCCCGCGGAAGAAGGCGTGCAGGAAGAACACCGTGAACGGCAGCGCGTAGGCCGCGTACACGAGGATCAGCCCGTGGTAGGTGCCGAGCATCCCGAGCTGGTCGACGACGAAGAACAGCGGGACGAGGGCGAGGAACACCGGGAAGAGCATGCCCGCGACGAGCGCGTAGTAGATGAGGCGGTTGCCGCGGAACTCGTAGCGGGCCAGGCAGTACGCGGTGAGCGATCCGAGGAGCATCACCAGGGCGAGGGCGCCGCCGACGACGATGAGCGTGTTCAGCAGGTACCGGCCGATGTGGGCCTCCTGCCAGGCGCGGGCCCAGTTGTCCCACTGCGGCGCTTCGGGAACCGACCACGGACTGGCGAAGATCTCGGCGTCGGTCTTGAGCGAGGACACCACCGCCCACACCAGCGGCAACGTCACCAGGGCCGCCCAGCCGAGCAGGACCACGTGCAGGACGGCGTCGGTGGCTTTGCGTCTCATGCGATCTCCACCCGCTCCCTGCGGGTCGCCCTGAGCGCCAGCGCGGTCAGGGTGAGGGTGATGAAGAACAGGGTGACGCCCATGGCCGAGGCGTAGCCGAACTCGCCGTAGGTGAACGCGGCCCGGTAGAGGGTCAGGCCGACGACCTCGGTGGCGTTGTCGGGCCCGCCGGGGCCGACGGTCATGATCTGCACCAGCGCGAAGCCGTCGAGGGCGAGGATGCCGAGGTAGACGTAGGCGACCTGCACGGTGTCCCACACGAACGGGAGGGTGATGCGCCGGAACGTGGTGAGCCGTCCGGCGCCGTCGAGCCGGGCGGCCTCGAGGACGTCGCGCGGGATGGACTCCATGGCGGCGGCGAACAGGACGACGTAGAAGCCCACCGCGGCCCAGACCATCACGGCCATGACGGCCGGGAGCGCCCAGGCCGGCTCGGCCAGCCAGGACCGGGTGAGCGAGCCGAGCCCGAGCGCTTCGAGCAGGCCGTTGAGCAGGCCGTTGTTGGGGGTGTAGACGAACTGGAACAGGACGCCGAGGATGGCGACGGACAGCAGCTGCGGGAAGAAGTAGACGATGCGGTACGCGCCCGAGCCGCGGAAGCCGCCGTGCCGGTCGGACCGGCCCATGGTGAGCAGCGCGGCGAAGAACAGCGCCAGGACGATCGTCAGCAGCGGCACCGCCAGGAGCATCAGGCCGTTGTTGCGCAGGGCGGCGAGGAACAGCCCGTCGCTCCACAGTGCGGTGAAGTTCGCGAATCCCACGTTGTCCGCCTGCCCGGCCAGGCCGTTCCAGTCGGTGAAGGCCAGGTAGAACGCCTGCGCGTAGGGCGAGACGACGAAGACCCCGTACAGCAGCAGCGGCGCCGCCAGCGCCCCGATCAGGAAGCGGTTCTTGCCGTGCCGCATCGCTTCCCGCCTCTCAACGCCGGTGCTTGGTGATGGAGTCGTCCGCGGCCACGTCGTCGGCGGCCGTCTGGATGCGGTCGGCCCACGCTTCGGGGTCGAGGCGTCCGGTGAGGAGCTCCCCGGTGGCGTCGTCGACCGCTTTCGCCAAGGGCGCGTACCAGAGCCGGTACTTGTAGCCGAAGACGTGCTCCCCGGCGGCCTCGACGGCCGCGGCCACGGAGGCCAGACCGGTGCTCATCTCGACGCCGTCGGTGGCGCCGCGCACGACCGGGAGGGCCTTCGCGGTCTCGGTGAAACCGCGCGCGACGTCGAGGGAGAACAGGCAGCGCAGGTAGTCGAGCCCGCCGCGCGGGTTCGCGGCCTGGGCGGGCACGAGGAAGGACTCGCTGCTGGAGCCCTGGAGCGCCCCGAACGGCATCGCGTCCGCCGCGGTCAGGTCCGGGACGGGCGCCATGACCATGTCGAAGCCCTCGGGCGTGACCTCCTGCTGCTCGCCTTCGAGCCATGACCCGCAGGGGATGAAGGCGGCCTCGCCGTTGCTCCAGGCGTTCTGGGCCTCGGTGTGGGACAGGGCCTCCGAGCCGGCCATGATGTGACCGCCGGTGACGAGGCGGTGGATCGCGTCGGCGGCGGCGAGCATGCCGTCCTGGCGCCACGCGTCGGCTTCGAGGTTGTCGATGTTCTCGACCAGTTCGATGCCGCCGGTCTTGGCGGCCAGGGACTGGAGCGGGTCCACCATGTACTCGGGGAACTTGCCCTGCCAGGTCCACGGCGCGATCCCGGCCTGCCCGATCTCCTCGCACAGGGCCAGCATGTCGTCCCATGTCTCGGGGTAGGCCCAGCCGTGGGCCTCGAACAGGGAGGTGGAGTACCAGACGCCCCACAGCACCGAGGAGTAGTTGAGGAAGCGGACGGCGCCGTCGAGGGTGCCGTCGGCGACGACGCCGGGCATGAGGGTGTCGCGGACGGGGACGGCCGGGTCGTCGAGGCTGGGCGCGTCGAGCAGTTCGGCGAGGTCGTGGAGCTGCCCGGAGGCGGCGAGCTGGGCGAGGTCGAGCCGCCCGGCGCCGGTGTTGTCGACGACGTCGGGCGGCTCGCCGGCGACGAAGCGCGGCTGGAGGGTCTCGCCGACGCGCTGGACGCCCTGGTGGTCGACCTCGGCGCCGGGGTGGCGCTCCTCGTAGAGCTCGGCGGCGTGCTCGGTGTAGGCCTGGCCGTAGCCGCCGTTGAACATGACGACTTCGAGGCCGGTGTCGTCGGGGACGCCGAGGGGGTTCTCGTCGGTCACCGCTCCGGTCGCCTCCTCGGTGTCGTCACCGCCTCCGGCGGTGACGCAGCCGGAGAGGAGGCCGGCCGCTCCGGCGGCGGTGGCGCCGCGCAGGAGCGTGCGGCGGGTGGGGCTGGGACGGGTGGGTGGCGGCGTCATGAGGGGGCCTCTTCCGGTGGTTCAGGCGGTGCGGCGGATGCGCCCGGCGTACCGCGCTTCGAGGGACTGGTTGTGCTCGTCCCCGCCGGCCATGTTGGCCGACAGGTAGATCGGCGGGTGCTCTCCTCGGTCGACGAAGCGCTGCGCGACCTCGGCGACGATCATCTGGGCGAGGACGGCGGCGGTGACCGAGGAGACCGCGCCGACCGCGCCGCCGTCCGGCAGCGGCAGGGCGGCGTCGCCGTAGGGCGCCCCGTTGTCGAGGACGATGTCGGCGATGTCGGCCAGGCGCCTGCCCGAGGGGTGGCGCGAGGCGGACTTGGCGCTGTGGTCGGCGGAGGTGAAGGCGATGAGGCGGTGGCCGCGTTTCTTGACCTGGATCGCGAGTTCGACGACGACGCCGTTGATGCCCGAGTTGGACGCGATGGCGAAGACGTCGGCCGGGTGCACCGGCGCCGTCTCCAGGAGCCGGTGGGCGACGGCGGGGTCGCGTTCGAGGAACGGGTCGTCGAGGGCGGTGCGGGGCTGGTCGCCGTGGAGGACCATGTCGCGCAGGGCGATGCGGTTGCTGGGCACCAGGCCGCCGGCGCGCCCGGCCAGTTCCATCGCGAGGGCCTCGGAGTGGCCGGAGCCGAAGGCCTGGAGGATGCCGCCCTCGTCGAGGCTCGCGGTGATGAGTTCGGCGGCCCGCCGGACGGCGTCGATCTGCTCGCGGCCGACCCGCTGCACGGTGTCGGTGATCAGCGCCAGGTAGGCCCCGGCGGTGGCGGGCGGGGTCGGCTCGGTCATTCCTGCTCCTTGGATCGGTTGCGGCGGTGGTGTTCCGGTTCGTCGGCGAGGCGGTGCGCGTGCACGGCGCGGGCGGTCACCTCGAAGGCCTCGGTGGTGCGCTCGAAGGTGCGCTGGGCGACGGCGACGTAGATCAGGTCGAGGACCAGCAGCTGGGAGTGCAGCGCGGAGAGGGCGGCGAGGCGGAAGGTGGTCTCGTGGACGGCGGTCGTGAGGACCACGTCGGCGGCCTCGGCCAGGGGCGAGCGAGAGAAGGAGGTGACGGCCACGGCCAGCGCGCCCTGGTCGCGGGCTTCGGCGAGGACCTCGACGCCCTCGCGGGTGCGCCCGGAGTGGGAGAGCGCGATGGCGACGTCGCCGCTTCGGAGCAGGGCGGCGCCCGTGAGCGCGGCGTGGGCGTCGGAGCGGAACCAGCAGGGGACGCGGATGCGCTCGAGGCGGAAGGCCATCTCGCGGGCCGCGGTGCCGCTGGAGCCGAGGCCGAACAGTTCGACGCGCCCGGCGGCCGCGACGGCCTCGGCGACCCGGTCGACCAGGCTTATGTCCAGTTGGGACGCGGTCTCCTGGATGGCGCGGGAGTCCGCCCCGGCGACGACGCCGAGGACCCGGTCCAAGGGGTCGCCGGGTTCGATCTCCTTGTCGATGTCGGTCTCCCAGCGGGCCTGGGCGGCGCGCCCGTTCTCGGCGGCCAGCGCGACGCGCAGGGCCGCGTAGCCGGAGAAGCCGAGGGTCCGGCAGAAGCGGGTGACGGTGGCGGTGGAGGTGCCGGCGCGTTCGGCGAGGTCGACGATGGACGCCTGCGCCGCCGCGTCGGGGTCTTCGAGGATCTTCGCGGCGACGCGTTGCAGCGCGTCGGGAAGCGTTGACTGCTCCATTCGGAGCCGACCGGTCACACCTTGATTCACCATCGAGACCTTCGCCAAAATAATTTTCACATGGAAACACTTATGAAGAAAATTACGATTACCAGCGGAGAAAGTCAAGACACTTTCAAAATAATTTTCGCCGACGGACGGCCGTTCACCGTTCGAGGGCGGCGATGAACGCCTCGTGGGCGGCGTCGACCGCCCGCCGGTCCGCCCCGGCGACGAGGTCGAGCAGCAGCCCTCTCGTGACCGCCACTCCGGCGCGCAGCAGCGCGGGGTCGGCCTCCATGCCGACCGCCGTCGCGGCCTTCATGGCGTGGTCGAGCCACGCGTCGGTCAGGTCGGGCAGCAGGTGCCGCCGGCCCCCGGCGGCGAGCCCGACCACCTCGAAGAACAGCCGCACGAACGGCAGCATGCGCGGCTCGGACAGTTCCGTCCACAGTGCCGCCATGAGCTCGCGCGGCGTGCGGGCCTCGGCGGCGAGGGCGACCAGGAGCTCGTGCTGGCGGCGCTCCATGTCGGACACGATCGCCGCGATCAGGCCCTCGCGGGACTCGAAGTGGTACAGGAGCATGCGGTGACTGGTGCCCGTCCCGGCGGCGATCTCGCGGAGGCTCTTCCCGGCGAAGCCGTGCCCCGCCGCGTGGTCGATGACGGCCGCGAGCAGCTTCTGACGAGCATTCATGTACCAGATGGTACATTGAAGGCATGCGATACGAGAACGCGCTCGTCATCGGCGCGCCCGCCTCCGTCGTCTGGGACCTGACGACGGACATCGCGCGCTGGCCCGAGCTCACCCCCACCATGCGAAGCGTCGAGCCGCTCGACCCGCTCCCCCTGAAGACGGGCGTCCGCGCCCGGATCAAGCAGCCCCTGCAGCCCGCCTCGGTCTGGACGGTCACCGAGTTCGAACCCGGCCGCCGCTTCGCCTGGGAGACCAGGCGGGGCGAGCTGACCATGACCGGGACGCACCTGGTCGAGGAGGTCGACGGCGGCTGCCGCAACACCCTGGGCCTCGAGTTGAGCGGCAAGGGCGAGGGGCGCTTCGCCTTCCTGTTCGGCGCGGCCGTCCGCTGGGGCATCGCCAAGGAGAACCAGGGCTTCAAGCAGGAGGCCGAACGGCTCGCCGCCGAGTAGCTCAGGCCGTGAGGCGGCTCGGCTCGGCGGGCGCGTCCCCCAGCAGTTCGAGGAGGTGCGCCGCGGGCGAATCGGCGTGGCCCCAGGCGGACGAGACCACCGAGACAGTCCACTCGGGATTATTGTGGTCGGCCAGCGGGAGGACCTTCAGCCCGGCGGCCTGCGGCTTGGCCGCGACGTGCCTGGGCACCACAGCGACGCCGAGACCGCGGCACACCAGGTCCAGCAGGGTGTGCACGTCGTTGACCGCGCAGCGCAGGCGGCGGCGCACCCCGTGCGCGGCGAAGGCGGCCTCGTTCATGGTGCGCACGCCCCAGGCGGGCCCGAAGTCGATGAAGTCCTGGTCGTCGAGGGCGTCCAGGCGCACCGAGGCGCGGGAGGCGAGCGGGTGCTCCGGCGGCAGGAGGAGCACCAGCGGCTCGCGGCCGAGCACGGTTCGCGGCAGCCCGCTCAGGTGCTTGTCGGTGGCGACGAAGGCGACGTCGAGCTCCCCGGCGCGGAGCATCGTGAGCAGATCGTGCGAGCCGCACTGCGTGAAGTGGGTCTCCACCCTCGGGTGGCGGCGGTGGAAGCGCTCGAGCAGCGCCGTGACGTCGACCAGGCCCAGGCACTGCTCGGCGCCGATCCGCAGCGAGCCGGAGACGGCCCGGCCGGCCTTGACGACCGCGTCGCGGGCGTCGGCGGCCTGCTCCAGGATCGAGCGGGCGAACGGCAGCAGCGCGAACCCGGCCTCGGTGGGCTCGACGCGGCGGGTGGTGCGGGTGAACAGGCTCGTGCCCAGCTCCTCCTCCAGGCTCCGGATCGCCGCCGACAGCCCCGACTGGGAGATGCCGCAGAGCTCGGCGGCGCGGGTGAAGTGCCGCTCGTCGGCGAGCGCGACGAGGTACTCGAGCTGCCGCAGATCCATGATTCACGACTCCTGGTTCTGAATTGCATGAGGAAGATTTGTTGGACTTCTAGATCAACGCTTCGTAGGATAGCCGCGTCCGACGGCAATCCGCTCGTTCCAAGGAGAGCTTCATGCAGCAGCGCACCATCGGCGACCGCCGAGTCTCGGCGATCGGCCTCGGCGGCATGCCGATGTCGATCGAGGGCAGGCCGGACGAGGCCCGGTCGATCGCGACGATCCACGCCGCGCTCGACGCGGGCGTCACCCTGATCGACACCGCCGACGCCTACCACCGCGACGCGAACGAGGTCGGCCACAACGAGACGCTCATCGCCCGCGCGCTGCGCGAGCGCGGCGCCGGAGCCGACGAGGTCCTGGTCGCCACCAAGGGCGGCCACCTGCGCCCCGGCGACGGCAGCTGGACCAAGAACGGCCGCCCCTCCTACCTCAAGGAGGCCGCGAAGGCCTCGGCGAAGCGGCTCGGCGTCGAGGCGATCGGCCTCTACCAGTTCCACCGGCCCGATCCCGAAGTGCCGTACGCCGACTCGATCGGCGCGATCCGCGAACTGCTCGACGAGGGCGTGATCCTGGCGGCGGGCATCTCGAACGCGGACGTCGCCCAGATCGACGAGGCGAACGAGATCCTCGGCGGGCGGCTGGCCTCGGTGCAGAACCAGTTCTCGCCCCGCTTCCGCTCCAGCGAAGGCGAACTCGAGCACTGCGCGAAGCTCGGCGTCGCCTTCCTGCCGTGGAGCCCGCTCGGCGGCATCCGCAACGCGCCCGAGCTGGGCAGCCGCCACGCCGTCTTCAACGAGGTCGCGGACGAGGTCGGCGTCAGCGTCTACCAGGCGACCCTCGCCTGGCAGCTCGCGCTCGCCCCGGTGGTCGTCCCGATCCCCGGCGCCTCCCGGCCCGAGAGCATCCTCGACTCCGCGGGGGCCGCGGATGTCGAGCTCTCCCCCGACCAGATCGCCCGGCTCTCCGCCGCCTGAGCTTCCAAGGAACCGATGATGAAGACCTTCACACTGCCCGGCACCGACATCACCGCGCCGAACGTGGTCCTCGGCCTGATGCGCATCCAGGAGAAGACCGACGAGGAGGTCCGGACCCTCCTCAAGACCGCGACCGACGCGGGCGTCACCTTCCTCGACCACGCCGACGTCTACGGCAGCGAGGTCCACGGCTGCGAGCGCCGCTTCGCCGAGGCCATGCGGCTCACCCCCGCCGAGCGCGAGCGCCTGGTGATCCAGACCAAGACCGGCATCGTCAAGGACGGCCCGTACTTCGACTTCTCCTACGAGCACATCGTCGAGTCCGTCGACGGCTCGCTGGAGGCGCTCGGCACCGACTACATCGACATCCTGCTGCTCCACCGCCCCGACGCGCTCGTCGAGCCCGAGGAGGTCGCCCGCGCGTTCAGCGAGCTCGCCGCCGCGGGCAAGGTGCGCGCCTTCGGCGTCTCGAACCACACCGGACGCCAGATCGACCTGCTGCGCCGATACGTGGAGCAGCCGATCGTCGCCAACCAGGTGCAGCTCTCGATCACCCACGCGCCCTTGCTCGCCCAGGGGATGGCCGCGAACATGCAGGGGCTGGACCAGTCGATCAGCCGCGACGACGGCATCGTCGACTACTGCCGCCTGCACGACATCACCGTCCAGGCGTGGTCGCCGTTCCAGGCGGGCTTCTTCGACGGGCCGTTTCTCGGCTCGCCGCGCTATGCGGTGCTGAACACGGTGATCGACCGGATCGCGGCGAAATACGACGTGCCGCCGCTGGCGATCGCCACCGCGTGGATCACCCGGCACCCGGCGCAGATGCAGGTGGTCATCGGCACCACCACGCCGGAGCGCGTGGACGCGGCGGCGCGGGGCTCGGAGATCCCGCTGACCCGCTCGGAGTGGTACGAGCTCTTCCGCGCCGCCGGATACACCGTGCCCTAGCGCTTCGACGCCGACCGGGCGCCCCCGCGCGTTCGACAGTAGAGCCCTTGCCGGATGATGTTCTCGCACAATGAGGGCATCCATCCGGCAGGGGCTCTTTTCGTCCATTCTTCTCGGATCCGAGCCGGTCGGCGACGTGTCTTGTTGGGGGGCAACGGGAGCCCACCCCGCGACGGGCCGCGGCCCCGGGCCCGGACGGGGCGGCGGGCGGCCGGCCGGGCCGGGCGCCGCGGCTCCCGTTCGGACTTGACAGACCTAGCACGACCGTTACTATCCACCATATTCCTTCCATGCCCAGGTAAAAGGAGAGGAATCGCCCCATGGACTCCCGTACCACCCCGTTGTTCAAGGCGGTCAACGCCGCCATGGCACCGGCCCTGCGCTCGCGAAGGAACCCCGAAGCGGCCTGGGAGAAGGCCGTCCACCAGGCCGAACGGGTCAGCGGAGTCGCCGTCGACGGCGACGATGAGCAGTGGATCGCCGACTTCGAGTTCCTGATCCGCTGCGTCGCGGCGGTGCCGGGGCTGAGCCCGATGGGATGGGCCACGACCGTCATGGACGCGCGGGCGCGCCTGGTCAACCGGCTGCGCATCCGCGAGCTGCACCGGCGGCACCCCGAGATCGGCGCCGAGCCGATCGAGAAACCGGTCTTCATCGTGGGCCTCCCGCGCACCGCGACCACCCTGTCCCACCAGGTCCTCGCCGCCTCGCCCGCCTGCCGCGGCCCCCTGATGTGGGAGCTGACCCACACCGGACTCGAACCCGACCCGGCGGCGAAGGCCAAGCGGATCAAGCGCGCCCGGCGGCAGTTCTCGACGACGAAATGGGCGCCCGAACTCGCCCACATCCACCCCCTCGACGTCACCAAGCCCGAGGAGAGCATGTTCCTGCTCCCCCACGGGGTCTACCACCTGCTGTTCCACGCCCCCATGCCGAAGTACCGGGAATGGTTCGCCGAGCGGGACACGAGCGCGGACTACCGGTACCTCAAGGAGGCGCTCCAGGTCCTCCAGTACGGACGCGAGCGGCGCCGCTGGATCCTCAAGTACCCCTTCGACATCTGCCACATGCCGGTCATCCAGCGGGTGTTCCCCGGCGCCAGGTTCGTGTGGACGCACCGCGACCCCGTCGCCGTCGCCGGATCGCTGTGCAGTCTCGCCGAGCTGTCGCAGTCGCTGTTCCTCACCCGGCCCGACCGCGAGACCGTCGGCAGGCTCACCCTGGAGCTGATGGTCGAGGCCGTCGAGGCCGGCCGGGAATTCCGCCGCCGCCACCTGGCCGCGGTCGTCGACGTGCCCTACCACCGCTTGGTGTCCTCGCCCGAGCGCTACGTGCCCGAGCTGCACGAGCGGCTCGACATCCCGTGGACCTTCGACGACGGCGAGCGGCTGGTCGATTCGCTGAACCGCAGCCTCCGCGAACGCGAGCGCGACCGCAGGCACGAGTACCGCGTCGGCGACTTCGGGCTCGACAGCGAGGAGCTCGAGAAGGCCTTCGCCGACTACCAGCGCTGGACGGCCGCGATCGACTACTGAGCGGGCCAGTCGGCGGCGGTGAGGAAGTCCTCGGCCGCCGCGACGATCCGGCCGAGCACCGCGATCGACTCGGTGACGGCGCCGGGCACGAACATGCCGTGGTCGGCGCCCTCGACCTCCAGCACGTGCGGTGTCAGGCGCCTGGCCGCCTCGCCGTCCCACAGCCGGTCGGCGGTGCCGCCGACGAGGAGGAACGGCGCCGTCGCACTCGACAGGGCCTCGGTCACCCACGGCACGGTCAGCAGCGGCGTCAGCCAGATCGCCGGCAGGCCGCGCTCGGCGGCGAGGCGGGCGGCGTTGGTGCCCAGCGACTTGCCGATCAGCAGCGGGCTGCCGCCGACGGTGTCGAGGAGCGGGGCGACCTCCCCGGCCACCCACTCCTCGATGGGCGGCTCGAACACGTCCACCGGCCGCTGCGACCAGCTGTGCCGGTGGACGGACGCGCCGCGCCGCTCGGCGACGGCGGGGACGTACAGGAGCATCCCCGTGCTCGGTCCGTACATTCCCCCGGGGATCACGACAGCGTCGGCCATACGTCGACCTTAGACCCCCTGCCGCCGCGCCCCCGGCGCCCGTTCGCGGACATCAACGGGCGCTAGGCGCGGACGAAGGTCAGCAGCGCCTCGTTGACCTCGTCCGTGTGCGTCCACAGCAGCCCGTGCGGGGCGCCTTCGACCTCGACGTAGTCCGCCTCCGGGAACGCCTTGTGGAAGCGCCGCCCGCTCGCGTCGATCGGCAGGATGTCGTCCTTGGTGCCGTGGAGGATGAGCGCGGGCCTGCCGGAGGCGCGGACGGCCTCGACGTCCTCGCGGAAGTCCTCGATCCAGCTGGACACGACCGCGTAGGCCGCGACGGGCGCCGAGGCGGTCGCCGTGGCCCAGTTCGCGTCGACGGCCTCCTGGCTGATCCTGCTGCCCAGGTTCTCGTCGAGGTTGTAGAAGTCCTGATAGAACTGGGTGAACCAGGCGTAGCGGTCGGCGCGCGCGGCCTCGGCGATGCCGTCGAACACCGACTGGGGCACGCCGTCGGGATTGTCGTCGCGCTGGACCAGGAAGGGCTCCAGCGAGGCGAGGAAGGCGAGCTTGGCGATCCGGTCGGCGCCGTGGTTCTTGACGTAGCGGGCGAGTTCGCCGGTGCCCATGGAGAAGCCGACGAGGATGACCTCGCGCAGGTCGAGCGTCTCGAGCAGCCCGTTGAGGTCGGCGGCGAAGGTGTCGTAGTCGTAGCCGGTGCCGGTCTTGCTGGACTGCCCGAAGCCGCGGCGGTCGTAGGCGATGACCCGGTACCCGGCGGCGACGAGCTCGCGGGACTGGCGCTCCCAGCTGTGGCAGTCGAGCGGGTAGCCGTGGATGAGGACGACGGGCTGCCCGGTGCCCCAGTCCTCGTAGTAGAGCTCGATCGCGGCGCTGTTCTCTTGTCCGACGATGATGGTCGCCATTGATTCCCGTCCTTTCGTCCGGGAGGACGCTCGTCCCCCGCCGTCCAGCAAATCACGATCGGGGGGACGGGAGGCGGTGTTCCGAGGACGCCGGGGAGGCGCCCCCGGAGGCTCAGGCCGCGAGGGCGGCGAAGACCCGGTCGACGGTCCGCATCACGCGCATCGTGGCCGCGTGGTCGCTCAGCGGGTGGGCGGTGCGGCCCTCGGCGATCGCCTCCGCCGTCGCCCGCAGCATCGGCACGTAGCCCCGGCCCTCGATCGTCTCCCGCTCGGTGACGGGCTCGGCGCCCGGCCGGTGCAGGGTGAACGCCGAAGGGCACCAGAACGCCGCCTCGATGTCGATGCGCCCTTCGGCACCGCTGATCGAGGCGTCGCACGGCAGTTGCGAGCGGATCGAACTCGAGCACAGCGCCTGCCGGCCGCCCGCGTAGCCGAGCAGCGCCGCCACCTCGGCGTCGACGCCGGAGTCGGTGCCGTCGTAGCCGAGGCGCGAGCCGGTCGCGGCGACGGTCTCCGGCTCGCCGAACACGAGGTCGGCGAGCGCGAGCGGGTAGACCCCCTGGTCCAGGAGCGAGCCGCCCCCTTTGAGCGGGTCCCAGAGGCGGTGGCCCTCACCGGCGGGGGCGGCGAAGCCGAAGCTGGCGTGGAGCGTGCGGGGCTCGCCGATCGCGCCCTCGGCCAACAGGGCCGCGATGCGGCGGACGACGGGGTTGAACCGCATCCACATGGCCTCCATGAGGAACAGTCCGCGTGCTTCGGCCAGGGCGATGAGCTCGGCGGCGGAGGCGGCGTCGACGGTGAACGCCTTCTCGAGCAGGACCGGTTTGCCCTGTTCGAGGGCGGCCCGGGCGAGTGCGGCGTGCGAGTCGTGGGTGGAGGCGATGTAGACGAGCTCGACCTCGTCGGCCTCGATGAGCCGGGCGACGTCGAGGGCCTTGGGGACGGCGTGGGCGGCGGCGAACGCCTCGGTGCGCTCGGCGCTGCGGCCGGCGACGGCGACCAGTTCGGTCTCCTCGCAGAGCGCGAAGTCCGGGGCGATGGCCTCGCCCATCCAGCCGGTGCCGATCATGCCGACGCGAAGCGGTCCGCTGTCCATTCGGGGTTCCTCCTCAGATGAGAGGCGAGGCCGCCGGGGCCTCGCCTGTTGTCGCCGCCGGCCGCTCACGCGGCGCGACGGCCTCGCTCGATCAGTATCGGCCATCGCGGAGCGCCGGTCAGGCCGGGACCGCCGGGACGGTCAGGTCCTGGACCGGGCGCCGCCGAGCACGACGCCGAGGAGGATCATGCCGACCGCCAGGATCAGGTGCAGCCAGTTGTCGGCGGTGTTGAGCGGCACGAAGTTCGCGGTCGAGTCGTGGTCGACCACCAGTCCGTAGATCCACAGCACCAGGTAGACGAGACCGCCGCCGATGAGGAAGGCCCGCGCGCCGCCCGCGGAGCGGGCCATGGCGAAGCCGACGACACCGAACAGCAGGTGGACGATGTTGTGGAGGACGGAGACCTGGAAGAGACCGAGCAGCATCGCGGACGACTCGTGTCCGGCGAAGCTCATGGAGTCGTAATCGGTGGTCACGCCCGGAATGAACCCGAGCACGCCCACCAGCAGGAATACTGCCGAAACGACCATGGTGACCAGTTGGACCGGCGAGCGGGCGGCCGTGTCCCGCTCCGAGTGCATTGCCTCAGACATCCCTTGGCTCCTTCCTGAGAAGTGGGAATGCCGCTGGGATACCCCGCCCATGGCTTTCATACGCCCGGCGAGCTGCGCGTGCCCGGACGAATCGGCCGTTGGTCCGAGGCGGATCGGCCCGCCGTCCGGCTCAGGGGCCCTCGGGCACGCGGAAAGCGGTCACCAGCACAGGTGCGTGGCGAAGGCATAGTAGGTGAGGGTGATCGTGTCGTCGTGGTCCGCCGTCGTTCCGGCGCCGGGGTCCTGCATCACGACGTCGCAGCCGTCGAGGCTGCCGTCGCCTTCCTTGCTCATGTGCTGCTGCGTTTCGACGCTGTCGAAGCCGAGGGCGTGCAACTGCGCTTGGGCCTCGGCGACCGGAACGCCGTACAGATCCGGGACCTGCTCGCCACCGCCGTCCGCGGTGTCGCCGCCGGGGTCGGTGTCCTCACCGCCGCCGGGGTCGGTGTCCTCACCGCCGGACTCGCCTCCACCGGAGCCGTCCCCGCCGGTGTCGCCGCCGGTGCCCCCGGTGGTGTCGCCGCCGGACTCGCCGCCGTCGGCGTCGGGAGCCGGATCGGTGCCGGAGCTCGCATCGGGCGAGGAGGCCTCGCTCGGCGTTCCGGTGCCCCCGCCGGGCACGGCGCCGGTGCCGGACTGCGAGTCGCCTTCCTGAACGGATTCGCTCGTGTCCTCGTCCCCTGCCGCGGTCGGGCCGTCGTCGGCCGGGCCCGTCCACGGCGACCAGGCGAGCAGCCCGGCCAGCAGGAGGATCACCGCGACGGCCGCCGCCACGAAGCCGAGGCGCCGCGGCCCCGACGGTTTCGCGCCGTTCGGCTGCTGCACCGTCTGCCGCTGCATCGCCAGCGGCACGGTGGCCTCGCCGGCGGCGGCCCGGCAGGCCTCGGCGAACGCCTCGGCCGAGGCCCACCGGTCCTCGGGGGCCTTCGCCAGTGCCTTCATCACCACGGCGGCGACCCGCGGCGGCACCTCGTCGGGCAGCGGCGGCGGCGCGGCGTTCAGGTGGGCGGCGACGACCGCCGTGCGGTCGTTCGAGGCGAACGGCGGTTCTCCCGCGAGGCACTCGTAGGCGACGGCTCCCAGCGAGTAGAGGTCGGAGACCGCCGTGGTGTCCTTGAGGTCGAGCTGCTCCGGCGAGGCGTAGTGGAGCGTCCCCAGTGCCACGCCGGTCGAGGTCAGGGAGGTGACGCCGTTGATCCGCGCGATGCCGAAGTCGACGAGTTTGACGGCGCCGTCCTCTTCGATGAGGATGTTGCCGGGCTTGATGTCGCGGTGGACGATGCCTTCGCGGTGGACGAGCCGCAGGGTGTCGGCGACCGCGCCGATGACCGCCATCGCCCGCTCTGGCGAGAGCCGCTCCTCGCGGTCGAGCAGCGCCGACAGCGACTCGCCTTCGACGAGCTCCATCACCAGGTAGGCGACGTCCTCGTCGCCGACGGTGCAGGAGCCGTGGTCGTAGACCACCGCGAAGCCCGCGCCCTTGAGCCTGGCCGCCGCTCGGGCCTCGCGGTCGAAGCGCTTCCGGGCCTCGTCGTTGTCCTGGAAGAGCGAGTTCCGCAGCAGCTTGACCGCGACCGGCCTGTCCAGCTGCGCGTCGTGGCCGCGCCATACCGCGCCCATGCCGCCGGTGGCGATCAGCTCCTCGAGCACGTAGCGGTTCGCGATACGGATGCCGGATTCCACCATGTCTCCCTTGAGGTTTCGTGTGAGCCGGGGGCGCGGCGCAGGTGGCGTGCAGGTCGATCGCGAAGACGCGCCGGTATGCGACCAGCTTACCTACCGTAGGGTAGGCGGCCCGCTCCGCGGCGGCGTGAACGGCGCCGCCCGACCTCCTTCTCCGATGCAACCTCCCTGAGGGCCCGTTCCGTAGAAGGGGAGACGGAGACATGACGAGAGGCCCTCATGACGCCACAGCAGGAGACCGAGTTCCGCGAGTACGTGGAGGCCCGGCGCAGCGCGCTGCTGCGGACGGCCTTCCTCATGTGCGGCGATTGGCACCGAGCCGAAGACGCCGTGCAGACCTCGCTGATCAGGTTGTACGGCAAGTGGAGTCGCACGCGGCCGGAGACGGCCGACGCCTACACCCGCCGGATCATCGCCAACGCGCTGATCGACGAGTCGCGGCGGAGCTGGTTCCGCCGCGAGCGCTCCTACGCCGCGCCGCCCGACGTCCCGGTCCGGGCCGGCGGGCACGACGACCGCCTGACGGCCGTCTCCGTCCTCGCCAAGCTGCCACCCAGGCAGCGGGCCACCCTGGTCCTCCGCTTCTGGGAGGACCTGTCGGTCGACGAGACCGCGCGGATCCTCCGCTGCTCGACCGGCACCGTCAAGAGTCAGACCGCGCGGGGACTGCAGACGCTGCGCGACCTGTATGAGAATGCCGATCTCACAGGCCAAGGAGCCGAATCATGAACCCACACGAGATGCGCGAGCTGTTCAACGACGCGCTCGCGGGACCCGCGCCGGCCCGGCGGGCGAGCACCGACGACATCGTCGCCTCCGGGAAGAGGTCGCATCGGCGGCGCCGAGCCGCCCAGACCGGAGCCGGCGCGCTCGCGGCGGTCGCCGCCCTCGCCCTGGTCGTGACCGCGCCCATGGTGCTCGGTCGAGGCGGCGACGCCGGACCGCCGGCCTCCGGCGAAAGCGGCGAGGAGTCCCCCTGCTCGGAGCCGAGCGAGGAGATGACCGCGGAGCAGGCCGCCGTCGCGACCATGTACGACCACGAGTTGCGGGAGCACGTCGCCGGCATCGGCGGCTCCGTGGGCGGCTCGTGCGGCCAGGGCGAAGCGGACCACGACGACTTCTACTACGATGCGGAGCTCGGCGGCTACCGCTTCGAAGGGATCGCGACCTTCCCCGACACCGACGAGCGCGTATCGCTCACTGTGGATGTGCTCGATCCGGCGGGCGATCCGATGGTCCGGGCCGAGGAACTCGCCGGATGCGAGTCCATCGACGGCACCTGCACGTGGGACGGCGGCCTACTGATGGTCGAAGAGCAGCGCACGGTGCTCGTGGACGAAGACGTGCCGTCCTCCGAGGAGCGACTCCCGTACCACAGCGCACTGCTGCTGCACGGGGACGGCACCGTCGTCCACGTGCAGATGGGCGTCGCCGGCGGGCCCGGCACGCTGAGCACGACGCCCGAGCAGCTCGGCCAGCTCGCGGCAGCCATCCCGGTCGGCGAGGAGGCGCCGGAGGCGGAGCAGTCGGAAGAGGAGTCGACCCCTGCCGAGGAGGAGCTGATCGGCGCGTTCACCGACGCGATCGCCTCGGAGCTCCCCGGGGCGGTCGTGGACGCGGAGGCGTCGATCGCCTTCGCCGACGTCGAGGAGGGCTCCCACTACGGCGAGGACGACACCGCCGTCGCCGTCGTCGAGGCCGTCATCGACGGGCAGCCGGTGACCCTGTTCCTGCAGAAGACCCCCATCGACGCCCCCGGCGACGGGGGAGCCGGTCAGACCGCCGCGGAGCACTACTCGAAGTGCGATGACGCCGCGGACTGCCAGTTCATCGAGGTGGACGAGTCGACGTCGCGGGTGCACCGGACGGTGGAGGACGCGGGGACCGAGCTGACCTCGGTCGAGTTCCGAGCCGGGAGCGGCTGGGTGCTCGGCGTCGGCGTCAAGGCCGCCGAGGGGACGCCGCCGGTCGACTTCGAGACGCTGGACGCGATGGTGGCCCTGATCGGCTGACCCCGCTGCGAGATCCGACACTGCGGGCCGGTGCGCCGAACACGCACCGGCCCGCAGTGTGTCGGAGCGGCGGAGCGGGGTCGGCGAACGGGGCGGTCAGGGTGCGAGGGCCTTGAGAGCCAGCTCGACCACGCGCGCCGGGGCGGTGCCGTGCTCGGCCATGACGATGCAGCCCGCGATGAGGGACTTGAGGTCGGCGGCGTCGAAGTCGCGTCGGACGGCGCCTGCCGCTTGGGCGCGTTCGAGAATGCGGCCTTCGGCGGCGAACATCTCGGCGCCCAGGTCGCTCCCGGGGCCGATCTCGACATCGGCCACTTCGGCCAGGCCCTGGTAGAGCGAGCGGTCGCGGACGGTGCGCTCGATGATGTAGGCGATGAACTCGCCGAAGGCCGCGGCCGGGTCGTCGCCCTCGGCGAAGCCGCGCAGGACATCGACCAGCTCGTCCATCTTGCGGGCCAGGATGGCCGCGAACAGGGCCTCCTTGGTCGGGAAGTGGCGGTAGACGGTGCCCACGCCCACGCCGACCTCCTTGGCGATCGCGCTGACCGGCACCCCGAAGCCGCGCTCGGCGACGAGCGCCTCGGCGACCTCCAGGACCTGGGCGCGGTTGCGCACCGCGTCTGCGCGCAGCGGCCGTTCGGCGTTCAAGGGGCCCCCTTGTTTGCAAACGGAATCAACATTCCGTATATTTAAAACGGAACAATCATTCCGTTTTCGTTCCTCTCAGCAAGGAGCCTATCCGTGACCACCATGAACGCCTACCACCTCCTCGGCGGCAGCGGCCTGCGCGTCTCCCCGCTCGCCCTCGGCACCATGACCTTCGCCCAGGACGACTGGGGCAGCGACGCGGCCACCGCCCGCGCCGTCCTCGACCGCTACCTCGAGGCGGGCGGCAACTTCGTCGACACCGCCGACGTCTACTCCCAGGGCCGCAGCGAGGCGCTGCTCGGCGAGTTCCTCGCCGAACCGGGCCTGCGCGACCGGATCGTGCTGGCCACCAAGTACTCGCAGGGCGGCGGCACCCGCAACCCCAACCGGGTCGGCAACGGCCGCAAGAACATGCTCGCCACGCTCGAGGAGTCCCTGCGCCGCCTCGGCACCGACTACATCGACCTGTACTGGGTCCACATCTGGGACGCCGTCACCCCGGTCGAGGAGGTCATGTCCACCTTCGACGCCCTGGTGCGCTCGGGCAAGGTCCGCGCCGTGGGCCTGTCGAACGTGCCCGCGTGGTATGCGGCCAAGGCGCAGATGACGGCCCGGTGGCGCGGCTGGGAGCCGGTCGCCGCGCTCCAGCTCGAGTACTCCCTGATCAACCGGGAGATCGAGGCCGAGCACGTCGGCGCCGCCCTCGACCTCGACATGGGCGTCGTGCCCTGGAGCCCGCTCGCCAGTGGCTTCCTGACCGGGAAGTACCGCCGCACCGACGACTACGTGGAGGGCGAGGGGCGGCTCAACGACGCCTCCCAGCGGTACTTCCGCCAGATGCTCGGCGGCTTCGGCGAGCGCCACTGGCGCACCCTCGACGTCCTGGACGAGATCGCCGGGGAGACCGGCCGGAGCATGGCGCAGGTGGCGCTGAACTGGGCGCTCAGGCGCCGCGGCGTCGCCTCGGTCATCATCGGCGCCCGCGACACCGCCCAGCTCGACCAGAACCTCGCCGCACTGGACTTCGAGCTGACGCCCGAGCAGGCGGCCCGGCTCGACGAGGCCAGTGCGCCGCCGGTCGGCAAGCTGCGGCTGATGCAAGACCCCGAGGTGCTCGGATCGGTGCTGACCCCCGGCTATACGGTCGCCGGGGAACCGGCCTGGTACCGAGGCTGAGGACCGTCAGTGCCCGGCGCCGCTCCACTCCTTCGTCTGGGTGAGGCGGAACAGGTACAGCAGCGCCGGTCCGACGACGACCGCGGCGATGCCGGCGGCCACCAGCAGCCCCCAGAGGGTCGCCCGCGCCCCGGCGGCGTCGTCGATCGTCATGTGGTCGACCAGCAGCCACGGGTACTGGCCGAGACCCCAACCCGAGACCACGGAGGACACCGCGAGGACGGCGGTGAGGCGGGCGGGGCCGTAGCGGCGCCGCAGCAGCAGGAGCAGGGTCGCGCCGCCGCCCAGCGCCGAGAGGACGATGAGCGGCGCGGCCCGCCCGGCGAGGCCCTCGCTCAACGTCGGCGCGTCCGCGGTGAGCGGTATGAGCGCGGCGAACACCACCGCGCCGGTCACGGCCCCGACGGCGAGCGAGCGGACCCGCAGCCGCTCGGCCAGGCGCCGCTGTCCCCCGCGGGCGGCGTCGGCGGTCAGGAACACCCCGGCCAGGAACGCGCACGTGCCCACCGCGATGACCCCGCCGAACAGCGAGGTCGGGTTGAGCCAGGACGTCCACAGGTCGCCGTGGCCCTCGGCGGGGACGCGGCCCGAGGCGAGGGCGCCCGCGACGGTGCCGAAGCAGAACGGCGCCAGCACAGAGGAGCACGCGAAGATCGCTCCGAACAGCCGCGCCTGGCCGAGGGTCTCGCTGTACTTGCGGAACGCGAAGCTCGCGCCGCGCAGGACGATGCCGAGCAGCGCCAGCACCAGCGGCACGATCACGGTCGTCATCGCCGCGGCGAACGAGGCGGGGAACGCCGTCCACCACATGACGAGCACGTAGATCAGCCAGACGTGGTTGGCCTCCCAGACCGGGCCGATGCTGCGGTCGATGAGGGTCCGCACCTCGGCGCCCCGCCTGCTGCCGCCCGCGGTGAGGTCGAAGAAGCCGGAGCCGAAGTCGGCCCCGCCGAGCACGGCGTAGGCGACGACGCCGACGAACAGGGCCGCCGCGACGGCGATCTCGAGGCTCATCGCTCCTCCCCCGCGCCCGCTTCGGACAGTTCGGGGCCGTAGGGGCTCGGCAGATCGGAGGCGCCGTTCCTCCAGCGCCGGGCCATCGAGCGCAGGACGATCGCGGCGCCGACGGTCATGGCGCCGTAGAGCACGATCGAGGCGATCAGCACGCCCCACAGTCCGGCCGTGAAATCGCCGACCGCCTCGGGAGTCCGCATGACGCCGTAGACGATCCACGGCTGCCTGCCGACCTCGGTGGCGATCCACCCGGCCTCGAGCGCGAGCACCGCGAGCGGCCCGCCGACGGCGGCGAAGCGCAGGAACCAGCGGTTGTCGAGCAGGTCCCGGCCCCGCCAGCGCATGAACCAGTAGAGCAGGACGGCGAGCATGAGCAGGAGGCCGATGCCGATCATGGTCTGGAAGGCCCAGTGGGTGATGTTGACCGGCGGCAGGTCCTCGGCGGGGATCGTGTCCATGCCCGGCACCGGCTCGTCGAGTGAGCCCTGGGCGATCAGGGAACCGAGGTAGGGGATGTCGATCGCGCCCTTGACCTCGCCGTCGATGTAGACGCCGCCGATGCGCAGCGGCGATGCGCCGTCGGTGGTGGTCTCGGCGAGCTCGAAGGCGGCGAGCTTGGCGGGCTGCCGCTCGTCGAGGCCCTCGCCGAGGAAGTGCCCGACGAAGGGCTGGGCGAGGGCGGCGATCGTCGCGAAGACGAACGGCACGAGGAAGCCGATGCGGTGGTGCCGGTCGCGCCTGCCGCGCAGCATGCCGACGGCGTACACGCCGGCGATCGAGAAGCCGGCGACCATGTAGGCGGCCACCCACATGTGCGCGAACTGGGCGAAGACGTGGCCGTTGAACAGCACCGCCCACGGCTGGACGTCGGTGATCTCGCCGTCGACGATGTTGAAGCCCGTGGGCACGTTCATCCAGGCGTTGACGGCGATGACGCAGTAGGTGCCGATCACGCCGGTCACGGCCATGGGCAGCACCATGAGCAGGTGCCGCTTCGGCGGTATGCGGCCCCAGCCGTAGAGGTAGATGCCGAGGAAGATCGCCTCGAGGAAGAACGCGAGGCCTTCGAAGGCGAAGGGCAGGCCGAGGACGTCGCCGAAGGTGCCCATCAGGCCCGGCCACAGGATGCCCATCTCGAAGCTGAGCACGGTGCCCGAGACGGCGCCGATGGCGAACAGGACGGCGGAGACCTTGGCCCAGCGCTTGGCGAGGTCGAGCGCGACCGGGTCGTTCTTGCGGATGCCGCGCAGGTGCATCACGAAGATGATGGCGGGGAAGGCGACGCCGAAGCAGGCGAGGATGATGTGCCAGCCCAGGGACAGGGCCATCTGCTGGCGGGCCGGGAGCAGTCCGGCGGGTTCCGCGGAGGCGAGCACCGTCGGCGCCGCATCCGACATCTGGGCGAGGACCTCATGGACCGACATGCCTTGAAACTACGTCTGAACACGTTCAAATCCTCGCGCTTGTGAAAGTTTTCACATGACGCGCCCCTCCCGCTCCCGCGCGACTTCGCCGAACGCTTGACACGACCACCCCGGGCCTCCTAATATAAGTTGCAACTTATATTAGGAGGAGACATGGCAACGCCCGATCCCATCAAGACCGCCCGGCTCGTGACGCGCGAGCTTCGGGGCGGCTCCCGCGACGGACGACCGACCAAGATCGCCGTCGCGCGCCGCACGTACAGAGCCGAGCGCTCCGACGTGTGGGACGCCCTCACCGACGCCGAGCGGCTGCCGCGCTGGTTCCTGCCGGTCAGCGGCGATCTCTCCGTCGGCGGCCGCTACCAGTTCGAAGGCAACGCGGGCGGCCTCGTCGAACGCTGCTCCGAGCCCGAGAGCCTCGCCGTGACCTGGGAGTTCGGCGGGCAGGTCTCGTGGCTGGAGGTCCGCCTCAGCGAGACCGACGGCGGCACGGCCCTCGAACTCGTCCACGAGGCCCACGTCGACCCCGCGCTGTGGGAGCAGTTCGGCCCCGGCGCGGTGGGCCTGGGCTGGGACGGGTCCCTCATGGGCCTCGGCCTGCACCTGGACACCGGCGAGAGCGCCGACCCGCAGGAGCACGAGGCCTGGGCCGTCGGCCCCGAGGGCGTCGCCTTCTTCACCGAGTGCGCCGAGGACTGGGCGCGGGCCCAGATCGAGACCGGCGACGACCCCGACAAGGCGCGCGCCGCCGCCCAGGGCGCGATCGCGTTCTACACGACGCCGCCGGAAGCGGCCCAGGAGGGCTGATGTCCGTCGAGGTCTTCGACGCGCTGGGCGACCCGGTGCGCCGCCGGATCCTCGAGCTGCTGAACGAGGGCGAGCGGCCGGCGGGGGTGATCGCGGAGGCGCTGCGCGCGCAGTTCGGGATCTCCCAGCCGGCCGCCTCCCAGCATCTGCGGGTCCTGCGCGAGGCCGGGCTGGTCACCGTCCGCGCCGAGGGCACGCGGCGCGTGTACGGCGTCGACGCCGCCGGGCTCGCCGTCGTCCAGGAGTGGCTCGCGCGCTTCGCCGACGCCTTCGCGCAGCCGCTGGACGCCTTGGAGACCGAGCTCGCCAGGGGCCGCCGCGAGCGGCGGCTGGCCCGAGGCGCGGCGCCGGACCGGCGGGGCCGGGACCGGCGCGCCGGTTGACCGCCCCGCCGCGGCCCCATCGGACGGACCGGTCCGCTAGGTTCGGCCACATGGCGATCGAAGCATCCGAATCGGCGCGGCGGCGCGAGGAACTGCTGGACCGCGTCCGGGCACTGGCCTCGGGCGGCGGGCGGGTCCTGATCGGGATCACCGGCTGCCCCGGCGCGGGCAAGTCGACCGTCGCCGCGTGGCTGGCGCGCTCGCTCCACTCCTCGGGCACCGGGGCGGTGTGGGTGCCGATGGACGGCTTCCACCTCGCGCAGGCCGAGCTGGAGCGGCTCGGCCGCGCCGGCAGGAAAGGCGCGATCGACACCTTCGACGCCGCGGGCTACCGGAGCCTCCTGGGCCGCATCGCCGCCGAGCGCGACCGGGTGGTCTACGCGCCCGCCTTCGACCGGCGCATCGAGGAGCCGGTGGCCGGGTCGATCCCGGTCCCGCCCGAGACGGCGGTGGCGGTCACCGAGGGGAACTACCTGCTGGACCCCGACGAACCGTGGGGCGAGGTGCGGCGGGAGCTGACCGAGGTCTGGTACTGCGAGCTCGACGAGCCGATCCGCCTGGCCCGGCTGGCCGCCAGGCACGAGCGCTTCGGGAAGTCGGCCGAGGCGACGCGGGCCTGGATCGAGGCGGTGGACGAGCCGAACGCGCGGCGCATCCGCAAGGGCCGCGACCGCGCCGACCTCGTCTTCGACTTCGACGCGCTCAGCATCGGCGCGGGCCCGGCCGCCTGACATCCGCCACGACGATGTGATCGTCGGCATATTTTCTCGGTTTCCTGTCACACGCGAGCGAGACGCGGGTTCGACCTGGTGAAGACCACGAGCACCCGCCCGGTGCCCATCCGCACCCGGCGCGCAACCGACAGGAGTACTCCGATGTCCACCGCCTACACCATCGTCGCCCTTTTCGCCGCCGCCTTCGTCGCCTTCTCGGCCATCGCGATCTTCTTCAACTTCTCCTTCGTCACCGATCAACTCTCCGAATACGGCGTGCCCCGTTCCGCGTGGCCCTGGCTCGGCGCCGCCAAGACCGCCGGGGCGATCGGCCTCGTCGTCGGCCTGTTCGTGCCGTTCATCGGCGTGGCGGCCGCGATCGGCCTCATCCTGTACTTCACAGGTGCCCTCATCACCGTCCTCAGGGCCCGTTGCTACTCCCACATCGGCGCCCCCCTGATGTACATGGCGCCGGTGATCGGGGCCCTCGTCCTCGGCGCCGCCGCCTGAATCCCGGGCCGCAGGCCGGTGCGGTGAACCGCACCGGCTTTCCGTCCGCCGCTCAAGCGGTGTGGAAGAAGATCATCGGGTTGCGGCGGCCGGTGCGGAGCGGGTCGTCGAAACCCAGGGCGCGGCGGACCCGGTCGAGCTGCCGGTGGATCACCGGCTGCCTGGCCGGGGCCGCGGTGAAGTAGTCCATGCGGCCTTCGCGCAGCCATTTCAGGATCAGCGCGGCCTCCCCGAAGGGGCGCGGGCGCCGGTGGCGGAAGACGCCGTCGACGCTCACCGGCGTCCCCGGCGCGAGCCGGGCCACCACGTTCGGCAGGTACCACTTGGCGAGGCGGGCCGAGTGGTCCCCGTCCAGGAACAGGTAGTCGATCTCGGCGGGGAGGCGGTCGGCGCGGGCCCGGACGTCGCCGGCGGTCAGCTCCCAGCGGCCCGCCGCCAGGTCCTCGGGGACGGTCGCCGCCGCCCGGCCGCTCGGGTCGAAGGAGTGGAGCCGCCCGTGGCCGTTGTCGCGCAGCGCCCGCAGCAGCCACGCGGCCGACCAGCCGTCGCCGCCAATCTGGACGACCGTGGCCGGCTCGACCGCCCGCAGCCGCAGATAGGACAGTTCGGCCTCCATGTCGTCGAGCCGCGGCCGCAGTCCGGGGCGGAGGCGGCGCAGTCCAGCCTGCTCGGCGCTGGCGCGATGCAGCTCGGCCGCGTACCGCTCGTAGCGTTCGACGTGGACCGCGATCGCGTCGATCGCGGCCGTCAGCCGCTCGAAGTCGCGCATCGGATCGCTCATGACTTCGACGCTATGAGCACCGGGGCGCCGGGCGCATCGCTCCGCGGAGCCATTCCCGCACCGACGCTCCGGGGTGAGGGCACCGGCCGCGGGGCCGCTTCGAGGCGCGAGTTGGCGATGAGCACGCCGACCAGCGCCGAGAGCACCACGAGGAGGACGCGCTGCGGGACGCCGCGCCAGTCGCCGCCGTCGGCCAGGCCGGGCAGGAAGGTGTTGACCGCGGTGGTCAGGAACGTCAGCGAGGCCAGCGCCGTCACCCACCACAGGGCGCGGCGGACCGCGGTCGAGGCGCCGGACTCGCGCATGCGGACCGCGCACAGCCCGGCCGCGACGGTGAGCAGCACGAACGCCGCGCCCGCCGTATAGCGGTGGATCTGGGCCGCGACGGTCAGGCCGGACTCGGGGGTGCCGCTGCGGAACAGCGAGGCGAGGACGAGCATCACCGCCGTCGAGCCCAGCAGGAAGCGGACGAGCGACTGCCGCGGCAGCCCGACGCCGCGCCCGGCCAGGATCGCGCAGGACAGCGCCAGGCTCACCGCGCCGAGCGGGAACAGGACGGTGCCCGGGGACGAGAGCGCGTACATCGACACCGGCGTGCTCACCGGGTCCACCGCCTCGGACATGAGCAGGTGCAGCAGCGCGAAGCTGGCGACGCTCGTGACGAGGCCCGCGGTGGCGGCCAGTTCTGCGGCGGGGCTTCGGAACAGGGTTCGATTCATGGGACCGAACGCTAAGTTCGCCCAGGCCCGCCGCCCTCACTCCGCGGCGCGGAATCGGGCCTCATACCGAGGGGTGAGTCGGCACGGGCCGAACCGTACCGGCGGGTGAGGCGGGCCGGATGCGCGGCGGCATACCTTGGGGCAGTGGCATCCAAGAACGCGGAATCCGAGGCGGCGCGATCCGAGGAGCGGCGGCGACCGCGCCCGGTGCGGTGGATCCTGAGCTACCTCATCAGCACCGGCCCGGTCGGCGACGTCTCGTGGCGCTTCAGGCTCACCACGGTGCCGGCGCTGATCGGGCCCGGCTCGGTCCCGTTCGCGCTGCTGCTGCTCGGCACCCAGAACGAGGTGCTGGCACGCGCGGCCCACGTGTCGGGCCTGAGCCAGCTCATCGCGGCGCTGACCGCCGCGGCGGTGATCCTCGCGCGGTTCCGCCCCGTGCTGGCGTGGCTGCTGGTCATGGCCGTGTTCACCGCCACCGTGCTGGGCACCGACGCGGTCGGCTCCGATCCGTGGCCCATGACCTCGCCGAGCCTGTTCGCGTACCTGGTGGTGCAGTTCGCTCTGGCCAGGGACCGCCGGGCGGTGGTGGCGATCGGGGCGTGGCTCGGCTACCTGGCCGCGGGCACCTGGGCGCTCTGGGCGGTCAACGCCCGGTTCCTCGACATCGACGTCATCATGCCCAATCCGACCGCTCCGGCCCCGGCCGACAGGGGCGCGGCGGCCCTGGCCGGCGAGAACCTGGGCGTGATGGCCGTGTTCGGGGCCCTGGTGTTCGTGGTGGGCCTGTCGGTGCGGATCTGGCGGCAGGGCCGGGCCCGCGTCGCCGAGGAGGAGCAGGTGGCCTCGGCCGAACGCGGCAGGCGGCGGATGCTGGAGGAGCGCACCAGGATCGCCCGCGAGCTGCACGACATCGTGGCCCACCACATGTCGGTGATCGCGGTGCAGTCCTCGACCGCCGAGTACCGGATCGAGGGTCTCGACGAGGCCGCGCGCGAGGAGTTCCGCTCGATCGGCGCGCAGGCGCGGGAGTCGCTGGCGGAGATGCGCCGGCTCCTGGCGGTGCTGCGCAACGAGGACCAGTCGGGGCTGCGCGATCCGATGCCGGGGCCGGAGGGCCTGGCGGGCCTGGTGGAGGCGGTGGACCGCTCGGGGACGCCGACGACGCTGGCCGTCGTCGCTCTGCCCGAGGACCTGCCGGAGGCGGTGGGCCTGACGGTCTACCGGGTGGTGCAGGAGGCCTTGAGCAACGTGGTGCGGCACGCCGCGGGGGCCGCGACTGCTGTCGAGGTCCGCGGCGAGGGCGGGTCGGTGGTGGTTACGGTGGTCAATGCCGCTCGGCCGGACGGCGGCGCCCCGCCCGAGCCGGACGGGTCCGGGCTCGGCCTGGTGGGCATGCGCGAGCGCGTCGTCATCGCGGGCGGCGGGCTCGAGGCCGGTCCCACCGAGGACGGCGGGTTCCGGGTCCGCGCCGAGCTGCCGCTCGGCGACCGCCTCGACGCACAGGAGTGACCACAGTGACCATTCGGGTGCTCATCGCCGACGACCAGGCGATGGTCCGCGCCGGCTTCGCCGCGCTGCTGGCCGCCCAGGACGACATCGAGGTCGTCGGCGACGCCGCCGACGGCGTGGAGGCGGTGGCCGAGGCCTCGCGGTGCCGTCCCGACGTGGTGCTCATGGACGTCCGTATGCCCAAGATGGACGGTCTGGCGGCGGCCCGGAACCTGCTCTCACTGCCCGAGGACCGGCGCCCGCGCGTGCTCATGCTGACCACCTTCGACGTCGACGACTACGTCTACGAGGCGCTCCGCATGGGCGCCAGCGGCTTCCTGCTCAAGGACGCGCCGCCGGACGACCTCATCGCGGCGGTCAGGGTCGTCGCGGACGGCGAGGCGCTCCTGGCGCCGTCGGTGACGCGGCGGCTCATCGAGGAGTTCTTCAGCTCCCGGCCGACCGAGCCGGTCCGCTCCTCGAAGCTGGACGCGCTGACGGCGCGCGAGGAGGAGGTGCTGCGGCTCATCGCGCGCGGCATGTCGAACCCGGAGATCGCCTCGCACCTGTTCGTCTCGGAGCAGACGGTGAAGTCGCACGTCGGCAAGGTCTTCGCGAAGCTGGGCCTGCGCGACCGCGCCCAGGCGGTCATCTGCGCCTACGAGTCCGGCCTGGTCAAGGCGGGGGACCCGCGCTCACCGAAGCCGTAGGCCGGGCCGTCCGCCGACTCGGCTCCGGAGATTCCTCGCAAGAGTCCGCCGTTTTACTGGAAGAGATCATTCCGTTCTGCTATTATCAGAACAAAGCATTCCGTTCTAATATTGCATCGAGGAGTACCCCATGAACGTTCTCGTCACCGGCGCCACCGGGACCGTCGGCCGCCACGTCATCGCCCAGCTCATCGAGCTCGACCCGGGCGTCAAGATCCGCGCGCTCACCCGCGACGCCGACGCCGAGGTCCCCGACGGCGTCGAGCTCGCCGTCGGCGACCTCTCCTCCCCCGAGACCCTCGGGGGCGCCTTCGACGGCGTGGACGCCGTCCACTTCATCAACTTCGCGGGCGATCAGTACGCGCCGCTGCCCGAGGCCGGCCGCATCGTCGCCCTCGCCGAGGCCGCGGGCGTGTCCAGAGCGACCGTCCTCGGCGGCAGGGCCGAGGGCGAGCTCGAACGGGCCCTGGCCGCGAGCGGCGTCGAGACCACGCTGCTCCACCCCGTCGAGTTCATGTCGAACACGCTGATGTGGTGGGCCGCGGCGATCCGCACCGAGGGCCGCATCCGCGAGCCGTTCGGCGACCGCGTCAGCGCCATGATCCACCCCGCCGACATCGGCGCGGTGGCCGCCAAGATCCTGCTCGAAGGCGGCCACGGCGGCGAGGCGTACCTGCTGACCGGCCCCGAGGCGGTCACGATCACCGACAAGGTCCGGATCCTCGGCGAGGCGATCGGCCGCGAGCTCGAGTTCGTGGAGCTGACCGTCGACGAGGCCCGCGAGCAGTGGGCCGCCCAGGGCATGGGCGAGGAGATGGTCGCCTTCCTCGTCGAGGCGCTCGGCGACACGCCCGACGAGGGCAAGACCGTCGTGTCCACCGTGGAGGAGATCACCGGGCGGGCGCCGCGCTCCTTCGCCCAGTGGGCCGCCGAGCACGCCGATGCGTTCCGGTAGCACCGCTGCGAGGGCGCCGCTCCGCTCGGAGCGGCGCCCTCGCGCGCCGGTGGGATCGCTCAGCGGCGAGACGGCTCAGTCGAAGTCGGTGCCCCGCGAGACCGGCTCCCACGCCTTGAGCTCGGCCGACTGCGTCTCCAGCGCGTCCCCGATCGCGTCGGCGGCGTCGGCGCCGAGCACCAGGCGCAGCGGCGGCTCGTCGGCTTCGAGCGCGGCCAGGATCGCGGCGGCGGCCTTGGCCGGGTCGCCGGGCTGGCTGCCGTCGCTGTCGGGGAAGGCCGTGCGGAACGGCCCGACCGTCTCCTCGTACCCGGCGATCGGCGCGGACTGCGACTGCGAGGCGCTGGCCAGGCCGGTGCGGAACGCGCCGGGCTCGACGATCAGGGTGCGGATCCCGTGCGGGGCGACCTCGGCGGCCAAGGCCGTGCTCAGGCCCTCGAGCGCGTGCTTGCTCGCCGAGTAGGCGCCGACGCCGGGGAAGGAGAGGCGCCCGCCCATGCTGCTCACTTGGACGATCGCGCCCGAGCCCTGGGCCCGCATGTGCGGCAGCACCGCCCGGGTGAGGGCGGCGGGCCCGAAGAAGTGCAGTTCCATCAGCGCGCGCAGTTCGCCGTCGAGGCTCTCCTCGACGGCGCCGACGTGGCCGCGCCCGGCGTTGTTGACCAGGACGTCGATGCGGCCGTACCAGAGGGCGACCTCGGCGACGACGGCGGCGATGCGCTCGGGGTCGGTGACGTCGAGCCGGACGGGCACGGCCCGGTCGGGGTGGGCCGCGACGAGATCGTCGAGGGACTTGGTGTCGCGGGCGGTGGCGACGACGGTGTCGCCCGCCGCCAGGGCGGCCTCGGCGATGGCGCGGCCGAAGCCCGAGGAGGTGCCGGTGATCAGCCAGACGCGGCCGACGGGGTTCTTGGTGGTCATGGTGCTCCTTCGAGGTGCCGGTGGTTCAGGGGAGGATCGGCGTGCGGCCGACGGGGCGCCCGGTGGGCATCGGTGATGCCTTTCGGTTCGCGGTTCCACTCAGTTATCCCCCTGCGGCCCTTGCGGTGTCCAATACCGAGTTTCGCGCGGGTGATAAACGCGGCTTATGATCGCAGCATGGAGCTGCGTCAACTGCGGTACCTCGTCGCGATCGACGAGCACGGGAACCTCGGGCGCGCCGCGAAGGCGCTCTTCGTGAGCCAGCCGGCGCTCTCGTACGCCCTCAAGGGCCTCGAAACGGAACTGGGCGTGCGGCTGTTCGAGCGCACCCCCGGCGGCGTGGTCGCCACGGACGCCGGGCGCGACGTGGTGCGCGCGGCCTCGGAGGCGGTGCGCCGGGCCGACCTGGTCGCGGCCGTGGCCGCCCGGCACCGGCGCGACGCCGCCCGGGTGCTGCGGGTCGGCTTCGAGGCCAGCGGCGCCGGGGAGCTGACCAGGCGCGCCCGCGCCGAGTTCGCCCGCCGCCACCCGGCGGTGCGGGTGGAGCCCAAGCGGTTCGACTGGGGCGAGGAGGCGGAGGCGCTGCGGGACGGGCGGGTCGACGTGGCGTTCGTGTGGCTCCCGGCGGATCTGACGGGGCTGCGGAGCGCCGTCGTCCACACCGAGCCGCGCGTGGTCGGCCTGCCGATCGGGCACCGCCTGGCGTACCGGGCGGGCGTGTCGGTGGTCGAGACCAACGATGAGCCTCTGATGTGGACCAAACGCGCGCCGCGGAGGTGGGTGGACTGGTGGGCGGTCAATCCGCGGCCCGACGGCTCGGAGCCGCTGTGGGGGCCGACGAACGACAACGTGGAGGAGATGCTGGAGCAGGTGGCCGAGGGCGCGGCGATCTGCTTCGCGCCGTCCAGCATGGCCAGTTACTACGCGCGTCCGGACCTGGTGTGGGTGCCGCTGACCGACGTCGAGCCGCTGCGGGTGGCGCTGGCGTGGCCCGACGGCGCGGGGACCGCGCTGGCGCGCGGTTTCGTGGAGGTCGTGGCGGACCTGACGGTGACCGAAACCTGACTCACCACGTTCTGCGAGCAGAACGGCGGCAATGGAAACACTGGCACCTATCGTCCACACCAGCCACCGCAGTGCACCCCAGTGTGCATGCAATAGTCGCGAATACCACGATTGCCCGTATATACGCGGCTATGCCGAACCCGCAGGGATATTAACTGAATTATTTACATCTTCTGATATATGCGTTTTACCTCTAATCTCCTCATATGGCCCGGCTCACCATCGCCGGGCCGTGGCGGCCGTCCCCGCGGCCGCCCAACGGCCTCACCCGAAAGGCATGAAGAGATGAAACGCCAACGAGTGCTCGCGGCCACCGCCGCCGGCGCCCTCGCCACCACCTTCGCCCTCGCCTTCAGCAGCGGCACGGCCTCGGCCGACCCGCTCGAGCGCAAAGCGGACGAAGCCCGCGCCGAGCTGCTCGGCACGGCGAGCCCCGCCATGATCGAGGAGATGACCGAGACCTTCGGCATCTCCGCCACCGAAGCCTACGACCGGCTCGCGGTCGAGGCCGTCGCCTCCGAGCTCCTCACCGAGGTGCCCGAGACGTACGAGACCTATGCCGGCCTGTGGGTCTCCGACGACGCCGAGGAGATCCTCGTCGCCACCACCTCCGAAGCCGACGCCGCCGATCTGGAGGCCGAGGGCGCCACCCCGGTCCTGGTCGAGCACGACCTCGACGAGCTCGAAGCGGCCGCCGCCGAGCTCGACGCCGTAGAGGCCGAAGGCGTCTACGGCCACTTCGTGGACGTCGAGTCCAACTCGGTCGTCATCGAGGCCGCCGACGATGCCGCCGCGACCGGGCTGGCCGAGGCCGCGGGCGTCGACCCCGAGCTCATCACCGTCGACACCACCGCCGAGGCGCCCGAGACGTACTTCGTCCGCGGCGGCGACGCCTACCTCATCAACAACGCCTCGCGCTGCTCGGTCGGCTTCGCCGTCCGCCAGGGCAGCACGCCCGGCTTCGTGACCGCCGGCCACTGCGGCGGCACGGGCGCCGACGTCACCGGCGGCGAGGCCGCCCCCGGCGTGTTCCGCGCCTCGGTCTTCCCCGGCGAGGACCGCGCGTGGGTGGAGGTCGGCAGCGGCGAGCAGCTCCAGAACGTCGTGAACATGTACAGCGGCTCGCGGACCGTCAGCGACGCGAACCAGGCCGCTCCGGGCGCCTCGATCTGCCGCTCCGGCTCGACCACCGGTTGGCACTGCGGCACCGTGGAGGCGCTGAACCAGACCGTGTACTACGCGGAGGGAACGGTCTACGGCCTGACCCGCACCGACGTGTGCGCCGAACCGGGCGACTCGGGCGGCTCGTTCATCTCCGGCAACAGCGCCCAGGGCATGACCTCGGGCGGCTCGGGCGACTGCACCTCGGGCGGCACGACCTACTTCCAGCCGATCGGCCCGGCCCTGAGCGACTGGGGCCTGACGCTGGTGACGAGCTAGCGCCGCCGCACCCCCGGCTCATGGCAGGCAGTTGGGCGAGCCGGGTCCGCCGGAGGGCCCCACGAACGTGGGGCCCTCCGTGGCGCGCGGGGCGAAAGGCTCGAAATACTGATCTATTAGGACAATGCCGGGTGATGTTTGCGATCATGGACGAATCCCTATATATTGACCTTTATCAATAGGACGATCTGAGGAGGTGGACGATGTCCATCACCGGCACCGCCTGGCTGCGGCGCTCCCTCGTCGTGCTGTTCGCGTTGTGCGCGGCAGTGGCGATGAGCGTCGTGCTGGCGCCCGAGGCGTCGGCCCACGGCACCGCTACCAGTCCCCCCGCCCGGCAGTACAGCTGCTGGGAGCGCTGGGGCGACGACCATCTGAACCCGGACATGGAGCAGGAAGACCCCATGTGCTGGCAGGCCTGGCAGGCCAATCCCAACACCATGTGGAACTGGAACGGCCTGCTGCGCATGGACATGCAGGGCCAGCACGAGTCACGCATTCCCGACGGCCAGCTCTGCTCCGGCGGCCAGGCCGAGGGCGGGCGCTACAACTCGCTCGACGCGGTCGGCCCCTGGCACGCCACGCCGATGAACAACAACTTCACACTCCATTACGAGGACACCGCCAACCACGGCGGCGACTACTACTGGGTCTACGTGACCAAGCAGGGGTACGACCCGGCCACGCAGCCCTTGACGTGGGGCAGCCTGGAGCGCGTCGCCGAGACCGGCGTCATCGCACCGGGCGAGCCGGTCGACATCCCGGTCAGCGCGCCGGGCCGCACCGGCCACCACGTCGTCTACGTGATCTGGCAGGCCAGCCACCTGGACCAGGCCTTCTACTCCTGCAGCGACGTCGACTTCGGCTAGCTACGGGAGCGCTCCCAATCACATCGAGATCGGACGCCGGTGAGCAGGCGTCCGCCCGAAGGGCCTTCCGTTCCGGGAGGCCCTTCGCGGTGCCCGAGCACGGCCCGAGGGCCGCTCAGACCGCGGCCGCGTCCCAGCGCGGCTCGGCGTCCACCCAGGACGCCACCTGGTGCACCGCGGTCTTCAGGTGCCCGCGGTCGGCCCGCTCGTCGTCCCACTGCACCGCCTCGACGACGAGCTCGCCGCCCGTGCGGCGCAGCGCCACCCGGCCGGGCAGGTCGTCGCCGACGAAGACCGGCAGGCAGTAGTACCCGAAGGTGCGCTTGGGAGCCGGGACGTAGATCTCGATCTTCCAGCCGTGCCCCCACAGCCGCTCCATGCGCTCGCGCAGCCACACCAGCTGGTCGAACATCGACACGGCGACGGCCCGGTCGGGGTCGGGCGCCCGCAGGCGCCGCGCGCCCGGGTCGATCCACGTCCGGCCCCGCCACCCTTCGACCTTGACCTGCTCGATCTCCAGCTCGCGCAGGGTCCGCTCGACGGCGGCGTTCTTGATCCGGAAGTAGTCGGCGATGTCCTTGGTGGTGGCCACGCCGAGGTTCCGCAGCGCGGTGCTCACCAGGAAGCGCAGCCCCTCCTCCTCGGTGGCGTCCCAGAAGTGCCTGGCGGGGACGGCCCGCTCGGCGAGCCGGTAGACGCGCCGGAAGCCGACCCGGTGCGTGCAGGCGACCTCCCCGAACCACAGCATCCGCTCCACGGCCCGCTTGTGGTCGGTGCGGAGGTTCCAGCTGTCGCCCATGTTCCCCTCGCCCATGCCGCGGTGCATGGCGCCCTTGGGGAAGTCGCCGACGGTGATCGAGCCGCGGTCGGCCAGCAGCGCGCGCACCTCGTCGTTGACGCCGTCGGCGAGCGCGTGCTCGGCGGTGAAGCGCTCACGCCAGTGGCGCCTGCGCCAGGCCATGTACGGCCAGGCCGACACCGGCATGAGCGACATCGCGTGCGCCCAGTACTCGAAGGCCACGGCGGTGCGCCGCTCGTCGAGACTGGCGGCGGCCTCGGCGACGTCGACGTCCCGCGCCAGCAGCGCCAGCTCGTGGGCGCGCCGGACCGCCGAGATCGTGTCGAGTTGGATGCAGCCGAGCCGCTCCAGCACCGTCCGGTAGCGGACCGCCTTGCGCGGCAACTGGCTCGCGACGGCGATCCGCCGGGCTTCGGCGAGGCTGAGGGTCTCGGGCACGTCGTCGTCCTTCCGGGAAGAGGTCTCCGGGGGACCGTAACCGAAGCCTCCGACAAGTCGGCCGGGAGCGCGTCCGCGGAGCCGTCACCCGGCACACCACGGCGACGCTCGCGGAGCCGTCAATCGGCACCACGTCGACGCTCGCGGAGCCGTCAACTGGTGCAGGCGACCGTCCCGGTCTCGGCGCGCGGGTCGGCCGCGCCGACCGCGTGCCCCTCGGCGTCGATCTCGATGAGGTGCGCGTGCCCGAAGCCGCTCCCGGCCTCGGTCTGCGCCACGGCGTGGCCGCGTTCGGCCAGCCCCGCGCTCCACGGCGCACCGGCTTCGAGCTCGACGTCGACCTCGTAGGGGCCGTGCCAGGTGCCGAAGCCCGTCTCGCCGGGGTGCAGCCGCCAGCGCGGCGCCGCCACCGCCTCGCCGACGGACTCGCCCGAGGCGAGGACGCGGCCGAGCAGCTGGGCGACGATCTGCGGCTGCGAGTCGCCGCCCATCGTGCCGGCGATGAGCCGCAGCGAGCCGTCGGGGCGGGTGACCAGGGCGGGCACAAGCGTGTGCGGCGGCCGCCTGCCGGGCGCGAGCTCGGCCGGGTGCCCGGGGGTGAGGTTGAAGCCGGTGCCGCGGTTCTGGAGCCCGATGCCGGTGCGCGGCTCGAACAGCCGCGTCCCGAACCCGGCCGCGTTCGACTGGATGTAGGAGACGCCCATGCCGCTGCCGTCGAGGACGGCCATGTACGTGGTGCCGCCGGCCTGCTGGTGGACCGGTACGTCGACGCGGCCGTCCGGACTGATGCGGGCGGCGCGCTCGGCGGCCGAGGCGAGCACTCCGGCGACGTCGGCGCCGTCGCAGAGGTGCGCGGGCCGGTCGTGCCCGGCCAGGCGCGAGGCCTCGACGAGGTAGTGCGCCCACAGCGGATCGGCCGGGTCGGCCGGCAGCTCGAGGCGGTCGGCGATGGCGAGCGTCAGCAGCAGCAGATAGCCCTGGGAGTTCGGCGCGGCCGTCCACACCCGGTGGCCGAAGGCCTCGGCGCTCAGCGGCGCCTCCCAGGCGGCCTGCGAGGCGGCCAGGTCGGCCTCGGTGAACAGGCCGCGGCCCGTCTCGATGAGGCCCTGCCCGAACTCGCCGAGGTAGAACCCGTCGCGGCCGCCTTCGGCGGCCGAGCGCAGGGCCGCGGCGGTGCGCCGCCGCGTGACGATGTCGCCCGGTTCGAGCCCGACGAGGTCCTCGGCGCCTTCGACGCCCTCGAGCGCGGCACCGGCGACCGCGAGCATCCTCGTGGCGGGCCAGCCCTCGTCCGCGAGACTGATCGCGGGCGCCAGGAGCTCGGCCATCGGCTTGCTCGCGTACCGCTCGTGCAGCGCGAACCAGCCGTCGACGCAGCCGGGCACGGGCGTCGAGCGGATGTCGTCCCGGAACGGCATCACCGCGTGCCCCTCGGCGCGCAGCGCCTCGGGGTCGGAGCCGGACCCGGCGCGCCCGGAGGCGTTCAGGCTCGCGGGCGCCTCGTCACCGGGCCGGTGGACGAGCGCGAACAGGTCGCCGCCGAGGCCGCACAGGTGCGGCGCCACCACGGTCAGGGCCGCCCCGGCCGCGATGGCGGCGTCGACGGCGTTGCCGCCCTCGGCCAGCACCTGCCGACCGATGCCGCTGACGAACGGATCGACCGAACACACGACACCCTGATCGACCACGGGACCTCCCTATCGCTCGCGTTCCGCGCCACGAAGCCTACCTTGCCGCGCGGCTAGCAGCGAGCGGTCAGTAACCGGAGATGCGCACCGCCCGGCGGTACCAGTCGACGTAGCCGAGCACGATGACGGCGAGCAAGCCCAGGTGCTGCAAGGCGTTGAGCTCGACCAGCAGGACGACCGCCGTCCCCGCGAGCACCGCCGCCGTCCTGGCGGCCGCTCCGGCGAAGTGCCCCCGGCGGCCGGGGGCGAGCATGTCGCGGCGGCACGGCGCGGGCAGCGCGGCGAAGGTGCGCGCCCACTGCACGGCGAAGGCGGCGAGGAGCAGCCCCGCTAGGGAGGCGCCGAACCACGACGGCGTCGGGAAGATCCAGTCGAAGGCGTTCAGCACGAGCGCCGCCCGCAGCGCCCACTCGTACCAGCGCCACGACCAGCGCAGCAGCACCGAGGTGTAGACCTCCTCGTGCTCGTCCTCGGCGCCCGGCGCGGGCTCGGTCTCGTGCACGCACACCACGCCGCGGGTGATCCGGCCGCGGGCCTGGAGCAGCGAACCGAGATCGTAGCGCGCCTCGGCGTTCTCGGGGTCGAGTTCGAGGGCCCGTTCGTAGTGGGACTGCGCGCGCCGGTGCCGCAGATGGTGATCGAAGATGCGCCCGGCCGTGTACTGCACCCAAGCGTCGTCGGGCGCCAATTCGAGGGCCTTGTCCACCAGATCCCGGGTGACGCCGAAATCCTCTTCCTCGTAGCGGATCCAGGCGAGCTCCATGTGGTGGGAGCCGTTGTCGGGCGCCAGTTCGACGGCACTGCGCAAGGCGGCCGCGGCCTCGTCCCGGCGCTCGAGCTCGAACAGGACGTTGGCGAGCACCCAATGCGCGTCGGCGTTCTCGGGCTCGGCCTCGACGGCGCGCACCGCCCACTCGTGCGCGTCGCTGTGGCGCCCGGCCCTGTTGAGCGTCCAGGCGAGCAGCAGCTGCGGCACCGTCGCAGGCCCGTAGCGCTCCACGGCCTGCACCAGCACCGCAGCGGCCTCGTCGAAACGACCGGCGTCGATATGCTCGCAGGCGCGGGCCTCGACGGCGTTCACGATGAAGCCGGGCCATGTCCTGGCCACGGCTCCCAGCACACGCCCGCGGGCGACACCGTTTCGCATGCGCGACTCCAGATCACTCGGGATGTGTCGATTCGATGCTAGAAACAATTGTCAAGGCCTGCCCGATCTCCATTCCCGCCGCGGATGCAATGGAGTGCCGATGCTCTCACGGTGGGTGCTTTTGCGGCTCGACGGAATTAGCATAGAGGTGGACCGCGTCCACCTGTACGGCAAAGTCTCTTGTACGGTGGACGACAGTGGTGGGGACGAGAAGAAGGATCGGAACCTGTGATGGAAGAGCCGACACAGCCGGCGGATCTTGCCGGCCCGATCTCATCGACCGTGCGCCGCTGGCGTCGATTGGCCGTGCGCCACGACCTCCAGTGGAGCGAGCTGCTGCTGATCGCGCTGAACCTCTACGGGCTGCGCGGCAACAACACCGAGGGCATGCGGCTGCGCGGCAGCTCCGAGGGCGAAGAGTTCATGACGGTGCTGCCGGCGGACCGGGCCACCTCCCCGTTCAGTCTGCGCGCGCACGTCGACCCCTCGTCTCCGCAGCACGGGCTCAGTGAACTGTGCGTCGACGGCACCCCGGTGGCCGAGATCATCGAGGCCGAACCGGGCGACGAGGTGCGCGGCTACCTGCGCGCCGACGGGACGGCGGCGACCCTGCTGCTGCAGAACGGCACGGACTCGCAGGAGCTCGTGAAGAACTACCGAGACCTGTTGCAGGCCTTGGCCTCAGACCTGTCCGACGACGGCACGCCGCACCCGATCCGAGAGGTGATGCTCACGGCCATCCACACGCACGACGAGGCGCTGGTGGTCGAGAACCTCATCGCGGTGCGCGAGGCGATGACGGCCGAAGGGCTGTCGGAGAGCACGACGCTCGGCGTGCTGACGCCGGCGCTGCACAGCGAGGCGGCGTTCGCCGAGCTCGCCGAGAAGGTGGGGTCGGTCCTGCTCTTCCTGACCACCGAGTCGGTCGAGGGGGGCCGCGCCGAGCCGGCGGCCGAGACGACCGCGACTCAGGACGCGGCGGCCGCGGACCCGGGCGTCCTCGCCGAGGCGCAGCCGTCGGAGCGCCTCTCTGAGATCCTGGCGGCGGCCCGGGAGTCCGGACACCGGACCTCGTTCACGTACACGGTGGGAAGCGAACCGCTCGACGAGATGCGGGCCTGGTTGCTGCCCTTGGCGGAGCAGACGACGATGTGGCCCTCGCTGACGATCCTCCCGGCGGAGACGCCGGTGGACGACTCGCAGCACGTGGCCGCGCCCGACGAGCGCCTCGACTTCTTCCTGGAGGCGCGGAGCCTGCTGGAGCAGATCTTCTCCCCGACGGAGCTGCGCCCCGAACCGTGGCGCTGCTACCGGGGCCTGTGGTACCGCCAGCATGCCGGTGAGCCGCTCCCCGGCCCGTACGTCTAAGGCGTTCAGCGGTTCTGGGCGCGGGCGGCTATCGCCTTCGCTTCTTCGAGCGTCCGCCCTGACTTCTCCAGCAGGTGCAGCCGTTCAGGGTTGACGTATCGCTCGGTGTACCCGCAATCTCTGCAGACGAGGAAGTGGCTGTCCTGGGTCCGGCTCGGCACGATACCCAGATACAGATCGGGACGGCCGTACCCGGTGGAGGCGGAGGCCCCGATCACATAGATCCGGTTGCCCTGACACTTGACACAGATTCCGCTTCACATGGTGTACCTCCATCGTTGTGGCCCATGATGATAGTCACCGGGTGCAATCAAGCGTGAACACCGAAAGCCCCGCCGTCGCCCCGCTTGCGACGGCAGGCGGGTATTGAGGCGGGACGGAGAGCATCGGTCGCCGGGGCCCGGGCGAGCTCGTTCTCAAGCGGGAGCGCCGCCGAACGAGATCTCGTTCCCTTCGGGGTCGTGGTAGGTGGCGTGGCGAACCCCGTTGGGGTAGGTCTCGCGCGCTGAAGGTTCGATGCCCCGCTCGGCGATCTGGGCGAGAAGCGTCTCGAAGTCGTCGACGAAGACGGTGAGCATGGCGTTACCGGCGCGCTCGGGCCGGTGTTCGACGGCCACCGACCGATGCTCGGCAAGCTCCCACACGGCCTCGGTGTCACTGGCGATGAACGTTGCCGGGGAACCGAACAGCTTCTCGTACCAAGCCAGTGCCGCCGAATAGTCGCTCACTGGGATTCCCGCATACAGGTCTACTGCCATCCGGCCATGCTAGTAGGGCAGGCCCATGACACCGCCCGGCATAGCGGGCCGGCCGTGGGGTTGGCTCAGGATGCGGCGGGGGGTCTGCTGGTCTGGCCGGCGGGCCCTGCATGCGTCGGCGGGGCGGTGTCGCTGCGAGCACGAGAGCTCGGACCGCGCGGCCAAGACAGCCCGATCGCCGCGCCCCAGAAAGGTGCAGGCCGGGCCCCGCCAATGCCGGGGGGACGGCGAAGGGCCCCCGCTGTTGGCGGGGGCCCTTGCGTCATGTCAATGTTTGGCGGTGTCCTGCTCTCCCACACCCCCTCGGGTGCAGTACCATCGGCGCTGGAAGCCGTAACGACCGGGTTCGGAATGGGACCGGGTGTGCCACTTCCGCTCTCACCACCAAACAAACCAGTGAGACCACATACACAAGCCCGCAGAACCTTGAACGACCGACCTTGCGGGATCGTCGTATCACGGTCCTGGGCGTGTTGCCTCAGAATCGCATAGCGTGCGTGAATGTCAT
>NZ_KE386601.1:0-50064 GCF_000427885.1 Glycomyces tenuis DSM 44171
AAGTGCTGCAACGAACTTGGCGTCATGCAATCGCGGGCCCGGGTCGGATCCTCGGCTGACAACGCCCTCGCCGAATCGTTCAACGCCACGCTCAAACGAGAAGTCCTGCAAGGACGCCGGACCTTCGCGAACGCATTGGAGGCTCGCTTCCAGGTCGAGTCCTGGATCACCGATTACAACACGACCCGGAGACACTCGTCTCTGGGCCAGATCTCACCGATCGACTACGAACAACGGCAAGCTAGCCTCGCCATCGCCGCATAGGACGGTGTCAACACCAAAGGGGTAAGCCCCGGCCCGCACCGCCTCATCCTGTGGGTCGGCGACGCCGACCTGGCCGACGCCAAGCCCGTGACCTGGCCGCTGGTCAAATCGGGCACGGTCGACCTGTTCCGGCCCTTCCCCATCGGCATCGACCCGAGAGGCCAGGCGGTGACCGGTGAGCTGATGTTCACCAACTGGCTCATCGGCTCGATCCCCGGCATGGGCAAGACCTTCCTGCTCATGCTCCCGGTCCTCGCCGCCGGACTCGACGAGCGCGCCGAGGTCCAGGTCTTCGAGCTCAAAGGCACCGGTGACCTCGCCTTCGCCGAGCAGTACGCCACCCGCTACGCGAGCGGCTTCGACGACGAGGAGATCGAGGCCGCCCTGATCGCCCTGCGTGACCTGCGGGCCGAGTGCAAGCGGCGGGTCCGCATCATCAAGAACCTCCCTCGGGACCTGTGCCCGGAGAACAAGGTCACCCCGGAGCTGGCGAGCCGCAAGGACTTGGGGCTGCACCCGCTTGTGGTCGCCATCGACGAGTGCCAGGAGCTGTTCAGCCACCCCGAGTACGGCAAGGAGGCCGCCGAGCTGGCCGAGAAGATCGTCAAGCTCGGACGCGCACTCGGCGTGATCCTTCTCCTCGCCACCCAGCGCCCCGACAAGGACTCACTACCCACGGGCGTCTCGGCGAACGTGGGAACGCGGGCGTGCCTGCGGGTGATGGGCCAGGTCGAGAACGACATGATCCTCGGGACGTCGGCCTACAAGAACGGCGTGAGGGCCACGATGTTCACCAAGCGCGACCGGGGCGTGTTCTACCTCGTCGGCGCCGCCGACGAGCCGCTGATCGTCAAGGGCGCGTTCGTCGACGGCCCCAAGGGTGAGGCCATCGCCGCCAGAGCCCGTGCCCTGCGCATCGCCCGCGGCACGCTCGCCGGGCACGCCGCAGGCGAGACCACTGAGGCCGCCAAGCCCGCCCATGACCTGCTCGACGACCTCGCGGCCGTGTGGCCCGCCGGTGAGGCGAACGTGTGGAACGCCGAGCTGGTCGACCGCCTCGCGGTCCTGCGCCCCGAGGTCTACGGGCCGTGGGCGGCCCTGGCCGATGAGGACAAGACCGAGCAGTTGACGGGCGCGGTCAAGCCCTACGGGCTCGCCTCCAAGGGGGTCTTCCGCCGCATCGAGGGCAAGGCCGTCAACCGGCGCGGCCTAGCCCGCGCCGACCTCGACACCGCCCGAGGCGGCCGCTCGGGAGGCCGATAAGGGCCGCTAGCGCTAGCGGGCCCGCTGCTATCGATAGCAGGCCCGCTAGCGCCAAAAACCCGCACTGACCAGGGTGCTAGCAGCTAGCACCCTTCCCCGACCTCACCCGAAAACCACTCGAAAGGACCGCTCGTGACCCTCTCCCTGACCGCTATCGCCTTCCTAGCCTTCGCCGCCGCCATCTACGTCCTCCGCTGCTGGGCGTTCCCGTTCGGCACCTGCTGGTGGTGCCGGGGCGACGGCCGCAACGCCTACGGCTACTGCAACGGCTGCCACGGCACCGGCCACCGCGTCCGCCTCGGACGCCGCCTCTACGACCGAGCCCGCGCCGAACACCGACGCGGCACCAACCACCGCTGAGACCGAAGGAGCACCACGCCATGAGAAAGCACACCGACCCGATCCACGAGGCCGAGCGCTCGACGCTTGGCGCGGCGATGCTCGCCGCCGACACCGTCCCGGCCATCGCCGCTGCCGTCGACGCCGCCTCGTTCGACGTCCCGCGCCACGGGCTGATCTGGGAGGCCATCGCCGCCCAGCACGCCGAGGGCCACCCGACCGATCCCGTGGCCATCGCCGCCCGCCTGGCCGACGAAGGCACCCTCACCAAGGCCGGAGGCGGCCCCTACCTGCACGAGCTGTGCGCGGCCGTCCCGACCGCCGCCAACGGCACCTACTACGCCGACATCGTCGCCAAGGCCGCCAAGCGACGGGAGGTCACGGCGCTGGCCGCTCGACTGAGCGCGAACGCCGCCTCCGGCGCCGACCTCGCCGACGTCCTCGCCACCGGCCGCGCCGTCCTCGACAGCGCCACCACCCGCGAGGCATGGCCCGACCCGATCCCGTTCGGACAGCACGGGCACCTGCCCGCCTTCCCTGCTGTCGCCTTGCCCGACTGGGTCGGCGACATGGTCGAGCACGTCGCCGACGCCACCCAGACGCCGACCGACCTGGCCGGATCGGTCGCGCTCGCGGCGCTGTCGACCGCGATGCAAGGCCGCCTGGCCGTCCAGGCCGGGCCCGACTGGGTCGAACCGGCCAACCTGTTCACCTGCTGCGCGCTCCCGCCCGGCAACCGCAAATCCAGTGTGTTCGCGGCGATGATCCGGCCGATCCTCGACGCCGAAGCCGAGCTGGCCGACACCATCCGGCCCCAGATCATCGAGGCCGTCATCGAGGCCGACATCGCCAAGCGGGCCGCCGAGCAGGCCACGGCCGCCGCCTCCAAGTCGCCCAGCGACCCGGACGCGATCAACGGGGCCAAGAGGGCCGCGCTCGACGCCGAGGCCATCGCCATCCCTGTCGAGCCCAAGCTCGTAGCCGACGACATCACGCCCGAGGCCGCCAAGTCCCTGCTCGCCGAGCAGTCCGGCCGCCTGGCGATCCTGTCGGCCGAAGGCGGCATCTTCGCCACCATCGCAGGCCGCTACTCCGGCGTGCCCGACCTGGACGTGTTCCTCAAAGGCCACGCCGGAGACCTGCTACGCGTGGCTCGCAAGTCCGCGCCGGCCGAATACATCCCCAACCCGGCCCTCACGCTCGGACTGGCCGTCCAACCCGAGGTGTTGCGCGAGGCCGCGCGCATGCCCGGCTTCGAAGACCGAGGGCTCATGGCCCGGTTCCTGTACTCGCTGCCGCGCTCCACCGTCGGCACACGGAACCCCTGCCCGCCCGCCATCCCCGGCGCTGTGAAGACCGCCTACGCGAACAAACTCGCCGGGATCGTCCACGCCATGCACCACCGCACCGAGGCCGCCGTGTTGGAGCTGACGCCCGAGGCGCGGGTGCGCGTGGTCGACCTCGAACGGGAGCGGGAACCGCGGCTTGGCCCCGGCGGTGAGTGGGAGCCGATTCTGAATTGGGCGAACAAGTGGACCGGCGCGGTGGTGCGCCTCGCCGGGCTGCTGCACCTCGCCGAATACCCGATCTCCGGCCACGCCACGCCGATCGAGGCCGACACCATCGACCGCGCCACGGTGCTGGGCTACTACTTCGCCGACCACGCCATCGCCACCTTCGCCTACATGGGCGTCGACGCCGCCACCGGCCCGGCCGCCGAACTGCTCGACTGGCTGTCCCGCCACGGAAGCCAGGGGATGAGCGTGCGCGAGATGTACCGAGGCGTGCGCGGCCGCCGCAGCCTGCGCACCGCCGACCAGGTCCGCGCCGCCGTCGCCACCCTGGTCGACCACGGCTACCTGCGCGAGCAGCCCCGACCCCGCAGTAAGGGCGGCCGTGGACGATCACCCTCGCCCCGCTACGACCTGCACCCAGACACGGCGATGGCCGGTGGTTTGGCCTCGTAAACCGCCACCGGCCCTCGTCCTCCCGTCCGCCAAGAAGGAAGGAAACACCAGCATGTCACGAGGGACGACCCACCCGACACCCACACGACCGAAGTCAACCAATCTGATGACCCTTCAAGACATCTTCAACGAGCTCGACATCTCCAAGTCGACCTGGAACGACTGGAAGAACAAGGGCCGCGCCCCGAAGCACTTCAAACTGCCCAACGGGCAAGTCAGAGTCCGCCGCGCCGACTTCGAGAAGTGGCTCGACTGCCTCATGGAGGTGAATGCCTGATGCGCTGGAGCCGTAAGGTCACCTTCTGGGATCACGAGATCACCAAACGGAAGAAAGGCAAGACCTACACCGTTCGTTGGACGGTCGACGGTGAGCGCCACCGCGCGCCGTTCCACGGCAAGACCGCCGCCGACGCCTACAAGTCAGAGCTTGTGGTCGCCTTCGGCAACGGCGAAAAGTTCGACGTCGACTCGGGGCTGCCTCAGTCGAAGCTCACCGAGCAGAACCCGATGACCTGGTACCAGCTCACGCTCCAGTACACCGAGGCACGATGGGCGGAGATCGGCGGGCGGCAACGTCAGAGCATCGCCGAAGGGCTGAGCGAAGCCACGCTGGCGTTGCTGACCTCCACCAAACAACGGCCCACGGATGACGAGCTCCGCGCCGCACTGCGACAGTGGGCGTTCGGGGAGCGGATCCAGGGTGACGCTCTGCCCGAGCAGCACAAAGCTACGATCGCATGGCTTGAAGAGAACACGGTCAAGCTGTCCGCCTTCGAAGATGAGCAGACCGGCCCCGCCCTGGCACGCGGGATTCTCGAGCGACTCAGCCGGAAGCAGAACGGGAAGGCCGCGTCGGCGAACTACGCCAACCGCCGCCGCACCACAGTCCACACGATCTTCAAGTACGCGATGGAACTGCACCTGATGCGCGTCAACCCGTTGAAGACCGTGTCATGGAAGCGCGAGCAGAGCGACGACACCGTTGACCCTGCCGTCGTACCCAACCAAGAGCAGATCGAGCGTCTGCTGACGGCCGCTGCGGAGCACAGCGAGATTGGACCGCGTCTTGTGGCGGTCTTCGCCACCATGCGGTTCGCCGGGCTTCGCCCCGAGGAGGCCATCGCCGTTGAACGCGACAACGTCGACTTGCCGCCCGAGGACGAGGACGACGGCAAGCAATTCGGCGAGTTCCGGCTGCACCGCGCCGACTCCCACGCGCCGACCAGATTCAACGACGATCGCAGCAAGCGCCGTAGCCGCCGACGCCTGAAGCACCGCTCAGAGAAGACCGTGCGTCCCGTACCGATCGAACCGAGGCTGGTCGTGTACCTGCGAGAGCACATCCGCAAGTTCGGCTACGGCCCCGGCGATCGTCTCTTCGTCGGCTCCCGACACGGCGTCCTGTCACCCGACCGCATCAACAAGGCTTGGCGACAGATCCGGGCGGACGCGCTGACGGCCGCCGAGTTGAAGCGCGGCCTGGCGCCGACGCCGTACAGCCTCCGGCACGCCTGCGTCTCCGGCTGGCTCGCGGCCAACATCGACCCTGCCCAGATCGCCGAGTGGGCCGGACACAGCATCGAAACCCTGCTCAGGGTCTACGCCAAGTGCATCGACGGCAATGCCAAACGCGCCAAGCGCCGACTTCTCCAGGCTCTCGCCGAGGAAGAGGCGGAGCGGAAAGAACAGGGCGAATCGGCAGGTGAAGGCGGGGGAGAGGCCGGTTAGAAATCTGACCATATTCTGACCGAGGAGCCGGAATCGGCCGTCCCGAGCCGGACTCAACCGGACCCATACCCCTAGCGACAACAACGGCCCTTGACCGGGAAATCCCTGGTCAGGGGCCGTTTTGGCTGGTGTCTGCGGGTGGCGAAAGTGCCCCAGGCAGGATTCGAACCTGCGACGCACGGTTTAGGAAACCGACGCTCTATCCCCTGAGCTACTGGGGCGACGGAAGACGAGTCTAGCCGATGGAGCCGTGCCGTCCGCTCAGCGGTTGAGGGAGGTCACGAAGCGGTCGCCACCGGCATCGCGAACAGCGACCGCCCTCCTGATTCATGACCCCGGACGTCTCATGCTCACGCAAAAGGCATGAATAGCTTGTCAAGGGGTGCCAGCGGATCCCCGAAGCCCTGAACGCGGCACCGTTCCAGCGTCGGGCGTCCTGACCGAGTCCGGCCGGTTTGTGCGGGATATCGTGGCTTCGTTTCGTATTCAAAGCGGCGACGGGAGCCTCGATGCCCGAACAGAACGAGTTCGAACGACGACTGGCGGAGGCGCGGGCGGCTCTGGCGCAGGTGACCGCCGCACCCGAGGAGAGCCAGGCCGAGCCGGTGACGGGCGAGTCGGCGAAGGGCCTCATCGGCGTGACCCTCGGTGTCGACGGCCGGGTCGACAAGATCAGAGTGGATCCCAAGGCGTTCAAGGAGGGCTCCGACTTCATCGCCGAGCACGTGCTGCTCGCGGCCAACGACGCCTTGAACCAGCGGGCCGCGATGGTCGGCACCGACGAGCCCGTCCCCGACCTGGGAGCCGTCGACAAGTCGCTGACCGAGATCCAGGAGTCCTCGCTCGCCCGGTTCCAGGCCATGGAGGCCTCGATCACCCAGGTCCTGGGCAAACTCCAGAGCGGCAGGTGACCATGCCGAAGCAGGGCGCCCAGGAGTCGAGCGTCCTCGCCGTGTGAGCCCTCCGTGCGTGGCGGGGCCGGTGTGCAGTTCGCCACTGCGCAAGGGAGGCAAGCAGGAAGCGCTCCCCGTGCGGCGGCCCGGCGCACTGGGGCCGGGCTAATGTCAATGTCTGTCATGTATCTTGCTGAGGCAGGAGGTCCGAATGTTCGGAGAAGACCAGATTGGGCAGCAGCTCGCCGATTTGCGCGCGACCTATTCGCAGAGACCCGAATCGCTCGGCGGCCAAACTGAGCCGATCATGACCGAGGCGGCCGACGGACGCATCAAGATCACCCTGGGGACCGACGGCCGGTTCGAGCGGATCAAGATGAGCCTCAGCGCGCTGAAGGACGGCCCGGAGGTGCTGGTCGAGGACCTCAAGTCGGGGTTGAACGAAGCGCTCGACCAGCGGCGCGAGCTGACCGTCGCCGGCGGACCCGCCCCCGACATGGGGGCCATGAACGAGAAGTTCGCCCAGATGCAGGACGCGTCGCTGAGGCAGTTCCAGGCCATGAACGACTCGATCGGCGCGCTCATGAGCAAGCTCCAGGGAGGCCGATGACCATGTCGGGCTTCGAAGTCGAACCTGAGACGATGCGGCAGTCCGCCGACGAGCTCGACGTCGCCAAGGACGAAGTGCAGGCGATGCTCGACCAGTTCATCGGGATGGTCGAGCAGTACGCGGACGCCTTCGGCGGCGACACGATCGGTTCGCTGGTCGGTGTCGGGCACCAGTTGTGCGTGGACAAGTTCACCGAATGCCTCACCGCCAACATCGAGGACCTGACCGGCCTCGCGCAGGCGGTCCGCGAGATGGGGGACGACCACGAGACCGCCGACGGCGAGATCGGCGAGAGCTTCAAAAAGCTTCAGGGCGACCTCAAATCGACGTGACCGGCCCGACCCTGAACCATCCCTTGACACAAGGAGCGCACTCTCTTGGGTATGCAACTCCCCTCGGAGCTCATCGGACTGCTGGGCATGCTCGGCTACGAATGGCCCGAATCGGACGAGGAGTCCCTGTTCAATCTGGCCGGTGAGTGGACCGCCATGGCCGACCAGATCTCCGACCGGCTCGAATCACTCGATGCCGCGGCGAGCACCCTGGTGGACAACAACCTCGGCGCCCAGATCGACGCGTTCAGAGCCGAGTGGGACGGTCCCGAGTCCGCGGTCCGGAGCATCGCCGAGGCCATCGACCCGAACAACGAGGTCAACGTCGGGCTGACCATGGCCGCCGGTCTGGTGCTGGCGTTGAAGATCCAGGTGATCGTCCAGTTGGCGCTCCTGGCCTTCCAGATCGCGCAGGCCATCGCCACCGCCGCCGTCACCTTCGGCGCCTCGCTGGCGCAGATCCCGATCTTCAAGCAGATCACCGGGATGATCATCGACCAGCTCATCGGAATGGCTATCGACAGGTTGCTCAGTGCCTAACAACAAAAGGGGGCGCTCCCCCTCTCCCACCGGGCAGGCCGCCCAACCGTTCAGAAGCCTCGCCGAAAGGGCCTGGCAGGCGCCTCCGAAGAAGAAGCGGAGAAGAGGCGGCCGAGGCGGCAACCAAGGGAACAATCGACCGCCCAACAATCCGAATCGGGAACAGGACAAGATCAACGAGCCGGTCAAGAGGCCGCCGGCGGGATTCAAGGACCAAGCGGAATTCGAGGCGTTCGCCAAGAAGTTCAAGGAGGGCCTTGAGAAGGCCGGGTACCCGGACGCCATCCCGTTGCTGGGGGGCAGTGCCACGATCGGCAGGAGTCCGACCAAGGGCCATCCGTTCGACGGAGGGAAGAACCCTGACGGGACGCCCAAGAAGAGCGATTTCGACCTCGCTATCGTGGACCCGAAGCTCGTGGACGACGCGATCAAGGCCGGCGCGGGGGGAAGGAACGGTGACAGGCGGACCGGCGAGCTGACGGATGCCCAGCTCGACAGGCTCGGGCTGAAGGACCTGCGAGACGAACTCCAGAAAACCGCAGGCCGTCCGCTCGGCTTCATGCCGTACCGAGACAAGGAATTCGCGGGCGACCGGCCCCTGGCACCGGTCATGAACCTGGTTCCACCGTATGAACAACTGCCCCGCAAGACGTGAGAGAAAGCGACACCGACATGGAAATCCTGTACGGAATCAGGACCGACGACCCGTTCCCGGTCGCGAAGGCACTTCAATCCTCATTGGGACGCCAGTTCGAGGGCCGGGAGAGCACGTACAAGGGCGATTACTGGCTCAGTGACGAAGGCGGGGCGAAGATCACGGTCCTGGAGTGGATGAGCCCGGAAGGCGATGTCCACGAACCCGACTTCCCCGACTACAAGGTGCTCATCCGCGTCGAGGGGTCGACCCCTGTTCAGGGCATCGCGGGCCTGGAGACCCCCGTCGGCGTCATCGAGCAGCTCAGAGAACTCCGCTGACCGCCTCGGCCGGCCCGCGCGGCGCGGGGGCCGCGCCCGGGATCGCCGACCGCCGGTCGTGGAACCGGCCCACCGGCGGCCTGGCAGGTCCGAGCTGTTGAAGACGATGAACGGTCCGAACCCCCACAGGTTCGGGCCGTTTCCTATGTCCTGATACATCACATGGCGTCCCCGGGTGTCCTCGTTCAGGACATGGCAGGCTCAGGTCTCGGGTCGTCGGCGACCTTCCGGCGTCTGATCTCGGGCATGCCGAAAGCCCGCCCGCCCATCACCGCCGTCGTCCTCGACTCGACGGCCGCCCCGAAGGACCCACCGGACCTGCCTGGCGAAACAGGCCGAACCTTTTGCGGGTTCGACCTGCTGCCGAATCTCGTGAGCGACCACAGTCGAGCTCGGAGCCGCCCGCTCAGCGGTTGAGGGAGGTCACGAACTGGGTGTAGTCGCCGAAGGCGTCCTCCACCCGGTCCGGCGCCAGACTGTACCGGGACAGGAAGTACTCGTGCCTGCGGTCGCGGATCGGGCGCTCCATGATCTTGTCCAGCTTCGCCTCGTCCTGCCCCGTCCAGTTCGCGCCCAGCTGCTCGTACAGCTTCGGCACGTACTCCCACGGGTTCGAGGCGATCGAGGCGTAGTGCACGTCGATCAGCGAGCCCGGCGGCAGGTGCGGGCGGGCCGCGCGGCCCCGCTCGACCGCCGAGGTCAGCAGGTCGAGCCACATCTCGCCGATCGCCTTCAGATCCGGGCGCTTGACGTAGAGCAGGTGCGTCGTCTCCACCAGCGAGCACACCGAGCCCATCACCGTCACCGGGTCCCGGTGCGTCCAGACCACCTTCGCGTCGGGGAAGACCTTCATCAGCAGATCGAGGTGGAACAGGTGCTCCGGCGTCTTCAGGATCCAGCGCTTGCGCGGCCTACCGTGCTGGAGCACCTGGAGCGCCTGCTTGAGGTACCGGTAGTCGTCCGTGAAGTCGTGCTCGTCGAGGAAGGCCCGGTAGCGCGGCATGGTCGCCAGGACCAGATTGTGGAGGCCGTGCGGGAGGATGTAGACGCACTCCTCGGGCTTGTCGGCGCGCAGCGGGTGCATCAGGTCGTACATCGGCGAGAGCCTCTGCAGCGAATCCGTCTGCTTCTGGTCGGCCTTGATCCGCTTCGCGCGGGTTGCCGCGTCGACCTCGAGGTCCGTCCAGTGCAGTTCCCACAGCAGCGGGCCGCGGTGCCCTTCGGAGCGGGCGATGATGTTGTGCGTCAACGTCGTCGCCGTGCGCGGCAGGCCCGTCACGAAGATCGGCGCCTCGATCGGCTCGTCGGCGATCTCGGGGTGCTCGGCGATCAGCTTCTGGATGCGGAAGCGGTTCTCCAGCCGCCCGCGCGACTCGGAGAGCACGCCCTGCCAGCCGAGCGGCGACAGCTTCAGCTCGCTGAAGCACTCGAACCGGAACCGCAGGCCATCGATGAAGGACTCGCTGCCCGCTCGCGTGCCGCCGGTGTTCGCCTCGGCCTGCTCGACGACCTTCCGCCAGGCCCGCTCGGGGTGCTTGCGCCCGCCCGAGACGGGGGCCAGCAGCGCGTTCAGGACATGGGCGGTATTGGAGATGCGTTTCATGGGCGTCCTCATTCCATGGGGGGCAGGGCCAACCCTACTCAAGAACGCCCGATGATCTGAGGGACCCTCATGTGGACTCGGAGAGCGGGACGAGGCGCCGGATCTCCACCGCGGCCAGGCGCGCCGCCTCCGCCGCGTCGTCGTCGGGCTGGCGCTGCGAGCGCCGCTCGGCCTCCACCCGCTGGAGGTAGACCCCCACCTCCTCGGCCCGGCGCACCTCGTCCCAGCCGAGCACCTCGCCCGCCAGCGACGCCGCGTCCATCGCCGCCCGCGTCCCCCGGTCGGCCGTCTCGATCGACAGGCGCAGCCGCCTCGTCAGCACGTCGTCCAGGTGCAGCGCGCCCTCCTCGCCGGCCGCGAACACCACCTCGGCCCGCAGGTACTCGTCGGTGCCCGGCAGCGGACGGCCCAGCTCGGGCCGCTCCGCGACCGAGCGCAGGACCCGCGTCGCCAGGCTCCCGTAGCGCCCGAGCAGCCGTTCCACCGCCCGGACCGGCACCCCGTGGCGGCGCGCCAGCGCCGAGCGGCGGTCCCAGTACGAGGCGAAGCCGTCCGCGCCCAGCAGCGGCAGCAGATGCGTCCCACTGCCCCGCACCGCCCCGCCGAGCCGCGCGGCGGCCCGGTCGATCGCGTCCCGCGCCATCACCCGGTACGTCGTCAGCTTCCCGCCCGCCACGAACAGCACGCCCGGCTCCGGCTCCACGACCGCGTGCGTCCGGCTCAGCTTCGAGGTCTCCTCGGTCTCCCCGCGCAGCAGCGGCCGCAGCCCCGCGTAGACGCCCTCCACCATGCTCACGTCCAGGCGCCGCCGCAGGACCTCGCTCGCCTGCTGGAGCAGGTACGCCACGTCGCCGGCCGAGGCCGCCGGGTGCGCCAGGTCGAGACGCCAGTCGGTGTCCGTGGTGCCGATGATCCAGTGCCCGCCCCACGGGATGATGAACAGGACGCTCCACTTCGTCCTCGTGATGACGCCCGCGTCCCCGTCGATCGCCTCCCGCGGCAGCACCAGGTGCACGCCCTTCGACGCCCGCACCGCCATCCCCATCGGCTCCGGCAGCATCCGCGCCAGCTCGTCGCTCCACACCCCCGCCGCGTTGACGACCGTCGAGGCCCGCACGCGGTGCCGCTCACCGGTCTCCACATCCAGCACCTCGACGCCGCCGACGCGCCCGCCCTCCCGGACGAAGCCCACCGCCTCGGCCGAGGGCACCACCGCCGCGCCCAGCGAGGCCGCCGTCCGCGCCAGCGTCACCACCAGCCGCGCGTCGTCGACCTGCCCGTCGTAGTACCGGATCGCGCCGCGCACGTCGGCGGCCAGATCCGGGAACACCCGCCGTGTCGCCTCCCGGCCCAGGTGCCGGTGCCACGGCATGTTGCGCTCGGAGCCGAGCGCCGTCGCCAGTACGTCGTAGGCCGCCACGCCCGAGCCGTAGTACAGCCGCTCCCACACGTCCTTCACCGGCAGCAGGAACGGCACCGGCCGCACCAGGTGCGGCGCCAGCCGCCCCGCCAGGAGCCCCCGCTCGGTCAGCGCCTCGTGCACCAGCCCCAATTCGAGCTGCTCGAGATAGCGCAGACCCCCGTGCACCAGCTTGCTCGACCGCGACGAGGTCCCCGAGGCCAGATCCCGCGCCTCCACCAGCGCCGTCCGCAGGCCGCGGGCCGCCGCGTCCACCGCCGCGCCCGCGCCGGTCGCGCCGCCCCCGATCACCAGCACGTCGAACCGCTCGGTGCGCAGCCGCTCCAGATCGGAGCGTCGGCGCTCCGGCGAGAGCCGCCCGCGCTCCGAGCGGGGCCGAACGGTGGACTTGCGCATACCGCAACGATACTCAAAATGGCGTGGCCTGGGGATGCGTCACGCCTGCGCCGCTTCGGTAACTTGGTGAGGTGCCTCCTTCCCTCCGACGGCGCCTGCAGCGGCTCACCGCCCTGGCCCAGCACATCGAAGGACGGCTCACCCTCCCGGTGGTGATCGCCGTCTGCGCCTCCATACCGGCGGTGTTCCTGACCATCTGGTCGAACGGGGAACTCGCCCTGGCCGGGAAGATCGTCGGCTGGGCCGCCGGCGCCGTCCTGTGGGCCGAAGCGCTCATCCTCCTGCTCGCCGCCGAGCACAAGCTCCGCTGGCTGGCGCGCCACAAATGGATGCTGCTGGTCTGCGCGCTCACCCTCCTCAGCCTCGTCGTCGCCACCGGCGGCGGCCAGATCCTGCGCCTGCTCTACGTCATCGGCTCCATCCGCATCCTGCGCGCCAACCGGATCTTCACCGCCGCGCAGGTGCTCAACCGCCGCTTCGGCCTCGGCGTGTGGTGGCGCTCGGCGCTGTTCACCGCCGCCGGGATCGTCGCCGCCGTGTTCGTGGCCGTCGTCCTGGCCGACCCCACCGCCGAATACGTCAAGCTCCTGTCCTGGCTCGACCACAACCTCCAGATCATCCCGATCGTCCTGGCCGGCGCCATCCTCGCCGTCGCGACATGGCTCGTCGCCCGCAGCCGCGCCGAAGCGAAAGAGGAGGAGGGCGAATGACGTAGGGTCGGTGGCGTGGATACCGACGTCATCACCTTGTCCGGCCTGCGGGTGCACGGCCGCCACGGCGTGTTCGACCACGAGCGGGAGGCGGGGCAGGACTTCATCGTCGACGTCGCGCTGACCGCCTCGACCGCGAAGGCCGCCGCCACCGACGACCTCGCGCACACCGTCGACTACGGCGCGCTCGCCGACACGCTCGCCGACATCGTCTCCGGGGAGCCGTGCAAGCTCATCGAGACCCTCGCCGAGCGCCTCGCCGCCGCCTGCCTCGAAGACCCGCGCGTGCGCAGCGCCCGAGTCACCGTCCACAAGCCGCAGGCGCCCATCGCGCACCAGTTCGCCGACGTCTCGGTGACCATCGAACGGGCACGGCGATGAGCCGCGTCGTCCTCAGCCTCGGCTCCAACCTCGGCGACCGCGAGGCCAATCTCGCCGCGGCCGTCGCCGCGATCCGCCCCGAGGCCGTCTCGGACCTCTACGAGACCCCGCCGTGGGGCGGCGACGACGAGCAGCCCGCCTACTACAACGTCACCGCCATCGCCTCCGACCCCGACCGGGGCGCCGAGGAGTGGCTCGAACTCGCCGGAGACCTCGAGATCGGGGCCGGGCGCGTCCGCGACCCCGAGCGGCCCTACGGCCCGCGCACCCTCGACGTCGACCTCATCGCCGTCTGGGACGACGAGGGCCGGCCCGTCCACCGCGCCGAGCCCCGCCTCGAGCTGCCCCATCCGCGCGCCCACCTGCGCGCGTTCGTCCTGGTGCCCTGGCTGGCGATCGACCGCGACGCCGAGCTCCCCGGCACCGGCCGCGTGCGCGATCTGCTGCGCGACGAGAGCCTCGCCGCGGACGCGCGCGCATTGCGCAGGCTGCACCCGCTATGGTCGGAGCATCATGAGTGACGACAAGCACGGTCCCCAGCCGAGCCTGCGGCCGACGGCACCGTCCACGATCGGGGTGTGCGCCCTCGGCGGCGCCGCGCTGACGATGCTCCTCGTCGCTCGCTACTACCAGCAAGCACCCGACCTCGCCTGGTACAACTCCGTCGCCATCCTCGCCCTGGCGGTACTGCTGGCCTGGCTGGCGTGGAACACGAAGAAAACGCTGAACCCGGGCGCGCGGCAGGCGCGCGCCGAGACCGCGGACGGGGCCGAGGCCCGATCGCGGACGGGGACCCTCCGCGGCCCCGAGCACGCACTACAGATCGCCAGGTTCGCCGTCCTCGCGAAGGCCGCCGCCATCGGCGGCGCCGCCTTCTTCGGCGCCTACCTGGGGTTCGCCATCTGGCTCGCGGTGCAGAGCGACCGCCTCCAAGCCGCCTCCGACGACCTGCCGGGGGCCGTCCTCGGCGCCGTCTCGTGCGCGGCGCTGACCGCCGCGGCGCTCTGGCTCGAGCACTCCTGCAGGATTCCCCCCTCGCAGGAGGACGAGGACCACTCGTCCGGATAGCCGAACCCCGGCCTTCCCCATCCGGTACATCCCGCATATGCGCGTTATGAGGTGCGCTAATGAAGTTCGAGACCCCAAGTCGAAGCGATGATCGCGATTCGACCTCATCTCTGGACGTCTACTCCGACCCCCCGTCCGACCGCATGGCCGTCCACGTCGTCTGGGAGATCGGCCTGCTCCTGCTGGCCGGCGGCGTCCTGTTCGCGCTCACCCGGGCCTCGAGCGGCCCGTTCGCCGAAGGCTCCTGGAACGGCCTCATGGCCGCCCTCGCGCCGCTCGTCCTGGCGGCGACGGCCGCCGCCGTCTCGCTGCGCGTCGGCGCCATCAACCTCGCCGTCGGCCCGATAGCGCTCCTGTCGGCGTGGATGTTCATCGACGCCTCCAGCTCGGGCACCGTCGTCTCCATCGGCATGGGCCTGGGCGCCGCCGTCTTCGCCGGCGTCGTCCTCGCGACGCTGTGCACGTGGCTGCGCGTGCCCGGCTGGGCCGCCAGCGGCGCCGTCGGCGGCGCGATCGGCCTGTGGGCCGGCACCTCCGGCGACCCGGCGGCGTTCATGCTCGCCGAACTGCCGACCACCGGCGTCGTCGCGGCCGTGGCCGCCGGCGTCGGGCTGTCGGTGTTCCTCGGCCTGGTCGGCTCCTTCACCGGCGTGCGCACGCGGCTCGCGCCGATCCGCGACACCCCGGTGGGGGAGCGGCACGGGCGCGGCGGCCTGGTCTTCTTCGGCACGCTGCTGTCGGCCGCGCTCGCCGGCGCCGCCGGTGTCACCGCCGCGTGGGCCGGCGCGCCCGCGCAGGGCGCCGCGGCCCTGCCCGACCCGATCCTCATGTCCGTCCTGGCCGTCGGCGCCGCCCTCCTCGGCGGCACCAGCCTGCTGGGGCGGCGCGGCGGCGTCTGCGGCACCGTGTTCGCCTCGACGCTCCTGCTCGCCTTCATGTGGCTGGCCGAATCGCGCGGCTGGAGTTTCGACGCCGGGTGGATCGGGCTCGGCGCCATCGTCGCCGGATTCCTCGTCACCCGCCTCGTCGAGGCCATGAACACGCCCGACGAGGCCGACGTCGCCTCCTCCAGCCGCGCTGGAGAGGTGTCGGACCTGCGCGAGGACGAGCCGGCCGCGCCGCAGGAGCGGGACGAGCTCTACGAGGAGTACGACGAGGACCTCGCGGCCGTCGGCAGCGGCGGCGACCCGTGGGCGACGACCGGGAGCATGCCGCGCGTCGGCGCCGATCCGTTCGGCGCCTCCGGCGCCTTCGACGACCTGCGTCAAACCCATCCCGGCGACGGCTACGACGGTGCTCGCTACGATGACGCCGACCGTCGCTACCTGCGCTGAGACCCCGATTCAGACCACTTCCGCCTCTTAATCTCCACACAGAGGACCAAGCACATGACATACGTACCCCCCGAACGCGACGGCGACGGCGAGGAGCTCGACCAGACGCAGAAGCTCACCGCCGCGCCGGCCCAGACGCTTCCCAGCGTCGGCAACGGCGACCTGGGCGGGCAGGCCGCGCCCTTCCAGCCCGAGACCTCGGCGACCGTGCCGTTCGCCTCCGACCGCGGTGAGGTGGAGGCCGCTCCGCTCGACCTCGCCGAGCCGAAGCCGCCGCGCGACCGCATCGTCTTCCAGCTGATCTGGGAGGCCGTCCTGGTGCTGTTGACCGCGAACGCGCTGTTCATGGTCTACCAGCGGCGCGACGAGATCTTCGGCGACGCCTCGATCACCGACGCCGTGGACGAGCACATGGCGCTCCTCGCGCCGGTCCTGCTCGTCGCGGTCGCGATGGGCCTGTCACTGCGCTTCGGCGCGGTGAACCTCGCCGTGCCGGCGCTCGCGGCGCTCGCGGCCTCCGCGCCGGGCCTGTTCGTCGGCTCCGACCCGTGGATCGGCCTGGGCTTCACCGCCGCCGCCGCTGCCGCCGCCGCCCTCGTCTTCGTGCTGCTGGTGCTGGCGCTGCGCGTGCCGCCGTGGCTCGCCGGCATCGCCGTCGCGGCCGGGGTGCTCGCCACCGCGCCGCTGGTCGAGGACGGGATCTTCGGCTACGGCTCCTCCGAGCCCGCCGTGTGGGACTCGCCGGGCGGCGTCTGGCTGCTGGCCGGGGCCGCCGTCGTCGCCGTGGGCGGCGGCCTGCTCGGCCTCGTGCCGGGCCTGCGCGACCGCATGAGCGCGGTGCGGGACGCGGTGGACGGCTCCGGCGAGCGCGGCGCCGCCACGGTGTTCGCCTTCATCGGCGCCGTCTTCGCCTCCTCGTTCCTGGCGGCCTGCGCCGGCTTCCTCCTGACGGTCTTCCGCGACACCGAGGAGCAGGGCGAGGGGATGTTCGCCTTCGCGGCGCTCCCGTTCAGCTTCTTCGTGACGCTCGAGCTGTTCGTGCTCATCGCGGTGTTCCTCGCCGGCACCAGCCCCCGCGGCAGGCGCGGCGCCGTGTTCGGCACCGTGATCGCGACGGTCCTGGTCTGGACGGTCTACGTCCTGTGGGGCAGCTACGCCTCGGACGCGGGCGACACCGACCGCTTCCAGCAGTGGTCCGGCCTGCTCGGCTTCGGGATGCTCGTGCTCGGCCTGGTGATCGCCGCGGCCCTGGACCGGCTCGGCCGCCCCAAGGAGCGGCCGGCCGAGGACCCCGTCCAGGAGATCCAGCCGTTCGAGCCGCAGCAGAACGCGAGCCTGTTCGAGCCGGAGCCGGATCCCGCCGCCCCCCGCTGAGCGCCGGGACCCGCGCGGCGCCTCACACCACGATGACGCGGATGCCGATCTCTTCGAAGGCCCTGAGCTGCTCGGCGGGTGCGTTGCCGTCGGTCACCAGCGTGTGGACGCGGTCGGTGGCGCAGATCCGGGCGAAGGCGTGCCCGCCGATCTTCGAGCCGTCCGCGATCACCACGACCTTCCGCGCCCGCGCGGCCATCAGCGCGTTGATCGCCGCCTCGCCCTCGTGGTGGCTGGTGGCGCCGAGCTTGATGTCGATGGCGTCGACGCCGAGGAAGGCGATGTCGAGGGTGATCTCGCGCAGGATCGGCGCGGCCAGCGGCCCGATGAGCTCGTAGGACTGGGGCCGCACCACGCCGCCGACGACCACGACCTTCAGGTGCGGGCGCACGATCAGCTCGTTGGCGATGTTCAGCGCGTTCGTCACGATCGTCAGGCCGGTCGAGCCCGGCGTCGCCACCAGGTCGGTGCGGGTCGCCAGCGCCCTGGCGACCTCGGTGATCGTCGTGCCGCCGTTGAGCGCGATGACCTGGCCGGGGCTGACCAGGCCCGCCGCGGCGGTGCCGATGCGGTGCTTCTCCTCGACGTGGCGGGCGGTCTTGTACCGCAGCGGCAGGTCGTAGGAGATGCCTCCGGCGACGGCCCCGCCCCTGGTGCGGGTGATCATCTGCTGCTGGGAGAGCTGGTCGAAGTCGCGGCGGATGGTCGCCTGCGAGACGCCGAGCCGGCTCGCCGCGTCCTCCACGGTGATGCGTCCGGTCTCGGCGAGGATCTCCAGCAAGGTGTTCCACCTCGCGTAGCGGTCCACGGTGCTCCTCGGGTCGGTTTCGCGGCGGAAGGCCGCGGCTTGCAAGATAGTGTTCGAAACACGGTCCCTGATGCGCGCACCGTGCCCGTTGGAGGCTCGAGCGCTCAGGTTATTGTGCCGCACGGGCGTGAGCTGTCACACGCCGGATCGAATTCGAGGGAGAGCCAGTGGAAGGCGTCATGCTGCCGAAGGTGGGCCGGGTCGTCACGCCCGGCGGGGTCGTGAACGGGACGGTGGTCGTCGAGGACGACCGCATCGCGGCCGTCGAGGAGCGCGACGGGGAGCCCACCGGATGGGTCCTGCCCGGTTTCGTGGACGTCCACTGCCACGGCGGCGGCGGCTTCTCGCTCGCCGGAGGCGACCCCGAGTCGGCCCGCGGCGCGGCCGCGTTCCACGCCTCCAGGGGGACGACGACGCTCGTCGCCTCGATGGTGTCCTCGACGCACGAGTTCCTGCTGTCCGCGACACGGGCGATGCGGCCGCTGGTGGCCGACGGGACGCTCGCCGGAGTCCACTACGAGGGCCCCTACATCTCGGAGGCCAAGTGCGGTGCGCACGTCACCTCGGTCCTGCGCGACCCGGACACCGCCGAGCTCGGCGAGCTCATCGACGCCGGGGACGGCGCGGTGAAGATGGTGACGATCGCGCCCGAGCTGCCCGGCGCGATCGAGGCGATCGAGTTCCTCGACTCCAGGGGCGTGGTCGCCTCCATCGGGCACACCGACGCCAGCTACGAGCAGACGGCGGCGGGCATCGACGCGGGCGCCCAGGCGGCGACGCACCTGTTCAACGCCATGCGCGCCTTCAACCACCGCGACCCGGGGCCGATCCCGGCGCTCATCGCCGACGAGCGGATCTTCTCGGAGATCATCGCCGACCCGGTCCACCTGCACCCCGGCACGATGCGGTTCGCCTTCGACGTCTCACTGCCGGGGTGGACGATCCTGGTCTCGGACGCCATGGACGCCGCCGGGCTGGCGGACGGCTCGTATCAGCTCGGCCGGCACGAGGTGTCGGTGTCGGACGGCGTCGCGACCGTCGCCGGGACCGACGTCATCGCCGGTTCGACCATCACGCTGCTCGACGCGGTGCGCAACACGGTGACCCTGGCCGGGCAGTCGATGGAGGCCGCCGCGCAGATGGCCGCGGCGACGCCCGCAGAGCTGCTCGGCCTGCACGACGTCGGCTCGCTCGAAGCGGGCAAGCTGGCGGACGCGGTCGTGCTCGACGACGAGCTGCGGCTCGTCTCGGTGATGCGCCGCGGCGTCTGGCTCGACGTCTAGAACGGCGCCACGCTGTAGTACTCGCTGGAGCCCGCGCCGAGCAGCAGGTAGATCAGGCAGAACGCGAAGAAGGAGACGATCCCGAGCACCAGGCCGGTGATCGCCTGGCCCTTGTTCGTGGCCTGCCCCTTGTTGACGCGGCCCCAGCCGACGGCGCCGAAGACGATCGCGAGCACGCCCAGCGGCCAGGTGAAGAGGTTGAGCGCCGGGATGAGCGCGAGCGCCAGCGCGACGATGCCGCACACGAGCGCGGCCGTGCCGAGCCCGTTGCGCGGCTCCGCGCCGTAGCGGCGGGTGTCGCCGCCGTACTCCGAGGGCGGCGGTGGCGGCGCGGGCGGAGGCGGGGGGACCGGCCCGCCGCCGTGGGAGCCCGAGTCGAAGTGGCCCTCCCCGCGGTCGGGGTCGTGATCGGGCCGTTCGGGGAACGGGTTCTGGGTGGTCATGGCGCCCTCCTCAGCCGGGTCCGAGCCGCCTCGCGGCGCTCATTCCACGCAAGGTAGTCCAATCCCGGCACCCGATACGCCGATTCGGCGGATCGGCCGGAAGCCGAGGCGCGGACGCCCCGAGATCGGGGCCCGAGTCCGGCCCGTCCGGGGCGGCGGCACCCGCTCGGAGCGGGGCGGGGAGCGGGCGCGGCCCGTCTCTGAGCGGCGGCGGGAAGTCCGGCGCCCGAGGCGTTTCGGCCGGTCTTGTGCGAACGCGTCTCGGATTTTTTGCCGATAGCCCTTTACTACCCGTCAGTATGCGAGTAGAAATGAGTTACGGATCCGGAGGGGTCGACGGAGGCGAGTTCTCCACGATTCCGAAGGATTCGCGCACAGCCGCCGAGTACCCACGTGCGACAAGAGCCGTCGGGAGGCACTGCGGGCCCAGCGCCTAGGAGTAGGGCACCGCTAGTCAAGACTTCACGCTTGGTAGCTCGGTCCGGATGTGGCAGTGAGTAACACGAGCGGCCCAGTCGAGGTAGTACACCGACTGGGCCGTATCACTGCGCGCAGCGCCCTCCACCCCTCCGAGCGGCGCCCCGCACCCGGCCCCGTTCGGCCTTTGAATCATCTGTGCGCGAACTCGCTGGGAAGTCTCGGCTCGGGCTGCAAGAATGGGCCTCAATGACCACGATCGAACCGGGCTGGTACAACGACCCCGCCGACCCAGCCACACAACGCTATTGGGACGGCTCCGCCTGGGTCGGCAAGCCGGTCCCGGCCGACGTCGAACCCCCCGAGCGGCCCGAACCCGACGAGCCGTCCCCGCCCTCCGCCGAGCCGGCCACATCGGACACCACCGAGTATCCGCCCCTGTCCGGCTCCGGCTTCGGGCCCGAAGGCCCGCCCAAGATCGTCCAGCGCGCGCCCGGCGTCACCCAGCCGCCCGACTCCGTCCCCATCCGCTCCCTCGGCATCACCGTCGGCTGGATCTCCAATCGCGACGTCCACCGCATCCTCGCCGGACGCGTCCTCGCCCACCCCGGCTCGCGCCTCGTCGCCCGGCTGATCGACATCATCTGCGTCTTCGCCCTCAACATCGTCGTCAACGGCTACTTCGTCTACCAGTACTGGCAGGAGCTGCGGCCCGCCTTCGAGGAGGCGATGCGGGGCACGCCCGCCTCCGAGATCGAGTACCCCAGCGAATCGGGTCTGCTGTGGATCATCGGCTTCATCGCCCTGGGCCTGTGGTTCGCCTACGAGGTCCCCTCGACGCTCAACACCGGCCAGACCTTCGGCAAGCGCGTCATGGGCATCAAGGTCGTCTCCCTGGCGCCCATGAACCTCGGCTGGGGCCGCCTGCTGCTGCGCTGGTCCTACGCCGCCCTCCCGCTGATCTGCTTCCCCTTCGGCGCGGTCCTGTGGATCCTCGACGGGATATGGTGCATCCGGGACCGGCCGTTCCGCCAGTGCCTGCACGACAAATCCCCCGGCACCGCCGTCGTCGAGGTGCCGCAAGAGAAAGAGCCCGCCGCATGACCAAGCCCATCCGAGCCGACCTGGAGTCCATCCCGCTCTACGTCCCGGGGAAGGCCCTGCCCGAAGCGCTCAAGCTCTCCAGCAACGAGGTGCCCTACGGCCCGCTGCCCGGCGTCCCCGAGGCCATCGCCGACGCGATCGGCCAGACCCACCGCTACCCCGACCTCGCCGTCGTGCGCCTGCGGGACGCCCTGGCCGAACGCCTCGGCGTCGACGCCGACCGCATCACCACCGGCACCGGCTCGGTGGCCCTCATCGGCCACCTCATGCAGGCCATAGCCGACCCCGGCTGCGACGTCGTCTACTCCTGGCGCTCGTTCGAGGCCTACCCGATCGCCGCCACCGTCGCCGGGCTGCGCAGCGTCCAGGTGCCCAACACGCCCGACCACCGCCACGACCTCGCCGCCATGGCCAAGGCCGTCGGCCCCGACACCCGCGCGGTGGTCGTGTGCAGTCCCAACAACCCCACCGGACCGGCCGTCACGGCCGCCGAGCTCGACGAGCTGTTCGACGCGGTCGACCCCTCGGTCCTGGTCGTCATCGACGAGGCCTACCGGGAGTTCGTGACCGACCCGGCCGTGCCCGACGCCGTCGAGCGCTACGCCGACCGCCCGAACGCGGTCGTGTTCAGGACCTTCTCGAAGGCGTGGGGCCTGGCGGGGCTGCGCGCCGGCTACCTGGTCGGCTCGCCCGAGGTGGCACAGGCGGTGCGCAAGTGCGTCATCCCCTTCGCGGTCAACGTGCTGGCGCAGACGGCCGCGCTCGCGGCGCTGGAGGCCGAGGACGAGATGCGGCGCCGCGTCGCGCTCGTGGTGGCCGAGCGGGAGCGGACGCTGGCCGCCGCGCGCGAGATCGTGCCCGAGATCCCCGACACGCAGGCGAACTTCTTCTGGCTGCCGTTCGGGGAGGCCTCGGCGCCGTTCGCCGCGCACTGCGAGGAGCAGGGGATCCTGGTGCGGCCCTTCGAGGACGGCGTCAGGGTCACGCTCGGCAAGCCCGAGGACAACGACCGGGCGCTCGAGGCGATCCGGTCGTTCGAGGAGTCGTAGGTCAGCGGCGCTGGACGGGCACGCCCGCGGCGCGCTCGTTCTCGTGCACGAAGGCGTCGTAGATCTCGGTCAGGGTCTGCTTCTGCTTCGCCGTGAGCTCCGGGTCGGTGGCGATGGCCAGCGGCGTCGCCGAGCCCTCGTCGGAGCCGAGTCCCGCGCGCAGGTACATGATGGGGGTGGTCATCCGCAGCGCCGCCGCGAGCTGCCGCAGCACGGCCGAGCTCGGACGCCGCACACCGCGCTCTCCCTGGAGGTACGGGTTCGACACCCCGGCCTGATCGGAGATCTCGCGGAACGACACGTGCGCGCGTTTGCGCACGTCGCGGATCAATGAACCAAAGTCGCGATCTGTCACCCGCGTCACCATACGCGCCCCGGATGGCAAGCGCAAACCCGCCCGTTCTTCGCATGGCCGCCGACCGGGAGCGGGACCGGCCGGAGGACGGGCGCCCGGCACTCGCGCCCACGCGGGACTCCTCCGAACAGACGATCCGAGGGCGACTCGCGGAAGCATTGCCTCTCAACCGCTCGCCGCCGCGTGAAACCAGCCGATACCATCGGAGGTCGACGCGCGTAATTCAAGGGACAGCGTCACCGCCTGGTGGGCGTCAAACGAGGAGGATACGGTGAGCGTTCTGCAACGCTTGGAAAAACAACTGGAGGGCTTGTTCGAGGGCACCTTCAACAAGATGTTCAAGGGCGTTGTGCACCCGGTCGAGATCGCCAGCGCCATGCAGCGCGAGGCCGAGACCCATAAGGCCGTGCTGGCCGGCGGGCGGGTCCTGGTGCCGAACCGCTATGTCATCGACCTCTCCCCGCCCGACCACGACCGGCTCGCCCCGTACGCGGCCGCGCTGGCCCAGGAGCTGGCCCAGTCCCAGGCCGAGTTCATCGGCGAGAACGGCTGGACCGTCTACGGCGACGTCATCGTCGAGATCGAGCGCGGCGAGGGACTGGACACCGGCATGTTCCGCGTGACCGCCGAGGTCGCGGCCCTCAACGAGGGCGTCGACCAGTCGCAGCCGGTCTCCGGCGGCGGCTACGGCCCCGCCAACCCGCAGGCCCCCACCGGGCCGGTGCTGGTGGCCGCCGACGGCCGCCAGTTCTCCGTGGCGCACGGCGCGACCGTCATCGGCCGCGGCGAGCAGGCGCAGATCCGGCTGCCCGACGTGGGCATCTCGCGCCGTCACGTCCGCGTCGACTTCGACGGCCGCCAGGTCTCGGTCACCGACCTGGGCTCGACGAACGGCACCCTGGTCAACGGCCAGCGCGTCACCACCGTCAGCATGCAGCCCGGCGACGTCATACAGATAGGCACCACCTCCCTGACGCTCCAGGCCGGTTAGCGGGCCGAGCGGGCCCGGCGAGGACGCCGCTCCCGGGCCCCGCGATTCGCCCCCCGACGCGACCCTGTGGACCTTCCCTCCCCAGGCCCGGGCCGCCCGAGGTGCAAGTCGCAGTGCGCGCGTGGGCTACCGTGTTCGAGACCGATCATCTGCCCATTGGGAGCGTCGCATGAGCGAGATAGTCCTGACCGTCGCCCGATACGGCTTCCTCGTGCTGCTGTGGCTCTTCGTGTTCGCGGCGGCCCGGACGATCACGCGGGACCTGCTCGCCCAGCGGCGCCCCGCCACCGCCGGCGGCCCCGGCCCGGTCTCGGCCCCGCCCGCCCCCGGCGGCCGCCAGCGCCCGCAGCAGGCGGCACAGTGGTTGGTCGTCACCACCGGTGAACTGGCCGGGCGCCGGTTCACCCTCTCCGGCCAGCCGATCTCGATCGGCCGCGCCGCCGACTCCACGATCGTCATCCGCGACGACTTCGCCTCCAACCGGCACGCCCGCGTCGTCCCGGTGGACGGCCAGTGGATGGTCGAGGACTTGGGCTCCACGAACGGCACTTACCTGGGACGCGCTAGAGTCTCCACACCCACCCCCGTGCCCTTGGGGGTCCCGATCCGGATCGGGCGCTCATCTTTCGAGCTGCGGGCCTAGTGCCTCACTGCGACGGGTTGATTTCATGAGTTTGCACCTGCGATACGCGGCGATTTCGGACCGCGGTGTGGTGAGGCAAGGCAACCAGGACTCGGTCTACGCCGGTTCCCATTTCATCGCCGTGGCCGACGGCATGGGCGGCATGGCCGCCGGCGACCTGGCGTCGGCGATCGTCATCAACACGGTGGCGCGGCTCGACGAGCCGCCGCCGGAGGAGTCGGTGGCCGACGAGCTGGCCGACACCGTCGCCGAGGCCAACCGGGCCATCAGGCGGATGGTCGCCGACGACCCCAACAAAGAGGGCATGGGCACCACCCTGACCGCGCTGTGGTTCGACGGCGAGTGGTTCAACATGGTGCACATCGGCGACTCGCGGGCCTACCGGATGCGCGAGGGCGGTTTCGAGCAGATCACCGTCGACGACACCTACGTCCAGATGCTCGTCGACGAGGGCCGCATCACCGCCGAGGAGGCCGAGCGGCACCCGCAGCGCTCGCTCCTGCTGCGCGCCCTGGGCGCCTCGGAGGTCGAACCGGCGTTCCAGACCCTCAAAGGCGTCGTGGGCGACCGGCTGCTGCTGTGCTCGGACGGCCTGACCGGGCCGGTCTCGGACGCCGACATCGCCCTGACGCTCCAGAGCGCCGCCACGCCCGCCGAAGCGGTCGAGTCGCTCGTCAGCCAGGCCCTGGAGGCCGGCGCGCCCGACAACGTGACCGTCCTGATCGCCGACGTCGTCGAGGACGACCCCGGCGAGCAGGCCCCGATCATCGCCGGCGCCGCCGCCGACGCCCGGCTCGCCGAATCGGACACGGCGGTGCTGCCCGCCCTCAAACGCGGCGACGACGCCGAATCGGACGGCGAGCCCGACGGCGCCGACGGCGAGGCCGAACCGAAGCCGAAGCGCCGCGGCCGGGTGTGGCGCACCCTGCTGGTCGTCGTCATCGTCCTGGCCATGGCCGCCGGAGGCGGCCTGTGGTGGCTCCGCACCCAGTACTTCATCGGCGTCTCCGACGGCGGCAACATCAGCGTCTTCCGGGGCGTGCCGGTCGAGGTCGCCGGCGTCGAGGCCGCCTGGCTCGAGATCGAGTCCGAGCGGCCCGTCGAGGACGCCGTCGAAGAGGTCCGGCAGGACCTGGAAGACGGGATCGACGCCGATAGCATGGAAGACGCCCAGTCCGAACTGGCCGAACTGACCGACTCCTCCTCGGGCAACGAGAACCTCCTGGATCTGTGCTCCTCTGGGGACGGCGCCGCCGATACGCAGCCTGCGGCTTCCACGGACTGCCGCGACACCTGAGAGCCCCTGTAGGCTCGCACCCGTCGTTTCCGAGACGTGAGGGGGACTGATGGCGCAGCCCATGTCGGCCACCGCCAAACCGGCCGGGCCGTCCGAGCCGCCGCTGACCCCGCTGTCCGGCATGCCCAAGCGCGTCGGCAGCGAGCTGCTGCTGCTGTTCTTCGCCGGGCTCGGCGTGTTCGCCTTCCAGCTCACGATCGACCTGGCGCTGACGAAGGAGACCACCTCGGTCACCTTCATGATGCCCGCCCTGGCCTTCCTGACCTCCCTGGCGGCGTGGGGCATCATGCGCGGCCTCGCCCCGTACGCCGACCCGCTGCTCGTGCCGATCGCGTCGTTCCTGTCGGGCATCGGCATCGTCTACATCCGCCGCCTCGACCGCACCGCGACGACCACCGATCCGCTCCCGGCCGACGCCGGCGTCTTCGCGGGCCAAGGCGGCAGCCAGCTGATGTACTTCATGGCCGGCGTCGTGGTCTTCGCCGTGTTCCTGGCGCTGGTGCGCAACCACCGGATCCTGCGCGGCTACGCCTACATCCTGCTGTTCGCCGGCATCGGCCTGGCCGCCCTGCCCGGCTTCCTGCCGTACTCGATCTCCGGCTCCGACGGCTCGAAGAACTGGATCCGCTTCGGCAGCTCCTTCTCGGTGCAGCCCAGCGAGTTCGCCAAGCTCATGCTGCTGGTGTTCTTCGCCGTCTACCTGATCCGCAAGCGGGACGTGCTCTCCGTGGCCGGTCCGAAGGTCCTCGGTCTCCAGTTCCCGCGCATCAAGGACCTCGGGCCGATCATCATCGTCTGGGGCGCGAGCCTGCTCCTGCTCATCTTCGAGCGCGACCTGGGCACCTCGCTGCTGCTGTTCGCGATGTTCCTCGCCGTCCTCTACATCGCCACCCGCCGCGCCTCGTGGATCGTCATCGGCCTCGCCCTGTTCATCGGCGGCTGCGTCGCGCTCTACCCGTTCTTCTCCCACCTCCAGGTGCGCGTCGCGATCTGGCTCGACCCGTGGAACCCCAACTACGTCTTCGGCGACGGCGTCGAATACCCCTCGTCGTACCAGCTCGTGCAGGGCCTCGCGGCCCTGAACTCCGGCGGCCTGTTCGGCAACGGGCCGGGCGCGGGCAACCCCAACCTCATCCCCGCCTCCGAGTCCGACTTCATCCTCGCCGCCCTCGGCGAGGAGACCGGGCTCATCGGCCTGGTCGCGATCCTGCTGCTGTACGCGCTGTTCGTCCAGCGCGGCTTCAAGGCCGGCATCATGTGCCGGGACCTGTTCGGCAAGGTCCTCGCGGGCGGCCTGGCGTTCCTGGTGGCCTTCCAGCTGTTCGTCGTGGCCGGCGGCGTCACCGGGCTCATCCCGATGACCGGCCAGACCACGCCGTTCCTCGCCGCGGGCGGCTCCTCGCTCGTCGGCAGCTGGCTGCTGGTCGCGATGCTCGTGCGCGTCTCCGACGACGCCCGCAAGCCCTGGCAGGTCTCCTACGGTCTCCAGAAGACCGAGGCCCCGCCGGAGTTCCTCGCCGAGCAGGCCGCCAAGCGCGCCGCCGCCGAGGCCGCGGCGGGCGTCGCCGACGACGGCCCCGTCCCCGGCGGCGACCAGCCCACCGAGCTGATCATCCCCTCGTCCCTCCAGGGCGGCGCGGAGCCGAGCGGCCAGACCCCGGCCGGCACCGAGCAGAACCTTCCCGCGCACGGCGCCCAGAGCCCGCCCGCCGGAGGCCCGCAGAGCCCCCCGCACCCGACGAACCGGCAGCCCGGCGGCCCGCCGCAGAGCCCGCCTCCGAGCCCCCCGCCGCCGAACTCCGCTTACGGCGGCCCGCCCCGACCGGGGACGACCTCACCGCAGCCACCGCCACCGCCGAACTCGGCCTTCGACTACCGTCCGCAGCCGCCCGCCTGGGGCGAGGACAAGAAGGGAGGCGAATCGTGAACCCCGCCATGCGGCGCACCGGCGTCATCGCGCTCGTCCTGCTCGGAGCCCTCATCGTCCAGGTCACCTGGGTCGGCTTCTTCGAGCACGACGACTACGACATCCTCAGCAACACGCGCACCACCATCGCCGAGTACGAGGTCCCGCGCGGCGATATCGTCGCCGGCGACACCGTCCTCGCCACCTCCGTCGAGACCGAACCCGGATCCACCTACGACTACCAGCGCCAATACCCGGCGGGCGAGGCCTTCGCCAACCTCACCGGCTACAAGTCGCGGATCTACGGCACCGGCGCGGGCGGCATCGAGGCGGTCGAGAACGAGGTCCTCAACGGCACCAGCTCGCTGCTGTTCCTCGACGACTTCTGGGCGAGCGCCTCCGGCGAGCCCAAACCGGGCGGCGACGTCCACCTCACCATCGACCCCGAGCTCCAGCAGGCCGCCTACGACGCCATCGCCGAGACCGGCTCGCAGGGCGCCGCGGTCGTCGTCGACCCGCAGACCGGGCAGGTCCTCGCCCAGGTCTCCTACCCCGGCTGGGACCCGACCGAGGTCTCCTCCAACGACGGCGTCGTCGCCGAAGAGGCCAAGAACGCCCTCGACGGCGACGAGGACAACCCCGCCCTCGACCGCGCCCTCAGGGACTTCTACCCGCCCGGGTCGACGTTCAAGACGATCGTGGCCGCGGCCTTCATCGAGAACGGCGGCGACGCCGAGTCAATGGTCCCCGCGGGCAACGGCTACACCGCCCCCGACACGGACCACGAGATCACCAACGCCGACGACCAGTGCCCCGAAGACGAGCTGACGCTCAAAGAGGCGTTCAAGCGCTCCTGCAACACCACCTTCGCCCAGCTGTGCGTCGAAGAGCTCGACGACGACGACATCCGGGAGATGGCCGAGGCCTTCGGCTTCGGCGAGGAGTACTCCACGACGGCCCAGAGCGTCGCCTCCGAGACCGGCGACCTGTCCGCCGAGGCCTTCCGGGCCCAGGCCTGCATCGGCCAGCAGGAGGTCCGCGAGACCGTCATGCAGAACGCCCTCATCGCCGCCGCCATCGCCAACGACGGCGAGCGCATGGCCCCGCAGGTGATCGCCGAGATCACCAACTCGGCCGGCGAGCCCGTCCAGCGTGGCGACGAGGACTCCCTCGGCGACGCCGTCTCCAGCTCCACCGCCGAGGAGCTGCGCGAGATCATGGAGGCCGTCGTCGACGGCGGCACCGGCTCGGGCGCCGAGATCGACGGGCTCACCGTCGGCGGCAAGACCGGCACCGCCGAGCACAGCACCGAGGCCGACGGCGACGAGGCCAACCACGGCTGGTTCCACGGCTGGGCCATGGGCGATGACGAGGACGACTCCGTCGCCGTGTGCGTCTTCCTCGACTCCTACGGCGACGGCGGCTCCTCCAAGGCCGCCGAGATCTCCGGCGACCTCATGGAACAGGCGCTGAGCGGCGAATAGCTAGACTGAACCGTCGACCCCCCCGAGATATAAGGAGCACGCCGTGTTGAGCCCCGAAATGCTACTCGGGCAGCGCTACCGCCTGCACGAGCGCATCGCGGTGGGCGGCATGGGCGAGGTGTGGCGCGCCGAGGACACCGTCCTGGAGCGCAAGGTCGCCGTCAAGGCGCTGCTGCCCGCACTGCTGAGCGAGCCCGGCTTCGCCAAGCGGTTCGCGGCCGAGGCCAAGACCGTGGCCGCGCTCTCCCATCCCCACATCGTAGGCGTCCACGACTACGGCGAGGCCCCGCTGCCCAGCGGCGACACCACCGCCTACCTGGTCATGGAGTACATCGAGGGCCGCTCGCTGGCCGATCTGCTCTCCGAGCGCGGCGCCCTGCCCGCCGCCGAGACGATGCCCATCATCGCCTCGGTGGCCGAGGCCCTCCAGCACGCGCACGACCACGGCGTCATCCACCGCGACATCAAGCCCGGCAACATCCTGGTGCGCTCCCGTGACGGCCAGGCCGTCCTGACCGACTTCGGGATCGCCCGTTCCGGGGCCGCGGGGGACCTCACCGCCACCGGCGCGGTCATGGGCACCGCCTCCTACATCGCCCCCGAGCAGGCCGAGGGCACCGGAGTGCTGCCCGCCTCCGACATGTACTCGCTCGGCGTCGTCGCCTTCCACGGCCTGACCGGACGGCGCCCCTTCGACGCCGAGAACCCGATCGAGCTGGCCCTGCACCACGTCCGCACGCCCATGCCGCCGCTGCCGAACGACATCCCGCCGGGGGTGCGCGCCTTCGTCGAGCGCGCCATGACCAAGGACCCGGCGCAGCGGTTCGCGACCTGCGCCGACATGGCCGGGGCCGCCAGGGCCGCCTTGACGGCCCCGCCTATGACCTCGGTCATGCCGAACCTCGCCTCCACGCCTCCCGGGGCGGGCGTCGTCGGCATGGGCGGCCCGCCCGCCGGCGTCGCAGAGCAGTCCCCGGCGGGCCCGCCGTACGGCGAGATCAACATGGGCGCGCCGGTCCCGGCCTCGCCGTCCGCCGGACCGAACAAGGCCCTCCTGGGCGCCATAGTGGGCATAGTGGCGCTGGTCCTCGTAGGCGGTATCGTGTGGTTGTTGCTGCTGAACGGCAACGGCGGCGACGGGAGCGGCGACAATCCCACCGGGGACCCGGCCGACAACGAGACGAGCGAGACCACCGAGTCCGAACCCGAGTCGCCCGAGGACACGGAACCCGACGACTCGCCCTCTGACGAGGAGACGGACGACAGGACCGGCGGCGGATTCGACTCGTGCCTGCCGGGCGCCATCTGCGACGACCAATAGCGGGCTTCACGGCCATCCACAGCGATTAGAATCGATCCGCGATGAACGGAACACGAGGACGTATAACGCGATGACGACAGAGCCCCGCCTCCTGGGCGGCAGATACGAGATCGGCGAGGTCGTCGGCTACGGTGGGATGGCCGAAGTCCACCGAGGTCGGGACCTGCGGCTCGGTCGCGACGTGGCGGTGAAACTGCTGCGCGCCGATCTGTCTCGCGATGAATCGTTCCTCGTCCGCTTCCGGCGGGAGGCCCAGAACTCGGCCTCGCTGAACCACCCCAACATCGTGGCCGTGTTCGACACCGGCGAAGAGCACGGCATCCCCTACATGGTGATGGAGTTCGTCAACGGCAGGACCCTCAAAGAGGTCCTGATGGCCGAGGGCCGCTTCGACCCCGTGACGGCCTGCGAGGTCGTCGCCGACATGTGCTCGGCGCTCGACTTCAGCCACAAGCACCACATCATCCACCGGGACGTCAAGCCCGGCAACGTCATGCTGTCCGACACCAACCAGGTGAAGGTCATGGACTTCGGCATCGCGCGGGCCCTGGCCAGCGGCCAGGCCACCATGACCCAGACCTCCGCGGTGATCGGCACCGCCCAGTACCTCTCTCCCGAGCAGGCCCGCGGCGAGACCGTGGACGCCCGCTCGGACGTCTACGCGGTCGGCTGCGTGCTCTACGAGCTGCTCGTCGGCCACCCGCCCTTCACCGGCGACAACCCCGTCTCCGTCGCCTACCAGCACGTGCGGGAGGAGGCCCGCCCTCCCTCGGAGCTGAACCCGAGCGTCCCGGCGACCGTCGACGCCGTGGTCATGAAGGCCCTGGCGAAGAACCCCGACCACCGCTACCGCTCGGCCGGGGAGATGCGCGAGGACCTCATCCGCGCCGCGCGCGGCGGCGAGGTCAGCGCGCCGATGGTCATGGCCGGCGACGCCCGCACCCAGGTCATCGGCGGCGCCGACTCCACCGAGCCGATCTCGCCGATCGAGCCGCGTTCCAACCGCGGCAAGCCGTGGCTGGTCGCCCTCGGGGTGATCGCCGCGCTCGCGCTGGTCGGCCTCGCCGCGTGGGGCATCATGCGCGCCATGTCGGCCCCCGAGGCGGTGGCGGTGCCGGACGTGAGCGGCATGTCCGTGGAAGAGGCGACCCAGGCATTGGAGGACGACGGCTTCACGGTCGCCTCGGAGGTGCTGGAGCAGGAGGCCGAGCAGGCCGGGGATCCGAACATCGGCAACGTCGTCGCCCAGGACCCTCCGGCCGGCGAGGAGGCCGAGGAGGGCACCGAGGTGACGCTCACCGTCCTGGTCGAGCCCGCCGAGGTCGAGGTGACCGACGTCGTCGGGCAGGACTTCGAGTCGGCCGAGGCGGCCCTCGTGGAGGACGGCTTCACCGTCGTCCGCGAGACGCGGTCCTCGACCGAGCCGCCGAACACGGTCCTGGAGCAGAACCCGCAGGGCGGCACCATGGCCGAGGCGGGCTCCGAGGTGACGCTCACGGTCTCCGAGGGCGGCGTGGTGGTCGTGCCCGACGTCACCGGCTCGACCGAGCAGAAGGCCGGAGAGACGCTGGGCGAGGCCGGGCTCGACATGGCCGTCGAGTACGTCATCGACGGGGACACCCCGGGCGTGGTCGACAGCCAGGACATCAGCCCCGGCTCCGAGGTCGACGAGGGCACGACGGTCACGGTCTACGTCACCGGCGTCGTGATCGAGTGGGACGAGGCCACGACCCCGCAGCAGCTTCAGAGCCAGTTGGAGAACGACGGCCTGACCGTGACCATCGCGGGCGACCCCGAGGGCACGGTCATCGAGTCCGTCTCCGGCCCCGACGGCGATGTGACCAGCGGCAACGTGGTCGCGCCGGGCAGCGAGGTCACGATCAACGCCACTACTGAGGATGACGGCGGCGGCGGAGGCGACGACACGACCTCGCCGGACTGCAACCCGGTCCTCGAGAACTGCGAGACCGAAGAGGCCAATTAGCCCGAACGCGCGAACAGGGCCTTGCGGGGTGATGCCCCGCAAGGCCCTGTTGCGTTCCGTGCCGCGCAGACCCGCCTCGGTGCACGCGCGGCACCGGAGGGACCCGAGCCGCTGTAGCGGCCCGGGTCCGGCTTCCGACCCATCAGAAAATTTCCTTTATGGAGTGTGAAGGCCGAGTGGCGCCCGGCCTCCGCATCGCGTCGTCGAGCAGCGTCCCGACGGGTCGGCGCCCGCGTCTCAGGCGGGCTCGATCGAGCCGTCGAGGATCCGGATCATGATCGGGTTGTCGAAGTAGACGTCGTTGAGCTCGTAGGCCCCCGAGTCGACCTTCTCGACCCGCTCGCCCTCGATGGCGTAGGTGACGCGCTGGTTCAGGAACAGCGGCAGGCGCGGCAGGGTCTCGTTGAACACGATGCCCAGCTGCTTGTTCGCCTCGGCCTGCTCGGCCTCGGTGCCCTTCTGCGCCTTCAGGTACAGCTCGTCGACGTTGACCGTGCCCTGGGTCTGCGTCTCCACCGCGTCGGTGGGGATGCCCATGCCGGGGGCGTCGGCCGTGTTCGCGTTGTCGGTGAACCAGGCCATCTGCCAGGAGCCGTAGACGTATGGCACGAAGGGGTTCGCCCACTGGCGCACCGCGATGTCGAAGTCGCCGGCGCCCCAGGTGCCCCACTGGTTCCCGTCGTCGGGCAGGTTCCGGTAGGTGATGGTGAAGCCGAACTCGTTCAGCTGGCTCATCGCCTGCTCGCCGGTCAGCGCGAAGTCGGTCCAGCCGTCGATGCCGATGATCTCGTACTCGGCCAGGGCGCCGTCCGGCTTGTGCCAGCCGTCGTCCTCCTTGGTCCAGCCGGCCTCCTCCAGCAGCGAGGTGGCCTTGTCGTGGTCGCTGGCGTAGTACTCCAGCTCGACGTCGTCGAACAGGCCCTCGGCGTGCGGGTCGGGCAGGCCCGTGTAGGTCGCGGGGATGTAGTAGCCGCCGGCGCCCTTGGCGATCTCGCCGATGATCTCGGTGTCGAAGACGTACATGAAGGCCTTGCGGACCCGCACGTCGGCGAACTCGGGGAAGCGGCCCTGGTTGAGCATGAGGCCGATGCCGTCGTAGCCGGGCGTGGAGATCTCCTTAAGGCCCTCGACTCCGGCGATGGTCTGCCGGTCGGTCGCGCCGAGCACCTGCGTGGAGTAGTCGACCTCCCGGTTGAGCAGCATCTGCACGCTCGCGGCGTTGTCGCCCTTCTGGACCTCGACGGTGTCGAAGTTCACCTGGTCGGCGAACAGGCCGTCGGAGTGGACGCTGAAGGTCACGACGGTCTCGCCGATCTCCTCGAACTTGTACGCGCCGCAGGTGACGGGCATCCCGTCGTCGAGGAAGTCCTCGGCGGCGATCTGCTCGGACAGCGCCGACTGCTCGGGGTCGCCCTGCACCACGCCCGAGGCCACCAGCTCGGCGGCCTGGTCCATCCACTCGCCGTAGCGGGCGTGCGGGAGGACCTGGGTCTTCAGGACGCCGTGGTCGACGCCGGGGAAGACCTCGGTGTAGACCACGGTCACCGTCAGGTCGTCATCGGCGGTCGCCGACACGACCTGGTCCCAGCCGATGGTGCCCTGCGCGGCGTTGAGCTTCTGCAGGTTGATCGAGCCGACCAGGTCGGTGGCGGTGACGTCCTTGTCGTCGGTCCACTTGAGGCCCTCGCGGAGCTTCACGGTCAGCGTGGTGCCGTCCAGTGAGATCGTCTCGGCGAGCTGAGGGATCCATTCGTTGGTGCCCCAGTCCACGAGCGCCGGGCGCGGCAGGAACAGCTCGGCCACCGGCGCGGCGACCAGGAGCGCGGCGTTGCTGATCGCGGCGTTGTGGTGCTGCGTGGTGGTGTCGAAGGGGTAGACGTAGACGAATTTCCCGCTGGCCCCCTCGTCTTCGCCTTCGGCCTGGCAGGCTCCAAGGACGCTGGTGGCGGCGACGGCGCCCGCGCCGATGCCGACCGTCTGCATCAGGCGGCGTCGGGAGAGCTCGAAATTCTGAGAGGTCATCGCCTCTTCCTTTCCATGTAAAGGGCTGTTGTAGAGATGAGGACGAGGAAGACCCCGAGCCCGACCGTCAGCGTGCTGATGGTGGACTCCGCCGTCCCCGCGGGTAGGTAGAGCAGGAGGAGGGCCGCGCTCAGAGTCAGGAAGACCCCGAACCCGAGCCCGAATCTGGCGATCAGGCCGACCATGCCGCGCCCCGAGGGGAGCCTGAGCCCAAGGCGGACTCGGCAGGGTCGTCCGAGGGGCTCCGCCCGTGGTCGCGGGAGACCACGTGGCAGGCCAGCCTCCGGCCGCCCGCGGCGCCGGGGGCCGCCGGGCGGCCCCCGAACCGGATGAGCGGCGGTTCGGCGTCGTCGCACAGACCCGGCTCGTAGGCCGGGCAGCGCGGGTGGAAGGCGCAGCCGGACGGCAGCGCGGTCAGGCTGGGGATGTCGGCCGACCGCAGCTCGGAGGCGGCCCGGTTGGCCCTGGCCAGGTCCGGGTCGGGCTCGCAGACCGCTCCGATGAGCGCCTTGGTGTAGGGGTGCTGCGGGTTCCCGATCACCTCCGGGGTGGGGCCGTGCTCGACGACCTTCCCCAGGTACATGACCGCGATCTCGCCGTCCCAGGCGAAGTACTTGGCGACGGCGAGGTCGTGGGTGATGAACAGGAATCCGACGTCGAGCTCGTCGCGGAGCTTGCCGAGGGTGTTGAGCAGGCTCACCCGGATCGAGACGTCCAGCATGGACGTGGACTCGTCGCAGATGAGCAGCTCGGGGTTCATCGCCAGGGAGCGGGCCACGTTGACCCTCTGGCGCTGGCCGCCCGACAGCTGGTGCGGGTAGGAGTCCAGGTAGGACTCGGGCGGGGTGAGGTCGACGAGCCGGAGCAGCTCACCGGCCTTCTCGCGGGCCTCGGCCTTGGACCTGACCTGCTTGTGGCGGCGCAGGCCCGCGGTGAGCGTCGAGAAGACGGTGCGGGTGGGGTTGAGCGCGGCGTAGGGGTCCTGGTGGATGAACTGGACGGCGCGGCGGTAGGCGAGGCGCTCGGCCGAGCTCATCCGGCTGACGTCCTTGCCGCGGAAGGCGACGGTGCCGCCGGTGGGCTTCGTCAGGCCGGCGGCGGCGCGGGCCGTGGTGGTCTTGCCGCAGCCGGACTCGCCGACCAGGCACAGGACCTTGCCGGGTCGCACCTCCAGGTCGACGCCGCCGACGGCGGGGACCTCGCCCTTCCCGGTGTCGAAGACCTGCTCCAGACCGGAGAGCTTCAGCAGCGGCTCGGACCCCGCCGTTTCGGGGCCGCGGGTGGGCACGTCAGACATTGGTGGGCTCCTTCTCCGCCGAGGCCGCTTGGCCGCCCGCGGTCTTGCGTTCCAGACGGACCCGGTCGTGGTGGAGGCACGCCGCGGCATGCGTCATGCCGTCGGGGCGTTCGGCGAGGACCTCGAGGGCCACCGGGGCGGCCTTGCACTCCTCGGTGGCGAAGGCGCACCTGGGGTGGAAGGCGCAGCCGTCCGGCATGGCCTTGAGGCTCGGCGGGTAGCCGGGGATCGACTCGAGCCTCGGCGTGGCCCCACTGGCGGGCACGGCGTCCTTGACCGGCATGACCGCGTTGATGAGCCCGGCCGTGTACGGGTGCTTCGGGGCGTGGAAGATGTCCCGGGCCGAGCCGGTCTCGATGATCCTCCCCGCGTACATCGTGGCGACCCGGTCGGCCAGCTCGGCGGCCAGGCCGAGGTCGTGGGTGATGAAGACCATCGTGAAGCCGAACTGGCGGCGCAGCTCGTGGAGCTGCTGCACGATCTGCCGCTGGGTCAGCAGGTCCAGGGCGGTGGTCGGCTCGTCGAGGACGAGCACCTGCGGGTTCAAGGCGATCGCCAGCGCGATGAGCGCCCGCTGCTTCATGCCGCCGGACAGCTCGTGCGGGAAGGACGGCAGCACCCGGTCGGGGTCGAGCCTGACGGCCTCCAGCAGCTCGCCGGCGCGCCGCTCGACGGCCTGCTTCGTCCAGCGCTTCCCGCCGGAGTGGTCCCTGAGCGTGTCGGCGAAGTGGTCGACGATCCTGATGACGGGGTTGAAGGCGTTCATGGCGCCCTGGAAGACCATCGCGGCCTCGTTCCAGCGGAATCGCCGCAGCGGCTCCTTGCCCATCGTGAGCAGGTCGGCGCGGGTGCCGTCCTTGAGCCGGTACACCAGCGAGCCGGAGGTGATCCTCCCCGGCCCGGGGAGCAGGCGCAGCAGGCCGAGCCCGAGGGTGGTCTTGCCGCAGCCGGACTCGCCGACGAGCGCCAGGGACTGGCCCTCGTACAGGTCGAGGTCGACGCCGGTGACGGCGGTGACGGATTCCTTTCGGCCGGTGCGGTAGGCGATCTCGAGGTCGCGGACGCTGAGAATCGGTTCTGTCACGGTCTCACCTTTCCCTCAGGCGCGGGTTGAGGGCCTGGTCGAGGCCGCGGCCCATGGTGACCAGCCCGATCGTGAAGAGCACGATCATGACCAGCGGTGCGATGACGTACGGCAGCGTGGTCGGGTTGAGATAGAAGTTGTCGCGCCACGAGATGTGGATCATCAGGCCCCAGTTCGGGGTGCCCGAGGGCATGAGCCCGAGGACGTAGAGGCCGACGATGGCGTAGATCGCCTGGTTCACCGCGATGACGAAGTTGACGAAGATGAACCCGGCCATGTTCGGCAGGATCTCCCGGAAGACGATGCGCGCCGCGCCGAGGTCCTGGAGCCTGGCGGCCTCGACGAACTCGCGCTCCTTGAGGCTCATCACCTGCGCCCGGATGGACCGGAACAGGAAGGCCCACATGGTGGAGCCGACGACGAGGGCGATGCCCCAGGGCGGGATGTTCTCGAAGAAGGCGACGACGGCGAGCATCAGCAGGAACTGCGGGATGGTGACGGTGACGTCGGTGAGCTGGAGCAGGATCGAGTCGATCCGGCCGCGGAAGTAGCCGGCGATCGAGCCGAGGGTCACGGCGACGAAGACGGCCATGACGGCCGCCAGGGCGCCCACCCAGATCGGCTCGGCACCGGAGTTGACCAGGATCTTGAAGGTGTCCTTGCCCTCGTACTGGGTGCCGAGCCAGTGCTCGGCCGAGGGCGAGAGCCAGATCTTGGAGACGTCGGTCGGGTTGTGCTGGTCGATCAGCAGCGGGCCGACGAAGGAGAACAGGACGATGGCGAGCACCAGGAGGGAGCCGATGAAGCCGGCGGGGGAGCGGGTCAGCCCGGTCCAGATCTGGCCGAGGGCCGACTGACGCGCCTCGGGCGCGGGAGCGGCGGCGGTGTCCGCCGTGCTGACGGCTGCGCTTTCCAGCATGGTCAGGCCTCCTCGGTCTTGATGCGGGGGTCGACCTTCGACAGGACGAGGTCGACGGTGAGGCTGGCGAGGACGACCGAGGTCGCCAGGACGATCACGGCGGCCTGCACGACCGGGTAGTCGCGGTTGGTGATGGCGCTCATGAGCATCTGCCCGGCGCCGGGGTAGTCCAGGACCTGCTCGATGACGATCGAGCCGCCGACGAGGGTGCCGACGGCGAGCGCGATCTGGGGGATGACCGGGAGCAGGGCGTTGCGGCCGACGTAGGCGCGCCCGATGCGGCCGGCTTTGAGGCCCCTGGCCTGCGCGACGGTCACGTAGTCCTCGGTGAGGACCTCGGTGGTGGCGGCCTTCATGTTGAGCATGAAGGAGCCGGTGGCGGTGAACGAGAAGGCGAGGATCGGCAGGATCGCGTGGTAGAGGGCGTCGCCGATGAACACGGCGTTGAAGCCGGGCTCGACGCCGGCGGTGACGCGCCCGCGCATCTCCAGGAACGGCAGGATCTCCAGGACGGTGTAGCCGATGACGACGACCGCGGCGATGAGGATGTAGTTCGGGACGCCGGTGAGGAAGGACCCGATCGAGGTCATGACGTGGTCGAAGGCCGAGCCGCGCCGGTAGGCCATGATCATGCCGACGGTCAGGCCGACGGTGACGGCGAGGGCGACGCCGGCGCCGACGGCGAACAGCGTCCACGGCAGGTACTCCATGACGTGCTCGAAGACCGTGCTGCTCGGGTTGGTCAGCGAGTTGCCGAGGTCGAGGGTGACCAGGCCCTGGAGGAACTCGAGGTACTGCTGCCACAGCGGGGCGGTGGTGTCGTAGTGGATCATGTTCGTGGCGGTCGCCATGGCCTGGTCGTGCGTCATCCCGGCGCTGTTGAGGCGCCCGGCCATGATCTCGATCGGGTCGCCGGGCATGAAGTGCATGAGCAGGAACGTGATCGTCGAGACCAGCCAGATGACGAACACGGACTGGCAGACGCGTCGGAAGGCGTATGAGGTCCATACGCGCCGGAGGACGCTCTGGCCGGGGGGCCGCCGCCGCTCGGCGGCGGGCTCCGCGTCCGTCGGCGGGGGCGCGGTCGGAACTGTCACCGGCACTCCTTCGTGCGTGAGTCGGGGTACGGTCCGGCGTCGGCCGCCGCGCTGTTCGATGCGGATGAACACCGGACCGAAACAAACTGGAAAGAATGTTTCTAGTTAACGAACTTACCTGCGGTGACATGCCACACGCCAGCCCTGAGACGGAATCGTTACGTTGCGGGCGGCGTTCTTCCAGCTCTCCTCGGTCGCGGAGCACCGGAGTCGACCGCCGCGCGGGCGCGTCCGGCGAGCGGCGAGGCCCGCGAGCCGCCGATTCGCCCGGTCGGGCCCCGTCCATCCATACCACGCTGTGACGATCGCCTCCCGGGCCTGCCTGTCGCCGCCGGCACAGCCCCAGTACGCTCGTACTGTTAGTAGCAGGGCATCTCGCGATGCCGAGCACACGCACGACTCGGAGGCCTCGCCGAGGGGGCGACGCCGAGCCGATCACGGACAGCGCACCGAGCAGCGCTAGGAGAGGTACCGAACGCATGGCCAAGATCAAAGTCGCGGGCCCGGTCGTCGAACTCGACGGCGACGAGATGACCCGCATCATCTGGAGCAAGATCAAAGACGAGCTCATCCACCCCTACCTGGACGTGGACCTGAAGTACTACGACCTCTCCATCGAGCACCGCGACGCCACCGACGACCAGGTCACCGTCGACGCCGCGAACGCGATCGCCGAGCACCACGTCGGCGTCAAGTGCGCCACCATCACCCCCGACGAGGCCCGCGTCGAGGAGTTCGGCCTCAAGAAGATGTGGCGCAGCCCCAACGGCACCATCCGCAACATCCTCGGCGGCGTGGTCTTCCGCGAGCCCATCATCATGAACAACGTCCCCCGGCTCGTCCCCGGCTGGACCAAGCCCATCATCATCGGCCGCCACGCCCACGGCGACCAGTACAAGGCCACCGACTTCAAGGTCGACCGCCCCGGCACCCTGACCGTCACCTTCACCCCCGACGACGGCTCCGAGCCGATGGAGTTCGAGGTCGCCCGCTACCCGGAGGGCGGCGGCGTGGCCATGAGCATGTACAACTACAAGAAGTCCATCGAGGACTTCGCCCGCGCCTCCTTCCGCTACGGCCTCTCGCGGAACTACCCGGTGTACATGTCCACCAAGAACACCATCCTCAAGGCCTACGACGGCATGTTCAAGGACGTCTTCCAGGAGGTCTTCGACGCCGAGTTCAAGGCCGACTTCGAGGCCAAGGGCCTGACCTACGAGCACCGCCTCATCGACGACATGGTCGCCGCCGCGCTCAAGTGGGAGGGCGGCTACGTCTGGGCCTGCAAGAACTACGACGGCGACGTCCAGTCCGACACCGTCGCCCAGGGCTTCGGCTCGCTCGGCCTGATGACCTCGGTCCTGATGACCCCCGACGGCCGGACCGTCGAGGCCGAGGCCGCCCACGGCACCGTCACCCGCCACTACCGCCAGCACCAGGCCGGCAAGCCGACCTCGACCAACCCGATCGCCTCGATCTTCGCCTGGACGCGGGGCCTGGCCCACCGCGGCAAGCTCGACGGCACCCCCGAGGTCACCGGCTTCGCGGCCGACCTCGAGCAGGTCGTCATCGACACCGTCCAGGGCGGCCGCATGACCAAGGACCTGGCGCTGCTCGTCGGTCCCGAGCAGGAATGGCAGACCACCGACGAGTTCCTCGACACCCTCTCGGAGAACCTCGCCAAGCAGGCCGCCTCGGCGTGAGGCCGTAACCCCGGGCCCGGAAGCTCGTTGAGCAGGGTGCGGTGCGCGAACGTCCCCTCCGGGTGGCGTCCGCGAGCCGTCCCTTCCCAGTTGGAGGCCCCAGCCGAGTGCGCTGTCGCACACTCGGCCGGGGCCTCCCCCCTTTCGCGGCTTGTAAACTCAGACCCGCCATGAACACTCGAGTGGAAGGCACATGCAAGTGAAAGGCGTCATCCTCGCCGCCGGCCAAGGGCAGCGTCTGCGCCCCGACACGGACGAGCTGCCCAAGACCCTCCTCCCGCTCACCGAGACCGAGACGATCCTCGACACGATCGTCGCCGGGCTCGCCGCCGTCCGCGTCACCGACATCGCGGTCACCATCGGCCACGCCGCCCACAGGATCCGCGAGCACGCCCCGTCCCTCGAGGCCCGCTACGGTGTCACGGTCACCCTCGTCGACAACGACAAGCCCCACTGGAACAACGCCTACTCCCTGTGGACCGCCCGCGAGCACTACGCCGAAGGCGCGATCCTGGTGAACGGCGACACGGTCCACCCCTACAGCATCGAAGAGCGCCTCCTGGACGCCGCCGAGGAGTCCGGGCAGCTCCTGCTCGCCCTCGACGACCACAAGACCCTCACCGAGGAGGCCATGAAGGTCCGCATCGGGCCCGGCGGCGTCGAACTCATCCACAAGCAGCAGCCGACCGAGGCCGCCGCCGGCGAGTACATCGGCGTCAGCCTCATCCCCGCCGGCCTCGCCGACGACCTCACCAAGGCCCTCGAGGCCACCTACACCCGCGACCACACCCTCTACTACGAGGACGCCTACCAGCTCCTCGCCGAAGCCGGTCAGGTCGGCACCGTCTCCACCGGCCCCGTCGCCTGGACCGAGGTCGACGACCACGCCGACTGGGCCGCGGCCGAAGCCATCGTGAAGGGGCGCTAGTGCCGCTGCTCGCCCGCACCGTCCTGGCGCCCCTCGCGGTCGAAGTCGCCCCCGGCGCCCTCGCCAGGCTCCCCGAACTGCTCGTCGACACCCGGATCTCCTCGGGAGGCCGCGTCGCCGTCGCCCTCGGCCCCGGCCTCGGCACCGAGATCGCCTCCCGGCTCGACCTGCCCGACGCCGTCGTCCACACCATCAAGCCCGGCACCCTCGACAGCGCCCACGAGCTCGCCTCGCGGCTGCGCGACGACCGCGTCGACGCCCTCGTCGGCATCGGCGGCGGCCGCCTCATCGACACCGCCAAGTACGCGGCGACCGAACTGGGCCTGCCGATGGTCGCCGTCGCCACCAGCCTCGCCCACGACGGCCTCGCCTCCCCGGTCGCCTCGCTCGAACGCGAGAAGGCCACCATCTCCTACGGCGTCCACACGCCCCTGGCCGTCCTCGCCGACCTCGACTTCATCCGCCGCGCCCCCGCCGCGCAGCTGCGCTCGGGCGTGGGCGACGCGCTCACCAACCTCTCGGCCACGGCCGACTGGGAGCTCTCGCACCGGGTCACCGGCGAGGCCGTCGACGGCCTCGCGCTCGCGATCGCCCGCACCGGCGCCGAAGCGGTGCTGCGCCACCCCGGCACCATCGCCAACGACGACTTCCTCGCCAGCCTCGCGAACGCCCTCATCCAGGGCGGCCTGGCGATGGGCATGGCCGGGTCCTCGCGGCCCTGCTCGGGCGGGTGCCACGAGATCGCCCACGCCCTCCAGGCGCTCCACCCCGGCCTGGCCGGCCACGGCGAGCAGGGCGCGATCGGAGCGCTGTTCTGCACCTGGCTGCGAGGCGACGAGACACTGTTCGCGGAACTGGCCGCCGCCATGCGCCGCCACGGCCTGCCGCGCACCCCGGAGGAGCTCGGTCTCACCGTGGAGGAACTCGCCACTGCGATCGAGTGCGCTCCGAGAACCCGCCCCGGGCGTTATACGATTCTCGAACATCGTGAACTGGATTCGGTGGCCATCAGCCGTCACCTCACGGAGATGATGCATGAGCTCGATTAGCCCGCACCCCGACGGAGTCTCCGGTGGCAACCCCGGGAGCGGCGAGGAGGACCGATCCGGCGCCTCGGCTCCTCAGGGCGGCTACGGCACCGGGCCCTCGGGCGCTCCGGCAGGACACACGCCGGGGACGACGAGCTCCGGTTCGGCGGCGTACGCGAGCCCCCCTCCCGGGGGCGCTCCGCAGGCCGCCCCGCAGGGCTATCCGGCGCAGGGCTACGGCCAGCCGCAAGGGCAGCAGCAGCCGCCGCCCGGCGGCTACAACGCGCCTCCGAATCCCAACCCCTACCGCCAGCAGCAGCCGGGGACCACCTACGGGCAGCCCCCCGGGCCCTACGGCCAGCCGCCGCAGCCGCCCCAGTCGCCGCACTACCCGCCGCCGTCACCGCAGTACCCGCCGCAGACCCCGCAGACGCCTCCCGGGCCCCCGCCTCCGGGCCCGCCGCCGATGCCGCAGGCCCCGTACGCGACGCGCCCCGAGCCGCACCGCGACATGCCGATGGCCGGCGCCTCCCCGATCCGGCGCAACATCGACGACACCGCCGAGCTCCCGGCGTTCCTGGACTCGGCGCGCAGCGACGAGAGCCCGCACTCGAAGACCCCGGTGCCCCAGACCAAGGGCGTGACGCGGAAGTTCCCGCTCACGACCGGCTTCACCGCGCTGCTGCGCCACCGCCACGCCCTGTCGGTCCTGGTCAAGCGCGACCTCGCGGTCAAGTACCAGTCGACCGTCATGGGCTACGTCTGGTCGCTGATCGAGCCGCTCGGCCTGGCCGCGATCTACTGGTTCGTGTTCGGCTTCCTGTTCGCCCGCGAGGGCGACCTGCCCCAAGGCGTCGGCTTCCCGCTGTTCATCATCTGCGGCATCTTCGCCTGGCAGTGGTTCACCAGCGCCCTCAACGAAGGCACCAAGTCCCTCGGCGGCCAGGCGGCCCTGATCACCGTCATGAAGGTCCCACGCGAGGTCTTCCCCGTCTCCAAGGTCTTCGCCCGCTTCGCCGAGTACGTGGTCGGCTTCCCGATCATCGTCGCGATGGCGATCGCCTACGGCGGCACCTTCGGGCTCAACCTCCTGTGGCTCGTCCCCGCCATCCTCGTCCAGGCCATGTTCCTGACCGGCATCGTGTTCATCCTCGCGGGCCTGAACGTGCTCTACAAGGACGTGCAGCGCTTCCTGAGCCTGGTGACCAGGATCCTGTTCTACTCCTCGGCGATCATCTTCCCGGTCACCCGGGTGGCGGAGACGCTGCAGGACCACGAGCTCATCTACCGGATCTTCAGCCTGAACCCGCTGGTCGGCATCTTCCAGATGCACCGGGCCGTGTGGATCCCCAGCTTCCACCCGGACTGGTACCAGCTCGGCAGCTCCGTGGGCTTCGCGGTGTTCTTCCTGTTCTTCGGCCGCTGGATCTTCTACAAGCTCGAACCCAGGGTCCTGAAGGCCCTGTGAGCCAACAGACCGCGGGCGTGTTCGCATCGCGCTTTGTTTGTACGATGATGGGATACGACCCGGTCTGCGGTGTCGACCGCGCCGCGGCCCGGCCGCCGCACCGGTCGAAGTCATCCCGGGACCGCCGAGCGCCTCGGCGTCCCGACGCATCGCGCGCCGCCCCGAGATGGAGACTGTTGCTTTATGACCTCGCCTCAGCCCCCGAGACCCCATAGCGGCATCGCAGGGGCGGCTATCGACGAGGAAACCCTCCACCTCCCGCTGACCACCCCCGGGCCGGCCTCGACGGTCAGGCCCACCGCGCCGAGCCCGTACCCGCAGCGCCCGCCGTTCCAACCGGCGCCCGCCCCGGCCCCGCCCAGGCCGCAGCGGCGCCCCGAACGCTGGGAGGGCACCGGCTTCCGGCCCGACATCCAGGGGCTTCGCGCCATCGCCGTCGTCCTGGTCCTGCTCTCGCACGCGGGCTTCTCCTTCGCCGAGGGCGGCTACGTCGGCGTCGACGTCTTCTTCGTCGTCTCGGGCTTCCTGATCACCTCGCTGCTGATCAAGGAGGTCTTCGACACCGGCAGGATCTCCATCTCCGGCTTCTACGCCCGGCGCGCGCGCCGCATCCTGCCCGCCGCGAGCGCGGTCACCATCGTCACCGCCCTCGCCGCGTGGCTGTGGTTCCCCGTCACCCGCCTCGAAGCGGTGATGCAGGACGCGTTCACCGTGATCGTCTACGTCATCAACTACCGCTTCGTCGCCGAGAGCGCCGAGTACCTCAACGCCGGGCAGATGCCCTCGCCGTTCCAGCAGTACTGGTCCCTCGCCGTCGAAGAGCAGTTCTACGTCGTCTGGCCGCTGCTGCTGCTCGGCCTGCTGCTCGCGATGAAACGCGCGCCGCGCCGGATGCTCAACCTCGCGATCACCGTCTGCGTCGTCATCTTCGTCCTGTCCCTGATCGCCTCGGTGCTCATCACCGACGCCGCCCAGTCCACCGCCTACTACGCCGCCCACACCCGCGCCTGGGAGCTGGCCGGCGGCGCGTTCCTGGCGCTGACGCTCCAGACCTGGAAGAAGCTGCCGTCGCTCGCGGCCCTGGCCCTCGGCGTCGTCGGCCTCGCCGCGATCGTCGCCTCCGGGGTGCTCTACACCGAACAGACGCCGTTCCCCGGCTACACCGCGCTCCTGCCGGTGCTCGGCACGATGCTCGTCATCGTCGCCGGCACCGCCCGCGGCGAGAACCTCGTCTCATCGCTGCTGGCGACCGGGCCGTTCCAGTTCGTCGGCAAGATCTCCTACAGCCTCTACCTGTGGCACTGGCCGATCCTCATCCTCGGCCCCCTGGCGATCGGCGCCGAGCCGGGCCTGCTGCTCAACGTCGTCCTGCTCGCCGGAACCTTCGCGGTCGCCCAGCTCTCCTACGAGTACATCGAGACGCCCTTCCGCACCGCGAAGCTCCTCAAGGGCAACATCATGGGCCTGGCCACCGGCGTCCTGTGCTCCCTGCTCGCGGTCGCCATGATCCTCACCCTCACCCTCGGCTTCTCCAAGACCGCCGAGGAGAGCGGCCCGGTCGACCTCGAAGCGGTCGAAGAGGTCGAAGACCTCACCGCCCTCGAGCAGCAGCTCAGCGACGGCCTGGAGATCGAGCAGACGCCCGAGGGCCTGACCCCGCCCCTATCCGAGACCGAGGCCGACCGGCCCGTCACCTATGGAGACGGATGCCACCTCGACACCGGAACGGTCGAGCTGCCCGAAGGCTGCGCCTACGGTGACACGGACTCGGACACGCAGGTGGTGCTCTTCGGCGACTCCCATGCGGCCCAATGGTTCCCCGCGCTCGAAGCGATCGCCTCGGAACAGGGCTGGAGCCTGATCAACCGGACCAAGAGCTCCTGCACCCCCGTGTCGGTGCGCATGGAGAGCGATGTGCACGAAGGCGAATACGTCGAGTGCTGGGACTGGAAGGCCGAGGTCTTCGACGAGATCGACGAGATCCAGCCGGAGATGGTGGTGCTCGGCAGCTCCGACGCCGTGGACCTGTCCGGGCCGAACGGCGACGAGGCCACGGCGTGGGCGAACGGGTGGACCGAGACGCTCGAGCGGATCGGCGAATCCGCCGGGACGACGGTCGCCCTGACCGACACCCCGTGGGCCACCGGCGAATTCTCCGGTCCGGACTGCATCTCGCTCAACTCGGACGCCGTCTCGACCTGCGTGAGCGAGGAACCCTACGCGATCGTCAACGAGGACTTCAGGGCCGCGGGCCTCGAAGCGCAGGAGGCCGCCGGCGCCACGGTCATCGACACCGAGCAATGGCTCTGCCTCGACGGGAAGTGCCCCGTGATCGTCGGCGACATCAGCGTCTACCGAGACAAGCACCACATGAGCACACCGTACGCGAGATCACTGACCGGGGTCCTCTTCGAAGCCCTGCCCGCCATCTGATCGATACGGGTGGAATGCGCCGATCCGGGCGCTCCCGAATGTGTACAGAGGATGGCATCGCCAAAGCTCACGGCCCTTGAGGCGTGCCCGCCCCTGCTAGTATCGGGTCTGTGCGACCCCCAGAGAGGATGAACCCCATGCCCATGCGACGGTTGACGGCCACAGCGGCGGTCATGCTCGTCTTCGGCGCCGGATGCTCCGCCGAGAACGAGGGGAACCCCGAGGCCCCGGCCGCCTCCGCGTCGGAGGAGGCCGTCGAGCCGTCCCCGAGCATGACCGCCCACGAGGCCGTGGAGCAGGTGTTCCAACTCGAACTCGAAGCCCCCGAAGGATTCGTCGCCGACGACGTCGAACGGCCCGCCCTGGTCGTCGAGGACCACGCCACCTACGGCTTCGCACTCGAAGGCGGCCACGCGGACTCGCGCCTGTGGGTCACCACCTATCTCCTGCCGGAGGGCTCCGAGCCGGCCGACTACAACGCCGAAGTGGCGCTGATCCTGCCCTACGACGACGAGCGCGGCAACACACTCTCGCACGGGAAGCACCTCCCGACGCTGGTGAACGGCTACGAAGGCGTCTACCGCAACGCCAACATCGGCGAGGAGATCAAGCAGCAGAACCACTACCTGTTCGCCGGGCGGCACCTGATCCAGATCACCTGCCAGTGGAACTTCGACTTCAACGAGGTCTACGAAGGCTGCTTCAACCTCACCAGGAACTTCCCCTACCCGGCCGAATGGCCGATCACCAGGCCCGCCGCCTAGACCGTCACCCCGCGGTTCCGGTCACAGCTCGACGCCCACCGACCGGAACCGCTCGCGGTGCGCCTCGAAGCCGAACCGCTGCTCCACCGCCTCGATGCCGCGCTTCTGCTGCACGGTGTACTCCGACGGGTTCCCCGCCAAGGCGGTGATCAGCTCCCGCGCCTCCTCCGGCCTCGCGTAGAGCGCGCCGGTGCCGAACACCTCCTCGAAGGCCGGCGGGAGCACCGTGGGCACGCCCGCGGCCATCGCCTCGACCGGGGCCCTGCCGAAGGCCTCGAGCAGCGCGCTGTGCGGGTAGTAGGCGTAGAAGTCCAGCCCGGTGAGGAACTCGCCCACCGGCGCCGTGTCGAAACCCTGGACGGTCCAGTTCGACGGCAGCCTGCCGAGGATCCGCTCGGCCGCCCGGGCGCCGCCGAGCACCCGGATCTCCCAGTCCGGCCCTTCGGGGTAGCAGGCGCGCAGGTCGGCGGCGAGCTCGGGCCACTTCGACTGGTGGTCGCGCGAGTGCCGCCCTATCACCACCGGGCCCTCGGGGGCCTCGGGCCCGCGGCGGCCCAGCCGCGCCAGGTCGAGCGTCGGGTACCAGTAGTCGGCGGCGAGCGCCACGTCCCGCAGCTCCTCGCCGTGGTGCTCGACCAGCACCCGGTGGACCGCCGGTCCGGCCGCGAACCACCGGTGCGGGCCGATCCAGTCCGACAGCGTGCGGTGCACCAGTGCGGGGTCCCAGATCGGCTTGCGTCCGCCGACCGCGTCGTAGTACGACATCGGGGCCTGGTTCACCACGAGGATCGACTCGCGCGCCTCGATGGACGGCAGGTCGTCGCGCAGGCGCTCGGCGAACGGCGGGAACCGCATGACGAGCAGCTCGCAGGAGACCTTCGAGCGCGGCTGGACGTAGCGGACGGACTCCCCGTCCACCAGCTCCTCGATCTTCGGATTCACCGGCCGCCCCGTGTTGGAGGCGTACAGCGGGTGGTGGAGCAGCCCGACCCGCTTGCCCGCCTCCGCCAGGAGGCCGATCTCGTTGGCGTTGCTGGCGGTCGTGCCGCCGGGGAGGTTGAAGTTCGAGACGATGACGACGTCGAAGTGCTCCTCGCGGCGCGGCGCGGCCGCGGCGGTCACGACGGTCCGCAGCGCCCGGGCCGCGATCTCGCGGGCCTCGCGCGGCTGCGCCGGGTCGGCGGCGACGTCTTGGAGCAGCTTCTCCGAGTCGGCCAGGAAGCCGTGCTCGGCCCGTCCGGCCGCCGTCCGCGCCGTCTCCAGGGCCCGCTGGCGCCGCTTGGGCGACATCTCGGGGCGCCCGCTGGCGACACTGCGCAGGCGCCTGCCGGGGCGGCGCCGGCTCAGCCGCCGCAGCAGCAGCGAGAGCCCGACGAGGACCTCGACCCCCAGCACGGCGGCCATCGCCGGCAGGTACACCTCCGGGCCGGTCAGGAACGTCAGGGCCACCACGACCGCGACGGCCGCGGCCAGCGCGGCGGCCGCGGCGAGGGCTGTGGCGAGCAGGGTCGGGCGTCCGTCGGCGCGGCGGAGACTCATCGGGCGAACTTTCTGCGGAAGAGGCCGAGCAGCCGCCGGAAACCGGGCTCGGTGGCGAGCATGCACAGGACGAACAGGGTCGCGGCGACGGCCGCGAAGCCCACCGCGAGACCGGCCTGGGAACCGAGCGCGAGCCAGGCGACGACGGCCAGCGCGTACAGGGCGAGCAGGGCGGTCGCGGCGATGCCGGCGAGTCTGCGGTACCTCCGCCGGCGGGGCGGGATCGCGCCGGCGGGCTCGGACGGCTCGGCGGGGCGGCGGCGCTGCGTCGGCAGCCGGTCCTGGTGCGGCTCGGCGCTGCCGGAGCCGAACTCGACCTCGCCGCCGTGCCGCAGGGCGTACTCGGATTCGCGTCCCTCCCACAGGGACCGCTCGGCGACGACGAGCCGGGCGGTGTCGAACTCGTCGGAGGGGCACAGGTAGGCGATGTCGTGCCGGTGCAGGGCCTCCAGCACCGAGGGCCGGATGCGGCGGTCCTTGCCCAGCGGGCGCAGCAGGGACTCCTGGTGCAGGAGCCCGACCTTGCGGCCCCGCTCGGCGGCCGCGGCCGCCGCGAGCAGGGCGGCGCCGAGCGCGTCGCTGTCGTAGCGGCAGTCGGCGACGTGGACCTCGTCGAAGGGGCCGAGGTCGCGCTCGCCGCTGCGGATGAACGCGGGCGCGAAGAACGGGCGCTCCGGGCGGCCGGGGTGGATGAACGCCTCGCTGCGGCCGCGGCGGATCTGCTGGTGCCAGTGCTTCTGGCCGGACTGGTAGGCCCACCGGTAGGGGTGGATCCAGCCCATGCCGAACTCCGAGGAGGTGAGGCTGGCCTCCGAGAGGCGGACGATCGCCATGGGCGTCTCGGTGAGCCGCTTGACGGCGCGGTCGCCGAACACGGAGGCGAAGCGCATGCGGAACTCGGTGTCGGCGCCCTTGCGGACCTCGTCGAAGAAGCCCATGTGCTCGCGGACCGGCGCGAGGCGGAACATGATCGAGGTCGAGCGGACGCTGTGTATGGAGCGGGAGGAGCGGCACACGGTCAGGTCGTCGAAGGCCCGGACGGCGCTGGAGATCGAGAGGATGATCTCCGGGTCCTCCCGGATCGGCAGGGACTGGCGCTCGAGCCAGGCCGGGTGCGCCCAGTCGTCGGAGTCCAGGCCGGTGACGATCCGGCCCGAGCACTGGGCGAGCGCGTGGTTGCGCGCCACGTAGGTGCCGCAGTTGCGGGGGAGCACCAGGAGCTTGATGCGCGGGTCGAGGGCCTCGCACTCGGCGAGCAGCGGCCGGTGCTCGGGGCCGGAGCAGTCGTCGACCAGCAGCAGCTCCCAGTTCTGCCAGGTCTGCTCCAGCACCGATCGGATCGCGGTGCGCAGTTCCGGGCCGGGCCGGAAGCACGTCATGATGATCGAGATCTTCGGGCCGGTGGGGACCGGCGCGAGCGGCCCGGCGGTGAGGCGGTCGAACAGCGGCACGCTCTCGTCGTCGGTGAGCCGCAGGTCCTCCATGCCGGTCAGGAGCCGG
>NZ_KE386601.1:50114-185278 GCF_000427885.1 Glycomyces tenuis DSM 44171
CGGTCAGCCGCTCCAGCGGCCCGGCGAGGTCCTGGCCGGTGTGCAGGGCGCTGCGGACGTACCACTTCTGATGCTCCGGCGCCATGGCGGCGCCGCGCCGCTCGGCCAGGGCGTACAGCGCGAAGGCGTCCTCGTAGCGGGCCTTGGAGTACATCAGGCCCGCCAGCGCGCACAGGAACCCGGTGTCGACCGCGGCCGCGGTGTCCCCGGCCTCATCGAGCAGCTCCTCGACGCCGAGCTCGGGGGAGGCGAGGCGGGCCACGGCCCGTTCGGCGAGGACCGAGCGGGTCCGCAGCGCGGTGTGGAAGGCGACGATGGGACCGCTCGCCTCCATGGCGTCGACCACCGCGCCCAGGTGAGGGTCGTAGGCGGTCGCAGTGGGCTCTGCGGACATCGCGTTCAGGGACATCGAGGAAGTGGGTCCTTATCGTCGATTTCAGTGGGAGGTGGCACTCGACCTCCCGGCGCCGCCGCCCGCCGGACGTGCCACCGGGCATCGCCGGAGCACCGCTCCCGCTCGTCGCCGAGCCGATGGTGCTCCAAAGAATCCACGCGTCAAGGCGCTGTAAGGATGCGAGTTTCCCAGGGGGCCGCGCGGTGAGCCATTCTAACGTACCCGCAGTCGGCAAACGGCCCCCCGAGTCCGGGCTGTGGTGGCGGGCCGGGGCGTCCACGGGCGGCTTGACGATGTGCTCGTGCATGCGGCGGCGCTCGGCGTGGAGCTCGGCCATGCGGGCCTTGATCGCCTCGGCTTCGGTCTCGTCGTGGTCCTCCCTGCTGAGGGACCTGCGCAGCGCGGCGATCTCGCGTTCGACGTCCAGGCCGCGGTTGGTCAGGTAGTAGGTGGTGTCGACCGGATCTGGCTCGGGCACCGAGCGCAGCCGCTCGGCCGACTCGGCGGAGATCCCGAATCGGCCGAGGAGGTCCTCGTCGAGGTCGAAGACGTTCGGATGCTCCACGGCCCTGGCCCTTCGGTCGGTCTGCGCGCCCTGCTGGTCCGAGAGCGTGGTGTTCGCGTACAGCCACCAGAGGGTGTCGTCGTCGAAGCACTTGACATAGGCTCCGGCGGCGGCCAGCTCCTTGTTGACCCTCATGTGGTTCCAGTGGTAGACCGAGCGGCGGTCGCCGGCGGGCAGGAGCAGGCTCAGGCCGATCGAGGGGCCGGGGCGGAAGGTCCGGTGCCCGGCCGTCCTGCTCGGGACCCAGTTGCAGCCGAGGACGGGCGCGAACAGCGCCGGCCGGCGTTCCCCCCGGCTCAGGAAGCTCCCGGCCTCGGCGCGCAGGCGCTCCACCAGGCCGGTGTCGAAGGCGTCGTCGTCGTCCAAGCGGGTGGTCAGAACCCAGTCGGCCTCCCGCCTCGGGGCCCGTTTGACGGCCCATTTGGCGACCGCGTCCCGGAAGTCGTTCTTCAGTTCGAGCTCCAGCAGTCGGACGTACGGGCGGGTCGCGGCGAGCTCGTCGAGCCGTTCGCGGGCGATCGGAGGCATGTCGCGATCGATCCCGACCAGCCATACGAAGTCCTGCCGGGTCTGGGCGTCGAGTGAGGGGACGGTGATGTTCTCCAGCAGGTGCTGGCGGTAGGCGAACCAGTGCTCGTCGAAGACGCCGATGCCGTGGCGGGTGGCGATGACGTGGAGGACCTTCCGGTTGCCGGTGTGCTCCTCCCAGGCCGGCGTCAGCACCGGCGTCGGAGTCCGTCCGGCCGCCGGAACGTCGGCGACGGGCTCCGGCGCCGACTCGGCCTCGGCCGCCTCCCGGGATGCGGGCTCCGCCTCGGGCCTCACCCGAGGGCGCCGCAGCAGCGGTTCCGCCGCGAGCGCCAGGACGAGTACGGCGAGGCAGGCCACGGCGATCCAGCGGCCGTACGGCGCGAGGACGGACCAGGCCGCGGCGGTGAGAACCGCGGCGGCCTGCCAGAAGCGCAGCCACGCCCGGCCCGAGCCGCTCCGGAGCTTCGCGGTGGTCGGCATGGTCACTCCGTTCCGTCGCCGGGAGGGCCTGAGACCGGAGTTCGCCGCGCGTCGACGCCCAGCCGCCGCACCAGGCCGACCAGCGCCCGTGGGGAGAAGGACTCCTCGATCTTCGCGAAGCCCTTGGCCACCTGGGCCTCGTAGGCGCCGGGTTCGTCGACCAGTTTCCGGATGACGCCCGCGACCTCGTCAGGCGCGCAGTAGAGAGCGCCGTCGCCGAAGAGCGGCTCGAACCGAGGGTCCATGACGCACGGCACCCCGACCGCCATGGCCTCCAGCGGGGAGCGGCCGAACGCCTCGACGGCCTCGCCCGCGATGAAGTAGACCATCACGTCGAGCTCGCGCAGGAACTCGCGCGCCGTCATCGAGCCGAACGGATGGTCGACCCAGTTGCCGGGGAGCGACCCCAGCATCTCGCGGGGCGTCTCGGCGCCGCCGAGCGAGTACACCTCGAACTCGGGGTCGTCCGGGTAGCAGGCCAGGAGCTTCTCGGGGGTCTCGGGCCACTTCAGCGGGGCGTCGCGGGCGTGGCGTCCGATGCGGATGGGGCGGGACTCGGGGCGCCGCTCGGGCCGGACCCAGTCGGCGGCGTCGATGATCTCGTACCAGTACTCGTCGGCGATGTCGAGGCCGTCGAGCTCGTGGCCGTGGTGTCGTTCGAGCGTCGCGCGCACCTCCGGGCCGATCAGGTACCAGGTGTGGTCGCCGAGCCAGCCCCGGATCGTCTCGTGGACGCCCCGCACGCTCCACTGCTCGCGGCTGCCTCCGTCCTCGCCGTAGAACGTGAACGGCGTCTGGTTCACCAGCAGCACGGTGCGGCCGGTCTCGATCCGCGGGAGGTCCTCCATCAGGCGCTCCATGATCGTGGGCAGCCGGACGACGGTGAGCTCGGCCCGCACCGTGTCGTGGACGGAGACCGGCACGACCCGGTCGTCGTCGATCAGTTCGGCGATCTTCGGGTTGAGCGGCGTCGCCACGTCCCACCGGTAGACCGGGTGGTGCAGCAGTCCGATCCGCAGGCCCGCGCCGGTGAGCGCGGTGATGTCGGCGACGTTGGCCGAGGTGTTGCCGCCGGGCAGCCCGAAGTGGGACACGATCAGCACGTCCACCGACAGCTCGACGCGGGCCTCGTGGGCCCGCTCTTCGGCCTGGAACCACTCGTCCAGCGTCCTGAGCACCTGGAAGCGGTACTCGGGCAGTTCCCTGGGATTGCGGGCCGAGCGCAGCAGCGGCTCGAGCGCCGTCGCCGAGAAACCGTTGTACAGGCGCGCCTTCCACTTGTCGTGGTGGCGCATCCGCGCTTCGAGGAGTCCGTCCTCCGCCGGGGCCGCCGGTTCGAGGACGGGCGGCGCGGCCGCGCGTGTGAGCGCCTCGCGCACGCGCACGTTCGCGGCGCGGCGCGACACCGCGACGAGCAGCACTCCGATCCCGACCGCCTCGGCCACCGCGATCACGGCGACGACCGTGAGCGCGAGCGGCGTCGGCAGCAGCAGCGCGGCGCAGGCGGCCGCCAGCGCCCCTGACGACGCGCCGAGCAGCACCGCCCGCTCGGTGCGGCCCTGGGAGTTCCGTCGCCCGTCAGCCACGCCGTTCACCGCTCTCCGCAACGCTTCCGGCGGGTATCGGGACGCCCGGTCCCCGCACACCCAGCTTCGCGACCCGCCGCAGCAGCGCCTCGTGCGAGAAGTGCTCTCTGACGGCGGCGAGCGAGCGCTCGGACTGCCGCCGGTAGAACTCGGGATCCTCCATCAGCCGCCGCACCGTCGACTCGACCTCCTCAGGTTCGCAGTAGAGGCCGCCGTCGCCGAACAGCGGCTCGAAGCGCGGCGGCATCACGCAGGGGAGACCCGCGGCCATGGCCTCCATGGGGGAGCGGCCGAAGGCCTCCACGTACTCCTCGGCGGTGAAGTAGACGGCCACGTCGAGGGTGTGCAGGAACTCCGGGGCCGGCATCGAGCCGAACGGGTACTCCGTCCAGTTGTCCGGCAACCGCCCCAGCACCCGGCGGGGGGCCTCGGCGCCGCCGAGCACGTGGATCTCGATGTCGTCGGCGTCCGGGTAGCAGGCCCGCAGGTCTTCGGCGATCGTCTGCCACTTGAGCATGTGGTCGCGCGAATGCCGGCCGATGCGGATCACGCCGTCGCTCTCGCGGCGGCCCTCGCGCCGCCACACGTCGGGGTCGAGCGAGCCGAACCAGTGCTCGTCGGCGATGTCGACGCCTTCCAGCTCCTCGCGGTGGTACCGCTCGAGCGCCTCGCGCACGGACGGGCCGATCGTGTACCAGGTGCTCTCGCCGACCCACTCGGTGAGGTTCCGCTGGACGGTGGCGACGTCCCACGAGAAGTGGCGCCCCCCGGTGGGGCCGTAGGACTCGAACGGGGTCTGGTTGATCAGCAGGACCGTCCGGGCCGGAGTGATGTCGGGCCGCTCGTCCAGCGGCCGCATCAGCGCCGGAGGGAAGCGCACGATCATCAGCTCGCATTCGACCTCGTGCCTCGGGGTGAGCATGACCACCCCCTCGTCGTCGAGGAGATCGATGACCCTCGGGTTGATCTCCCGGCCGACGTTCCACTCGTAGACCGGGTGGTGGAGCAGCCCGACCGTCAGGCCCGCGCGCCGGTAGGCCTTGACCTCCTCCACGTTGGAGGCGTTGGTGCCGCCCAGGAGGTTCAGGTTGGACACCAGGACCACGTCGAGCCGCAGGCGCGCGCCCTCGGAGCGGGTGTTCCGCCGCCGTTCGCGCCAGGAGACCACCGCTTCGAGCATCGCGAGCTTGTAGACGGGCAGCTCCGACCTGCTGTCGGCGACCTTGTACATGGTCGGCAGGGCGGAGGCGGCGAAGCCGTTCTCCAGGCGCGACGTCCACCGGCGCAGCGGCCGGAGCTTGCGTTTGGGCAGTGGCTCGAGGCCGCCGCGCGGGTCGGCCTCCCGGACCGGGACGGCGGCGCGGGGCATGACCGCCGCTTCGCGCAGGCCCCGCAGCAGCCGCGTCAGCAGCACGGTCACGAAGCCGAGCTCGAGGACGAGGACGGCGGCGACCACGGCCAGCGCGACGGCGGCGTCCTCGATCAGCGCCGCCGCGAGCACCGCCGCGGCGAACCCGGCCAGCGCCGGGACGGCGCCGAGCCGGCGTAGGCGGTTCCACTGCTTCTTGATCTGCTGTTTCGCCATTGGAGTAGTCGGTCCGCCCGTCACTTGGTCTGGAGGAGTCGCCGTGTCCGCGCCAGCGAGGCACCGGCAGGCAGCGCCCCGATGGAAGCGGCCGCCGCGAGCCCGGCGAGGACCGGCACCGAGGCCGCCGCGAGCGTGTCCGCCCGCGCCAGGCCGACGCCGAGGCCGGCCAGGACGGCGCACACCGCCAAAGCCGCCAGCGCCAGGCGCTTCGGTCCGAGGCGCGGCCGGCCCGTCCGGGCCGGTGCGGACGGCGCCGTCGCGACCGCCTGCGGATCGGGCACCGTGTCGATCCGCTCGGCGCGCAGCGCGGCGAAGTCCTCGCTCAGACCCGCCAGCACCGATTCGCCGAGCACCACGAGTTCGTCGGCGCGGACGGTCTCGGGGTCGACGAACTCGAGGCCGTGCGCGGCGGCCGTCGCCAGCACATCGGGGGCGATCCTGACCAGGTTGTTCCCCAGGGCCTCCCAATCCGCGTAGTGGACGAGCGCCACGCTCGCCCCGCCCGCGGCGGCCTCGGCCGCCCGGTCGAGCAGCTCCTGCTGCGCGGAGCCGGCTCTGCGCCAGTCGGCGGCGCAGACCAGGTCGAAGGCGTCGGGGACGGCGTCCCGCTCCAGCAGCTGGCGGGGGGCCGGGAAGGGCCGCTCGGGAGCGGAGGCGGGCAGGAACGCCGGAGCCTTGCCGCGCTGGAGTCGCTGGTGCCAGTGCTTGAAGGCACAGCTGTAGGCGAACCGCGCCGGATGCACCCACTCGGCCGAGACGTCGCCGTGGGAGAGCGAGTCGGGCCGCTCGCGCACGATCGTCAGGTTGCGGCCGGAAAGGATCCGGACCCGCTGCGCGCCGAAGCTCCGCTGAATCCGCAGTTTGAACTCGGTGTCGCCGGATTTGAGCACCGTGTCGTAGAAGCCGACCTTCGCCCTGACCTCGGCGGCGCGGTACATGATCGACGTCGAGCGCGGCTCGGTCAGGCGCATCTGCGGCGTGAGCGCGAGCTCCAGGTCCTCGGAGCAGCGGATGCCCTCGGCGACGGTCATGACGAGCTCGGCCTCGGCCAGGAGCGGCGCGACCTGCTTCTCGAGCCAGCGCGGGTGGGCCCAGTCGTCGGAGTCGAGTCCGGTGACGAAGTCCCCCTGGGCGATGCCCAGGGCCCGGTTGCGCGCCCGGTAGGTGCCGCCGTTGGCGCGCTGCCGCAGCAGCTGCACGCGTTCGTCGAGCGCGGCGGCCTCGACCAGGATCGGGGTGTACTCGGGCCCGGAGGCGTCGTCGACGAGGAGCAGTTCGAGGTTGCGCCAGCTCTGCGCCAGCACCGACCCGACCGCCGTCAGCAGTTCGGGGCCCGGACGGTAGGCGGTCATGACCACCGAGATCAGCGGGCCGTCCTCGACGGTCTTGGACGAGGCGGAGACGAGCCGGCCCAGCAGGCTCGGCTCGGGCCCCGACTCGGCCAGCTTCACGTCGCGCCAGCCCGCGAACGCCCCGAACGCGGGGAAGAACCGCTCGGGCCGGTCGGGGGCGGCCGAGCGCAGCAGCTCGAACTCGGCGGCCCTGACCACGGCCTCGGGAAGCTCCGGGTAGGTCCGCCGCAGGGTCTTGACGCGCCGCTCGTCGCCGAACAGGGCCGCGAGCCGGACGTGCGCGATCTGGTCGCGTTCGGGCACTGCCGAGCCGAGGATCCGGGCGAGCCGGTCGTACATCGCCAGCGCGGCGACCTGGTCGCCGCCGTCCAGGGGCTGCGCGGCGAGCGCGTAGGCGAGGTCGCCGTAGGCCTCCAGGTTGAGCTCGGCGTCCCTGCCCCGCGTCGTGAGGCCCGCGTAGTCGCGCCCCTCGTCGCCGGGCAGCGCGAGAGCCGCCAGCAGGCGCCGCCCGAGCCGGGACCGCGACCGCAGGGCGTTCGCGAGCAGCGTCCCGCTCGGGAGCGCGGCGACGCGCGGCAGGATCCCGTCGATGCGGCTCGGAGAGCTGGGGATCGTGCTCATCCTTCTCCGTTCGTAGAGGCGTGCTTTTCCGCCCAGGACGAGAGTGCGGGGGCCACGGGCGATCAGTGTGAAGGGATTGTATCCGTCGGTGGCGAGCGTGCTGACCTGGCGATAGAGGGTGTGGGCGGGCCGACTGCGACCGGCGCCGCACGGCGGACATCGACGCTCAAATGAGAGCGAAGTGGACGGTTTCCTCAGGTGCCGGACGGCCTCGTCCGGCGGGTGAGCAGCATGGTCCCGTGATCGTGCGGGAGCGAGGTGAGTTCGAATTCGCCGAATTCGCTCGCCCAGCGCTCGCCTATGGCGCGTTCGTCGGGACGGCGGGTGTCGTCAAGGAGGACGGTCGCGTCCTCCGACAGGCGGTCGGCCAGCAGCGGAAGGGCGGGGTAACGGGCGCCGGGGCCGACGGACGCGGGCGGGCCGTCCACCAGGAGCAGGTCGATCGGCCCGTCCGGGAGGTGCGCCGTGTCGTACCAGCGGCAGACGTCCTCGCCGAGCTTCACGTCGGTCAGCGGCGCATCGACGACCTCCGCCCATTCGCCGAGGCCCCGCTCGCGCAGCATCGCGCGGGTGGCCTCGGCGAACCGGGGCTCGTGCTCCAGGGAGGTCACCCGCCCCCCGCCTCTCGCTCTCATGGCGTAGGCGAGGACGACAGTGGTCGAGCCCGAGCCGCATTCGAGGACGTTGCTCCGCCCGTGCACGGCGACCTGCTGGTAGATGAACCGCGCCAGATCGGCGCCGGTGGCCCAGCCGTGGAGCTCGGGCAGGGCTCGGTCGGGCTCGATGTCCCGGTAGAGGGCGGTGAGGTCCTCCAGCTCGCTGTAGACGATCCGACTCCACTCGCGGACCAGCAGCCGGGTCTGCTTCGGCAGGTCCTCCACCTTCCCCGCGACGTCGTCGAGTCGCCGCACCAGCTCACCGGTGCGGTCGTCCTCCGCCATGAGCCGCCGGGTGTCGGCGGGCACCTGGCGGATGCGGTTTCTGGTCCGGTCCACCTGCGCGGACAGCTCCCGCAGCCCGGTCTCCTGGTCCTTGCGGACCTGGGACACGCGTTTGGACAGCGTGGCGATCCGCTCCTCGATCGCGGCCCGCGCGGCGGTCTGCTCCCGCTGGGCCCGGTCGATCTGCCTCCACAGCTTCGCGACGGCGAGGGTCAGCACCGAGGAGAGCAGGGCATATGCGGCGAGGTTCGCTCCGCCGAGGGCATAGCCGCCCGCCATGGCCGCCGCGCAGGTCGCGGTCGCGATGACAGCGGTCCGTTTGGAAAGGTTCATGTCTTCGCCTAACTCGCTCGGGGGATCGAGTCGGAGTGATCGGGGTACGGATCCAGAGGGGTTCGAATGGGAATCCTATCGGCGCCGGTCGGCCGCTCGGCGCTCGGAAGAAGCGTTCACCGCAGTGCCGGTGCGGCGGAACCGATGTGTTCGCGGACCTGCCCGGCGAGCTCGTCGTAGTACTCGGAGACGTAGTGGAACGGGGCCACGCCCCAGCGGTGCCCCGGGTCGGCCACCGTCAGCGCCGGGTTCGGCCGGACGGTGAGGGCCCGCTCACCGAGCGACGCCGTCAGGACCGCGTAGGCCCGTTCGAGCCAGGCGTTGGTCGCCTCGGCGCGCGCCCGATCCTCCAGGGCCCGCCCGTCGGCGTCGTGGGTCGCCCAGTACGCCCGGTGGACGACGACCGGCTGCTGCGGCAGGAGGGCCGCGAGCCGCCGGGAGGCCTCGGCGAAGGGGCCGTCATCGGCGAGTTCGGCGTCCTCGGGGACGGAAGTGAGGCCCTTCCGCTTCGCGAAGCCGGCCTTCTTGAAGTAACCGGTCGCCGTCACCAGGCCGAATCCGGTGTGAGCCAGCGGTGCCCGCTCGTCGATGAGATCGATGACCACGGGGTGGTCGATCGTGGGCAGGACCCGCGCGGCCGTCTTGTCGTGGTCTTGCGCCACCACTCTGCGCTGGAAGCCGGACTCGAGCCGGATCTCGTCCGGGTCGATCGGGGTCGGTGTCGAGACGAGGCTCTGGACCCGGGTGCGGGAGAAGAAGTGAACCGGTGCCGGCAGGGGAGCCCGTCCGACGTCGCCGGCGTCCCGGGTGACACAGGATCCGATGAGGGAGTAGGTCGGGGAGGAGTTCGTCATCGGCTGGGTCTCCTGCCAAGAGAGCGGCACGCCCGTGAAAGGTGTCAGGCCGACAGGCGGGGCACTTGGTCCGAACGCGCACCGCGCCGCGCCGGGTCGCCCCGGCCCGCCCCGCCGTCGAGTTCTTAGCCGGCCGCGGCCGAGCGGTAGAGCGTCGACGTGGCCGCGCGCTGCGCGGGCACGGGCGCGGAGAGCAGTGCGCGGACCTTCGCGGCGAAGAACTCGTGGTATTCCGCGATGAAGTGGACCGGCGCGTGGCCCCAGCGGCTGTTCGGGTCGGGCACGCGCAGCTCCTCGGGCATGTCGATGACGGTCGCCCGCGGGCCGAGCGCGCGAATGAACAGCTCGTAGGCCGGCTCCAGCCACGCGTTGTGCCGCTCGGACTCCTCGATCCGTCCGACCGGCTTCCCGTCGGCCTCGCGCGTGGCCCAGAACGTCCGGTGGACGATGATCCGCTGGTCCGGCCGCAGCAGCGCGGCGAAGCGGCGGCACGCCTCGGCGAAGGGGCCGTCCTCGCGCAGCTCGGTGTCCTCGGGCACTCGCGTGTAGCCTTCGCGGCCGAGGAAGTCCTGCTTGAAGCTGCGCGTGGCGGTCACCAGGCCGTGCCCGGTGTTGGTCAGCGGGAGCCGCTCGTCGCCGAGGTCGACCACGATCGGGTGGTCGAGGCGCGGCAGCGTCGTCGCGGCGGTCTTGCGGTGGTCGTTGAGGATGACCTGCCGGTTGAAGATGTTGTCGGTCGTGATCTCGGCCGGGTCGATCGGCGTCGGCGTCGAGACGACGCTCTGGATCCGGGTGCGCGAGTAGTACTTGACGGGCCTGCCCAGCGGGGCGCGGCCGACGTCGCCGGCGTCACGGGTGACGCAGGTGCCCAGCACGGAGTATCGCAAGGGTTCGGGGGTCATGCTCGAATCGCTTCCTGCCACGGATGGAACGAGAGTTATTCAACATACGACCCGGACGACTATATCAGGGCCATTGCCCACGAACACCGCCGAATGTGGGCGTTCGGCCGTAATTGGACAAAGTGGAGGGCCGCCGCGCGAAGCGCGGCGGCCCTCCACTTGCACGGAGACCTGCGGTTTCGGCTCAGACCAGGCCTTTCCGCTCGAGAGCGCCGCAGACCGTGTCGACCATGAGGCGGGTCACGACGTAGGGGTCGCAGTTGGCGTTCGGGCGGCGGTCTTCGAGGTAGCCCTTCTTGTCCTTCTCGACCTGCCACGGGATGCGGATCGAGGCGCCGCGGTCGGAGACGCCGTAGGAGAACTGGCTCCAGTGGGCCGTCTCGTGCTGGCCGGTCAGGCGCTGGTCGATGCCGTCGCCGTAGCCCTCGATGTGCTCCTCGGCCTTCTCGCCCAGGGCCTCGCAGGCGGCGATGACCGGCTCGTAGTCCTCACGCATCGCCTTGGTCGAGAAGTTGGTGTGGCAGCCGGCGCCGTTCCAGTCGCCCTTGGCCGGCTTCGGGTCGATCGTCGCCGAGACGCCGAACTCCTCGGCGGTCCGGTACAGCAGCCAGCGCGCCAGCCACAGCGAGTCCGAGACCTCCAGGGCCGAGGCCGGCCCCACCTGGAACTCCCACTGGCCCGGCATGACCTCGGCGTTGATGCCCGAGATCGGCAGCCCCGCGGCCAGGCAGTTGTCGAGGTGCCGCTCGACGATCTCGCGGCCGAAGATCTCGTCGGCGCCCACGCCGCAGTAGTAGCCGCCCTGCGGGGCCGGGTAGCCGCCCTCGGGGAAGCCCAGCGGCCGGGAGCCGACCATGAAGGTGTACTCCTGCTCGATGCCGAACCAGGCCTCCTGCGAGGCGTACCGCTCGGCCACCCCGGCCGTCGCCGCGCGCGTGTTGCTCGGGTGGGGCGTGAAGTCGGTGTCGAGGACCTCGCACAGGACCAGCACGTGGTCGCCGCCCCTGATCGGGTCCGGCACCGTCTTGACCGGCCTGAGCACGCAGTCCGAGGAGTCGCCCTCGGCCTGGTTCGTCGAGGAGCCGTCGAAGCCCCAGATCGGCGGCTCCGCGCCGTCGGCGAGGACCTTGGTCTTGGAACGCAGCTTGGCGGTCGGCTCGGTGCCGTCGAGCCAGATGTACTCGGCCTTGATGGTCATCGGGTGGGAGCCCCTCTCGTGATCGGCGGATGCACCGCCAAGCTCCCAAGACGCAATTTCCCCTGCATTGATGACGTGTAAACAGTCTGTTAACCGGTATTCGCCGAGGCCCGCGGCCGTTCGCGAGCCCTCATCACCCAAATTAGACCGAGAAAATCCTGATCCTCCCGTATCCCTGATTCGACCAGTTTCGTTCTTCTAGATGCGGGCGGTGGTACCGCCCGCACTCAGGTTCAGGACGACGGGGGAGACATGGGGATCATCATGCGCGGCTGCGAGATCGCTCGCCGCCTCGATGTGCCCCGGCTCCTCCTCCGCGTCGCGTTCGCAGTGTTCGGCTCCCTGCTTCTCGGGGGCCTCGGCATGGCGACCGCCGCTTGGGCATCGGACGAGACCACCGAGGCGACAGACCTTGCCGCGGTGACAGATCCGCTCTCCGCAGAGGTATCCGACACGTCGCGCCTGGTCGCGCGGCTGGTCCCGCACAACCAGCAGGGACATCGGGCGCCGGCGGTCGAGGGGACGTCACCGGGGCTGGTGTCGGGTCTGACCGAACCGGTGGAATCGCTGGTGGAAGAGCAGGTGGACACCGTGCGAACGGTGCTGCGAAGCGACGAGCCGTCCGGCACGTCGAACGGCGAGTCTGTGGGAGACAGTGCCGCTGAAGTGGTGACACCGCTGCTGGGAACCCTGCTGAAGGAGACGGTCTCTGTCGTACAGAGCCCAGCCCCGGCGGTGTCCGGTGTCTACAAGACTGTCGCGCCCGCGACCGATGAGGTCGACGTACTGGCGCGACTGGTGACCGATGGCCTTGTGCCGCCGAGCGACGCGACGCCACCCGGGGGCGTCCCCGCCACCGGCCAAGGACAACCGAGCCTCACCACGCTTCAGCAGGTCACCGACTCCACCGAGGCGGCGGCGGCGTTCAGCGGAACGCCGGACGACCGGTCGGCCGCCGCCTTCGAGTGCGCTGCCGCCCCCCAGGGCGAGCAGCCGGCAGATCCGGACGACGCCTGGCGGCACGTGTCGCGCGCGGACGTCTCGCAGCCGTGGACCGACCACGGTCCCGCGCTGCCCGGCCTGAAGATCATCCCCGGTGGAGCCACTGGCTCGAGCACCGGTGTCAGTGTGGACAGCGGCCAGACCGCTGTCGACGTCTCCTCGTCAACCGACGGCGAACAGGTGTCGTTCGACCGTGCGGTGGACAGGGGATTGGGGCGACCAATGGACCGCGCCGCCGAGCTGTCCGTCGCCCCAGATTAGCGCCTCCGCGCGTCGACGCGCGGGAGCCGCAGTGCATTCGCAGTGCTCTTCGTTCCCACCGGTGGCAGCGTCCGGGGTCGCGACCCCGGCGGTGTCCGGCGCGTCGACGCGCGGTCAGGCCAGCACCGGCCGCCTTCGAGCGGAGGCCGGCCGGATCCAAACGAAGACGCCCGAATCATCGGGCGCACAACCGAGAAGGAAACGAACAGCATCATGCGCAAGGTTCTCACCGTCGCAGCCGCCGCCGCAGGCGTCGCCGCGCTCGGCGCCGCCGCGCCCGCCATGGCTTTGGGCAGCAACTCCGGCGTCGTCGCCGGTGACCAGTCACTGGTCAACCTGGACGCCTCGAGCGCCGCCCACTGGCAGATCTGCGGTCAGAACATCCTGACCACGTCGTTCGAGCAGAACTGCGACAACCGCGACCACATCGGCGAGGAGGGTCCGCAGTCCGGCGTCCTGGCGGGCGACCGCTCGCTGGTCAACGGCGACGTCTCGAGCCTGGCCCACTGGCAGATCTGCGGCCAGAACATCGGCGTCGCGCCGTCGCTGGCGCAGCAGTGCCTGAACTACGACCACGTGTCGGACGACGCCCAATAAGACCGTCGGGCGGGCCGGCCCTCGACGGGCGCACGGCCCGCCCCGCTCATCGTTCGAGAAAGGAACCACAGCATGCGCACCTCCACTGCCGCCGCCGCGGTCGCCGCCGGTCTCGCCGTGCTCGGCGCCGCCGCTCCGGCCATGGCGCAGAACTCCGGCGTCGTGGCCGGCGACCAGTCACTGCTCAACCTGGACGCCTCCGACGCGCTGCACTGGCAGGTCTGCGGCCAGAACGTCCTGACGACGTCGGTCGACCAGAACTGCGACAACCGCGACCACATCGGCGAGGGACCCAACTCGGGCGTCGTGGCCGGCGACCAGTCGCTGGTCAACGGCGACGTCTCGAGCCTGGCCCACTGGCAGGTCTGCGGCCAGAACGTCCTGGCGACCTCGTTCGGCCAGAACTGCGGCAACGCCGACCACATCGACGAGGACGACGGCCACGGCCACGGCCACGACCACGACAAGGGCGTCGACCAAGGCGACTTCTAGCGCCGCGCAACGGGAACGCCCGCGCTCGGTCAGCACTCGTACCCGAAGGGGAGGTCGAAAGAGGAAATGCGATACAAGACCATCGTCGCGGCTTCGGCCGCGGCCGCCGCCGCGGCGGCCATCCCGTGCGGGGCGGCTTCGGCCTCGACGCCGGACTGGCTGACGCTGGTGAACCTGAACACCGGAAACGCATCGCTGCTTCCGGCCGTGTGCGGAGCGGAATCCGCCGGAACGGTCGTCGACCCCGCCTGCGCGGGCGTCTTCGGAGCGCAGCCCTCGACCGCCGAAGCCTTCGGCGTCGAGCTGCCCGAGACGCCACAGGCTCCGCAGGCGCCGCCGACGTCCGGCGGAGGAGTGCCCACAGTGGCCAATGTCGACATGCGCGACTTCGCGAGATGGGAGGTCTGCGGCGTGGCCGCGGGCTCCACGACCGAGGACGTCACGTGCGACAACTCGGTTCCCGAGCGGCAGCCGATGGATCCCGGCAACGGCGTGTCGCTGGTGAACGCCGACACGAGCGGTGCCCTCAACTGGAGCGTCTGCGGCATCGCGGTGCTCTCCGAGGTGCACGCGTTCGACTGCTGAACGGCGAGCGCGTCCGCATACCGTTCATACCCGACGGCCGGGGGTCCGCCAGGACTCCCGGCCAACCCCGTGTCTACTCCGGACTCCAGCGCTCCCCGGCCCCCAGCGCCAGCGGCCGCGGCTCCCGCCCCGGCACGGCCAGCCACACCCGCGTCTGCGCGGTGGCCTCGAGCTCCAGCTCGGCCACCGAGCCCGCCTCCCAGCGCAGGCGGCGCAGCGTCACCGCGCCCCTGGCGCGCAGCCCCGAGACCTCTCCGTCCGGCCAGGCGCCCGGCAGCGCCGGCAGCAGCTCGACCACCGGCACGCCGTCGACCGTCCGGTGCGACTGCACCAGCATCTCGGCGATCGCCGCGGTGGTGCCGAAGTTCCCGTCGATCTGGAACGGCGGGTGCGCGCACAGCAGCGAGGTGTAGACGCCCCCGTCGGAGTACTCCGCGTCGGACTTGCGGAAGCCGACCGGCGTGAGGAACTCCCCGAGCAGCCGGTGCGCCCGGTCCCCGTCGCCCAGCCGCGCCCACAGCGCGGTCTTCCACGCCAGCGACCAGCCGGTCCCCGCGTCGCCGCGCGCCTCCAGGCTCCGCCTCGCCGCCTCGGTCAGCTCGGGGGAGTCGGCGAACGAGGAACCGGGGAAGGCCCCGTACAGGTGCGAGACGTGCCGGTGGTGGACCTCGGCCTCCTCGCGCTCGCGGGCCCACTCCAGGACCCGCCCGTCCGAGCCGATCCGCACCCCGGCCAGGCGCGGCAGCGCCTCGCGGACCTCGGCGACCACCGCTAGGAGCTCATTGTGGACGGTCTCGGCGACCACGTCCGCGGCCTCGAGCACGAACTCGAACAGCTCCCGCACGAGCGTCGCGTCCATCGCCGTCGTCTCGTCCACGGCCGCGTTCCCCTCGGGCGTGACGAACTCGTTCTCGGGGCTCGTGGCGGGATTGGTGACGAGCTCGCCGCTCTCGTTCTCACTGAGCCTGTCGAGCGCGAACCGGGCCGCGCCGAGCACCACCGGGAAGCGGTCGGCGAGGAACTCCTCGTCGCGCGTGAAGCGCCAGTGCTCGGCGATGTGCATGCACAGCCACAGCCCCGCCATCGGCCACGCCTGCCAGCAGGCGCGCCCGTCGCACGGCGTCGTCAGCCGCCAGTAGTCGGTGTTGTGGTGGCAGCACCAGCCGCCCGCGCCGTAGAGCCGCCGCGCGGTCTCGGCGCCGGTGCGCGCCAAGTCGTCGACGAGGTCGAACATCGGCTCGTGGAACTCGGGGAGAGCGCACGTCTCGGCGGGCCAGTAGTTCATCTCGACGTTGATGTTCGTGGTGTAGTCGCAGTTCCACGGCGGGGTGACCTGGTCGTTCCAGATGCCCTGGAGGTTCGCCGCCTGCGTGCCGGGCCGCGAGGAGGCCGCCAGCAGGTACCGGCCGAACTGGAAGGCCAGCACCGGCAGGTGCTCGTCCGCCCCGCCCGCGGCGCGGCGCTCGAGCCGCCGGTCGACCGGCTCTCCGGCGCCGGCGCCGCCGAGGTCCAGCCGCACCCGGTCCATGACGCGCCGGTGCTCGTCCACGTGGTCCCGCAGGACCGTCTCCCAGCCGTTCGCCGCCGCGCCGCGCGCCTCGCGCCGCACGGCCTCGAGTTCGGCGCCCGGCTCGTCGGTGCTGCGCATCGCGAGGAACACCACGACCTCGCGGCAGCCGGTGAAGCGGTGCCCGCGGGAGGTCGGCGCCACCTCGCCGTCGCAGCGCAGCTGCGCGTTGAGCGCGAGCGCGCGCACGCCGTCGGTGCTCGAGTAGTCCGGTGTCCCGCCGCGGACGCCGACCGGCGCGAAACCGGTGAACGACAGCTCGTCGAAGTCGGCCTCGCTCGTTCCGTGCCGATGCGGCCATTCGAAGTCGAGCGCGAGGTCGAAGGCCTCCTCGGCGCTCCAGCGCAGCGCGAGGACCCCGAAGCGGACCGAGACGAGCGCCTCTTGCCGCACCCGGCCCCGCGCGACCCTCGCGACGCCGTCGCGCAGATCCAGTTCGCGCGTCTCGCCCTCGCCGTCGTCCGAGTGCGAGGCGAGCAGCGCTCCGGCCGGCTGGTAGGCCTGCGTGCTCTCGCCCTGGAGCCGCGTCACGAGTTGATCGGCCGCGAACAGCTCGCCGCGCCGCACCGCCTCGGCGGCCTCGGCCGCGACGCCTTCGACGCCCTCGGGGACGCTCCAATCGCCCCTGCCCGACCAGAACCCGTCCTCGTTGAGGGTGATCCGCCCGCCCTCGAGCATCGCGCCGATGCGGCCGTTGCCGATCGGCAGGCCCTCGTGCCAGGCGCGGGGCGGGGTGCCGTAGCTCAGTTTCAACTCGTCCGACATGGGACAAGGATTTCACTCCGGAGACGGCCGGTTGCGACTGGCGTGTCGCCCGTGAGCTCACCCCGGCATGTCGCGAAATTACAATGCAACTTCGCGGGACCGGGGCGCGTGAAGGTATTGCCCAACTGTGAACCCGGCACGTTCAATCCAACGGCAGAACGACTACGGAGAACTGAGACGTGACTTTCAAACAGCAAGCCTCCAAGACGATCGGTGCCCTGGGTCTGGCGGGCGCCGCCGGGCTCATCGGCGCGCTGGCGTTCGCCGCGCCGGCGAGCGCCGCGGTCGAGAGCATTCCGATCAACCCGGGCAACGTGCCGACCACGGCTGCCGGCTTCGGCCCGAACAACTGCGACCAGGTGCCCGACGACATCGCCGTCGACGAGGACGGCTGGGTGTTCGTGCTTCCGGCGGCGGCGGGGGCCGAGGGCAACTTCATCGAGGTCCAGGCCACCTTCGAGGACGCCTCGGGCGCGAGCCACACGCTCAACACCACTGACGACGGCGGGGTCGTCGACGGCCAGGGGGACAACAAGGCCTTCATCATCACGCCGGCCGGTTGGACGCTCGTCTCCGCCACTGCCGACGTCGAGGACCCCGACCATGGCGCCAAGTTCAACCTGACCCACACCTGTCCGGGCGAAGAGGCCCCGGGCAGCGGGGTTCCCACGCCCGGCGACGAGAGCCCCACGCCCGGCGACGAGAGCCCCACGCCCGGCGACGAGACTCCCACGCCCGGCGGTGAAAGCCCCACCGACGGGACCACTTCGCCCGGCGGAGAAGTCTCCACCACGCCGGCCGGCTCCACCCTGCCGGCCACCGGCACTCCGCTGACCGTCGCCCTCGTCTCGGCCGCCGCCCTGGCCGCCGCCGGTGTCGTGCTGTTCGTCGTGATGCGGCGCCGCCGCGCGGCCGAGAACTGGTAGAGCGCCACCAAAGGTCCGTTATTCAACCGTTATGCAACCCTGTGAAGCGCTCCCGCGTTTAGCAACTGTCTCAGGGAAGCGATCCCAGGACTACCGCCCGCTGCTTGACGGTGCGGTCCTTGTCGAGCCCCCGGAATCCTGCCACCGGGGGCTCGACCCTCCGCGCCCCGGAACCGTCCCCCCTTGGTTCCGGGGCGTCATCTTCATCTCACCGCCCCGCCGAGCGGCGTTCGCCCATTCGCCGCCCAGTCTCCCGGCGCGGTAGATTACCGGCGGGTTCAGCGCAGAGCCCCTGTCCACCGCCACTCCGCGGTGCCAGCTGCCCGGCATCCGCACCGTTCCCTGGAGACGCCCACCGATGGCAACCGAATCGACCGAAACGCAGGACGGCCCCGCCGCCTCCGGCCCGATCGACCGTTACTTCCGCCTCAGCGAGCACCGCACCACCTGGAAGCGCGAGGTCCTCGCCGGCACCACGACCTTCCTGGCGATGGCCTACATCCTCGCCGCCAACCCCGGCATCCTCAGTTTCGGGATCGCCGACATCCTCGGCCCCGAGGCCGCACCCGACCCCGGCGCGATCTTCACCGCCACCGCCCTCGCCGCGGCGCTCGGCTGTCTCGTCATGGGCCTGTGGGCCAGGTACCCGATCGCGCTCGCGCCCGGCATGGGGCTCAACGCCTTCTTCGCGTTCAGCGTCGTCGTCGGCATGGGCATCCCCTGGCAGACCGCCCTGACCGGGACGCTCGTCTCGGGCGTCCTGTTCTTCATCCTCGCCGTCACCGGCGTCCGCGAGACGATCGTCAACGCGATCCCGGCGCAGATGAAGCTCGCCATCGGAGCGGGCATCGGCCTGTTCATCGCCTTCATCGGCCTCAAGGGCGGCGAGATCGTCGTCCCCGACGAGGCCACGCTCGTCGCCCTCGGCGACTTCACCTCCGGTCCGGTCCTGCTCACCCTGTTCGGTCTGGCCGTCACCGCGGTGTTCGTGGTCCTGGGCTGGAAGGGCGGCGTGTTCTACGGCATGCTCGCCACGCTCGCGGTCGGCCTGGCCACCGGCGTCGTCGACTTCGACCTCTCCGAGATCGGCTCGCCGAACCTCGACGCGTTCGGGGCGGCCTTCACCGGCTTCGAGCACGCCTTCACCACCGAGATGATCATCGTGGTCCTCACGATGCTGTTCGTCGACTTCTTCGACACCGCCGGAACCCTCTTCGCCGTCGCCGGGCAGGCCGGGATGCTCAGGGACGGCAGGCTCCCGCGCGCCGGGCGCGCCCTGGCCGCCGACTCGGTCGCCACGATGGGCGGCGCGATCCTCGGCACCTCCACGACCACGTCCTATGTCGAGTCGACCGCGGGCGTGTCGGTCGGCGGGCGCACCGGCCTCACCGCCGTCACCACGGCGGGCTGGTTCCTGGTCTCGCTCGTGGCCTTCCCGGTGTTCGGGCTCGTGGCGAACAACCCCGCGGTGACCGCCCCCGCGCTGGTCGTGGTCGGCGTGCTCATGGCGAAGCAGCTCGGCGGCATCGACTGGGACCGGATGGAGTTCGCGATCCCGGCGTTCCTGACCGTGATCGCGATGCCGCTGACCTACTCGATCTCGAACGGCATCGCGCTCGGCCTGGTCTTCTACCCGCTCGCGATGATCGCCAAGGGCCGCTGGCGGGAAGTCCACCCGATCGTCTACGTGCTCATGGTGGTCTTCCTCGGATACTTCTTCTTCCTCAACGAATGAGCCCCGGACGCGAAGCGGCCCGGCACCGAACGGTGCCGGGCCGCTTCGCCGTTCGCGCTATGCGGCGCGCTTGAGCGCGTCGGCGAGCTTGAGCCGCGAACCGGTGTAGAGAACACTGCGCTTGTACAGCGTCGCGCCCAGGACGAGCGCCCCGACCGCGGCGGCGGCCAGCAGGCCGAGCGCCAGCGCGATCTCCCACACGGGAACGTCGGCGATCGCCATGCGGGTCGGCATCGCGATCCCTGAGAACGGCGGCACGATCGACAGGATCCGCGCGAACGCGCTGGTCGGCGCGTTCAGCAGGAAGATCGCCCCCACGTAGCTGACCGTCAGCGCCATGATCAGCGGCGTCAGCACCGAACCGGCGTCCTCCTGGCGCGAGACCAGCGAGCCGACGCCGCCGGCGAGGGTGCCGAAGAGCGCGAAGGCGATGAACCACCAGCCGATCGACGAGAGCGCCGCCGAGGCCGTGCCCTCCGGCAAATCGGCCAGCAGGCCCGAGCCGGCCGCCACGCCGAGACCCACGGCGACCATCGCGATCAGGTTGACCAGCGAGATGACGCCGAGCCCGATCACCTTGCCGCCGAGCAGCTGCCACGGCTTGAGGCTGGTCAGCAGGATCTCGACGATGCGGCTGGACTTCTCCTCGACGACGCCCATGGCGATGTACTGGACCGGCGTCATGAGCATCATGAACATCATGATGGAGATGATCAGGCCGGTGAAGTAGTCGAGCGGTCCGCCGATGTCGTGCTCTTCGGACAGCGACACGGTCTCCAGCGGCTCCACGGTCAACGCCTGCTGGATCTGTTCGTCCGAGAGCCCGGCGTCGGCCAGCCCGGTCTGCACGCCCGCGGCCTGCCAGGCGGCGTCGAGCTGGGCCTGGAGTTCGGTGCTGGCCGCGCCCTCGCTGTAGAGTGCGCCGTCGGCGACGGCGGCCTCGACCTCGCCGTCGGTGACCGCCTGCTCGGCCTCGTCGACGCTGTCGTACGAGGTGATGTCGAAGCCGCCCATGGCGTCGAGCTGGGCCTCCATGGCGGGGGCGCTCTCGCCGGCGAGGCCGACCTCGGTGGGGCCGTCGTCGCCGCCGATGATCGACGGCAGCGCGGCGAGCACGCCGACGATGACGACGGTGACGACGAGGCTGATGAGGTTGGCCTTGGACAGGCCGCGGACGCGGATCTCCCGGCCCGCGACGAGCATCAGGCCGCGGAACTTGGACGTGTCGTTCTGGGCGCTCATCTCGTCACGGCCTCTCGGAAGATCTCGGCGATGGTGGGCTGGTCGTACGCGAAGTGGGTGACGCGGCCCGCCGCGGCGGCGATCCGCAGCACCTCCTGGTCGTCGGCGCCTTCGACGAGGTAGTCCTCGCCGTCGTGCCGCACCTGCCCCGGCAGCGAGGCGCCCAGGTCCTGGTCGGTGTCGACCCTGACGCGCAGCTGCTTGACCTCGCGCGCCTTGAGCTCGGCGACCGTCCCGGAGGCGATGATCCTCCCGGCGCCGATGATGACGACCGAGTCGCACAGCCGCTCGACGAGGTCGAGCTGGTGGCTGGAGAAGATGACCGGCGCTCCGGCGGCGGCGCGGTCCCGCAGGGCGGTGCCCATGACGTCGACGGCGATCGGGTCGAGCCCGGAGAACGGCTCGTCGAGGATGAGCACCTCGGGGTCGTGCACGAGCGAGACGGCCAACTGGACGCGCTGCTGGTTGCCCAGCGAGAGGTCCTGCACGTTGTCGCCGATCCGCTCGGTGAGGTTGAGCTGCTCGAGCAGCTCGGCGGCCGACCGCCTGGCGTCGGCGCGGCTCATGCCGTGCAGCTCCCCGAAGTAGGCGATCTGGTCGCCGACCTTCATCTTGGGGTACAGGCCGCGTTCGGAGGGCATGTAGCCGAAGCGCCGCCGCTGTTCGACGCCGAGTTCGGCGCCGTTGTAGACGATCTCGCCGGCGTCGCCGGCGAGCACGCCCATGGCGATGCGCATGGTCGTGGTCTTGCCGGCGCCGTTGGCGCCGACGAAGCCGACCACTTCGCCCGGTTCGGCTGACAGCGACACCCCATCGAGGGCAACGGTATCGCCGAACCTCTTCTTGAGGTCCTTGATTTCGAGCATGCGTTCACCTTAAAGCGGCCCGTGGCGCCGGACGTCCGCCACGGGAAGGATTCCGTTCCGATCCGGATCCTTCCCAAGAACGACGCTCACCTCGGCCTCGCCGTGGTGCCGCGTTCGATCAGGGTGGCTCCCAGCGTGATGGCCGCGTCGGGGTGCTCTTCGCGGGTGATCTGGCCCAGCAGCAGCCGGACCGCCACGGCCGCCTTCGCGGGTATGTCCTGCGCCACGGTCGTCAGTTTCGGTGTGACGTACGTTGCTATGTCGAGGTCGTCGTAGCCGATGACGGACACCTCGCCGGGCACGGCGCGCCCCGCCTCGGCCAGGCCCTCCATGACGCCGATGGCGAGGATGTCGGCGGTCGCGAAGACCGCGGTGACCTCGGGGTGCTCGACGGCCAGCAGGCGGCCGAACTCGCGCCCGGCGGCGTGGGTGGTCTCCACCGCCGAGACCATCGCGCCCTCCCACGGCGCCCCGGCCTCGGCGAAGGCGCTGCGGAAGCCCTCGTAGCGCTGGCGGACCACGCCGGTCTCGAAGAAGGCGGGCCCGGCGAAGGCGATGCGGCGGTGCCCCAGTTCCAGCAGGTGGCGCGCCGCCAGTTCGGCGCCGGTGAAGTCGTCCGAGCGCACGCCCAGGGCGAGCGGGTTCTCCGAGTAGCTATCCATGGCCACCAGGGCGACGCGGCCGACGACCGCGGGGCCGAGCCGGTCGATCTCGACGTCCTGGAATCCCAGGAGGACCGCGCCGTCGAGGTTCCACGAGCGCAGCGCCTCGGCGACTTCGTCGAGGCGGGCGATGCCGCGCAGCATCAGGTGGTAGTCGTGCTTGCGCAGCTCGCGTTCGAGCACGCCGATGATCTCGACGGTGTGCGGGCTGATGGTCAGGCTGTCCTCGCCGGCGGCGGGGACGAGCAGGCCGATGATCCGCGAGGAGCGAGCGGCGAGGCTGCGGGCGGAGGCGCTGGGCACGTAGCCGCGCTGCTCGACGATCCGCAGGATCCGGTCGATGGTGGCCTGGGAGACCCGCGCCCGCTTCCCGTTGATCACATTGGACACGGTCATGGGGCTGACGCCGGCCTCGGCGGCGATGTCCTTCAGCGTGACGCGCACGCGCGGCTCCTCTCGGGGTGGTCGGGGCGGACGCTCCGGCTCGCGGTGTCGGGAACCCGGTGTTGACAAGTCTGACAGCTCACTCTATGCTTTCCGTCTAAGGTATAGCGCTAAACCTAGCATGTGCAGCATCTTTGCCGTGCCGTGGGCCCCTCAACCCCCGTGCGGCGAGCGAACAAGAACGGAGTGACGGTGCATTCGGGCCCTCGAAACGAAGCAGACGAGCCGACCCCCGCCTGGTGGAGGGGCGCGGTGATCTACCAGGTCTACCCGCGCAGCTTCGCCGACGCGAACGGCGACGGCACCGGCGACCTCGAAGGCGTCCGCTCGCGCCTGCCCTACCTCGCCGAGCTCGGCGTCGACGCCCTGTGGTTCACCCCCTGGTACCGCTCGCCGCAGGCCGACGGCGGCTACGACGTGGCCGACTACCGCGCGATCGACCCGGCCTTCGGCACCCTCGCCGACGCCGAGCGGCTCATCGCCGACGCGGCCGCGCTCGGCATCCGCACCATCGTCGACATCGTCCCCAACCACGTCTCCGCCGAGCACCCCTGGTTCGTCGAGGCCCTCGCCGCCGAGCCCGGCGACCCGGCCCGCGACCGCTTCTGGTTCCGCGACGGCCTCGGCGAGTCCGGCGAGATCGCCCCCACCGCCTGGACCTCCAGCTTCTCCGGCCCCACCTGGACCCGCACCGCGGGCCCCGACGGCACCCCCGGCCAGTGGTACCTCCACCTGTTCGCCTCCGAGCAGCCCGACCTCAACTGGAACCACCCCGAGGTCATGGCCGAGCACGAGGCCGTCCTGCGCTTCTGGTACGACCGCGGCGCCGCCGGCGTGCGGATCGACTCGGCCTCCATGCTCGCCAAGGACCCCGAGCTCCCCGAGCTCGCCGAGCACCACGAGCCCGGCACCCACCCCCACCTCGATCGCGACGAGGTCCACGACGTCTACCGGCGCTGGCGCAAGATCGCCGACTCCTACCCCGAGCCCCGCGTGCTCATCGGCGAGGTCTGGCTCCCCGAGACCGAACGCTTCGTCCGCTACCTGCGCGACGACGAGATGCACATGGCGTTCAACTTCGACTTCATGACCGCCCCGTGGGCCTGCGAGGCGATCCGCTCCTCGATCACGACCACCTTCGAGGCCCACCGCGGCGTCGACGCCCCGCCCACCTGGGTCCTGTCCAACCACGACATCACCAGACCGGTCACCCGCTACGGCCGCGAGGACACCTCCTTCGACTTCGCCGCCAAACGCTTCGGCGTCCCCACCGACCTCGCCCTCGGCCGGAGGCGGGCCCGCGCCGCCGCCCTGCTCACCGCCGCCCTGCCCGGCGTCCTCTACATCTACCAGGGCGACGAGCTCGGTCTCCCCGAAGTCGAGGACCTGCCCGAGGGCGCCAGGCAGGACCCCATGCACCACCGCTCCGGCGGCACCGACCCCGGCCGCGACGGCTGCCGCGTCCCCCTCCCGTGGACCCGCACCGGCCCGAACCACGGCTTCAGCGGCACCGCGGCCGAACCCTGGCTGCCGCAGCCGGCCGACTGGGGCTCCCACGCCGTCGAAGCCCAGCAGGGCGACCCCGCCTCGACGCTGTCGCTCTACCGCGAGGCCCTGCGCCTGCGCCGCACCGAGGCGGCGCTGCGCGGCACCGACTTCGCCTGGCGCGAGTCCGAGCCGGGCGTGCTCGCCTTCCGCCGCGGCGAGGACCTCACCTGCGTCGTCAACTTCGGCGACGCCCCAGTAGACCTGCCCGACCACGCCGCGGTGCTCATCGGCAGCGCCGAGATCCAAGGCGACCGCCTGCCCGGCGAGGCCGCCGCCTGGCTGCGGACCTGACGGCGGACCGATCCCTTCAACACCGAACAAGGAGCAAGCAATGAAACCCTCTCGCATCATCGCCGCGACGGCGGCCGCGGCCATCACCGCCGCCGGCCTCGCCGCCTGCTCGGAATCCGAGGACGACGACGGCATCACCGACATCACCGTCGCCATCGACGCCGGACTCGAACAGGGCGCCATCGACGCCTTCAACGAGCGCGTCGCCCAGTTCGAGGAGGCCAACCCCGACATCGACGTCGAGACCCAGGAGTACACCTGGACGGCCACCACCTTCACCGCGCAGCTCGCCGGCGGCACCCTCCCGACCGTGTTCACCGCGCCCTTCACCGACGGGCGCGGCCTGATCGAACGCGGCCAGATCGCCGACATCAGCGCCCTCACCGCCGAACTGCCGTACGCGGGCGACTTCAACCCGAACGTCGCCGCGGCCGGATCCGACGCCGATGGCAACATGTGGGCCGTCCCGATCTCCGCCTACGGCCAAGGGCTCCACTACAACCGGACCCTGTTCGAGGCCGCCGGGCTCGACCCCGACGCCCCGCCCGCCACCTGGGCCGAGATCCGCGCGGCCGCCGACCAGATCGCCGAGGCCACCGGCGAGACCGGCTACGCCATGATGACCAACGCCAACACCGGCGGCTGGATCCTGACGACCATGGTCTACGCCCTCGGCGGGCGCACCGAGGTCATCGACGGCGACACCGCCACCGCCACCATCGACACCCCCGAGATGCGCGAGGCGATCGACATGATCCGCCAGATGCGCTGGGACGACGACTCCATGGGCGACGAGTTCCTCTACGACTGGGGCACCATCAACCAGGACTTCGCCTCCGGCCGCATCGGCATGTACGTCTCCGGCGGCGGCAACTACGGCAACCTGTTCACCCAGAACGCGCTCGACCCCGACGACTACGGCCTGACCGTCCTGCCGCTCGAAGGCGCCGAGTCCGGCGTCCTCGGCGGCGGCACCCTCGCCGCGGTCAGCCCGAACGCCGACGCCGAGCAGCAGGCCGCCGCCGTCGAGTGGATCGACTTCTACTACATGGAGAAGCTCACCGTCGAAGCGGCCGCCGTCGCCGACGCCCAGGCCCTGGCCGACTCCGGCCAGCCCGTCGGCGCCCCGCAGCTGCCCGTGTTCGACAAGGCCACCTACGACGAGTCCCTCGCCTGGGTCGAGGAGTACGTCAACGTCCCGCTCGACCAGATGACCCCCTACACCGAGCAGATCTTCGACCAGACGCTGCTGACCGAACCGGTCCGCGCCACCCAGGAGGTCTACGCGGTGCTCGACCCGCTCGTCCAGACCGTCCTGACCGACGAGGGCGCCGACGTCGACGCCCTGCTCGAGCAGGCCGAGGCCGACGCCCAGGCCGCGATGGACGCGGCCGCCTGAGCCGGGACGAGACGACCATGGCGACCACTCGAACCGACTCCTCCCGGACCGCCGCCCGGGCCGTGCCGCGCACCGCGGACCGGCCCGGGCGGCGCGGGCCGCGCCGCTCCTCCCGCCGCGGCGGCCTCCACACGCTGGTGTTCCTGCTGCCGATGCTCATCATCTTCGGGGTGTTCTCCTGGTTCCCCATCGGCCGGGCGATCCTGATGAGCTTCCAGCAGACCAACCTCGTCACCGACCCGAGCTTCGTCGGCCTGGAGAACTTCCAGACCGTCCTGGCCGACCCGCTGCTGTGGACGGCCGTGAAGAACACCCTCTACTTCGCGCTCCTGGCGCTCCTCTTCGGCTACCCGATCCCGCTCGTCGCGGCCCTGCTGATGAGCGAGGTCCGGCGCATGAAAGGGCTGTTCAGCGCCCTCGCCTACCTCCCGGTGGTCGTCCCGCCGGTGGTGGCCGTCCTGCTGTGGAAGGTCTTCTACGACCCCGGGCCCGAAGGGGTGTTCAACACCCTCCTCGGCCACGTCGGCCTCGGCCCCTACGCCTGGCTCCAGGACGCCGACATCGCCATGCCCGCCCTGGTCCTCGAGGCCACGTGGGCCGCCGCCGGCGGCACGATCATCATCTACCTGGCCGCGCTCACCGGCGTCGACCCGAGCCTGTACGAGGCCGCCGAGATCGACGGCGCCGGCATCTGGCACAAGATCTGGCACATCACGCTGCCGCAGCTGCGCGGCATCCTGCTCATCACGTTCATCCTCCAGATCATCGGCACCGCCCAGGTCTTCCTGGAGCCGTTCCTGTTCACCGACGGCGGGCCCGCGAACTCGACGGTGACCGTGCTGCTCTTGATCTACCGCTACGCGTTCACCAACTCGCTCGGCGGCGACTACGGCGCCGCCACCGCCCTGAGCCTCATGCTGGCGATCGTGCTGGCCCTGTTCTCGGCGCTGTACTTCCGACTCACCCGCTCCTGGAGCAACTCATGAGCACCCGGCAAGCCGACCGCGGGGTCATCGCCCCCACCGACTGGAAGCGGCCCGGCGTCCGCTGGAGCGCGCGCGCCGCTCACGCCGCGCTCCTGGCGGCCCTCATCGTGATCGGCCTCGGGCCGATGCTGTGGCTCGCCAAGTCCGCCGTCACGCCCACACAGGACACGCTGCGCCAACCGCTCGCGCTGTGGCCGAACGGTCTCGACCTGGCGAACCTGACCGAGGCGTGGACCCGGGTCGAGATCGACAAGTACTTCTTCAACACCGTCGCCCTCGCCGCCGGAGCCTGGGCCGTCCAGCTCCTGGTCGCCGCCACCGCCGGCTACGCGCTGGCGGTCCTGCGCCCCCGGTACGGCAAGGTGCTCAGCGGGATCGTGCTCGCGACGCTGTTCGTGCCGGCCGTGGTGCTGCTCGTGCCGCTCTACCTGACCGTGCTCGACCCGCCGGTGCTGGGGACCTCGCTGCTCAACTCCTTCTGGGCGGTGTGGCTGCCGGCCGGAGCCAACGCGTTCAACGTGCTGTTGATGCAGCGGTTCTTCTCCAACCTCCCCAGGGAGGTCTTCGAGGCCGCCCGCGTCGACGGCGCCGGCCCCTACCGGCTGTTCTGGTCGATCGTGCTGCCGATGTCGCGCCCCATCATCGGCGTCGTCTCGGTGTTCGCCGTCATCGCGTCCTGGAAGGACTTCCTGTGGCCGATGCTGGTGCTGCCCGACCCGAACCTCCAGCCGCTGTCGGTGCGCCTGCCCGCGCTCCAGCAGTTCGTCGAGCTCGACGTCTTCCTCGCCGCCCTGGCGATCTCGACGCTCATTCCCGTGGCGCTGTTCCTGGTCTTCCAGCGCATGTTCCTCTCCGGTGCCGGACTCGGAGGCGCGATCAAAGGCTGACCGCCGCCCACACCTCTTGCGAAAGGACGACGACGATGTCGCACCCATCCAGACCACTCCCGCTCAGACCACGCCTGCTCACCCTCTCGGCGGTGCTCGCGCTCGCCGTCGGCGCCGCCTGCATCTCCACCGCGCAGGCCGCGAGCAGCGCCTACGAAGCCGAGGACGCGGCCCTCTCCGGCGGCGCGGCCGTCGAGACCGAGCACGCCGGCTACACCGGTTCGGGCTACGTCGGCGGCTTCACCGACGCCAACAAGGGCTCGGCGGCGGTGACGTTCACCGTCGCCGCCGCCTCGGCCGGAACCGGCGAGCTCGAACTGCGCTACGCCAACGGCACCGGCGTCGACATGACCCTCTCGCTGTACGTCGACGGGACGAGGGCCCGCCAACTGACCCTGCCCTCGCCGGGCGGCTGGGACGCCTGGGGCACCGTCACGGCCCCGGTCGACCTCGCCGCCGGAGGCAGCGACGTGGCACTCCGCTTCGACTCCACCGACTCCGGCAACGTCAACCTCGACAGGATCACCGTCACCGACGACGACGGGCCCGACCCCGACCCGGGCGGCAGCGGCGCCGAGCTGCCGTACACCGAGTACGAAGCCGAGGACGCGGCCACCAACGCCACCGTGCTCGGCCCCGACCGCACCTACCGCACCGTCGCCTCCGAGGCGTCCGGCCGCCAGGCCGTCCGCCTCGACCAGACCGGCGAGTACGTCGAGTTCACCCTCACCGAGCCCGCGAACTCGCTGGTCCTGCGCTACTCCATTCCCGACTCCGCCGACGGGAGCGGCCTGACCGCCCCGCTCGGCCTCTACATCGACGGGCGCAAGCACACCGACCTCGAACTGACCAGCGCCTACAGCTGGGTCTACGGCCAGTACCCGTTCCCCAACGACCCGTCCCAAGGGCTGGCGCACCGGTTCTTCGACGAGACCCGCACGCTGCTCGACCCGCTCCCGGCCGGGACGGTCCTGCGCCTGGAGAAGGACGCCGCCTCGACCGCCGCCCACTACGACATCGACCTGATCGACACCGAGCAGGTCGGATCGCCGTCGCCGCGACCCGCCGGCCTGGTGGACATCGCCGACCACGGCGCCGTCCCCGACGACGGGGCCGACGACACCGCGGCGATCCGCTCGGCCGTCGCCGCCGCCCAGTCGGCCGGGACCGGCGTCTGGGTCGGCGAAGGCCGCTTCACGATCACCGAGCGCATCCAGGTGAACGGCATCGAGGTCCGCGGCGCCGGACCCTGGCACTCGGTCCTCGAAGGCGCGGACGGCCGCGGCGGCATCGAGCCGACCGGCGGCACCGTCACCATCGCCGACCTCATGATCGACGGCGACGTCCGCCACCGCGACCCCGACGACCAGATCACCACCGACACCGCCGTCGAAGGCGTCTTCGGCCCCGGTTCGGTGGTGTCGAACGTGTGGATCGAGCACGCCAAGGTCGGCATGTGGATCCACAATGGCACCGACGGCCTGACCGTCACCGGCGTGCGCGTCCGCAACACCTTCGCCGACGGCATCCACCTCAACGGCGGCACCAGCGACACCGTCGTCGAGCAGAGCCACATACGCGGCACCGGCGACGACGCGCTCGCCATGTGGTCCAACGGCACCGCGGTCTCGAACTCCTCGTTCCGGCACAACACCGTGCAGACGCCGAACCTCGCCAACGGCATCGCGATCTACGGCGGCCACGGCAACAGCGCCGTCGGCAACCTCATCGCCGACACCGTGACCGCCTCGGCGGGCATCGCCGTCAGCACGCGGTTCGACCCGGTCCCGTTCAGCGGCGAGACCCTCATCGAAGGCAACACGCTCGTGCGCGCCGGCGGCCTGGAGCCGAACTGGAACAGCCGGTTCGGCGCGCTGTGGATCTACGCCGACACCTCGGACATCACCGCGCCGGTCACCGTCCGCGACATGGTCGTCCGCGACTCCACGTACGCGGGGATCCTGATGAGCTGGCAGCGGCAGATCACGAACGTCACGTTCGAGGACGTCGTCATCGACGGCACGGGCACCTGGGGCATCGAGATCCAGGCGACCGGCTCCGCCTCCTTCACCGATGTGGACGTCAGCGGGACCGGCTCGGGCGGTCTGAGCGCGCCCGCGGAATTCGACGTCGTCCGCGGCGAGGGCAACTCCGGCTTCTGACGCGGCACACCGGCGAGGACGGCCGCCGGGGCCCTCGCGTCCCGGCGGCCGCTCGCCTCGTCGGCTTCACTTCTCGCCGCGTCTGTGCGAACATCGTTGCTGCGACCGACATCGGTCTCGCGTGGTCCACCCCGCCCCAAGGAGATCCGCCATGCCGCGCCCCACCCCGCTCCTCGCAGTGACCAACGGCCTCTTGAACCTCACCCAGCGCCGCCGCGACCCCGAGGCGCTGTGGCGCCGCCTTCTCGACGATTGCGAGCGCGAGTTCGGCCTGGTCCCCGAAGGCCCCGAGGCCGAAGCGCTGCGGCAGCTGCTGAACGCCATGTACGACGAGCCCGGGCTCTCCGCGATGGGACGCTTCAGCGCCGAGCACTCGCAGGTGGGCCCCAGGCTCCGGAACGTCGCCCAAGTGGACGCGCAGCACCGCGCCGAACCCGCGATCGGCGCCGAGCCGATCGAGGACCCGATCTTCATCCTCGGCCTGCCCCGCACCGCCACCACCGTCACGCACCGGCTCCTGGCCGCGGCAGAGGGCTGCCGCGGGCCCCTCATGGCGGAGCTGGTCTCGACGAGAACGCATTATGAGGACTGGAAGAAGGAGTCCAAGGGCATCGAGAAGGTCATCAAGATGATGTACCGCTATGAGCCCTACTTCAAGGACATCCACCCGCTCAGCGCGTTCGAGCCCGAGGAGACGTTCTTCGCCGAGGTCGCCACCCGGTTCTTCATGGGCTCGGCGCCGCTGCCCGGTTATCGCAAGTGGATCGACGGCGCCGACGCCGTCCCCTGGTACGAGTACCTCAAGCGGGTGCTCCAGGTCCTCCAGTACGGCAGGCCCCGGCGGCGGTGGGTGCTGAAGCAGCCCGCGCACCTGTGGCATCTGCCGGAGATCTTCAAGGTCTTCCCGACCGCGACGATCGTGTGGTGCCACCGGGACCCGGTCACCGCGTTCGGGTCGACCTGCTCGATGAACGAGGCGACCTGGCGGATGCATCTCAAGCCCGAGGCCGTGGACCTGCACGAGCTCGGGGACCTGTGGCTCGACCTCCTCGTGGAGGGGATCGAGACCGCGAGGACCGCCCGGGCGGGCCTGCCGCGCGAGCGGATCGTGGACGTGCCCTACCACTGGCTGACCACGGACCCGTACAGCACGATCCCGGCGCTGTTCGAGCGGCTGGACGTCCCCTGGGGGCCGGCTTCCGAGCGGTCGCTCGACGAGCATTTCGCGAAGCGGGACACCACCCGCCGCCACGAGTACGAGGCGGCCGCCTACGGCAAGGGGCACGACCAGATCACCGAGGCGTTCGGCGACTACGTGCAGATGGTGCACGGCTTCAACGCCGCTCCACCGGCGTGGATCCGCGGCGCTCTCAGGTGACCGGCGGTGCGGGCCGCGCAGGGGCCTCCGCTGCTCAGGCGTGCGGGTCGAACTTGTAGCCCAGGCCCCGGACCGTCACCAGGTGCCGCGGCTTGCCCGGCTCGGGCTCGATCTTGGAGCGCAGGCGCTTGACGTGCACGTCGAGGGTCTTGGTGTCGCCGACGTAGTTCGCGCCCCAGACCCGGTCGATGAGCTGGCCGCGGGTGAGCACGCGCCCGGCGTTGCGCAGCAGCATCTCCAGCAGCTCGAACTCCTTGAGCGGCAGCTGGACGTCCCCGCCGCCGACCGAGACGGTGTGGCGGTCGACGTCCATGCGCACCGGCCCGGCCTCCAGGACCGTGACGATCGGGTCGTCGGGCTCGGCCGAGCGGCGCAGCACCGCCCTGATCCTGGCCACCAACTCCCGGGAGGAGTACGGCTTGGTGATGTAGTCGTCGGCGCCCAGCTCCAGGCCCACCACCTTGTCGACCTCGGAGTCGCGGGCGGTGACCATGATGATCGGGACGTTCGAGTTCGCCCGCAGCTCGCGGCACACCTCGGTGCCGGACTTCTCGGGCAGCATGAGGTCGAGGAGGACCACGTCGGCGCCCGTGCGCTCGTACTCCTTGATGGCGGCGTCGCCGTCGGCGGCGACCGACACCTCGAAGCCCTCCTTGCGGAGCATGTAAGACAAAGCGTCGGAGAACGATTCCTCGTCTTCGACTACGAGAACGCGGGTCACGGGTCAACCTTCCCTAGCGATAAAGCATCGTCGGATCTGTCGATTTCAGCCGAGTCCGGTGCCGTGGCGTCGGCCGGAAGGGAACGCGCAGGCAACATCAAGGTAAACATTGATCCAGATTCCGGCATACTGGACACTTCGACACGTCCCCCATGATTCACCGCGACGTGCTTCACAATAGCCAATCCCAGGCCGGTGCCCCCGGTGGCCCGCGACCGCGCCGCGTCCACCCGGTAGAACCGCTCGAAGATCCGGTCCAGTTCCTCTGGGGGAATACCGATCCCCTCGTCGCGGACCCCGATGCAGACGGTCTGCGACCGGGCCACCGAACCGTTCGGTCGGCACAGCGAGGTGGTCACCTCGACCGTCGTGTTCTCAGGTGAATACGCGATGGCGTTGTCGACGAGGTTCTTCACCGCCATCACCAACTGCGACTCGGTGCCGAGCACCTCGAGCGCCGTGACGCCGTTCACCTTGAGGCCGATGCCCTTCGTCTCGGCGCCGATCCGGGTCTGGTCGAGCGCCTCGGCGATGATCCGGTCGACCGACACCGGCTCGGGGTCGGGCAGCTTCTCGGCGCCCTGGAGCCGCGAGAGCTCGAGCAGGTCGGTGACGAGGTGGGTCATGCGCGCCGACTCGGCCTGGATGCGGTCGGCGAAGCGGGCCGCCGCGTCGGGGTCCTCGGCGGCGTCCTTGAGCGCCTCGGCGAGGATCTGCATCGCCCCGACCGGCGTCTTCAGCTCGTGGCTGATGTTCGCGACGAAGTCGCGCCGCACCCGCTCGACGCGGTGCAGCTCGGAGATGTCCTGGAGCTCGACGACGGCCACGCCGTCGGCCAGCGGCGTGATGCGCGCCCGCACCGCCGAGGGCTCGCCCATCGCGGGCGCGGGCACGTCCAGCTCGGCGTCGCGGAAGCGCCCCGAGCGCCTGGCCTGCGCCAGGAGCGCCCGCAGGGTCAGCGAGGTGATCTCGACGTCGTCGACGAGCCCGAGGCCGCGGGCGGCGGTGTTGGCGTACAGGACCTGGTTCTGCTCGTCGACCAGGCACACGCCGGTGCGCAGCAGGTCGATCGCGGCCGCCCACGGGCGGCGGTCCGGCGAGACGGCCGCGCCGTGGTACCGCGGCGCCCTGCGGCCCTTGATCAGGGCCAGGGCCGTGGAGGCGGCGCCGAGGGCGGCGCCGGCGGCCAGGCCCGCGAGCGCCCGGCCGGTGCTTCCGCGAAGCGCCGAGCGAGGGGGGTTCGAATCGTTATGACGCACGCTTCCAGCCTAAACATGAAACGGCCCGGCGTCGAGTGCCGGGCCGCCACGCGGTAACCCTCCGTTAACCCAGCCTCTCGGGCTCGCCCTGCGCCGCGACGGCGGCCGACGCCTCGGGCACCGCCTCCCCGCCGGCCGGCAGGCGCGCCGGAACCGCGGGGTCGAGGTGCCGGAACGGGAGGACCTTGGCGGGGTCGATCGCCCCGCTGACCGATGCCAGGACGATCAGCTGCGCGTTCGTGTCGACCGCGAACCGGTTCCGCAGGTCCTTGAGGAGGCGGCGCAGGTGCGTCGGCGAATACCCCAGCCACTGGGCGGCGACCTCCTGGCTGGGGGCCGCGATCAGGCAGTTGAGCAGCTCGATCTCGGTCGCGCCGAGCGCGGTGGGGGTGTGCGAAGGGGGAAGGTTCACGCTCTTTCTCTCTTCACTTGAGTGGTAAGGAGCAGGGCGGTGCCTTTGGGGACAAATCAAACGGTAACAGCTCGAGTGCGGTCCGTGTGTGCCAGGAAGATGACAACGGGCGACCCCGCGCCGCCGACCGGACCGGGCTCCCCGCGGTGGCGATGGGCGTTCGGGGAGGTCTGGTCGCCGAGGGCGGCCCGGCCTCCCCGCGCCCCTGGCGATGTTCGGAACCGAACGCGCGCCTTGCGGGCCATTGTCGACATCGATAGCTTAAGAAGGCCAAGGGCGCACGACCAGAAGCTCCTACACCACCGGCCGTGCGCCGCGGCGAGACCGCGACAGAAAGGAGAACCCGATTGCCAGCGGCCTCAAGCGAATCCTAGCCCGACGCCTTCACCGCCCCATCGGTCCGCTCGGTCCTTCGCACCGAGAGGCCGAAGCGGACGACGACGGAGGCGACCGGCCCGACGAGGGCCGTCGTGAGGACCGGGCCGGCGGAGCGAGAGACGCGGCAGCACCGAGGGCGCATGTGACGGCGCCCCACTCAGACGACGCACAGGGACCGACGGGCCCCGCCCCCGCGCAGCGGACGCGGCGAGCACGCGGGCCCTCGAAAGCCGGACTCCTCAAGACCGAAGGAAGACAACGTTGACCACTCGTATCCACTCGCTCAAAGTCCGCGCCTCCAGGGCGGCGGCGGTCGCCTCAATGGCCGTCATGATGATCGCCGGCGGCGCCACCGCCGCTCAGGCGGCCCCGGCGGAAGGCGACTTCGGCTACCAGGCCTGCTCGAACGTCGGCGGCGGCACCTGGTGCCAGGGCACGCAGCCCGACGGCCTGCTCAAGGAGTGCTACTCGAACTACAAGCACAACAGCAACTACCACAGCGCGACCGCCGCCATGGCCGGCGGAACCGAGACGCGGTACGCCTCGGCGGGGTACTGGGCCAGGGCCAACATCACGGCCGGATGGGCCTACACCTGCTACACCTACTACAATCCCAACGCCTGAGTCTGATGAAGGCTTAGCGGCGCAACGCGAATACCATCAAGCCGGTATCGAGCCGGACCATCCGGCTCGATACCGGCGAGCGACAAGAGCGCCTCCTCCGCCCTCGTGCGGCCGCATTCGAGCCCTGTGCCAGCGGATCCGCCCCATCCCAGTGCCCGATAAGGATTGCGAACGTTCGTGCGACTGACACTTTCCGTCCTCTTCGCGGGAATCATTCTCGCGATACCGGCGGTCCTTCTCGTGGACGCGGCATTCGAAGGCGAATCGCAGACCCGGACCGCCGCCGAGCGGATCGGCACCGAGTTCGTCTGGCCCGACGAGCCCGTCGTGGCCGACCCCGAGGCGGCGCTGCGGATCCTCACCGAGGCGGCCGAGGCCACCGAGTCCAATGTGCTGCGCACGACCGTCGACGACTGGACGGAGGGCCGCAAGCGCATCACCCACTACGTGCTCATGGGCCGGGACGGCACGGGCCTGTTCGACGAGTTCACCCTCGCCGAAGGACGCTGGCTGAGCCGGACCGAGTCGCGGACCGGCACGGCGACCGTCTCCTCGGCCGGCGGAGCCGACGTCGTCGGCGTGCCCGAAGTCCTGGGCGGCCGCTACGATTTGACGTTCGCGCCGCTCCACCACGCCTTCGAGTCGTTGCCGAGCGCGGGCCGGTACGTGGTCGAGGCCCCCGACGGCGAGGCCGCCGAGCGCTTCCTCTCCATCGTCCACAATCGACTAGTTGAGGCCGGGGCCACCGAACTCCGCCCCGAAGACCTGAGGCCGGACCTGCTCCACAGCGCCGCCGGCGGCGACGGCCGACTGAACGCCCTGGCCTACATCCTCGCGGGCACCGCCACGCTCGTCGCCGCCTTCATCCTGCTGCGCGAAGGCAAGCGGATCGGCGTGCTGCGGCTGATGGGCCACTCCTCGCCGCGGATCTGGTACCGCGTCGTCGGGCGCCTGCAACTGGCGACCCTCGCCGCCGGACTGGCCGCCTGCGCCGCCTGCGCCGTCGCCGTCCCCGGCGTCGACGCGTTCTTCGTGCGCACCGTCGCCGTCGGACTGGCCGAAGTGGCCGCGGTCGGATTCGCGGCCACGCTCGGGGCCGGGCTGGTCGTCATCCACCGCGTGCGAATCGCAGATCTCATCAAAGGGAGTTTGGATTGAACGCTCAGATGCGGACCGCCGAGCGGCCGAGGCGCCGCCTCGGCGCGGCGATGGCGGTGCCGGCGCTGGTGAAGACCGTCTGCGGGGCGGTGCTGGCCACCCTGGCCGTGGTGGTGTGGCAGCAGCTGGCGGACCTGGAGGAGCGGCGGGAGCTGAGCGAGGACTGGGAGGACGTCCAGGACTACGCGGTCTTCTACCCCCATGCGATCGGCAACGACCAGGAGGAGCTGGAGATCGGAGGCCACACCACGAAGATCGCCGAGGCGCGCGACCTCTACCCGGCGCTCGAGGCGGACGGCGCGATCTTCGTCGACGCCGTCAACTACGAGACCGGGGTGCCGGACGACCCCTCCTCGCCGTGGCCGGTGCCGCCGATCCGGGTCAACACCAACTACCTCGCGCAGTACCCGATCCTGGACGAGTCCGGGGCCCCGATCGAGCTCGGCGACGACGAGCGGGCGTGGGTGGTCGCCGTGCCCGAGCAGTACAAGCCGCGCGAAGCGGAGCTGTTGGAGCTCTTCCAGTCCGTGCGCACCGGCGGCCAGGGCTTCCAGTCGGTGATGGAGGCGCAGGAGCGCATCTTCGGCGAGCCCGTCCCCGAGGAGCTCGCCGAGCAGGAGGTCCGCATCGTCTGGACGGCCTCGGGGCAGGAGGTGTTCTCCTTCAACTCCAATGTCAACCCCGAAGGCGGGCACACGATCACCGACCCCATCGTCGAGATCATGACCCCCTCCAACACCCTGATGCTGGACCGGATCAACGCGATCACCGGCGACATGAACACCCCCTTGAAGGTCCGGGTCGACGGCGACCCCGCGGCCACGCTCGCCGAGCTCGCCCCGCTCCTGCGGGATCTGGGCCTCGACGACAACCTCCGGCATCTGGTGACCGCCCACGAGGCCATGCTCACCGAGGCCGGCGACGTGGAGACCGCTATCGCGTGGGTCACGGCGGTCGCGGTGGCCGCCCTGCTGGTCATGCTGGCGCTGAACGCGGCACTGGTGGTCATCGCCTCCGACCGGCTGCGCCGGAAGCTCACCGTCCGCAGGCTCCACGGCATCGGCTTCGCGCGCACCTACCGGGAGCTGCTGACGATCCTCGGCGTGACATGGCTGGTCCAGGCCCTCTTCGCAGGCGTCGCGGTCGTGGTGCTGGAGCTGAACTCCGGAGGCGAGTTCGAAGCGGCGGTCGAGCCGTTCGCCCAGATGCCGAGACTGCTGGCCGTGCTCGCCGTGTCGTTGGGGATCGAGGCGCTGTTCGTGGCCGTGACCGCCGGCGTCGTCGAACGCCGGGACGCGGTCAAGCGATTGAAGGAGCTGTAGCAGTGAACATCCACTCTGAACTCATGGGAGTGCGGAAGCAATACGGCGGCCGCCGGATCCTCGACGGCTTCGACCTGCGGATCCCCGCGGGGGAGATGATCGCCCTCACCGGTCCGAGCGGATCAGGGAAGTCCACTGTGCTCAACATGCTGGGCCTGCTGGACGCCCCCGACGGCGGCGAGGTCCGCATCCTCGGCGCCAAGGCGCCCAAGCCGCGCACCCGCGCCGCCAACCGCTTCCTGCGCCGCAGACTGGGGTACCTGTTCCAGAACTTCGCACTCATCGACAGCGAGACGGTCGCGCACAACCTCGAGATCGCCCTGACCTACGCCGACCGGGGGACGCCGAAGCGGCAGCGCATCGCCGAGGCCCTCGAGCAGGTCGGCCTCCCCGGATCCGAGCACCGCAGGGTCTACTCGCTCTCCGGCGGCGAGCAGCAGCGCGTCGCCGTGGCGCGGCTGCTGCTCAAACCCTGCGAGATCGTCCTCGCCGACGAGCCGACGGGCTCGCTGGACGCCGAGAACCGCGACGTCGTGCTCGGCCTCCTCCGCCGGATCAACAAGGCCGGCAAGACCATCGTCATCGCCACGCACGACGACGTCGTCGCCGGCGCCTGCTCGCGCGCGGTCGCCCTGACCGGGGCGGCCGGGACGCCGTGATCCCCGGCCGGGACGCGAAACGGCCCGGCGCCGTGCGCCGGGCCGCCGTGCGCTCGCCCTCCGTCGCCGAAGGCCGGAGGAGCCGCGCCTACTTCTTGCCCTGAGCCGCCACGGCCGCCGCCGCGGCCGCCGCGGCCTCGGGGTCGAGGTACCGGCCGCCGGGGACGGTCGGCTTGAGGCTCGTCTCGTCGAGCTCGTAGCGCAGCGGCATCCCGGTGGGGATGTTCAGGCCCACGATCTCCTCGTCGGAGACGCCGTCGAGGTGCTTGACCAGCGCGCGCAGCGAGTTGCCGTGCGCGGCGACGAGCACTGTCCTGCCGTCCTTGAGGTCGGGCACGATGCCGTCGTACCAGTACGGGAGCATCCGCTCGAGCACGTCCTTGAGGCACTCGGTCTGCGGCCGCACCTCGGGCGCGAGCAGGGCGTAGCGCGGATCGTCGGCCTGCGAGAACTCGGAGTCGGCGGCGATGGCGGGCGGCGGGGTGTCGTAGGAGCGGCGCCAGGTCATGAACTGCTCCTCGCCGAACTCCTCGCGGACCTGGGCCTTGTTCTTGCCCTGGAGCGCGCCGTAGTGGCGCTCGTTGAGCCGCCAGGACCGGCGCACGGGGATCCAGGAGCGGGCGGCCTCGTTCAGCGCCAGCTCGGCGGTGTTGATGGCGCGGCGCAGCAGGGAGGTGTGGACGACGTCGGGCAGCAGCTCGGCCTCGGCCAGCAGCCGCCCGCCGCGGCGGGCCTCGTCCTCGCCGGCGGCCGAGAGCTTGGCGTCGACCCAACCGGTGAACAGGTTCTTGGCGTTCCATTCGCTTTCGCCGTGGCGAAGCAGCACGAGAGTAGCGGTCATGCCCCTATCCTGCCGCCCCGCCGCAGGCAGCGGGGCCCCCTCGCCCGGACGATGTGGCCGAGGTCGCTCCGGGCCCGAGCGCGCCGAACCAGACACAGGCGCCCCCGGCCGACAGATCCGGTGATTAACGCCGTACGGATTGGGTATGCCTTCTACCGACGATTGCGGACAATCGGCCGCCACCCGACCGATCCACCCCCCGCAGTCACGAGATGAGGAGCCGACCATGGCCTGGCATCGAACCCGCTACTACCCGCTCGCGGTCCGCATCCTGACGGGCGTCCTCACCGCCATCGCGGTGATCATCCTCGTGTACCTCGTGCTGATCCTCCTGGAGGCCAACCCCGGCAACCCGCTGGTGGACTTCATCGGAGCGATCGCCGACTGGTTCGCCTGGCTGTTCCACGACATGTTCACAGCGGACAACGCGAAGCTCCAGGCGCTGATCAACTACGGTCTGGCCGCGCTGGCCTACCTCTTGGTCGGCGCGCTGGTCCACACGCTCGGCCGTCGCACGGTCGACTGAGAGGCCCCGAGGCGCCGGGTTCGGGGATCGGGCTCGGCGCCTCGGCTCATCGCTCCGCCCGAACGAGGGAACCGGAACCACGGGCACGTCGCCGAGACACTCCTCGACGCGTGCGCCGTTCCGCCGAACTCGGCAGATCAGATCTTGGTAGATCACATCTGCCAAGATGCCGTCTACACAGTCGCCGGAGGCGGGCGCCGCCGAGTGTCTTGGCAGGTCAACCTGCCCAAGCCCGGAGCAGGTCGTCCGGACCCCAGATCAGGTCCGCTTCGACTCCGTCCGCCACACCCGAGAGGCTGACGACGGCCAGACCGGTCTCACTCGGTACAACGCCGGGAACGTGAGCCGAGTCGACCACGAGCTTGTCGTAGTCCCGGCGGTCGAACGGCGTGCCCAGCCACTTGATGGAACCGGTGTAGAAGATCTGCTTGGCGACCCGCTCTCGGTCGGCGCCGACCAGGTCGATCTCGGGATTGAAATTTCGCGGCCACCAGCCTCCGACGCACATCGCCTCAGGCCAGGGGAACTCGTCATCGGCTTCTGCCATCAGCAACGCCTCACGCACCAGCGGTTCGACGGCGCGGCCTCTCCAACTCGACCATTGGCGACGGAACAGGTCGAATGCCAGGTCCGAACGACCTCTTCGGACTTCGGCGTGCATACGGGCGACGATGGAGAGATACAACCGCAGGTAACTGTCCGCCATGCGGTAGAGCCGACCGTCGTTGCCCGGCCGCGTGGAGAGCGGTTCGTCTGCCGCGACCACCTCCTTCTCGATCAGACGGTGCAGGATCGGTGTCAGAGAGCCGGAAGCGACGGGCGTATTCGGATCCGAACCGGCTGCGGTCGCGATGTTCTTGAAAGTTCGTGAACCGTGGCCGATCGCGGCGAGGACTCGCCGGGTCTGCTGCGGTGCGGGGAACTCAGAGGCGATCACCTCCGCGCCCACGGTGAACAGCGGGTTTCCGCGAATTCGCACTGGTCGGCGACGTACTCGGCTGCGGTCAGACCCGGAGCCCAGGTTCGGCACAGGCCGGGGAACCCGCCGGTGATGAGGTGCGCGTCCAGCGCGTCCGAGCCGGACAGGCCGGTGATCGTCGCCGTCTCGGCGGGATTGAGGGGCAGCACCGTCATCGAGGTCGCACGGCCGTAGAAGGGCCGGTCGTATCCGAGGAAGGTCTTCATCATGTGGAGGTCACTGCCGACGAGGAGCAGCAGCACGGGTTTCTTCCTGAGACGGCGGTCCCATTCGGTCTGAAGGACGCCTTCCAAGAGCCTGTCCTGCTCGATGAGCCACGGGACCTCGTCGATGACGAGGATCGAGGGGGAGTCGTCTGGAATGGCCGTCGACAGGAGCTTGAACGTCTCGTGCCAGTTACTCGGTCTGGCTCGCGGCAGGCCGTCGGCTCCGGGCAGCTCGGAGTCCCGGACGACATCGCGCAGGTCGATCATCGATTGCGCTGGGCTGCCGCCCTGGTCTGCCTGGAAGAAGGCGTAAGGAAGGCCCGAAGCCTGGCAGAAGTGCTCTACAAGACGTGACTTCCCCACCTGGCGACGACCTCGGATCGCCACTGACAGCCCTTCGCCGAAGCGTTCGATCTCCTCGAGCCGCCGCCTCAGGCTCCTGAGCTCCAGGCGACGACCGAAAAACGGACTTCTCTCCATCTGACTTCCTGACGTAGATCGTTTTGACGTAGAATTTCACTACGTAGAAATCATCTACGTAAAAGCGTTTTACATCAGAACGATCTACAGCAGAGACACCGATGCCCGAACGCATCAATCCCGCGGTCTGAGGTGCTCGAAGGCCTCCAGGTTCCGCGTCGACTCGCCCCTGGCCAGGCGCCAGCGCCACTCCTCGGTGATCGAAGTCGCGAACCCCAGCTCCAAGATCACGTTGAACGTCTCGTCCGCCGCCTCCAGCACCGCGCCCAGCACCCGGTCCAGCTCCTCGGGGTTCACCGACGCGAGCGGCAGCCGCCCCACCAGGTGGACGTCACCCGACTCGTCGATCGCGAACGACACGGCGTACAGCCTGCCGTTGCGGCGCAGCAGCTCGGCCCACACCGCCTCGGCGTTCTCCTCGGGACGCCGCGCCACGAACGCCTCCACGCGCAGCGCGTGGTCCTCGACCACCAGCGAGCACGGCGTCGCCAGCTTGCGCCGCCCCGGCAGCGTCAGCGCCACCGAGCGCGGCCCGTCGGCCCGGTACTCCAGGCCCATCTCGTCCAGAGCGGCGATGAGGTTCCCTGTCACCGTCTCAGCGTAAGCGCCGCGCGCCGCGCCTCAGCGGCACGGCAGTACGAGGCGCGGATCCCCGCCGCCGTCGCGCTCCACGAGAACGCCTCGGCGTGCGCCCTCGCGCCCGCCGCGAGCCGCCCGCGCAGCCCCGCGTCGCCCAGGACCCGGCCGAGCGAGGCGGCCCAGTCGTCGGCCGAATGCGAGTCGACCAGCAGCCCCGAGCGCCCCTCGGCCACGGCGGTCGGCAGCCCGCCGACGCGCGCGGCCAGCACCGGCGTCCCGCTCGCCTGCGCTTCGAGCGCCACCAGCCCGAACGACTCGTTGTAGCTCGGCACGGCCACCGCGTCGGCGGCCCGGTACACCTGCGCCAGGGCCTCGCCCGAGCGCGGCGTCCGCCACTGCGCCTGATCGCCCAGGCCCAGCTCCCACGCCAGCTTCGGCAGCCAGTACAGATCGGTGTTCGACGGCCCGCCCACGAACACCGGGACGATGCGCTCGGCCAGCGCCGGATCGGTCTCGCGCAGCCGCGCCAGGCCCCGCAGCAGCACGTCCGGCGCCTTCGCCGGCTGGATCCGGCCGACGAACGCCACCACCAGCGCGTCCGGCGGCAGACGCAGCGCCTCTCTGGCGGCCCGGCGGTCGCCGGGGGAGAAGACGTCCAGGTCCACGCCCGGATGCACGACCTCGATGCGCCCGTCCTCGGCCCGGTAGTGGTCCCGCAGCTCGGCGGCCTCGGCCGCCGTGTTGGCGATCAGGAGGTCGGCCTCGGAGGCGACCTGCTCCTCGCCGATCACGCGCGTGTGCGGCTCGGGGCTGTCGCCCTCGGCCAACTGCGCGTTCTTGACCTTCGCGAGGGTGTGGAAGGTCTGCACCAGCGGCACGCCCCACCGCTCGGCGGCCACCCACCCAGCCTGGCCCGACAGCCAGTAGTGGGCGTGGATGAGGTCGTAGTGCCCGGCGGGGCGGTGGGCCTCGGCGCGCAGCAGCCCGCCGGTGAAGGCGCACAGCTGCGTCGGCAGGTCGTTCTTCGACAGGCCCTCGAACGGCCCGGCGGGGAGGTGGTGGACGAGCACGCCGGGGGCGGCCTCGGCGGTGGGCGGCTCCTCGGAGCTGGTGGCGCGCGTGAAGATCTCGACCTCGACGCCGGAGCGGGCGAGTTCGGTGGCGGTGTTGAGGACGTAGACGTTCATGCCTCCGGCGTCGCCGGTGCCCGGTTGCGCGAGCGGGGAAGTGTGGACCGAGACCATCGCCACCCGCCGGATGCCCCGCTGACGGCATCGGGCTCGGAAGACCGGGGTTCGCCTGTGCTGCATGAATCGTCCTCTCCTGCATGTCGACCTTGCCGCGGCCCGCCGCTTCTCGTCCGACGCGCTTCGAGCGGGCCGTCGTCAGCACAACGCGCAGAGCCCTCGGAATCTTTCCGCCCGCCCGAAGCCCGCGAGCCGCAAGTCAACTCCGGCATGTCCGCCCCGGCAAGCGCCGTCCCCTCGGACGTGACGAAATCCGCAGGCCGCGTTCGCCCGAGCGGGCGATAAGCCAGAAATTTGTTCGCGACACGGGCCGCAATGAGGCCCGAATCCGGGCAAGTCGTCCATGATGGGGAGACTTGTCATCACGAGGGGGGAGACAACACCATGAGCACGGTCACCGTGCCAGCCGCCAGGCAGCCGACGATGTCGCCGGCGCCGAAGTTCGGCGCCGCGCACTCGCTGCGCCGCCTGCCCGTCCAGGAACGCAGCGCCGCCCGCGTCCGCAGGATGCTCGACGCCGCCGCCGACCTGATCGAGGAGGTCGGCTACGACCGCCTGTCGACCACGGCCATCGCCCAGCGAGCCGACGTCGCCATCGGATCGGTCTATCAGTTCTTCGGCGACAAGCGCTCACTCGCGGAAGCGCTCAGCCAGCGCTACATCGACCTGTACTTCGAGCGCCTCACCGCGCGGTTCGACGCCGAGCCGCCCGCCGACTGGCGGGCCGGAGTCGAGACCGCCGTCGGCGAGTACGCCCACCTGTACCGCACCGCACCGGGATTCAGGGTCCTGCACCTGGCCGACGCGATCGACCCCGGCCGCGCCGACGCCATCACCACCGGCGGCGACGTCATCGCCGAGCAGATCCTCGCCGGCCTGGAGCAGCGCTTCGGCCTCGGCGGGGACGCGCCGCTCTCCGAGACGGTCACCGTGGCCGTCGAGACCGGGCAGGCCCTGGTCCGCCTGGCGTTCCGCCGCGACCCGGAGGGCGACCCGGCGGCCATCGCCGAAGCCAACCGCGTCGTCTGCGACTACCTGGCCCGCCGCCTGTCGTAGAGCACTCACTCGGACCGCGCCGAGCAACGGGACCGCACCGGGCCGACTAGTCTTCTCTTAGTCGGCCCGGTGCGGTCCCGCCGGTCCCGGCCGACTCACCGCGACCGGCGCGATCCCCGCGGGTCCAGAACACGGCCGACCCGACGCGGCCTGGCGAACGTTGAGGAGTGGCATGGCGAACACGACCGCCGATCTCAAGACGGTGCTGAAGATCCGACCGTTCAGGCGGCTGTGGACCGTGCTCGGCCTGGCCTCCTTCGGCGACTGGCTCGCCATCTTCGCCACCGCGGGCTTCGCCCAGTCCCTGTTCGACGACCCCGCCGCCAAAGGCGCGGCCTTCTCGGCGACCATCGTCCTGCGCCTGCTCCCCTCGCTCATCCTCGGCCCCGTCGCGGGCGTCTTCGCCGACCGCTTCGACCGCCGCAAGACCATGGCCGCCTGCGACACCGCCCGCTTCCTCCTGATCGCCTCGGTCCCCACCGTCTACCTCGTCACCGACTCCACGGCCATCACCGTCGCCTGGCTCGCGATCGCCCAGCTCCTCATCGAAGGGGCCGTTCTGATCTGGTCGCCCGCCAAGGAGGCCGCCGTCCCGAACCTCCTGCCGCCCCAGCAGTACGAGGCCGCCAACCAGCTCAGCCTCGCCACCACCTACGGCCTCGCCCCGCCCCTGGCCTTCGCGGTCCTCGCCGGCCTCGAACGCGGCACCAACGTCTGGGCCAACCTCGGCCCCTGGGCCGAGCCGATGGTCCTGGCCCTGTACCTCACCGCGGCCATGTTCGCCATCCTCGCCGCCACCGTCTACTTCCTCATCCCCCAGATCTCCGGCCGCGACGGCGCGAAGGCCAAGACCGGCTCGATGTGGGCCGACTTCGTCGAAGGCTGGACCTACCTGCGGGGCCGCGAACGCGTCCGCGGCCTCGTCCTCGGCATGCTCGGCGCGTTCAGCGGCGCGGGCATCCTCATCGGCGTCGGCACCTTCTACGCCGCCGACATCGGCGCCGGCGACGCCGCCTTCTACCTCCTGGCCGTCTTCCTGTTCCTCGGCCTGGGCATCGGCATCGGGCTGGGGCCCAAGCTCGTCCGCGAGCTCTCCCGCCTGCGCTGGTTCGGCATGAGCATCGTCCTGGCGGGCGTCGGCCTCGCCCTGGACGCCGTCGCGCCCTGGCTGTGGGTCGCCCTGGTCAGCTCCGTGGTCATCGGCCTCGGCGCGGGCATGGCGTTCCTGGCCGGGATCACCCTCCTCCAGCGGGAGGTCGAGGACGACATCCGCGGCCGCATGTTCGCCTTCATCGCCGTCTCGGCCCGCGTCATCCTCATGGTCTCCATGACCGCCGCCGCGCCGCTCGCCGGCTGGCACGCCGCCCGCCAGCTCGACCTCGGCTTCACCGTCGTCCAGGTCTCCATGGCCCGCGTGCTCCTGTTCGTCGCCGCCGTCCTCGTCGCCTGGCTCGGCGTCGCCGCCTTCCGCCGCATGGACGACAAGCCCGGCGTGCCCGTCCTCGCCGACCTCTGGTCCTCCCTGCGCGGCCGCCCCCTCAGCGCCGCCGTCCCCACCGACAGCAAGGGCTTCTTCGTCGTCTTCGAAGGCGGCGAAGGCGCCGGCAAGTCCACCCAGTCGGTCAAACTCGCCGCCTGGCTCAAGCTCCGCGGCTACGAGGCCGTCCTCACCCGCGAGCCCGGCGCCACCGACATCGGCATGCGCATCCGGACCCTCCTGCTCGACTCCGGAGGCGAGTCCGCCCCCGCGCCGCGCGCCGAGGCCCTCCTGTACGCCGCCGACCGCGCCCAGCACGTCGACAAGGTCATCCGGCCCGCCCTCGAACGCGGCGCCGTCGTCGTCTCCGACCGCTATGTCGACTCCTCCATCGCCTACCAGGGCTCGGGACGCAGCCTGGGCCGGGACGAGGTCGCGTGGGTCTCGAAGTGGGCCACCGGCGGGCTCAAACCCGACCTGACCGTCGTGCTCGACGTCGAACCCGAGGCCGGCCTGGCCCGCGCCAAGGGCGGCGGCGAAGGCGACCGCCTCGAACAGGAAGACCTGCTGTTCCACGAGCGCGTCCGCCAGACCTTCCTCGACCTCGCCGACAAGGACCCGGGGCGCTACCTCGTCATCCCCGCGGGCGGCACCCCCGACGAGATCGCCGCGGCCGTCCGCGACGCCGTCGCCGAACGCCTCGACATCCGCACCGAGGCCTCCCGCACCGAGACCCGCTGGCCCGGACTCGACGCCGACGGCGCCGAAGGCGCCCCGTGGGCCAGCGTCGCCGAAGAGGCCGGTCGGCCGTGAACGGCGCGGGAGGCGTCTTCGACGAACTGGTCGGCCAGTCCGAAGCCCAGCGCGTCCTCTCCGAAGCCGCCCGCGGCCTCGGCATGACCCACGCGTGGCTGTTCACCGGCCCGCCCGGCTCCGGCCGCTCCACCGCCGCCGTCGCCTTCGCCGCCGCCCTCCAATGCGACGACGGCGGCTGCGGCGAGTGCCACAGCTGCCGCACCGTCCTCGGCGGCACCCACCCCGACGTCACCCGCGTCATCCCCGAGGGCCTGTCCCTCGGCGTCGACCAGGTCCGCACGCTGATCCTGGAGGCCGGGCGCGCGCCCACCTCCGGCCACTGGCAGATCCTCATCGTCGAAGACGCCGACCGCCTCACCGAGGCCGCCGCGAACGCCCTGCTCAAAGCCGTCGAAGAACCCCCGGCGCGGACCGCGTTCCTGCTGTGCGCGCCCTCGACGAACCCCGCCGAGGTCTCGGTGACGATCCGCTCCCGCTGCCGCGTCCTGGTGCTGCGGCAGCCGCCGCCCGGCGCGATCGCCGAGCTCCTGGTCGCCCGCGACGGGCTCGACCGGCGCGAGGCCGAGCTGTACGCCGCCGCCGCCCAAGGCCACGTCGGGCGCGCCAGGCGCCTCGCCACCGACGCCGACGCCCGCGTCAGGCGCCACGATGTCCTCCAGATCCCCAGGCGCCTGACCGGCCTGGGCGCCTGCTTCACCGCCGCCGTCGAACTCATCGAGGCCGCCGAGGCCGAGGCCGCCGGCACCTACACCGAGCGCTCGGCCGCCGAGAAGGAGGCGTTGGAGACCGCGCTCGGCAAGGGCGGCACCGGCAAAGGCGCCTCGAAGGCCGCCCGCGGCTCCGCCGCGGCCATGAAGGAGCTCGAGAAGCGCCAGAAGACCCGCGACACGCGCGCCCAGCGCGACTCGCTCGACCGCGCTCTGGTCGACCTCGCCGCGTTCTACCGCGACGCGCTCGCCGCGGGCTTCGGGGCGCGCGTCCCGCCGATCCACCCCGACATGGCCGAGACCACCAGGGCCGCCGCCGGGAAGCTCAGCGCCGAGTCGCTGCTGCGCCGCATCGACGCGATCCTGGAGTGCCGCAAGGCCATCGAGGCGAACGTGCGCCCGCGCATCGCCGTGGAGGCGATGATGACGAAGCTCTGGCAGGTCTAGGACCCGAACTCGGAGGACCGTCTTCCCGTCGGGCTGCTCCAGGCCATCGAGTTGAACATGTTCAAAAATGAGGTATGCTCGATCCCAGGTCCGGCGCAGTCCGAAGCCCCGACACGAAGGGAACCCCCATGCCACGCGTTCATCGCCGGTCGCCGTTCGGCCCGCTCGCCGCCGCAGTCCTCATGACCGCCCTGGCGGCCTGTGTTCCCGAGGTCGAGAGCGCCGCGGACCTCGCGGGCACCTTCGCGGACGGCGACGGGGACACGATCACCCTGCGATCCGACGGCACGGGAACCATGACCGCCGTCGAGACGGACCGCCCCGAGCGGGAAGGCACCTGGAACCTCGTCACGAGCGACCACGCCGACGACTTCATCGACTTCACCTACGACGAGCCCGTGGACCGCATGGGCAACATCCAGATCTGGTTCGACTCCGCCGACCGGCTCTACCTGATGCCGGACGGCCCCGACGGCCCGAACCGGCATTACTTCGAGCGCACCTAGCCGAGCGGGCCTCCCGAGCCGTCGGACCGCGACGTCACAGCGGTGCGCACCTCTCAGGCGGCGCCCTACTGCGTCCACAGGTGGTGGATGAACGCGTCGATCGGCTTCGGCGGCTGCCCGGTGCGCCGCCACCGGTACCACGCGGCCTCCTCGACCACCCGGACGCAGAAGTCGCCGTCGATCTCGAACGGCTCCGAGACGCAGCGGTAGTCGTCGCGGAACTCCCCGCCCCGCCAGTACCAGACCCGCTGCCCCACCAGCCCCGGCACGTCCGAGGCCGGGAACGGCCTGCGCACCGGCGGCGCGTCCGGGTCGGTCAGCCGGTCGATGAGGTAGCCCGGCGGCGGCGTCGAGGTCTCCGGGTTCGACTCGGGCCGCTGCACCCACACGTCCTCGGCCGGCACGAGCGTCGCGTAGGCGTCCCCGTCGCCGTCCACGGCCCGGTAGTAGTCGGCCTCGGTGATCAGCGGGACCAGCAGCGTCCCCTCGCGTGTCACGGGGTCGTCCGCCCGCAGGTCGAACTGCCAGCCGATGCCCGCCGCACCGCACACCACCCGCGCCGAGTGCATGTCGAACACGCGCACCGCCGGCACCGGGACCAGTACGGGCGGCGGATCGGGGACGTCGAAGGCGTTGTCGGCGATTCCCACCCGCACACTCCAGGCAAATCAGACAATCGATCAGGCAAGCCCGCCCGCAAGCGGGTTTGAACCAGGATAGGCGGTTGGCACACTCTGGGGATTCACGGCCGGTGCGGCTGCCATAGAGTTCTACTCACAAGCACGGAACACTGCTCCGAACACTGAACCGAAAGAGGATGGAACCATGAGCGAGTACGACGACACCAGCGTCGAAGAAGACGTCGCGGGCACCGAAGAGGACTACGCCGCCGAGGACGACTACACCTCCGAGACCACCACCGAGGTCTTCGACATCGACGGTGATGGGGTCGAGGACTCCACCTTCACCGCCGACGGCAACACCTACGTCGACGCCAACTACGACGGCGTCGCGGACGGCGTCGCGGTGGACACCGACGGCGACGGCGTCTCCGACGAGCTGCACCTCGACATGGACGGCAACGGCACCTTCGAGTCGCAGGCCTTCGACACCGACGGTGACACCTACATCGACGAGATCGCCTCCGACACCTCCGGTGACGGCGTCGTCGACCAGGTCAGCTCGGACACCAACGCCGACGGCTACATCGACACGGTCGCCTCCGACACCGACGGCGACGGCTACACCGACACCGTCATCGTCGACGCCAACGGCGACGGCTTCGTCGACGAGGTCAGCATCGACTCGGACGGCGACGGCTACGCCAACACCGTCATGACCGACACCGACGGCGACGGCTACCTCGACCAGGTCGAGACCACGCCCGAGGCCTACAACCCGAACCCGGGCACCGAGGACGCGCCGTCCGGCACCGACGGCAACTTCCAGTCCTCGACCGGCGAGGTTCTCTAACGCCGGGCGCCCGGTGTCCGGGCGCTTCGGTAACCCTGGGACTCGCGAAAGAACCGAGAATCGAAAAGGCCGGATGCGAACGCATCCGGCCTTTTCGCTCGTCCATGACCATTCGCCGCCGATGCCGCTCCACCCAGCGGCGGCCGCGTCCGCGGCCCCGCTCAGCCGGTGCCGCGCAGCAGCGACATCGCCTCGGCCCTCGTCCTCGCGTCGGACTGGAGGATGCCCCGCACCGCCGAGGTGATCGTCGTCGAACCCTGTTTTCGGATGCCGCGCATCGACATGCACGTGTGCTCGCACTCCACGACGACGATGACGCCGCTCGCCTCCAGGGACTTGTACAGCTGGTCGGCGATCTGGCTCGTCAGCCGCTCCTGCACCTGCGGGCGCCTGGAGTACACCTCGACCAGCCGCGCCAGCTTCGACAGGCCCGCCACCCGCCCGGCCGAGCCGGGGATGTAGCCGACGTGGGCGACGCCGGTGAACGGCAGCAGATGGTGCTCGCAGAACGACTGCACCTCGATGTCGCGCACCAGCACCAATTCGTTGTGGTCCTCGTCGAACGAGGCCTTCAGCACCTGCTCGGGATCCACCCGGAGCCCGGCGAACAACTCGGCGTACGCGCGCGCCACGCGCCGAGGGGTCTCCTTCAGGCCCTCCCGCTCGGGGTCCTCGCCCACCGCGAAGAGGATCTCGCGGACGGCGGCCTCGATCCGAGGCAGGTCGACCGCGTCCTCCACCGGACTCCCGTTGATGCGGCCGTCGAGCAGGCGGGCGGCCAGAGTGTCGAGTTCAGCCATCGCACAAGCCTACGACGACGGCTCGTATTGCTTCGGTTTCATGATCCGAGCCTACGAGCCGGGACCGACATCCGCTCGACTTCGAGCGCGGCCTGTGAGGACCGCCCCATCCGCTCCGCGGCGGAAGGCCTCAGGACGAGGGCTGCTCGAGCTCCTCGCCGGACGAGTCGGCGACGGGCCGCGAGCCGTTCGGCGAGGACACCGGCGGCTGGCCCGAGGGCCTGCGGCTCGACGTCCCGTTGAACGGCGACATCGGCGGGCGCTTCTCGACCCGCTCGGCGATCCGCGAGAGGTCCTCCTGCGTGAGCGTCTCCTTCTCGAGCAGCTCCACGACCATCTGGTCCAGCACGTCGCGGTACTCGGTGAGGATCGCGTACGCCTCGTCGTGGGCGATCTCGATCAGCGCCCTGACCTCCGCGTCGATCGTGGCGGCGATCTCGTTGGAGTAGTCGCGCGCGTGGCCGTACTCCTTGCCCAGGAACGGCTCGGAGTCGGCCGAGCCGTACTTGACCGCGCCCAGCTTCGCGGACATGCCGTACTCGGTGACCATCGCGCGGGCCACCTTCGTGGCCTTCTCGATGTCGTTCTGCGCGCCCGTGGTCGGGTCGTGGTAGACCAGCTCCTCGGCGGCGCGCCCGCCCAGGGCGTACGCGAGGGTGTCGATCATCTCCGAGCGCGACTGCGAGTACTTGTCCTCGGTCGGCAGCACCAGCGTGTGCCCGAGGCTGCGCCCGCGCGGCAGGATCGTCAGCTTGTGCACCGGGGCCGCGTGCGGCAGCGCCCACGCCACCAGGGCGTGCCCGCCCTCGTGGTAGGCGGTCATCTTCTTCTCTTCCTCGCCCATGACCCGGCCCTTGCGCTCGGGCCCGGCGATGACGCGGTCGATGGCCTCCTCGAGCGCGTCGTTCGAGATGGCCTTCTCGTTGCGGCGGGCGGTCAGCAGCGCGGCCTCGTTGATGACGTTCTCGAGGTCGGCGCCGGAGAAGCCGGGCGTGCGGCGCGCGATCGTCTCGAACTCGACGTCGGGGACGAACGGCTTGCCCTTGGCGTGCACCGACAGGATCGCGGTGCGCCCGTCCTTGTCGGGGGCGTCGACGGGGATCTGGCGGTCGAAGCGGCCCGGGCGCAGCAGCGCCGGGTCGAGGATGTCGGGGCGGTTCGTCGCGGCGATGAGGATGACCCCGCCGCGGGTGTCGAAGCCGTCCATCTCGACCAGCAGCTGGTTGAGCGTCTGCTCGCGCTCGTCGTGGCCGCCGCCCATGCCGGCGCCCCTGTGGCGGCCGACGGCGTCGATCTCGTCGACGAACACGATCGCGGGCGCGTTCTCCTTGGCCTGCGTGAACAGGTCCCGCACGCGGGAGGCGCCGACGCCGACGAACATCTCGACGAAGTCCGAGCCGGAGATGGAGTAGAACGGCACGCCCGCCTCGCCGGCGACGGCGCGGGCCAGCAGCGTCTTGCCGGTGCCGGGAGGGCCGAACAGCAGCACGCCCTTGGGGATCTTGGCGCCCAGCTCCTGGTACTTCTTGGGGTCCTCGAGGAAGTCCTTGATCTCGCGGAGCTCCTCGACGGCCTCGTCGGAGCCGGCCACGTCGTCGAAAGTGGTCTTCGGGGTGTCCTTGGAGACCATCTTGGCCTTGGACTTGCCGAAGTTGAGGACCCGCGAGCCGCCGCCCTGCATCTGTGACATGAAGAACAGCAGCAGGAGAACGATGAGGACGATCGGCAGCATGCTCAGCAGGAACGAGACGAACACCGAGGTCTCGTTGACCTCGGTGTCGAAGTCGACGTTCCCCTCGTCGAGGGCCTGCGCGACCGTCTCGGGCATCCCGGCCGGCACGTACGCCTCGACCATGCTGCCGTCGGTCAGCGTGACCTGGACCAGCTGCTCCTTGTCGAGGATGTTCGCCTCCTCGACCTCGCCGGCGGCGATGTGGTCGAGGACCTCGGAAGTGGTGGCCTCCTCATAATCGGAGCCGCCGGAGAAGAAGGTGCCGATCAGGACCGCGATCACTGCGATGAGCAGGATCCAGACCAACGGCCTCCGGAAAAACCGCTTCCGCTCAGGTGTGGGCTTCCCGGCGTCGACCACTCGCTTCCTCCTGCGTTCATCGCGACTCGCTGCGGGTCCGCCAGCCGAATCCATGGCTCGCGGGTGTCGCCAGGCCCGGCGATTCAACGGGTGCAGTCTTCGCCGATCTGCCGACAATTCGAAAGTACACGGCACAGGCGTGAAACGTTCGCTCCGCTACCGTCGACTGCCGCGCATTGTGATCAGTAATTCCTACCACGCCCGTGTGGACTGCGCCCACCCAAGCCAGCGTCGGCGAGAGCCGGGTGGCACTCTTGAGACATGACGTCGGAGCTAGCCAGCCCAGCATCAGTACCGTCCGCGGCGGCCGAGGACGCGGTGTTCGACCCGGACTCGTGGTACGCCGATGAGATCGAGCGCACCATCATCACCGAGGACGAGATCCGTTCCAAGGTCGCGGAACTGGCCGATCAGGTCTCGCGCGACTTCGCCGACAGCGCCGCCGCGACCGGCGACGAGCTCCTGCTCGTGGGGGTGTTCAAGGGGGCGGTCATGTTCATGGCCGACTTCGCCAGGGCGCTCACCGTCCCGGTGAAGATGGAGTTCATGGCCCTGTCCTCCTACGGGAACTCGACCAGTTCCTCGGGGACGGTGCGGATCCTCAAGGACATCGACTCGGACGTGACCGGCAAGCACATCGTCGTCGTCGAGGACATCATCGACTCGGGGCTGACGCTGTCGTGGCTGCTCAAGTACCTCGAGGGCCTGAACCCGGCCTCGGTGCGGGTGGTCGCCATGCTCCGCAAGCCGGGCATGCAGCGCGCCGACATCCCGGTCTCCTACCTCGGCTTCGACATCCCGAACGAGTTCGTCGTCGGCTACGGCCTCGACTACGCCGAGCGCTACCGCGAGCTGCCGTTCATCGGGGTCCTCAAACCGGAGATCTACCAGAAACCCTAGTGTCGCCCCAGCTCAGGCGGGCCGGGCGGCGGTGATCCTGCCTCGTTCGCGGCGCACTTCGACGCCGCCCGGCAGGAACGTCGGCCCTTGGCCGTGCCAGGCGGCCACGAGCGCTTCGACCGCGTCGAGGTGGTGGTGATTGAGGTCCGCGCCGTTCACTCCCAGCTGAAAAATCCATGTCCTGACCACCCGCTGCCGGATCGGCGCGGGCAGCGCGGCAAGCGGTTCGACGAGCAGCGCGCCGCCGTCGGCGCACGAGTCGGCCACGGCGGCGGCCTCGGCGTCGAGGTGGTCGGTGTCGGCGGCCACGAGCGCGGCGGTGCGCGCCAGGTTCGCCACGATGTCGTCGCCGAGCGTCTCGGTGAGGACGCCCATGGCGCCCCGCAGCGCCGAGCGGCGGAAGCGCGGGTCGGCGTTGTGCGGGTCGGTCCACGGTTTGAGGCCGCGCTCCTCGCACGCGGCGTGGGTGTCGTCGCGGCCGATGCCCAGCAGCGGGCGCCGGTAGCGTCCGCGCACCGCCCGCATCCCGGCGATGCCGCGTGGCCCGGCGCCGCGGGTGAGCGCCAGCAGCACCGTCTCGGCCTGGTCGTCGCGGGTGTGCCCGAGCAGGACCGCCTTGGCGCCGTGCCGCTCGGCCGCCCAGTCCAGCGCCGCGTACCGCGCCTCCCTGGCCGCCGCCTCCGGCCCGCCCGAGCCCAGGACCTGCACGGTCGCGGCCTCCGACGGGTCGAGCCCGATGCCGAGGCCCCATTCGGCGAGCTCGGCGGCGCGTTCGGCCGAGCCGTCCTGGAGGCCGTGGTCGACGGTGACGAGCCCGGCGCGCAGTCCCGCGCGCGGGGCGCAGAAGGCGAGGGTGTCGGCCAGGGCCATGGAGTCGGGGCCGCCCGAGCAGGCGACGAGCACCAGCGAGCCGCGGGGGAGGTCGTCCAGGCAGTCGCGGACGGCGACGCGCAGCCGCGCGAGCGATCCGGGCAGCCTAGCCATGCCCGATCGCCGCGGACGGGCCGTTCAGGACCCGCGCGACCCAGGTCTCGGGCCGTTCGATCTCGGTTTCGGTCGGCAGGTTCTCGGGGGAGTCCCACACGCGGCTGAAGCCGGTGACGCCGTGGTCGGCGACGATCTGGTCGACGAAGCGCCGCCCGGCCGCGTACTGGCGCATCTTGGCGTCCAGTCCGAGGAGCTGGCGCAGGAAGCGCTGGATGGCGCTGGGGTGCGCGCGGCGGCGGTCGAAGCGGCGGCGCAGCAGCGCGACGTGCTCGATGTGGGTGCGGCCGACGCCGTCCATGACGGACTCGGCGTGTCCCTCCAGGAGGGTCATGAGCGCCTGGATCTGCGTGATCGCCTCGCGCTGTTCGGGGCTGGTCATGGCGGCCATGACATCCGCGCCGGGCAGCTCGCCGACCGGCGGTTCGCCGGAGGCCTCCTCGCGGGCGGCGTTCAGGGCCCGCCGCACGGCCCGGCCGAGCTGCGAGGCCGAGGACTCCTCTGGTTCGGCGGCGTCGAAGAAGGTGCGGATGAGGCCGTGGAAGTGGTCTCTCATCCACGGCACCGCGGTGAACTGCGTGAGGTGCGCGGCTTCGTGGACGGCGATCCACAGCCGGAACTCTCTGGTGGGGAGCCGAAGGCGCCGTTCGACGTCGACGATGTTGGGGGCGACGAACAGGAGCCGGCCGGAGTCGGTGGAGAAGGTCTCGAACTGGCCGAGGACGCGGGAGGACAGGAACGCGAGGACGGCTCCGGCCTGGACGCCGGTGACCTTGGCTGCGGCGCCGAGCTGGCGCGCGGGGTCGGCGTCGGCCTCGGCGGCGCCCAGCTCGTTGAGCAGGCGCCTGAGTCCGGCGATGTTGACATGGCTCCAGCGGACGCGGTCGACGACGTCGATGGGCGCCTCGACGGCGGGGGTGAGTCCGGTGTAGTCGGTGACGAGCTCGGTGGCGGTGCGCGCGTGGCGGTGCAGGTCGGCGACGACGTCGAGGGCCCCTTCGGGGCTCATGCTGGGGCCGCCGCGGGTGAAGGCGCGTGAACACGAGGCCGCGGTGCGCCAGTCGATGGACGGCAGCATCGGATTGCTCACGGGCGGTGCCATCGGTCCAGCCTATCCAGAGTGCAGTCGGCTCGCCACTCTCATCCGCGGACTCGGCGGTGTCCCCGAGTCGCCGCAAAGGAATTCATGTATCGAAGTTCTTGAAATTCATGACGTGATGATGTTACGTTCTTGTTCAATCGGCAAAATCTTGCGCGATCTACCGCAAGATCTTCCCAAGGAGCAACGATGCCTCACGTCACGCCCCACCGAAACGCACCGCGCGGCAGAGCGACGGCCGCCGTCGGCGCCGTCCTCCTCGCGGCCGCCGCCGCGGCCTTCGCCGCGGCCTTCGCCGCGGCCTTCGCCGCGGCCGGACCGACCGCGCACGGCGACCAGACCGCGCCCCAGACCGCGCCGCAAGCCGCACCCGCCGCCGCACTGAGCGGCGGCGACTCGATCCTCAACATGTTCGATTGACATCCTCCCCGGTCTAAAATCCGGGGATTCCAACTTGCTGTAAGTTGAGGTTCACGGACGCTCGACCGCTGACGCGGTGTCGCCCCTCCGACATGTCCTGCCGCGACGTTCAAGCTTGCGTTGGTATCAGCGTTGCAGGTGAAACCGCAGGACGAACAGACGAACTCGGCTTGGCTCTTGCGCGAGTGCTTGTCGATCCATCCGCAGACACTACATCGCAGACTGGTGTACGGCGCCGGCACGTCCTCGACGCGGCTGAGGGCTTTCTGGGCAGTGCGCTGCCGCAGTGCGCCCCACCCTTGGGCGAGGATCGCCCGATTCAGCCCGGACTTCTGAGCGATGTTCCGGCCCGGCTGCTTGGCCGTGCCTTTAGCAGAGGCGGTCATGTTCGTGATGTTGAGCTTCTCGAACCGGATCACATCGAACGACTCGGCGAGCATCGTGCTGGTTTTCTCGACCCAGTCCTTACGCCGATTCACCTCGGCCGTTTTGATCTTCGCGGCTTTGGCGTACTCGGCGGCCTTCCGAACCGAGTCTTTCGGTGCTTTCGCGGCGCGGCGCTGGTGCTTCCGGTACCGCGCCAGCTCCTTGGGGCTGAGCTGCGGGCAGTTGAGGGTGCGGCCGTCCGAGAGTGCGGCGGTGATTCTCACGCCACGGTCGACCCCGACGACCGCGCCGGTGCCCGGCGCTGGTTTCGGATCAGGGATGATCGCGAACGCCGTATGCCACTGCCCCCTCCGGTAGGTGACACGGAACGTCTTCGCCTCCGGGAGCCGCTGTTTGCGGCCGATGCGGAACCGGACCGGGCCGCACCCGGGGATACTTACCCGGGCCCAGCGACGGTTCAGCCGCTCGACCCGGACCGAGCGGGACATGACCTGCCTGCCCTTGGCGTTCAGCTTCGGCGACCCGTCGGATTCGAACGCGGGGACCCGCTCAGTGCCGATAACCCGGAAACCCTCATGCCGGTACCGTTTCCGCCATGTCGGTTCGCCGAACCCGGAGGCGAACCGACGCGATACGGCTTGGTCGAAATCGCGCAGTGCCTGCTGTTGGATCTCCGCGTTGCCCTCGCGCAGCCATGTGAACTCGGCGCGGGCCTCGGTCAACTGCCGGGTGAGTTCGACGTACTGGGGCGTCGGGCCTTTATGTCGAGCCCGGTAGGAGCGCTGCTCGACCGCAAGGTTCCAGACGTACCGAGCGTGCGCGCAGTGCCGCAGCATCTGCTGCTCCTGGGCGGGCGTAGGGTACATCCGAAACCTTGACATGGTCCCATAATAGCATAGTATTGAGACCATGAAGCATGTGAACCTGAGGCTGCCTGACGATCTGCACGAACTTGCTAAACGGGCGGCGGAGGCGGATGACCGCTCACTGAACTCATGGATCATCGCGACGATCAGACGCGCGACCGGCTCCGAACGCGGTCAATCCCCGAAGGATTAACCGCTTTCTCCGACCTACCCTGCAGGACGTTCGGCCTGCGCCTCGGCCCCGCGGCGAATACGCGAACACGGTCGCCGCCTGGGAGTCCGGCGCGAACCGCACCGTGACCGTCCCGACCGAAGGCTGCGCCACCGTCGAGGACACCTGGCGCTGACCCGGCCCCGGCCGTTCTCACCCGGGGGCGGCCGGGCGCCTCAGCACCCGCACAGCGAGACCGCCGTCGTCACCTCGTCCATCGCCGCCTCCACATCGCGCGGGTTCGCGCTCCCGTTGCTGATCATCGAGAACACGATCAACCGGCCCTCGTCGGTGGTGACCGAGCCGGTCAGCGACGACACGCCCGTGAGCGTCCCCGTCTTCGCGCGCACCACGCCCTCGCCCTCCTCTGCCGTGCTGAAGCGCTCGGCGAGCGAGCCCGACCAGCCGGCCACCGGCAGCGATTGGAACACCGAACTGGCCTGCGACGACGCCGCCGCCGTCATGAGCTGCGCGAACGCCGTGGCCGTGAGGCGGTTCGCCGGGGACATGCCCGAGCCGTCGTTGAGGACCAGGCCCGTCGTGTCCACGCCCAGCGACTCCAGCGTCGCCATGTGGGCCTGCCCGATCGCGCCCCACGTCATCTCGCCCTCCACGGCCAGCGCCGTCTGGAACGCCACCGCGTCGGCCAGCTCGTTGTCCGAGGTCAGGACCAGGAAGTCCACCAGCGAGGCCATCGGCTCGGAGTAGACCGTCGCCAGCTCCGCGGCGCCCTCCTCGGCCGTCCCCTCGGCGACCTGGCCGGCGCCGAGCAGCCCCGCGAAGACCTCCGCCGCGTACAGCGCCGGGTCCTGGTGGTGCGGCGTGTAGTGCACCGTGTTGTCGATCCGGCCGCCGTCGAGCATGATCGGCGCGGCCGGGGCGGTGTAGAGGTTCAGGTCCGACATCGGCACGCCGGGGGCGTTGACCGTGTCGGTGAAGAGGCTCGTGTCCAGGTAGACCGTGCTCGGCGCGATGCCGTCGCGGGCGGCCAGGACCGCCTCGGCCAGCTCGGTCAGGCTCGCGCCCGTCCCGTAGTAGCCCTCGCCGTCGACGGTCATGGCGACGTCCCCGCCCGCCACGAGCACCACCGAGTCCTCGTCGGGGCCCTCGACCACCGTCGTCGGGATCCGGTACTCCGCGCCCAGGTGTTCGAAGGCGGCGACGCCCGTCACGACCTTCATGGAGGAGGCCGGTGTCATCGGCGTCGTGCCCGCCTGCTCGTAGAGGATCTCGCCGGTCAGGGCGTCGGCGAACACCGCCGACAGGTTCCCCGAGAACCGCGGGTCGGCCAGCAGCTCGGGCAGCGCCGAGGCCAGGTCGGGGACCGGCGCGCTCTCGTCCGCCGAGGCCAGGACCCGGGGCGGCTCGGCCGGCGGGTACGCCTCCGGGGCGGTGAAGGCCCCGGTCTGAGGCTCTGTCAACGCCTGGAGCGCCCACACCGCGCCTCCCATGGCCGCCACGGCGACGACGAGGAGCGACAAAGCCCACACCAGGACGGTCCGTCGGCGTTTGCGGGGGGCGTCGGGGGGTGATTCCTCAGGTCGACCGTGTGGCGTAGTACTCGCGACTTCGGGGTCGGCGTTGTCACTGCGGGCCATGCACAGAGACTAGGCCATCAAGAGCACTGGAATCACGCCTGGAGGAGAGTCGGCCGATGGAGTTCGACGTGACGGTGGAGATCCCGAAAGGGAGCGCCAACAAGTACGAAATCGACCACAAGACCGGACGGATCCGCCTGGACCGGACCCTGTTCACCGCGACGGTGTACCCGGCCGACTACGGTTTCATCGACGACACGCTCGGCCAGGACGGCGACCCGCTCGACGCGCTGGTGATCGTCGAGCCGACGTTCCCCGGCTGCGTGATCCGCGCGCGGGCGATCGGGATGTTCCGCATGCGGGACGAGAAGGGCGTGGACGACAAGGTGCTGTGCGTCCCGGCCGAGGACCCGCGCAAGGACAAGTACAGGGACATCGCCGACGTGCCGGAGTTCGACCGCCTGGAGATCCAGCACTTCTTCACGGTCTACAAGGACCTGGAGCCGGGCAAGAGCGTCGAGGGCGCCACCTGGACCGGCCGCGCCGAGGCCGAGGAGGAGGTGCGCCGCTCGTTCGAGCGCGCCAAGGACGCCGGGTACTACGACCACTAGTCGGCGCTCAGGCGCCGAGGACGTCCAGCACCCACGGCTTGGACCGCGTCGCGGGGGAGGAGAGCTCGACCTTCCAGCCGTGCGAGGCGAGGAAGTCCCCCAGCTCGGCAGGGGTGCTCGGCTGCGCGCCGCTCGCCAGGAGCGCGCGGGCGACCTCGCCCCTGGTCGCCTTGGCCATGTGGGTGACGACGCTGCGCTTGCCCGAGGCGTCCTCTTTGAACACGCGGACGGCGACGCCGCGGTTCTTCGGGCCCCACACCTGCGCGTAGGCACCGGAGCGCAGATCGATGACGAGCTCGTCGCGGGCGCCGAGGACCTCCCCGACGGCGGGCCTCCACGTCTTCGCGAGCCGCTCGACGCCGGGCAGTTGCGCGGACATCGGCATCCGGTACGGCGGCACGCGGTCGGAGGGCCGCAGCAGGCCCCACAGCGGGGAGGCGATGAGCACCTGGTTGCCGTCGGGCAGATCGCCGAGGCCCAGCCGCTCGTAGAGGACTCCCGTGTACAGCTCCCAGGCCGCGAGGGTCGGGGCGGTGCGCAGCTCGCGGTTCTGCTTGACGTGATGCCGTTGGCGCGCAGTGAGCTTGAGGGCCTCGGCGGCGGTGTCCTCATCGGCGCACAGCTCGACGAGCCGGTCGACGAGGAGCTCGCGGGTGGGGTTCAGCGCCGGTGAGGAGAGTCGCCCGAGGTCGAGGGGCGGCCCGTCGCCTTGACCGGCCTTCCCCTCCGACGGAGGCAGCAGTATGAGCACAGCAGGCGAGTCTACCTGCTTCGACTCCCGGCTTCACAGCGACGCGCGGATGGTTTATAGTACATATGTTCGATCAAGCGGGAGCGGACCCGAATCCCACCGAGGGCCACGTGTGACGCGGATCGAATAGGCGCGGCGGCGGCACCTCCGCAGCACGCCGCCGCGCCGTCCACGACCTCATCCCTCCAGCATGCCATCCCGCCCCGACAACCGAGGTGCCGCACGCCATCCCGCCCGCGCCTCACCTCACCGGATCCGCCCCGATGCGGTAAGGTCGCCGATGGGTCGCTAGCTCAATTGGCAGAGCTGCGGACTTTTAATCCGTAGGTTGTGGGTTCGAGTCCCACGCGACCCACCATCGACCCAATGCCGGCGCAGGAGCGGGCTCCTGGACCGACCGCACTCGGTGGAGCGGCGCCGGTGTCGGAGCCTTCGCCCGCCCGGCCGTCATGATCCCGCCGGCAGCCCTGTCCGAACGCCGAGGCGTGAAGCGCGAAGACCGGTTGCGGGAACGCCGTCCGGCCAGCCGATCTCACCTGGTGCCACGGCGGCACTCGGGGAAAGCGCCGCCGCGTGGGCCTTGGATAGAATTCGCCAGTCATTTCCGTGTCCCTGATGACCCCGAGGGGATGAGCATCTCCAATGGCCGCCTATCTCGAGTTCAGGGTCCTCGGACCGCTCGGCCTCCTTCTCGACGGTGAGCCGGGCCCGGCGCTTCCGCCCATGCAGCGTCGACTGCTCGCCGTCCTGCTCGCTCGCGGCGGGCGGCAGCTCACCTCCGGGGAGCTCGCCGACGCGGTCTGGTCCGGCACGCCGCCGCCGAGCGCGGAGCGGACGCTCCAGGTCCACCTCCACCGTCTGCGGCGTGCGCTCGGGGACCCGACGCGGATCTCCAGGGGCGAGGCGGGCTACCTGATCGACGTCGCCGCCGATGAACTGGACGCCGCGCGATTCGAGCGACTCCTCGCGACCGCTCGGCGTGAACGCGCCGCCGCCCCCGCCGCCGCGGTCGACACGCTGCGGCGGGCGCTGGAGCTGTGGCGAGGGGACGCCTACGTCGGTGTCGACGCGAGCGGCATGGTGGCGGCCGAGGCCCGTCGCCTGGAGTCGCTTCGGCTCGACGCGCAGCAGGAACTCCACGAACTGCAGCTCGACCTCGGGCATCACGAGGAGGCTGTCGGGCCCCTGACGGAGCTGGCCGCGGCGCAGCCGTACCGCGAGCGGCTCACGGCACTGCTCATGCTCGCGCTCTACCGCTCGGGCCGCCAGGCGGAGTCGCTCCGCCTGTTTCGCGACAATCGGCGACGGCTCGTCGACGAACTCGGCATCGAGCCCGGCAAGCTGCTGCGCCGCATACACGATGCGGTGCTGCAGGCCGATGAGCGACTGTTCGCGGTGGTGACCGCCGACCTCGACGGCGACTGGGCTCCCGCGGCGCCCGCGCTCCAGCGGCCCCGCACGCCGGTCCCGAGGGAACTGCCCCAGCCCCCGCACCTCCTCACCGGCCGCGACCGCGAGATGGAGGCATTGGAAGGCCTGCTCGGCCACGCCACGCCCATCGCGCTCATCGTCGGGATGAGCGGCATCGGCAAGACCGCTCTCGCAGTCCACTGGGGACATAAGGTCGCCGACCGCTTCCCCGACGGCCATCTCTTCATCGACCTGCGCGGGCACGGCGACGCGGCACTCTCGCCGCTCGAAGCGCTCACCGCCATGCTCGGCGCGCTCGGCGTCCCTCCGGGGCAGGTTCCCCCCGAGCCCGACCGGGCCGCCGCCCGCTTCCGCAGCCAGGTCGGCGACCGGCGCATGCTCATCGTCCTCGACAACGCCGGAAGCGGCGACCAGGTCAGGCCGCTGCTCCCGGCCGGACCGGACTGCCTGACGCTGGTCACCAGCCGCCACCGGCTGACCGACCTGGTGGTCTTGAACGGGGCGAAGCGGATCTCCCTCGCCCCCTTGGCGCCCGAAGCGGCGCGGTCGCTGCTCGCCGAGTTCGTCCCGCCCGGCGTCGGCGAAGCGGATCTGAACGAACTGGCCGGACTGTGCGGCCGACTGCCGCTGGCACTCCAGATCGCCGCCGCCAAGCTCGCCGACCACCACGACCCCGCCTCCTACAGGCTGATGCTGGCCGAAGGGAACCGCCTCGCCGCATTGGAGGTCGACGGCAGCCCGGACGCCGCGATCCGCGCCGTCTTCGACTCCGCCTACCGCGGCCTCCCGGACGACAGCCGCCGCCTGTTCCGGATCCTCGGCCTCATGCCGGGACCGGACTGCACCGCCGAAGCGGCCGCGCGCCTGGCCGACCGGCCCGTCGCCGACACCGAGCGGATCCTGGAACAGCTGGCGGCCGTGCACCTGCTCGAACACCACCACCCGGGCCGCTACCGCTTCCACGACCTCCTGCGTCTGTACGCCGAAGAGCGCGCGCGATCCGAGGAGCCCTCTGGCGCCCGCGGAGCGGCCGAGCGGCGCCTGTTCGACTGGTACCTGGAACGGGCCGACGAGAGCCGACGCCTGCTGTACCCGGAACTGACCGCGATCGAGCCGCCCGCGGACGGCTCGCGGCCCCGGCTCGAACCCGAAGAGGCGGACGCCTGGATGACGCCCGAACGCGACAACCTCATCGCCGTGCTCCGCCGGGCGGCCGAGGACGGGGGCGTGGGTCCGGCGTGGCGGCTGTTCGACGCTCTCGCCGGACTCGTGTGGCTGGGCGTCCACACCGCCGAGCTGCTGCACATCGGCGAAGCCGTCCTCGCCGCCGCCGAGCGGGACGGCGACCCGCTCGGGCGCGCCGCGACCGAGATCGGCCTCGCGTGGGGCCTGATCAGCGCCAACCATGCCGCCGAAGCGGTCGAGCACGGTGAAGCCGGCGCCGAGCTGGCGGCCGAGGCCGGATCGCCGAGGGCTCTGGCGGCGGCCGACCACCTCCTCGCGCTCGGGTACGCCAGCATCGGACGGCCCCGTGTCGCGCTCGGCCACGTGCAGGCGGCGCTGCGGACCGCCCGGGAACTGGGCCACCCCGTCCTCGAGCGCGAGAACCTCGAGGCGATGGCCGGCATCAACCTCCAGTTGGGGGCGCTCGAGACCGCGGTGGCCCTGCTCCAGGAGGAACTGCGCCTGACCGGAGGCGAGGGCGTCCCCGCCACCGTCACGATGTACGGCAACCTCGCCAGCGCCTACCTGCTGCAAGGCCGCCTCGACCGGGCGCAGGAGTGCTTCGGAGGGCTGGCGTCGGCCGGGGGCCGCGACTTCACCGCCCCCGCCCCCGCGACCGACGCCAGGGTCAGAGTGCGCCTCCTGCTGGCGACGGGCCGACCCGGTGAGGCGCTCGAGGTCGCGGCCGAGGCCGTCGAAGGGCTCGGCGAGCACCCCCAGCGCATCCGCGAAGCGACCGTGGTCGGCCTCCTCGCCGCGGCGCACCACGCGAACGGCGAGTACGCCGAGGCCGTGGCCCGCTATGAGCGGGTGATCGACCTGACCGACCAGGGCTGGCACTACATGCGCGTCGACGCGCTCCTGGGCCGCGCGGGATCGCTCCTGCGCCTCGGCGACATCGACGGCGCCCGCAAGGGCGCGGAGTCGACGATCGCGGCGAGCCGCGCCTCCGGATACGGCGTACTGGAAGGCCTGGCGCTCAACCTGTTCGCCGAGATCGCGCTCGCCGAGGCCGATCCCCGCTCCGCCATCGCGCACGCCGCCGCCGCGCTGCGCAGCCACCGCGAGACCGGGCACCGGCCCGGTGCGGCGGCCGCACTGCGCCTGCTCGGCAAGGCCCACGACGGTGTCGGCGACGTGGAGCGGGCCGCGCGCCTCCACGACGAGGCGACCGCCTGCTACGCCGAGATGGGACTCACCGAGCCGCGATGAGCGCCGCCGTCCCGGACGGTCACTCGGTGGCGAAGAAGAACCCGGTCTGGCCGGTCGGCTGCCAGTCCTTGACGTTGAGGAGCACCGCCGCGGACCGGTCGACGGGAATCTGCGCGCAGAAGGCGCTGGTCACGGTCTCCCCCTCGGCGACCGGGCCGCCGGTGTAGAGCTCGGCGGGGAAGTTCGGGCCGCAGTCGTCATAGGCCACGCCGTCGATCCAGAACGCGAGGACCAGGTCCGAGTGGAAGCTGTTGTCCGGGTCGTCGCCCCGGTACGTGCCCTCGTAGACGACCTTCGCGAACTGGTGGCCCGGCTCGGGCTCCTCGGCGAGGAGCCCGGTGTCCGACATGATCGTCGCGGTGGCGTCGAGCTCGACGCCGGTCACGGCCACGTCCCAGCCCCAGATCTCGGCGCTGTCGCCGAGCGCGATCGGCGACTCGGGACCGGTCCCCGCCGACTCCCCGGCGCCGTCGCCCCCGTCCGAGGACTCGGCGCCGCCGCAGGCGCTGAGTCCGAAGAGGATCGCTGCGGCGATCAGTGCCGTGAAGGCTCGCCGAGGGCGCGTGCGGGCGACGGCGCGGACCTGATCGGTCGATCGCTGCCGGTTCATATCTCTCCTAAGCTCGGGTACGGATGCGCTGCAATGCGACGGGCTTCGGCGCGAACATCTTCGAAACCGCCTGTGGACCCCCTTGGGCACCGGCAGTGCGACGAGTCCCATCGCGGACCAGCGGATTCGAAACCGCCTGTGGACCCCCTTGGGCACCGGCAGTGCGACGAGTCCCATCGCGGACCAGCGGACCGGTCGAGGGCGCCGGGTTCGCGCCGCCGGCCGGGCCCGCCGGATCACGACCTCTTGCCGGAGTCGCCGTCGGGGCCCGTGCCCTGCCTGGGCTCGGGCCCGGGCAGCCGGTTCCGGTTCGGCTCGAAGTAATTGGTGCGGTCGTTGGGGTCGGGGAGCGAAATCGGGCCCGGCAGCACTGGATCACCGGGGACGTTCGCGGCGCCGGTGGACGGGTTGTACGGGGCTTCGGCCGCCGGCGGGGCTCCGGTGAAGTCGTGCTCGATCCCCGCCGCGACGCCGGTGGCGAAACCGCCGTCCGTGATGAGGCCGACGATCATGTTCGCGACGTTCAGGGACCGCGTGAACACGCCCGGGCCCCCGGATTCGGATCGGCTGAACCAGCCCCTGAGCCGCCCGGCCACCTCTTGGGGCATGCTCCCCGCCCCCTGTTCCTCCAGCCGTCGCAGCGCCCCCGCGTTGCCCTCGGTGTCCGCCAGGGCCTGAACGAGGTCGTCCCCCGTCTGGCCGTCCCGGCGCGCCAGCGCCTCGAAGACGGACTGCATCTGGCTTCGACGGGGTTCGTCCAGGTCGCGCAGTGCGAAACGGCCGAGAGGGCCGAGGCCGGACTCCCTCGGCATCGTGACCAACCGCTCTCCGGCGGGTCCCGTCCCCGAAGCGACGAGGCCGCCGTCCACGGCGTCCGCTATTCCGAGATGGACCAGGGTGATCGTGCCGCCGTCTTCGAGTCGCACCGTCGGCGACGACCGGGGTCGAGCGGCACCCGCTCCGCTGTCGAGATCCGCCGGGGCGCCGTCGCCGCCGCGGCTTTGGACCGCAGGGGTGTCGATGTCGACGTTGGGGATGTTCGGCGTGGGGTTGACGTTGAGGTTCGGGATGTTGACCGCCCCCTAGAATTCGATGAGAAGTTTGAGGTTCTGGTAGCTGGCGATGAAGGCCATGACCCAGCCGAAGATGGTGCCGCACCATTCGATGACGGCGCCCACGATGCCGAGGGCGATCGCCGGCGCGGTCACGATGCCCATCGCCTCGAGCGAGTAGACGATGCACTTCGCGACGCAGTCGGCGATGAACTCCCGGATGAGTTCGCGGGTGATCGTCATCAGCCCGGCCGCGCCCTGGGTGGCCGCGCCCATCGACGCCGCCGTGCCGCTGAGACCGCCGATCGCCTCGACGTTGTGCCCCATGAGCGCCCGGTACTTCTCGGCGGCCTCGCCGGTCCAGCCCGTCAGGTCCTTCGACAGCGCCGCCCCGAGCTCCTCCCAGATCGAGTACAGCTCGCTCGACATGTTGTGCCAGGTGGTGGAGTGGGCGGTCACCAGGTCGGGCTTGCCGGACACGAAGTCCAGTGCCTCGCGCATCGGCTCGAAGTACTCCATCGCCCAGCCCAGGCCGTTCGACAGGAGCGCGCTGAACGGATCCATCGACGCTCCGTACACCTCGAACGCCAGGCCCAGGCCGCCGAGGCTCGCATCGACCCAGTTCTCGGACGAGATCGCGTCGGCCACCCCCTGGGCGCTTTCGAGCAGGCTCGAGCCGCTCCACGCCTCCCGAGTCGACTCGACCTCCGCGATCAACGAGTCGTCGCCCATGGCCCTATGCCTCCTGCTCCGCGAACAGCCCCTGCATCTCCTGCTGTGTCGCCTTGTCCGTGTCGTCGTAGGCGGCGGCCGCGGCCCGCAGCTCACCGGCGGCGAGCGTCAGGTTCTCCCGCACCCGCGCGACGAGCTGGTCCTGCGCCAGGTGGCGGTTCGCCATGATCAGCGACATCCACAGGCAGTAGAAGCCGTACGCCTCGTCGTCCTGCACGATGTGCGTGCTGGCCTCCTCGATCGCATCGAAGCGCGCTGCCAGGGACTCCAGGGTCGCGGCGTGCTCCAGCAGCTCCTCGGACTCGACGGTGTATCCCTCGGCCATCACAGCTCCGCCGGCGAGGAGGGAACGAGACCACTGCGGAGACGCTCGGCGATCGCCTGCCCCGCGGCACTGTCCTCGCCCATCGTCTCGCCGATGACCTGCGCGGTCTCTTCCGAAACGCGGCGGCGGGCCTCGGCGAGGGTCTCCATGAGCGCGCGGGAGGCGTCCTCGGGTCGGACGCGTTTGATCCGTTCGCTGAAGCTGACGTCGAGCAGCATCCCGCCGGAGTCGACGGTCACCTCGACGATGCGGTTCGGGTCGTGGTGCGTACACCGCAAGCCTTCGAGCCGTTCGTTCATCGCCTTCGTATCGGCCGCGAGCTTGTCGAGCCGGTCCTTCCACGCCTCGACGCGGGCGACCGCCGCAGCGGGATCAGTCCCTCGAAAGTCCATGCAGCGCTGACCTCCTCCATGTCGGCGAAGCCGACTCGCGCCTGGCGGCCGGCTTCGTGTTGGCGAAGAGGTTAACCGTGGCGCCTTGCCGGACACTTGCCATAGTGTTGCGGCGCATCGGAGAAGGCGGCCCCGCAGGTCGTCGGGCGAGCCGAAGGGCGGAAAGTCGCCGTCGAGGGTCGGCTCAACGGTGGAAGAGCTGTGGACAAACCGGCGAGAACGCCGGTCGCCCCGCGGGCCATAGGCCGTTCTCGAAACCATGGGCTGTGGGTCCGAGCCCCACCGAAGACGAAGGGGCCACCGCCGAGCGGTGGCCCCTTCGTGTCGCCTTCGCCTACTCTGCGGCGAGGAACTCGGTGTTCAGCAGCAGGTTCGGGCTGCCGTTCGTCTCGCCGACGATGTCCGGGACCGCGTTCGACGTCAGCGCCTCGGCGACCTCGGCGGGCGTCGCCTCCGGGTTGGCCTCGAGGTACAGCGCCGCGACGCCCGCGACGTGCGGGGTCGCCATGGACGTGCCCGAGATGGTGTTCGAGGCGTCGTCGCCGTCGATCCACGCCGAGGTGATCTCGTGGCCCGGCGCCATGATGTCGACGCACTCGCCCCAGTTCGACCACGAGGTCGCGGAGTCGGCCGAGTCGGTGGCGCCCACCGTGATAGCGCTCGGCTCCGAGGCCGGGGAGGTGTCGCACGCGTCCAGGCCGTCGTTGCCCGAGGCCAGCGCGAACGTCACGCCCGCGGCCACCGCCTCGGCGACCACGTCGTTCAGCGCCTGGCTGAAGGTGCCGCCCAGGCTCATGTTCGCGATCGACGGGCCCGAGGCGTTCGCCGCGATCCAGTCGATGCCCGCGATGATGCCCGCGTACGAGCCCGTGCCGCCGCAGTCCAGGACGCGGACCGGCTCTAGCGTGACCTCCTTGGCCAGGCCGTAGGTCTCGCCGCCGATGGTGCCCGCGACGTGGGTGCCGTGGCCGTTGCAGTCCGAGGCGTCGCCGCCGAAGTCGATCGCGTCGTAGCCTTCGCCGACGCGGTCGCCGAACTCGCTGTGGGTCCGGTTGATCCCCGTGTCGAGGACGTACGCGGTGACGCCCGCGCCGCTGTAGTCGTACTCGTACGAGGCGTCGAGCGGCAGATCGGTCTGGTCGACGCGGTCGAGGCCCCACGAGGGCGGGTCGGTCTGGATGTCGGCGACGCTGACCGTCCGGTTCTGCTCGACGTAGGCCACCGCGTCGTCCGCGGCGAGTTCCACGGCCTCCTCGGGGCTCATCTCGGCGACGAAGCCGCCCAGGACGTCGAGCTCGTCGACCACCTCGACCGAGCCCGCCACGTCCTCCACCACGTCATCGACCATTGCCGAGACGCCTTGGGGCGCTTCCTCTTCGAGGACCACGAGGTATTCGCCGGCGATCGCGTCCGCCGACTCGGCGCCGAGGATGACGTCGGCGGGGTCCACCGACTCGGTCTGTTCGGCGCTGGCCATCGCGTTCACCGCGAGCAGCGAGCCGCCGGCGACCGCGCCGGCAACCGCTATCGCAGCGCCGCGGCGGAGCCGCCGTTTTCCTGCCGTTGACATGACGGGGGAACTCCTTTGTGTTCAGCCCCTGGGGACGGCTGACGCGGGGGTGGCGTTGGGGGGTCGCCCGGGGGAGATGATTCAACTGTTCGACCCATAAGGGCCTTATGTTCTGAGGCTAAGGTATAGAGCAAAGTTCGTAAAGGGCCCGAAAGCGAAAATTAAATCATTGAACGATCACGCACAGTTTCTGTCTAAAAAAGACAATCTTCTCGAAGCGGACTCGTCACGGAGAGCGACATCGCGGTGCGACGGAGGAGGGCGGAGCGCGAACTCGCGTCGGTCCCGTGACACCGACGCTTTCGGGTTCTCCCGCCGAGGGTGGAAAAGCCGCCGTGAAATGGGAGGGCCTCGGACGGGAGGTGCGAATCAGTGAACGGCAACGCCGTCACCGAGCGGTGATCTCCGGCGAGGCCGCAGTGCGATGCCGGGTTCGCCTGCTTCGATTCGCCGTGGGCCCCAATGGTTCCATCGAGCCTCGGACGCCTCGGGTCAGTCGGCCAGGTCCATCCAGCGCTCTTCGATCTCGTCGCGTTCGCGCTCCAGATCGCCCAGCCGCCCCTGAAGCTCGGTGAGCTTGCCGGGATCGGTCGCGAACTCGGCCATGTCGGCGTGGACGGCCGCGATCTTGTCCTCGACCTTCTCCAGGCGCCGCTCGAGCTTCGACAGCTCCTTCTGCGTGGCGCGGTCGATCGTCGACTGCGAAGGCGCCTTCGCCCGCGCGGCGGCCGGAGCGGCCGAGTCGCTCTTCGCCTCGGCCCGGCGCTCGAGGTACTCCTCGATGCCCCGCGGCAGCATCCGAAGGCGCTTGTCCCCCAGCAGCGCCCACGTCTCGTCGGCGACGCGCTCGGTGAAGTAGCGGTCGTGGCTGACCACGATCATCGTGCCCGGCCAGTCGTCGAGCAGGTCCTCCAGCTGCGTCAGCGTCTCGATGTCGAGGTCGTTCGTCGGCTCGTCGAGGAACAGCACGTTCGGCTCGGCCATGAGCAGCCGCGCCAACTGGAGCCGCCGCCGCTGCCCGCCTGAGAGGTCGCGCACCAGCGTGCGCTGGCGCCCGCCGACGAAGCCCAGCCGCTCCGCCAGCTGCCCGGCCGTCATCTCCTTCCTGCCCCACTGGACCCGCTTGGCGACCCGCTCGATCGACTCGAGGACCCGCCACGAGCCGTCCAGGTCCTCCATGTGCTGCGTCAGCCACGCCAGCTTCACCGTCCGGCCCACCTTGACGCGCCCGGCCGCGGGCCGACGGTCCTCGGTCGCGTCGGCCAGGGTCCGCAGCAGCGAGGTCTTGCCCGCGCCGTTGACGCCGACCAGGCCGACGCGCTTGCCCGGCCCGAGCATCCAGTCGAGGTGCTCGAGCAGGACCTGGTCCCCGGCCTTGACGGTCACGTCGTGCGCCTCGAAGACGGTCTTGCCGAGGCGCGCGGTGGCGAACGAGACCAGCTCGGCCGCATCGCGCGGCGGCGGCTCGTTCGCGATGAGCTCGTTGGCCGCGTCGACGCGGAACTTCGCCTTCGATGTGCGCGCCTTGGGGCCGCGCCTGAGCCAGGCGAGCTCCTTGCGCATCAGGTTCTGGCGCTTCTCCTCGGCGAGCGCGGCCTGGCGCTCGCGCTCGGCACGGGCCAGCACGTAGGCGCTGTAGCCGCCGTCGTACTCGAAGACGCTGCCGCCCTGGACGTCCCAGATCCGGTCGCACAGCTCGTCGAGGAACCACCGGTCGTGGGTGACGACGACGATCGCCGACTTCGTCGAGTTGAGGTAGGCCGCGAGCCAGGCGATGCCCTCGATGTCGAGGTGGTTGGTCGGCTCGTCGAGCAGGAGGAGGTCGGCGCCTTCGGTGACGCTCGCGGGCCGTCCGTCGGCACTGCCGACCAGGACGCGGGCGAGGTCGACGCGCCTGCGCTCGCCGCCGGAGAGCACGCCGATCCGCGAGTCGAGCCCGTCGGGCAGGCTCGGCGCGTCGAGGCCGCCGAACAAGCCGCCGAGGACTTCGCGCACGCGCGGCGAGGAGGCCCACTCGTGGGCGTCGGCGTCGCCGAACAGGGCGCTTCGCACGGTCGAGGCGTCGGGGAGCGTGTCGGTCTGGCCGAGGCTCGCGACGGTGGTCCCGCCGGTGCGGACGACGCGGCCGGAGTCGGGCTCCTCGGTGCGCGCGATGAGCTTCAGCAGCGTCGACTTCCCGTCGCCGTTGCGGCCGACGACGCCGATGCGCTGCCCGGCGGAGACGCCGAGCGAGACCGCATCGAGGATGACCTGGTCGGGGTAGGCCTTGGAGACGGTCTCGAGGTTCACGAGGTTCGGCGCTGCTGACACGTGGACCAAGGCTACCGGGGGCGACGGCGGCGACGTCCGCGAGCCGGGCATCGGCACGGCCGCGCGACTTGCCAACGCTTGCGGAGCCGTATATGGTGTCATCTGGATGTCATAATGACGTCAGATTGGAATCGCATGTCCCGCCCCAGATTCCCCGCCGCCCGCGGCGTCGCCACCGTCATACGGCTGCTGCCCCGCATCAGCCGTCCCCGCACCGCGCTGTTCGCCTCCACCACCGTCGCCGTGGCAGCCCTCCCGCTGACCATGACCATCGCCACCGGCCTGCTCATCGGGCGCGTCCCGACCGCCGCCGAGGCCGGACCCGGCTCCGCGGAGGCCCGCGAGGCCTACCTGCTCCTCGCCGTCGCCGCCGCCGCGCTCCTGCTCAACAGACTGGTGCTCAACCTCCACAACGCGAACGCCCGCAACCTCGGGCGCGATCTCGAACTGCTGCTCCAAGACCGTCTCGTCACCGCGGTCGGCCGACCCGTCGGGATCGCCCACCTCGAAGACCACGACGTGCTCGCACTGCTGCGGATCGCCCGCCAGCTCGGCATGGACTACATCCGCCCCGAACGCGCCGTCCAGGGCCTCGCCGCCGTCGCCCCCCAGTTCCTCGCCGCCTTCGGCGCCTCGATCGTCCTGGCCTCCTTCAACCTCTGGATCGGCCTCGCCTGGCTCGCCGCCTGGCCGGCGATCTTCTTCGCCATGCAGAACGAATACGCCCGCATCGGCAAGACCGCCTATCTGCGCTCGACCGAGATGCGCGAGACCGAGTACCTCCGCGACCTCGCCATCTCCGCCGAACCCGCCAAGGAGATCCGCGTCTGGGGCATGATGCCGTGGCTCCTGGCCCGTTACGACCGCGCCTGGGACGAGACCATGGGCCCGGTGGCCCGGACCCGGCGGGTGCGCAAGCGCACTGCGCTCGGCGTCGCGTTCGCGCTGCTGATCCTGTTCGGCGGCACCGCGGTGGCCCTGGTCGGCGCCGGGCTGGCGAGCCTGGTCGGCTTCGGCGCACTGGCCGTCTACGTCCTCGCGCTCAACAACCTGTCGGCATTCTCCGCCTTCAACGACGAGGCCGCGTTCCTGTCCTTCGGCGCGCTGCCGATCCCGAAGGTGCTCGACCTCGACGCCCGGCTCGCCTTCGACCACGGGACCGTCACCGCCGCCCTCGCACCCGCGGCCCCCGAGCGGACCATACGCTTCGAGGGCGTCTCCTTCGCCTACCCCGGCGGCGACGTCGCCGTGATCGAAGGCCTGGACCTGGAGATCGAGGCGGGGACCTCGCTGGCGATCGTCGGACACAACGGCGCCGGAAAGACCAGCCTCGTCAAACTCCTGTGCGGTTTCTACAAGCCGAGTTCTGGAAAGATCACAGTGGACGGCGTCGATCTGGCCGGGATCGACTCCGCCGAATGGCGCACCCGGCTGTCGGCGCTGTTCCAGGACTTCACCCGCTACCGGCTCACCGTCCGCGACAACATCACCCTCGGCGCCCCGCACCTGGCGGACGACACCGACAAGATCTGGAAGGCCTGCGAGCCCATGGGCATCCGCGGCCTCATCGAATCCCTCCCCGAGGGCCTCGACACGGTCCTCTCCAGTGAGTTCGAGGGCGGTACCGACCTCTCCGGCGGACAGTGGCAGCGCATCGCCCTGGCCCGCGCCCTGTTCGCCGTCCAGGCCGGAGCGAAGATCCTCATCATGGACGAGCCCGCCGCGGCCCTCGACGTCCGTGCCGAAGCCGAACTCTACGAGCAGTTCCTCGACATCACCTCCGGGCTGACCACCATCGTCATCTCACACCGCTTCTCCACCGTCCGCCGGGCCGACCGCATCGTCGTCCTCGACGGCGGCGCGGTCGTCGAAGACGGCGGCCACGGCCGGCTCATGGCCCTCGGCGGCCGCTACGCCGAGGCGTTCACCCTCCAAGCCTCCCGACTCGCCCGACAGGAGCCCAGCTGATGCTCGACGACCTCAAGACCGGCTGGCGCGGTTACTGGAACAGCCTGGCCATCGGCTACCGCGCCGCCCCCGCCGCCGTCATCGCCCAGATCGCGCTCGCGCTCCTCCAAGCCGTGCTCATGCCGCTGGTCGCCTACTGCACCAAGCTCTTCGTCGACGGCGTCCAGCACGGCGACGAGCGCACCGCCTACCTCGCCGCCGCCGCGTTCGCGGTCGGCATCGCCGTGATCTGGGGCAACCTGTTCGTCTACCTCAAGCTCGTGTTCGCGGTGCTCGACCACGCCCATCGCGCGGCCGACCGGGAGCTCATGTCCCTGATGGGCACCCCGCCGGGCCTGGACCACCACGAGCGGGCCGACTACCTCGACCAGGTCCAGCGCATCCGCGAAGACCGCTGGATGCTCGGCGGCGCGGTCAACCAGACCTCCCAGTGGCTGCGCGCGGTCGTGACCATCCTCGTGGGCGGCGCCCTGCTCGCCCTCGTGCACCCGCTGCTCCTGCTGTTCCCGGCGATCACACTGGGCGCGATGGGGTTCGCCAGGCGCGCCAGTGACATCGAGATCAAGGCGATGGAGCGGACCAGCGAAGCCGAACGCAGGCGGCGCCACCTGTTCGAGGTCGCGACGGCCGCGCCTTCGGGCAAGGAGCTGCGGATCTTCGGCAACGCCGACGAGGTCGCCCGCCGCCACCGCCTGGCCGGGCGGGAGGTGGTGTCCGAGCGCAACAGGGCACAGTGGAAAGGCGCGCGGGTGGCGACCGGTGAAGGCCTGCTCTCCGCCGCCGCCATGGCCGCCGGTGTCGGCTTCGTCCTCTACCTGGCCCTGCGCGGCGGCGCCACCGCGGGCGACGTCGTCCTCCTGGTCGGTCTGGTCGGCATGGTCGCCTCACAGGCCGGGCAGCTCGCGATGCAAACGGTCCTGCTGATCCGCGTCGGACGCCTCGGGCGGCGCCTCGCCTGGCTGAAGGACTACGCCGACGCCTCGGCGGGCCCGGCCGAGCCCGCGCCGGTCCCCGCCCGGCTCGTCGAAGGCATCGCCCTCGACGGCGTCTCCTTCGCCTACCCCGGGGCCGAACGCCCCACGCTCGACGACGTCTCACTTCACCTGCCCGCCGGGAAGGTCGTGGCCCTGGTCGGCGAGAACGGCGCGGGGAAGACCACCCTCGTCAAGCTCCTGTCGGCCTTCTACCGCCCCACCGGCGGCGCGGTCACCGTCGACGGCGCCGACCTGTCCGACTTCGACGTCGACCAGTGGCGGCGGCGCATCGGCGCGACCTTCCAGGACTTCGCCCAGTTCGAGTTCACCGCCCGCGAGACCGTCGGCGTCGGCGACCTCGACGGCGGCTCAGGCGGTGCCTTCGACGACGAGCGGGTCCGCTCCGCGATGGCCCGCGCCGGTGCCGACGACGTCATCGGCGACCTCCCCTCCGGCCTGGACACCCGCCTCGGCACCCGCTGGGACGAGGGCACCGACCTGTCCGGCGGCCAATGGCAGAAGCTCGCCATCGGCCGCGGCCGCATGCGGCGCGAGCCGCTCTTGGTCGTCTTCGACGAGCCGACCGCGGCGCTCGATCCGCAGACCGAGCACGCCCTGTTCGAGAAGTTCGCCGAAGAGGTCCGCGCCGGACGCGGCAGGGGCACCGTCACCGTCCTGGTCTCGCACCGCTTCTCGACGGTCTCCATGGCCGACCTCATCGTCGTCCTCGAAGGCGGCCGCGTCACCGAGACCGGCACCCACGACGAGCTCATGGCCCGCGGCGGCGCCTACGCCGAGCTCTACGGACTCCAGTCCTCGGCCTACCGCTAGGCCGATTCCTATACTGAGCCGATGGAACTCGCGTTCAGCGGCGAGGTCTGGTTCTGGAGGGGCCCGGCGCCGTGGTACTTCGTCTCGGTGCCCGAGGACGCCTGCCGTGAACTGGCGGCGGCCTCCGATGTCGTCAGCTACGGCTGGGGCATGGTCCCCGTTGCCGCCCACATCGGATCGACCTCCTGGAAGACCTCCCTGTGGCCCAAGGACGGCGGCTACATCGTCCCGATCAAGGCCGCTGTGCGGAGGGCCGAAGGCGTCGAGGAGGGCGACACCGTCGCGATCCGCCTGACCGTCGACCTGTGAAGCGGGGCCGCGGGCGTCCCCCGCGGCCCCGCCCCATGTCGCTCAGGTGCGGTTGTAGGCGCTGGCGACCGCGCGCATCGTCGCCAGGACGATGTTCGGGTGCACGCCCGCGCCCCACACCGTCTTGCCCTCGATGACGCACTCCACGTAGGACGCGGCCTGCGCGTGCTGCCCGGCCGACAGCGCGTGCTCGGCGTAGTCCAGCACCTCGACCCCGATGCCCACCGACGTCAGGGCGTCGGTGAACGCCGAGAGCGGGCCGTTGCCGGTCCCCGAGATCTTCTGCTCCACGCCGTCGAGGGTGATCTCGGCGTCCAGCGTGAGCGTCTCGTCGGCGTAGTTCGTGACGTGGTCGTCCACGACCAGGCGCCGCCGCGGCTGGTACTCCGGGTGGTACTCGGTACGGAAGATCTCGTGGATCTGCGCCGAGGACACCTCCTTGCCGGAGGCGTCGGTGTGCCGCTGGATCGCCTGGCTGAACTCGACCTGCATGCGCCGCGGCAGGTCGAAGCCGTACTCCGACTGCATGACGTAGGCGACCCCGCCCTTGCCGGACTGGGAGTTGACGCGGATGACCGCCTCGTAGCTGCGGCCGACGTCCTTCGGGTCGATCGGCAGGTACGGCACGCCCCACGTGAAGTCGTCGACCTCGGCGCCGGCGGCCTCGGCGTCCTTGGCCAGGTGCGCGAAGCCCTTCTTGATCGCGTCCTGGTGCGAACCGGAGAACGCCGTGTACACCAGGTCCCCGGCGTAGGGGTGCCGCTCGGGCACCGGCAGCTGGTTGCAGTACTCGACGGCCCGCTTGATCTCGTCGATGTTCGAGAAGTCGATCTTCGGGTCCACGCCCTGGCTGAACAGGTTCATGCCGAGGGTCACCAGGCATACGTTGCCGGTGCGCTCGCCGTTGCCGAACAGGCAGCCCTCCACGCGGTCGGCGCCGGCCTGGACGGCCAGCTCGGCCGCGGCGACGCCGGTGCCCCGGTCGTTGTGCGGGTGCACCGACAGGACCAGCGACCGGCGGTTCGGCAGGTTCCGGTGCATCCATTCGATCGAGTCGGCGTACACGTTCGGGGTGGCCATCTCGACCGTCGACGGCAGGTTGACGATGAGCGGCCAGTCCGGGGTGGGCTGGATGACCTCGGCGACCTTCGAGCACACCTCCAGGGCGTAGTCGAGCTCGGTGCCGGTGTAGGACTCGGGGGAGTACTCGTAGCGGATGGCCGTCTCGGGGGTGATGGCCTCGGCGTACTTCATGCTCATCCGGGCGCCGGTGGTGGCGATGTCGGTGATGCCGTCCCTGTCGAGGCCGAACACGACGCGGCGCTGCAGCGTCGAGGTCGAGTTGTAGAAGTGGACGATGGCCTGCTTGGCGCCGCGCAGGCTCTCGAAGGTCCGCTCGATCAGGTGCTCGCGGCACTGGGTGAGCACCTGGATGGTGACGTCGTCGGGGATCAGGTCCTGCTCGATGAGCTGCCGGACGAAGTCGAAGTCGGTCTGGGAGGCCGAAGGGAAGCCCACTTCGATCTCCTTGTAGCCCATGTCGACCAGCAGTTGGAACATCTTCCGCTTGCGGTCGGGCGTCATCGGGTCGATGAGGGCCTGGTTGCCGTCGCGCAGGTCCACCGCGCACCAGATCGGCGCGGTGTCGATGACCTGGTCGGGCCAGGTGCGCCCCGGCAGGTCGACGGTGAACTGATCGAAGTAGGGCCGGTATCGCTTGGCGCGGTCTGCGAAGACTGGAGAAGTCAACGGTTGCTCCTTGAATCGCGGTTGTCATTGCCAGCCGGCATGCCAGAACCCGCGGCGAGGGAGCCGACCTAGTTGGCCCCGCCGCGGCAGCTAAGGAGCATCGAATACCGCATGATCGCAGCCGAGCCTACACCCGGTGACCACCGGCGTCGATGCGGTGTCCGGACATTGGGACGTCTCAGGAGCCGATGACCAGCTCGTCGAGGGGCAGCCGGGCGCGCGGCGCGCGGTCGGGGCCGGCGACGCCGTCGGCCAGGCGCTCCGGGTCGCCGGCGACGCCGATCGCGGCCACCGCGGTCGGCTCGAACGGCTCCGGCAGGTCGAACTCGCCGGCGATGGCCGCGGCGTCGAAGCCGCCCATCTGCCGGACCGTCAGGCCCTCGGCGGCGGCCTGGAACGTCAGGTGCGCCATGGACTGCCCGAGGTCGTAGGCGGCGTGGCGCAGCGGCCCCTTCGCATTGGACTCGACGCGCACGGCGACGATGAGGGCCGAGGCGTGCTGCGCCCACTCGGCGTTGCCGGGGTCGAGGCAGTCGAGCACCCGCTTGAACTCGGGGGTGTCGCGCCTGGAGACGATGAACCGCCACGGCTGGGTGTTGCCGGACGAGGGCGACCACCGCGCGGCCTCGAGCAGTGCGGCGATCTGCCCGTCGCTCAGGTCGACGCCGTCCTCGAAGGCCCGGGTCGACTGGCGGGACGCCAGCAGCGGGTGGATCGGCACGGAGGTCTCGGCGTGCCGGTCGATCGGTCCGTTCATGTGCTATCACCTGGATGGTGTGTCAGCGGCCGCGCACCGGCGCGGCCTCGGCGATCTGCCGACTTTCATGGTGCCACGGCGAGGCCCGGATTCCCGTCCCTGTGTCGCCTTCCTTACTCATAGTCCGCCGGTTCGGAGGAGGGCGTGGGCGTCTCGTCCGCCGGCTCGGGAGAGGGGTCCGGCTCGGCGGACGGCGAGCCCGACGGGCTCGGCGACGGCGTCGGCTCGGGCGCCTCGTGGCCGATCGCTTCGGCGTCCTCGGTGACCTCCCCCGGCAGCTCGACCGTCTCGACGGCCGGCTGGGGCGAGCCGACGAGCGTGAGCGTCCCGAGCTCCTCGGCGGCCACCGACAGGATCGTGCCGCCGGAGTCCAGGCACCACTCGCCGCCGGGGATCGGCGCGTCCACCACCACCGTGTTCGGCGTCAATGTGAAGCAGTCGCCCTCCCGGGAGATCGCGAACGGCAGGTGCCGGTCCAGCAGCAGCGGCAGCCACTCGACGAACGGGCGCTGCACCTCGGGGTCGTAGGCCGCGGGGATCTCGCCGGTGATCCCGGCGAGTTTCACGCACGCCTGCTCGGCGCACTGGAAGAAGCCGCCGGTCGTCCACGCCACCGACACGTCCATCGCGCCGCCGAGCCCCCAGCCGGGGACGTCGACCCGCCACGTGCCGTCCTCGGCGGCCCACACCGTCACCGAGGTCCCGCCCGACCACTCGTACTCGGCGGTGAACGTCGCGTCCAGCGCCTTGGAGACCCGCCCGATCAGCGTCGCCTGCGCCCCGGCGGGCCGCGGCGCCGGATCGGGCTCGTCCACCGCCGTCGCCGTCCCGCACCCCGCCAGAAGCGTGACGCACGCCACTGCGAGAGCCGTCTTGGTTTTCAGGGAGTATCGCCATGCCACAGCGCGATTGTGCGTCCCGCGACCCGGAACGACCTGGCGCCACGCCGCAGCTCGCGGCTAAGGTGAGGTGGCTGCCCCGCGACCTGGGGCGGCACGACAGCACCCGAGAAAACGGACATGAGGTGAATCCCGTGGCGCTGGTCGTACAGAAATACGGCGGATCATCGGTGGAGAATCCGGAGCGCGTCAAGCGCGTGGCGGAGCGGATAGTCGACACGCGAAAGCGGGGGGACGACGTCGTCGTCGTCGTGTCGGCCATGGGGGACACCACCGACGAGCTGCTGGAGATGGCCGCGCAGGTCTCGCCGGTCCCCGAGCCGCGCGAACTCGACATGCTCCTGACCGCGGGCGAGCGCATCTCCATGTCCCTGCTCGCCATGGCCATCAACAACCTGGGCTTCCAGGCCCGCTCGTTCACCGGCTCGCAGGCGGGGATGCTCACCACCGCCGCGCACGGCGAGGCCCGCATCATCGACGTCACGCCCGGCCGCATCCGCTCCTCGCTCGACGAGGGCTTCATCACGATCGTCGCCGGCTTCCAGGGCGTCAGCCAGGACACCAAGGACATCACCACGCTCGGGCGCGGCGGCTCGGACACCACCGCGGTCGCCCTGGCCGCGGCGCTGAGCGCCGACGTGTGCGAGATCTACTCCGACGTCGACGGCGTCTACTCCGCCGACCCGCGCATCGTCCCCAACGCGAAGCGCCTGGAGAAGATCACCTTCGAGGAGATGCTGGAGATGGCCGCCTCGGGCGCCAAGATCCTGCACCTGCGCAGCGTGGAGTACGCCCGCCGCTACGGCATCCCGCTGCACGTCCGATCGTCGTACTCGACCAAGACCGGCACGACCGTGTCGGGTTACATGGAGGAGCTGCCCGTGGAGCAAGCACTCATCAGCGGCGTCGCGCACGACCGCTCCGAAGCGAAGATCACCGTCACCCGCGTGCCCGACAAGCCCGGCGCGGCCGCCTCGATCTTCCAGATCATCGCCGACGCCGAGATCGACATCGACATGATCGTCCAGAACGTGTCGACCACCGGCAACGGCCACACCGACATCTCGTTCACGCTCCCGAAGGACTCGGGCCGCAAGGCCACCGAGGCGCTCAAGAAGCACCAGGACGCCGTCGGCTTCGACAAGCTCATCTACGACGAGCACATCGGCAAGATATCCCTGGTCGGCGCCGGGATGCGCTCGCACCCGGGCGTCACGGCGAACTTCTGCCAGGCCCTGGCCGACTCCGGGGTCAACATCGAGATCATCTCCACCTCCGAGATCCGCATCTCGGTGGTGTGCCGCGACACCGACCTGGACGCCGCCGTCCGCGCCGTCCACGACAAGTTCGCGCTCGGCGGCAGCGAAGAGGCCGTCGTCTACGCGGGAACGGGGCGATAGCGCATGAGCCGGAAACTCAACGTGGCGATCGTCGGCGCGACCGGCGTCGTCGGCTCGATCATGCGGCGGCTCATCGCCGCCGAACGCGACCACTGGGGCGAGATCCGCCTGGTCGCCTCGGCCAGGTCCGCCGGGAGGCGGCTGGCCGTCGGTGACGAGACGATCGAGGTCCAGGCCCTCTCCTCCGAGGTCTTCGACGGGATCGACATCGCCCACTTCGACCTGCCCGACGAGGTCAGCGCCGAATGGGTGCCCGTGGCCGCCGCCCGAGGCGTGGTCGTCATCGACAAGTCCGCGCACTTCCGCATGGACCCCGAGGTGCCGCTGGTGTGCCGCGAGGCCAACCCCGAGGCGGCCCGCGACCGCCCCAAGGGCATCATCGCGAACGCGAACTGCACCACGCTCGCGCTCATCCCGACCCTCGCCGCCCTCAACGAGGCCTTCGGCCTGGTGTCGATGTCCGTGGCGTCCTACCAGGCCGCCTCCGGCTCCGGCAAGGAAGGCCTCGAAGCGCTGTACGCGCAGGCCGACAAGACCGCCGGCATCGAGCGGATCGGCACCGAGCCCGGCGACGTCCGCGCCGTCCTCGGCGAGGAGTACGACGCGCCGTTCGGCGCGCCGCTGGCGCTCAACGTCGTCCCCAAGGTCGGCGGCTGGCGGGACGGCGGCTGGACCTCCGAGGAGCTCAAGGTCCGCAACGAGTCGCGCAAGATCCTCGGCCTGCCGGACCTCAAGGTCGCCTCGACGTGCGTGCGCGTGCCGGTGGCCGTGGGCCACTCGCAGGCCGTCCACGCCACCTTCGAGCGCGAGGTCTCGGTCGAGGCGGCCCACCGCGTGCTCGCCGAAGCGCCCGGCGTCGACCTCGTCGACGACCCGGCGAACGGCGTCTACCCGATGCCGATCGACGGCGTCGGCAAGCCCGGCACGCAGGTCGGGCGCGTCCGCCAGTCGATCGACTTCCCGAACTCGCTGGAGTTCTTCGTCGTCGGCGACAACCTCATGAAGGGCGCGGCCCTCAACTCGATCGAGACCGCCGAACTCGTCAGGCGCGAACTCGAAGCCCGATAGGACACGCCGAACGGCCCGGGGCGAAGCCCCGGGCCGTTTCGACGAGTCGGTCATTCGTCGGCGAACAGCTCTTCGGCGTCGGCCGCGGTGGCGGCCCGGCTCAGCCAGGTCCGCAGGAGCTCGGCATCGGTGCATGTCTCGATCCGCTCCCGGTCCGGCTCGCTCAACGCGATGCCGCGCCCTTCGAGAACGACGAGCAGAGCGCCTATCTCACCTTCGAGGCGGCCTTCCTCCCGGCCCTCTTCCCGGCCTTCCTCCCGGCCCATGAGCCGCATCTGCGACGGGTATTTGTACGGCATGGTCGTCATTATGTTCCTCCAGAACTCTCTTGTGCAACCTTCACCGAGACCCGCCTCGGTGTATTCGGCCCAGAACTGGGCCGTCTCCTCGTCGAACGAGTCGAGCGCTTCCGCCAGCACGGACAGGGACTTCTCGATGTCGGATTCGAGCCGCCTGGCCAGCGCGGCGAACACCGCGTAGACGACATCCGCCTTGGCCGTCTCGAGGTCGTGCACCGGCTCGACGTCGCTCGGGCCGATGACGAACGGCTGCAGCAGCAGCGTCGGGCGGTCCGGCAGCCCGACCGGGATCGGCTTGCGCGCCCACCGGGCGGTGGTCTCCTTCGGAGTGAGCACCAGCAGGCTCACCTGAGCCTGGTATTTGTTCAACAGGTAAGCGATGTACCAGATCCAGCTGCGCCGCTTCTGCTCGTCGCGGCCGGTCTGCGGTTCAACCGCGATGATGTGCGGGCCTTGGTCGGTCTCGGCCCACAGGATCGTGTCGACCTGTCGCTCGATGTTCTTGACCTCGGTCACGTCGGTGTCGAGCCAGGAGACCGCCTCGACACGGGGAAACTCGACGCCGAGTGCCCGACTCATGGTGCGGGTGAACAGTGACGGGTCCTCGCGGAACAGATGGTGCAGGGCATCATGGGGAGTATCGGCCATGCGGTGAGCGTATGGTTCGCGACGCTCGGTCCTGTTGAACGCGAGCGCGTGTCGAATGTCGTATAGACGACAGGTGACATCGACCGACATGGAACGGCCCGGGGCTTCGCCCCGGGCCGTTCGGCGTCGTGCGTGCTCAGGCGTCGCGCTTCTTGAACAGCGTCCAGGCCGCGGCGAATATGAGCGCGGCGAAGGTGGCGAACACCGCGCCGGAGCCCCAGCGGCCGAAGAAGTCGTACTCCGGCGCTCCCGGCCCCATCTCCAGACCGCCGATCGACATCAGCATCATGCCGGCGGTGAACGGCAGGAACTTGATCGCCGGGACCAGCCAGTCGAGCGCCGGAATGACCGACAGTCCGGCGATGACGTTCTCGATGATCAGCGGCATCAGGAAGATGACCACGATCGCCGAGGGCACGCCGCGGAACAGCAGGCCCAGACCCATGCCGACGAGCATGTAGATCTCGGTGTAGACCAGGTAGCCCAGCAGCGAGGAGCCGACCGGGTCCTCGAACAGGCCCGGAACCTCTCCCCAGAACGCCAGCATGATGCCCGCGTTGATCGCCATGGACACCACCGTGACGACGGCGGTGACGGCCGAGGCCACCAGGATCTTCGCCAGGATCAGCCGGTTGCGCTGCGGCACGGCCGTCAGCGTCGGCTGGATCGTGCCGTGCCGGTACTCGTGGCCGGTGGCGAAGATCCCGATGATCGCCATGAACACGGCCAGGAACGGGATGCCGAACGACGCGCCGCCGTTGATGCCGACCGCGATGTCCTCGGGGGCGAGCGGCGTCTCGCCGCCGTCGGCGAGCCCGAAGATGGTCGGGAGCGCCGCCGCGCACAGCAGGCCGATGCCGATGAGCCAGTAAGTCGACCGGAGCGTGTTCAGTCGCGTCCATTCGTATCTGAGTGCATCAAGCATGCTGGGCACCTCCGGGTTGCTCGACGGCGGCCTGGATCTCCTGGGCCACGAACTGCTCCGAGGCCCCCGTGGCGGACATGAACGCCTCCTCCAGGGAGGCGCGGCGGGTCGACAGCTCGTGCAGCTCGACGCCTTCGGTGAACGCGACGTGGCCGACCTCGCCGATCTCCAGACCGGAGACGACCAGTTCGCCGTCGTCGCCCTTGGCGATCTCGGCGCCCGCGGCTTCGAGCGCCGCCGTCAGATCCCCGATCCGAGGGCCGCGGACGATCACGTTCGCCTGCGTGAAGTCGCGGACGAACTGGTCCACGTCGCCGTTGAAGATCATCTTGCCGCGGCCGATGACGACCAGCTCGTCGGCCATCAGCTGCATCTCCGAGAGCAGGTGGCTGGAGACGAAGATGGTGCGGCCCTCGGAGGCGAGCCTCTTGAGGATGTCGCGCATCCAGTGGATGCCGTGCGGGTCGAGGCCGTTGGCGGGCTCGTCCAGCAGCAGGATCTTCGGGTCGCCGAGCAGCGCCTGCGCCAGGCCGAGCCGCTGCGCCATGCCCAGCGAGTAGCCCTTCGGCCTCTTGCGCTTGACCTCGGCGAGACCGACGAACTCCATGACCTCGTCGACTCGGGAGTCGGGGATGCGGTTGCCCGCGGCCAGCATCCGCAGATGGTTGCGGGCCGAGCGGGTGGGGTGGAACGGCTTGGCCTCCAGCAGCGCCCCGACCTCGTTCATGGGCCGCCGGATCGAGTCGAACCGCCGCCCGTCGAACAGGGTCTCGCCTTCGCCGTTGTCGAGGTCGAGCATCAGCCGCATCGTGGTCGACTTCCCCGCGCCGTTGGGCCCCAGGAAACCGGTGACCACGCCCGGCCGGACGTCGAACGAGAGATGGTCTACCGCCACAGTCTTCTTGTAGCGTTTGTACAGACCCTTCGCGGTGATCATGGAGCTCCAATCTCGAGCATGGGGTCTTGGGACGCGGTCAGTCTATGAGCATCCGGTGCCCACCACATGACCTCACAGAGGGAAATCGGCCTCCTGCCGCGGGAGGAGCCCGCCGTCCGGCGTAGTACCCGGGTACCGCCCGGGCCGTTTCGCGGCTGCCTGTTCATGCGCCGTTCGCCTGGCGCTCGGCGGCCCGTCCCCTCGCGCCGGTGAACTGGGGCGGTCCCTCCCGTCCCCCTAGAAGGCAGGTATCGCACCGTGCATCAGCGACTGCTCGCCCCAGTCTTCGCCGTCGCCGTGGCGGCGCTCGCGCTCCCCTCGGCCGCCTCCGCTCAGGAGAGCGACGCCGAAACGGGAGGCGCCGTCGAGCTGTCCGTCCTCGGCTCCCACGACACCGGCGTCTTCGCCGCCGGCGCCTCCGAGATCGTCGCCTACGACCCCCAGACGCGGCGCGTGTTCGCGGTCAACGCCGAGGCCGCCGTCGTCGACGTGCTCGACGTCGCCGACCCCGCCGCGCCGACCGAGCTCTTCGAGCTCGACGCGGCCGCCGCCCTCGGCGTCGACGGCGCGACCGTCAACTCCGTGGACGTCCACGGCGGCCTCGTCGCCGCCGCCGTCGAGGCCCCCGCCAAGACCGACCCCGGCTGGGTCGCGTTCTTCGACACCGACGGCGGCTTCATCGACAGCGCCCAGGTCGGCTCGCTCCCCGACAGCCTCGCGTTCACCCCCGACGGCTCCCGCGTCGTCGTCGCGAACGAAGGCGAGCCCGCCGAGGACTACTCGACCGACCCGGCCGGGACCGTCTCCGTCGTGGACGCCGCCACCCACGAGGCGAGCACCGCCGACTTCGCCTCCTGGGACGCCGAATCGCTCCCCGAGGGCTTCCGCGTCTTCGGCCCCGACGGCGGCGCCGACATCCCCGCGAACATCGAACCCGAGTACGTCACCGTCGCCGACGACGACACCGCCTACGTGACCCTCCAGGAGAACAACGCGATCGCCGTCGTCGACATCGCCGCCGCCGAGGTGACCGAGATCCTCCCGCTCGGCTTCAAGGACCACCTCGCGCCCGGCAACGAACTCGACGCCTCCGACGAGGACGGCGCGGCCCACCTCGCCGCCTGGCCCGTCTACGGCATGTACCTGCCCGACTCGATCGCCTCCTACACCGCCGGCGGCGAGACCCACCTCGTCACCGCCAACGAGGGCGACACCCGCGACTGGGACGGCTACTCCGAGGAGACCCGCGTCGAGGACCTCGAACTGTGCGAAGGCGCCGAGCGCTTCGCAGGCCACGACCTCGCCGAGCTCCAGTCCGCCGAGCAGCTCGGCCGCCTCAAGGTCACCGCCAGTCTCGGCCAGAGCGCCGAAGGCTGCTACGAGGAGCTCTACTCCTTCGGCGGCCGCTCCTTCTCGATCTGGAACTCGAGCGGCGAACTCGTCTTCGACTCCGGTTCGGCGATCGAGGAGCTCGTCGCAGAGGCCGAGCCCGAGCACTTCAACGCCGACTCCGAGGACAACGACTTCGACGGCCGCTCCGACGACAAGGGCCCCGAGCCCGAGGCCGTCGCCGTCGGCCAGGTCGGCGACCGCACCTACGCGTTCATCGGCCTCGAACGCCAGAGCGGCATCGTCGTCTACGACATCACCGACCCCGCCTCGGCCGAGTTCGTCGACTACGCCACGGCCCGCGACTTCACCGCCGTCCCCGGCGAAGGCGACGCCGGCGACCTGGGCCCGGAGTCGATCGCGTTCATCGGCGCCGAGGACTCCCCGAACGGGCGGCCCATGCTCGCCGTCGGCAACGAGGTCTCCGGCACCACGACCCTGTGGGACGTCACCGCGGGCGACGCCGGCGCCGAGCCCGGCGACGACGCGAGCGGCGCACCGGTCCTGCCGGTCACCGGTACCGGCGCGACCGGCCTCCTGATCGCCGTCGCCGCGGTCCTCGCCGTCGGCGGCGGACTGCTCCTCCTCGCGAAGCGCCGCACCGCCTGACACGCATCGGAGACGCCCGCCGGGACCTGCGGCCCCGGCGGGCGCTGCCGTTAAACTTGTCGGGTGAGTCTGCGACTGTACGACACCGGGACCCGATCCGTCCGCGACTTCCAACCCAGGAAGGCCGGGGAGGTCGGCGTCTACCTGTGCGGGCTCACCGTCCAAGGCCCGCCCCACATCGGGCACCTGCGCTCCGGCGTCGCCTACGACGTCCTCATCCGCTGGCTGCGCCGCTCCGGCTACCGCGTCACCTACGTCCGCAACGTCACCGACATCGACGACAAGATCCTCGTCCGCGGCGCCGAGCAGGGCCGCCCCTGGTGGGCCATCGCCTACGAGAACGAGCGCAGACTCGCGCGCGGCTACGCCGCCCTCGGCGTCGAGGCCCCCACCTACGAACCGCGCGCCACCGGCCACATCACCCAGATGATCGACCTCATCACCGAGCTCGTCGACCGCGGCCACGCCTACGTCACCGACGCCGGCGACGTCTGGTTCTCCGTCTCCTCCTGGCCCGACTACGGTGAGCTCTCCCACCGCCGCCCCGAGGACATGCTCTCCAGCCCCGACACCGGCGACAAACGCGACCCCCGCGACTTCGGCCTCTGGAAAGCCCACAAATCGGGCGAACCGGACGACGCCGCCTGGTCCTCCCCCTGGGGCCCCGGCCGCCCAGGCTGGCACATCGAATGCTCCGCCATGGCCCGCCGCTACCTCGGCGACGCCTTCGACATCCACGGCGGCGGCACCGACATCATGTTCCCCCACCACGAGAACGAGCTCGCCCAGTCCCGCGGCGCCGGCCTCGGCTTCGCGAAGTACTGGGTCCACAACGGCATGCTCAACCTCTCGGGCACCAAGATGAGCAAGTCCCTCGGCAACATCCTCAGCGTCGAGGCCCTCGGCGAGAAGGGCTTCCGGCCCGTCGACATCCGCTACTACCTCACCACCGCCCAGTACCGCTCCCCGCTCGACTTCTCCGAGGCCGCCCTCGGCGAAGCCCAGAGCGCCTGGGACCGCCTGTCGAACTTCGTCCACCGCGCCGCCGAGCAGCTCGGCCTCGAGGCCACCATCGGCGGCATGGCCTGCTCCGACTTCGTAGGCGCCATGGACGACGACCTCAACACGCCCGCCGCCATCGCCGCGATCCACGACATGGCCCGCGAGGGCAACGCCGCCCTCGACGCCGGGAACGACACCGCCGCCGCCGACATCGCCGGCGGCGTCCGAGCTATGCTCGACCAGCTCGGCCTCGACCCGCTCGACGCCCACTGGGACGACCCGGCCGAGGCGAAACTGAGCGGCGTCGTCGACTCGCTGGTCGCGATCGCGCTCGAACAGCGGGCCGAAGCGCGAGGACGCAAGGACTACGCCGCCGCCGACCGCATCCGGGACGAACTGGCCCGCGCCGGCGTGACCGTCAAAGACACCCCTCGTGGCCCCGTTTGGACGGTCGAATAACCGAGCCGTCCACAGACGCAGACCGGGGCACAGCCACGACCACCCACGAGGGAACACGCACATGAGCAGCAGCAAAGGCGGCCACCCGAACCGCCGCAAGACGTCCAAAGCCGGCCCCAGCAAGGGCTCCGGCGGCCAGAAGAAGGGCCTGGCCGGCAAGGGCCGCACCCTCAAGGCCGAGGACCGGCCCTGGCACAAGTCCTACACCGGCGACGACAAGCCCCAGCGCACCCAGTGGAAACAGGCTAAGGAACGCGCCAAGGCCGCCGCCGAAGGCCGCTCCACCAACATCGGCAAGGCCAAACCCAGACGCGAGCAGCGCCGCGACGAACCCGAGATGCTCCTCGGCCGCAACCCCGTCCTCGAAGCCCTCCGCGCCCGCGTCCCCGCCACCGCCCTGTACGTCGCCTACGGCACCGACCTCGACGAACGCGTCGCCGAATCCGTCCGCCTCGCCGGCAACCGCGACCTGCCGGTCAAGGAACTCTCCCGGCGCGACCTCGACAGGCGCACCAACAACGCCCTCCACCAGGGCATCGGCCTCGAAGTCGAACCGTACGCCTACGCCGGGCTCGACGAGCTCCTCGCCACCGCCGAGGCCAGCGGCACCGCGCCGCTCCTGGTCGCCCTCGACGGCGTCACCGACCCGCGCAACCTCGGCGCGATCATCCGCTCCACCGCCGCCTTCGGCGGCCACGGCCTCCTCATCCCCTCCCGCCGCGCCGCCTCGGTCACCGCCGTCGCCTGGCGCGCCTCCGCCGGAGCCGCCGCGCGCCTGCCCGTCGCCAAAGTCGTCAACCTCGCCCGCACCGTCAAGACCTGCCAGGACGCCGGATTCATGACCGTCGCCCTCGACGCCGGCGGCGACGCCGACGTCTACGACATGCCCGTCGCCGAAGACCCCCTCCTCATCGTCGTCGGCGACGAGGGCAAAGGCGTCTCACGGCTCGTCGCCGAGACCTGCGACTACCGCGTCGGCATCCCCATCGCCTCCGACGTCGAATCGCTCAACGCCTCCGTTGCGGCCTCCATCGCCCTCGCCGAGGTCCAGCGCCAGCGACGCTAGACCCCGCCGCATAATCTGATACGACTCGTCCCACCACGACCCCCGGAGCTGCTCTGACCATGCCGGCCGATTACCTCCTCAGCGTCGACCTCGGTACCTCGCACACGGTCGCCGTCGTGGTCTGGCCCGACGGCCGCACCCGCCCGCTGCTGTTCGACGGCTCCCCGGTCATGCCCTCGGCGGTGTTCCTCGACGAGGCCGGAACCGTCCACGTCGGCCGCGACGCCGAACGCCTCGGCTCCACCGCGCCCGAACGCTTCGAACCCAACCCCAAGCAGCGCATCGCCGACGGCACCATCCTCCTCGGCGACCGCGAACTGCCCGTCACCGCCGCGTTCGCCGCGATCCTCGCCCGCGTCGCCCGCGCCTGCGTCGAAGCCGTCGGCGGCCTCCCCAGAACCGTCATGACCTGCCCCGCCGACTGGAGCGAGCAGCGCCGCGCCTCCCTCCACGACGCCGCCGCCCAGGCCGGCTACCAGCCCGTCCAGCTCATCACCGAACCGGTCGCCGCCGCCCACTACTACACGACGCGCCTGGCCCACCCCATCGACCCCGGCCAGGCCCTCGCCGTCTTCGACTTCGGCGGCGGCACCCTCGACATCGCCGTCGTCGAACGGCGCCGCGACGGCTCCTTCGGCGTCCTCGCCGACGGCGGCCTCTCCGACCTCGGCGGCCTCGACATCGACGCCGCCCTCGTCGCCCACATCGGCGAGACCGTCAGCCAGCGCGACCCCGAACTGTGGAAACGCCTCGAACAACCCGCCACCGCCAACGAACTGCGCGACCGCAGGGCCCTGTGGAACGACGTGCGCGGCGCCAAGGAGATGCTCTCGCGCACCTCCGTCGCGCCCGTCGCCGTCCCCGACCTCGAACAGGCCCTCCACCTCACCCGCGGCGAACTCGACCAGCTCGCCCGCCCCCTGCTGTCCCGCGCCGTCGGCGAGACCAGGCGCGTCATCGGCCTGACCGGCAGGAGCCCCGAGCAGCTCGCCGGCATCTTCCTCGTCGGCGGCTCCAGCCGCATGCCACTGGTCTCCAAGGTCCTCCACGAAGAGCTCGGCATCGCGCCCACCGTCCTCGAACAGCCCGAACTGCCCGTCTCCGAAGGCGCCGCCGTCGCCCTCGACGGGCCCGCGCCGGTCACCCCGCCGGTGATGTCCCCGCCCCCGACGCAGTCCCCGGCCACCGCCGCGAGCCTGCCGCCCCGCACCCCGCCCGGCGACGGCACCCTCCCCCTCCACATGCCCGGCGCGGGCAAGCAGAGCAAGGCCAGGCGCAACAAGTTCATCGCCATCGCCGCGGGGATCGCCGTGCTCGCGATCGCCGCGCCGCTGCTGTGGTGGTACTTCACCAACCCCTACAAGCAGCGCGACTTCATCGAGCTCACCGAGGTCGGCGACACCACGGCCTTCGGAACCGAGGCCAACGGCAGCCTCTACGACGTGCGCGTCCGCGGCGAGAGGGCCCTGTTCGCCTACACCGCGGGCGGCGTCGGCGACGAGGAGGAGCTGCGCCTGCGCGCCCTCGACGCCGAGTCCGGCGAACCGCTGTGGGACGAGAAGACCATCGACGGCGACGGCTGGAACAACGGCTTCTACTACTCAGAGGAGATCCTCACCTTCTCCCAGGAGACCGAGAACACCGCCGGGGAGACCGAGTACACCTGGTACTTCCTCGACTGGGAGACCGGCGAGACGCTCGGCGAGGTGACCCGGCCGTCCTCGGAGGCGGCCCGCTCGGGCGACCAGCTCGTCTCCGCTTGGGAGGGCGGCACCACCGTCACCGTCTACGACCGGGAAGGCGAGGAGCAGCACTCCTGGGACGTCGGCGACGAGGAGGAGAGCGTCGGCATCGTCAAATGGGGCCTCGCCGAACCGGCCGACGACCTCGCCCGCCCCACCGCCCAGGACAACGGCGACGGCCGCGTCTGGGCCCTCACCAGCGACGGCGTCGTCCACGTCCTCGACATCGAGTCGGGCGAGAAGATCGTCTCCAGGGCCATCGAGTCGACCGAGGACGGCTACTACGCCTTCAACGGCAGCATGTACGTGGTCGCGGCCGAGGAGAGCGGCTACCGGATCAACGTCTACGACCTCGAGACGCTGGAGGAGACCGGCAACGACCGCGTCCGCCCCGAAGAGGACGGCGAAGATCTCGAGCCGAGCGGCATGACCCCCTGCGGCGAGCACCGCATGTGCGTCCAGGAGCTCCGCGGCGACGCCGTCGCCGGCTCCGGCCCCTACACCTACAGCGTCTACGACGCCGAGGACGGAGAGGTCGCCCACACCTTCGACGAGTACGAGTACGGCGGCATCGAGGCCGTCGGCGACCGCCTCCTCGTCGAGTACTACGAAGGCGAGAACGTCCGCACGCTCATCTACGACAACGACTTCGAGCAGGTCGACGACAGCAGGGACGAGACCTTCCACGGCATCGACGGCGGCAGCGCCCTGTCCTACCCCTCCGGCTCGACGATCCTGGAGCCGGGCACGGTCGTCGGCCTCGGCGTCCGCGACGGCTCCCGCCACCTGCTGGAGGCCGAGCTGGAGGCCTACGACTGCGCCGCCTCCGACATGCACCTCGCCTGCTTCATCGAAGGCGGCATGCAGATCTACGCCTTCCGCGAATAGCGCCCAGGCGGAGAATCGGGCACCGCCGGAGCCGCCGCCGTGTCGAGTACAATCGTGGCGTCCGAGGCCACATGGCCTCTGACCAGCCGCCGTAGCATCAATTGGCAGAGCAACTGTCTTTTGACGTCCTTCCCGGACAAGCCGGAAACTCCGCGCGGGCATGGTCCGCGCGGCCGCTTACCTCACGGCAGCGGTGGTTACTGGTTCTGTCCGTTCGCCTCGCGGCGATCGTGATGCCGCGCCGTGCCGGGAAATCCCGGACTCATCAGCGCTCCGCAGTCGTTTCAACTCTCCGCCTGGTCCGGCGTCAGTCGGACCTTTCCGTCCTGCGGCGAGTACTTCACGCCCGAAGGCGCGAAGATTGGCTTCGGCGTTCTCATCTCTGTCATGGGTGGCGCCACACCTCGGATTCGAACAGGTCCACTTGCGCACATTCAGACCGGCGACGCCTTCAGGGCCGGTCGGCTCAAGGCACGACGAGCACAACTGCGTCGAAGGAAAGTACCGATCGACCTTGACGAAGTCACGCCCGTAACGGGCGCACTTCGCCTCCAACATCCGAAGGAAAGCACTGAGCGCCTGATCGTTGGCGAGTCGGCCGAACCGCTCCTGGATGCTCTGCACATCGAGATCCTCGACATAGACCGCTTGGTTCTCGCGGACAATGACCGTGGAGTGCTTGTGCAGAAAATCCCGCCGCTGGTTGCCCACCCGCTCATGGAGCCGGGCGACCCGGACACGCTGCCTGTGCCAGTTGTTCGAACCCTTCTGCTTGCGACTCAACGCACGTTGTGCCTTGGCAATTCGCTTCTCCTGCTTGCGCAGGAACTTCGGCGTCTCGATTCTCCGACCGTTGCGCATGACTGCGAAGCAGGCCAGACCGACATCGATCCCGGTGTCCTCGTCGGCATCGCGCGGAGGCATGGGCTCGCCGGGCTCCTCGACGACGAACGACACGAAATACTTACCGGTCGCGGCCTTGATGAGCGTCACGCTCGACGGAACCGCCGGCAGCGTCCGAGACCAGGCGATCTTGATCTCGCCGATCCCCGCCAGATAGAGCGCGCCGTTGTCCCGCAGCCGGAACGCCGTTCGTGTGAACCGCGCGGTCTGGCGATGAGAGCGCTTCTTGAACTTCGGCCGCGCCATCTTCGGACCTGGTCGGCCGCCCCGGATCCATGCAAAGAATCGGCGGTAGGCCTGATCGCAATCGCGCACTGCCTGCTGCAATGGCACCGGGCTGACCTCCGCCAGCCAACTCCGTTCCGGAGTCTGCTTGGCCTGGGTGATCAACAGCTTCTGCAACGGCTGAGGAAGGATAGGGCAACCCCGCCGCGTGAGCATTTTTCCGAGCTGCCACCGCGTCGTTGAAAACAGTCCGAACACACCCGAAGGTCCGCGCGGCACGGGCGCGTTCGGGACCTCCCGGATAGGCACGAAACTGATAACGCAGCAACATAACGGCCAGGTTAGCCGTGACCACCGACAAGACGGTGATCCCGGACTATCCGGAGAAAATGTGATCTCGGGCGTTATCAAGGCCGTCGCCGTGTCGAGTACAATCGTGGCGTCCGAGGCCGCATGGCCTCTGACCAGCCGCCGTAGCATCAATTGGCAGAGCAACGACCTTGTAAGTCGAAGGTTAGGGGTTCGAGTCCCCTCGGCGGCTCCATCACCCGCTCCCGGCCTCACTCACAGGCCCGGAACACCACGACGGCGGGCATGTGTCCGGCCGTCGACGATTCACCGTATACGGGAACGGCGGCGCGTTCAGCCCTTGACGGCTCCGATGATGACGCCCTTCTTGAAGTGCTTCTGCACGAAGGGGTAGATGATGACCGCCGGGATGATCGCGATCATCACGATCGCCATCTTGACCGCCAGCGTCGGGGGCGCCTCCGCCAGGCCCGAGGCCTGCGGGAGCGGCGCGGACTCGACCACGTAGGTCCGCAGCACGAGCGCGAGCGGCCACTTCCCGGTGTCGTCGAGGTACAGGAACGCGTTGAACCAGTTGTTCCAGTACGCCACCGCGTAGAACAGGGTGACCACGGCGATGACGGCCTTCGACAGCGGTGTGACGATCTGCCACAGGATCCTGAACTCGCCGGCGCCGTCGATGCGCGCCGAGTCGAACAGCTCCTGCGGGATGTTCATGAAGAACGCCCGCAGGACCACGACGTTGAACGCCGACACGGCCATCGGCAGGATGATCGACAGGTAGTCGTCCCGCAGACCGATGGCGCTGACCCACAGGTAGACCGGGATGAGCCCGGGGAAGATCACGAACATCAGCAGCACCGAGAACAGGATCGTCTTGTGCCCGAAGGATCCGGGCCGCGACAGGGAGTAGGCGCCGAGGATCGAGACCACGACGCTCAGGATCGTCCCGAATGCGGTGATGCCGAGGCTCACCAGGAGCGATCGCAGGACGACGGGGTTGCGGAACATCTGCTCGTACGCTTCGAAGGTGATGCCGTCGCCGGGCCATATCACCAGGCCGCCGACGCGGTGGACCGTCTCGGCGCTGGACAGGCTCGTCAGGGCGATCGCGTACAGCGGGAACAGGATCACGAGCATGACCACCGCGATGCTCAGGCCCTTCGCGGCCCGGCCGGCGGCGGTCGGCTTCTCTTCCCAGGCGGCTCGTCCGGTCATGGATTCCTCCGCGTGGATACTCCACCGCCCTTGAGAGCGAAGAGGAGACGCGGGCGATTGCCTGCTCGCAATCCCGCGAAGCGGGACTGCGAGCATTGGGAGTGCCGTACCCACCGGATATGGTTCCCGTTGTGCATCTTCGGTATTCCTTTCGGGTCTATCCGACCGGTCCGCAGCGGCAATCGCTGGCGCGGACGTTCGGGTGTGTTCGGACGGTCTACAACGACGCCGTGGCCGCGCGCAGAGCCGCATATGAGGCCGGAGCGAAGTACCCGTCTGCGGTCGCCCTCGCCAAGTCCTTGATCACGGACGCGAAACGCACTCCGGACCGGGCCTGGCTCGGGGCGGTATCGGCAGTGCCGTTGCAGCAGGTGTTGCGGCACTGTGACCGGGCCTATCGGAACTTCTTCGGTTCCCTGTCTGGAAAGCGCCAGGGAGCGAGGGTCGGTCCACCCCGGTTCAAGCGCCGCTCGGGGACGCAGACAGCCGAGTACACGCGGCGCGGATTCAGACTCAAGGCGAATGGTCGGCTCTACATCGCGAAGGTCGGCGACCTCAAGGTGGCCTGGTCCCGCGAGCTGCCCGCCGAGCCCAGCTCGGTGACCATCGTCAAGACTCCCACGGGCAAGTACTACGCGAGCTTCGTCGTTGCGGCCTGCGACGGCGCGGACCTGGCCGAGCCACTGACCGACCCGGACGCGGAGACCGGCATCGACCTCGGACTTAAGTCCTTCGCGGTCCTGCGCGGCGGCCAGACCATCGACTCCCCGAAGTTCTTCCGCCAGATGGAACGCAAGCTCAAGAAGGCACAGCGGGCACTGTCCAGGAAGCAGAAAGGCTCCAAGAACCGGGCTAAGGCACGACTGAAGGTCGCGAAGATCTGCGAGAAGACCAGGAACCGGCGGGACGACTGGCTGAACCAGCAGGTCGCGGCGATCATCGGTGAGAACCAAGCCGTGTACGTCGAAGACCTGAACGTTCGTGGCCTGTCCCGGGGCCGGTCGGCGAAGTCCGTGCATGACGCCGCACTCGGCATGTTCTTGAACCGGCTCGAATCCAAAGCGAACCGTGCCGGGCGAACGTTCGTGAAGGTGGACCGGTTTTTCCCGTCCACGCAGCTGTGCTCGGCGTGCGGAGCACTGACAGGTCCCAAAGGACTGGGCGGCCTGCGTGTGCGGGAGTGGGCGTGCGAGTGCGGAGCCGAGCACGACCGTGACGCGAACGCCGAACTGAACATCAGGCGCGAAGGCAAGCGCCTGGTGGCCGCAGGACATGCGGACACCTGAAACGCCTGCGGAGGGCTGGTAAGACCGGGGAGACCCGGCGCGGCCCGTTGAAACAGGAACCCACCCGTAGCCGGGCCGCCTCGCGCGGACCGCAAGCCGGGAATCCCCCGCCTTCAGGCGGATGGAGGATGTCAAGATCTCGAGTACACCCCTCGTTCGCCGAGCATGTGCGCGACCTTGTTGGCCGCCAGGATGAGGATGAGGCCGACGACGCCTTTGAACAGTCCGGCGGCGGCGCCGTAGTCGAAGTCGCCGACGCGGATGCCGCTGTAGTACACGAAGGTGTCGAACACTTCGGACGCCTGCGAGCCGACGGCGCTGCGTTGCAGGAAGAACTGCTCGAATCCGACGTTGAGCGCGTCGCCGAGGCGCAGGATCAGCAGGAGCACGATGACCGGGCGCAGGCCGGGCAGCGTGATGTGCCACAGCCGCCGCCAGCGTCCGGCGCCGTCGACGGCCGCCGCCTCGTAGCGGTCGGTGTCGATCGCGGCCAGTGCCGCGAGGAAGATGATGGCGCCGAATCCGGCGTCCTTCCACACCGCCTGGGAGGTCACGAGCAGGATGAAGGTGTCCGGGTCGGTCATCCAGTCGATGCCGTCGAAACCGCTTCGGCGCAGGAGCTGGCTGATCAGACCGGCGCCGCCGAGCATCTGCTGGAAGATCGCGATGACGAGCACCCAGGAGAAGAAGTACGGCAGGTAGACGACGCTCTGGAGCATCGACCGCAGCCGTTCGGAGGCGATGGAGTGCATCAGCAGTGCCAGCAGGATCGGCACCGGGAAGTAGAAGACGAGCTGGAACGCGGTGATCGAGAGCGTGTTGGTGAGCGCCCGCAGGAATTCGGGATCGCTGAACAGCGCCTGGAAGTGGGTGAAGCCGACGATGCGGGAGCCGAAGATGCCGCCGGAGAACGGCTTGTAGTCCTGGAAGGCGATGACGTTGCCCAGTGAGGGGATCCACCAGAATCCCCACACCAGGATCATCATGGGCGCGGCCATGAGGAGCAGCGGCCAGTCGCGGCGCAGCATGGATCGCCAGTGCGCCTTGGCCTTCGGCCTGCGCACTGTGGTCGTCGAGCTGGGCTCCCCGGCTTCGGCGGCCGGGGAGCGTGGCGTCTTGACGGTCACAGCAGGCCGTTGTCCTCGGCGACTCCGGTGTAGTACTCGCGCGCTTCGTCGCCGACCTTGGCGCGCCAGTCCGCGACGAGGGTCTCCCATTCGGCCACGTCGCGCTGGCCGCGGTAGATCTCGTGGTGGGCGTCGGTCATCGTCTCGTTCTCGGCGGCCAGTTCGGACGGCATCTCGACGCGGAGCCCTTGGAAGGGCCGGTCGTCGAGGTATTGGGCGGCGTTGGTCTCCCAGGCGTGGAAGGCCTCGACGAGCCCGGGGTACTGGAACTTGAAGTTGGCGTTGGGCCTGCCGGACAGGAACAGGTAGGTGTTGGCGACCTCGGTCTGGCCCAGTTCGGTGCGCTGGGGGACGCCGTCGGCGTCGACTTCGAAGTGGACGCCTTCGACGCCGTCCCAGACGAGGTCCCATTCGACGGTGCCGAACGGCGCCGAGCACCAGTTGGCGACGCGCAGGCATTCCCTGATGCGTTCTTCGGGGAGGTCTTTCCTGATGAAGGTGAGCATGCCCGCCGGGTCGTCGCGCCAGATGGTCGGCGTGCCGCCGGGTGCGGCGGCCATGGGGTCGACCGCTTGGAGGTCGAAGCCTTCGACGTCGCGGTAGGTGCCGAGCATCTCGTGCCAGGCGCCGAGGCCGTCCTCGTAGAACACGGCCTGTCCGGAGCCGATGAGCTCCTTGGTGTTGGTGAAGCGGTCGGCGACGTAGTCGGGGTGGACGAGTCCTTTGTCGAACGCTTCGCGGACGAAGGCGATGGCGGCGGCGAAGGCCTCGGTCTCGAATTTGTGGACGAGGGCGCCGTCGTCGTCGCGCCACAGGGTGGGCACGCCCATGGCCTCTTGGACGGTCTGGTCGAGGCTGGCGAAGGCCCAGCGTCCGGCGGCGGGGTCGTTGACCTCTTCGGCGACGGCCATGAGCTCTTCGAGGTTCGCGGGGTGTTCGAGGCCGAGTTCGTCGAGGATGTCCTGGCGGGCGAACAGGGCGTTGGTGTAGGGCGCGCGTTCCCATGGGATGCCGAGGAGGGTGCCGCCGAAGACGCCCATGGCCCAGGCGGCGGTGGGGTAGTTGGCGAGCATGGGGTATTCGGTGACCTTGTCGCCGGCCAGGTAGGGCGAGAGGTCGGCGAACAGTTCGTTGGCGGCGGCGGTGAAGTCGGAGAGTTTGATGATCTCCCAGCCGGGGATCTGGAACATGTCGGGGACGTCGCCGCCGGCGAGGGTGGTGGTGATCTTGTCGACGTAGTTGTTGCCGTCGGCGATGTTGAAGCGGACGGTGCCGCCGAGGGCCTCGTTGACGGCGGTGAAGTAGGAGTTGTCGGGGAGCCCGGGCGGGGCAGGATTCCACAGTGGTGTGATGGCGGTGATCTCTTCGCCGGTGGTCATGGGCTTCTCGGCGACGGCCTGGATCACCTCGGCGGGCCGCGAGAGGTAGCCGGGGGAGACGGTGCCGTCGCTCTCGGCGGGCAGGTCGGGGGCGACGGCGCCTTCGTAGGGGATGTGCTGGGGGAGCAGGTCGGCCAGTTCGTCGGAGCCGGCGGCGGTGCCTTCGGGGCCTTCGTCGAGTTCGGCGCATCCGGTGAGGGCGGCGGTGACGGCCGTGGCCGCGCCGGTCTGGAACAGGGTTCGACGGCCCAATGGGAACGTCCGTGCAGCGCGGGGGTCGCCCATGTCGACGCCTTTCGTTGGGGGAGTGGGAGTCGGCGAGTGCCGGTCGTCGAGAGACCCGATTGATTTCGGCGGTACGTATCAACGAATATAACTGTACCGATTCAGTCGCGCAACTCCCGATTTCCTCTGCCCCACCGGGCGCGCCCGCGCCGCTCGGTGAAACCACTGTCGGCCGCGAGCCGCCCGTGGCAAGATCGTCTGATGCTGAAACTCACCGATTTCATCATCGACTGCCCGGATCCGATGGCGCTGGTGTCGTTCTACGCCGAGGTGACCGGCCGATCGCCCAAACCGGACAGTGATGGCGACTGGGCCGGCATCCGCTTCGGCGAGATCGAGCTGGCCTTCCAGCGGGTGGAGCGCTACCGGCCGCCGACCTGGCCCGGCGACGAGCACCCCAAGCAGTACCACCTCGATTTCGAGGTGGACGAGTTCGAGCCCGAGCAGCGCCGCGTCGTCGAGCTCGGCGCGACGCTCCAGAAGAACTTCATCGGGCCGGAAGGCTACGGCTGGCAGGTCTACACCGACCCGATCGGGCACCCTTTCTGCCTGTGCCGCAACAAAGGCGTGATCTGGCGCGACGGCGAGCTCGCCTTCAGTCCTCTACGGTGACCGTCCCGCTCACCAGGCCCGCGGCGGCCTCGGCGGCGAGCGCGGCGGCCTCGGCCCCCGCCTCGTCGAGGGCGTCGCGCATCGTCAGGACGCCCGCGAAGGCCGCGCCCCTCCTGCGCTGCTCTTCGAGCGTGATCCGCGGGACCTTGACCGAGAGGATGCGCCGCCTGGCGCCGGTGGCGGTGCGCTTGGCGGCGGCGGGCAGGCGCGCGGCGAGGACGGCGGCGAGCCAGCCCGGGTCGAGAGCCGCTGCGTCGCAGGCGATCGTCCACTGCCCGTCGGCGGCGCTCTCGAGCGGGCCGAGCCGGACGGTCCTGGGCCCCACGGGGTCGACGATGACGCCGGTGCCCTCGGCGGCGCCGGACCGGACGGTCAGGTGCCCGTCGCGTTCGAGCTCGGCCAGGCCGGTCTCCGGGGTGGTCTCGGCGGTGCCGGCGCCGAAGCGCGGCACGGCGTCCGAGGCGGCCGCGATCCGCTCGCCGAGGAGTTCGGCCCGCTGGGCGAGCTGGCCGGCGTCGGTCTCGCCCGCGGCGAGGTAGACGGCGGGGGAGACGTCCACGTCCTCGTCCCACAGCCGCATGAGCGGCACGGTCGCCGAGTGGGCGGTGGCGACGGTCCCTCCGGGGTCCTTGACGGCGGTGCGCCAGGCGGTGTCGAAGTCGCCGCCGGTGGAGACGAGCAGGTGCGCGGTCTCGGCGCGCGGGGCGAGCACCCAGATGTGCGCCTTGGAGCCGGGGTGGTCGACGACGGCCCGCAGCGCGCCCCATCGCAGCAGCTCGGAGCGGATGCGCCTGCCCGAGCGGCGGTGGGCGACCATGGCGGGCATGCGGACGACGGCGACGCCGCCCTCGCCGAGCAGCGCGAGGCAGTGCAGGGCCCAGGCCAGTTCGGGTTCAGTGCGCGGGGGCGTGCCGTAGGCCAGGCGCGGGTCGTCGCCGGCGGGGAGCCGGTCGTAGCCCCAGTCCTTGACGTTGAACGGCGGGTCGCAGACGACGAGGTCGAAGCGCCGCGCGGGCGGCGGGCCGAGGAGGGAGTCGCCGACGTCGACGCGGACCTCGGCCCCCGGCGCGGCCAGGCGCAGGCGCCGCTCGCAGACGGCGGCCCTGGCGGCCGAGCGGTCCCGGCCGCTGACGGCGCCGACGCCGGGGACGGCGCGGAGCAGCCCGGTGAGCAGGTCGCCTTCGTCGCAGGCGGGGTCGTGGACCGCCAGGCGCTCCTTCCGCGGGGCGCACACGGCCGCGATGTCGACGAGCGCGCCGAGCCCCGGCGCCGTGCCGGTCCCGGCGGCCTCGCGGGCGCGCTCGATGAAGAACTCGAACAGCTCTGCCGCGGAGGCGGTCGCGGTGAGCTCGGCGAGGCGGTGCGCCAGTTCCCCCTGCCCGGCGGGGCTCTCGAGGGCGGCGGCGATGGCCTGGAGGGCGGCTTCGGCTGAGGGGTGGGAGCCCTGGACGGCGAACCAGAGGCGGTCGGCGGGGGTGACGCGGAGGCGGCGGCCGTGCTCGGCGGCCCACCGCTCGACCTCGGCGAGGGCGAAGCGGGGCCGCCTCGCACTGTCGTCCACTGGGGACGGGAAGTCGGCTTCCCTCCTGCGCCAGTTGCTGACGGCGTTGCGTCCGACCTCGGCGAGGCGGGCGAGGTCGGTCAAGGTGATGGTCTCGTCGTCGGACATGCGGCTCCCCTGTTCGCGTTTATCGAATCGTAACCTACCCCGCGTTGCTGAGGTTTGACACAGCCTATTATGCTCGTGAACCAAGTTCACAAGAATCATGTGTTGAATAGCTCTACACGGAAGGCAGATCATGAAACTCGACATCGACGCCCTCGCCGCCCGCAAGCTCCTCGCGGTCGCCGGCACCGGCCTGATCGGACTGGTCGGCCTGGCCGCCTGCGGCTCGGACGACGGCGGCGCCGAGTCCGACGCCGAGACCAGCACTGTCGAGAACGGCGCAGGCGGGGAGGACACCGCGGCCGAAGGGGAGGCGCCCGCCGAGGACGCCGCCGCCGACACCTGCGAGATCGCCCCCGCCGAGGACGGCGCCGGCACCGACTTCGCGTCGCCGCTCGAGCGGTGCGCCGCCGGGGCGGTGGGCGCCTGGGACGTCGCCGTCACCGAGGTCGAACTCGACGCGACCGACACGATCCTGGAGGCCAACGCCTTCAACGAGGAGCCCGCCGACGGCTCCCAGTACCTGATGTTCACCCTCACCGGCACCAACAACGGCGACGCCGCCGCCGACCCCTTCATGGACCTGTGGATGGCCGTCGACTTCAACGACTTCCGCTACGAGGACACCTGCGGCGTGCTGCCGAACGACCTGGTCGACGTCGGCGAGGTCGCCCCCGGCGAGTCCTTCACCGCCAACGGCTGCGTCTTCGTCGACTCCGCGGGCGTCGAGGAGGCCGTCCTCGCCCTGTCCTCGCTGTCCTCGGCGGAGAGCACCGAGACGTACTACCAGCTGGGCTGAGGCCCGCACGGACCGGAGGACGCGGCGACCATGGGCGGAACCCGCGTCCTCCTTCGCGCCGCCCGGCGCCTGCGCCTCGGCCGTACACTGCGGCTATGAGCGTGTCCAGGCTCCTGTCCGCCCTCGCCGACCTCGCCCCCGCCCCGAAGCCGCCCACCTTCGACCGGCTCGGCGCCAAGACCGCCTGGGGCACCGCCTTCGACCACGTCGAGGACGGCGGCGCGCTCGAGGCCTACGACGAGCTCCACCGCGACGAGCGGCTGCTGCGCCAAGGCTGGGGCGTCGTCATGGGGCGCACCGACGTCGAAGGCAGGACCCAGCGCGTGCGCTACCCGCTGATCAGCCGCCCCGTCCGCCTCGAGAGCACCAGGTCCCTCTCCCGAGGCCAGCACGTGAGACCCGCCGGCGACATCGCCGTCTGCGAGGAGCTCGCCGAGACCGAGTTCGCCCCGACGCTCGAATCCGTCTTCGACCCCGAACGCCGGGACGCCCTCCTCGCTGACACCGACTGGCTCCGCAAGGCCGCCGCCTCCGCCGGATTCCCCGACGCCTCGATCGAGGACGGCCCGCCCGAACGCGACCAGGGCCGCCTCGTCGTCGTCCCCCGGCCCGTCGTCTACATCGACCGCGAGGCCGCCCCCAGCCCGCTCGCCTCCCGGCTGCGCGACTGGGCCGACGCGCCCGGCCTCGACGCCACCGCGCTCGCGGCGATCTACGACCCCGACGACCGCGAGCCCCCCGCCGTCGCCGACGCCCCGGCGCCGCGCTGCGCCCTCCCGCTCAGCCGCGAGCAGGCCGCCGCCGTCGCCGCGGCCCGCACCGAGGCGGTCACCGTCGTCGCCGGAGCGCCCGGCTGCGGCAAGAGCCACACGCTCGCCGCCGTCGCCCTCGACGCCGTCGCCGCGGGCCGCTCGGTCCTCATCGCCACCCAGTCCGTCCACGCCGCCGACGTCCTCGCCGCCCTCCTCGACCGCCACCCCGGCCCCCTGCCCGTCCAGTTCGGCGACTCCGAACGGCGCGACGAGTTCACCACCAGGCTCGGCTCGGGCGTCGCCAAAGGCCACGGCAGACGCGAGGTCGACCGCCACGAGCGGGCCGCCGCCGACGCCCTCGACTACACCGACCGCCTCGAAGGCGAGATCACACGGGCCCTCGAGCTCGAGACCCGCCGCGCCCGCGCCCTCACCGCCCCCGCCTTCCTCCTCGACGAGTTCCCCGCCCTGAAGGAGGCCGACCTCGACGAGGTCGAACGCCTCCTCCACCGCGCCCACGGCGACGACGACCGCTGGTGGGCCGGGCTCCGGCGGCGCCTCGCCAGACGCCGCCTGCGCGCCCTCGCAGGCGCCGACGGCCCCGCCGCCGCGCTCACCCGCGCCCTCGAAGCGGCCCGCGACCGGCGCGCCATGACCCGCCTCGCCGCCGAAGGCACCGACCTGGCCGCGCTCTGGCACGCCCTGGAGGAGGCCGACCGCGACGCCGCCACCGCCGTCGGCACCGCCCTGAGCCACGAGACCGGCTCGGCCGCGAGACGATCGGGCTCCTCCCGGCGCGCCCTCGCCGACCTCGCGACGGCGCTGCGCGTCGGCGACCGCGGCCAGCGGCGCCGCGCGCTCGCCGCCGTCGACGCCGCCGCGATGCTCCGCGCCATGCCGCTGTGGATCGGCACCGTCGCCGACGTCGAGGACCTCCTGCCCTCGGTGCCGGGCATGTTCGACCTGGTCATCCTCGACGAGGCCAGCCACATCAACCAGCTGCGGGCCGCCCCCGTCCTGGCCCGCGCCCGCCGCGCCGTCGTCGCGGGCGACCCAAGGCAGCTGCGGTTCGTCTCCTTCGCCGGCGAGGAGCGCCTGACCGAGGTCCTCGCCTCCCACGGCCTCGCCGACCGGGCCGCCCAGCTCGACACGAGGCGCGTCAGCGCCTACGACCTCGCCTGCGGCGCCGGGCCGGTCGTCGAGCTCACCGAGCACCACCGCAGCGTCCCGCACCTCATCGGCTTCTCGGCCGCGAAGTTCTACCACGGCCGCGTCAAGCCGATCACCACCCACCCGCGCAACCACGACGCCGACGTCATCGCCGTCCACCGCGTCACCGCCGCGAAATCCTCGCCGAAAGGCGTCCTCGGAGCCGAAGTCGACAAGTCGGTCGAACTGCTCGCCGAGCTCGTCGAACGCGGCGAGACCGGCCTGGCCGTCCTCTCGCCGTTCCGCGCCCAGGCCGAGGCGATCGAGGCCGCCGTCGTGCGGCGCTTCGACGTCGCCACCATCCGCTCCCGCCGCATCCGCGCCGGCACCGTCCACGCCTTCCAAGGCTCCGAGGCCGACACCGTCATCGCCTCCCTCGGCGCCGCCGACGGCGACCCGGCCGGGCGCAGGCGCTTCATCGCGAACCCGAACCTGTTCAACGTCATGATCACCCGCGCCCGCGCCCACCTCCACGTCGTCACCGCCCTCACCGGACCCGACGGCCTCGTCGGCGAGTTCCTCACCTACGCCGACCGCCCACCGGCATCCCCAGTGGACGGGCAGGCCGGCTCCGACGAGTGGACCGCCGCCCTCGCGGACGCCCTCGCCGCCTCGGACGTCCCGGTGCGCCGCGCCTACCCGGCCGGGCACTGGAGCGTCGACCTCGTCGTCGGCGACGGCGAGCGGGCGGTCGGCCTCATCTGCGCCGTCCACCCCGAAGGGCCCCGGGCGCACCTGGCCCGCCACCGCGCCCTGCGCCGCGCCGGATGGCGGCTCGCCGACGCCTTCCCCTCGACGTTCGCCGACGACCCCGCCCGCGCCGCGGTCGCCGTCCTCGCCGAACCCCCGCGCCAGTGATCTCCGCCTCCGAACACCGCGTGAAGCAACCGTCACAACGGCGAAATGCCTGCTTGAGGCCGGTGTGTACGCCTATTCCGGTGGGCACCGTCGGCACGGGGCTGGAAGGCGGTCCTTAGAGTCGCGGAGCATCAACCTCGCCACCGGGACCCGACCGGCGGCGGCTCACAGAAAGCGACCAATGACCGAGCACACCTCGACTTCCGCCCCCTTCAAGCGCGTCCTCGCCGTCGCCGGCGTCGGCCTGGCCGGCGCCGTGGCCCTGAGCGGCTGCTCCCTCCTGGAGTCCTCCGACGACGGCGATTCCGGCTCCACCGAGGTCAGCGACGAGCAGGTCGACGCCGCCGCCGACGCCCAGTCCGGCGACTGCCTCGCCCCCGGATTCCTCGACGGCACCAGCGACGAGTTCACGATCGACTGCTCCGACCCGACCGCGCAGTGGACGATCACCGCCATCGAGGCCGACCCCGGCGTCACCGCCTCCGGCGGCGACATCGCCGACCCCCAGCCCATCTTCGACCTGTGCGGCGAGGAGGTCGGCGCCCTCCTGCCCGGCAAGCCCCTCACCGACTGGAACATGATCTACGACCAGGCGACCGGCGCCGTCGACTACCTGTTCTGCATCGAGGCCACCGACCAGCCGGACGGCGAGGGCGCGCTCCTCGCCGTGCCGACCACCGGCGAGTGCTTCTCCAGCGCCGACGCCGAATGGAAGACCCTCCCGTGCGACTCGGCCGCGGCCGACTCCACCGTCGCGAACGCCGTCGAGTTCCCGTCCTCCGAGTGGGCGGCCCCCGACGTCGAAGGCGCCACCGCCGAATGCGGCGGGACCGCCTACTACGAGCTGCTCGACCAGTTCGACCGGACCACCGGCCTGCTCTGCGTCGAGTAGTCGACGAGCACGACCGAACCGAAGGCCCGAGGCTGTGCCTCGGGCCTTCGCCGCGCGCACTGGCACCGCCGCCGTATCGTCGAAGACGCCCGGCACCGGCACCCGACCGCTCTTCCGCAGAAAGCGCCAGCATGACCGCTCACCCCTCGATCTCCGCCCCGCTGCGGCGCCTCGCCGCCGCCGGACTGCTCGGCCTCGCGATGCTCACCGGCTGCGAGTCGAACGAGGAGTCCCCCGCACCCGGCATCACCGAAGCCGAACCCGGCGAGTGCCTCCCGCGGGAGATCCCCGCCCGCGACGCCGTCGAGTTCACCGTCGACTGCGACGACGAGGCGGCGTTCTGGACCCTCACCGCGATCAGCGGCGACTCCGGCGCGAGTTCCCCGGACGGTGCCGACCTCGTCGACGATCAGCCCTTGTTCGACCTGTGCGGCGAGGAGATCACCGCGTACTTCCCCGGTCGGCCCCACACCGGCTGGGACATGGTCCACGACGAGGAGTCCGGCGAGGTCGAGTACCTGTTCTGCTTCGAGGCCATCGGAAGGCCGGACGCCGAGGGCGCGACCCCGGTCGTCCCCGCCGTCGAGGAGTGCTTCGAGTCCAGCGACGTCGAATGGTGGACGCGGCCGTGCGATCCCGCCGTGGCCGACGCCGTCGTCACCGACGTCTTCGAGCTCGAGCTCGAAGACCGCGGTGCGTTCGGCGACGTGTTCGAGGAGCTCTCGGGCCAATGCACCGGCAGCGCCTACCGGGGGCTCGTCGACGACTTCGGCCGCACGTCCGGCATCATCTGCTTCGACTACCTCTGACGCCCCTACGGTATGAACACCACGTACTCGCGCAGGTGGTGCTCGAACGTCGGGCTGATCTCGACGACCAGCAGCACCTCACCGAGGCTCTGGAACGGCCCGAAGCGCTCCACCCGGTCCCGGATCTGCTTGGCGCTCACCGCGGTCACGCCCGGCAGCGACATCAGGACCCCCACCGGCGCGTGGTTGAGGTCGACCAGGCCGCCGTCGTCGAACTGGCGCGGCAGGTCGGGCCGTCCGATGCCGAGCCGCTTGGCCAGCATGGGATCGGCGGCGACCGTGCCGCGGGCCTGCGCGCGCAGCCGCCTGGCCCGGTCGACCGCTTCGGGGCCGCTCGCCCTGGCCACCAGCACGTCCGGCGCCGGCGCCGGCGGCGCCCACACCAGCGGCCGGATCACGAACAGGTGCACCGTCGCCACCACCGTCACGACCGGCAGGATCGCGTATATGAGCGCGTCGGCCCACCCCGGCGCCTGATCGCCGAAGGTGCCAGCCAGGCAGATCCACGTCAGCGACAGGGCGCTGTAGCCGACGAGGGCGGCGATCGTGGCCGGGGTGCGCCGCTTCGCCACGGCCGCACCGAAGGCGATGGCCACGCCGAAGCCGCAGGTGAGGATCGGCAGCATCGCCCACAGGATCGTGCCGATCTCGGAGGCGGTCTTGAGGCGCTGTTGGGGAACGACGGGACCGGGGACGGTCATTTACGGGGGACTCCCAGCCGTGGATTGGATCTGCACCGGCCACCCGGGGCCCGCCTGGGGAGGAACGGACCAGGCACGCAGCAGCCGCCTGGCCTCAATGGTATCGGGGTCGTCCTCGCCGAGCGCGGCCGCCATGTCGACGGCGAGGCCCGCGAGCGCCCCGTGCGCCTCGGCGCCGCGCCCGAGCGCGGCCAGCATGTCGACCGCGGCGCGGCGCCCGCGCAGCGTGCGCCGGTCGGCCTCGCCCGCCAGGCGCCGCAGGCGCTCGACGACGCTGTGCAGCCCGCTGAGCGCGGTCGCCGCGTTTCCCAGCGCCGCAAGGCATTGCGCCGCCCGCACCTGGCAGTGGAGGGCCTCGGCCGGGTCGGCCGCCTCGAAGTCGGCGGCCAGCGCCCGGAACGCGGTGAGCGCGCCGCCGAAGTCGCCCTCGCGCAGGCGCCCTTCGGCCCCGGCGAGGCGCTCGGCGGCGCGCGGCGCCGCGGCGGTCCGACCGAGCTCGGCCGCGGCCTCCCGGGCGACGGACGGCGGCGCCAGCGGCGCCCGGAACGGCCAGGTCGGGTCGCCCGAGTCGCGGGCGGCCATGCCGGAGACGGGCAGCCGTTCGAGGAGCCCGGCGAGCACGAGGTAGACCGCGGCGGCGTCGCCCGGCCGCTCGCCGGGGTCCTTGCGCAGCAGGTGCCCGATGAGGTCGTCGAACTCGGGCGGCAGCTCCGGCCGGCGGCGGCGCACCGGCTCGGGGACCTCCTCCAGGTGCGCGGTCTGGACCTCGTAGGCGCTGCCGCGCCCGGCGAACAGCCGCTCGCCGGTGGCCATCTCGTACAGCAGGGCCCCGAGCGCGTACAGATCGGAGGCCGGGCCCGCCGGGCGCGCCCTGATCTGCTCGGGCGCCATGTAGTTCAGCGTGCCCGGCTTGTCGCCGGTGGCGGTCAGGCGGGTCGGGTCGCCTTCGAGGATCGCGGCGATCCCGAAGTCCACCACCGACACCCGCCCATCGAGTCCGACGATGATGTTGGCGGGCTTGAGGTCCCGGTGGATCACCTGGCGGGCGTGGGCGGCGGCCAGCACGGACGCGAGCTGCGCGCCGATCGCGGTCGACCAGTCGGCCGGGAGCGGGCCGGTCTCGTCGAGCAGGTCGCGCAGGCTCAGCCCCGGCAGGTAGGCCATGACGAGGTACAGCTCGCCCGAGTCCTCGTCGACCCCGGCGTCGAAGATCGCCGGGACGCCGGGGTGCGCGATCTGGGCGGTGACGCGGGCTTCGCGGCGGAACCGCGCGGCGGCCTCGTCCCGCTGCGGGCCCTCCAGCAGGTCGGGCCTGACGACCTTGACGGCCACCTCGCGTCCGAGGCGGGCGTCGACGCCCTGCCAGACGCGGCCCATGCCGCCCGCGCCGACCGGCCGGGCCAGTTCGTATCGGTCGGCGATGACGCGAGTGCTGTTCACCGGTCCGTTGTACTGCACGATCGCCACGGCCCCGAGACCGGTCGGGCACGGGCGCGGCCCGCCCGGCGCGGCCGGACGGGCCCGCTTCGGCCGTCGAGGACACTACGGCTCGCAGGTCCACCTGACCGCGTTGAGGGTGTGCATGCCGGTGGCGTCCTCGCCGACGTAGACGCTCCCGGCGACGATCGAGCCGTCGGAGCTGATCGAGTCGGCCTGGTCGCCGAAGTAGTTGTCGGCCGGGTCGCTGACGCCCGGCAGCGCGACGACCCCCTCGCGGGTCTGGACGGCGGCGTCGGGGAAGAGCGATCCGGCCGCGGTGCCGTCGGCGGCGACCGCCGCGGGGCCCTCGATCTCCAGGACCTCGGCCGTGCCCTCGGCGAGGTTCCAGCGGATGCCCGCCCCGGGGTGCTCCGGCGTGTCCAGGTACCCCGAGGCCCACTGGCCGTTCAGGTCCGAAACGTAGGAGTGGGCCGTGCCCGGCTCGACGCCCTCCGGCCACGGCAGCTCGGAGCCGGTGCCGTCGCTGTTCCATGCGTACGGCTTGAAGTCGCCGTTCTCGATGGAGAAGTAGCCGACGATCGTGCCGTCGTCGCCGATGTCGGTGGCGGTGCCCCAGACGGCCTTCTCGGGAAGCTCCAGCTCGACCGCCTCCTCGGAGCCGGCCGGCCACAGCACCGGCTGCGAGCCGCTCTGGCCCACGATGTCGCCGTGCTCGTTGATCCCGTTCGCCTCGCCGCCGCCGGTGTTCGGCAGCTCCGCGGCCTTGCCCCCGCGCCACGCGTACGGGACCGAGCCGTCGCCGAGCCAGGTGGAGGCGGCGGCCTCGCCGCCGGAGTTCACATCGTTCAGCGCCTGGTCCTCGCCGGGGATCGGCACCTCGGTGACCTTGCCGCCGGAGTACAGCATCGTGTAGCGCTCGAAGCCGAAGTCGAGCGGATAGGCTCGGTAGGCGATGACCGAGCCGTCGTCGCTCATGCCGGTCGTGAAGGTGAACAGCAGCCCGTCGGGGATCGGGAGCGTCTCCAGCTCGCACGAGAGCTCCGCCGCATCGGTTCCGTTCGCCGAGGCGGCTTGCGCCGGAAGGGCGCCCGCGCCCGCCGCGAGCAGCACCGCGGCGGCTGCCAATGCCCTGCAGGGCTTCGAATGCCGTTGCACCGTGGTTGACATCGTGTCGTCCTCTCGGGAAGCGGTTCGTTCGGGATCGGGCGATCCCGTCACCGTTACGACGCTTGAAACGCTTGCCCCCGTTGCGTGGAACGCGGAGAATTCCCCCTTCGACCCGAAAGCGGGGCACGATATAAGCGCCTTGTCCAATTTCGACCGAAAAGCCTCCGCCTCCGGCCGGGGTGCGAGGCCGCGGGGCCGCGTTCCCGTATCTGACGCTCTGCGGACGCTCCGTCGCGGGCCGTGGCCCCGGCCACAAGAGACTCACCGTGATCAGCCGCGAAACACCTGCGTAACCGTCGAATGCCCGAAGGTGGCGCGGCGCGCGTCTCACCGGGCCCGGATTGACTGGAACATGTGTCGGACGCTACAGTCTTTCACAAATACCCTTCCGTGTTATGCAACCACCCCGTCAGGTGAACCCTTAGTGGTAGGGAGCCCATATGCCGTCGCTGGTCACAGATCCCCGCAGCGTTAGAGTGCGTACAGTGGACGGTCTCGGTGCCCTGGGCATACCCGCGCCCCCCGAACGCTTCCCCATGCCCTTCCCCGAAGGCCGTCTCCCCAGGCTCCGCCCCCGGGTCCACATGGAGGCGCGCGCGGCCATCCTCAACATCGTCCAGGCCCGCGTGTTCAACATGCCCGAGGAACTCGCCATGCGCTGGCTGCTCGACGCCCACGTCCTGGACCACCTGACCCCCGACGAATGGGGCTTCATCGCCTGCGGCAGAGGCGAACGGGCCCGCTACGCCGACCAGCTCGAGTGCCTCTACGCCGTCGCCTGGCTGCTCGGTCTCGTCGACCACCTCGACCCCACCGTCGCCTGCTCCGAAGAGCTCCCCGAGCTCCTGCCGGACCTGCGCCGCCCCGAGTCGTTCAGCGAATGGCGCGACCGCCACCTGACGCCCACCCGGGACGCCGGCGTCGTCGCTGAGATGCTCGATCTGTACTACTGCCTGGACTGGGTGTGCGACCAGTCCAGGCGCGCCGGCGCGGCCCTGCCGCCCGGCGTGGACGACAGCCTCGTCTGGCACCGCCGCTGGGCCCTGGAGTGGGCCGTGGTCTTCGCCGAGGAGCGCCCCGTCCACTGGGACGAGGTGCGACTCTGAGGCGTCCTCGCGAGAGCCGGTGACTACCATTCGCGGAATGAATTTCAAGCCGCTGACCCACGACGAGATCCGTTCCGCCCCCAAGGCGGTGCTCCACGAGCACCTCGACGGCGGTCTGCGTCCCCAGACCCTCATCGAGCTCGCCGCCGAGATCGACCACCCTCTCCCCGCCCATGATCCGAAGGCGCTCGCCGACTGGTTCTTCGAGGCCGCGAACTCCGGCAGCCTGGAGCGCTACCTGACGACCTTCGACCACACCGTCGCCGTCCTCCAGACCCCCGACAACTGCGCCCGCGTCGCCGCCGAGGCCGTCGAGGACCTCGCCGCCGACGGCGTCGTCTACGCCGAGCTGCGCTACGCCCCCGAGCAGCAGCTGCAGCGCGGTATGAGCCTCGGCGAGGTCGTCGAGGCCACCGTCGCCGGGCTCGCCGAAGGCGAACGCCGTGCCGCCGCGGCCGGCCACCCCATCACGACCGGCACCATCCTGTGCGGCATGCGCCACGCGAACCGCGTCAAGGAGATCGCCGAACTCGCCGTCGCCTACCGCGACAAGGGCGTCGTCGGCTTCGACATCGCCGGAGCCGAGATCGGCCACCCGGCCGAGGCCCACCTGGACGCCTTCGACCACCTGCGGCGCGAATGCATGCGGTTCACCATCCACGCCGGCGAGTCGGCCCACCTGCCCTCGATCAGCGGGGCCGTCGCCCAGTGCGGCGCCGAGCGGATCGGCCACGGCGTCAGGCTCATGGAGGACATCGACCTCCGCGGTGACGAACCGAAGCTCGGACGCCTGGCGAGCTACATCCGCGACCGCCGCATCGCCCTCGAGGTGTGCCCCTCGTCCAACCTCCAGACCGGCGCCGCCGAGTCGATCGAGACCCACCCGGTGGGAGACCTGTACGACCTCGGCTTCCGCGTCACGGTCAACAACGACAACCGCCTGATGAGCCGCACCCACACCTCCCGCGAGTTCCAGCTGCTGTCCGAGAACTTCGGCTGGAGCTGGCCGGAGCTCAAGCGCTGCACCGTGAACGCCCTGGAGGCCGCGTTCCTGCCCTACCCGGAGCGCCGCCGCCTCATCGACGAGGTCGTCCTCCCCGCCTACGAGCGGCTCGAAGACCGGGCCGACCGCGCCGCGTGAGCGCCGCCTCCGCTCTCGGAGTCTGAACGGCACGCTCGGTAAGCTCGCCGCATGCACATCTACACCGCCCCCGTCGTCGTCCCGATCGCCGGCGATCCCGTCCGCGACGGCGCGGTCGGGGTCGACGGCGACCGGATCGCCTACGTCGGGCCAGCCGCCGACGCCCCCGAATCCGAGGACGCCACCGCCTTCGCGGGCGTCCTCACCCCCGGCCTGGTCAACGCCCACACCCACCTGTGCTACACCGGCTTCGCCGACATGCACGGCAATGAGAAGGAATTCTTCGAGTGGATCCAGGAGTTCGCCAGGCGCAACCCGGCCACCGCCGACGATGAGTGGAAGGCCGCCGCCCAGGACGGCGTCGACCAGTCCCTCGCGGCCGGCGTCACCGCCGTCGCCGACGTCGTCACCCCGGCCGCCGCGTTCGAGCCGCTCCTGGCCTCCGACCTGGCGGGCGTCGCCTACTGGGAGGCCTGCTTCATCGACGACGAGGCCTGGGAGGAGCGCCGCAAGGCCTGGCGGGAGATCGTCACCGAGACGCGCGCCGTCAACGGCTCCGACCTGGCCGTCGGCGTCAGCCCGCACACGCTCTACTCACTGGGCACCGGCGTCGCCAAGAGCCTCGCCGAGCTGGCCCGCACCCTCGACATCCGCCTCCACCCGCACCTGGCCGAGACCACCCATGAGGACATGTTCGTGCGCCGCGGCTCGGGGCCGTTCGCGTTCATGAACCGCCGCATCGGCCTCGACCTCGAACTCGCCGCGGGCGGCGCCGGGCACTCGCCGGCCCAGCAGATGGCGAAGGTGGGCTGGCTCGGCGCCGACTCCCATGTCGCCCACGGCGTCCACCTCGACGCCGAGGACCGGGCGCTCCTGCGCGAGCAGGGCACCGCCGTGGCCCTGTGCGCCCGCTCGAACGCCCGCCTCGAAGCGGGGGAGGCGCCCGTGGCCGCGCACCGCGCCGAAGGCAACCCCGTCGCCGTCGGCACCGACTCGCGGGCCTCGGCGCCCGACCTCGACGTCGCCGCCGAATGGCCCGTGCTGCGCAAGCTGGCCCTCGCCCAGGGCGACGACGGCGACGGCCTCAACGAGTGGCTCGTCCGCGCCGCCACCGAAGGCGGCGCGAAGGCGCTCGGGCGCAGCGACATCGGCGCCATCAAGGTCGGTGCCCGCGCCGACCTGGCCGTGTTCGACGTCGACACCGAGGCCAACCCGTACGCCGCGCTCGTGTCGGAGGCGGCGGGGAACTGCAAGGCCACCGTCGTCAAGGGCCGCCTCATCGAACATTGAGTTTCGATAACGGTTCGGTCACACTGCTTGTGCCGCGCCGCTCGTGTCCGGGATGCTGGCAGGGCTCAGGACTTCGACCCCATTGGGGAGCGGCGCTCGCCGCTCTCCTCTATCCCCTGGAGATGGCGGGGCGCGCGTTTGTGTGTGTACGCGCGCCCCGCCGATCGTCGTCCGCGGTCCCTTCCCGCCGCTCGCCGCCGCCGCGAAACCTCCAGTTCACATGCTCATGTCCGCGTTAAACCTCCCCAAACGGCGCACTCCCACCCCGAAAGGGCCAACTACCAGCCGAAATGTGACAGCGAGCACGCCGTAGTTATCGGATGGGTCACGTGCGATAACGGTTCGGTTTCATAGATCGACATCACAGCCCGGGTGCGTCAGTGTGGTCCTGTAACGCAGACCGCACCGCGGGGCGGCCCGAAAGTCGATCGGATCACGATCGGCGGACCCGAGCCCTTCACCCCGGACGCGGCCCGACCACCGTCCGAGCCGGATGACGCGAGGAGGAGCAGATGATCACGGCGACCGCTGATCCGGACGCGCTCCGCCTTGCCGCGCAGACATTCCGATCGTCGACCCGAGCCGATCTCCGGCTCACCGGCCTTCCCGAAAGGGCACTCCCGCCGGGCGAACGCGCTGCCTTCCTTTCCCAGCTCCCTCGAGGCAGCGCGTGACGCGCACTCCGCGCGCCCGCTAACCCCTTGATCCGCCGGGGCCCACACCGACAGGGCTCCGGCGGATTTCTCTGTCCCCGGCGAGGCCCCGCCACCAGGGCCCGAGCGGGTCCCGCCGCCTCGAATGAGGGCTCGGTCACCGTCCCGGTCGGCTCCGGCCCACACTGCCAGGGCTCCGGCGGCCCCCCGTTCCACGATGTGCGAGGCTGAGCCCGTGAGCCAGGCGAATGAAGCGAACACCCCCAGTAAGGAGCCCCGTCGCGTTGCCGCGATGTTCGACCGGGTCGCTCCGGGATACGACCGCACCAACACCGTGATGGTCGCCGGGCAGGACAAGCGCTGGCGCAGGGCCACCCGCGAGGCGCTCAGCCTGCAACCGGGGGAGCGGTGCCTCGACCTCGGGGCCGGCACCGGCGTCTCCACCGCCGAACTGGCCAGGTCCGGCGCCGATGTCATCGGCCTGGACATCTCCATCGGCATGCTCAAGGCCCACGCCGACCGGCAGGTGCCCCTGGTCGCCGGGGACGCGCTCCGCCTGCCCTTCGCCGACGACACGTTCAACGCCGTCACCGGCTCGTTCTTCATCCGCAACGTCGTCGACCTCGACGCCTGCCTCGCCGAGATCCTGCGGGTCCTCCAGCCCGGCGGCCGCCTCGTCCTGTGCGAGGTCTCGCGCCCCGCCTGGAAGCCTTACCGGGCCGCGCACGGCCTGTTCGTCAAGCGCATCCTCCCGAAGGTCGCCGCGCGCGTCGCCTCCGACCCCGAGGCCTACAAGTACCTCGCCGAGACGACCATGGACTGGCCCGACCAGGCCGCCTTCGCCGAGCGGATCGTGAAGGCCGGCTACCGGAAGGTCGCCTGGCGCAATCTCGCCGGCGGCGCCGTGGCCCTCCACCGCGGCTTCAAATAACCGCAGCCGACCGCGCATCGTCCGGCGGGGACGCCGTTCTCGCGCAGCGGGTTCACCGAACGGCGGCGCGCCCGCGCCGATGCCGACGCCCGCCTGCCGCCGGTCACTCCGGCCGACGTCGACGCCCAGGCCCGCGCGGGCCCGCTCAGGCGAGTTGGAAGGAGCGCCTCGAGAGGCCGAACCAGAAGCCGTCGATGACGGTCTCGGCGGCCTGCTCGGCCTCGCTCGCCGCGCCGTAGGCGATGAACAGCGGCACGTAGTGGTCCACCGTCGGGTGCGCGTACGGCATCCCGGGCGCCTTCGAGCGGTACGAGGCGAGCGTATCGACGTCGCCCGCGGCCAGGGCCTCGGCGGCCCAGGCGTCGAAGTCGGACGACCAGCCCGGGACCCGGTCCGAGAAGTCGATGTACGGCAGCCCGTGGGTCATGAAGCCCGAGCCGATGACCAGGTAGCCCTCGTCGCGCAGCGGCCGCAGCCGGCGGCCGATGCCCATGAGCCGGTCCGGGTCGTGCGTCGGGATCGACAGCTGGAGCACCGGGACGTCCCCGTCGGGGTACATGACCTTGAGCGGCACCCACGCGCCGTGGTCCAGGCCCCGGCTCGGGTGCCGGTGGAGCGGTTCGGCGTCGGGCATCGCCGCGGCCACCCGCTCGGCCATCGCGCTCGCGTCGGGCGTGGCGTACCGCATCCGGAAGAAGCGCTCGTCGAAGCCGCCGAAGTCGTAGACCAGCGGCGTGCCCGCCTCGGGGCTGGAGAGCATGAGCGGGGCCGACTCCCAGTGGGCGCTGACGATGAGGATGCCCTTGGGCTTCGGCAGGCGCTGCGCCCAGGCGAAGAGCCGGTCGATCCAGTCGGCCTCGTCGAACAGCGGCGGCGCGCCGTGGCTGAGGTACAGGACCGGCATCGGGCCGTCGGCGCTCGTCCAGGGGCGGCGCTCGGCGGCCTCGGGGGCGGTGGTCCGAAGGAACGCGTCGAACGCGGCTCCGGCTTGGGCGGTCATGGTCTCTCCTCGTCCGCTCCATGGGGGTCCACTGCGGGGTGTCGGGTGAATGATTCCCAGGAAATATTGAACCTTCAACTAAGATTACTCGCTCAAGCCGCCGCGGCAAGCAGCGAAGTTAAGCTTGTGGGATGAGTGACGACGCGCTTTGGCTCGACGATGCCGAGATGGAGACCTGGCTGGCCCTCATCAGCCTGGTCATGAAGCTCCCCAGTGCGCTCGACGAGCAGCTGCGGCGCGACGCGAAGCTCAGCCACTTCGAATACGGCGTGCTCGCCGTCCTGGAGCGGGCCGAGGACCACACGCGCCGGATGAGCGATCTCGCCTACCTGTGCAACGGCTCCCTCTCGCGCCTGTCCCACGTCGCCCGCCGCCTCGAGGAGGCCGGGCTCATCGAGCGCTTCGCCTGCCCCACCGACGGGCGCGCCACGCTCGCCAAGCTCACCGACCACGGCCTGGACATCCTCGCCAAGGCCGCTCCCGGCCACGTCGCCCTCGTCCGCCACCTGGTCTTCGACGTCCTCGACGAGGACGAGACGGCCCGCTTCGGCGTCCTGGCGAAGCGCATCCTCACCCGCATCGAAGAGGGCTAGCGTCGCCTTTCGGATCCCGCACGCGCAGAGCCCGGCCGGAACCCCATGCGGGCTCCGGCCGGGCTCTTGCGGTTCTGCGCGTTACGCGACGGCCGCGGCGCGGCCGGCCTTCAGGGCCGCGGCGGTGGCGACGACGCGCTCGGCCTGCGCGCTCGCGGCGGTGAGGGTGGTCTCGTCGATGTCGGAGCCGTTCCAGTGGGAGACGCCGTACGGCGAGGCGTTCGCGAACAGGGCCTCGTTCGCGTAGCCGGGGGCGACCACGATGCCGCCGAAGTGGTGGAAGGAGTTGTAGAGCGCCAGCAGGGTCGACTCGTTGCCGCCGTGCTTGCCGGAGGCGGAGGCGAAGCCGGAGTAGACCTTGTCGGCGAGCTTGCCCTGGAACCAGAGCGGGCCGAGGGTGTCGAGGAACTGCTTGAGCTGCGAGGTGACGTTGCCGAAGCGGGTCGGCGAGCCGAAGAGCAGCGCATCCGCCCACTCCACGTCGTCGTGGGTGGCCTCGGGGATCTCGGCGATGGCCTTGATGTTCTCGGCCCATGCCGGGTTGGAGTCGATCGCGGCCTGCGGGGCGAGCTCGGCGACGCGGCGCAGGCGCACCTCGGCGCCGGCCTTCTCGGCGGACTCGGCGATCTGGCGGGCGAGCGTGGTGACATTGCCGGTGGCGGAGTAGAAGATGACCGCGACCTTGACGGGCTCGACAGCGTTGACTGACATGTGCATACCTCGTTGGCGGAGTTCGGGCGGCGGGGCCGCGCACGGAAAGTATTGGTTCAGATTTGAACTACCGTCGACGATAACCGGCATCTCGCTAAAGTTCAAATTTGAATCATTGTGGCGCTCATTACGTCGCTTCCGATGCGGGGATTGCGCGAGTCGCAAAGCGGCGATGCTGTCTCTTTCATCACTGTTGTGCCCGATCGACGGAAACGCTCCGCGCCCTGCCCGGCGCGATGGCGTAATGGCACAGCCGTACGCCGCGTGAGCACCTGTAACGCAAAGTTAGGCCGACCTAAGTGACAGTGCGGAAATAACGGAGTTCTAGACTGCTCACAAACGCTTGTGAAGAGCTTCACAAGCTGGTGGCTCGTAAGAATGATCACCGCCTCAAACGCCTGAGAGGACGCTTGTGACCACTCACGCAACGCCCGATGCCGACGTCATCGTCGTCGGTGCGGGACCAGGTGGTTCAGCCGCGGCCTACCACCTCGCCCACCGCGGGCTGGACGTGCTCCTGCTCGAGAAGTCCGACTTCCCCCGCGAGAAGGTCTGCGGCGACGGCCTGACGCCCCGCGCCGTGGCCCAGCTGCTCAAGATGGGCGTCGACACCTCCGAGTCGGCAGGCTGGAAGCGCAATCGCGGCCTGCGCGTCGTCGCCGACGACGCCGCCATCGAACTGGACTGGCCCGTCCTCCAGAGCTTCCCCGACTACGGCCTGACCCGCACCCGCTACGACTTCGACCAGCTGCTCGCCGACCGGGCCGTCGCCGCCGGCGCCTCGCTCCGCACCGGCGTCCACGTCACCGCCCCCGCCTTCGACCTCGCCGGCCGCGTCGCGGGCGTGACCGCGCGCGAGGACGGCCGCGCCGTCACCTACCGCGCGCCGCTCGTCGTCGCCGCCGACGGCGTCTCCGGCCGCCTCGCCCTCGCCCTCGGCATCAAGCGCAACCCCAAGCGCCCCATGGGCGTCGCCGTCCGTCAGTACTACAAGTCCGCGGTCAAGCACGACGACCCGTACCTCGAGTCCTGGCTCGCGCTGCGCACCGCCGACGAGCCCGACGTCCTCCAGCCCGGCTACGGCTGGATCTTCGGCCTCGGCGACGGCCGCGTCAACGTCGGCCTCGGCGTCCTCAACTCCTCGGCCGACTACGGCAAGACCAACTACCGTGCGCTCCTGCGCGACTGGCTCGACGCCACGCCCGAAGACTGGGGCCTGCGCGAGGAGTCCGCCGACGGCCCCGTCCGCGGCGCCGCGCTCCCCATGGGCTTCAACCGCGTCCCCCACTACAGCCGCGGCCTGATGCTCGTCGGCGACTCCGGCGGCATGGTCAACCCGTTCAACGGCGAAGGCATCGCCTACGCCATCGAATCGGCCGAGATCGCCGCCGAGGTCGTCGCCGCCGCGCTGCGGCAGCCGAACGCGCCCAGGCGCGAAGCCCAGCTCAAGCGCTACCCCGAGCTGCTGAGCCGACGCTTCGGCTCCTACTACCGCATGGGCGAGGTGTTCGTCCACCTCATCGGACACCCCCAGGTCATGAAGATCTGCACCGAGCGCGGCCTCCACCGCCCCGCCCTCATGCGGCTCGTGCTGAAACTGCTGGCGAACCTCACCGACTCGCCCGGCGGCGACCTCGCCGACCGGATCGTCAACGGCATGAGGATCGCCACGCCCCCGCTGGGCCGGACCAGAGTCCGGTCCGCGAGCTCCGCCCACAGAGCCGACGATCGGCTCGCAAGCTTCGCCGAAAGGAGGGCCTGAGGCGATGGAAGTCTATGTACCGGTCGTCATCATGTTCGCGATCGGACTCGGATTCGGAGTCGTGTCCGTGATCGCCTCCCGCATCGCCGGGCCGCGCCGGGCCAACCGCGCCAAGTACGACCCCTACGAATGCGGCATCGAGCCCGCCCCCGACACCACCGGCACCACGAAGTTCCCGGTGAAGTTCTACCTCACCGCGATGCTGTTCATCGTCTTCGACATCGAGATCATCTTCCTGGTGCCGTGGGCGGTCCACCACGACGTGCTCGGTGTCTTCGGTTTCTGGGCCGTCTTCATGTTCATCGGAGCGCTGTTCGTCGCCTACGCCTACGAGTGGCGCCGCGGCGGACTGGACTGGGATTAAGCAATGGGTATCGAAGAGAAACTGCCGCAAGGCATCATCCTCACCTCCGTCGAGGCCCTGGTGAACTGGACCAGGCGCGCCTCCATGTGGCCGGCCACCTTCGGCCTCGCCTGCTGCGCCATCGAGATGATGGCCACCGGCGCGGCCCGCTACGACACCGGCCGCTTCGGCATGGAGGTCTTCCGCGCCAGCCCCCGCCAGGCCGACCTCATGATCGTCGCCGGCCGCGTCTCCCAGAAGATGGCGCCGGTCCTGCGGCAGATCTACGACCAGATGGCCGAACCGAAGTGGGTGCTGTCCATGGGCGTGTGCGCCACCTCCGGCGGCATGTTCAACAACTACGCGATCGTCCAGGGCGTCGACCACGTCGTGCCCGTCGACATGTACCTGCCCGGGTGCCCGCCCCGCCCCGAGATGCTCCTCGACGCGATCCTCAAGCTCCACGAGAAGGTCCAGCACGAGCCGCTCGGCGACAAGCGCCGCGAGGCCCTCAAGGACCTGCCCGAGCCGGCCGTCAAGCCCGGCACCATGCCCTCCTCCTACCGCTTCGACAAGCAGCGCAAGAAGGAATGGGCCGAGGCGGTCAAGGAAGGCACCCAAGAGCAGCTGCGGATCCGCAAGGCGGTGGCGAAGCGATGAGCGGTGAAATGCAGCCGGTCGGCCAGGAGGCCCAAGGCCTGTTCGGCGTCTCCGGCTCCGGCGACACCTCCGGCTTCGGAGGCCTGGTGCGCCCCAACCCGACCGCCGGCGAACTGGTCTCCACGCCCGAGCCGCTCGGCGGCTACTTCGACGAGGTCCTCGCGGCCCTCCGCGAGACCCACGGCGACGAGGTCACCCGCGCGGTCGTCGTCGACCGCGGCGAGCTGACGATCTACATCGCCCCCGACCGCACCGCCGAGGTCTGCCGGACCATGCGCGACGACGAGAGCCTCCGCTTCGAGCTGTGCAACTCGGTGTCCGGAGTGGACTACCCTTCGCAGGCCAACCGGCTCCACGTCGTCTACCACCTCACCTCCATGACCTACCGCCGCGTCGTCCGCCTCGAGACCGCCGTGAGCGCCGACACCCCCGTCGTCGCCAGCGTCACCGAGGTCTACCCGACGGCCGACTGGCAGGAGCGCGAGGTCTACGACATGTTCGGCGTCGTCTTCGACGGCCACCCCCACCTGACCCGCATCCTCATGCCCGACGACTGGGAGGGCCACCCTCAGCGCAAGGACTACCCGCTGGGCGGCATCTCCGTCGAGTACAAGGGCGCCCACGTGCCTCCGCCAGATGAGAGGAGGGCCTACCGGTGACCGCCACTGATAACGCCCACGACATCTTCGCCCAAGAAGACGCCTACGCCGCCGAACGCGAGACCACCGAAGGCAAGGTCTACACGGTCACCGGCGGCGACTGGGACGAGCTCGTCGCCGCCGTCGACCCGGTCAACGACGAGCGCCTCATCGTCAACCTCGGCCCGCAGCACCCGTCCACGCACGGCGTGCTCCGCTTGGTCTGCGAGATGGAGGGCGAGACCGTCCGCTCCATCAGGCCCGTCATCGGCTACCTCCACACCGGCATCGAGAAGAACCTCGAATACCGCACGTGGACCCAGGGCTGCACCTTCGTCACCCGCGCCGACTACCTCGCGCCGATCTTCAACGAGGTCGGCTACTGCCTCGCCGTCGAGAAGCTCCTCGGCGTCACCGTGCCCGAGCGCGCCGACGTCATCCGCGTGATCATGATGGAGCTCAACCGGATCTCCTCGCACCTGGTCGCCCTCGCCACCACCGGCATGGAGCTCGGCGCCCTGTCGATGATGATCTACGGCTTCAGGGACCGCGAGAAGGTCCTCGACATCTTCGAGGCCGTCAGCGGCCTGCGCATGAACATGGCCTACGTCCGCCCCGGCGGCGTCGCCCAGGACCTCCCCGACGACGCGATCCGCATGATCCGCGACTTCGTCGACTACATGCCGAAAGGCCTCGACGACTACGAAGGCCTCCTCAGCGGCAACGCCATCTGGCAGGAGCGCACCCAGGGCGTCGCCTACCTCGACGTCTCCGGCTGCCTCGCCCTCGGCGTCACCGGGCCGGTGCTCAGAAGCGCCGGCCTGCCATGGGACCTGCGCAAGACCATGCCCTACTGCGGCTACGAGGACTACGACTTCGACGTCCCCACCCAGACCGGCGCCGACGCCTGGGCCCGCTACCTCGTCCGCCTCGACGAGATCCGCGAGAGCCTCAAGATCATCGAGCAGGGCCTCGCGAAACTGCGGCCCGGCCCGGTCATGGTCGAGGACAAGAAGATCGCCTGGCCCGCCCAGCTCGCCCTCGGCGCCGACGGCATGGGCAACAGCCTGAACCACATCAGGCACATCATGAGCCAGTCGATGGAGGCCCTCATCCACCACTTCAAGCTCGTCACCGAGGGCTTCCGCGTCCCGGCCGGGCAGGTGTACACGGCCATCGAGGCCCCGCGAGGGGAACTGGGCATCCACGCCGTCTCCGACGGCGGCACCAGGCCCTTCCGCGTCCACATGAGGGAACCGTCCTTCGTCAACCTCCAGGCGATCCCCGCCGTCTCCGAAGGCGGCCTGCTGGCCGACGTCATCGCGGGCGGCGCCTCCCTGGACCCGGTCATGGGAGGCTGCGACCGATGAGCTACCCGGAGAAGATCCACGAGCAGGCCCGCGAGGTCATCGCCCGCTACCCCGAAGGGCGCTCCCGCTCGGCCCTGCTGCCGCTGCTGCACCTCGTGCAGTCCCACGACGGCTGCGTCACCGACGAGGGCATCGCCTTCTGCGCCGAGGCCCTCGGCCTCACCAAGGCCCAGGTGCAGGCCGTCTCGACGTTCTACACCATGTACAAGCGCGAACCGGCCGGCGACTGGCTCGTCAGCGTCTGCACCAACACCCTCTGCCACGCCAAGGGCGGGCAGCGCCTCTTCGAGACGCTCTCCGAAGAGCTCGGCGTCGGCCACGACGAGACCACACCGGACGGCACGGTCACCCTCGAGCACGCCGAATGCCTCGCCGCGTGCGACTACGCGCCCGTCGTGACCGTCAACTACGAGTTCTTCGACAACATGGACGACGCCGAGGCCCTCGACCTCGTCAGGCAGCTGCGCGAAGGCAAACGCCCCATTCCCAGCCGAGGCGCGCCCCTGTGCACACTCCGCGAGATGTCGGTGCAGCTCGCCGGATTCGAGGACGGCCGCGAGGCCGGCCTCGAAGGCAACGCCGGAGGCGACGCCACCCTCGCCGGCGCGCGGCTCGCGGCCGAAGCGGGCGTCACCGCGCCCGCCTTCGACCCCGATGCGCCGCTCGTCGCCAAGGACAAAGAGGAAGCGAAGTGAGTCGAGTAACCGTGCCTGGCCCAAGACGACCCCGCGAAGACGTCCTCGACAAGCTCAAGCCCGTCGTCACCAAGCGCTGGCTCTCGCCGGGCGCCTGGAAGCTCGACGTCTACGAGCAGCTCGACGGCTACAAGGCCCTGCGCAAGGCCCTGGGCTACGCCCCGGCGGACCTGATCGCGTTCATGAAGGACTCCGGGCACCGCGGCAGGGGCGGCGCCGGCTTCCCCGTCGGCATGAAATGGCAGTTCGTGCCCGACGACGGCAACGAGCACTACCTCGTCGTCAACGCCGACGAAGGCGAGCCGGGCACCTGCAAGGACCTGCCGCTGATGATGAACGACCCGCACTCGGTCATCGAGGGCATCGCCATCGCCTCCTACGCGATCAAGGCCAGCCGCGCCTTCGTGTACGTCCGCGGCGAGGCCGTCCACGCCGCCCGCCGCCTGCGCCACGCCGTCGCCGAGGCGAAGGCCGCCGGCTACCTCGGCGAGGACATCCTCGGCTCCGGCTTCGACCTCGACGTCGTCATCCACTCCGGCGCCGGCGCCTACATCTGCGGCGAGGAGACCGCCCTCCTCGACTCCCTCGAAGGGATGCGGGGCCAGCCGAGGCTCCGCCCGCCGTTCCCGGCCACGCACGGCCTCTACCAGAAGCCCACGTGCATCAACAACGTCGGCACCATCGCCGCCGTCCCGCACATCGTGCTCGGCGGCGCCGAATGGTGGAAGTCCATCGGCTCGGAGAACTCGGCGGGCACCATGATCTACTCCCTGTCCGGGCGCGTCAAACACCCCGGCCAGTACGAGTGCTCCATGGGCACCACCCTCAAAGAGCTCATCGAGCTCGCCGGCGGCATGGAGGACGGGCACGAGCTCCGCTTCTTCACCCCCGGCGGCTCCTCGACGCCGATGCTCACCGCCGAGCACGCCGACGTCCCGCTCGACTTCGACAACGTCGCCAAGGCCGGGTCCATCCTCGGCACGACCGCGCTGATGATCTTCTCCGACCAGGACTGCCCCGTCCTGGCCTGCTGGCGCTGGCTGAAGTTCTACGCCCACGAGTCGTGCGGCAAGTGCACGCCGTGCCGCGAGGGCAACTACTGGATGGTCCGCGTCTACGAGCGGATCCTCTCCGGCGAAGGCGAACTCGCCGACCTCAAGACGCTCCGCGACGCGTGCGGGAACCTCCTCGGCCGGTCCTTCTGCGGCCTCGGCGACGGCGCCACCTCCTGCGTCACGTCCTCGCTCAAGTTCTTCGAGCAGGACTACCTCGACTACATCGAGGGCACCAAGCCACCCCGCTTCGCCGTCGCGGCGATTGGAGCGCACTGACATGACTGACCAGGTCACGTTCACCATCGACGGCGTCGAGATCACCGTCCCCAAGGGCACCTTGATCATCCGCGCCGCAGAGCAGCTCGGCATCGAGATCCCCCGCTTCTGCGACCACCCGCTGCTCGAGCCCGCCGGCGCCTGCCGCCAATGCCTCGTCGAGGTCCCCGACATGGGCAACGGGCGCGGCATGCCCAAACCGGCCGCCTCGTGCACCACCACCGCCATGGAGGGCATGGTCGTCAAGACCCAGCACTCCAGCGAGGTCGCGAAGGACGCCCAAGAGGGGATCATGGAGTTCCTCCTGATCAACCACCCCCTCGACTGCCCGATCTGCGACAAGGGCGGGGAGTGCCCGCTCCAGAACCAGGCGATGAGCACCGGCCGCACCGAGACCCGCATGGAGGCCGCCGACAAGCGCACCTACAAGAAGGCGCTGCCGATCTCCTCCCAGGTCATGCTCGACCGCGAGCGGTGCGTCCTGTGCGCCCGCTGCACCCGCTTCTCCGAGCAGATCGCCGGCGACCCGTTCATCGAGCTGATGGAACGCAGCGCGCTCGAGCAGGTCGGCATCTACGAGGACGAGCCGTTCGAGTCCTACTTCTCGGGCAACACCGTCCAGATCTGCCCGGTCGGGGCGCTCACCGGCACCCAGTACCGCTTCCGCTCCCGCCCCTTCGACCTCGTCTCCAGCCCCAGCGTGTGCGAGCACTGCTCGGCCGGGTGCTCGCAGCGCTCGGACCACCGCCGCGGCAAGGTCCTGCGGCGCCTCGCGGGCAACGACCCGGCCGTCAACGAGGAGTGGAACTGCGACAAGGGCCGCTGGGCCATGTCCTACGTCGACTCGGCCGACCGCATCACGCAGCCGCTGGTGCGCGAGGCCGACGGGAGCCTGCGCGAGGCGTCCTGGCCCGAGGCGCTCCGCCGCGCCGCGAAGGGCCTGAAGGAAGCCGGCGGCGTCGGGGTCCTCCCCGGCGGACGCCTGACCGTCGAGGACGCCTACGCCTACGCCAAGTTCGCGCGCCTCGCGCTCGGCACCAACGACGTCGACTTCCGCTCCCGGCCGCACTCGGCCGAGGAGTCCGAGTTCCTCGCGCACGCCGTCGCGGGCGTCTACCCCTCCTCCGGCGCGGTCACCTACGAAGACCTCGAGAACGCCCCGACGGTGCTCGTGGCGGGCCTCGAAGTCGAAGAGGAATGCCCGATCGCGTTCCTGCGCATGAGGAAGGCCGTCCGCGCCAAGGGCCAGCGCGTCCACGTGCTCGCCCCCTTCGCGACCCGCGGCACCCGCAAGCTCGACGCGAACCTCCTCGAAGGGCTCCCCGGCGAAGAGGCCGAACTGCTCGACAGCTGGCGCCACAAGGGCGTCGTCCGCGACGCCCTCGGCGAGGCCGGATCGGTGATCCTCCTCGGCGAGCGCCTCGCCACCGTCGAAGGCGCGTTCTCCGCCGCCGTCAAGCTCGCCGCCGCCACCGGCGCCCGCATCGCCTGGATCCCCAGGCGCGCCGGCGACCGCGGCGCCGTCGAGACCGGGTGCCTTCCCCGGCTCCTGCCCGGCGGGGGCCTGGCCGACTACGCGGCCGACCGCGAGCAGCTCGCCGCCTACTGGGGCGTCGACGCCCTCCCCGGCCGCGACGGCCGAGGCGCCTGGGAGATCCTCCAGGCCGCCGCCGACGGCGAGATCGACGGCCTCCTGGTCGGCGGCGTCGACCCGTACGACTTCGCCGACGGGCCCGCCGTCGAGGCGGCCCTGTACGCGGCCCGCTTCGTCGTCTCGCTCGAGATCCGCCACTCCGCGGTCACCCGGGTCGCCGACGTCGTCCTCCCCGTCGCGCCCGCCACCCACAAGGAGGGCGCCTACTTCGACTGGGAAGGGCGCCTGCGCACCTTCGAGGCCGTCCTCGAATCCGAGCTCATGAGCGACCACGCCGTCCTCGACGTCCTCGCCCAGGCCATGGGCCACGAGCTGGGCCTCGGAGACACCAGGGGCGTCCGCGCCGAACTCGCCGGACTGCCCGACCCGATCACCCGCCAGCCCGCCCCGGACTGGCAGCCCGACAAGCCCGCCGCCCGCCCCGCCCAGGACTCCTCGTCCTCCAAGACCGGTGAAGGCAAGGCCATCTTGGCGACGTGGCGCCAACTGCTCGACGGCGGCTCGCTCCAGGAGAACAACCCGCACCTGGCCGGCTGCGCCCCCGACCCGGTGGTGCGCCTGAGCGACGCCACCGCCAAGGCCATCGGCGCCGTCGAAGGCGGCGGCGTCACCGTCGCGACCGCGATCGGCGGGATCACCTTGCCCCTCAGGACGACGGACATGCCCGAAGGCGTGGTGTGGCTGCCGACGAACGCCCCCGGTCGCGGCATCCACCGCCACCTCGGGGCCGGAGCCGGCGACGTCGTCACCATCCGGGCCTACCCGAACGCGGTGCCGGCCCCCGCCGCCGGCGCGCACGAGGAGAAGGAGGCTGCCAAGCGATGAACGATCCAGTGTGGCTGATGCTGATCAAGGGCGTCGCCGTGTTCGTGGTGCTCGTCCTGCTGGTGCTGTTCACCATCTGGTACGAGCGCCGCGTCGTCGCCGTCATGCAGGTGCGGCCCGGCCCGAACCGCAACGGCCCCTTCGGGCTCCTCCAGTCCCTCGCCGACGGACTCAAGCTCGCCTTCAAAGAAGACCTCATGCCGCGCACCGCCGACAAGGTCCTCTTCATCGCCGCGCCGCTGATCGCCGTCACCTGCGCGTTCACCGCCTTCGCCGTGATCCCCATGGGGCCGGAGGTCTCGGTGTTCGGGCAGGAGACCGCGCTCCAGCTCGCCGACTTCGAAGTGAGCGTCCTGGTCATCCTCGCCTGCTCCGCGCTCGGCGTCTACGGGATCGTCCTCGCCGGATGGTCCTCGGGCTCGGCCTACTCGCTGCTCGGCGCGCTCCGCGCGGCCGCGCAGGTCATCTCCTACGAGATCGCCCTCGGCCTGGCCGTCCTCGCCGTGTTCTTCCAGTCGCAGCTGATGTCCACCGGCGCGATCGTCGAAGCCCAGGCCGAAGGCGTCCCCCTCCAGTTCGGCGGCTTCGAGCTGACCCTGCCCGGCTGGTACTTCCTCATCCTGGCGCCCAGCTTCGTCATCTTCGTCATCGCCATGATCGGCGAGACCAACCGGGCCCCGTTCGACCTGCCCGAAGCCGAATCCGAGCTCGTCGCCGGTTTCGGCACCGAGTACTCCAGCCTCAAGTACGCCTCGTTCTTCCTGGCCGAGTACGTCAACATGGTCACCATGTCCGCCCTGTGCGTGACGCTGTTCCTCGGCGGCTGGGCCGCGCCGTTCCCGAACTCGTGGTGGCCCGGGGCCAACGAGGGCTGGATGCCGCTGGTGTGGTTCTTCGGGAAGGTCCTGGCGTTCCTGTTCCTGTACGTGTGGCTGCGCGGCACGCTCCCGCGCCTGCGCTACGACCAGTTCATGCGCCTGGGCTGGAAGGTCCTGGTGCCCCTCAGCCTCGTGTGGATCATGGTCCTGGCCGCGATCAACCTCGGCGTCGTCGCCGAGGAGACCTCGGTCCGCATCGCCTTCATCGGCGGCGCCCTCATCGCCATCGTGGCGCTGATCTTCTTCTGGCCCAGCCGGAAGCCCTACGAACCCCCGACCGAGCCCGACACCGGACTCGGCGGCTTCCCCGTCCCGCCGCTCGACCTCGTCGTCCCGCCCAGCCCGCGCGGGCTCACTGAGATCGACCACGGCGGGAACGGCACCGCGGCGGTCGGGGCCGCCGACGACGGCACCGGAGGCCGCGAACGCGAGCCCTTCAGTGGCAACCAAGCTTCGCCGAGAGGGAAGGAGGAGTAACGATGTCCGGTTTCGCAAAAGGCTTCGGCGTCACCTTCTCGCACATGTTCAAGCCGAAGGTGACGGTCAAATACCCCGAGGAGCCGCCGAAGGTCCAGCCGCGCTACCACGGCCGGCACGTCCTCAACCGCCACCCAGACGGCCTCGAGAAGTGCATCGGCTGCGAGCTGTGCGCCTGGGCCTGCCCGGCCGACGCCATCTACGTCGAAGGCGCCGAGAACACCGAGACCGAGCGCTACTCGCCCGGTGAGCGGTACGCCAAGACCTACCAGATCAACTACGCCCGCTGCATCTTCTGCGGCCTGTGCATCGAAGCCTGCCCGACCCGCTCGCTCACCATGAGCAACGAGTACGAGCTGGCCCGCGACGACCGGCGCGACCTCATCTTCACCAAAGAGGAGCTCCTCGCCCCCCTCACCGAGGGCATGGAGCAGCCGCCGCACGCGATGCGCCTCGGCGAGTCCGAGAAGGACTACTACGCCTCCGGCCCCGCCAACCCGGGCGCCAGCGCCGGAGCCGAGTTCTCCCTCACGGAGATGCTCGCCCGCAAGGAAGGAGCCGAACAGTGATCGTCGACCTGGCCCAGTCCGTCGGCACCGGCGAGACCGTCGCGTTCTGGATCCTCGCGCCGCTGGCCCTCGGCGGGGCCATCGGCCTCGTCCTGGCCCGCTCGGCGATCCACGCCGCGCTCATGCTCGCGCTCACCATGATGTGCCTGGCCGTCTTCTACATCATGCAGTCCGCGCCGTTCCTCGGCTTCGTCCAGATCATGGTCTACACCGGCGCGATCATGATGCTGTTCCTGTTCGTGCTCATGCTCTTCGGACGAGATTCCAAGGACTCCATGTTCGAGACGCTGCGCGGGCAGCGGTTCTTCGCGATCTGCCTCGGCATCGGCCTGGCCGCGCTGCTCGCCTCCGGGCTCGCCCACGCCGTCACCGGCCTGACCATCGCCGCCGGCCCGCCGACAGTCGAAGGCGCCGGCGGCGAGTCCAACGTCGCGGCCATCGCCGAGAACCTGTTCACGACCTACATCTTCCCGTTCGAGGTCATGTCCGGCGTGCTCACCGTCGCCGCCGTCGGCGCGCTCATGTTCGCGCACGTCGCCCGCAAGGGCGAGGCCCGGAACCAGCGGCAGGCCAGCCGCGAGCGCTTCGCGCCCGGCAACTACCCGGGCCCGCTGCCCGGCCCCGGCGTGTTCGCCACCTCGGACTCCACGGCCACGCCCGCGCTGCTCCCCGACGGCACCGTCGAGCAGCAGAGCCTGTCCGAGTACGTGCCGCCCCGGCAGCTCACCGCCGCCGAAGCGGCCCCGAAGAAGACCGAAGGAAGGGACGAGCGATGAGCCCCGAGTACTACCTCATCCTCGCCGCCGCGCTGTTCAGCATCGGCGCCGTCGGCGTCCTGGTGCGGCGCAACGCGATCGTCGTGTTCATGTGCGTCGAGCTCATGCTCAACGCCGGGAACCTGACCCTGGTCACGTTCGCCCGCACCACCGGCACCATCGACGGGCAGGTCATGGCGTTCTTCGTCATGGCCGTCGCCGCCGCCGAAGTCGTCATCGGGCTGGCGATCATCATGGCGATCTTCCGCTCCCGCCGCTCGGCCTCGGTCGACGACGCCAACCTCCTGAAGGCCTAGTGAGGATTCACCGATGACCTACGAAAGCGCCACCGGGCTGCTCTCCTGGACGTGGCTGCTCATCGCCCTGCCCGCCGCGGGCGCCGCGCTGCTGCTCTTGACCGGGCGCCGCTCCGACAAGTGGGGCCACTGGGTCGGCGTCGCCACCATCGGCGCGGCCTTCGCGCTCGCGCTCGGCATGTTCGCGAGCCTCGGCGGCCTGGAGAACAAGAACGCCGTCACCGAGCTGTTCACCATCATCTCGGTGGGGGAGCTCCGGATCGAGGCGAGCCTGCTGTTCGACCCGCTGTCGGCCGTGTTCTGCCTCCTGATCACCGGCGTCGGCTTCCTCATCCACCTCTACGCCGTCGGCTACATGGCGCACGACGAAGGCAGGCGGAAGTTCTTCGCCTACTTCAACCTGTTCGCCGCCGCGATGCTCGTCCTCGTCCTGGGCGGCAACTACTTCATGACCTTCGTCGGCTGGGAGGGCGTGGGCCTGGCCTCCTACCTGCTCATCGCGTTCTGGCAGACGAAGCCCGCCGCCGCCACCGCCGGGAAGAAGGCGTTCCTGACCAACCGGGTCGCCGACGTCGGCTTCCTGCTGGCCATGTTCGTCATGGTCGGCGCCGTCGGCAGCCTCGACTTCGCGGCCGTCTTCAACGGCGCCGAAGGCCTCTCGGAAGGCACGAGCCTCGCGATCGGCCTGCTGCTGCTCGCCGCCGCGTGCGGCAAGTCCGGCCAGTGGCCGTTCCAGACCTGGCTCCCCGACGCCATGGAGGGCCCGACGCCGGTCTCGGCGCTCATCCACGCCGCCACCATGGTCACCGCCGGGGTCTACCTCATCGCCCGCTCGCACGCCATCTTCAGCCTCAACGAGACCGTGCAGACCGCCGTCGTCGTCATCGGGGCGCTCACGCTCCTGTTCGGCGCGATCGTCGGCTGCGCGAAGGACGACATCAAACGCGTCCTCGCCTGGTCGACGGTCTCGCAGATCGGGTACATGTTCCTCGCCGTCGGCCTCGGCGGCGCCGCGTTCGCGCTCGGCATCATCCACCTGCTCGCCCACGGCTTCTTCAAGGCCGGGCTGTTCCTCGGCTCCGGCTCGGTCATGCACGCCATGAACGACCAGACCGACATCCGCCGCTTCGGCGGGCTGTGGCGGGTCATGCCGCTCACCTACGCCACCTTCGCCGCCGGCTGGCTCGCCATCATCGGCCTGTTCCCCTTCAGCGGCTACTTCTCGAAGGACCCGATCATCGCCGCGGCCTTCGCCCGCGAAGGCTGGCAGGGCTGGGCCACCGGCGGGGCGGCGCTCCTCGGCGCGGCCCTGACCGCGTTCTACATGACGCGCCTGTTCATCCTGACCTTCCACGGCCCCAAGCGCTGGACCGAGGACGTCCACCCGCACGAGTCCCCGGCGATCATGACCGGCCCGCTGGTCCTGCTCGGCCTCGGCTCGCTCGCGGCCGGCGGGCTCATGGCCAGCCCGGTGACCGAATGGCTCACCCCCGTCTTCGGCGAGCAGCACGAGCCGCACGGGCACCTGAGCCACATGCAGGTCACCATCGCGACCACCGCCGTCGTCGTCCTCGGCGCGGCCCTGGCGTGGCTGCTGTTCCGCCGCGGCACCGACGAGGCGCCGCGCGCCGCGTCCTGGCCGATCCGCCTCGCCCGCGCCGACCTCGGCGGCGAAGCGGTCAACCGCGGCCTGTTCGAGCGTCCCGGCCGACTCGCGGCGGGCGCCTCGGTCGCGGTCGACTCCCGCGGCGTCGACGGCGTCGTCAACGGCCTCTCGGCGGCCGTCGGCGGCTCCTCGCGGCGCCTGCTGGCCCTCCAGACCGGCTTCGTCCGCTCCTATGCCCTGTCCATTCTGTCGGGCGCCGTCATCATCGTGGCGGCGCTCATGGTTGTGGTGATTCAGTGATGACCGACCTTCCACTGCTGTCGGCCCTGGTGGTCGTACCGCTGATCGGCGCGCTCATCGTCGCCTCGGTCCGGCGCGAGCAGGCCGAGGTGGCGAAGTGGACCGCGCTCGGCTTCTCCGGAGCCGTCGCCGTCATCGCCCTGCTCATCGCCGTCGGCTTCGACTACGGCGACGACGCGCCCTGGCTCCAGTTCACCGAGTCCTACACCTGGATCGAGGCCTGGGACCTCAACCTCTCGTGGGGCGTCGACGGCATCGCGCTGCTCATGGTCGTCCTCACCGCCGGGCTCACCCCGATCGCGATGCTCGCCGCCTGGCGGGACCTGGACGCGGTGCAGCGCTCGGTGCCCACCTTCTTCGCGCTCGTCCTCGCGCTCGAAGCGGCCATGCTGGCGACCTTCGTGGCCTCCAACGTGCTGCTGTTCTACTTCTTCTTCGAAGCGATGCTCGTGCCGATGTACTTCCTCATCGGCTCCTACGGCACCGGCAACCGCCGCCAGTACGCCGCCGTCAAGTTCTTCCTCTACTCGCTCCTCGGCGGCCTGCTCATGCTCGTCGCCGTCATCGGCCTGTGGGTGGCGAACGGCGGCGTCTTCGACTGGCAGACCCTCGTGGACGCCGAGCCCATGGAGGCCGGGACGCTCCAGAACTGGCTGTTCCTCGGCTTCTTCGTCGCCTTCGCGATCAAGGCGCCGTTCTTCCCGTTCCACACCTGGCTCCCGGACGCCGGAGGCGCGGCGCCCGCCGCGGTCGCCGCGCTGCTCGTCGGCGTCATGGACAAGATCGGGACCTTCGCGATCCTGCGCTACTGCGTCCCGCTGTTCCCCGACGCGACGCAGACGTTCGCGCCGTGGATCATCGGGATGAGCGTCATCGGCGTCATCTACGCGGCCCTGGTCGCGATCGGGCAGACCGACCTCAAACGGCTCGTCGCCTACACCTCGATCGCCCACTTCGGCTTCATCGGCGTCGGCATCTTCGCCTTCACCTCTGAGGCGGCCACGGGCGCGATCCTCTACATGTTCAACCACGGCCTGGCCACCGGCCTGCTCTTCATCGTGGTCGGCATGCTGGCGCTGCGGCGCGGCTCCTCGTCGATCGGCGACTACGGCGGGGCGGCGAAGACGCTCCCGCTGCTGGCCGGGGTCTTCCTGTTCGCGGGCCTGGCATCCCTGTCCCTGCCTGGCACGGCCCCGTTCATCTCCGAGTTCCTGGTCCTGCTGGGCACCTTCACGACCAGCGAACCGGTCGCGGTGATCGCGACCCTCGGCATCATCCTGGCCGCCGCCTACGTGCTGTGGATGTACCAGCGGACGATGCAGGGCGACAGGAACCCCGAACTCGACGGCGTGCCCGCGATGAAACGCGACCTGACGGTGCGCGAGAAGGCCCTCGTGGCGCCCCTGGTGATCGCGATCCTCGGCTTCGGGTTCTACCCGCAGCCGCTGATCGACGCCGTCGAGCCGGCCGTGGACAACACCTTGCAGTTCGTCCAGGACGAACCGAACGAAGCACCTGCCGCCGGAGAGACCAATGAGTGAGATGTCCATCGACTGGGCCGGACTCGCGCCCATGATCATCGTCTTCGGCGCGGCCTTCGCGGGCCTCGTGGTCGAGGCGTCCGTGCCCCAGGCGAAGCGCCTGGCCGTCCAGGTGGGGCTGGCGGTCCTCGCGCTCGCGGCCGCGTTCATCGCGGTGGTCCTCAACGCGGGCAAGAACGCCACCGCGTTCGCTCTGGACGGCACCGATCTCGGCTCGGTCGCCCTCGACGGGCCCGGGCTGTTCCTCCAGGGCACCATCGCGGTCCTCTCGCTCGTGGCGGTGCTCCTGCTCGCCGAGCAGCGCACCACCAGAGGCGGCGACTTCGTCGCCGAGGCGGCCGTCGTGGCCGACTCGGCCGCGGACATCGCCCAGCGCCGCGAGCGGGGCGCCACCGAGGTCTTCCCGCTGACGCTGTTCGCGGTCGGCGGCATGATGATGTTCGTCGTCTCGGGCGACCTGCTCACCATGTTCGTCGCCCTGGAGATGCTGAGCCTGCCGCTGTACCTCCTGTGCGGCCTCGCGAAGCGCCGCCGCCTCATCTCCCAGGAGGCCGCCCTCAAGTACTTCCTGCTGGGCGCGTTCGCCTCGGCGTTCTACGTCTACGGGATGGCGATGCTGTACGGCTTCGCGGGCACCATCGACCTGGCCGGCATCAACGCGGCCGGGATCGAGTCGAACGAGCCGCGCGTCCTCCTCTACATCGGCGTCGGCATGATCGCCGTGGCGCTGCTGTTCAAGGCCGCGGCGGTGCCGTTCCACATGTGGACACCCGACGTCTACACCGGCGCTCCGACGCCGGTCACGGCCCTCATGGCCGGCTGCGTCAAGGTCGCGGCCTTCGGCGGCCTGCTGCGGGTCTTCAACGTCGGCCTCGAGTCCTCGGCGTGGGACTGGCACACGATCCTGGTGGTCATCGCGGTCGCGACGATGCTCGGCGGGGCGATCTTCGCGGTCACGCAGCGGAACATCAAGCGGCTCCTGGCCTACAGCTCCATCGCCAACGCCGGGTACCTCCTCATCGGCGTGATCGCCCTCGGGGAGGCCGTCGGCCAGACCATGTTCTACCTGGCCGCGTACGGCTTCACGGTGATCGCGGCGTTCGCGGTCGTCAGCCTGGTCAGGGACGGCGACGAGGAGGCCACGCACCTGTCCCGCTGGGCCGGTCTGGGCAAGAACTCGCCGGGGACCGCCGTGATCTTCACGATCCTGATGCTGGCCCTGGCCGGCATCCCGTTCACCAGCGGTTTCACGGCCAAGTTCAGCCTGTTCAGCGCCGGCCTCGAAGCGGGCGAGGTGGGCCTGGTCGTGGTCGGCGTCGTCTCCTCGGCGATCCTGGCGTTCCCGTACCTGCGCGTCGTGGTGCTGCTGTGGCTCAACGAGCCCGCGCCGGACGCCCCGACGGTGAACCTGCCGAGCCCGATGGCCGGAACGGTGGTCGCCGCCGGCGTGGTCGCCACGGTCCTGCTGGGCGTGGCGCCGGGCTTCCTGCTCGACATCGTCAGCGAGGCCAGCACCTTCCTGGGCACCTGAGCCGTCGACGAGCGGGCCCCGGGCTTCGGCTCGGGGCCCTTCTGCGTTCCCGGGACGCCGGAGCCTGCGGACCGCCGCGGCCTTCGTCCCGGCAAGGCCCGGACCCCGGCCGACGCCGGACCCCGCCCCGCTTGCAGTCCTCGATTACCGTCGATGAATGGCGGAGTCGACAGCAGACACACCACCGGGGGCGGACGAGCCCGACGGGCACGAGGGGCCTTTGGCCGAGTTCACCGCGCTGCGCCAGGAGATCCTGGAGCGAGTCAAGGCCCAGCAGCAGTTGCTGACCCTCCAGTTGACGGTCACCGCGACGATCTTCGGCTTCGCCATCTCGCAGGAGGACATGACCGCGGTGATGCTCATCGTGCCGTTCAGCTCGTACCTGCTGTGCGGCAGGTTGGTGGCTCAGCACTTCGGGACCGTGCGGGTGGCCGAGTACATCGACACCCGCTTGAGCGATCGCATACCCGGTGGCCTGCATTGGGAGTCATGGCTGCGTCGCGGGCCGTACAAGCCGCATCTGCTCGGGTCGCTGCTGCCGCTGCTGCTGACCTTCGCGGGGGCGAGCGCACTGGCGCTGTCGTCGACCCTCGGGTACGTCTTCGGCGGCGCCGACGTCGGCGCGGGGGCCCGCATCGGCCTGGCCGCGGTGTGGTTCGCGGGCCTGGCCGCCACCGCGCTGTCGCTGATGCTGGTCCTCCAGATGACCGGCCGAGCCTCGATCCGGAGCTGGAGGCAGACGGGCCTGTTCTAGTGATCCGTCGCGGCGGAACCGAATCGAGGGGCGTCTGCGCCACGCCCCGGCGCTCCTGTCGGCCGAACCGGCGGCCTCTCAGGGCGACAGAGCCACCCGCCACGCCCCCTGGCGGAACGGCACGGCATCCCACCATCGCGCGCCTGCCCGGTACGGCCTCCTCAGAGGAGCGCGGGACCGCGCCGAGTGGTCAGTCGTCCTCGATGTGCTCGAGATGCCGGTCGTCACCGAGGCGGACAAGCCGGCGGCTGTGGTAGCAGTCGTCCTCGTGCAGTGTGGTGATGCTGCCGGAGGGCGCCTGGAATATCACGTAGCCGAGCGACTCGATCGGCATCTTGATCCAGGACGCCACGACGAACGTCAAGGCGAAGCCGTGGGTGACGATGATCTGGTGCTCGCAGGGGCGCCGCAGGATCTCGTCCATGGCCGCATCGACGCGTCGCGCGAGCGCCGTGTTGGACTCGGCGCCGGGCACGCCCTCGTGGTGCCCCATGCGGTCGCCGACGGCCGGAGGCGGGACGAATCTCTGGTCGAGCCACTCCTGCGGCCGCCCCTCGGCTTCGCCGAAGGACTTCTCGCGCAGCCTGCGGTCGAGGATCGGTTTCACACGCAAGCGCTCGGCGATCGCCTCGGCGGTCTGCGCGGTGCGCTGGAGGTCCGAGGAGAACAGCTCCACCTCGGTGCCCGTCGGGATCTCGGCCCGCAGTGCGCGGCCGATGGCGCGGGCCGCGCGGATGCCGGTCGGGGTGAGTCGGGAATCGTGCCATCCGCCGACGACGCCTTCGAGGTGGTGTGTCGCTTCGGGATGGGTGACGACATAAACGGTGCGCACCGGAGCGGGCCTTCCGTGTAGTAGGACCTGACCGACTCTAGCCGCGACCATGACCATGCCCCGGATTGCCTCCTCACCCGTTGGGCCGCAGTAGTACGCGGAAGATCGAAGCCGTCTTTGCCTCGGCGGTAAGCGGACCAGTGGGACAAGGCGCCGCCTCTCTCGAATGGACCGCCGTCTCTACGGCCGACACGGCTGGGCTGCCAGCCTCGGGTGAGTTCTGGACGGGCTTCAGGCGAGGCGGCGGTGTGGCTGGGCAGGTGTCCTCCGGCTCGTATGGAGCGGGGTCGAGGCGAGGCGGCGATAACGAGGGAGTGGTCAGGGTGGGGTGGGTGGTCGGGCCTCTGGTCTGTAGTGGTCGGGCTTCAATCGAGGCGGCGACAGCGAGCTGGGGTGGTGGCTGGGGCCGGTGGTGGTGTTCTGTGTCGTCTCGGTCGGGCTTCAGGCGGATCAGCGACAGCGAGCTGGGTGGAGGCCTGGGGTGGTCGGTGCGGGGGTTGGTGGTGGGCCTGGTGCGGTGTGCTTTGCCTGGAGGGCTGGTTGTTGGCTTGGGNGTGTCTGGTGGGGGTGTGTCGGTGTGTCTGGGCATGGGGGAGGGCTCGGACCCTGCTGGGGTTCGAGTTGAGCGACCTATGGGTGTTTCCTTCCCCGCCACGGGCGTTCCGTGGCGGGCGGGGTAAGGCGGGGAGTGAGGCCGGTTCGGGTGCGGGTCGTATCCCGGTCCTGGTCCTGGTCCTGGTCTGGGTGTCGGGGCCGGTGGTGGTCTCGCCTTCGGGAGGGGTGGTGGTCTCGGTGTTGGTGCTGGGGGCCGGTTC